>JBGSKM010000001.1:0-68539 GCA_041741195.1 Pirellulaceae bacterium
GTCTGGAAAGACCTTCTGATAAGCTTTCACGACTTTACTCGCGGAAGTAGTGCTTGCTTGCAGTCCATCGGCGAATATCGGCTCACGCCGAACCAACTCAAATTCAAATTGCCTCGGTTGGCTTAAATCAACACGCTGATAGGGATTGAATCCCGGATCTTCGTTCGGGTAATTGCTCAAGATGATTCCGTTTCAGCTCAGTTTCTTTGTTCTTAGGCGGTCCACATACACAGCCGCAATGATAATGTTTCCCAACAAGATATTCTCGACCTGGTTTTCAAGTCCGAGCGAAGTGCAGCCGAGGCTGATCACACCCATGATCAGGACGCCGCACAAGGTTCCCAGGACTGAACCGCGACCGCCGGCGAGCGAACCGCCACCAATAACGACTGCGGCAATGATTTTGAGTTCCAAACCGAGTCCCGCGGCAGCGTCACCTTTACCCAGCCTCGCGATATCGATCACCCCTGCGACTCCGACGAGGGCACCAGCGATCGTGTAGACGAGAATTTTTGTCCTCGTCACCGGAACGCCACACAATCGCGCCGTCGGCTCGCTCGATCCGATCGCAAAGACGTAGCGTCCGAGCACCGTTTTGTGCAACACGAGCGCGACGACGATGGCCAAAATGAGCGTGAGCCACACGCCCCAGCCAAAATTGGGCAGTATCGGCGAAACGATCCAGAGCGGATCCGGGAACTGCGTCACCATCGTTGACAACCACTCGGGCACCGATCCGTACGGTGGCGTGATGGTGCCTCCGTCCTCAGCGATCGTTTTGCCGATTCCCATGAAGATCGTCATGGTTCCCAGCGTGATAATGAATGGCACGAGTTTGAGAAAGCTGACCAGCGATCCGTTGACGAACCCACACGCGGCTCCGCACAAAACCGCGAATGCGATTGCCGGCCCGATCGAGAATCCGTGATCCAGTGCCAGCGCCGCGACGCAGCCCGATAGTGCCGCGGCGGTTCCCGCGGAAAGATCAATGCCCCCGGAGATAATGATCAGGGTCATCCCCAGTGCGGCGATACCGACTTTGACGCTTTGGACACCGACGAGACGGACGGAACTCGCCGTAAGAAAATTTCCCACGCCTCCTTGGAACCAATCCGCGATCGCGAAAAACAGGATGACGCCGCCCAGTGCCAGCAGCGGCCCCAAGGCGGAAGCGATTCGACGAAACATAGCTCCGGCCATCTTAGCTCTCCGTCTCGCCGCCCATGGCAGCAAGCAACAACGAGGACTCGTCCCAATCCGCGACGGGCCGTACGTCGACGATTCGTCCTCGCGACATCACGGCAATTCGATCACACATACCCAACAACTCTTGGAAATAGCTGCTCACAAACACCACGGCCTTGCCGCTTGCGGCTGTCTCGCCAATCAATCGATAGATCTCTGCCTTGGTTCCGACATCGACACCTCGCGTCGGCTCGTCCAGCAATAGGCAGTCGGCGTCTTGGTGCAGTACACGAGCGAGTGCCACCTTTTGTTGGTTACCGCCGGAAAGCGATGAAATCAGTTGACGCGGCGACGTCGCTTTGACTTCCAATCGCCCCATCCAATCACGTGATGCCTCGTCGCGTGCGGAAGCACTCAGCCATCCGCCAACACTGTACGGCCACAACCGGCTGAGCGTGATGTTGTCGCCAATTGAAAGATCCTGAGCCAGTCCTTCCGCCTTGCGATCTTCGCTCACCATCGCGATCCCCGATCGAATCGCTGCTCGGGGGCTGGACTTTCGCAAACGCTTCCCGTGGACATTGACGCTTCCGGTGGTGATCTTCCGCAACCCCGCGATGCACCGAACCGTCTCGGTGCGTCCCGCTCCCACAAGCCCGGCGAGTCCAAAGATTTCGCCTTGTCGGATTGCGAACGATGCTTCGTTGGGCATCGTGCCGCTGCAAACTCCGTCGAGCCGAAGCACTTCTTCACCCAACGAGCGATCGACTTTGGGATAGAGCTCATCGACGCTGCGTCCGACCATCAATCGAACGATATCGGATTCGCTCGTCCCCAGCACTTGGCCGCTTCCGGCGACACTGCCGTCACGCAATACCAAGTACGAATCACAGAGCTGGCGAATCTCTTCCAGAAAGTGGCTGATGTAGATGACCGACAAACCATCCTGGGCCAACTTCTTGACGGTATCGAACAACTTGGCCGCGTCGGCAGCTGGAAGAGAGCTCGTCGGTTCATCCAGGATCAACACACCGGCATCAAGCGCGATCGCGCGAGCGATTTCGACGAGCTGCTTTGCTCCGATCGACAGCTCCGATACCAAACGCGAAGGTTCCAAATCCGGATGGCCGAGTTTCGCAAGGACTTCGCGAACGATCTCGCGCTGCTGGCGACGGTTGATCCATCCCCAATGTGAACGTTCCCGCCCGAGCATGATATTGTCTTCGACCGATATATCATCGCACACGCTGAGTTCTTGATACACGATCGCGATTCCGGCGCGTCGTGCCGCCTGCGGCCTGCCCAGCGGCAGCGGGTTTCCGACGAGTTGGACGCTTCCCGCATCCGGCACCACCGCACCGGAAAGGATTTTGACGAGCGTGCTTTTGCCGGCGCCGTTTTCGCCAAGCAGCGCTAAAATCTGGCCCGGTCGAAGCGATAGATTGGCATCGCGCAGCACCCAGTTCGACCCATACTTTTTTCCAACTCCTCGAGCGACCAGCGCCGGCATCGCGGTCTCGCTGTTCACAGGGGACGTTTTCGCAGGATCGTTTCTGGAGCAGTCACCTCGACTTCCTGGGTCCGTCGAAGGCATCAAGTCTTTTCCGGAGACAGCAGCGACTTGATCTTTTCTTCGTCCATGTTGTCTTTAGTGGCCACGAAAACACCGGTATCGACAAACGATTCGACACTCTCACCGCGAATCGATTGAATCATGGTTTTGACCCCCAGGTAACCCATCTGCACGGGATCTTGCAGCACGATCGCCGACACTTCGCCGCTTGCCAGTGACGAGCGCAGGGCTTCGCTGCTATCGAACGCGACAAAGACGACTTTGCCAGCCAGCTTACGATCGTTGAGCGCTCGCAAAACGCCTTCGGCATTGGGTTCACACACGGCAAAGATTCCGTTGATTTCATCGCCGAATTTATTGAGTACCTGCTGGGCCTTGTCGATCGCCGTCTCCGTCGTGGTGCCCGCGTATTGGTCGCTGCTGATGACTTTGATCTCTGGATGCTTGGCGATGGACTCAAGAAATCCTTCTTCCCGCTGGTGTGTGCTCTCACTGCCCTTGTTGTAGCGAAGCAACACGACGTTGCCCTTGCCGCCAAGTTTCTCCGCCATCGCTTCCGCAGCTAGTTGCCCGCCACGAAAGTTGTCGGTGGCGACGAAGGCAACGGTATCGGTTTTCGGCGCGTTCAGGCCGCTGTCAAAGATGACGACGGGGACGCCGCCTCGCTTGGCTTCCTGGACCGGACGAACGAGGGCGTCCGCGTCCAATGGCGCTAGCACGATTCCGTCGACTTGTTTGTTGAGAAAACCTTGAACGACGTTGATCTGTTCGTCGCGATCAATTTCCTTTTGTGGACCACGCCACTGAATCTCGGCGTTCATTTCCTTTCCGGCTTGCAACGCACCGTAATGCACCGATTTCCAAAACACGTGCGTGGTGCCCTTGGGAATGACGGCGATTTGCAGCGGCTTGTCGGCTGTAGCGGACGCGTCGGCAGGTGACGACGACGTCGAACTCGTCGCCGTGGGCTGTGCCGGCTGGCACCCAAGGGTCGCAAGCAAGCACGCAGCGATACTAGCGTGCGCGATGATCGGTCGAAAATTGAGTGGGCGACGAAAACGTGATGTCGAAATGTCGAAGCGATGCAAACCGAGCATGATGGATGAGGGGTGGGAGAATATCGAAGGATACAAGAGTCGTCACCGATATTCTAACCCGATGCGCAGGGCCGCGTTGAGGCGAGGGCAGGGACGGCTCACACTTTTTCGCGAAGCCCGGCAATCAATTCTTTGAGGTTCCGCGGGTTTTGCCCCAGGTCGCCTTTGCCCACTCGAGATTGGCTTTCGGCCGACAATTGTGTGCCCGCGTCATGCGCTTCCAGTCGCACGCGAATATCATCCGTGAACCGAAACAGCGGCGTACGACGGATCAAATGCATAACGATGGTGCCGCCACTTTCGCTTGTCGATTCAACGGTCCATCGGGACTGCGTGCGGACCCACTCGTTCACACGATCCGCGACCGTCGCGGGAGCGTCCGAATAGACGGGGCTCTGGAGTTCCGAATCCGTCGCAGTGGGCGATATCGAGGCGTGATTCTGTGACCAGTCGCGGCTCCAATCATCGATTCGCCACAAGATCCCCCCGATCCAAAGTACCGTGACGGCTAGCGCGATTAGTCCTAGGATGTGCATGGGTCGGTGTCGCTTGTTCGTCATTGAAGGTGCAATCTGGTGGCTCAAAATCGTTCACTGTTCGCGGACGCCGAAGAAGAACAACTTCGCAACGTCCAACCGCTCGCCGCCCGGATGCGTCCCCAGCGGCTCGGGGAGTACGTGGGACAACAACACATCCTAGGTCCCGGCAAACTGCTTCGGCGGATGATCGATTCCGGCCAATTGGGATCCATCATTCTGCACGGGCCACCGGGAACTGGTAAGACGACGCTCGCACATTTGCTCGCAATCGAAACCCGCGCGCAGTTGCGAACACTGAGCGCCGTTTCCAGTGGCGTGAAGGATGTTCGCGAAGTGCTCACCTGGGCCAAAGACCTGGTCGCAACCGGACAGCCTCGACCGCTATTGTTCATCGACGAGATTCATCGTTTTAGCAAGAGCCAACAGGACGCGTTGCTGCCCGATGTCGAAGCGGGCATCGTGGCATTGATCGGGGCAACCACGAGCAATCCATTCTTTGCCGTCAACAGTGCGTTGATTAGCCGCAGTCAATTGTTCGGGTTGTTGTCGCTCCAGCCCGAAGAGATCGCGGAGCTGATTCGTCGTTCTCTTTCGGACACATCGCGAGGGCTGGCGAGATTGAAACCGGCGGTCGACGACGAGGCCATTGCATTCTTGAGCCAAGCGTGCGAGGGAGATGCTCGACGCGCCCTATCGGCGCTGGAGATTGCCGTCCGCAGCACCGAGCGAGGCTCGAGGGTGACCCGCGATGTTGCTGCCGAATCACTGGGCGCACGCTTGGCCGGCTACGATGCGACGGGGGACGACCACTACGATTTGACCAGCGCGCTGATCAAAAGCATTCGCGGCAGCGACGTCGATGCTTCGCTTTATTGGCTCGCCAGGATGCTCGAAGGCGGTGAAGACATTCGCTTTCTTTGTCGCCGATTGGTAATCCTTGCGAGCGAAGACATCGGCAACGCGGACCCGCAAGCTCTGGTGATTGCCGTCGCCGCGATGCAGGCATGCGAATTCGTGGGATTGCCCGAATGCCAATTAACGCTGAGCCAAACGGTGGCCTACTTGGCACTGTCGCCCAAAAGCAACGCGGCGACGATGGCCATCGGATCGGCGCGACGGGACGTTCGGGAGAAAGAAATCGTTCCGGTTCCCGTGCACTTGCGCGATGCACACTACGGCGGCGCGAAAGAACTCGGTCACGGTGTCGACTATCAATACAGTCATGACTCGCCCGACGGAATCGCGGCCCAGGATTATCTCGGTGTCCAGCGAACGTACTACGAACCCGTCGATCGCGGATTCGAATCCGAACTTCGCGACCGACTCGAGGCGATCCGGCGGAAACTCGCCAGTCGCCCTTAAGGTCACACCGAGGGAATTCCATCCCCCGTGCCACGCTGCGGGTACTTACGGGAATTTTGCACGCCGTGACCGCGACTTGATCTGGATTTTCTTGACGGCTCCAGCGATAGTCGATTGGGTAGCACAAATCAATTCGTTCACGGTGTTTCACGAGTCCAACGAAAGTGGCAATTGGCGACCTAGTGTCGATCGACCGAGACTGCGACGAAGATCTCGATGATTTTCTGCACCTGCTCCGTGGCTTGGTGCGTGAACCGTCCGTCGTCGGTGCCGAAGACGCTTTCTTTCGCGTGCTCCGCCGCGAGTTGGAAGAGTTGCCGATCGAAGTAACGCGTTACCAGGGGATCTTGGTCGCTCGCGGTCGCGATGGAGATGGTGAAGTTTTTTCTGCCCATATCGATCGCCATGGTTTGGTGTGCACGGGCCCGAACGAATTCCAGTATGCGGCCTTCATCACCGGCAACCGCGGTGAATTGACGGGCGACAGCGTTTCGGAACAGATGATGGATTTGATCGCCGATCGATTTCATGGCCAACGAGTCCAGGCCCACACGCCCTACGCGGGTAGCTATCTGGGTCAGGGCACGATCACTCGCTCGTACATTTGCCCGCAACGGCACAACCTTATCTTCGAAGTCGAAGGACTCGATTATTTACAACCCGGAACGCCGGTATCTTTCGTCGATCGATTGAGCGTTAGTGGCGGCTATCTTCGTGCCCAGCTCGACAACGTCCTGTCCGTCGCGATGCTAGTTCACCTGTTTCGTCTCGGCTTTCAAGGCACTGCACTGTTCACGGCATCGGAGGAAGCCGGACGCAGTTGGCGATACGCACTCGCTTGGTTTCAACGGCACAGCCGGACGACCCAGCGGTTGATCGTGCTCGATACGAGTCCTTTTCCCACCGAGGAATCCGCATCCAGCCAACAAGTGGTGCTGAGAACCCGCGACGCCGGCGCCGAGTTCGCTCCCGAAGTCACCGACGAACTTCGTTGTCGTTGTGACGGCCTGGATATTTCGTATATCTACAAAGACAAATATGTCGACGATTTGAATTTGACTCGTGATAAGCCACTGTCGCTCGGTCGAACCGAGTTGGGTCGACTGGTCGTTGCCACGGACGGCCAAATTAATGGCACGACCTTGCAAATTCCCACGACGAGTTATCATACCGCTAACGAGACCGCGTCGATCAATTCGGTCGATGCCGCCTTACGATTGCTGCGAACCTACGTGCGCTAGAAATCCTCTCATTGGGTTTGGCTCGGATATTGACCGCCAAACGTTGCCTCGTTTCCACCTTCCCAGCGTCGAATGACGACGCGCCCGCTTTCCAGAAGTCCCATTCGTGCTGATGCAATTATCGACGGATCGTTCTGCAAAAATCTCCACTCGCAGCAACTTGCGAGCGAGCATGGCGGACGGCGCTACGTTCGGGGTGATGGTCGGCGTCGGCGAAACGTATTTGGCCGCTTTCGCGCTGGCCATCGGATTGGGCGAAGTTTCCGCCGGATTGATTTCCAGTGTTCCGCTGCTGGCCGGCGGGATCACGCAACTAATTTCGCTCCGCGGTGTTCGCTGGATCGGCTCGGAAAAACGTTGGATTCTGCTTGGGGCGACCATCCAAGGCCTGTCGTTTTTTCCTCTCGTCCTAGCAGCGATCTACGGTTCAATGTCGCTCGGTGTGATGTTGTTCATCGCGTCCGTCTACTGGGCTGGAGGCCTTTCGACAGGTCCAGCGTGGAACACCTGGATGGAAGAAATCGTGCCGCGTCGGATTCGACCTCGATACTTTGCCCGACGCACGCGCATTTCTCAATTGACGACGTTCGCTTCGTTTGTCACCGGCGGCTTCCTATTGCAGTGGGCGGAAAATCATCAGCAAACCCTCTATGGCTTTGCGTTCTTGTTCTTGATTGCCGGACTCTTTCGTTTCTGGTCGGTGTACTGTTTGGCCCAGCACCGGTCGTCGCTGGATAACGACACGCGGCCTTCGTCGTCGCAGAGTATTCGTCGTGTATTGAAACTCAATTCGACTGGCTCGCGTGGCCTCAATTCGACCGACTCCGCCGTATCCAACGCGAACCGATTGCTCGCGTATTTGGTGGTCGTGCAGGGTTTTGTCCAGATCAGTAGTCCCTATTTCGCTCCCTACATGCTCGAAGAGTTGGGCTTTTCGTACACCCAATTTGTGAGCCTGCTCGCGATCGCGTTCCTATCCAAGGTCGTGGCATTACCCTGGTGGGCCAGCGTCGCGAAACAACACAGTGCCCAAACGTTATTGTGGATCGGCGGAATCGGCATCACTCCGCTGGCGGCGATGTGGATTGTGTCCCGAGACTTTTGGTGGCTTGCCGCTACCCAGTTCATTTGCGGCATCTTGTGGGCCGCGTACGAACTTGGGTTCTTCCTGTTGTTTTTTGAGGCCTTGCCGGTCGCCCAACGGACACGAATGCTGACGCTTTACAATCTCGCCAACACCGCCTCGTGGTGTGCGGGAGCGATGATCGGCGCCGCCTTGTTGTCATACTTAGGGAGCGATGCATCGGCATACTTCGTCCTATTCGGGCTTTCGTCCGCTGGCCGATTGGCCGCACTCGCATTGCTCGCACGAACAGGTGGCCCACCGTTGCCGGTACACGCGATCGCGGTACGCATCCTAGGCGTGCGTCCGAACACCGCCTCGGTCGACGCCCCGATTTTACCTTCGGCCAGCCGAGAAGCTGCTTAGGGCTTGCTCGGCGCTATACTGCAAGTGGTTCCACCCTCAACCGTTCGCAAATGGGCTAAACCATCGGCTCCGGTTGACCGGCGGCCTTTCTCGGGCCGCGACCTTTGACGAAGCGATGTCCAAAGTCGGTGAGAACGAAAGCGCGGAGCGAGACGATGATCGCCACTAACACGAGAAACGTCCACAACTTGTTGTACTGGGTTTGGTTGTAGATTCCGCCATCGCCTGGCGTGGGCATTTGTTGCGGGGCCAATGGCAGGCCGAAGCGTCGAGCGAAGCTGTCGATCTCGATCACATGGATCACCGGAACTCCCTTCCGCATGAACCGGGTCATGATGGAATCGATTTCCAGGGTGGCTCGCGATGCGGAACTGTTCAACCCGGGCTTGTACGCTCGCTTGCCGACTCCACGTCCTACTGAAATGGTACCGCCGCCCACGTTGATGTAAGCCTTGATCGGTTCAGTACCCGCGTTCTGGTCGTAGATCATCATTCGTTCGTTGATCGCCGAAGTGAAATCGCCAGCTCGAAGCAACTTCAAGTCGTTGCGGCGAATTGCGGCTTCGACCATATCACGAGCTTCGCGGGACATACCCAAACCGATATCTTCATAACCGCCGATCGAACAGGCGACGGAATGGAACGGCATCAATCCTTCCTCGTGCAACAAGTGCTCCATGTCAATCCACATAAAGCTAGGATCATTCGCACCCCATTGGCTCGATCCGCCGCTGGCGATGATGATGGGACGAGCCTTGAGCGTGGTCAGTGCCGCGCAAAGATGAACGTTCATCGCTGGGAACGAACCCGAGTAGCCGACGGCGACGATGTCACCGGCTTCGACACCTGCTTCGATGAGCATCTCGACGAGCACTGCCGCGTAGTTCGGGTTCACCGAAGTTTGCTTGGCCGTCAATCGACCGGTCAGCGTCGTGATCGGGCTCATCAGCGTGCCCATCATTCCCGATTCCGCGGGGTCCGATTCACGATTGATCGGGATCGCCCGATTGAGCTTTTCAATCTTGATCGTCTCCATCATCTTGGCAGACAACTTCGACGCCTGGAATTTTTCTTCGAGATCGCTTTGTGGACTTTTTATTTTAAAGTATTCCACCGACGCGAGTCCCATCAAAGAGAACGCGGCAAGGAAAACGATGACAGCTTGCGAGACTTGTCGCGGACGCCAATAAAGTCGTTTCATAGGACGAACTCCAATCCCAAAAGGATCAAGACGAGGCGGACGAGTGTCGACGCGGTCAACAAAATACCGAGTGTTTCGACAAGCCCCTGACGATCGATCCAAATCCCGATCAACCCCGGAATGATGTAGCCGATCACTTCGTAGTCGGCCGACTCCGTGGCCATGTCGATAGCCGGCGTCGTCATCGATGGCAACATGGGAAAGAACGTCATGCGTTCGAAGAATATCCCGACCAAGAAACCGACGAGCACCATCAAGACCGTGCGGCGTTTTCCGTAGACGATCATGATGTTGGAAAGCGAGTAAACGACAAAGTAAGTGATGATCGCGGCGGCGAACGTCATCAACACGTTGAGCGGTTTGTCGAGCGAAAGCGCGATGTATCCAGGGACAACCATCCCACCGGCGGCGAGCCCAAAGATTTCGGAAAACAGCAGGCTTACCGCCAGCCCGATCCCGATCGAAATTGTTAACGTATCCATCTGAGTCTGCTTGAATTGTATTTTGTGGAGATTGCTAAAACGCTTTGTCTTCCACAATCCCACGATTGCGGAAGTGACGAACGACCTCGAGCCCTGGGCCGCCAATGTTGGCCATTCCCATCACCAGGGCGCTGCGTCCGGAGAGACTCACAACTTTCTCAAAAATTTCTTGCACACTGTCGCCTTCGCTCAGCGTCAATCGCCGCGGATCCAGTCCCGCTTGAGTCGCGTACTTGGCAAAGATGTACGTGCCGCTTCCGATCAAGACGTAATGATCCGCTTCACGCCAAGTCGCACATGCTTCGGCCAATTGACGCGAGCGATCCGGACGGTCGAAACGACAATTGAAAATCATCACCCGCTTGTTGACGTCGGGATAACGTTCACAAGCCATATTCCAAATGCGTTCGGTGCTCTCGGGATCGTTGGCGGCAAAACCGTTGACAAAGACAATACGACGACCAAAGAAATCTAACTCTGCCACCGTCATGATTCCCGGGTCTGGGTGGGCCGCCCACATGCCCTGCAGCGCCACACCGCGGCTGATTCCCAAATCCGCCAAGACCTTCAGCGCCAGCGCGACATTCTCCGCATGTTCGATGTACGAAAACTGAGCTAACTCCAGCGGCGTGATCGCGGCAACTTCGTCTTCACCGACCGTGATCAGTTCACAATTCCGTTCATCGCACACGTGACGGAATGCGTCCAAGTGGCGACGCTCCGCGGTAAACATCTTGCCGTTCTTGGGCACCATCCCCAATAGGGCCCAGGCGACGTCCTTCTCCCCCGGTCCCATCACGTCCAAGTGATCCGCCCGGGCATTGGTGATGACCGCATGGGTGGCGTGAACCAGTCGATATTCACACACCCACTGCAGATACGGAATCAGCGCCATGCACTCGATCACGAGCGCCTCCGCCTCCATTTCCTCTGCGGCCCGGACGATGCGGATCTGTTCGATCACGTTCGCTCGCGCGGGCCGAAACACAGGAAACTCGGAGCCGTCAGGCATGATCATCCGCGCAAGTGTACCTGTGGTCTTGGCACAGGTGCGTTTGCCGGATGCCCGCATCCCAGCCGCGATGAGCCGAGTAACGGACGATTTTCCGCGTGTTCCGTTGACGTGAATGCGAAGCGGAATGCGATGCAACCGCCGCGTGTGCATGTATGACTCGAGCCATCCTAAACCCATCAGGGCTCCGGTTGTCCCGAGCAAAGCGAGAGACCCGTCCATCGACGACCTTGAGGTAACCGCGGCCAGCCCCAGCGACGAACGTCGCATAAGTGATTTCGCTGGCAGCGAGACATTCCGCTAACTCCAGCGGAAGATCGGCAAAAGATAGCGGTTAGTTGAATTACCGCGAGACGTTGCAGATGATTTTCCTCAAAGTTTTTTCGAACGAGACTTGCGGGAATTCAAACACGCCCAACCGAGCAAGCGTTTGCGGGGCACCGACCACCCTTCCCGCCGGTTTTTTGGCGAAGGGCGTCACGATGAACAATCTTGGATATCCAGCGACCGTGATAGCGGGAACGCCGAATTAATTCCGTGGAACTTCGATGCTGCGTAGCAGACTGCTGAGCTCTTCATCCGTCGTGCGACCCTCGATCTCCGCTTCGGCGGTCAGCTGCACCCGATGTCGCATCGCGGGCAAGGCGACTTCGACGACGTCATCGGGAATCGAAAAGTCGCGGCCACCGAATGCGGCCAGTGTCCGTGCCGATTGCATGAGCGCCAAACCCGCACGTGGCGACGCGCCAATGTGAAACGCCGGCCAACTTCGAGTCGCGCGGACGATGCGATTGATGTAATCGACCAATCGATCCTCCACTCGCACTTCGCTGCACAATCGCATCATCGCTAGCACCTCCTCGGCGCTGGTTAGCGACTGAATTTCATCGGCCAGCCGTTGGTTCAGATCCACCTGCTGGCTATGCATCTTTAGGATCTCCGCCTCATTCTCCGCCGTCGGATAGTCCACTTTGAGCTTGAACATGAACCGATCAAGCTGAGCTTCGGGCAAGTTGTAGGTGCCTTCGCTTTCGAGCGGATTCTGGGTGGCGAGCACCAAAAACGGACGTGGAACTCGATGACTTGTGCCGTCCACCGTCACGCGAAACTCTTGCATGATCTCCAACAGCGCCGCATGCGTCTTGGCGGGCGAACGGTTGATTTCATCGGCGAGTAACAATTGGGTGAACACCGGTCCGGGACGGAATCGGAACTCGCTGCGCTGCATATCAAAGACGGGGGCCCCGGTGATGTCCGATGGCATCAAGTCGGCGGTGAACTGAATCCGTCCGAACTCACACCCCAGCACGCGACCGAGGGTACGCACAAAGAGTGTCTTGCCCAAGCCCGGCACCGATTCGATCAGCACGTGTCCGCCGGAAAACAGCGCCGTCAACGTCCCGAGCACCAATTCGTCCTGGCCAACGTATAGCTTGGCCACTTCCGCGGAGATGCGATTGTAAAGCGATCGCACGGGCTCAAACTTGGGCGACAACCGAGGCCCGGATACGACGGGCGGCGTGAGCGACGCGACGATCGGAGCGTCGTCCATCGTTTCCAACGGCGGAAGCGGAGGAGCGATAGGCGGTGCGGTTACTGGTGGCGCTTCCGGGCTGGCATCAGACCGATTCGGATCGCTGGAGGATGTATCGTTGTTCAAGACTTGGCTCGAGGTTGTTCGTTAGACGGATTGGTGTGAGGAGTTTCGGGTAAGACCCAAGGCCCGCTGGTTTCGCCACGCACCCGCCGGTGATATTCGCTGATGCGTCGTCTCGCATATTCTTCGCCGCGTGCCCGACACATCAGCGCCGCGACTGCGTCCAAGTGATCGCCAAAACGACTCAAACTCGATCGAAGCACACGTCGAGGACGACCGAAGATCGGTAGTAGTATCAGGCATGTGACCAACCCAAGAAAGACGGCATGCATGGTCACCAAACTGAGCGGCCACGTGGTCAATAACTCCATCCCAGACGCGCGTGTATCGTCCGGCTTGATCTCACTGATGGGCACCGACCCGTAGGTCGAAGTGATGAATCCCGCCTGGGGATCGACATCGCTGGAGCTCGACGAGGCGCTCACGAGTTTGTCCGCCAAGTCGCGTCCAAACGGCTGCGTGAAGCCATAATTGGTGAGCAACGATCCGCCAGCGACCACGATGACTTGCGATTCTTTCCAAGCCGGCGAAGTGATTCGCCCCACAAAGCATACCGGCGAAGCGTTCGCTGATTTCGAATCATCGGCAAGGCTCAGAAGTCGCTCGAATTTAACCTTCGTCGCCGTCGGTGTTGCCGATCCCATGTAGTAACCATAGGGATCGGATGGCCCCGTCGGACCGCTGTGAATCACCGGCGTGGACGACGCGGGGGATGTACCTGTCGATCCCGTCGATGGATTGGTGGCTGTGCTGGCGGTGGTTGTCGTTGATCCCGACGAGGTGGAGGCGGCCGGAGCATAGGCCCTCAGTTGCAACTCAATCGGAATGGACGACGATCGCTCGTCCTCGGACACCCGCACCGCTGGATTCCACGCACCTTCGAGCGAATCGAGCATCATTGCGGATGCCAGGGGTTCGAGAACGAACCAGCCGTTGGATGGCATCGCGACACGATTGAGCCGCCATTCGAATCGCTCATTGATCGCGCGAGCACTTCGTCGTCGATACTCAAACGCTTGGCTCGGTGGCGCCTCGGGCTGTGCATCGATCCAATACTCCGCTTCGCTGCCACTGTCGGGCACGATGTAAACCAGAGTATGTCCACCTTGCGACAACCAAGCATCAAACCAATCCGTCATCTCGGTATCGATGGTCGTCAAGACTTGCGGAGTCCAGACGAGCGTGTCGACACGGTCTTGGCGATCACTCAAACGGCGGACGTCACGGCATTCGAACCCGGCATTCTCGTACGTCTTGCGCATCGCCGCAAAACCGTTCAAGCTCAGTTCACCTTTGACACCGGATGAGAATCCATATTCGGTCGAAAGCTTGCTACAGCCGACAAGCCCAGCCATGAGTAGCAACCCTGCATTACAAACGAAACGTGCTGTGTGGTTCAAGCCGCCACCTCGTGTCGCGCATGAACAATGCCTTCCAGCTCAAGATTGTCTTGCCACAATCGTTCCATCTCGTCTTTGACAAGCGAGTACCGGCCAAAATAGCATCGCTCGAATTCGCCCACGGTACGTTGGAAAAGCCCAGCCGCGCTGTTGTCCACGGAACGAGTTTCGCGAATGTATCGCCCGTTCGTCTTACCACGCGAAAGTCGCAACATTCCCGCTTGGTCCAACAGCAGTAATTGGTGCCCAAACAGGGTGATGATCGCCAAATCGTAACGCCCCGCTTGGATCAACTGCACCGTTTGGTCACGCAGATTCCCCGTCACATGACGCAGCTCCGCTGGCAATTCCTGCATTCGTTGGATCATCTGCTCATCGGGCGCCTCGCTCAAACGGCGCTGCAGCGAAGCGCGCGGCCCCAGTTCGATCTCGGCCTGGCTGAATCCATACACGAGTGCCGCAACAATCACAATCAACAACGCCCCCAAGATTAGCCAGGCAAAAATTTGACCGCTCGGCCAGTTCCAAGCCGACGTGGTTGACGAGGCGGGCTTGGAGGCTGATCTCACCCGTTCCGCCTTGGGTAACCAGCGGCTGTCACGGTTCAAACTATCGTCGGCTTGCGGCCGCACAGTGACGGGGATGACCCGCTGTTCATCAGCGTCGTACCAGGGAGTCGAACGGAGCGTTTCCGCCGATGGCCGAGAAACACTCTCCGCCGCATCGTTCTGCGCCAGCGCAACCGAACTTGAGAGACACGAAATCAATAACAAAAGAACAACGATGGCGCCGGTGGATTTGCGCGGCGGCACTTCCGATGGCGACGCCTTGTGAATCGGTTGATCCTGGCCAAACTGTCGCATCGCTTCGGCGCGGATCGCCAGTTCGACCTCCCAGCCTTCCAGGCGGATACGCGTATCCAGATAACACAGCAATCGAACGAACGAACTCAGCCCCGCGACCAACCAAAGCGACGCGGGGACCATCACGAGGTAACAAAACAGATCCCAATTCCAAATTCCCGTGGCGATTCCGCGAAGCCAAACGAGTGTGTACAGCACACTGAGCCAAAGTATCATCAGCACGAACGAAATCGCGATGAACCGACCACTGAGCTCTCCGGAAATCGGCGAGTGCAGTGATTTACTACGGCGACCGTAGGTGATCGCGTGGGGTTGCTTTGACTTCAACGGACACTGCTCCAGAATCAATATCTCTGGCGCGAACGGTCGCGAATTTCGGATCGCGATGACCGCGATAAGGAAGCCAAGCGGAACGACGAAATCCAGAAGGCCGTCGTGAGGCTGGAACATTCGTATCATCGCCACAACGAGGATTGGCACGGCGAGCCGACGCATGCCGAGCACATAAAACCATCGCCAAAATTGCCGCCGCACTTCGGTAAAGACGCTCGACCATGTCGGTCGCTGTTCGAAAACCGCTTGACCGAGGTAGAACGATGTGGCCACTCCCGCGGCCGGAGCTTGCGAAATGACCAACACGATCATCCATAGCAGATAGCGATACATCTCAACCGCGGCCTCGTCATCATCGAGTCCAAATCGAGATTCGTCGATCGGTATCCAAGCCAAGACCGCGATGTCAATGAGCATCCAGGGCAACGCGCCGAATAGAAACCCGACCAGCAGCGCCGATGGGTATCGGCGGAGCATCACCAGCGACAAGTCCCCGATCTCCGAGAGCGTTCGCAGTCGAATGACGACGTGGGTCCGATCAAGTTGCACGGTACTCTCCGCCGTTTCGCCCATCCCGCTCCCACGCCGACGATGGCTCGACCGGATCGGCCTTGAATCCATCCCGCGGGAAACCAAGGATGACAAAGTAAAAGCAAAGTGTTCCTGACGAGACGACCGCCCAGATTGCTTTGACCGTGAACGGCAATGGGCTGGGCGAAATGAAGCCTTCGGTAAAAGCGGCACCGACAAAAAGAACGGCTGACGCAGCCATCACGGGCACCGCCCGCGTCGCATTCTCACGCAATGAATCGATTCGCCCGAAACCGGCGGTATGAATCAATCCCACCCCCAGCCTCAATCCGGCCGCCGCGGCGAGTGCGATCGCAGTCAATTCGAACGGTCCGTGAGCCGTGACAAACTCAAAAAAATGATCGCTACCGGTCACGCCATCACGAGCCATGTAACCGAACACCGCACCGAGATACACAGCGTTCCAGGAAAGACTAAACAGACAGGGGATGATCAGAATTCCATACGCGAAACACGTCAGCCCGATGCCGGTGTTGTGATTGATATAAAAGCCGGCCATCGAGACGTAGTGATCAAGCGATTTGTTGTTGATCGGTTCTTCGTACATCGTCTCGATCGCTTCGAGCGACTCTTGACCAACGACAGCATTCGCAAACTCGGGGAACAGCAACTCGTTCTTGGCCAACCACATCGACAGTACGAACAAGCCGAAAAACAAGAGCGTCGCAATCCTCACGCACGGGTCCGCAAAGATCTGCTGGGGCGCTTCGCGAAATAATACTTCACTCCAGCGAGACGGATCGAATTGGTTGGCTCGATACAGTTGGTTATGGGCACGGCCTACGAGTCGATGCAAATACGTCACGGTGCCGGGCGGCAATTGATATGCGTCGGCGAGCGCAAGGTCCGCACAGGCGGCACGGTACAAGGTCGAAAACCGTGACACACCCGCGGCTCCTTGGTGATGCGCCTGGCGTGTCTTGTCAGTCCGGCCGCGTGCTTCCATCGCATCACAAAGCGACTCCAGCTCACCCCACTGTGCCCGACGTTTTTCTAGAATGATGGCGACATTCATGACCCAGCTCCAGCGGTTTGAACGGACGCGGCAACTGCAACCGGTTTGACGTCGCGACGCAGTGGGCTGTATCCCGCCAGCGGACCCAAGTCGGGTTGCTCGATTTGAGAATCAGCCAAAAATGTTTTGTAGTACAACGATTGCATCAGCAAGTCGGGGTCAATGTCACTGCGAAATTCGAATAGATCGATCAGTGGGACGGTCAAGTGCCGAGTCACCTCGCGGCGCCTTGCGGGGGTCAAGTAGTGCCTCCGTTCCGCATAAACCGCCAAGGTCCGCGCCATGCTGCGTGAGACACGATAGCTGGCCGGGATGAACGACGCGAGCGCCGGAATCCGTGGGTCATCCACACGTGTGGAGGGAACTCGCCATGATCGCTCGTCGATGATCACCATTGTCCCAGCCGCCAAATCGCCGAGACGTTGCAATCGCCTCGTAAAAATCATCGAGATCAATCCCGCCATCCCGGTCGGGATGATGAACACGGGCGGCACATCGGGATCCCACTGACTCACCGCGGCGATCGGTGCCAAATCAGCGACTCGAAGCAGATTGCGAATCACCGCTCGCTTGCCGCTGATCGGTCGACCATCGACATCAATGGTGCGGATTCCGCATGCCCATTTGCCGATCGTGCGACCATTGAAATACGTTTCGAAAACCGCGCCGTAGAACCAGCTGACAAGAAAATAAATCACCAATCCGCCGGCTAGCGCGAACGGCCCCAGGACGCTTAAGTTCAAGGCTCCCAGCAACATGAATCCGCCAATCCACATCGCCAACAAGAAAGACCAGCGCGCGATCAAGTCGATCAAGTACGCCGGTAGCCGCCGAAATGGACCGGCAAGCTGATATTCAAACGCAATGTTCTCCGGCGTTACCACCGCAATGGTCGTGTCGAGTGCTGCGGCGGAATTCATGCGAGTGGGTGCTCTCCTGGCTGTCGGGCCGACAAGTGCTGCGGGTGCTGGTTTGCCGCCGGCCGTGGCATTATCGACCGCTGAGCATGAATCGTGCAACGGTTGCTTGGCCTGGAGCGGACCTGTTCTCGATAATCGAGGCAAGTGCGACGCGGACGTATGATACGCGATCCGCCAGACTCTATACTGGCGACGCTGCTTGCCGACCCGCTCTATTCAACCCACCTCTTTTCATGCCAGACCCACATTCTCCGCTCATCGATCCCGGTTCCAGCGATATTACTCCGCCCCCGACACAGTGGTTGCGCATTCTTCGTTGCGTCGGCCCCGGATTAATTGTCGCCGGATCGATCGTCGGTAGCGGCGAACTCATCGCGACGACCAAGACCGGGGCCGAAGCCGGGTTCTCGCTGCTGTGGTTGATACTGTTGGGCTGCGTGGTCAAGATTTTTGCCCAGATCGAATTGGGACGTTACGCGATCATCAGCGGCAAGACGACACTGAGGGCTCTCGACGAAGTCCCGGGACCGAGAATTCGTGGTCGGGGAAATTGGCTGGTGTGGTATTGGCTCGTCATGTGGCTGGCCAGTATCTCTCAGCTCGGCGGCATCGTCGGCGGGGTTGGCCAAGCCTTAGCGATCAGCGTGCCTGTTACCGCCGCTGGTCGGCAATACAACGAAGTCGCCGATGCGCAAACACTCCGAAAGTTTGACGAATACGCAGGAATCGTCCCTCGTGAAGACCAGCTCGAACCGCTGGCTGGCGCCCCCGAGGATGCATCCAGCGAAGATGCGCCTGCGGTCAATCGTTCGCACGACGCGGCGATCTGGGCGACGCTGATGGCGATCGTGACGAGCTTTGTCCTCTATGTCGGACGCTATGGATTGATCCAGTCGTTATCGACCATCTTGGTGGCATCGTTTACCGCCCTGACGGTACTCAACGTCGTGCTGTTGCAAGGTCAAGAACGCTGGCGAGTGAATTGGTCGGATTTCTGGCAAGGCCTCTCGTTCGGATTGCCGGAAGCCGTCGGCGGGATCAACCCCATCGGCACCGCGCTGGCGACCTTTGGCATCATCGGCGTTGGCGCCGCCGAACTCGTGGTCTATCCGTATTGGTGCCTCGAGAAAGGGTACGCGCGATTCACCGGCCCCAATGACGGCAGTGTCGCTTGGCAAAATCGAGCTCGCGGGTGGATGCGAGTGATGCATGTGGACGCGTGGGGTGCGGGCATCATCTACACGTTCGCTACGATCGCGTTTTATTTGCTCGGCGCCGCCGTGCTACACCGCGTCGGTTTAAATCCCGAAAAGGACACGATGGTGCGGACGCTCGCGGTCATGTTTGTACCGGTCTTCAGCGATTGGGCGGCCTCGATTTTCCTATTCGGTGCCTTCGCGGTGCTGTACTCGACTTTTTTCGTCGCGAACGCCAGCCACGCGCGGGTGTTTTCCGATGCGCTCCGAGTGATCGGATTGATCGACGAAGACGAGCAGACTCGCGAAAAGTGGATTCGCGGTCTGAGTGGATTCTTTCCGCTGTTGTGTCTGCTGATTTATCTGGCTTTTCCGTCGCCAGCACAGTTGGTGCTCCTGAGCGGTGTCGCCCAGGGAATCATGCTGCCGATGCTCGCCGGAGCCGCTTTGTTTTTTCGCTACCGACGGTGTGTGCCGGAATTAAGACCAAATCGATGGTGGGACTTGATGCTTTGGCTTTCCGCCGCCGCGATGCTCGTGACCGGATCATGGACTGTGCTTGACCAATTCTGGCACTACTAAACCGCATCGCCTAAACCGGATCGACCGACTGGATCAGTCGCATGATTGCGTGTGGACGACGCCCAATCAAAGCAACAAACCATGC
This sequence comes from Pirellulaceae bacterium, assembly GCA_041741195.1. Lineage (GTDB taxonomy): Bacteria > Planctomycetota > Planctomycetia > Pirellulales > Pirellulaceae > JBBSJZ01. Next base: position 19,824 of record JBGSKM010000001.1, read on the forward strand.
TCTTCCAAGCGGATGGTGATGCGAACCAACTCCATCGGTCGTCGGACGCCAAATATCTCGAGCATTTTTTTGCGCCGCACTTCCACGGAACGCGAGGACAATCCAACCCCCGCGGCAATTTCTTTGGTGGTGTCACCATGCGCGTCGTAACGACAAATCGCTTGGTCAATGTCGTCCAGTCGCTGAAACAACAAGAACAATTCCGCGAGCGTCCGTTCGCACGGGCTGGAATCGACCACGGCCAACGGACGCGACATGGCCAAGATGAAGTAGCCGGGATCGTTCAACTCGGCGAGTCGAAACATGGCCGAGCGAAAGGCTAAGTGGCGTCCTGACGGATCACAACTGATGTGTTCAAACTCCATCGCATTCGCACCGTCGCGGATGAGACGGTCGCTGCTTTGTGTCATGCTTGCCATCGGTCGGAATGCGAACGCATCGGCGCCGCGACCGATCGCGGGAAGACCTCCGGTAAAGAACCGCCTCATCGCGCGATTCTCTGCAACAATCACGCCTTCATAATTCTTAATCGCGACACACGCTTCAAAGCGGCTAAGATCCAACTCGTTCGAACCGCGGCTGGGATACCAAAGGCGGATCGCGCTCAAAGCAGATTGTTTCACCTGCTCAAGCGACTGGGTGTACTTGAACGACTGCGTCCACGGTTCGCCGGGCGACTGGGAATCGGGCAAGTCAATGAAGGGTGCTGGCGTATGCATCAGAATGGATCTGCCTCGGAGTTGGAAAGAACATCCGTCGATCGGCACAAAGCGTGAAGATGGTTCACCGCTTGACTTCGCCATCGATCGGATTTGATCGGACTCGGGCGGGCCGGAATCCGTGAGGGGCATCACGAATTCCGGCCTACCGAATCGAGTCGCTACAGAACCGGCCAATCGGGGCAGATCCATCCGTTTCAGAGCTGAAGGTATATACATCGCAAATGCGCACCCGGTCGACGCTTTCGCGCAATTTTGGGCAGATCGGTGGCGGTTTCGAGTTTCACGCCTGCCGTTTTGGGCCGTTGAAATGGCTTTAACCGTCGCTTTGGGGCGTCCATTGTCCATCGGCGTCCTTGTACGAGATCATTGTCGACATGGTCGCCAGATTCAGAAACAATGCAGCTCGCCCGTTGGCTGAGTATCAAAGAATGACTACCCCAGATGAACCATGACGAAGACGCTGGACCTAAAAAAAGCCGTTGACTCCCCCGTCGCGAACCAAATTCTTGGACCAATGCCGGACGAACTACGTCGGCACCTTTACTACACGTTGGGTCACCACGACCAACACGACCGCCCAAGTTATTACTACCGTGCGATGGCCATGGCCGTTCGGGATCGCGTGAGCGAACACTGGCTCACCACTCGCGAGCGTTTGGCGGCCACGACCGGACGCCGTGTGCACTACTTGTCGCTCGAGTTCTTGCTGGGCCGATCGCTGAACAATGCGATTCAAAACTTGGATCTGGACGATAACGTTCGCGAAGCACTTTCGCAGTACAGTTGCGAATTGGAGGACGTTGCCGAAGAAGAGCAAGACGCGGGCCTTGGCAACGGTGGCCTGGGCCGGCTTGCCGCTTGTTTTTTGGACAGTTGCGCGAACTTGAAGTTGCCCGTCGCCGGTTACGGCATCCGCTACGAATTCGGCATGTTTCACCAGTTGATCGAAAACGGACGTCAGGTCGAAGCGCCCGACCACTGGTTGCGCGATGGTAATCCGTGGGAGATCGAGCGCGCCGAGGATACGCGAACGATCAAGTTCTACGGACGCACCGAGCGTTATGCCGATAATGCGGGGACGTTCCATAGCCGCTGGGTCGCCACCAGCGATCTATTGGCGGTACCCTACGACATGCCCATCCCGGGATACAAAAACGAAACCGTCAACACGCTTCGTTTGTGGAAAGCGGAAGCGACCGACGTGTTCAATTTGCAAGAGTTCAACTCCGGCAGCTACACCGAAGCGGTCGCATCGCAAAACCGCGCCGAGCAAATCTCGATGGTGCTCTACCCGAATGACGCGAGCGAGAATGGCAAGGAGCTGCGGCTCAAACAACAATACTTCCTGGTCTCGGCAAGCCTGCAAGATGTGCTCGCCAACTGGGTCGAGCAACATGGCGAAGACTTCACGTATTTTGGCGAAAAGAATTGTTTCCAACTCAACGACACTCACCCGGCGTGCGCCGTACCCGAGCTGATGCGATTGCTGATGGACGAGCACTCGCTGGAGTGGGACGAAGCGTGGAAGATCACCACCCAGTGCATGGCTTACACCAACCATACACTGTTGCCCGAAGCCCTCGAACGCTGGTCGGTGGGACTGTTCAGCCGACTCCTGCCACGATTGCTCGAAATCATCTACGAGATCAATGAACGATTTTTGACGATGGTATCGAAGAAGTTTCCCGGCGATATGGAACTGCGGAGTCGTGTTTCGCTCGTCGAAGGCGGCGACCACCCTCACATTCGCATGGCTTACTTGAGCATTGTGGGAAGCTTTTCAGTCAACGGTGTCGCGGCGCTGCACACCGATTTGCTCAAGTCCGGTTTGTTCGCGGACTTCTACAAACTTTGGCCGGAAAAGTTCAACAATAAAACCAACGGCGTGACGCAACGGCGATGGTTGTCGCACTGCAACCCCGAGCTTCGGGACTTGCTCAACGACACGATCGGAACCAAGTGGGAATCGAATCTGGAAGAGATTTCCAAACTCGCTCCCTTTGCCGAGGACCCAGCGTTTCGCAAGCAATGGGCCGCCGTCAAACTCTCCAATAAGAAGCGGTTGGCCGAGTACGTCAAAAAGCACACGGGCGTTCCGTTTGATACCGTCGCGATGTTTGATGTCCAAGTCAAGCGAATTCACGAGTACAAACGGCAACTGTTGAACGTCTTGCACGTGATCCACCTGTACGATCGGATCCGACGTGGCGAAATCAAGGGGATGGTGCCGCGATGCGTTCTGATCGGTGGCAAAGCCGCCCCGGGTTACCACGTGGCGAAATTGATCGTCAAGCTGATCAACAATGTGGCGGCGGTCGTGAATGCCGATCCCGCGGCGAACGATTTGCTCAAACTGGTGTTCTTTCCGAACTACCGCGTCTCGGCAATGGAAGTGATCTGTCCGGGGACCGAGCTATCGGAGCAGATTTCGACGGCGGGCAAAGAAGCATCGGGCACTGGAAACATGAAATTCATGATGAACGGTGCCATCACAATCGGTACCCTCGACGGCGCGAATATCGAGATTCGCGAGAAGGCTGGGGCGGAGAACTTCTTCCTGTTCGGAATGAACGCCGCCGAAGTCGAAAAAACTCGTGGCCACTATGACCCGAACTCAATCATCGCGGGTGATGCCGACATTCGCCGAGTGATGGAATTGCTCGAGGGCGGTCATTTCAACAAGACCGAACCGGGGATCTTTGATCTGCTCACCTCCGGTCTGAGAAATCCTCATGATCAATGGGTTTCGATTGGTGATTTCCGCAGCTACATCGACGCCCAGACTCGAGCCGGTGCCGTCTACCTGGATCAAGAAAAGTGGAATCGCATGAGTATATTGAACGCCGCCAACAGCGGCTGGTTCTCCAGCGATCGCACGATTCAGCAATACGCGGACGAAATTTGGAAGGTCAAACCGCTGAACTAGTACCAGTTGCTGGCCAACTCCGTGTTCGGGCCGAAGCTGTTTAGCGAAACGATTCGGCCGTACCAGGAAATTCGCCGCTCTTGACGTCAGTGTCAAAGCGGCGGGCGGTGTCGCGAATCGCATCCCGAACGTGTCCCATTTGCCGCACGAACTTTGGCAAGTAACCGCTGGTGAGGCCGATCAAATCGTTGACCACCAGCACTTGCCCACTCATGTGCGGACCGGCGCCGATCCCGATCGTGGGCACGGAGACGGACTCGGTAATCGCCTGTCCGGCGGTGGTGCTGACGCACTCGACCAGCACCGCGAACGCACCGGCGGACTCCGCCGCTTTCGCATCGGCGACCAATCGCTCCACATCACGTTGGACTCGGTATCCGCCATCGACATGAACATTTTGTGGCCGTAAACCCACGTGCGCCATGACCGGGATTCCCGCGGTGACGAGGGTTTCGATCCTGGCGGCTTGCTCGGCGCCGCCCTCCAGTTTGATGGCATGGCACTTGGCTTCTTTGAGCACTCTCGCGGCGCTGGTCACACTACGACCGATCTCGCACTGGCCTTCGGGAAATGGCAGGTCGACCACCACCATCGCTCGCTTGGCCGCACGCCCCACCATCTCGGCGTGGTAAAGCATTTGGTCCATCGTGACTGGCAACGTCGTCTCGTGTCCCTGGACCACCATCGCCAAAGAATCGCCGACGAGCAAAACGTCGATCCCAGCCTCATCGAGCACTTGCGCCGTCGGGAAATCGTAGGCAGTCAACATGCTAATCGCCCGGCCGGATTGCCGCATCGCCAGCAGTTCGCGCGTGGTGACACGCGCCGGTGATTTGGTCGATGCCGTGTTTGGTTCTTTCATAGGGACATTAAAAGCCAATCGCTCACCGCCGGGCAAGGTGGCGGCCGGGCAAGATGGCGGCAGTTGGCCCCTACCCCGCAAAGCCGATTAGCATGGGTCGATGGGAAGCGAGAGTGTATATTTTGCCTACCTCAAAATTAGATCCGTTCACGAAACACTTATGCTGACTCACATTCAAGGCGGCCGACTGGTAGACCCCTCGCTCGGTATCCAGTCGGGAAGCGTCGCGGATCTTTCGATTTCTGGGGAGCGATTGGTCACAGCCACTCTGCCCTCGCCTGCGGATCAAGTGATCGATGCGAGCGGCTGCGTCGTGATGGCCGGAGCCATCGATTTGCATACGCACATCGGTGGCGGCAAAGTGACCTTGGCCCGAATGCTGCTCGAAAACGAGCTTGCGCGGACGCTCGAGCCCTTCTTGCCGACGGCCTCCGAAACGGCATCGCGTTATCTCGACATGGGCTACACGACCTGTTTCGAACCAGCGATCATTCCGTGCAATGCGAGGTCGGCCCACGCGGAAATGTCGGACGTCACGGGGATCGATACCGGCGGTTACTGTCTACTCGGTAACGACGACTGCCTGCTTCGGATGATATCCGCCGGTTGTGACCAGCGTTTGATCAACGACTACGTGGCATGGATGGTGACGGCGACCCAGACAATCGCAGTGAAAGTGGTGAACGCGGGCGGCATTAGCGCGTTTAAATTCAACGCCGCGAAGCTAGATGTTGACACGCCGCACCCCAGTTACGGTGTCACACCGGCAACCATCATTCGCGTCTTGTGCCGAGCCGTGCATGAGATCGGACTTGCGCATCCCTTGCATGTTCACTGCAGCAACCTTGGTGCTCCAGGAAATATCGATTCGACGTTGGCGACCATCGAAGCGGCGGACGGGTTGCCGATTCATTTGACACACGCACAATTTCACAGCTACGGCGCCGACGGTCCCCAGGGTATTTCATCGGCGTCGCATCGGCTTGTCGAAGCCATGCGCCGCCATCCGAATGTCTCGATCGACGTCGGGCAGATCATGTTTGGTCAAACTGTGACCATTAGCGCCGATTGCCAGCACCAATTCACCAATCGACGGCACGCCAAGCCTCGCCGTACTGCCCTAGTGCAAGTGGAATGCGAAGCCGGTTGCGGCGTGGTACCGTTTCGTTATCAAAACCGACGCTACGTTCATTCGCTGCAATGGGCGATCGGTTTGGAATTGTTCTTGATGATCGATGATCCCGCACGCGTTTTTTTGACCACCGACCATCCCAACGGGGCACCATTCACCTCGTATCCGCACTTGATTCGATTGCTCGGTGATCGAAGCTTCCGTGAAACGGCGCTTGCGGAAATTCATCCGGATGCCGCCGCAAGCTGTTCGCTGCAAGGTATCGAACGAGAGTACTCATTAGACGACTTTGCCATGATGACACGATTGGCGCCCGCGCGAATTTTGGGGCTCAGCGACGTCGGAAACCTGCAACCCGGATCACTCGCCGACGTTGTGGTGTATCAACAGCCGTCGGATGTTTCGGAACTCGAATCCGTGTTTTCTCGTCCGAAGTATGTGCTTCGTCGCGGCCGAATCGTTCGCGGCCCCGGTTGCACGTCGACGGCAGAAATCCCCAGCTACACGCGAACGGCCCGGCCGACATTCGATGCGTCCAGCGCGCTCCGTGTCGCGTCACAGTTCGACCAGAATACGACGCGTGCGATGCAGCGAATCTGGATCAGCGATGATGAGCTCGAAGGCGTCATCGGGTCGCGAGCGGTTCATGATGGCTCACCGGAGCCAATTTCATGAGCGAGTGTCGGCAGATCAACGGAGTCCCGATCGAAGCGACGTTCGCGGAAGCATTCGACATGAAGGCAACTCGCCTTATCATCACTGCGGATGATCGCCAGTGGAGTCGAGAGGCGGCGGCGGCAATGACCGGTTTTGGTACCAGCGTGATCGCATGCGGTATCGAAATCGACGTCGAACGAGAACTCCGCGACGATGAAACACCGGATGGTCGACCCGGTATCGCGATCTTGGCGTTCGCGATGAGCGGTAGTGAACTCGAGAAACAAATTCCGCGGCGGGCGGGACAGTGCGTGCTCACCTGTCCGACGACCGCGCTCTATGCGGGGCTCGACGGTGACAAATCGCAAATGCCCAAACGAATCCCGTTAGGCAAGTCGCTTCGCTACTTTGGCGATGGGAACCAAATCAGTAAAGTGATGAGCGGACGTCGCTACTGGCGAATCCCGGTGATGGACGGTGAGTTCGTGTGCGAGCACGATGTCGGTCGCATCGAGGGTATTGGCGGTGGCAATTTTCTATTGATCGGCTCTTCGATGGCGGCAGTCACCAAGGCGTGCCGCGCGGCCATCGAGGCATTGCGGCCGCTCGAGGGTATCATCACACCGTTCCCAGGCGGTGCCACGCGAAGTGGATCGAAAGTCGGCTCCAAGTACAAGGCGTTGTTCGCCTCCACGAACGAAGCTTATTGCCCAGCACTTCGTCATCATGCCTCGTCCCTGCTCGCCGCCAACGAAACCCATGTCTTGGAAGTGGTGATTGACGGGATCGATTTCGCATCCGTGGCTCGGGCCATGAAGCTCGGCATCGAGGCAGCCTGCCAATCCAGTCAACCAGACGAACTGCTGCGGGTGACCGCGGGCAACTACGGCGGAAAATTAGGCCGGCACCACTTTCATTTGGCGGAGGTGCTCGCATGACCGTTTGGACATTGCAGGCTACCAGCGCTCCGCAGCAGGACATTGACTCCTCGCCAATCCAAATGCGGCGGTTTTCTCGGCTTTCACTCGCCGAGATTGAACGCATCTCGCTCGGCGTGCAAACCATCGGCGATCTTTTTCGAGTGACATCAAAGCAGGGTCGCCATGAAATGGATCGGATCGTGTTGCAGGGAGATTTGCGACGATTTCATCACGTCGCGGCGGAGCACCACGATGGTCAAATGCTGGTCGAAGGGTCGGTCGGCGATCATCTTGCTGGTCCCTCGGGAAGCAACCACCTCGGAATGCGAGGCGGATTGGTGGAAGTCCGTGGCGATGCAGGTTGCTACACCGGTCATCGAATGCGACGCGGCACCTTGGTCGTTCATGGAAGCGTCGGGACGCTCGTTGCCAGTCAAATGATCGCGGGGACCGTAGTTATTGGCGGAACCGTCGGCAGCCATGCGGCGTACGGTATGAAACGTGGGACGTTGGTCGCGGCAGCCCCGCTGGCGTTGGCGCCGGAGCGTTTTTCCGCGGCATACCGTGACCAATCCCCTTTCTGGAACCTGTTTTCTCGCTCTATTTTGGCCTCGATCGCCCCGAACTTGGCGGCATCACAATTGCTGCGGCAATTAGAATCTGCAGGAGTTCTCACGCGGCGCGGCGACGGGGCCGTGGCGGGGCAAGGTGAAATCGCCGTGCCAAGTCACCCAGAAGATCGCTTTCCTGCGGTCCCGAAATCCGCGACACTAGCCAACTGAGCGTCCGATCATTCCTCCTTTTCGCACCCAAATTTACTCACCCCAAGTTGGAATCATGAAACGATCGTTACTAACCGCAGCCATGCTCGCCGGTTCGCTGTTGAGCGTGAGCGCCGTCCGCGCCGAAGACTCCTTTGGCATCGGCTCGGATGCGCCGCCGCTGAACATTGAACATTGGTTGTCCGAGGGTGAAAGTGCCGGCCCGGTTACCGAGTTAAAAGACGGAACCGTCTATGTCGTCGAGTTTTGGGCGACTTGGTGCGGCCCATGCATCCAAAGCATGCCGCATTTGGCTGAGATTCAAGAAAAATACCGCGAACAAGACGTGCGGATTGTCAGCATCTCGGACGAAGATCTCGAAACGGTAAAAGGCTTTTTGGAGCAGAAAGGCCCTGGCGATAAGACGTTTGCGGAAATCACATCAGCCTACTCACTGACTACGGACCCCGATCGATCTGTTTACAAAGACTACTTCGATGCAGCGGGACAAAGTGGTATTCCGACCGCGTTTATCGTTGGCAAAGACGGCAAGGTCGAATGGATCGGGCATCCAATGACCATGGACGACAAGCAAGAGGGTGAACCCTTGGCAAAAATTGTCGCTGGCAAATGGGACCGCGAAAAATTCAAGAAAGAATACGACGAACAAAATCGCATGCAGCTCCTGATGCAAAAAGTCGGAAAATTCGCCCAAGCGGGAAAGATGGACGAAGCCGTCAAGCTCGTCGAGGCAGAAATTGCGACGACTCAGTCGCCTGAGATGAAGGAGCAGCTGGAGATGCTGTTTTTCAACTTGAAGCTTTCGGCGGGCCAGGTGGATGATGGCGTCAAAACTTACTTCAAGGACCAAATTGCCAAGAACAAAGGCAACGCTTTGGAGATCGGCCGCGCCAGTTACATGATTTACTCGGCCATCCAAAGCGGCGCCGATGTTGGCGATTTGGCGGATGAGACCATCAAGGCGCTTGAGGGCACGGTTGAGAGTGCACCCGAGCAGTACAAGCCATTTCTTTACAACCAATTGGCGCAAATGCAATCGGCAAGCGGCAATCAAGAAGCGGCCATCGCCGCCCAAGAAAAGGCCGTCGAATTGACCGACGGACAAGCCCAGAAGCGAATGAAGCTTTACTTGGACGAGCTCAAGGGTGAAGGTGACGACGCAGAACCGGCCGAGCCAGCGACCGACAAGTAAGGCTAGAGAACTTTTGTCTTCCCAGGCACGGCGGCGGCGTAATGGCCGTCCGCCGTGGGTTGGACCGGCGCCGGATGATCGAGCGATTTCAGGGTATCGGTATCCGCCAAGCTTCGATTGCTCTGGATCGCCTCATTCCACTTCACGAGCTTGCCGCTGTACGTTGCAAGCCGTCCCATGATCGCCGTCATGGTGCTGTGAGCTGCGTACTCGGTCTCATTGGGCACATCGCCGCTTCGAAGCGAGGCAAACAGGCTAACATGTTCTTGTTGCCATCCTTTGCCGCGGCCCTCTTTGGCGTCACTTGACCAAATGAGTTTACCACGAGCGTCATGGATTCGCGCAGCGCTGAGGTCGCATGACCCGCCCGTGCAGTGAACATGCTCGCCCACTGTGTTGCGACACCCAGGGATATGGCGACATTGGCTTAGCAGTCGAGTGCCGCCTTCGTAGACATATTCGACCATATGGTGATCGTATATCTCGCCAGTGTTTTCGCCCTTTCGAACTTCGCGTCCGCCCTGGCCCTGCGCCTCCACCGGATGCGATTTCATCAGCCAATTGATCACATCAAGGTTATGAATGTGTTGCTCATTGATATGATCCCCGCAAAGCCAATTGAAGTAGTACCAATTGCGTAACTGGTACTCCAATTCGGTTTGATTTTTTGTTCTCGGTCGGCTCCAAGCGCCACTGCCATTCCAGTACGCCCTCGCGAAGATCGGGTCACCGATGATTCCGCTGTGCAATTGGTCGATGCATTGGCGGTAACGAACTTCGTGGCGTCGCTGGAGACCAACTTGGACCGCCAAGCCCTTTTCTTTCGCGAGTTCGCCCGCCGCAAGAACCCGACGAACTCCGGGTGCATCCGTGGCGACCGGCTTCTCCATGAACACATGCTTGCCCGCGGCGATCGCCGCTTCGAATTGCATGGGTCGAAAACCTGGGGGTGTAGCCAGGATCACCACATCGACATCGGTGTTTAATAATTGCTGGTATGCGTCCAAGCCAACAAACCGAGCCTCATCCACATCGACTCGTGACGGATGCTGGCTCTTGATCGTACGGTACGATGATTGGAGCTGGTCGGAAAAAACGTCTGCCATGGCGGTTAGCCGTACTTCACCCGAAGCAGCATCCCGGGGACTCCAACCCAGTCCTTGCGACGTATTGAGCGCTTCGATCGCTGCGGACGTGCCCCGGTCACCGCAACCGACTAGGCCGAGCTTGATGGTATCCGAGCCGAACACGTGTGCCGCACGGGCCACTTTTAGCTGGCCACCGACGATGGCACTGCCCGCGAGAATTAGCCCACTGCCCTTGATGAAATTGCGACGCGAGGATCCGTCGGCGAGTGGTCGTTCTGGCGTGTTCGGCTGGTTCTTCATAGACGCGTTAGCATAACCGGTACGAGACATCGATACAAACTAGCAAGTCATGGATGATCGATCGGCTTGCCGGCTGCGGGGCCACCAGGATTCACATAGTGGACTTCTGGCAACGTTTCCGGCCGACGGATCACTTCGGCCGTGAGAATCCGATCCGGAGGCACTTGGACCTCGTTTTTTTTCTTTTCTTTGTGAGGATCGACACGACGCAGCGACGACACGACGTCCATTCCTTGGATCACTCGCCCAAAAATGGTTTGATCCATCGGTTGCGCAAGCGGCAAGAACAGGATCGCGAATTGCGAACTGCCGGAATTGGGTACGAATTCGCCGGCCTCTCCCATCGGCAACTTGGCCATCACCAGCGAGCCTCGCATCGGCAATCGACGGTTCGGACGGTCGTGTTCATCCGGGACAAATTTTCCGGTACTGCCTGAGCCGTTCCCCGATGGGTCTCCGGTCAACGCGAGCAGGTGGTCGACCACCTGGTAGAACTCCAGCCCGTCGTAAAAACCGTCTTCCACGAGACTGATAAAATTCGCGACCGTTTGGGGAGCATCATCAAGAAACAACTCCACCACCACTTCGCCACGCGTCGTGACCAATCGCACCTGAGGTAGATTTGCTTTTTCCGCATCGGCCTTGAGTGCTTCCTGCTCCTGTTTCCAATTCTTTTCCAGCTCCTCAAGCTGATAGAACAAACTCTGATCGTGTTTCTCGAGTTTTTCCTTATCCATGGCTTCGAACAACATTTTCGCTTGCTTGAAATCCCCGCTCACCACCGCCGATCTGGCTCCGGCGAGAAACAGGAACATGTAGTTCACTCCGCCGTCAATTAGTCTCGCTGCCCCCTCAAAGGTATCGCGGTCGTAGATGTCAAGTGTCTCACGATGTTGAACCCAGGTGGCAATGAACGAGACGGCTTCCTCGTGAGGGATTTGTCGGATGATGGCTAGCGCGGATTGGTAGGTCGCGTTGAATTGCTCGCGTACGGCATTTCGGATCTCACGATATTTAACGACGCCTCCCGACGATTCAACGCCGTTCATGGTGCGAACATAAATGGCTCGCATGTCACCCACCAATTCGGCCAACTTGACTCGGTCGGCTTCGAACACAGCAATGAGCGCCTTTTCTTCGTCGGTCAGCTCGATTTCCTCGACCGGTGCCGCTGCGGCACGGTCCATAGGTTCGGCAGCCGAGGGCTCCGTAGCCGAACTGGGCTCGGCACCAGATTCTGCGGGCTCGGCACCAGATTCGGGTTGCGCCGTCGACGGTGCTGGCGATTCCGCAACGTCGATTTCGGGCGAAGACGGATCTTGCGACCAACCCGTGCTGGGCAGGACCGCTTGAGTCAACGTCGCGAATGTGAGCGACAGCACAACGATGGAAAAGTGTCGGAGCATCAGATCATTACGTGAAACGAGACGTCAAAACGAAAGAAACCCTGCGGATGCCGGTCGGACAACGCGTTCGTGGCGTCTCCTGTGCGGTGGTACGCGGCGAGCAGCCCGATGGTTTGATTGGGAGATGCCAGAACACGCCAGGTCGCTATACTAGAGCTCATGAAACGAAGAAACGACACCCGTTCTTTTGCGGACGGATTGCACACCCGAGATGAGTCGCAAAAACCGGCCGGCAAACCCAAACGGCCTGTCAAGGTGCGTCCGCTCAGTCTACGGATCATCGGCGGCACGATGCGTGGGAGAACGGTGCATTATCACGGTGCCGCGTTCACTCGGCCGATGAAGGACAGCGTTCGCGAAAGTTTGTTCAACATCATCGGCATCGGAGTCAAAGGGGCGATTTGCTTTGACCTTTTCGCAGGCACCGGAGCCCTGGCGTTCGAATCGCTCAGCCGTGGTGCCGCGTCGGCGATTACCGTGGAACAATCGAGAACGGCGGCCCGCCACATTCGTGATACCGCCGAGTCGCTCGGCGTGTCAGACAAGCTGACCATTCACACCGGCGATGCATTCCGATGGGCCAACCGCTTGCTCGCGCCCCCCGAAACGGACACGCCCTGGGTCGTGATGCTCGCGCCACCCTATATCATGTGGACGGACAACCTCGACGAGCTCAGTCGTATCATTCTCATGACGCTCGAGAACGCTCCCCCGGGCAGCATGCTCGTCGCGGAGATGGACAAGTTCTTTGACGCGACCAAGCTTCCACCGGGTGAATGGGACCTGCGACGCTACGGCGGCACCCAACTCGCCATCATCGAAGCCGCCAACCGCTGTGGCATGACCCTCTAAAATTGCTTGGCAAGGATCTCCGACAGAACCCGGATTTCCTGACCAAATACGACTGCCTGCGTTGAGTGTTGACTGCGTGTCGGATCGACAATGATTAATTGGCACAGACCAGTCGAGTCCATGTCTTCAATGCGAACGTCTCCAATCATGCTCGCAGACCCCTGCTAACACCCACGCTTAGTATTGAAGGCCAAGTCACTGAGTTTAGGTGACCAGCCGTCACCAATCTTTGCTTCGTCGGTGATCGACTGGACAACAATACGACAGCGATGAAGTGTTCAATGCCGCGATTGAGAAATGCGGAAACCGATCAAGAACCCAGCCCCGTCGCAAGCTCGTCGCAATATTCTTACGAGAACTCTAGGAACTGGATCGGGCAGTCAATAAACTCAAGTGCGGTACGGTGCCAGCACTACAACGGGAAGCGACGATGCCGCCAAAGGATGCGACGATACGCAAGCTACAGTGTCCATGCGGAAACGTGATTCGATTTCGCGGTCATGGCATCGTTACCTGCCCAAAATGTGGGGTCAAGTTGAAGATCTCTGCCCAAGCGTCCGAGCTTCGCAAAGCGACGCAGAGCACGACGGCGAATCCGCTTGGCTCGACGTCCAACACTTCGAAAACGACCAACGCAGCCGGCCAATCAAGCACTGCTACCCAGACATTTCGCCCGCGAGTTTCTCCCACTAAAAAACTGGCAAAAAGTCGGAGCATCCAAACCAACGCATTCATCGCGGCGAGCGCATTGGCAATTCTAATCGTGGGAAGCGCAGTGATCTGGGCGATACTTCCGACCGACAGCACGTCGCCCGTCGCCACCAGCCCGTTAGAACCACAACTTGACGATGTCACGAACGACAGCAGCGTTGCTGCCCAAGTCGCGGGACCTCCCGAAAGCGATCAAGTACGAATAGGGACCTATCCCCCGGGACCTCGTCTCGCATCGACCAAAGAATTCATTGAACGCGATCGATACGACCGCATCAAAGCACTGTTGGACATTGCCTATCGCGAAGTGCCGCCCGAGCAGAATGCCGCACCGAAATATCTGGCTGCGTTGTCAGCGATCAACGCTTCACTCGTCAATCTGCTTGACATCGACGAGCCGCAAAAGGCCATCCGATCAGCGAACGCATCAACCAATAGCAGTCGAATCATTCAGTGGAACAGTGCGATTCACATCGAAAACACAGCGATCAGCGACCGCGGAAATGAGCTACATCCCCGAAAGAGCGAACTCGACGAATTCAACACTCTGGTGTACCAGATCATTGCCGCACAACAACTCGAAGGGTGCTGCTTCTATTCAATACCCGTAGTCAGCGACGAAGCGACCCTTCGCATCGCCGCGGGCCATTTCTGCATGCTCATTGAATCCCGCGCTTCGTCAGCGGCTCTTGATCATCCGACTGACCAAGTGATCCTCGAACTCAAAGCCGCACTGCGTTTGATCCGCGACTTACACCAAGGATCAGCCAACATTGCGATGTTCGTTCCCGACGTTGAGCAAGCACTGCTGCGCACCATCGGATCCGTGCTTCTCACTCGCACGCTGTCGGCCGAGCAATTTCGAATGGTGTTCGAAATTCTCGAACAGCACGATCGGCTTTGTAGCGTGAATCGACTTCGTCAGGCGATCGCGAGAAGTGCGATCACGATTGAGTATTTGCTTGACTACGCAGCGACACGCGACGAAGACAACTTGCTTCGGTTGGCACAAGAAATCTTCATGCCAATAACAACTTCGGGAAGGCCCAACGTCAACTCGAATTTGTCACCACCCCAGCAATTGATCATTAACAATCTGTTGATCATGGACCAGAACTCGGCAAGAGCGGCGTTTGACGAGTGCGTGATCCTATGCCAGAAAATCATTGCGGTAATCGATGGTTTTGGTGATGACGCTCTGGCGGCTCGCAAACCCGTGCTTTCGCTCATTCCGATTCAAGAAATCAACACGTCATTTCGTGCCGATCAACCGCCCTCGCTACTATCACAACTGCCAGCCATGCAATCGCACGAATATCTGCATGATCTAGCGATGACGATCGCCGTACGTCGGATTGTGTACGCTAGTCTGGCGTTAGCATTGTGGCAGCAACAAAATCGACAATCGATAACCGATATTAGCCAGTTCGTGCCGACTGAGTCGATGCGAATCGATCCTTGCAGCGGCCAACCATTAAAAGTCGCTACCGTCCAAGGTAAATCGATCGTCTATTCCATCGGCCCGGATTTGCAAGACCAACAAGGGAAGTACAAATTGATACACGGCGATGGACGAGGCGACATCGTCTTAGACGTACCTTAAAAGCTTATCCGAGTGCCGTTGAAAGGCCGGCGGCGAGCGCCGTCGGCTCGCCGTTTTGGGACGGGTTCTGCGCGGCCATGGTTCTCGACGGCATTTGCGTATCCAGCGTTTCGCAATTATGAACATTTCAAATCATGCCTACGTGTGAGCACTGCGACCACGAATTTCCCGCGGACTCGGAGCAGCAGGATTCGTCCTGCCCACTCTGCGGTTGCAAAGCGGGTTCGAGCCAAGGGAGTTTTTCGACTTGGTCGTTTGTGGAAACTGAGAAGCCATCGTCCCCCGCTGTCCAGCATCAGTCGGGAAGCGACAGCGATTCGGTTGAATATGTGATTGGTAAATACCAATTGACGAAGCAGCTAGGGCAGGGCGGTTTTGGGTCGGTTTGGAAGGCCATCGATACCACGCTTCATCGAACGGTCGCGATCAAGTTGCCCAAGAGCACCGTGGTTGGACCAAATCGTCGCGATGGTTTTTTGAAAGAGGCACGCGCACTGGCGCGACTTGACCATCCCGGAATTGTGCGAGTCATCGAAGTTGGCAAGACGGAACAGGGCGTGTTCATCGTTTCGGAGTATGTCGACGGGAGTGAGTTTCGCGACTTTTTGAAAAATCGTGCCCTCTCCATCGGTGAAGTAGTCACGTTTGCAAGACAGTTGGCCACTGCCTTGCATCATGCGCACGAGTGTGGCCTCGTCCATCGGGATCTAAAGCCAGCCAATGTAATGATCGACCGAGAGCGCCGGTTGCGAGTAATGGATTTTGGACTGGCCAAGCACATGCAATCCGAAGAAACGCAAACACTCGATGGAACCGTGATGGGTACTCCCGCGTACATGTCACCCGAGCAGGCTCGCGGCACCTCGCACCTTGTCGACGCACGCAGTGATATCTACTCACTAGGTGTCCTCCTTTTTGAAATGTTAACCGGCGGCCTACCATTCCAAGGCCGGCCGCATTTGCTGCTCCGGCAAGTCATCCACAACGATCCGCCTGCTCCTCGCAGCCTGAATCAGGCGATCCCGCTGGACTTGGAAAACATTTGTCTCAAGTGCATCCAAAAAAATCCGGCACATCGCTATTCGTCAGCCCAAGAACTCGATAACGATTTGCGATTGTTTCAGGATGGGCTGCCGATTTCTGCGCGGCCCGTATCGCGACTTAGTCGAGCCGGTAAGTGGTGCCGTCGAAATCGCACGGGCGCCGCACTTCTTTGTGGGACGTGCTTGTTCGCAGTTCTAATGGTTGCTTTCTCAGTGGTGTATGTAAGCCGCGAGGCTCGCTTTCGCAGCGAAAGGGAAAAAGTATTAGAACAGCTCAGGACGGCGATCGTTGCCAAGGACAACGCTTTGGCAGACGCATTGAAACAGGCAACTGAAGCGAGATTGGCCCGCCAATCCGCAATTGCCTCGCAGGGTTTCCTGGCCGATCAAGCGGCACAGGCCTCTGACATGCTCGAAGCGTTGAAAATACAACGTGCTGGCAAAGATATTGCCGATGGAAATCTCGCACGGGCGCACCGATTACTCCGGGCAACGCGGCGCCGCGATTGGGTTTGGAAGCGATTGAAACATCAACTTGATGAGCAGATAATGTTCGTCAATTCAGGTACGCGTGGTGCATTTCATCGCTTGGTATGGATCGATTCGCAACAAAGTTGCCTGGTCCTGCAGCAGGATGAAACACTGCGTCTCACGCCGTGGGGCAACTTTTCGTCTGAATCTGCAGTGATTCAATCAGACATTCAAGACTTTGATGTTCATGAAAACTCGGGCAGCCTGCTACTGCTCACCACCGATGGTAAGATTTTATGGCGGAAAAGTTTTGACGGCGACGACTCGCCGTTACCATCCCCCGTCGAGGACCCTACCCTCGCACGTTTCAATCATGATCGATCACTGATTGCGGTGCTGTCCAGAAACGGTCAACTTGCTGCGATCGATCCGAACAGCGAAAACGCGCGAACCTTTGTTTGCGAGCAGCGGTTTCCTGATGCCCAGCACTTGCGTTGGTCGACCGATCCTGACCAGCTCGCGATCGACACCAATGACGGACGTGTCGCGGTTTGGAAGGTCGAGGCGCCGGAGATCTCCTACGTGACGCCATCGTCGCTTCACGTCACGTCATTCGCGTGGTCAACCGAGAACCAACTACTACTTGCGGGACAATTTGGAATTGTTGGGGTTGATACGGTGACCGCAAACACCCAAACCATCAACAGCACCTTGGACATACGACAAATTGCGGCGTCGCCTAACACGGATTCGATCGCGATCGTTGACAGTTCCAATCGATTGATATTGATGTCCCAATCGACCCAGAAAACCGAGCTGGTTTACGAACGGCTTGACGCGAGCGCGTCGTTACTAAGCTTTTCGTCAAATGGTCGCCATGTTGGTTGCGGCACGAATGTCGGCGGCGCCTTCATCGTTCATCGTTCCGAGGGCGTCCCGGGGCATCCGCAACAGTTGCAACACGGTGGAATCGTACGTCGATTTGCCTTCGATTCCGAGGGCAAACGGATTGCATCGGTCGGCTTCGATGGGCGTGTGGTCCTGTGGAACACGCTATCCAAGGAACCTATTGCTGAATCGACGGTCAGTTCCCAGGGGGCCTTTTGTGAAGACGTCTGCTGGAGTCCAGACGATTCGGTCCTCGCCGTGAGTTGCAGCGACGGCACAGTCTCGTTTCTCAATAGCAAAACGCTCCAGTCGGCTCATACGACAAAGCTCTCCGATGCGCCGATTTGGGGAATCGACTGGCATCCTGAGAAGACTCTACTGCTTTCCGGCGGGGCCGATGCCAATGTGCGCCTCATCGACACAAGCACGTACCAGACAATCAAATCATGGCAGACGGAAGGTCCCGTGGAGCAAGTTCGGTGGAGTCTCGATGGTCAACTTCTTGCGGCGGCGAAGCCAAATGTAGGATTTTGGAACCCGCACGAGGATCAATTCCTTCGAGCAATGCCTGTGGTGCCCGGCGGATTTCGGGACGTTGTATTTCACCCGTCTAAACCGTGGGCGGCAGGGTCAACATCGACGGGCCAGATCTGGGTCTGGGATTATCAAGCTGGCAAGCAGATTTCGGAATTCCAAGGCGGCGATCACGACATCCGTGGACTTGGCTGGTCGAGCGATGGCCGCCGATTGCTTGGTGCATCGTGGGACGGTACCCTGCGTTTCTGGGAACCGACTTCCGGGATCCTGATGATAACGCTGCATAACCCAAATTCAGACCCACGCCATGCACCCTACTGGGATTGTGCGTTCTCGCCATTGAACGACGAACTTTGGGCATGCGATCACTCGGGAACCATTCAGGTTTGGAGTTTGTCGAACACACCGACAAACAGAGTCCCCCAGTAACGCGGCGGAGGAAATAAGCAAAAGCGCTGTTGCTGCCAGATTAGGTTTAGCAATGCACACCGATTGTCAGCGGCACTAACCAAAGGCACCTTTTTGCAAACACCATGTCCACCAAAGTGGAACAGACCACATTCGACATGGCGTTGTACGGGCCTGATACCAGACCACGCTTCAACTCTCGAAACTGGGCTCGGCGCTAGCGATTACCCAAACGGGAGCCGCACCCGTTCGTCTTCAAATTTTTTCCGGTCGGCATGTTGTTTGGATGGCTCCCGGTTTTTGTCATGGTCGGTATCGTCGTGAATACACCTCGGTTACGCCTGTGTGGACATCCAGCACGGTCGCTTCGGTCACAGTCAACGTGACGAGTCGCATCGTTCGACATGCTTGGGAGTGGTTTTCGTCCGTGATGATCAGATCGCCAGCGCCATCAAGTCGGGGGTGACATTTCCGGTTCGGTTTCCTTTGCACTTTCTACCGGAGTTTCGAGATACCATCGTCATGGTCCGAACACTTTGCTCGCGTCCGCAGCCGACGATTTGTCTGTCGCCCTTTCAAAGCTTGAGTTGAAACACGCGCCTAGCGACGCGAGTAGTTTAGCTATGCGAGTAGCTCTTTGATCACTTCGCCACCCAGTGAACATTGGCCAGGATGATCTTCGTTGATGCAAGCTGGCGCGGCTTGATCAAGACCGAGTAGGTGCAAGATGGTGGCGTGAACGTCACGGATGCGGTGAACGCACTGGACCGCGGATGCGCCCACCTCGTCGGTCGCTCCTACAATCGCCCCACGCTTGGTTCCGCCACCCGCAAACCACATGCTCATTGCGTTGGCGTTGTGATCTCGGCCCAGTCCGCTTGTCCCCTTACTCGGGTCGCTTTCCGGCGAGCGTCCAAATTCTCCTGTCCAGACAACCAGCGTTTGATCGAGCATTCCGCGCTGCTTGAGATCATGAATGAGTGCCGCGATGGGCTGGTCCACACTGGCGATTCGTGACGCGTGGCTTTGGTGAAGCAAATCGTGACTGTCCCAACCGCCCGAATAAAGTTGTACGAATCGAGCTCCGTTTTCAACCAGCCGACGGGCACGCAAACATTGTTCGCCAAACTTCTTGGTCGCTTGGCGGTCGATTCCATACATCCGACGCGTCAATTCCGATTCGTGGCGGAGGTCGACAATCGTTGGGTCGAATTTTGGCAATGAAGCGGGGTGAATGTGAGCGGCTCGACAACGTTCCGGCAAGAACGCGTGAGACCAATTGGCTGGACCGGCCTGGGGAAGCGTTGGATCGGTCATCACCGCAAACGCGGGAACGTCTTGATGATCGGTTTCTAATCCATAGGCAACCCAAGATCCTAGCGCAGGTTGGCCAACCAAATCCTGGCCCGCGGTGCCTCGCTGGCTACCAATATTGAATCCTAACAAGGCCTGTGGATGCGAAGCCGAATCGGGACAGCATCCTCGGTACAGGCACAATTCGTCCGCGACGTGCGATGCCGCGAGATGTTTCCAGGCCGCGCACATATCGATCCCGGATTGTCCAACTTTTCGGGTCGTGAATGGACTTGCGAGAAAGACTTTTGGCGGTGCGTCGACGCGCGGGCGGCTGTCACAATCGCCGAGGTGCCATTTCCGCAGAATCGGTTTCGGATCGAACGTGTCCAGATGGCTGGGACCACCTTCCATGAACAGAACGATGACCGCGGTCGCCTTGGCTCGATGCGATATCGGTTGCTGCGATATCGGTGGCTGCAATAACGGTAGCTGTTCGGGTGTCGGGTGCTGCCAACCAATCTGCGGTTTTCGCCCCCACGCATCGGGAATTGCCAGCGATCCGACGGAAGCCCCGAGTCCCTGGATGAGGGTGCGTCGAGATAAAAGCGTCATTTTCTCACTGCTCCTCAGCGGGCGGGATGATCCCGACGGATGGGGTGAGTAGCCATGATTCGGTAGTAGTGAAGCGATTAGCGGACATATTCGCCCCGCTTGACGTCGGCGGGAACCAGATCGTCGATAATGATGTAATCTAAGGAAGCGTGGCGAGCTCGCAAACAGCGTCACAAGCTCGAGAACCTATCGACGGGCTGCGGCTTCGATCCCCTGGGGGGGCGGCGGCGGCTGGCATACAATCTTTCCATCCAACGACCTCAACCTTGAGTGACCTCCCCATCGGCGGGAGCCGATTTTATGGCTTTGATCATTCTTCGCTGCGTGTTCCTGATTTGCGCCGGTGGCGTTTCGACCATCATTGTCTCGGGTCTGCCCAGCGACACGCCGGTGTGGGTCCCGTGGTTGACGTTCATCGCGATTTTGTTGCTTTCGACGGTGATGGTTGTCGGCGATATTTATGTCCCA
This sequence comes from Pirellulaceae bacterium, assembly GCA_041741195.1. Classification (GTDB taxonomy): domain Bacteria; phylum Planctomycetota; class Planctomycetia; order Pirellulales; family Pirellulaceae; genus JBBSJZ01. Next base: position 40,700 of record JBGSKM010000001.1, read on the forward strand.
CGCAAACGAATCGACACGATCTCGGCAATCTACTTTGGCGTGCTGATCGGTGTCTTGTTAACGTACATTATGTGGATCGCGATCGCGCCGCTGCTGAGTCCCACACTCGCGACCGGTGGTTTACAGCTCGTGATCGGGCTAATCCTTTGCTATATCTGTACCAGCGTCTTGCTTCAGACCAAGGACGATTTTCGCTTTCTCATTCCGTACGTGGAGTTTGTTCGCGAAGTCAAAGGATTCAAGCCGCTCGTGTTGGACACGAGTGTGGTCATCGATGGACGAATCGCGGATCTGGTCGGCACCGGCGTTTTCGACAACCAACTGGTGATGCCGCGATTTGCGCTCTCCGAGTTGCAAGCGATCGCGGATAGCAGCGACAAATTGCGGCGTACTCGTGGACGGCGCGGCCTGGACGTGCTCAATCGTCTGCGGGCGGATGACAGTGTCGATCTGGTGATCTTTGATCGTGAACTCCCAGAACTCGCCGGTCAAACGGTCGACTTGAAATTGGTGCTATTGGCAAAACACCTCGAGGGCAAGATTGTCACCGGCGACTTCAACCTCAATAAAGTTGCCAAGCTTCACAATGTTCCCGTGATCAACTTGAACGAGATCAGCAATTCGCTGCGTCCCGTCTTTTTGCCGGACGAAACGTTTCGCACCAAGATCATCAAGGCGGGTGAGGGTGCCGAGCAGGGGATCGGCTACTTGGACGACGGTACGATGGTCGTGGTCGAAGGTGCTCGCAATCGGATCGGCCAAGAGCTCGACGTGCGTGTGACCAGCACGCTTCAAACCAATGCTGGCAAAATGATTTTCGCCAAGTACGAACCGCATTAGGCGATTTCGCCTCCACGCGGTTCGACGATCAAATCTCGAACTATTTCTTTTGCAAGCTGCATGGGCACCCCTTCGCGTTGCTGCTGCGTGCGTCAACATGGCTCGCGAATGATCTTGTCCCCAACCACCTAGTCTTTCTATTCTCCAGCGATGCTGCTGGGAGGCAGCAGGGCGAGGAAGATCGATACCTGGTGGCGGGAACTCATCGGCTGATGGACGCGGTTCGCATCGAAACGACGGAACGAGCGCGAGCAACGCGGACAACGACGCGTCTGTTTGGGATGCTGGTGCTGGCCCATCTCGTGATTTGGACGGCGGCGCCCTTGATTGCACAACCCAACGCGACACTCGACACCGTCGAGATGGTGTTGTGGGGACATGAGTGGCAGTGGGGCTACTACAAGCATCCTCCTCTGCCGGCTTGGATTAGCGAAGCATCGGTGGCGATGTTCGGACCAGTCACTTGGCCGCTGCATCTGGGCTCTCAACTGCTGGTGGTGGTTTGTTTTTGGTCAGTGTGGCGACTGGCGAAGCAATTCCTCGAGCCTTGGCCTGCATTGGCGTCGGTCATGATGCTCGAAGCGTGCACGTACTACCATTTTTCATCCATCGATTTGAACAACAACCTGCCCGCCAAAGCTTGCTGGGCGCTGGCAATATTGTCGTTTTATGGCTGTGTCACTCAAAATCGAAAACGCGACTGGATAGCATTGGGCGCTGCGGTCGGGTTGAGCCTACTGAGCAAATACGACATCGCGCTGTTGGCTATGTCGATGATCGCATTCACGGCGATCCAGCCGCAGACGCGCCGAGTTTGGCGCACGCCGGGTCCGTATCTGGCCCTCGCGCTGGCGACGTTGATCTTCATGCCCCATTTGATTTGGCTGGTCCAACACGACTTTTTAACCATCAAGTATCTGCGGGAGCGATCCGCGAGCGAATCGAGTCTTCTCCATCATTTGTCGCACCCGGTGGAGTTCTTGCTGATGCAACTCCTTGCGGTCTCAGCGATGCTGCTGCTCAGCGTTCCGTTGCTTGGTTGGAGATGGAAACTGCGATCTTTGTCGGGTGAGCAGTATTTCCAGCGCAGCTTTTTGCTCGCCGTGGTGGTTGGCCCCTTGATCATCGTGACCATCGCTTCGGCGCTCACGGGTGCTCGGTTGAGATCCGCGTGGGGCTCACCGATGTTTACCTACTTGGGGCTTTTGCTGTTGGTCCTGTTTCAATCTGTCGGCACCGAACGAGTTTATCGTCGAGTTTCACTTGCAAGTTCTGTGGTGGGCGCGGCCTTCGCTTTATTGTTCGTTGTCATCGGCATTTCGGGTCCATTCGTTCGCGGCCGCGCGGCGCGCATTCACTTTCCCGGCCAAGCTTTAGCGGACGAAGTTGAGCGGCGGTGGCAAAGCGTTTCGAGTGAACCGCTGGAGATCATTGCCGGCGACTGGTGGGAGGCCGGAAACGTCGCGCTGTACAGTCGGGCGCGGCCGAGTGTCTTTATCAACTTGACCTCTCACTATTCGCCCTGGACGAGCGACGACGATTTGGCCACGCGAGGCGGCGCGATCGTCTGGGATGCGTCCAGTCTTTCCGGCAATGGATCGCGAGCGTCCGACGACGTGCTCAAACGATTTCCGAATCTTATTTTGGGCGATCCCATCGTTTTGAATTGGAATAGCTCCGCCGCTGTCAAACCGCTGGTCGTCGGAATCGGAATTGTTCCTGGCGACGATGCGAGCGTGGCCATGCGGTCCGGTCTTATTCCACATGTTGCCCGACCAACCGCCGAAGAGGTGCATTGATGACATGCCTTACGGTTGTCGTGCCGTGTTACAACGAAGCCGAACGACTGCCGGTCGGACGCTTCTTGCAGTTTGCGCAGTCGCATCCTGAAATCGACTTTCTATTGGTTGACGATGGCAGCCGAGATTCGACACCGCAAATTTTGGAGCGACTCTCTCGTGATTGGCCGGCGCAGTTTCGCAGTTTGCGACTGACGCATAACCAGGGAAAGGCCGAAGCGGTTCGCCAAGGCATGTTGCTTGCTTTCGATAGCGGCAACGACTACGTCGCGTTCCTTGACGCGGATTTGGCGACACCGCTGGAGGAGTTGCCGCGTATGATCCAAACACTGGATGAGAACCCTCGGGTCAATGTCGTGCTCGGTTCGCGAATTCGGTTACTGGGCCGTCGCATTGATCGACGTCGCACGCGATATTGGCTCGGCCAACTGTTTGCTTTGGCGGCATCGTGCGTGCTCGGCACTCGAATCCGAGACACCCAATGCGGACTAAAAATGTTCCGGTCGACGAGTTTGTCACGGCAACTCTTTTCGTCGCGATTTTCGTCGCGTTGGCTATTCGATGTCGAGTTCCTGGCTCGTTACAACGTCCAGCGTGGGAAGGGCTCGTCGCGTGGTGAACTATACGAGATGCCGCTGAACGAGTGGCGAGAGATTCCGGGCTCGCGAATCAAGTCGACGGATTTTGTGAAGGCTATCGGCGAGTTATTGGGGATCTACTGGACTTATCGTGGTCAGCGTGCCGGCGTGTCCGTCCCCACCGATGGATCGCACCATGTTCCAAAGAATCAAATCATCGTTCCTTTTCCCGCCGGGTCGGAGTCGGAGCAAGTGAATCCGAACTCGCAAGAATTCCGCGATGCCGCTTAACGACGTGAGGTAAACATGAAGGCCTATGTGATCAACCTTGCCTGCCGCGAAGACCGACTCCAGCTTGCCGTCGACTCTGTCAAAAAGCTCGATCTCGAACTGGTTCGAATTGAAGCCGTACTAGGTCGAGAACTCGAGTATCCGCATCCGCAATTCGATGAATCGGGCTACATCCGTCGCCAGGGTCGCCGGCGAGTGGATGCAGAAGTGGGTTGCTACCTGAGTCACTTGCTCGCACTGGAAACGTTCTTGAAATCGGGCGACGAACACGGACTAATTATCGAGGACGACGTTGATTTCCGCCCGGGTGCGAAAGAGGCGATCGCACGATCGGTCGAGTATTCCCATGAATGGGATATGCTGCGACTGAGCAGCGTGAACGTTGGCACGGTCTATTCTTGGATCGCGTTGAATGAGAACCATGGACTGGGCTTGCCGATTACTCGCCAAAAAGGTGCGGGAGCTTACATCGTCAACCGGCACGCGGCCCAAGCCATGATCAAGCATCTGGGGAAAATGAATTTGCCCTGGGATCATGCATTCGATTTGGAGTGGTTGCACGGTTTCCGCACATTGCACATGCGACCGTACGTTGCATTCCAGCGCGGACTCACCACTGACATTCAAAACAACATCCGCAGCCACTACTTTCCGGCGTGGCAACGCTACTGGACGGTTTTTCCGTACCGTAGTTGCCTAGAAGTCAGCCGTTTTTTGCATCGAGCCCCAAAGATTGTTGCTGGGCGATTAAAGATTGCCGCCTATCGCTCACGATAGACGATGCGGCCCTTGGTCAGATCGTAGGGCGATAGTTCGACGCGGACCTTGTCGCCCGGAACGATACGAATAAAGTGCTTGCGCATCCGTCCGGCGACGTGCGCCATGACTTCGCTACCAGTTTCTAACTGGACACGAAATCGCGTGTTCGCAAGTGCTTGTGTGACAGTACCTTCGACCTCGAAGGCCTCTTCTTTCTTTCCCAAGTTACTTTCTCTCGAAACGAATGACGATCGCTCGCTAAGACACGTCGTCACAGCATGGATTTATGATTCGCCCGCGATTCTAGTTCGCCGTGGCAAATCATTGCCAACCTAAAGTGATTGGCCAACGAACTATTGGGGGACTCCAAACAAAAAATCCCCTGAGAGCATTGAGCACAAGTTATACCACTCAACCTGTGAAAAGTCATCCCCCGCGACATGAATGTCGGGTCAATTCCGCGTGTCGTTTTCTCTCCCGAAATAACCTGCCAGCCAACGGTCGTCGATCGCGGTCGTCCGGAGGAGCCAACGCAGAGCATGGGGTTTCAGCCCAATTGCATGGCTGAAGAATAAAAAAACGAATGCAGCAAAACTGCATTCGTTTCGTGATTTTGGGGACAGCGAACGTGATTAACGCTTGCTGAACTGGACGCCTCGACGGGCACCGCGGAGACCGTATTTCTTACGTTCTTTCATGCGTGAATCCCGAGTGAGGAATCCGCCTTCGCGAAGGACATCGTGGGTCGTTTCGTCAAAACCGACGAGTGCACGAGCAAGTCCCATTCGGACAGCCCCGCTTTGGCCAGTCAAACCACCGCCTGCGACGCGAACGAGCACGTCCACTTTGTCGCTTGCACCGGCGATTGCCAATGTCGACAAAACCGCGGCACGGTCTTGCACGTTGACGAAGTATTGTTCGATCGGCAGTTTGTTGATCGTGATCGTTCCGCTTCCAGGACGAACTCGAACGCGAGCGACGCTGCTCTTGCGGCGGCCTGTGCCCAGGTAATCGCCGTTGATCTTATCCTTCTTAACGACCATGAATTCAAACGTTGCAAAAAGTGGGTTTTTATTGTTGTTTAGATGAACGATGTGACAGCGTATCGCGCCAGTCGACTCAATCGAGCAAGGCTAGTTCGACGTAATCTTCTTGCTCTTGCGCTTCAATTCCACGGGCTGTTGTGCCGTGTGCGGATGCTCAGTCCCCGAGTAAATCTTGAGCTTCTTGATCATCTGGTAGGCCAACTTGTTCTTGGGCAACATGCGGCGAACGGCGTGATAGATCAAATCTTCGGGTTTGCGAGCTTGGCGATCGCCATAGCTTTCCAAACGCAATTGCGGATGGCCGGTGTACCAAGTGTAGTGCCGTACTTCCATCTTGCGACCCGACATGACCACCTTATCCGCATTGGTGACGATGACATAGTCGCCACAATCGCAATGGGGAGTGTATTCGGGACGATGTTTGCCCATCAAAACAACGGCGATATCGCTCGCCAATCGGCCGAGAACTTCGTCCGAGGCATCCACGATGTGCCATTGTTGTTGAACTTGGCCCGGTTTGGCCATGAAAGTGCGTTGAGCCACCACGGAAAACGACTGGGGTTAATGTGTGAATGCGGATTCCGCTCGCAAAAGCCTAGAAAATAACGGCATTCGAGCGAGAAGCCTCGCCCAATAGTTACAGCGAGGAACGGGGGAATTTATCGATCTGGGGCAACCTCAGCAAGGCCTTTCGGCCGGTTTCCTTGGCATTTTCAGGACGGGACCGTTCAATTCTCGCAACAATCCGACGGCTTCGGCGGTCGACCGGACCTCACCAAGTTTTTCGATAATTGCCAATTGCCGCTGCGAAATAGGAACCGCGGCAGCCCGAGCCGGTAAGCGACGATCGATCGCAGCCACAATCCGTCGCTGCAATTCGTCAATTCCCTCGCCGGTGGTTGCCACGGTAAGAATGTCCAGCGGCCGTTGCTTGGCAGCGCGATGGTCAGTCTGGCTGAGCTGGTCGGATTTGTTGAGCACCCATATCCATCCTTGCGGATCACCACTGGGACCGTCTTGCGACTCCGCAGGATCAATCCGATCTCGAACCATCACGACGACGTCGGCAGATTGGATCTCAAGGTGGCTGCGGCGAATCCCTTCACGCTCGATCGCTTCGTCGCACCGTCGTAACCCCGCGGTGTCGGTCAATCGAATGGGGATCCCATCCAACACCGTCGATGCGTGAAGAATGTCGCGCGTGGTCCCGGCGCTATCAAATGTAATGCTGCGATCCCAGCCGACCAGGCGATTCATCAACGTGCTCTTGCCAACATTGGGCGGGCCCGCAAGGACCACGCGGAACGGAGTCTCCAGCCGTACACCGACCAGGCCTCGACGGGCAAGCTCTTGCGCCTCGAGTCGCAATTCAACCAGCGACCGGGGACTCGTCTCCTTGGACTTCACTTCCCACTCAAGACGCGACGCCCAGCACTCGAACCAGTCATCCATCGCACCGCGAACCTGGTCCATCGCGATCGCCGCGATGCGCTCGGTGGTGCATCGCGACAACATCGCCAATGCTTCCCGCTGCAACAACGATTGCGACGCCGGACCAAGCAAAGGTGCTGGCACCGACGCAGACGCCTGCGGGACGCCCACCCGGGCGAGATCGGCAATGATCCTTTGGACCGCGGCGTTACCGCCGTGACAATGGATTTCGATCGCCAGTTCCGGTGAGTCGGTGGCGATGGAGACGACGATGGATTCGGCCGCATTCGTCGACTCGGTACCGGTTGAACGTTCCGTCAAACCAGAGTCCGTCAAACCGGGATCATCAATCCCCAGGCCTTGAGAATTGTCGCGTTTGAGTGGACCGGTCCAATGGCCGTAGCGAACCTGTCCAAGCCGTAGCACTCCCTGGCTGGCCATTTTCGCGCACTGCTGGATCGATGCCCACGCGTCCGTCCCACGAACTTCAATAACCGCGATCGCCGACCGACCGCTGCCGGTCAATCGCTGGCAAAAGGTATTGGGGGTAGTTGCCGATTTCTCCATGGCCTACCCATACCATTTGGCGGCCGGTTTCGATAAGCCCCCTGGTGCGTCGCAGCGCGACTGGATCAAACGCCTTCGCGACGCATGGTCAATTCGCGCTGGATGACTTGACCGGCAAAAAACTGGTTGGGCACAAAGCTATTGCTGTCCAAGGGGATGCGAACTCGCACCGTGACTTCCGGAGTATCACGATCGATTGTCGCTGGCGTGACGGTGATGTTCACGTTGTTCACGCCCAACGAACTCAGCACGAGTGCCGCTTGATCGCGCGCATCGGCGGCGGTTCCACCGGGAATGATCGCCCGGCGAGCGCCCTCGTAAACGGCATTGTCCGCGGTGTGTCGAATCATCGCCACTCGACAAAATTCGAACGACGCGAAGAACAACAAGAACACGATGGGAGCCACGATCGCGAATTCGACGGCGGTTGCCCCCCGACGTGTCGCTGACCGACTTCGGTTGGCGATTTTACAGCGGCGAGTATCTCGAAGTTTGGTCATGGATGATTCCGTCACTCTATTCCGTAATCATGGTGCTGAGTGTTAGGGCGATCTCGCGATAGATCTCTCGCAATTGATCTCCATCGACCGCGTGAAAGTGTCGGCCGCTGCCGATCGTCGCGATTTGTGTCATACGAGCTTGATCGGCATCCGAGCCAAATGTGATCGTGTGGATGGTGACATTGTCGGCGGCCAACGCATTCGCGACACCGATCGGATTCGGCCCCGTGTTGTGAATTCCGTCGGTTAGCACGATCATGGTCCGCTCCACGAATTCGGCGGAACGGCTGGCATCCATGATTTGCTTTCCGGCATTCATGCCTCGAGAGATACTGGTGAACCCGTTGGCACGGAGTCTCAGCATTGCAGCGGTGATCTGGTCGATATCCGTGGTTAGCAGCGAGTCGATCGAAGCGGTGCTGCTGTAGGAAGCCAACCCCACTTGTTCTTCGACCGGGGTGCTTTGCAGTGTTTGGACAAAAACATCGATGGCGTCACGCAAATCAATGAACTTGTTGTCGTCCAACATCGAACCGCTGCGGTCAACGACTAGCACGACATCACGCTCGACGTAGGTGGCCGTCGCATTCAATTGCGGTTCAAAGAAGTTGACACCAAAGACGTTTCCGAAAAACAAGTTGACTGGCCCCGACGGAGACGACTGGGTCCGTCGACCAAGGACGCGGACGCTATTTTTGGGCGATCCGCTCGTGTTGAACACAAAGCGACCCGACGCATCGGCTTCACTTCGACCGAATTCAAAGTCGCCGGTATCGAGAATCAATGGATCTCCGGCCACGCTGTTCTCCAGTGCGATTTGCTGTCCGCGAGCGATCGCTTGGTTGACATCGAGCGTGCGAGAGAGTGACTCGGCAGCGGCCTTCGCGGCGGCGTCCGTGGCACTTCGCAACTCCGTCCGTGACAAGTGCATGTGAGCGATGTCGACGGAGAACGCAACCGCCACCAAGAATCCAATGATCATGATCGCTAGTAATACGATCATTGCCCCGCGGCGTTGACGACAGGCGAGCGATTGGACAAAAGCTCGTTGAGTTCGGATGGGCAGAAATGCGGGCTTCATTTCGAATCTATTCCTTCACCATGACGACACGGGCCGTGAGCTGACGATTGGGGACGAACTGGCCGGCCAGGGGGCTGTTGGATTGAGTGGGGGCCGATACCAGGACGACGATTTCTTGCCCACGGACGGTCGTACCGGCTTCGCCATTGGGATAAGTAATGCTGTAGTCGGCAACATTGCGAGCATCCAGGACATTGACCGCTCGGGTCTCGCCATCGGCATTGAACGCACCACTGCGAATGACTTCGCGCGCCGCTTCGTATGCAGCCACGTTTAGTGATTGTTTGAGGAAAATAAAACTTGCCGCTTCAATGGCGCCAAACACCAGCAAAATGATCACTGGCAAACACACGGCCAACTCAACGGCAGCCGTGCCTTGGCGTTTACGATTTTGCGAACTTGAACGCATCACGAACCCCTTGTTAGTTGGTTGAGTTCGAGGATGAACCGGAGTCCACCGCGGATGTGCGTCGGATTACCGAATTAAAATTCTCAGCGATCTCGCGCCAAAAGTCGTTTTGGCGGAAGTGAAGCGGTGCGACGGCGCGACCGTCTGCCGCATCGGACAACGCGAGTCGCAAACGCAAGATCGGCCCGGCGAAACGGTTGGTGAGTTTCAATGTGTCCCAAACGAACGCCGGCAACAACGCGATGGTGACGACAAAGAAGGGGAGATAACGCTGCAAGCAATCGCGGAGTGTTTCGCCCCAGGCGGCATCTGGCTGCTCAAACAAACGTACCCAAATGACGAGCGCGACCGTGTTGCACAGAAACAGCAAGAACCAGTGCACGGCAACTTTCTTGAGAACGCTGCCTTGGACTTCGGGGTCAACCAACGATTTACTGCGTCGGGGTGATTTCAGTTCGGCCATCAGATTTGACTTGTGGATTGTGGATACCTAGTGAGCCATCGTTAATGAGCCTAGGTCACAAGTCTCGAGAGTGATTGCAAAGTGCAAAAAGTCTTGGTGAATTGCTGCAACAATACGACTTTTTGGAGAAGACTCGCACGTCCAAACGATCAAATCGTCAACGCTTGATCCGAACTCGCTCGGAAAACCGAAACGGTATGCATGACCCTCGCAATCCACCCATCCGTTAACCGTCGCAAAGACGTTCGAAGTTGATGTGGTAGGATGGCCGGATCAGGTGAAGGATTTGTAGTGGATCTTGCCAAAGATCCTCGAGAGCTGGGACCTTTGACAAGATCCACGACGGCAGTTGATGATCCCTCGATCCTTAGCCTTAGGCGTTGAGATCCAGGGCTTTGGTGCTGTCACCAAACTGATCGACCTTGGCACCCATTTGTTGCATCATCCAAACATAGAGATTGCACAGAGGGGTTTTGTTCTCATAACGCACGTGGCGTCCCGTCGAAATGCGACCGCCAGCGCGACCGGCCAATAGGATCGGCAGGTCGTCATGGTTGTGTCGATCCCCGTCGCTGATTCCGCTGCCGTAGACAATCATGCAATTGTCGAGCAGCGTGCGATCACCCTCACGCACTTGTTTCAACCGCGATAGCAAGTAACCAAAGCGATCGACGTGAAATCGATTGATGGTCGCAATCCCTTCTTGTTTGTGCTCGCTTTTCCCGTGGTGTGAAAGCTCGTGATGACCTTCATTGATTCCGATCTCAGGGTAACTTCGGTTGCTTCCCGCGTTGGTAAACATGAACGACAAAATCCGAGTGCTGTCGGTTTGATATGCCAGCGTGATCATGTCCATCATCAATTCACTGTGTTTGGCCAGTTCTTTGGGGACGCCACTTGGTCGCGGATAGTCGGGCACGCCGTCTTCGTTCAATTGCAAACGGTCGGCGCCCGCGACACGTTTTTCGACGTCTCGGACGCTGTAGAGGTATTCATCTAGCTTTCGTTGGTCGACCGCCGGCAGTTCGCGGTGCAGTCGCTGGGCATCGTCGAGCACGAAGTCGAGAATACTTTTGCGATACTTTTCGCGGACGCTTTTCGCTTGGCGAGTTTCTTTGACGGTTTGTCCGGCGAACAAACGATCAAACACGGCCGCCGGATCGACCTCCTTGGCGACGGGGTTGGCGGGGCCTCGCCAAGACATATTGGACGCGTAAGCGCAACTATACCCGGAATCGCAATTCCCAGCTTGACTGCTCGTTTCGAGCCCAAGTTCCAGCGAACTGAACCGCGTTTTTTGTCCGACAATTTCTGCCGTGGCTTGGTCCACAGAAATTCCATTGTGAATGTCCGCGCCGTTGGTCTTTCGAGGATGGGCACCAGTCAAAAATGCGGCGACGCTTCGCGCGTGGTCGCCGCCCCCGTCCCCATGAGCGAACGCTCCGTCCAGGGTAAGACCGGACAAAACATTGAAGTCATTCTTGTGCTCGCTAAGCCGTGCCAACGTGGGCTTCAAATCGAACCCTTGACCATCCTTGTCCGGTGTCCAATCCGCCATGTGCATCCCATTGGGGACATAAAAGAATCCCATTCGCAGCGGCGGCGCCGCATCGCTCGCGGGCGCGGCCAGCAACCGGGTCGGCGACATCACATCCAACAGTGGCAAGGCGACGGCGGTGCCGAGTCCGCGCAGGACGCTGCGACGTGAGAGGCTCTTGGGCGTGATCATGATCGGCGGTCTCTCATGGGTTTTATCAAATCGACAGAATTCAAAGGGCTTCTTCGCGATGACCGATTTGCTGGAACGGGTCGCTTTGGATAATTGCGGCAATCAGGTACGCGAACTTGTATTGATGACTTTGAGCATCCGCCATGATCTTGTCGATCGCGCACTTATCGTAGTACTCGGTGCCGCGGCCGGTGGCATAGATCAACATTTTTTCTGCCAAGCACCGCACGAATTGCTCGCGTCGATCCTGGACCAGCAAGTGACGCAGCTCTTCCACTCCATTGAACGTCGCACCGTCGGGCAACTCGCCACTGGCATCAATCTCATCCTTTCCATCGCGGGTGCGCCAGCGTCCGACGGCGTCGAAATTTTCGAGTGCAAATCCCAACTGGTCCATCACACTGTGACATGCGGCGCAAGCGGGATTCGATCGGTGTTGTTCCATTCTCTGGCGAAGGGTGCCGACCAATTTTCCTTTTTCTAACTCGGGGACGTTCGGAGGCGCCGGAGGCGGCGGAGTATTGAGTAGGTTCTCGAGAATCCATTTGCCGCGTTTGACCGGGCTGGTGCGGCCCGGGTTGCTGGTGACCGTCAGCACGCTCGCGTGCGTCAGCAATCCGCCACGTGGGGACCCATCGAGCGACACGAGTCGAAACTCTTTGCCCGTCACGCCGACGATGCCGTAGTACTTGGCTAGATCCTCGTTGAGGTACGTGAAATTCGCATCCAATAAAGAGGTCACCGGTAGATTTTTTCGCATCACTCCGGCAAAGAACGTCAGCGTCTCTCGCTCCAACAGCTCACGAATCGAATCGTCGAAACCTCGAAATCGAGTCGCATCGGGTTTGACGCTATCGAGGTTTCGAAGTTGCAGCCATTGACCGGCAAAGTTTTCGACAAACTGGTTTGCGCGTCGATCCATGATCATGCGTCCGACTTTGTCGAGCAACTTTTTTCGATCACGCAGCTCGCCGCGGTGCGCGAGCAACAGCAACTCGTCGTCGGGCATACTACTCCATAGAAAGTAGCTGATGCGTGTCGCCAACTCATACATATTGATGGGCTGCGTCGTGCCTTGGGCACTTGGCTTGAGCGGTTGTTCCACTCGGTAGAGAAAATGCGGTGAAACAAGGATCGCCTGCAAAACCACTTGCATGCTTTCCTCATAGGACCCGCCCTCCGTTCGAACGGAGGCCGCAAGTTGGCTGAGACGTTCGACTTCGCCCTGGCTGGCGGGACGCCGAAACGCCCGACTGGCCAGCCGACTGGTGACGGTCGCCGTCGCTTGCTCAACGCTGATTTTTTTCGTCGGTTTGACAAACAAAATGCTGTTGTGGCTGGCCGGCAATACGGGTGGAGCTTCCAAGCCGGAACGCTGTTCAGTTCCCTTCAGATGGACGTGGTGCAAATGCAAATTGCGATCCACCTTGCCTTCGACGTAGTAATCGTTGGTGAACGAAAGGTCGATCGTTCGCTTCCCACGTGATAGTCGTAGGGAAATCGCATAGTCCTTGGCGTCTTTGCTGGGAACGTCGACGATTTCTTTGAACTTCCCGGCAACCACGTCCATCCGACAAGGTTCATCTCCGCCCTGATCACCGCTTGCCGTCACCGTGAGCACGTAGTTGCCGTTGAACGGCGCTTCGACCTCAAGTGAAACCGTTCCCTGCGAGGCCATTGTGACTTGGCTTCCGCCGCGATACTTCTCGGCACCCTTAAGCGTCCCCGGCGAGCGATCGATTTCGAAAATCTGCGGCGGTGGCGGCGTGTAAATCGCCCGTCCGGAGATCACTTCCGCCGCATCCAGATATTTCTCGACCAGCAGCGGCGGCAACGAGAGCACATCGCCAATATTGTCAAAACCATAGCCGACATCGTCGCCGGGAAATGCCTCGGCTTGTTCGTAGTCGACCCCGGTCAAGTCGCGGACAGTGTTTCGATACTCGTTGCGGTTGAGACGTCGCAGCGCGACTTTGCCAGCGTTTGGGTGACGGACACAATCGACAGCGTTGACAAGCTCGTCCATCAATTCAACCATCGATGCACGGGTAGCCGCATCCATCATCTCGCCATCGGCCGGCGGCATGGTTCCCAAACGGACTTGACCCAACGCCCTTGTCCAAAGCTTTCGATTTTTTTGCAGCGCCGCGGCCGACGCATCGGCATTGAGCGTGACCTCGCCATCACCATCGGCGCCGTGACAGTCGAAACAATAGGTCCGCAGCAGCGGTAGCAAGCGATCTCGATAGGCCGCTTCCCGCGATGCTTCGTCAGCCCTGGCAAAGCACGGCACCATCAATGCCGAGACAACGGCCACGCCGAAAACGAAACGGTGTCGACCGATGCGAGCGGTGGTGCGATAAGTCGAGCGAACGCGACGAAAGCCTAGCAACAGTAACACCCAAGGATGAATGAGGTTCGGGCCCCGGTTGCTGTTAGAATAGTTGATCGCGCACCAAGTACCCAAGCCTGATGCGTGAATCAATCAGCTCCGACGCTCGAAATGGTCGGCATCAATGGTATAACCGCGCCGGTTCAGCGACTGGCGAGAACGAGGCTCGTCCTCCAGGGGGCTGGCGGCCTGCCCTCCTGGCACGGTGACATGAAAATGCACTTTCGAAACGTATCGGCTGAGCAAATGATTTCGAACCAGATTACGGCCAGCGGGAATGAGCAACAGGAATCCGATCGCATCGGTGAGCAAGCCGGGCGTCAGCAGTAATGCTGCCGCGAACACGATCATCAGCCCGTCCTGGATCTCGCGGCTGGGCATTCGTCCGTCCGCTAATGCACCTCGAAATCGGTACCATGCCATGGTACCCTCTCGACGAGCCAGCATCGAACCGAGGATTCCGGTTCCGAGTACGATCAGGAACGTCACGAGCACACTGGTTGCATCCGCCAACCGCAACAGTAGGTACAATTCGACCAGCGGTATGATGATGAATGCCGCTAGCAGTCGAATAAACATGGTCAATTGCCTCGAAAAGTCACTACTGGTGATGTGGACTCGTACGCCAACTTGGCAGCCTCCGCGTGGCCATGCAACCGGTAATCGCACCTTCCATGCCGAACCCTTTTCCGCTACCCACCGAGTCCACCATGAATACGCTTGTTCGTGAATGCTTGTTTCACTGCTTGTTGGCGCTGCTAATCGTGCCTTGGGTTTCCTCGGCAACGGCTGACGAGCCGGCACCATCGAAACCTGGTGTCTTGCGGGCGCTCATGATCACCGGTGGCTGCTGTCACGACTACCAGAACCAAAAGCAGATCATCAGCGAAGGATTGACGAAACGAGTGGGTCCCATCGAATGGACCATTTTGCAGTATGGCGACGGCAAGGACGTTCAAGCGGACGTCTACAAGAATACGGATTGGATCGAGGGCTACGACATCGTGGTTCACAACGAGTGCTTTGGGGCGGTCGAAGACGTCGACTTTATCCAAGGGATCGTTGATGCCCATTTAAAGACGGGCGTGCCCGCGATCATGATTCATTGTTCGTTGCACTCTTACCGAACCGCTGCCAATGCCGACGCGTGGCGTGAGTTGGTGGGAGTGACGAGCCGACGACACGAACGCACCAAACACAGCCTCGACGTTGTCGCGACCCCCAGTGGAAATACGCATTCGGTATTGAGTTCAGTTTCGTCACTTGCCCAGGGGAAAACATGGAAGACACCCAACGGCGAGTTGTACATCATCGAAAACGTGTGGCCGGGAACCACCGTGCTCGCGACGGCGTACAGTGCGGAAACCAGCAAGTCGGAACCTGTCATCTGGGTGAATGAACACAAAGGTGTTCGCGTCTTCGGAACTTCGCTTGGTCATCACAACGAAACCATGCTCGACGAAACGTGGCAGCAAGTTGTTGCCGCAGGTTTTCGTTGGGCGCTTGAGAAACAGTAGCACCGGATGAGCGAAGGCGCGCAGGCAGAAACGCTGCTAACCGGACGTGACGAGCAACTCCAAGGACGGCTTTGGTGGTCCTCTGACAAGGTCCCGCGGGGGCTCGTGTTGGTGGTCCACGGATTGGGCGACCACAGTGGGCGATTTCAGTTCTTTGCGGAAAAGTTAAACACTGCTGACTTTGCTGTCTTTGCGTTTGACCTTCCCGGACACGGACTTTCACCGGGGCGACGAGGCCACTTTCGAAAGTACCAGGAAGTGTTGTTGGAGATCGAAGCGGCTCGCGTCACCGCGGCGAATCGATTGCCGGGCGTTGCCCAGTTCATGCTCGGACACAGCATGGGCGGAAACCTCGCGATCAACTACGTGCTTCGTTATGCCGATTTGCACAGCTTCGCCGGCAAACTCGCGGGGTTGGTGCTTGCCGCGCCGATGCTGCTTCCCCCGAATCCACCGAAGCGGTCTCAAATCTTCGCAGCCTGGCTGACGGGTTTCCTGCTTCCGTGGTTCAAGGTAAGTCGAGGATTCGAATCACCGCCCCAAGAGAACGGTCAAGCGACTGGCGACGCGGCAGCGGATGCTGGGTCCGATGACCCGCTGTTGCATGGCGATATCACGATCTATGTCGCGACCCAATTGCTGGCTCAAGGCCGCTGGGCACTGGACCATGCCCGCAATGTTGATTTGCCGACGCTGGTGATCGATTGCGAAGACGACGAAATGATCGATCGTGCCGCTAGCCGGAATGTCGTGATTCGCATGGGGAATAACGCGACGCACCGCACGTTTCCGATCGGCGGACACAATTTGCTACATCCGCCGGCCCAGTCAGCCGCGATCGAAACAATCATCCAGTGGCTCCACACGCAAGTGGATGGCGATTGGTGATGTGTTTCATCGCTCGTCACTCACACGAGCCTGGCTACCACAGCCAGCGCGAGCCGATGAATCCGCCGTGAAAGGCGCTCTGCGTATTGATGTTGCCTTGATACGCCGTCGTGAGCTGCCCTCCAAACAGGATCGCCCAGTCCAATTGAAGTCCAATGGAAACCCAGTCGCGACCGGTGTCAGCGCTTTGTACCGCCAGAATATCTTGGGCAGCGACATCGACTGCATAGAGAGTGGTGTTCGCGTCTTGCGATTCGTCCAAGTATTCGTGCAGCCAACCCAACCGCAATTGAGTTGTCGCAGCGCCAATCGGTGTCGGAGCGAGCTGGGACAGCGAGAACCCAGTCATGCTGCGCAGTGATTCGCCCTTCATTCCATCGACACTCACCGCAAAGTCCGAGTCACTCGACTCAGTGAACGCGTCGGTTTCGACCTGGATGCCCTGCAGCGAGACGAACGCGAGCCAAAGGGAATTCTGTCTCCGTCGCGCCGTCCCCACTTCGACGTAGCCGAATCGATCGTCGCCATCAAACCTGCTGTCCGCGAACGTTCCATCCAAGCTCGTCATCGAACGTCGTCCGTCGTGCTCGGTGATTCCCGTGCCTCCGGCGGCCATGACATATCCGATCGAATGAATGTACTGGATCGAGCCACCGAATCGATACGAATCACTTTGGGCACTTTGGTCCGTCGAAAGTAGTCGCGTCGAACTTGACGACAAGTGCGTGAAACCATGGACAGCGATGCCGCTCAAACTCGTCCAACCCGTTCCCAGCTCAATGCCGCCGACTTCTTGTCGATACCCCGAAGTCAAACAATCGTCATCGTCGGCGTGGCCTGAAATCCCATAACCGCGAACCCAAGGCGACCAAGTCTCGGGTGTCATCAACGAATCCTGCTGCAACACCACTCGGTCGCGAATCGACAACAGATTATTTTGAATGTGGCTGATTTCACTGCTGACCAACGACGGATAGATGATCGCGGAGAGCTGGTTCACGGCCGCAGCCACTTCCGCCGCGGATCCGCTTCGCAAATCGTTCAGCGTATTTTGCTGGCTCATCGTAATGTCGGGGACCACAAGGCCTCGCAGTCGATCGAATTCGGCCGCGGCGGCCAACTGATTGCAGCCGTCCACCACGGCAGCAAACGGCAGTCCGTTGTCGGCGATGCTGAGACGAAGTTCGTCTACGGTCGAGTTAATCTGTGCTTCCAAGAACGGATTGTTCGGAAGTTGGATTACTTCGGTGTCGTTTGCAAGTGTACCGACGATGGGATCATCGGCCCGGGCCACCGTGATGACGTTGCCGACTTGGAAGTCGGAGCCGATGAACGAAGGCACCAAGTTCGCGTCGGTAATATCCAATGTGCCATTCACATCGAGTAAGTCCTGCTGGCCGACTGCATCTCCGCGCACGTCGACTCGGAGCGTTGCCGTGGAAGCAACCACGTCTCCATTGACCGTGATCGTTCCGATGGACCCCGCGTTGGCGCTTGCCCCCGGGGCAATGGTTCCGTCGATTTGAATATCTCCGTCGACCTCTCCATCACCAATCCATCTCGCTGGACTTTGGAAATCGACATCAAGATTTAGGCTTGTGACGAAGTTAAGGTTGCTCAAATCAACGCTGCCGCTGGTGATCGTCAGGGGATCCGGGACGCCGCGGTCAATCACCACATTGGCGCCCCGATTGATAAACGAGAGGTTGCCATCTACCGCGGGAAGAGTACTCGTTAAAACGACTGTCGCGGATGACGCAAAATCAAACACGATTCGGTCGCCGGCGTCTGCGTCGAGCAAAGCTTGTCGCAACGTGCCTGGCCCCGCATCGGCGCTGGATGTGACGCGAATGTCCGCGGCGATCGAGTAGTCCGACGCGTGAAACACGCCGCATGCAGCCAACACCAGCAAGATCATCCGCTGCATGCGGTACCTACGTCCATTCATCATTGCAGCTCGTTTCGGTTTAACGTTTGGTAGGGATTGCAATGATTGAAACTTCGGCAACGAGCGGATATGCCATCCAATTGATTGCCTCGAGTACCTCGTGATCGAATCAATGTGATAGCGAGCACCTGCATAATCGGCACGGCTTCCCTAACCGGCTGCGGATAGCCCGTGGCCGAGCCGTTTGCTATTCACACCGGTGGGCGATTATCCTGTGTGCGCCCACCTATTCGCACCTCGCCCCTTGGAACGCTCTTTCCGATGAATCCTCGATTACGAATCGCCGTCGCCCTTTCGGCTTTGTTAGCCATTTTTGGAACGAATTTTGAATCCCGCCGGGCAACGGCGTCGGAATCGCTGGTCATTGAGCCGGGACAACGGATCGTGATGGTTGGTGGTTCAATCGCCGAACGCATGAATCTGTACGGTAACTTTGAAACGCAATTGCAACGGCGGTTCGCAGAAAAGCGACCCTTGTTCCGCAACTTTGGTTGGCCAGCGGACGAAGTCGGAAACCAGCAGCGTCCGGGCAACTACACCCTGATCGATGACCCGCTGGAGGTTTTCTCGCCTGATCTGTTCCTGTGTTTTTTCGGTTTCAATGAATCGTTCGCCGGCTCGTCACCCGAAGCGATTTCGAGTTTCATCGAAAAGTACCGCGGCTACATCGCCGAGCAAACCAAGCGATTCACTCGCGACGGACGCCAGCCTCGCTTTGTCTTGGTCACACCCATTGCGTTTGAATCGACCGGCGACCCGTTGCATCCGACCGGCGAGACCGAGAACGCCAACCTGAGCGCATACGCTGATGCGATCGTGGAACTTGGCAAGGGTGACGACATTCCGGTCGTCGAACTCTGGTCGAAAACGATGGCTGCGTTCAGCGCCGAGCCAGGTGCTCAGTACACGATCAACGGAGTTCACCTGAATGAAGCCGGAGATGAACTGGTCAGCAAGATACTCGACGAGTCCTTGTTCGGCCCGTCCACCACCGAAAACGATCCTGTGTTGACGCAGCGACTGCGTGAAGCGATCAACGACAAATCGTGGTTGCACCAACAAGACTACCGCATGCTTAACGGCTGGTATGTGTACGGTGGGCGTCGAACTTGGGACACGGAAACATTCCCCACCGAGTATCGCAAAATCCGCGAAATGGTCGCCGTCCGTGACCGTTACGTGTGGGACTTGGCGGCTGGTCGTAGTGTTCCTGATCAGCCCGATGATTCGGCGACCGGCGAAGTGTTCACTCCGGAGACCATGTTTGGTTCGCGCGACGAAAACTTCCGCGCCATGCGAGAACCAAAGCAACTGACGTACCCGACACCCGAAGAATCGATTGCCCAGATGCAGGTCCCCAAAGGCTTCGAGGTCAAGCTATTCGCGTCCGAGCGTGAGTTCCCCGAGCTGGCAAATCCCACGCAATTGAACTTTGACAATCGTGGCCGCTTGTGGGTTTCTTGCATGGTGAACTATCCGCAGTGGTTGCCCGGTGGCGCGAAACCGAATGATCGCTTACTGATCATCGAAGACACCGATGGCGATGGGTTGGCCGACTCGTGCAAGACGTTCTACGACAAACTGATTTGTCCCACCGGATTCGAATTCATCAACGGTGGAGTACTCGTCGTGGACGAGCCTCGCATTATCTTTTTGAAGGACACCGATGGCGACGATCGTGCCGACGAAGTCACTCAAATCATTGACGGCATCGCGACGGATGATACTCACCATGCCATGGGCGCATGGGAATATTCGCATGGCGGGCTTCTGCACATGCTCGAAGGCGTTTCGATGTCGACAACACTTGAGACCCCTTGGGGACCGTTCCGCAATCATGGACCGTCGGGAGCGTACGTTTGGGACCCGCAATCGCTGAAGGTCCGCCATTTCCGCACTCCTTCCTATGGCAATCCCTGGTGCCTTGTTTTTGACCGCTGGGGCAACGGAATCATCGGTGACGGGACCAACGCACAACAGCACTGGGCGAGTCTGCTCAGTGGTGCTGCGGTCAACTCGCGTCGCAGTGTCCAGCCGATCTTTAACAATGAAGGGATGCGTCCCGCGGTCGGAAACGATTTCCTCATTTCTCGACACTTCCCCGATGACGTTCAAGGCCAGTTTATTTATGCGTGCGTGATCAACATGCACGGATTGCCTCGCTTTTCGATATGGGACTCCGCCGATACCGCTGGCTTGGAAGGTAAACGCATCGAAAATCTACTCGACTCGACCGATATGTTTTTCCGCCCAGTCGATCCGATGATCGGTCCTGATGGTGCCCTATGGTTTGGCGATTGGTGCAACGCGCTGATCGGGCACATGCAATACTCGCAACGTGATCCCAACCGAGACCACGAACACGGACGAGTCTACCGCCTCGTGCACCAGGACAAGCCGCTGTTGGAACCGGTGACGCAAGCTGGCAAGAGCATCGACGAACTGCTGACGCAATTGAACGAGTACGAACCGAGGACTCGCTATCGTGCTCGCCGTGAATTGCGCGATCGGGAATCGAGCGAGGTCCTGGCTGCCGTTAAGGCATGGATTAAAAAGACGGATGACCCGAACCAGTGGTGCGAAGCGTTGTGGTTGCAGGAAGCGTTCCACCAAGTCGATCCTGAACTCGTCAATCGCATCCTCGATTGCGATGACTTTCACGCTCGCGCGGCCGCCATCCACGTGGTCGGAAACCAGTCGTCATGGATCGACGACCCCTACCCACTGCTGTGGCGCGGAATCTCGGACAAGCACCCTCGAGTTCGGCTCGAAGCGATGCGGGCGGCGAGTTTCCTAGGGACGCTCGAAGCGACAAAGATAGTGTTGGCGATCGCCAACTCGCCTCGCGACATGTGGATTGACTATGTGCTCGAGCACACGCTCGCGGCGCTCCAGCCGGCATGGATTGAAGCGATCAGCAAGCCGGAGTTGCTCGCGGGAGTCGAACCCTCGTCGCAAAAACTGCTGGTGGACTATCTCTATTCGACAGGCCCGGGCGCGGCGGTGTTTATTCCGCTGAGGACCGTCGCGAATGTCGAATCAAGCGAATCGGCCAAGAAATCTGCGCTCCGGGAGCTAGTGACTGCCGGCGGAGGCAGCGTCGCGGCCGGAGCGAAAGTGTTTGAACGCACCTGCTCCGCATGTCACTTGCACGGTACGGTCGGCAAAGTTTTTGGTCCCACATTGACGGACGTCGGCGCGCGGATGTCGCGCGAGCAACTGATCCGTTCGATCGTGTGGCCCAACGAGGAGATCGCAAAAGGCTTTGAGACAGTTTCTTTGATCACGCTTGATGGTGTGGTCATCAACGGCTTTGTTCTCAGTGAAGACAAAGACTCCATCACACTTGGAATCGCCAATGGGAAGACCGAGAAAGTAAACAAAGACGACATCGACGTCCGCAAGGAAATGAAAGCGAGCAGCATGCCGGAGGGACTACTCGAAACGATTGCTCCTGGCGAATTCTTGGACTTGATGGCTTTCTTGCAAGACGGTTGGGTTCAATCGGACCCAGCGGCCGATCGTCCGCTACGCAAGAAGGGACCTTGGGTCGAAGTCTCTCGCGGTGCCGGACTGTTACTCGGAAAGGACTTCCCCGGCAACTATTCCGGCGAAGCATCGAAGTTCTTGGCCCCTGAGCGAATTCGGCAATTTGATTTTGCGTTCCATTCACCCAATCAAAACACGCCCGATGCCAGTGTTGTCATTCGCTTGCCCGCCACCGCCGAAATTCGCCAAGTGGAACTGGATAACCGATTGGACAAACAATTTCATGACCGAGCGGATGGGCTGGCGATGTGGATCAGCGACGACGGAAAAGAATGGCGTGAAGTTTGGAAGAGTGACAAGCCAATGGCGAAGTGGTCCATTGAACTTCCACCGGGGACCGAAGGACGGTACGTCAAACTGGGCCTTACCAAACCGGGCATTTTCCACCTGTACCATGCGACGTTCTACGGAAAGTCACTTCCGGAAAAACCCTAGATCGCGGTTGGATCACAAGGCCCAGAGTGAGATCGTTGGTTCACGCCGATGATCTTGCCCTGGAGCATGTTCAAGCGATTGTTCGTATCGATTCATCGAGATTCGATATACGACTGCGGCTTTTCTACATCAAACATTCACCGCGTTTTCTCAATGCCGCTGAGTGCCGGAACGCGAGCCTGTTTTAGCGTCCGGTATTATGCGATGGCGCGTGTCCAGTCATTGGATTTCTTTGCCAGAGTCGCTAAGAGTTAAGCGATCGATAGATGGCTTGAGTGACTCAGGCCACGGTATCTATCGGCTAGAAGGCGTGGAGGAATATCGATGAAGATTGCGTCCGACTTCAAACCCCAATTTCTACCGCGGCTCGTAGACGAGAAAGAGCCCATCATCGCCGGAGACTTGATCGAGACATTGGCATTCGTGCTCAGCGGGATCGATCCCGTAGAGCGTAACAACGATGCTTACGCGAACTTGGACCTGCGGCAACTGGTGGCGGATCCATCCGTCAAAAGGATC
This sequence comes from Pirellulaceae bacterium, assembly GCA_041741195.1. Lineage (GTDB taxonomy): Bacteria > Planctomycetota > Planctomycetia > Pirellulales > Pirellulaceae > JBBSJZ01. The sequence goes on from JBGSKM010000001.1 coordinate 63,441, forward strand.
GGCCCGAATAGTGCGATGCGTCAAGACTACCAGTTTATCTTGCATCCAAAATTCGACTTCACCAAGACCGATTTTGAAGAGATTTGGCAAGACGCGAAAGACATTCCGTCTGGCCAAGAGGCGACTGAGTTTCTCAAACTAGCCAAACAGCTTCATCGACTCGAAATGGATTCCGACGGAACTGAGCTGCGGTCGTCAAAGAATTCTGAGGTAATTCAACAGATCCGCGAAAATGCTCATCGACTGCTTCATCGGATCCATCGCACCGCGGTTCGCCACATCGAAGAAAAATTAAAAACTCCCATGCGTGCGCCGTCCCGACCCTGGTACTTCCCGATATTGAGCCGGCTAGGACTAGGCAAGTCCGCTCCACCAGCAAGCGTGCACATTGACGCTGACATCCGCGACGAAATTAGCAAATACTTGGATGACATCATCAAGCTCGGCCGCGTCCTGCGAGCTAACGTTCGCCGCGGTTAGGAAATCCCTGCAAAATAGGATGGCTGAGAATCGCCGTGGCGTCGCGAGCGTGTCTTTGCAGTACCTTCGTTAATGATGAAGCTTTGCCGAAAAACGTAAACAGCTGCTGACATGTACACATTCTTGTTTACACTCCGCATCGGTGATGGAGAGTGGCACGACTTGCATCGACGGAGGCAAGGAGGTGCCACAGGGCCGGTGGGAGTGCGCACACTCACCGGCTCATTTTTTTATCCTATCCTGTTGTGACTAATCCAATGTTGACATGTCTTGGCGATCCGCGAGCAAGGCAATGGCTTGGCCCAGTTCAGCGATACGAAACGACAGGGCGGCCCAACCAGCGACAAAGATGAGTACCAGCACCATCGTCGTTGGGATTGCTGAAGGAAGGACGTGCAACGAGAGGGCCGATGCGAGCGTGGCACACAAAGCATAGCAGATGACGGCAGCGTTTCCCCAACCCACAAGCTTCACAGGATGGTTCGTTGTTAGGTGCGTTCGAACGACTAAGGCAACAATCGCCATCGAGGTGAGCAGCATTGCGAACGCAGCCGCGCCAAACAGTGGCATTAAGCCGCCGATGAATTGAGAACGCTGAATCGACGCAACAAAACTGGCGACGGAGACAGCCCCGATGGACTGGAGTGCGATTGCAAAAATTGAAATACTTCGATGGCGTCGTTCATGGCTTGTGAGCAACAGAAGCCCCACAAAGGAAAGCAGAACCCCAGTGCATAGAAAGCTGAGGGTCACCGTCGCAGAGAGTGTCGATAGAGCTTTCGCCACAGGCGAACGGAAGTAAAAGAGAAGCCCCAACATCCCCGTCGATAAAAGTTGGACAGAGTCACCCCAGCGTATCAGACGCAACGCACGGACAACTCGCGTGATCTCCACTGGGTCAAACGCGTGGGGCGAACCGTCGCGCGACGCAGGACCGATCGGATCGATGTCGATTGACGGGCTAGCGTAAGGGTTGATCGGCATTCGTGCTTGAGTTGAATCGCGGTGTTGCAATGAAACGCTGATGCTCCGGTTTACCTGGAATGCATAGCGGCGTGACTCTGTGAATCCAGAACTCTTGTGGATATTCTCAAACTCTTCACCGTGTCTACGCACAGCTGCAACAAAGTCAACATATCTGCTCCTTAAAATCTCCGCCAATGTAGGAACCATCGTAGGCGTTGGAACGAGGACATTTACTGTGCTATCAAGTCGCATCGAAAATCAGGCTCTCAGCACTCTCTGCGAGCGAGTGGGCATGGCATTCGAAGTTGGGCTGGACCCCTATCGAGTTTTCGATCGCGAAGCAAGCGGTGCGTATTCCCTTTACGGTCGACGAATGCGATCGGTAGCCGACCATGTTCGCGAGGGATCGTCACTGTCGGACGCGGTCAAGGCCCAAGGGAATTATTTCCCACCGCACTTCGCAGAGATGCTCGAAGGTGGAGAGAAATCGGGACGTCTGGATCGTGTACTCGAACGACTTGCCGAATATTACCAACAGTTGGCAGAATTCAAGTCGGTATTTTTCTCGTCGATTCTTTGGCCGCTCGTTCAGCTCGTCATGGCTGTGATCGTAGTGGGATTGATGATTTATTTGCCGGCCGTCTTGTTGCCCAGCGAATCGAAGGAGCGACAAGACTTGATCGGCATCGGCTTAGTGGGTGAAAGCGGACTATTCACATACGCAATGATTGTCGGCGCCGCAGCCCTCATCGTTTTCGCAATCTACCTCTTGATTCGGAACGGTTACCTGTCGTTTGTGAGTGACTGGTTCGCGCGGATTCCTTTGCTTGGTCGCAATTTAAGGGTGTTCGCGGAAGCACGCTTTGTCCAGACACTTGCCATAACCATCGAAGCGGGTGTGGATGCCGCATCAGCCATCGACCTTTCGTTTCGAAGTGCGGGAACCGCCCGGTTCGCGAGCAAGGCGCAGTCAGCCAAAGAAGCGATCTTGCAGGGTCGCGAAATGCATACCGTTTTAGCGGACGCGCATTTGTTTCAAGAGGACACGATTGAAGTCGTCGAACTGGGTGAAGCATCGGGAAGGCTTGCGGAATCGCTCGATAAGCACTTTCATCAACTCAAGCGACAGGTCAAGAGCTCGATGGCCAAGGTGACATACTTTGCATCAGCATTGATTTGGATTTTAATCGCCGCACTGTTGATCATCATTATTTTCCGAGTCTTCTCGATGTATGTGAACGGACTGGAAGATCGGGCGACGGATGCCATCATGCAAAAGTCAATTTGATGATTACAACGAACGTCTCATGGCTTCGCTCTCCGCCATGTGCTTCATACCCCATCGCTGCGATCAAGCGGTACCACTGAGGAACTTTAAGTGATCCAATCGGCAATATCACAACGCAACGGTGCTGCACCGGACTCGGATGTTACCCTGCATTCACAACTTGAGAGCCTCATTGAGCGTCTCAATCAATTTAGTCCCAAGTCGGCTGCCTACGCCACCCAATTTGTCGCACAACTACTTGACTTTGCCGACAGCGTAGGGACGAGCGACGTCCATTTGCAACCGACTCTCAGCGGGCTCGAGGTCCGATTTCGGTTCAATGGTGTGCTGCAGCCCTTGGGTGAATTTCCCGCGGGCGCCAGTTCGTCGATCGTTTCACGCTTGAAAGTGCTTTCGAACTTATTGACGTATCGCAGTGACGTTCCTCAGGAAGGACGCATCGCCCTTCCAGGCGAGGCGGCGGAAGTTCGGGTGAGCACGTTCCCCACATTGTATGGCGAACGTGCAGTACTAAGATTTTTTGGGCGCGGCGGGAATCTCAAGCGGTTGGAAGATCTTGGACATACTTCATGCGTCACCCAATCGCTTCGCGATACGCTTTCGGAAACCAGCGGGGCGATGCTGGTGACCGGTCCGGCGGGTAGCGGCAAATCGACGACGCTGTTTGCCTGCCTGCGAGAACTGGCTCATGCATCGGGTGGAAATCGCAGCCTGCTCACGATCGAAGATCCCATCGAAGTGCCGCTCAAGGGGGTTTCGCAAAGTCAAGTCAACGTACCCGCGGGATTTGACCTGCACACCGGCTTGAGGTCGCTGTTGCGTCAGGATCCGGAGGTGATCATGATCGGAGAAATTCGTGACCCGCTGACTGCCGAAATCGCGATTCAAGCTTGCTTGACCGGGCAATTGATGCTGACGACTTATCATGCCGATAGCGCCGCCACCGCGATCACGCGACTTTTGGACATGGGCATTGAGTCTTACTTACTCCGAAGTGGTGTGATTGGCATCATGAGCCAGCGACTGCTACGGAAGCTTTGCCCATGTGCGACCACTTCCCACCTTGAGCAAGATTTCTGTGGATTGCCTGTGGACTCGTGCCAGATTCCTCAGGGCTGTGAGAAGTGCAATATGACGGGCTACCAAGGACGCGTGGTCGCGAGCGAGTTTTTGTCATTGAAAGACTCTAGCCTCGCGGACCAAATTCTTGACACACGTGACAGTCGTGCGATCTATCGAATCGCAACCGCCAGCGGCATGAAGTCCATTTGGGAGAACGCAACTGATTTGGTGCGCAGTGGAGTCACCAGCCCGTCGGAGGTCCGACGCGTCCTCGGTTTGTCGATGCGAATCTAGTCGGATCTCGATCGAGACAGGGGTAGGAGTCACAACAATGTCACTCGGGCAATCACGAACCATGGATTTGAGCGAGCCGACCGGTCGACAATTTCGCTGCGACGCATGCCATAAGCCATTGGAGCGACCGCTCCCGCATTTGACGTCGGTCACCTGTGGCAATTGCGGTACTTCCAAATCACTACCTCGCAGTCTCGTTTCGGAGGAGAATGAGGTATCGAAACACGTTGCGACGGACTCTTCCGGTGAAGCAGGGTCCCGCGTTGAAACATACACTCCCAATGAATTCGCCGCGAGAAATGAATCCGATGATGACGACTCGGAATTCATGCTGCCTAGGGATGTAGATCGTCCACGTCCTCGTACGGTATCGCTGGACTCGGCACAACTTGGCTCCAGCGTTGGACTCGGCGTCCCCGACGATGACTTATTGCTTCGACCGCTCGCGGGCACTTCGCCAGTTCGAAGAACGGACTACGAGTCAGAGGAGTCGCGTACTAATCGGGCGAGATCGTCGTACAGCGAGACGTCGGGCATTTACCCTCGAGAACGACATTACCCGACGCTTGAGTCGATGCTGCGGCTATATAAGATATTTGGCTACGTCGCTGTCTTGCTCGTCTTCCCCTATCTGGGATTTCGAATTCTCTACATTTTCTTGACCACCAAGGAAGGTCTGTTAGCCCGACTCGGCGAATTCAGCGAAGTTGGGTTGCCGCTTATCTTTGGTTGTGTTGCCCTGACGGCGACGCTCTTTGGCGTTTCCGAGGGAATCAAGCTGGCGATTGACATTCAAGACAACACGCTTCGAATCGCGAACCGTCACGGCCGAAAGAAAATTGACTAACGCGTCAGATCTGGGTGGGACGCAGGGCAATCGCACGTTGATTTCGTTTCGGTCCAAGGATTGCGTTGTCATTGCTGAAGTCAAGCCGCTCGTTGTTGAGTGGCGTGTTTCCCGCATGGAGGTACCAAGTGATGAACGGACCAGCAGCCATTGTTTCCAAAA
>JBGSKM010000002.1:0-214163 GCA_041741195.1 Pirellulaceae bacterium
ATGTCAGTGCTTCGCACCCTGCGTGTGCGAGGCCACCAGCCATTGGATACAATCCTTTCATCGCTTGCCGAATACTCAACAACCGGTCTTCTCCCGCCGCTCCCACCCAAAAGCAAGACAGCAGGCTGAATAGTTACCAAAAGTCATTATCGGCGGATGGTGCCGCCTATTCTGGAAGTCTTGAAATTCCGTTGTAACAACCAGCATCACAGGCCGGTGATAGATGCTATCAGCATCTTAAAAAGCCTGAACTTCGGACAACGGGTGTTGCGGGTTGATGTGCTGCCTATCTCCAGCATTGTTCCAAAGTCTTTGCAACCGCTGCTGATTGAAGATGGTAAGATCAACCGGATCAGCTATGAAATCTGTGTTCTTCGCGCATTACGCAATGCCCTGCGCTGCCGTGAGATTTGGATAGAAGGGGCGCGGCGATATCGCAATCCGGATGACGATGTACCACAGGATTTTGAAGAAAAAAGAACGGCTTATTATGAAGGGCTAAGCCTTCCGATGCGCTCAAATGACTTTATCACTGATCTTCAAGCTCGCATGGAAAAAGCTTTGAGAACATTAAACAGCGGGCTGTATAAAAATGACAACGTTTTTATCCGCTTGCATGGCAAAAACCTGATTAAAGTCTCGCCTCTGGAACCGCAGGCAGAGCCAGCCTTTCTCAAAACTCTGAAATCGCAAGTTATGATGCAATGGCCAATGACCAGCTTGCTGGATGTGCTTAAAGAAGCCGATTGTCAGATCGGATTTACAAATTTGCTCAAAAGCTATGGTGACCGTGAAATTTTGCCCCGCGATATTTTACAAAAACGCTTGTTACTTTGCCTTTATGCCCTTGGCACTAATACAGGATTGAAGCGCGTCTTAGCTGGCGGTGCGGATGTTACACTTGACGAATTGCGATACGTGAAGGAACGATATGTGCATAAAGATGGCTTAAAGTCTGCGATTGCCAAGATTGTCAATGCAACATTGGAAGTCCGGCAATCACAAATCTGGGGTGAAGGGACAACATCCTGCGCTTCGGATTCCAAAAAGCTCCATGCCTGGGATCAGAACCTCATGAGTGAATGGCACGTGCGTTATAAAGGGCGCGGCGTCATGGTGTACTGGCATGTCGAGAAAAATTCGCTTTGTGTCCATTCGCAGCTCAAACGCTGTTCTTCATCAGAGGTCAGCTCTATGATCGAGGGCGTTTTGCGCCACTGCACGGACATAGAAATTGATAAGCAATACGTGGATAGTCATGGGCAGAGCGAAGTGGCCTTTGCATTTTGTGAGCTTTTAGGATTTTCTCTCATGCCGAGATTGAAGGCGATAGCCCAGCAAAAGCTGTATCTGCCGGATAATGATATGCGTGCTGAGCTTCATAATCTGGGTCCGATCTTAAAAAAGCATCCGATCAACTGGGAATTGATTTCCCAGCAATACGACCAGATGGTGAAATTCGCCACAGCTCTACAAAAAGGAACGGCAAGCGCGGAATCTATCTTAAACCGTTTCACCCGTAATAACCGTCAGCACCCCACTTATCAGGCTTTGGCAGAATTAGGCCGTGCGGTGAAAACCATATTTCTGTGCGAATATTTACACTCAGAAGACATACGCCGTGAAATCCATGAAGCTCTCAATGTAGTTGAGAACTGCAACAGCACCGTGGACTTTATTTTCTTTGCCCGTGGCAATGAGATTTCATCCAACCAGCTTGAAGCGCAGGAGCTTTCAATCCTGTCCTTGCACCTCCTGCAAGTTTGTCTGGTTTACGTGAACACGATTATGATCCAGCAAGTTTTGGCAGAGCCTAAAATAATGAACAAAATGCGCAAAGAAGATTTTCGTGCTCTGACTCCGCTTATTTATGGACATATTACGCCTTACGGATCATTTGATCTGGATATGGACAGGCGGCTGTTTCCAGAAAATGATAATTTGCTCATGGCAGCCTAAAAATAGGAAAAATAGGGTCTATCCAAAAACCACTGATTTTAGGCATTGGATTCTGGTGGTTTTAAACAAGCATGACATGGCGCAAAATAGGGTGTACCCTAATTTGCTATGAATATCGCCGTTTATATCAGAGTTTCAACCCACTCACAAAAATCCGACAGTCAGAAGGCTGAAATATCACGTTGGCTGAAAGCGCATGGTCATGATCTGAGCGGGGTCATGTGGTATGAAGATCATGAAAGCGGCATAACGATGAACCGCAAGGAATTCAATCTACTCACTGAAGCCGTGTTTGCCGGAACGATCAAAACCGTCGTAGTCTGGAAACTGGATCGTCTAGCACGATCCATGAAAGAAGGGATCAATGTTCTTTCGTCTTTGTGTGAGTCTGGTGTGCGCGTTGTGTCTGTCACCCAGCAGATTGATCTTTCCGGCACAGTCGGTCAGATGGTAGCCGGTGTCCTATTCGGCATTGCCCAGATTGAGCATCAACATATCAAAGAGCGGCAAGCTGCCGGAATAGCAGTCGCTAAAGAAAAAGGCATCTACACTGGCCGTAAGAAAGGTACTACCAAAGCCAAACCCCAACGTGCTAAAATTTTAAAAGAGCAAGGGCTCACCCACGCAGAAATAGCACAAGCCCTCAACGTCACCATCCGAACCGTTGGAAATTATTTAAATCAAAAATGAATTTAAAAAATTTTTGCACTGCAACCATAAAACTCTTGTATAAAATCAGTGTTTTATGGTTAACTGCAAGAATAACAGGAGATTGTTATGAATTGGCACATGAAAATAAATCAGAAATCCTATATGCACGGCGCTTCCGTTGAAGCCGCCGCCGAAGGTGTTTTTGTGCCGTCCTATGGGCCTAAAACCCTGAATGAGATTACTCTCACAGCGGTGAATACCACAAAAACAGGCTGATTGTTTTTTATTGTCAGCCAAAATAAAAAAGGCTGACAAATCTCCTCCCCCCTAAAATTTTCCAGAGCTTTGTCCGTCTTTTTTGAATAAAGAAGGATAAAGATTATGATTTCGATAAACATCAGACAGCTATTTGAGGAGGACTGGGAATTGGTCCGGTCAATCAGGCTGCATGCTTTGAAGCAAGCTGCAGACGTTTTCTCATCCAACTATGATAAGGAGACGCAATATGATGCTAAAACTTGGAAAAGCCGTCTGAGAAGCGATGAAGGCGCAACTTTCGGTCTGTTTGATAATGATAAAATCGTTGGATTAACGGGTATATTTACCTGGAGAGGTGATGAAACTGGAAAAACAGCTATTCTGGCGATGAGTTTTATTGAAGCTTCTTATCGCGGCAAGGGTTATTCAAAATTTTTGTATGAGTCGCGTATAGCATGGGCAAAGCAAAAAGCATGTTTTGATAAAATCCGTGTGTCTCACAGGGAAGGAAATGAAGCGTCTCGCAGAGCAAACCAAGCATTCGGTTTTGAATACAAGAGCAAGGAAATGATGGATTGGCCTGATGGATCAAAAGACTTCGAACATATATATGAACTGGATTTAAGAAAATGAGTATTGAATTAAAAATACGCGAAGCCAAACCGGACGATGCACCTCAAATCGCCGAAGTGCATATCAAGTCCTGGCGGCAGGCTTATAAAGGCATTGTTCATCAATCCTACCTGGATAATGGGCTGGATATTAACGAGCGCACGAAACGCTGGCATGAAAATTTGGCCGAAAGCCGCAAAGGAACATTCTTGGCCTTTGATGGTGAAATACTTGTTGGTTTTTCTACAGTCGGCAAATCGCGGGACGATGATTATTCTGATTATGGCGAGCTTTATGCCATTTATCTTGATCCTGATTATTTCGGCAAAAGCGTTGGAAAAGCTCTATTTCAGCGTTCTTTGGAATACGCCATAACGCAGGGTTTCAAAAAAATGTTCGTGAGCGTTTTAAGCTACAACAAAATCGGGCGGGATTTTTACGAACGCTTGGGCGCGGTGCCGATTGAAAATAGCGAAGAGGAACTGACCATTGACGGCCAGCCTTACTTGGAAATGAAATATGAATGGAAGGAATTGAAACCATGATCGTCTGACATGCTGAAAATATTCCGTTTTTAAAATTTGAAAAATTATCCATAGCACTTTTGAGCTCATATGACAGCTACGCTCACTTTACCCCAAGAAGACACATTCCTTATTTACACTTTCTGTTCCGTTAGTACTCACACCCCAGATTTGGTTTATCAAAGAGATTTCTTTGAGAACGAGGTACCGCTCCGTTGCCACAAACTCAATCTGGTCAAACGTTTGAGCCGCTTCAAACAAGGTTCGATAAGTCCCGAGGGATTTTCCTCGCCCACCTTTGCCGTGAACAACCGTAAGAGGATTCGTGACGATCGCTTGTAAGATTGATGAATGATTGGAACGCGGGATAACTCGGTCAAAACCGGCGATATCTTCAATGCCGAATCGAATTTTCTCGATTTGTTTCTCTCTCGAAACAGTTCCACGCAATGTCGTTGATGAATTGATTTTTGTTGCCCAGTCGTCGAAGTTGGACAGGGAAACTTCACTCCAACCGCCGGTCTTGAGAACAGTTAAGAATCTGCCAAGAACATGTGTGACAGCATCAGGTTGCTCTTCCTCTGTGATGCCGAGTTCATTGAAACGCGAATTCAACGTTGCCTCAAAATCGCTCATCGGAACGTTGTCTTCGATCGTGAAAAGACAAGCAACATCTAGTATCTCTTTGGCACGAGGATGCCGCTCGACATTCTTCCGCCCCCAAAGCGCTTGATCAATTAAGTCGCGATCCTTTTCACGGATGGATTTGACGAGCGACTCGCACTGAGGCGACAGCCCGTGGTTCATTCGCAAAACAAAATCGCAATCGCCAATCTCCAGATTCGCCGCGTCCACAGAACTCAAAAGCTTTTCCAAAACCGTACGAATTAACACTGGCTGCGCCAGGCCAGTTTCAGTGTGTTTGTACTGAGTGAACTTCGCCCGTTGAGTTGAGGTGTTTCTGGCGACAAACGAATCTTGCCCGAAAGTTTCAAGCACCAACCGTTCCTCACACTTCAGATATTCCTCGCTCAAGTTAGCGAAAGCGACGATTTCGTCAGCACTTCCGAAGAGCTGGTAGATATATCCCAGTAGGCTGCGTTGCCCGCCTCGCAGGTCCGCAGCGACTTGATTGGGGGTTCGCCTCGCCTTCTTCTTAGTTGCTTTCTTTCTTGGTGTTTTCGTTTTGACAGTCTTTTTCTTCGTCGCTTTTTTTGCTGCTCGTTTCTTGGGTGCCATCACGCGATCCCCCATTGCAAAAAGATGCAACAACTCTCTAGCACCTTGAACGCCACAACAACACGATCACGAACTAACGAGTCTCGCTCTCTACCATTGTGCTTCGATCCAGTCACCATACCGGGGTTTCTAATAGCGAGCACCTCGGACGTCCTGTTTTGCGTTTTGCTTCACAACTAAACGTGCGACACTCATTGTCTATAGTGTTCCTCAAGAATCTCTTCCCACGGCTGGCTCTGGGAATTGTTGGCAAAAACGTTGTCTTCACGTTTGAGAAACTCTGCTTTCAGTTCGTCGTACATTTCGAGAGGAGCGTCATTGCTCAATCGGTCAAGCACAGTGCTTGCTATTGCCAACTTCACTTTCTAGGGAAGAGATTCAATACTCGCAAGAACTTCCTGATGGGGCACTCTTAAACTCCTGTTTGGTGCGGATTGATTCTACTTGATCGCTCAGCCTGCGTGAAGCTGCGAGATTTTTAGCAAAACGCGTAGAATGACGCACCTTGGTGTCTCCGTGTCGACTACATAATCGGGCTCGATCATTGGCAAGAAAAGAAAAGGTACGCGGACTCGTTCTCGGCTCTTCTGCGTCAAATTTGCGAGCACCGGTGGCCGACGCCGGTGTACCGGATGTCGAGGTGATTGGAATCGAAATTCATCTTCTGGACGGTTGCGTTTCAGCGTTCTGGCAACGGTTTTTTTGACTATCGAGCTCACGTTCGATGAGCGTCCGAATTAAGTCGGCGATTTGGATGTCGCGATTCACGCAACTCATTTTAAGTGTTTTGTGCAGCGTCGGATCGATGTCGATGGTTAGTCGTTTCGGTTTGACGGCTGGCTTCTCCGCCACGGCTGGCTCTCTAGTCTCGACCCATTTGTCGATTTCCGCTTTCGCTTTGGGGCGGGTCGTCATGGTGATTTTCTTGCTCATGGGAGCCTCCTTAGTTCATTGACAAATCTCGTGATTTCCTTCGCGGCTTTCGATCGTTTTTGATCCAGAGCCGTCGTTCCGCTCGCGGCGCTTTCAGCGAATACGACTCGCTGTCCGATATCGCTCTTTAGGATCGGAACGTCGAGCTCGACTAGCGCGTCCCGGACGTCTCTTCCGATTGCCGTGTTGGCGATCTTGCGATTGAGTGCCAAGCAACACCTGAGATCCGGCTTGAAAACTTGAGCTTCCCTCACCAAGTCAACCGTCTCGGCGGCGGCCCAGACGTCCATCGGTGAGGGCTGCAAAGGGATAACGACCACGTCGGCAGCAAGGATGATCGACCTCGCTAATTCCGTAACACGCGGCGGACCATCAATGATCACATCGTCGTAATCCTTTGCCAAATTGTCGATCTCTTTATGAAGGGTCGCCTTCGCCATGCCCACCACGGTGAAGTCAGCGTGCTCGCGATAGTTTGACCATGCCAGGGCGCTGCCCTGCGGATCAGCGTCGATGAGAAGCACTCGGCGTTTTCGCACGATCAGTTCCGCCGCGGTGTGGATGGAAAGCGTCGTTTTACCGACACCACCTTTCTGGTTCAAAAATGCATAAATCATGATCGTCGTGTTTCTGTGCATGAGATTGCACGTGGTTACGACTTAACGCTAACGCATTCCGAGTGAAAGCGCAAACACTTTGTACATTGTTGTTCGATGGTTCAGCACCCTACTCCGTCATGTCGTCAGTTTCGTTTTTGAGTCATGGTCCAAATGATCTGAACACTGCGTCAAACCCGGGATTTCTCGTGATTACAGGAGATCCCGAGTTGCTTGTCGGCGCGATCATTCTTTTCCCATCACCTGGCTGAAATCATTGGCCGGCCGGCGTCGGATCCTGGCTTTTCGCCTTTGCGCCGGACGCGTTTCTTGCTTGCTGCCGAAGAAAATCGACATTCTGGGCAAGGTGGGCATAATTGTTGATCATCCGCGTGTCTTTGTGCCCCATCAGATGCGACAGCGAAACAGTGTCGACCGAGCGAATGAGTGCGTTGGTCGCGTAGCTGTGCCTAGCACCGTAGGCAATGACGCGGAACCCTACCTTCTCGCTGATTCTCGTCAGGCGACATTTGATCGCATTTCGCTTCCAGGGATTGCCTCTTGTGTTGAGAAACAGCGGCCCGGTAGGACGTTCCGCGACGAGAGGCTTCACGATCGCGACTGCTTCCGGCGTCATGAAGATGACCCTGGAATCAGTTTCGCCTTTGGATTCATCCGGTGGAAAGATGACGAGATCATCGTGAACGTGACGGGCCTCCATGATCCTTGCTTCCTTCGGCCGGCAGCCGGTCGCCCAAAGGAAATCGAGAAACGGGATGAGAGGTCCACGGGCGTGCTTCTTGACCTGCGCCCACTGCTCCGGTGTATAGACGATCTCACGTCGCTTCGCCTTCGGCTTTTTCATCCGCGGAATGGGACTGACAGCCAAGTAACCCTGGTCGATCGCCCAGTTGATCATTCGCTGAACGATGGTGATGGCGTCATTTCGGCTGGTTGAGTTCCACGTATCCTTATTGATCCACTTCGTCAGGTGGTGAGGTTTGAGAGTTCCCGGCTTCATCGATCTGCCGACCGATCCAATGAAGCTCTCCAGATAGTGCTTCTGTTTGTCGTAAGTGGTTGTCGCCCGATTGTCGACGACCCAATCCAGATACGCTTGGCTTAGTTCGTAAAGCGTGCAGAGTTCAGATTTGACAGCCCGGCCGTCGAGCATCAGCTCGTGATACTTAGCGAACGCCTGCTGCTTGTCTTCGCCCAGGGTGATGCGATTGCCATTGATCGTGCAGACCCACCGCTTTTGAGCTTGGCGGTAGTAAGGCTTTGGCTCTCGTGGCATGGGTTGTTCCTGAAAAGGGTACACGAAAAGGGTACTTCAGGAACAATGCTTGGCAAAACAAGCAAAAAGACAATGGGCGATACAGAACTCGAATCTGTGACCTCTGCCGTGTGAAAGCAGCGCTCTAACCAACTGAGCTAATCGCCCGAACGGTAAAATTCGGTGTTTTTGGGTTTCCACCCCGTGCACGTTTTGCACGGAATTGCACGTTTCGACGCTCGTTTCGTGCATGATATCGACACGAAAAAGAACGAGCAAGCACCGCAGATCCGCTTCTTAGGGTACACCGCAATGGCCAGCAAGTCCCGGCAGAAATTCGAAAATCATAACCTGCCCGTGCTGCCTCGCGACACGACGTACCCTTGGCAAGATCATTACTTCCTCGAAAACGTGGATTGGTGGACCAGGCATGTTCCAACAGCAACTTGACCGCGACGGTGTGCATACTCTCAGGCCTGATTAATCGACTCGAGAACCGAGAGGCCTGAAGTTGGAGACAGGCGAAGCGAAGGTCCCAAGCGACCTAAACGGACAGCCTGTTAGTCGCCGGGGGGAACCGAGCGTTTGCGGAACTCCGAGAAGTTCATCACCTCAATCTTGCCGGACTCGCCTTCTGTCACTACGAGAAATCGGCTTTCGACGGCGGTCGGATCACTCGCATGTGAAAGTCCTGTGGAATCAAATCGAGACCAGTTTCCGTCATTGAAGATGACGCTTGTCGAAATGGGTTGAAAGGTGTCGCCCTTCCAACGTTTGATGGTTCCGTCGATGTGAGCCGTGGCAATCTGCTGGCCTGTCGAATCCCAATCGCCGGCGCATCCGATCGCAGATGGTCCCGGCAGCGTGTCAACGTACTTGCCTTCTTTGTTCCAGATGTGTGTCCGTTGATCAAACGACGAGGACAACAGTTGTTCGCCGTCGGGACTCCAGTCTAACACGATGACGCCTTTGGTATGCGCATTCCACGACCTGATGAGTTGGCCATCCAAATTCCATCGCTGGATGTTACCGTGCCCCGCACAGCCGTTTACCAAAAAGGGCTGCCTGGGATGCCATGCCAGCGCTAAGACCATCGGGTCGGCCTGGATCGCCCCGGCAGACGAACCGTCGCGATTCCACATTCGAATTTCGCCATTCACATCCGACGAAGCGAGTTGAGTTCCACTAGAATTCCAGACCATCCGAACGACTTGCGAGTTGTGCCCGCTAAGCACACGTGGCAGAGCATCTTTTTCTGAGAGCAGTACCTCCGCTCCCGAAGTCCACGCGATCTCATCATTCGCAGGATTCCAGGCCGCGGGATTCGTGCCGTCTCGTGTCGCGATGGTGTTACCCTGGTCATCCCAGACACGAATCGACGCTTCCCGGTTGCCAGTGACAAGTTGGCTGGCGTCTGGATTCCAACTGACGGAATTGACGGATTTCGTATGCCCCTTGAGTTGTCGATTGAGTGTTCCGTCCGAATTCCAAACAGCAGCGAACCCATCATCACCGGCCGTGGCAAGTTCACCAGAGTGATTGAAGGATACTGCTCGCATCGAAGTTGTATTAAGCGGAATCGCTCCCTCCCACTCGCCCGACGGATTCAAAATGCGAATTCCCTGGCAGTCGGTCGCGACTGCCAACCGACTTCCATCACGCGACCACTCCAGATCATTGATGCGGCCCACATCAAGTATCTGGGTCTTGAACAGCGAACCGTCGCGCTGCCAAAGCCGAACTGTCTTGTCTTCACCACTGGTGGCAATGAATCCGTTCCGGCCCCAATTGATGGCGGTCAAGGTACTTCCCTGTCCACTAAATACGAGGTGCTTGGTTCCCTGGCTCGTCCAGAGGAGAATCGTGCCGTCGACACCTGCTGATGCCAGAAGTTCGCCGTCTGGACTCCAGGATAAACCGAGTACACCGCCCAAATGCCCCTTCAACTCCGGGCCGCGAATTCCGTTTGAACTCCATGTTCCATCGAGATTCCAGATTCTTACGGTGCCGTCCAAACTGGCTGAGGCCAGTTTTTCACCAGATGGGTGCCAGGCGATGCCGTCAACCTGCGAAGTGTGACCGCTCAGAATCGGTCCTGTTTCTCCCGTCGTGCGCCAGAGCCTAATTTTTGAATCGGCGCCTCCCGAAGCAATCCATGACCCGTCGCGAGAGAATGCCACGGAGCGCGCGGTTCCCGTATGTCTTCCGAGTTCACTCCGCAATTTTCCCTGGGGATCTAACAAACGCACCACGCCATCCTCGCCTACCGTGACTATGCGATCTTCGGTGGGACTCCAATCCATGGCCCATACTGAGCCGGTATGAGCGGGAATGATGTTCAACGTGTCGGAAGTCTCTATGTCGATAATCCGAACGTTGCCAATCGGCGATCCACAGGCGACACGCCGTCCCTGGGGATCCCATGCAATGGCAAAGATGTCTCCCCGAGGCGCTCGGGTTTCTATCTGCCATTGGCGGAATCCAGCCACAGGCGCTGGATGCGGTACCAGTCCTGGAAACGGATCAACATCCAGCTTGATTGGATCGCCACCGGGTTGCAGCTTCAATGCAATTCTTTGCTGTTCGTCAATGGACACCTCGGCTCCATCGGCTATCGGTGAAGCGAATTCTAGGATGACCGTGTCTTGCGGTGTCTGAACTTTGGTTGCCTCTCTCGCGGCAAACAGCACGGCAAACGCCATGAGGAGGGCTGCAGCAGAGGTACCAATCACCCAGTAACGAAATTTGAAGTGATTCCCATCGAATGAGATTAAATCATCATACTTAGCATGACGATGTCTTTTTTCGTGCTCTGCAACAGCTGATGGCGATGTTGATTGAGCGGAAGCTAAATCTGTAGGGTTGTCCGTTCCGGGCCGCTCTTGTTGCCACCCTTCGTTTTCGATCTCCCGGAGTGCTTCGATGACATCGACGGCCCCGGGTATGCGCATCGCGGGATCTTTCTCCAATAACCGCGTCACAAGCGATGCCAGTTTTTCGGGCACATGCGGATCGATGTCGCGCAGGGAATCCGGTCGATGGTTGATCACTGCAAACATCATTGCGGCGGAGCTGCGGCCCGTGAAGGGCGGCCTCCCAGCGATTTGAGAATAGAGTACGCACCCAAGACTGAAGAGGTCGCTCCGTGCGTCAGCTGACTCGCCCCTGGCTTGTTCCGGCGACATGAATGCCGGCGTTCCGGCGATGGAACCCGATCTGGTCAGATTCGATTCGTCGTCTTCAGCACGGGCCAGCCCGAAATCAAGAATCCTGACTCTCGGCAACAGCTGTCCCCGATCCTCAAGCCAGATGTTGGCCGGCTTAATATCACGATGGATCAAACCACATCCATGAGCGGCGGCGAGTCCTGCCGCCACCTGCCTGGCAATAGGTGCTGTCTCCGCGAGGGAGAGTCGTTCCTCTCGTCGCAGCCGGCTCTCCAGCGACTCGCCTTTCAGGAGCGGCATGACAAAAAATGGCACGTCACCGTCTTCACCCACATGATGGATCGGAACGATATTGTCATGGTCAAGTGAAGCAGCGGTCCGAGCTTCACGCAGGAACCGCAGCCGATGCTCTTTACGACTAAGCAGACTCGGCTGCATCGCCTTGATGGCAACCCGTCTACCGAGACGCGGGTCTTCCGCTTCAAATACGACTCCCATGCCGCCGGAGCCCAACACGCTGAGTACGCGGTACGGTCCCAGCCAACCCATTTCCATGGCGGATTGCGGCGGCCGCAATAATTGCTGTGAGAGTTCAATCAGGTTGATGTCTGCATCGATCTCGATTGCGCTCTCGTTCAAGCGGAATCGGCGGGTGCCCTGCGACTCGCTTTCTGAAACAGGCCCAGGACGAAGCTTGCCGAACGACAAGGCCTGCAAACCAGCGATCAGTTGTTCGATGACTTTTAAGTCTTCCAAATCCGCCGTCCAGGGGATGGGACTCAGCGAAACGACTTGCGGTAACGTCGAATCGTGCGAAACCCTTCGAAGGATGGTCGTGCAGGCCGTGCACGTCACCACATGCTCGCAAATGACGTCCACTTCCGCTTCAGGCAATCCGCCGCCCATCAGCTGAGCGACTTTGTCGGGATCAGGGCACTTCGTATCCATGGTCATGGACGACTAACCTCTACCCGAGGCGCGATCGACAGGACGGCATGTCGACTATTCGATTTATAATATTATAATGCGTCATTAACGGAAATCATTACAGGAGACCCTTCAATTCTTCTCGCAGCCGTTGCAGGACGCGGCATTTCGCCACATACACGGCTCCCTCGGAAATCCCCAGTTCGGCCCCAACGTCCAGTGCCGTTTTGCCAGACACCAAATGCTCCCAACAGGCTTTCCAAGTTGTGGGGGAAAATTCCCGCTGCATGATTTCCAGCGCACGGGTGATCAGGTGCCGGCGATATTCCGCTTCCTCGAACGACTCGACATCCGCGGCCTCCTCCCGATCAACGAGGTCAGCCGCAAAGACTGTCGGAAGCGTGCGTCGGCGAGCAATTTCGTGCAGTCGATTCAAGACGACCGTTCGCAGCCAGGCACGAAAACTCCCCTGGACATCGTATTGGAAGTCGGCCATTTTTTGAGTGAGCAGCAAGAACACGTCTTGCACAACGTCGGAGGCGGCCTCGCGATCTGCGCCTGCTTTGCGTGCGAGATTGAAGATGTACGGTGTATACAAAACGACAAACCTCTCCCAAGCCTGGTCTTGACCCGGGTTTCGAATTCTCTCGAGCAAGCTTGGCGGCGTCGTGTACATCAGGTGATGCTAGTCCGCGTCACGAAATGACTTTGGTTGTGTCAGACCAATCAACTTGATGGTATCCACTTCGTTGAACCCCGTGCAAGAGTGCTCGCCCCAGAACAGGCACAATCCACGAAAGGACCATCCTTCACACGACCGACGCACCATGTCATCCACCTCGAACTAACGGGCAGTCAATCGTTTGCATCTCCCTCGCTCACGAATAACAACCGTTGCACCGGCAAAGTTTTTTAAGCAAATATCGGAAAACTACTTTTTTTGTGTAAGGAGACCCGGCTTCCGCGCATATCGAGTAGAGACGGACTTCCCGCATTTCCAACCTTTGGCCGCCGATGCTTGAATGCCGTGTATTCCCGGGTGATTTTTGCCCAGCCACATAACCGACTTTGATCACGGACTTTAAATCCGTGGGCTAAACCTACGTCTGAGAGAGGAATTCGCGATGACTCGTCATTTGATGACTGGAATATTCTGCCTGCTGTTGTGTCTTCCCTCGGTCACGCAAGCGGGGCTGGTTCTAAACGGCGGCAATCAACTGATCGGCGCCCAAGGCGGCCTGAATGAATTTGGAAATCTCTCAGGTCAGGGTGTCACATTCAACTCCAGCACGATCAATGGATTTCCGTCGTCAGGTTCAGCTAGTCCCGTTGCATTAGCAGCATCGGCGTCTCTCGATTTCTTATACACGCAGAATGGCGATGAAGCGACTTTCCTTCAGACCATCACCCAGTCGCAAGAAGGTGTCGATTTTGGGCTTGCGGAACATCGCTTCACCATCGAGTTTACAGCGATCAACGATCTGAATTTCATGTTCACATCGAATTACAGTGGTCTGGGTACTGCAGGATCGCCGACATATGCGGTTTTCTTGCAGGACCTAACGACACTGGGGTTTGTATTCTCTGACAATTCTCAAGACCCGTTAGACTTGAATCCTGTGGAGAATCATTCGGGAATGTTGCTGGCTGGTCACAATTATTCACTTAATGGAGCAAGCCGGTTGTATGCCGGTGACGTCGGAAGCGGAGTGCCAGCCAGTGCGTCAGGAACGTACATCTTCACGACGTCGTCAACCGCCCCGGCTGCGGTTCCCGAGCCGGCCAGCCTCACAATAGCCGGAATGGGAGCACTCAGTTTTGCCATCGGTTCCGTTTTGCGTCGTCGGCAACAGCCAGTTGCGACGAAGTCCTCCAAGGCGACTGTGCCCCGGTCGTGAGCGTGACGTCCTCGTCGAGGCAGCGGTCAGGCTTGATCCGAGGGCTGGAGATTCGAGGCCCTTATGGTTAGGGATCGACAAAACGACGGTCCCAATCGACCTGAAGTCGGTTGAGGATCGTTGTACTTGGTGAATCCCCCATTTGCCCGCGATGATTCAATCGGTTTTAAGGTTCATTAGTTCGACGCGGTGCGATCGCATGTACGAATGACATTCGACACACCGAACGGTTAGACCGACATAGCCGAGCGATGCGCGATGGATGTCCTTGGCTTTGGCAGCTTCCACGATCATATCGGCAGCTCGACGAAAATCGAGACTCTGGGCGTCGTACTCTTGCGTTTGGATGACGTTCCAACCGGATTCCAAGCTCAAAAGTCGCAACGAGCGAGCACTGGATTCGATCTTCCCGTAGTCTTCGAGCGTTAAACCTTCGAGTATTGCCTTGGCTCGATCGAGCTTCATGTGCATCAGCGGTGTCAGCGTGTGCTGTGCTGCAGCGTTTATGTTCGACGGAGGCGTTTCAGCGTGCAGAAATACTGAAACAAAGACAACGAAAGTTGCGAAAATCAGTAAGCGCTTCATTGCATTCTCATTTTGACAGAGGGAGGTTCGATCTTCGTTTTTGGCTTAAAGCTGCGGATCACACTTTCGAGGCCACTTCGTGCGCCCGTTGATTGTTTCGATCACTCTCTTTTTCGACTCGGCTGCGGGAAATCCAGACGCTGCAAGGGGCGTGGCGAAGAACGTATCTTGATGTACTGCCCATCAGGAAACGACCCAGCCGATCTCGCTGTGTTTCACCCACGACGACCAAGTCGCATTGATGATCCTCGGCATACTTGACCAGACCTTCACCCAAATGATCGTTTTCCACCAAATGGGATTCGGCTTGAAATCCATTTCCTCGAAGCTGGTCCGCGGCCTCGCTCAGGTTTTTTCGCATCCATTCCAAGTCGGATAAGCTCAGTAGCCCGATACCGTAGGCGACAGAAACCAGATGAAGTTCGACTTGAGGTCCCCAGTGGATATCTGAGATTTCCAGAAGCGCCGACTCGGCGGGTGTCGATAATTCATATCCGACCTCCAAACGAAGTGGATGCGACGATCGAGCCGGGTCGATCGGCCGAACCACCAGGACACTACAGGTTGCGTGTGTCGCCACATAATCGCTAGTGCTTCCGAGCAGCATACGCGTCACCGTCGAGCGTCCCTTGGCACCGAGGATGACCAGATCGCATTTTCGCGAATCGGCCAGCTCACAAATTCTCTCGCCCGCGTGTCCATTGATGACCACGTGGTCGATCGAAGCGTTGGCACCTTCAAACAGTCGGTGAGTTTCTTCGAATGCTTCGTTGGCTCGCTCGCGGTCTTGCTCTAAGCATCGGTCCACCCAATCGGTTCTCAATGTCGCCGTAGGGTTGTAGGGAGGCGTCAGCACGGAGACCACCGTTAGCTCGAGCTTTTGGGTGTGTGGCAGGTGAGCGAGGAAGCGGGCCGCGTTCTGGGCAAGCGTGGATCCGTCGGTAGCTAATAAGACACGTCGCATGTTGATCTCCCTGGGCTGAGAACCTATCCGAGAGAGTATCTACGCATTCACAATGCCAATCGCAAAACGCGGTTAATTCTAACGAGTTGAGTTCTTCGGGTGCGCGATTACGCACGCCCATGCCGCACATGGGCGCGCACGGGGATGCGCACAACCAAGGGCACATTGGGCGGAGGGATATGGATGGATTTCGAAGAAGTATCGGCAAACACCATTAAAATTGGCAACAAGGTTTTCGACTTTGACTTCGAGCGATAGGGACTCGATCGATTGGTCGCTCGATTTTTTCGTCGGTATGAGAGCTGCGATACTTACATAAGCTGCTTGGTGAATCTCGTGTGCTGGTTTGTCAAGCCGAATCGAGGGACTGCGCCGGCATCGAGTGGCTGGTCTCGCTCGTAAACGTGTGGGTGTTCGCATTTACTAAAAATGAAAGGGGACATGACGATGAAGATTTTATTGCCAATCGATGGTTCGGAGGCTGCGAAAGAAGCCGTCGATTTTGTGCGGCTGCTTGCGGAGGACAATCCGGTCGATGTGACGGTGATGACCGTCTCGTATAGTCCGGCTGCGTACTCGATGCAGCCCTGGGCATCGGAGTGGAACGAGCAAGAAAGCTTGCGAGCTCAAAAAGTTCTTGACGAGGCGAAACACGCGTTGGAGTCCTGTTGCCAATCCGTGTCGCTCGTTCATTGTGCGGGGTCGGTGGTTCCATGCATTTTGGATCAAGCCAGAAAGTCAAAAGCTGAACTGATCGCATTGGGCGCGAAGGGACATTCGGCGATTCGTCGCGTGTTACTGGGCAGCGTTTCGGACAACATTGCGACACGAGCAAAATGCTCGGTGGTCGTGGTACGTCCGTGTGAACGTACGCAGCATTTCCTGGAAAGGATTTTGGTGGGCTATGACAAGTCGGTAGCGTCGCGCGAAGCGGTTTCCGAGTTGATGGTCTGGAAATTGAATCGCGAGACGAACGTGCATGTCGTAAGTGTTGCCCAAAATCCTTACATTTTTATCGGCGATGGCTATGCGAGCACACCGATTTCTCTCACTCCCGAACAAGTGGCTCCGGTGAGTGAGGCCGCGAAAAGGATGGCAAGCCACATCGCGGAGCATTTTCCGCATACGTACTCAACCACGCCGATCGCGGATCACGTGGGTGATGCGATCGTGGACGAGGCGGGAAAATGCAAGGCGGACCTCATCCTCGTTGGCGACACTGGCCAGAGCGCGATTGATGACTTCTTTCTGGGAAGCACATCGAAGTACGTATTGCGACATGCGAGCTGTAGCGTTTGGATTTCGAGGCATCACTGGAAGTCGAGCGAAGGCAAAGTCGCTTTGCCCGATGTGGTAGCGGTGAACTGAGTGTGGCGACTGAGTCGCGGCCCATCGGTCTCGAAAAGAATCGTCCCATTGAGGGACGATGTTCGCGTTACCGGTCGGGGCGTGACGCCGATACCGCCCCGCGGTAAAGTTGAGGGCTGTCATCAACCGATTGAAGTTGATCACGAAGCTCACAACGGAAAAGTTGGTTCATGTCGGCAATTGAAACGCTCCAGTGGGTCAATGGCGTACTGCGTTTAGTCGACCAGACCCTGCTACCGAACCGTCTGGAGTATTTGGATTGCCGCACGGTTGACACGGCGTATCACGCCATTCAGCGACTTGTGGTTCGGGGTGCACCAGCGATCGGCATCGCCGCAGCGTACGGAGTCTGCCTTGCCAAGAATTCACGCGGCGATTTTGACCGTGGTTCGGCGCTGGCTGCATGTGAACGTTTGGCGACGAGTCGTCCGACGGCGGTTAACTTGTTTTGGGCGCTCGATCGCATGCGCAGCGTCATCGAAAGCGAGTCCTTCGAGGGCAACGTTTTGCTCGAAAGGCTAATTGTCGAGGCCAGCAATATCCACCGTGAAGATCGAGAAATGTGCTACAGCATCGGACAACACGGGGCTGGGCTGCTCAACGATTTCCAGACGGTTCTAACTCATTGCAATGCAGGTGGGCTCGCCGCGTCGATCTGGGGAACCGCCCTAGCGCCGATTTATTATTTGCAAGAGCGTGGCAAGACTCTCCGGGTCATCGCGGATGAGACGAGGCCCTTGCTGCAAGGAGCAAGATTGACCGCTTGGGAGTTGCATCAAGCGGGAATCCCGGTGACGGTGTGTACCGACTCGATGGCAGGCGGTCTGATGCGACGCGGAGAGATCGACGCGGTTATTGTCGGGGCGGATCGAATCGCTGCCAATGGCGATGTCGCCAACAAGATTGGAACGTATCCGTTGGCTGTGCTGGCGAGATATCACGGCTTGCCGTTTTACGTCGCTGCGCCCAGCAACAGCTTTGATCTGGGACTCGACTGCGGTGACTCGATTCCGATCGAGCAACGGGGAGAGCACGAGGTTGCCGAGATGTCTGGCATTCGCACGGTTCCCTTGGGAGTCAAGATTGCCAACCCAGCCTTCGATATCACTCCAGCGAGCTTGATCACGGCGATCGTGACGGAGCTAGGCATCATCGACCAACCGGCGGCCCAAGGAATTGCGGCTCACTTTGTCGCCAAATCGATCACTCTTTAAATCGACGACCGATTTTGACCCAAGTGGAACGCCGGCTTTTGGCTAGCAAATTCGAGCGAATTCCAAATTCGCGAAACTTTTTCTCAATTCTTCTGGGGTCGTTGACCAGACGTGTCACGGCCAACCGCGATATTACTTCCAGAAGCAGCGGGTGAGAATCTCAAAGCGAGACAAGATGCTCAAAAAGCACTTTGGATCGCTGCGAAATTTAATCCGTGGTTTACGCGAACCGGGTCACCATTCGCGGCTCTGAGTTTCATGGAATGCCGAGTCTTTGCGTAAAAAATTCAAAGTTTTACTCAAGGAAGGCTGTCGAAAACCGAACTCAGACAAGTCCGAGGTTCGTATTGGCACGAACAATGTACTTGCGTGGCATTAACGTCATCTAATTCACCACTGAAGCAGGGAAGAAACGTCATGTTGGTTTTAAGTCGAAAAGAAGGCGAGCAGTTGTTGATCGGCGACAATGTTGTTTTGACCATCACTCGCATTTCGGGGAACCGAGTGGCGATTGGGATCGAAGCGCCACGCGACGTAAGAATCGTCCGAGGCGAACTCGATCGCAAAGAAGTGGGTCGTGGCGGTGTCGCACCGATGACCGCCGCCATGAATGAGTCTAACGTAGCCATCGCGAGTCAGGTCATTAGCTGAACGCCGAAATTCGGCTCAGCATCCGGGGCGATAGCGATGGCTACCAGTAATTCGGGGCCAGCTTGCTGACGGTGAGATACCCAGCAAAGCACAGTGAGACGTCGGAGTGGGGTACCCGCGGGCGACCGTGGAAGTCGGTTTTCGACGTCACTTGCTTGCCGTGTGGGAAGTAAGCACGCTGCAGCGGTGTGGGGTCCACCGTGCATTCTCTGGTCTCGGGAATGTGGATCAGTGGATCAATAGCGGGAAGATTCACATTCCAAAGGGGCGTGGGCGGAGTAGTTTCTCGTTCTAGCGCTGCTCTAGATTCGGGGTGCGAGGGCGGCTCAACGTTTGATGCGTGCGTTTTGGACGCTGCCAGAAACTCTGGGATCAAGGATTGCAGCCATCGGGGCACGTGATCCCAGGTGACCGGCACATCGGGTCGACGGTAGTGGGAGATCGCCATTGCCGGTCGTCCATGAAGTGCTGCCTCGCGTGCCGCCGCGAAGGTCCCGCTGACTAGCAGGTCAATACCGAGGTTGGCTCCGGCGTTGATGCCGGAGATAACGCAATCGGCATGGGGATGGATCTGGCCTAAGCCTAGTCGCACGCAATCCACCGGTGTTCCATCGACGCTGAACCATCCGGCACGAATCTCGTCGACTTGCAGCGGACGCCCGGTCGTTACGCTATGACCACATTCGCTGCGTCCGCAATGCGGAGCCACCACAACGATTTCTACGCTACTGCGAGAAACCGGCATCAATGAGCCGACGATTGAGTCGTAGAGTGCTTGAAGCCCTGGAGCTTCAATCCCATCGTCGTTGACTAGCAGGATCTTCAAATCGCATCCTCGGTTCGATCGTAAAGTTCACCCAACGCGGCAATCATTTGGTGATGACAACCAGGATCAATCATCAAGGCGCGGTGATCCAGTACACAAAGCCGGTCACCAAGCATCGCTGATCTTGTTAGGGGAGTCCGTTTGCGACAACGCCGATCGCTCAAGCGATGCAGGGATCGAAAGCCTTCGCCAAGAGGAATGCCAAGTTGCTGGGCAAGTGTGACCAATCTCGCCCTCTGCTTGGAGCTCGCCACCAGGATTGCCAGTTTGTAGTAGCACGGAACGACGCTCGGCGCAAGTTCGGCAAAAATCGTCCATTCTGGGAAGTGATGGTGCGTTTGTTGATGCAGTGCGGTCACGGTCGCTGCACGAATGGAATTGATGTCGGTAAGTCGTGGTAGCTGGGGCAAGATGGCGGCGGCTTGCAGCGCGGCCAGAGGGAATGTGTCGCTGGGCCGATCGTACAAGCTGTTCAGTCGTGCAATAAGACGCCGATCGCTTGTGAGAAGTGCCCCGCCATTGCCGGCAGTAAGTGGTTTGCTGCCGCCGAAGCTGAGGGCTGCAATGTGCCCGAAACTCCCCGCGGGACGCCACGTGGAGTCCTCATGAAGCCGCATCCCGGGAACTTGGCATGCGTCTTCGACTAGCAACCAGCCGCGATCATTGCATAATCGTCGAATTGAACCAACGTCAGCGGCATGGCCGTATAGATGCGAAGCGATCACAGCTCGAGTAGCTGGCGAAGAGGCTGCGAGGACGCCGGGTTCGGTAAGACACATTCCATTGCTGGCCACGTCCGCAAGTGATGGTGTCGCACCCACGGCTTCGATGCAGCGTAGATTTCCCGGATAGTCGAATGCGGCGGTGATGACTTCGTCGCCAGTAGAAATGTTGGCGGCACGCAGCGCCATTTCGATCGCGGCCGTTCCACTGGGACAGAGCCGAACGTGTTCGACTTGGAAAAGGTCCGCAATAGCCGGCGTTAGCTGCGAATGAGCCTGTGACGAGTATTGTCCCCAATCGCCGCTGGCGACGGTTGCCGCGATGGCCGAACCGATTTCTGGCCACTGCGGAGGCCAGATGGCAGGTTGAAAACTCATTCGTTGCTGGTCTCGCGGGTGTGTCGAGCGGTGGACAGGCTCACTGGCGGCATCCATTGCAGTGACGGTTATCGTGTATTTGAGTGAAAACAACCAAAAATCGTGCGATCGGTTGGCCAGTCCCAAGCGGATGGGCTTGTGACGCTTTTTTTGCTTCCATATCATGCCGCATTCGCTGGTCGCCGTCTGGCTGCGTTTAAGGCAAACGTCCATTGATTTCATTGCTCGCTGGATTCGCAACGTTTATTTTGTTGGGTGCAACCACTCCTGGCTTGCCGGAGTTGGGTGCTGCGCCGTGGTTTTCTGGCCTTGGCGGTCAAAACTTTGGCTTGATTGCCCAAGCTGGATCCGCCGCGAGCGAATCAGAAGCGACGGAGACACCGGCGGCTGAGTCGTCTGCGGCGACGCCAGCGGACGTTCGCCCTGCGAACGGTGAGAGCTCGTCAAGTGGCAGCGAAACTGGCGTTGAAAACAGGACGACTGCAGCCAACAAGGCCAAATCGCCGGAGGAGCTGTCGTTCGTCGAGCGGTTGTTCGCCAGCGGCATCTTGTTGCCGATGGGTTTGGTCTTTTTGTTTTATGCAATTTTCTTGGCACCCGAGCGACGCAAAAAGGCTGAAGAAGCCAAATTGATGGCGGCGATCAAAAAAAATGATCGAGTCGTTACGATTGGTGGCATCCACGGCACCGTCGCTAGCGCGCCGGGCGAGAGTGACATCGTGACGATCAAGATCGACGAAAGCACTGGTGCAAAAATTCGGGTCAATCGTTCCGCGATTGCTCGTATCGTGAATGAAACGGCGGCGACGGACGACAAAGACACTGCCGACAACACGTCAAAATAACCTGTTATTGATTTGATATTGAAGAGCGACGTCGCGAGCTGGCGGCGCCGCCCCCAACAAAATCCCCGACTTTTGAAAACGACGATGGACTCTCTTTACTGCTGCGACTGGACCGCTCTGAGTGCCTATTTGCTGGCGGACGGTGCTACCAATGAAATGGTCAAGGAGGGCATTTCGTGGAGTCAGTTAGCGACATTGGCGATTGCCTTTGGCGTGATCATTTTGCCGTTTGTTTTGGGCAGCTTTCTGGCCAAGAGTTTCAAGATGCCCGCTCACGCCACCCGTTTTGGGTTCGTGTTGCTAGCGTTCGTTGCCAGTTTGGTGATCTTGTTCAACAAGCTTCCCGGACTCGGCGTCGATTTGCGCGGTGGAACGATTTTGGTTTATGAGATTGACCCAGGCAAGAACACGCTTCCCGATGGTGAAGACCGCCAAAAGATCATTTCGGAAGACCTCATCGAGCCCTTGAGCCGACGGATCAACCCCAGCGGTACGCAGGAAATCGTGATTCGCCCCTATGGCGACAATCAAATCGAAATCATTATCCCTGAGATCCAAGATACCGAGGTTCGGCGTATCAAGAGCCGGATTGAGGAAGCGGGGATTCTGCGATTCGCGATCCTTGCCAACCGTGCCGATCACCAGCGGATCATCGACTTGGCCGCCGAGCAATCGGAATCGGAGGTCCAAGGGATTCGAACTCGTGACTATGTGTTGGACGCCGACGGCAAGACCATTCGCGGCCGCTGGGCTCGTGTGGACCGCGATGACGAATCCAAAGCGATTAATGGGATTCGCCCGCTGCGGATGAACATCGGCGATGCCATCGCTCGCAACCCCAGTACGGGTGAGTTTCTCTCGATCCCGTTCGACGTTCGCGGCGAAAACGGCGAGTACTTGACCGCACGCTGGTTGAAGGAACAGGGGATCGGCGACGTCGAAGTGTTGATGATTGTAGACCCCGACTTGGATATCAAGGGCGAAGACCTTGCGTTCGCGGCTAGCACGTTTGACCAGAACGGGAATCCGGCGGTCGCATTCAATTTGACCGATGCGGGTTCAGGTCGCTTCTTTGCTTTGACGACCAATAATTCACCCGTTGGCAATCGCCAGCGTCAACTCGGAATCATCCTTGATGATGATTTGCTTTCGGCTCCCAATATTCTCCAGCCGATCCGAACCGAAGGTCGTATCACCGGCAACTTTACGCGAGAAGAAGTGGACGGATTGGTCGCGATCCTCAAAGCCGGTCAATTACCGGCGGCCCTGACCAAGCAACCGATCGCGGAGAACCAAATCGCAGCTACCTTGGGCGCGGACACGATCAAAAAGGGTGTTTACGCGACCGGAATTTCGTTGGCAATGGTTCTCGTCTTTATGATCTTCTATTATCGATTTTCTGGCGTTGTTGCTTGTGTTGCGCTGCTCTTAAACTTAGCGATGATCTTGGCGACGATGGTGTTGATCAATCAACCATTGACGCTGCCGGGATTAGCGGGTTTGGTGCTCACCGTCGGTATGTCCGTCGACGCGAACGTGTTGATCTTTGAAAGGTTACGCGAGGAACTTGCCAAGGGGGCAGCACCTCGGATGGCGATACGCAATGGGTTCGCCCGAGCGACGACGACGATTATCGACGCCAACCTAACGACGTTGATTACGGCGATCGTGTTGTATGCGATCGGTACCGACCAGATACGTGGATTCGCTGTGACGTTGATCTTGGGTATTTTGTACTCGATGTTTTCAGCGATTTACATGTCGCGAACGCTGTTCGATGTCGCCGAACGCAAAGGCTTTGTGTCGCTTTCGATGTCCGACATGGTGAATTCGCTTCGGAACTCGCTGGCTCGCGGCGGCCAACTCGATTTCATGGGCAAAGGCAAGCTGGCGATGACCGTTTCCGCGATAGCGATGGTCATTGGCATCGTGGCCTTGTTCGCTCGGGGCAACAGCATTCTTGACATTGACTTTGCGGGCGGATCGTCGGTCCAGTTTCGCTTGGATAAACCGACTCCGGCCGATGAAGTGCGGCGCATCGTAAAGTCGTCGCTCGATACGCAGTCGGGTGAGTTGGCTCAATACACGGTGACGGCGGTGAGCATTGAGGGCAGCCCTAAAGAAACGGTCTACAAAGTGGATTCGTCGGTCCCCGTCGTCGACGACTTGAAAGATGCTTTGGCCAAAGGATTCGCTGGTGAAAGTTCGGTGGGGTTGGTGACCTACGAGGTCGACGTGAAGCCCGAAGGCGAAGCTCGCTCCGCCCCGCGTCTTCGCACTCCATCGGTGAATGACACCAATGGTGTGATGCTGGCCGCAGCGATCGCCCAGGATGAAAACGAATCCAGTGATGCAGCAGCGACTGCCAGCGATTCCACCCCAGAAGCGGCGAGCAATGCCACTGCCGAAGCAGCGCCCGGAAGTTCCGCGGCGGCTGAGCCTCCCGCGGCGACTAGCGATACTCCCTCGCTGAGTGCTCCGCCCAAAAACGTGTCGACTCGGCGGGTGATCGAATTGAGCATCGAAGGTCAAGAGGGTGCCGCGACGATCAACGCTCCGACGCTTATCGATGAGCTGATCACCGCGGCCAAAGACGCGTCGGTCCCAATGAACGAACGGGCGATCCAATTGACGCCCTCGGGTGCCGGTTCTGACGTTTGGGATACGGGGTCATCGCTCCCGTTTTCCAAGTGGACGGTCGAATTGCCGCTCGATGCGGGCCAGGCCGAGACGGTGATCAATCAATTCAAGAACACGATGGCGTCGGATCCCGTGTGGATCAGCAGTAGCAGCGTCGGTGGCCAAGTCGCCGGTGACATGGTAGGTCGAGCGTTCGGGGCCTTGTTCGCCAGCTTGTTGAGCATCGTCGGCTACATTTGGTTCCGATTCCAACGCGTGTTCTATGGGTTGGCGGCAGTCGCGGCATTGGTTCACGACGTCGTCATCACCCTGGGCGCAATCGCGATTAGCTACTGGGTCGCTGATGCACTCGGCTTCCTGTTGATCGAACCCTTCAAAATCAGTCTGACGGTGGTTGCGGCGCTTTTGACCATCATTGGTTACTCACTCAACGACACCATCGTCGTCTTTGACCGAATTCGAGAAACCAAGGGCAAAGCTCTTCGATTGACCGGCGATATGATCAACAACAGCATCAATCAAACGCTGAGCAGGACGATGTTGACATCGCTCACCACACTAATCGTGGTGCTGTTGTTGTACGCGTTCGGAGGCGAAGGCATCCACGCATTCGCGTTTTGTTTGGTCGTGGGCGTTGTGGTGGGAACATACAGCAGCGTTTTCATCGCTAGCCCGATCCTGCTATGGTTGCTCAACCGCGAGCAGCGAGCCAAAGTCGCTTAGTCGCTTCGCACGGGACTGATCACGATCGAAATTGTGACACACACCGGCGGCCGATTTCGTCCGCCGCTGGTGCTGGCCCCCGTGTCAGAATGCCAACATCCGGCCAACCAGGTTACTTTCCACCGAAAACATCGGTTGGAGATTATCCGCCGATGTTTACAATCCAGCGATGCAAGGGCCGGAACTCGGGTAGCGTTCGCTCGCAAGCGATGTGTCCGTCCTCTGCTGCATGAGCCGCGCTCGCCAGACCCGGCACTGATGAGTCGATCGTTGCTAACAAGTGGCTGGTTGCGGATATACCTTGCTAACGGATTGGGCGAATGAGCAGTTGGATTTTTTCTTTGGGTCGACGGCTTTCCCGACCTTTGATTTCGCTCTTGATCGTACTGATCGTCGGTGACGTCACGTCCGAAGCGGTCGAAGCCAATCCCAAGGCACCCGCGGCGTCGAGCGGCACACCGTTGGTTCACAACGCGCGTATACCGTGGCAAGACGAACTTGAAACCGACCTGGCGTACCTTTGCAGTGATGAATTGCGGGGGCGTAGTGTGGTCGACGATTCCATTCATATCGCGGCCGACTACATATCCGGCCGTTTCCGGGCGATCGGGCTGCAAACGACATTAATCTCAGGCGGTCCGCTTCAGGAAGTCGAAACATTTGTCGGATCGGAGGTAGGCGCAGACGGGCACAATCGGCTCGAGTTTCGCTCGGACTCTAATCCCATGGCGCCAGACGCACAAACACCGCTCGAACTAATCTCGCGGGTTGGCGTATCGATGAACCCATTGGCGATCGGAGCTAGTAAGGCCAACGTTTCCGGGCGAGTGGTATTTGCTGGGTATGGAATCACCGCACCCGAATTTGACTACGACGACTACGCGAATATCGATGTCGACGGAGCGATCGTGGTGGTGCTTCGCAAGGAGCCGCGAAATTCGGACCCGACCAGCCGGTTCAATGGCAAACAGACGACGTCGCACGCGTATTTCTCGACCAAAGTCGCCAACGCCATGCGTCACGGCGCCGCCGGATTGATTGTGGTCAACGATCGGGCCAGCGTCGCCGAGTCGTTAGCAAAGATCGAGGAAACCATTCGTCGCGAACAAAATCGCAAATTGCAGCTTCAAGAACGAATCCGCGAGGCAACACGCGGGAGGGACGAAAGTCGCGAAACATTAAACCAGAATCTCGCGGGCATTGAGTCGGTGCTCACCGGTTACCGGTTCGACCTGGAACGGGCGAACGACGGTTTGCTCGGCATCAGCGAGGCTGGCGATCGACCTGACTCGGCGACCACGATCCCCGTGATTTGCATCGCACGGCCGACGATCGATGAATTGCTGCGATCCCAAACATTGCTCAGGATCGATGATCTAGAACGGCAATTGGATAGCCAGCAAATGCCATCGAGCTTTGAGCTGCGGGGGATTCATGCGGAAATGGAAGTGGAACTCCAATCCAACAAACGACTGAGTAACAATGTCCTGGGCGTTCTGCCAGGCCGTGGAGTACTCGCCGAAGAAACGGTGATCATTGGCGCCCATTATGACCATGTCGGCATGGGCGGTGTCGGCTCGTTGGCCCCGGGCACCGTGGCGATTCACAACGGTGCCGACGACAATGCGAGCGGAGTTTCCACGTTGATCGCGGCGGCGACGCTGTTGAAGGAGCGATTGAAGTCATTCGATACTCACCGCCGCGTGTTATTCGTTGCGTTCACGGCCGAGGAGCGGGGATTACTTGGCAGTGCACACTATGTCCGTCAACCGCGTTATCCGATTAGCACGACGGTCGCCATGATCAATTTGGATATGGTTGGACGACTGCGCGACAATGAATTGACGGTGTATGGAACGGGAAGCGGCGACACTTTGGACCAAGTGGTCGAACAGGTCAATTTCAAGCACCAATTCAACCTGTTCAAAGTCGCCTCGGGCTATGGCCCCAGCGACCATCAATCGTTTTACGAAGCGGGCGTACCCGTGCTGTTCTTCTTTACGGGTTTGCACAGCGACTATCACCGTCCGAGCGATGATCTGGATAAGATCAATTTTGATGGCGTGTTTCGAATCACGGAGATGGTTTGCGATGTCGCCACCCAGCTATCGATTGCCGCGAGCCGCCCGAAACGATTCGAAACCGAAAAAGGCGTTCGTATTCGTCGCCAATTGACGGCGGTGCTGGGCGTGACGCTCGCGACTCTGGGCGATCGAGTATCACTGTCGGGAATCAGTGAGGGTGGCGCGGCGGCGCTGGGCGGTCTTCAAATCGGCGATCAAATCGAACATCTGGGCAAAACCGCGGTGCGATCCTCGAGCGACGTGATTGAGATCCTGAGGGGGCATTCGCCCGGCGATTCGTTGGATGTGACACTGGTCCGCCAGGGCCAGCGATTGCAGCGTCGAGTTCGGTTGCAGGCACGCGGAGGAAACTGAATCCGCCGGCGAAAAGTTTTCTTACGGAAGTCGATTGAAGGACGAATTCAATCTTTACGTGCCAGCGTGACGTTGACACAATCCGGCGACAGATAAAAAGCGTCGAGCGGGATTCGACGTGGTTGACCTCGGTCTTTTCGCACCGAGCGTCGGTGATACCCAGACGCACCCACAACGCAAGGAGAGCGAACGTGCGATTTATTGGCAAAGCGGCCATTTTGATGGCCATCGTCAGCGTGACCACCGTATTGGCACCGGCTACGGCGCGGGCCGAAGACGCGGGTCACAAGATTGCGGTGGTGGATGTCGCAAAAATTTTCAAGGACCATGCCGGAATCGTGGCCCAAGTTCAAAAAGTCGAGAACGACTTGAAGAGCTACGACGGTGAGTTGCAAGGCAAACGCGAAGAACTCAAGAACGCCGCCGAACAGCTCAAGGCATTCAAGGTTGGTTCTGCGGAATACACTCGCCAAGAAGAGTTGGTCGCTTCGCTCGAGTCCAAGCTGCGGTTGGACATGGCTCGCAAACGCAAAGAGTTGGCGGACGCGGAAGCCCGAATCTACTTCGAAAACTATCAGCGAATCGCTGAAGGCGTGAAAGTAATCGCCCAGTACAACAAGATCAACATCGTACTTCGTTATAACAGCGAAGAGATGGATCTCGAAAGAGGTGATTCGGTCATTCGTGGCGTGATGAAAAGCATCGTGTATCACGACGCCGCATTGGACATGACACCCGCGGTCATGGGTTATCTCGACCGCACGATGAAGGTTGCTGAGAACCCCGGCGCCGCATCGGCCCCTGGCACTCAACGCCAATAGTCAACATTATCGATTTCGGGTCGTTGGTGACTAGCGTGACTAGCGTGGCCAGCGACCCGGTCTAACACACTTTTTCGTTTCCATGAAAATCAAACTCTCTCGGGATGCGCAGGAAGCGCGACTCGCGACGAACAAATGACGACATGGTCCATTGGCAGGGAGGCCGAGCGTGAACCCTTCACGCAATGAACATACCATTGCCGCGACGTGTGAAGTATCCGGTCGTGGCTTTTGGAGCGGACGTGAAGTGCACGTCGTCATTGAACCGGCGTCCGCGGGCACCGGTATCGTGCTTGTTCGCGATGACTTGCCCCTTGCGCCCCGTTGTCCGGCTTCGATCGAGTATCGTCACGACGCGGCTTTGCGAACCAATCTTCGTCGGGGCGATGCGACCTTCGAGATGGTTGAACACCTCCTCGCAGCACTCGCGGCGATGGAGATTGACAATTGCGTTGTCGGGATTGACGCCGAAGAACTGCCGGGACTCGATGGCAGCAGTGCTGCCTACGTCGAAGCGATTCGGGGTGCCGGATTAATTGTCCAACCGCGTCCCAAAGCTCGCTTGGTGATTCGAGAAACATTTCGGATCGACGATGGCGGCGGTTGGATCGAAGCCTCGCCGTCACTCGATGGCCGCGGCTATTTTGAGTATCGACTCAGCTTTGATGATGAGACGCCCATACGTCCGCAAACCTTTGGGGTCGTGTTGACTCCGCACCAGTTCATTCGGGACGTTGCCCGAGCTCGAACTTTTGTGACGGAGTCCCAGGCCGTGGATATCCGTTCGCGTGGCTTGGCATCGCATGTCACAAACCAAGACCTTTTGGTAATTGGAAGTAATGGGCCGGTCGATAACAGTTTGCATTTCGGCGACGAGTGCGCTCGCCACAAAACGCTCGACCTGATTGGAGACTTGGCCCTCGCGGGTGTCGATCTCGTGGGGCGATTCGTATCCTATCGAGGCGGACATAATTTGAATGGAAAGATGGCCAACCGATTGGCCGAACTTGCAAAAACCCAGACTCAAGAAATTCATCGATTCTCGAACTGGCGGCAAGTTGCTTAACTAGCTACAAACGACCCCAACTTCGCGGCACCAGTGCCCAGCGAACCACACCGTCAAAGGATTGTCGGAGTTATTATGAGTGCGACTATCGCTCAAACCGCCGTGATTGACCCCCGTGCTCGCATCGGCAACAACGTTCGCATCGGACATTTTTGCGTCATCGGTCCTGACGTCACTCTTGGCGACAACACGTTGTTGGAAGACCACGTTGTCGTTTCCGGAGTCACCACGATCGGCGAAGACAACCACTTTTTTCCCGGTTGTGTCATTGGTGCCCATCCCCAAGATGTCAGCTATCGGGAATCACCGACTCGCGTGTCGATTGGCGATGGAAACGTCTTCCGCGAGCATTGCACCGTCAATCGTGGAACGGAAAAGGAAGAGGGCATCACCCAGGTCGGCGACAATAACTACTTTATGTGCAACACGCACATCGCACATGATTGCAAGCTCGGTGATCGTATCGTGATTGCCAACAACGGCATGCTTGGCGGACACGTCCGAGTTGAAAACGATGTGACGATCGCCGGCGGCGTTGGCATTCACCACTTCGCATCGGTCGGTCGCTTGAGTTTCATTGGAGCGATGAGTCTGGTACTGCATGATGTCCCGCCCTACATGATCGTCGAGGGTCGTCCGACACGACCCCGATGCAGCAATGTCGTGGGTTTGAAACGACACAATTTCCCGGTCGATGACATTCGCGCACTGGGCGAAGCATTTCGGTTGCTGTACCGACAACGTGTGGGTTTGGACGTTGCTCGCGAAGAGCTGCTCAACCAGGGCCCGATACGCCCTGTGCTAAAACACTTGTTCGACTTTTTGGAACTTTCGAACGGCGGGCGTCATGGCCGCGGTCGAGATCGACGGAGGATGGCGGCGTGAGCCGATTACGTATCGCAGTCGTGGGCGCAGGCCACCTCGGTCGCATTCATGCAAAATTGATTAGCCAGGTCGACGGCGCCGAATTGGTCGCGATCAGCGACCCTGTCGAGGCAGCGAGGGCCAATGCCGCGGCCTTATTTAACGTGCCTACCGCGGCCGACTACCGCGACGTGATTTCGCAGGTTGATGCGGCGATCATCGCAGCACCTACCGACGCGCATGCCGAAATTGCCACGGAGTTCTTGAAGGCCGGCAAACATCTCCTCGTCGAAAAACCTCTGACTGTCTCCGGCAGTGATGCCCTGCGACTTGCCACGCTCGCTTCGGCACGCCGATTGACATTGCAAGTCGGTCACGTGGAACGATTCAACCCCGCGTTCACTGCACTGGGAGACTTGGCGGTCGACGTGAAGTATGTCGAGTCTGTTCGCGCGTCACGTTTTCCAGGTCGCTGCCTTGATGTCGGCGTGGTCATGGATCTCATGATTCATGACTTGGACTTGGTACTTTCGATGACCGACGCAGCCGTGCGAAGTGTGGCGGCGAGCGGATTGAGCGTCGTCAGCAGCCATGAAGATATCGCCGAAGCACGTATCGAATTCGAATGCGGATTGGTCGCGAATCTCAAAGCGTCTCGCATCAGCCCGATTCCGGCGCGATCGATGCAAGTCTTTGGCTCCAACGGGTTCGCCGACATTGACTTTGGAGCTCCCAGCTTGAGTGTGGTGCGACCGAGCACGTCCCTGCAAAACCGCACCTTCAACTTAGCGGACGAATGCGCAAACCCGTTGCAGTATGGCGACACACTGTTCAGTGAACGATTGCAATGCGAAACGCTGTCACTCGAACCGCGAAACGCGATTCTGGACGAGCTTCATGATTTTGTGATCAGCGTCCAAACCGGGATTTCTCCCACGGTGAACGGGGATCACGGCGCCAGGGCCGTAGTGTTGGCGGAGCAAGTGCTCGGTGCGATCAAGCAGCGACGCTGGTACGCCGATCCCACGACAAGTGAAATTGGTCCGCACGCGGAAGTTCGAGAACGCATCGAGACCGCCAGCCGACGAATTCATTCGAATCGCCGAGCAGCCTGAACAGCATCGGTCAAATCTTCGCCCAGGGCTCGCGTCAAACAATCTGGCCCACTAGCGAGTCCATTGAGAGCGAACGTTGGGACGCGGCAGACATTTTCCGCGTCACCCAATCGCGTGTCGGCTAACCGCGTCTACAGAGCATCCCGCGTCTTGGTCACTGCGCAAAAAAACCGCGATTCGTGCCTTGGCATCGAATCGCGGTTTTGTGATCTAGAATCCTGGGGCAACGATTACCAGGCGAAGTGAGCGAATGCCTTGTTGGCGTCCGCCATACGGTGAGTATTTTCCCGCTTGGTGTAGGCGACGCCTTCCTTCTTGTAGGCGGCACAAACTTCGTCCGCGAGCTTCATGTGCATCGGACGACCCTTCTTTTCGCGGACGGCGCCGAGCAACCAGCGGATCGCCAAGCTTTGTTGGCGAGTGCGATTCACTTGCATCGGCACTTGATAGCTAGCTCCACCGACTCGCTTGCTGCGAACTTCGATGTACGGCTTGATGTTGTCGACGGCGGTTTCGAAAATTTCGATTGGTTCCGCACCAAGGTTTCGCTTGGCAATTTCTTCGAGCGCGTCGTAGAAGACTTTTTGCGCGACGGTCTTTTTACCGCTGTACATCAAGCAATTGATGAACTTACCGGCGAGCATCGAGTTGAATTGAGGGTCGCCCTTGAGAGTCGAGCGGCTAGCGGTGATTCGTCCCATCGTAAACTTCAAAAATCCAGAAAATTTGGTAGCGATTGTCTTGGGTCAAGCGGCTCCATCAGTTCCTCGACGGAGCACGGAAATCGTCAAATCGAATTACGGCTTCTTGGCACCGTAACGGCTGCGAGCCTGCTTTCGGCCGTCGACGCCGAGGGCGTCGCGTGAGCCCCGGACCACTTGGTAACGAACGCCTGGCAAGTCTCGGATCCGACCGCCACGCACGAGGACGATCGAGTGTTCCTGGAGGTTGTGACCTTCGCCGGGAATATAGACCGTGACTTCTTTGCCGTTGCTCAAACGAACACGCGTGATTTTACGAAGCGCCGAGTTGGGCTTCTTCGGCGTCATCGTCCGGACCTGCAAGCAAACACCCTGCTTTTGAGGGCATTTTTCGAGAACCGGCGACTTACTGGTTCGCTTCTTAAAAATCCGCTGTTTGCGGACGAGCTGGTTAATCGTGGGCATCGAGAGTGTCGTTAGGAAATCCGTTTGTCTCTGGTCAGTACCGGAACTGGGAAACCACCCGCTCGCAAGATACCGCCAATGGATGCGGGCAGAAAGTCCGCCGCAGTAAACGGGCAAGTATCGCGATGAAGGTGCTGCTGTCAAGTGCTTTGGGGAAGAATGTCGGCTTCCCAAAGCCCCAATGCTGGATTTTGGATGAAGTAGAATTCGCTTCCATCGATGTCAGTGTGAAAACCGTCGTCCAGTGCGTTGACATCGTAGCGTTGCAGCAGCGATTCCAGGTCGCCGGGGATGTAGCCGACCGACCTTAGTTCGTCGTCCGAAAGGTGTCCGGCCGCGTAAATGACGTCGAAGCGATTTTCGGCGCTACCATGAATCAAGTGTGCGGCGGCGGAGGGATTGGCCGCAAGATCGTCATTTTCCTCCGTTAAACGCATCACTTCCGCCTTGGGGCGATAACCGTATTTGCGAATGAGCCGGTCGATTTCCTTGTCTTCGCCGAATTCCTCGACCGCCGGCCCGAGCACGGTAAGCCGCCCGCCTGTGGCGATCGCCAATCGGGTGCGATAAATCGATTTGTTGCCCAACCAGGTGCTTTTGAACTCCGAAGGATCCAAGTAGGCAACAACATGCTTGGGTGCGCGCGGCAGATGAGTGATATTGACCTCGCGTGAGAGCGCCGCGGCCTGCCAAAACGTATCGTGATCGTCGCCGATGTAGAGCCCACGTGTGTGCAGCGTGCCGTCCTTCATCTGCTGGACAACTGTCAATGCATAGAGCAACGGCATGTTTTGGCAGAATTCATCTTGCGCATAATTCAGCAGTCGTCGCAGTGGCGTGTCGGCACGACCGAGCACTCGTTCTTGACCGTACGCGGCACTCAGAAAGTGGCTTTCGTTGATACCGCGGACGCCGCCGGTGCCGACGAAGACGTTCTTGTTGTAGTTGGCCATCCCGATCACTTCGTGCGGAACCACTTGGCCGATCGAGAAAATCAGATCGTGCCCCCCGTCGCGAAGCATTTGGTTGACCTGGGCCGGCCATGCCTTGGTATAGATCCCCTCCGTCGCCTCGGACACGAATTCGGCCGGTACGTCCCCGAGAGTCACGACATCCTCGCGCCAGCGATGGGGACGAAACAGATCGTGGGGGATTCCGGGAAACATGTGGTCCAACTGCGCCGGCTTCATCGGCGTGTGCGTTCCCAACGCGGGCATGATGTCGGTCACACGATCGCCGAGTAATTCTCGGGTTAGTACCGTCAATTCGCCCGCACGGCTGAAAAAGCGCGTGGCATCCGGCGGCAAAATCAGCGCCCGATTAGGCATTCCCAATGAGTCAAACGTTTGCTCCAAGGCCTCTCGGAAATCCTCCCCGGTGAGCGATTCGGTCTTGGATCCACGCGCATAATAAATCGTCATGTGATAATTCGCAGCCAACGAGATAGGGTTGAACCGCAGCAACGTCGCATTCACGCCCCTGCCGGTTGATGGCAAACTACCAGATTCTTTGGCGTCCGCGAGTCCGTTTGGTTACGGATCTTATATCACCCGCTTGACGCAAATGGACGGTTTTGCCTCTGATTGTCGCAGCGACACGCCCCGAACCAGCAATACGGCGACCCATGACGACTGAAAACGCGATCGGCGCGATGACCGCCGCCGAAATCGAACAAGCGATTCCCCACCGCTTGCCCATGCGATTATTGGACGAAATCATCTCGAGCACCGACACCAAAATCCTGGGTCGCAAAACTTTCCAAGCGGATGAGTTTTTCGTTCAAGGCCACTTCCCGAATTACCCGATCGTGCCCGGCGTCATCCAGTGTGAGTGCTGCCTCCAAGCCGGCGCGATCCTGCTGGCCCAGCACACACCGGCTGGCGATGACGTCGTCCCAGTAGCGACGCGGATCGACGGTGTGAAGTTCAAACAAATGGTTCGGCCGGGCGACACGGTCGACATCGATGTGACTTTGAATGATCGAGTTGGCAGTGCGTTTTTCTTGACCGGCAAGGTATTGCTCGCCGGGAAAGTCGCCGCCCGTCTCGATTTCGCTTGCACGGTGGCTAGCCCGCGCGGTTAGTCGACCGGCTTTGATGGATCCTCCCGAAACCCCCTTTTGACCAGTAACCGTTCTTGTGAACCAATCGCCCGAAACACGCGAACCCGCATTCGATTTTCTCGGTCTGTCGGGGAAACAGTTCTTGGTGATGGGCGTCGCCAACAAAAAAAGCGTGGCCTTCAAGATCGCCTCCCAAATCGAAGCCTGCGGTGGCGAAGTGATCTAC
Source organism: Pirellulaceae bacterium (assembly GCA_041741195.1). Classification (GTDB taxonomy): domain Bacteria; phylum Planctomycetota; class Planctomycetia; order Pirellulales; family Pirellulaceae; genus JBBSJZ01. The sequence goes on from JBGSKM010000002.1 coordinate 34,715, forward strand.
AGTGTGCGAAGCGAATCCCGACGAGAGAGTCTCAGTAAACTTCTCGCCGGCAAACGAATCCTTGTCTGTGACGTGGAACAATCGTCCGATATTGACGCCCTGGCGAACTTGTTCGAAGCCGAACAGATCACGCTCGCGGGTCTCGTTCATTCCATCGCGTTTGCCGACTATGCCGATGGAATTCGCCCATTCCATGAAACCACTCGCCGCCAATTCCTACAGGCGATCGATATCTCCGCATTTTCGCTGACCGCGATTTGCAATGCGCTTCGTGACGTGCTCGCCCGAGACGCTTCGGTCGTGACGATCGGCATCAGCACCACGAGAATGGCGAGCGAGAGCTATGGCTTCATGGCACCGATCAAAGCCGCTCTGGAATCGTCACTCGCCTTTTTAACGAAATCATTCTCCCGTTTCAGCGAAGTCCGATTCAACGCGGTCGCCGCAGGTTTATTAAAGACCAGCGCTTCGGCCGGCATCCCCGGCTACGTCGATTCGTATCTCTACGCCGAAAAAGTCATTCCCCGCGGGCGGGCGATTCAAACCGAGGAAGTCGCATCGGTGGCGACGTTCCTACTCAGCCCTCGAAGCAGCGGGATCACGGCCCAATCGATCGTCGTTGACGCGGGGATGAGCATCAACTATTTCGATGCACAAATCGTCGCCGCCGTTTCAGCGGCTGATGTGGCTCGTTAACCTTTCCCTTGTTGCCTTTACCCAGCGATCCATCTGATGAGTTTGCAAATCTACATCAACGGCGAGTACTTCTCCAAAGAGGACGCCAAGATCAGTGTCTACGATCACGGCTTGCTTTACGGAGATGGCGTGTTCGAGGGATTGCGTAGCTATGGTGGCCAAGTATTCCGGTTGCGTGAGCACTTGGTACGACTTTGGGAATCCGCTCGCGCGATCTCCCTGGACATCCCGATGTCGATTGAAGACCTTGCCAGGGACGTCCAAGCGACCGTGGCAAAGAACCAAATCAGTGATGGCTATGTTCGGCTGGTGATTACTCGTGGGAGTGGCGCACTGGGACTTGATCCCCACAAATGCTCTCATCCGCAAATCATCATCATTGCGGACACGATCACGCTGTACCCAGAAAAGTCGTACACCGAAGGTCTCGAACTCGTGACCGCATCGACGATTCGCAATCACCCCGCGGCGCTTTCGCCTCGCATCAAATCGCTGAATTATCTCAACAATATCATGGCCAAGATCGAGGGTCTTCGCGCCGGGTGCGTCGAAGCCGTGATGCTCAACCACAAAGGCGAAGTGGCCGAATGCACTGGCGATAACATTTTCATCGTCAAACATGGCCGACTGATGACGCCGCCGATCGACGCTGGAATTCTCGAAGGGATCACTCGCAATGCAGTCCTCGAACTGGCGCGGCAAGCGAACATCGAGACGGCGGAAATCGCCATGACTCGTCACGACCTGTTCGTCGCCGACGAATGCTTCCTCACCGGTAGCGCGGCCGAAGTCATTCCAGCGGTGAAGCTCGATGGCCGTGTTATCGGCAATGGAAAACCCGGCCCGGTCACCCTCCGGCTCAACGCGATGTTCAAAGAACTCGTGCGGAAACCCCGCTAGGCGTGTGGGCGATTGCCCTGCCAGTGATATCCATCCTGAATAGCGCTCTCGCGTGTCGTTCACGCACTTCATAAACTCTTAGCCGCGACGCCAGATTCCAAAGATCGCGGCTCGCGAGCCAATCCGGATTTTCTGTCTGGACGCCGAGATTTTTTCCAACAACGAGGAGATTGTTTGAAATGGGTGATAAGGGAAGTAAGGACAAGGGCAAGAAAGAGCCCAAGAAGAAGCCGCTCATGACTCAGGCTGAAAAGCGAAAAGCGAAACAGGACAAGAAGTCCACTAACTCCTAGCGAGTGAATCGAACTTGCGACCAGGCTCTTCACCTGGTCGCGAGTTCGATCGAGGGCCAACCCCTATTTCGTCGACGATGCCCGCCGGACGACAACGAGCCAATCTTCTTGCGGATCCGCTGGAGCGTCGCCCAGTGATACCGATTCACCGCCACGAACTGTTTTGACACTTCCCGTGGATAGCTCCCCGCCGGTTCGCGGGTTGAACCATTGAACGTTGAAGGGTCCGTCTACCTCGGTCAAATCCAAATTGGAGCTACCACCGTCGGCAAGGTAGACCAAGTAAACTTCGTTCGGTTGAGCGAAACAGTACTTCGAGTTGCCGTGGTCAGTGTTTCCGACGAGTGCATCCGCGTTCGCCATCTCCCAAAACGGGATCGCATGATTTCGAAAGAACTCCAAAGCGATGCGACAGTAATTCCAGCTTTGGTCACGGCTGCGCCAGTCTTCGCAAACGATGTCGTTCTCGGCAAACTGGTAGCCAAAATAGTATTCGCATCCCGCGCCACCGCCCATCAAAGTTCCCCAGAGGGTTTGCTTGCGAACTTTGTGTTGGGTGTAAACCATCTTGCCCTGGCGATCATGGCCGTCGAATCCCTTGTATCCGAGATCAGGACACTGGGCATGAGCCGCTGAGCCGGATTCGTCAAACGCGACGACCCAAGGCTTTCCAGCTTTCTCGGACGCCTGGACCCATTTCACGGTTTGCGCATGGGTCGTTTCCAGTTCACTGTTTTGCAGCGACAAGCCGGTCAATTTCGAACGATCGCCCAAGAGCGGCTGGTAGACTTTGTCCTGCTCGTTGGGAAACGTGTGGATCACGATGTGGTGATCGTATGGGTCGGTGTCAACGAGGTAGTTGATCATCGCTTGCTGCTGCGCCGTCGTTTGCGTGTTCTCTTCACCAAGATTCCAATTAAGCGCAAGATTGTGTCCAAATCGAGCGATCAATTCGCGACAATAAAGCTTGCGTTGTGTCCCAAGGTTGCCGCCGTCGAGCGATTCGGGAACCAAATCTCCCTTGCCACGCCGATGATCGTCGTTCTCCGTCTCTTGCATCTTAAAGTGCAAGTACATGCCGCGTTTCGTCCCGTGCTCGAACACGATGCCCCACTGGTCCAGCTTGCTGCAATCGTAATGCAGTTTGTCGTCGCGGTGGATAAACGGCCAAACATTGTCACCGTCACCGCCAGCGTTGTAGGTCAAGAATGAAAACGCATTGCAACCTTTGGCGGACAAGTAGTTGATCGCTCCGACTAGCCCTTTTCCCTTTCCGTTGCCCCATGTCGGATCTCCGCTTTGCCAATCGTTGACATGAGGCGTCCATGATTTGAGAGGAGCCTTCTTGGGGTTTCCCGCGATCGTGTTATCGAAATCTTGATATGCCAGCAGCGTCTCCGGTGCATCCGCGCCGGCTTTCATGAAGTACTCACCGCTGCCGGCAAAACGCAGATAGTGTTTTCCGACATAATCGAGACGTCCGTGGGCTCGCAGGTCTCGCCCCTGTTTGTCGCTCTGGGCGATCGTTATCGAGCCCGATTGGCCGTCGTACGGTGGTAGAGGCTTCGCGTCGACCCCGGCATTGAGCGCAGCGAGTTCGCCTTGCTGAAACGAAACGGTGTACGTCCACTTTCCGATTTTATCGGGGGAAAAATGAGCTCGCCAAGTTGTGCCGGAGTCGGCAGAAGTGTTACCTGCGTTGCCATCGGCCGCGAAATAGCCGGGTACCTCGTACGACGCACCATCGGAATGGCTAAACCGAACCGACATGTGATAGTCGGTAAATGGATTCGGTGCGTTGTCCTTTTCGTGAGCGAATGGGCCCTTCAAATTGACGGTCACCTTGTGCCAAACTTTGAGTTCTCCCTCGATCGTCACGGTCCCATCACCGTGGGCTTGACGCGGTTGTTGCAACGGTTCGCTGGATACGGATCGAGTCGGACTACCTTGCGATGTCGGTTCATCCGCTCGCGACTGCTGGACGAGTGATTGCTGGACCATCGCGTATGCTTGGGGAAGCGTGCCCGACTTCACGACCGTCGCCGGTCCGACGCCCTCGGGACGCTCGAACTCACGCTCTGTTGTGAGAACAAACTTATCGAACTCGAACCCGTCTTCGCGCATCGAAAACTGAATTACGTGGTCCCCAGCTTCGTTGACGTCCAAGAAAATCTTGTAAGGTTCACCGCAGTGTTCTTTATCGGTTCGCTGCTTGCTTTCCCAATGCCACGAGTTCTTTCCGACGCACCACTGCAGACGCTGGCCGCTCTCCGGCCAAGTACCATCGATCCCCACATGCAATCCGTTATCCTCGGGGCCTGTGGAATAGGCTCGCGCCCAGACGTAGTAACGGCCTGGCGTTGAGAAATGGACCTGGTAGTGCAACACCGCCATCGTGCCCGCGACCGGGGCAAAGTTGACGTTGCGAATTAGTTTATCACCATGCGTTCGACGGGTATCCGGAAGCGCTTCGACATAGGCACCGCCGCTGGCCCCCGCCACATGATTGGGATCGCCATCGGGAGAAATCTCGGGCGTTTGATCAGCGTGCGTCAAATAAAATGCTCGCTCATCCGTGGCCGTTTGCTTGAAGAAGTGTTCCGCCTCGATCGCGACGATCCCGTCCTTTTCTGCGAATACGAGCGAATCGTCCACGATCGGCTCTCTCGCCATCGTTGCCTGCGTGAACACCGCGCTGGAAATCGAAACAGCGCTAAGCAAATAACAAAGTCTCAGGTTCATGATGCATTCGCCATAATCAATGATAAGGAAGGGGAGCGGGAGTGGATCGGCATGCCAAAAGGCTTCACGGCTAAGTCACCATGACCTGGGGCGACATCAAAGCGGACGCGACGGCATTGGCGACATCGGTGGTCGAAGCATTCCCACCGATATCGGGCGTTCGCACCTTCGCGTCTCGGAGGACTTGCGCGACCGCGCCTTCAAGCAACTTCGCCGACTGGCTACAAACCGGGTCGTCATGTTGGTCGCCGAGCCAATCGAGCATCAGCGCTGCCGACAGAATCGTTGCCATCGGGTTGGCAATGTTCTTGCCAGCGATCTGGGGAGCCGTCCCGTGGGAAGGTTGGAACAATCCGTGTACCTCCCCGATCTCGGCCGACGGTCCCAAGCCGAGACCACCGACGAGGCCCGCGCCGAGGTCGGAAAGGATGTCACCAAATTGGTTCTCCATCACCAACACGTCAAAGTCCCATGGGTTTTGGACCATGTAAAGACTCATCGCATCGACGTACACGGCATTGGTTTCGATATCGGGAAAACCCTTGGCCACGTCGTAGAAGACGTCGCGAAAGAACGCCATGCTGCGAAACACATTCGCTTTGTCGACACACGTGACCATTTTTTTTCCGTCGCTGGGCCGACCGCCGCGTCGTCTCGCTAGCCTCATCGCATACTCGGTCACCCTTGTGGTTCCACGTCGCGTGATCACCATGGTATCGGTCGCTACTTCGTTACCGACTCGTCCGCCGCCTCCAAAGGAAGCAAATAGCCCCTCGAGGTTTTCTCGAATCACAACAAAGTCGATGCCAGGTCCAGAGCTCTTGAGCGCACACGGTGCGCCTTCGTAAAGCTTGACGGGACGCACCGCCGAATGGACATCCAGCGCGCGTCGCAAACCCACCATCATGGTCGGTTGTACTTCGGTACCATCGGGCAATCGAACATCGGGCAATCCGATCGCCGATAACAAAACTGCATCGGAATTGAGACAATCGTCGAGTACGCGATCAGGCAACGCTTCGCCGATTTCACGATACAGCCCCGCACCCGCGTGATGCGATGTGAATGAAAGCCGCAACTCGGGTGTTTCTCGCACCAGTCGATCGAGCACGATGCGCGTCGCATCCATGCACTCAGGCCCGATACCGTCGCCCGGCAACAACGCAATGCGATACGAAACCATTCCGCCAACTCTCCAAACTCGGGAACCCTGGTCATGCCGTCATCCGCACGATTGTAGTGGACCCGTCATTGCGTACAATAAAATAGACTTGAACCATTATTTTGTTTTCTTAAATGAATTCCATACCTGCCGTGCCGACGAATTTGAAACCACCGAATCGACCGAGCGAATTTCCCCCGCGAGTCCGTTCGGCGGATTTAAGCGTCGCTCAACTTCATACTTTTCGCGATGTGATGCGTGAGGGCGGGTATGCCGCGGCATCCAAGGTTTCGCATTTGTCGGTACCCTCGGTTTGGCAGCACATCCAAGCGCTCGAGAAAGCCTATCGCGTCAAACTGTTCGCTCGAGTCGGGCGGCGGGTGGAACCCACGGACGCGGCGCGGCGGTTGTATGAGCAAGTCGACGGAATTTTAGAAAGTTTGGATTCGACATTTGACGTCGCTCTGAACGAACCCCGCCATCGCGCGATTCGGTTGGTGACCGGGGTTCGCATGTGGTTGGAGGATCTAACAAACCCGATCGCGAAGTTCCAACGCCGTCGTCGCATACCACTTGTCATTCGCCATGGCAACGAACAACGAGCCGAAGATTTGCTGCTCCGCGACGAAGCGGATCTTGCACTAACTCTGGAGCCGGGTTTGCGTGGGGGCTCGACTCAAATCCACTACGAACCAGCGTACACCGTCGAGTTTCTGGCGGTCGCCAAAAAGTCGCATCCTTACGCGCATGCCAAATCCGCCAGTCTCGCCGAATTGGCTCGACACGAACTAATTGTTACCGGCACCGGTTCGCATGGTCGCGACGCATTGGACCAAGCATTTTACCGCGAAGGACTTCAAGCCAATATCGCTATCGAGACGGACAACAGCGCCTTCACGATCGCCTGCGTCGCCGGCGGTATGGGAGTCGGTGTTCTTGCCGGACGAAGTGATGGTGCGCTGTGCAAGCGTTTGGTCACTCGAAGTTTGAGCAAACAACTTGGCCGACGTAAAATCGTTTTCATGTGGCGAAAGGGACGGCTGCTGAGCGAACCGATGATCGAACTCATTGAAACGGTCAAGCAACTCGATCTGTGAATGGCCCAGCGTCAAATCGCGACGCGGAGCGCGACCGACCACGCAGCCACGACCAAACCCACGGTTAAACATCCGCAAGCCAGTTGAATGACGCGGCGGACGAGCCAATGAGGCGGCAACCGACAACCGATCCATCCCACCGCCAATCCAGAGAGAAAACCGGTTGCATGGGCAACCACGTCGGTGTTTTCGCCGCCGATCCCCGTCATCGCGAATAGCAAAACGCCACCGACTAGCGGACTCCATCGGACGAAATAGTTACGAGACAACACCGCGCGAGGCTTCAGCGCGTGCGCGACAATGATCCCGAGTGATGCGAATACGGCAGTCGATGCTCCTAAGGACGAGTGGGTCGGCGATTGGACCCAGGCGTTGAGGAGGTTGCCAAACGCGCCGCCGATCACGATCGCGAACCATGCGACGCCTCCGCCGAGTATGCGGCCGGCTAGAAAGCCGAAAATACCACCGAAGATAAGGTTGCTAAGCAGATGCCCAAAGTCGGCGTGCAGAGTGAGTGCGGTGATCGTTCGCCACCACTGGCCGGCCCGTATTGCGCTCGCAACCGTCCGTCCGGACGCGAACCAATCGTGCCCGCCCGCATTGCCATAGCTCAAGACAAATACCGTTGCCAGGATCGCGGAGTAGGTGGCCAAGGCCATCCACGCGCCTTCAAAAATGGGAATCGGATCTGCCGCTGGAGTCTCTCGAGTCGGATTCTCAAGACGATAGGCTTCCAGTTCGGATTTCGCTTTGGGAACGTCCGCCGGCTCCACGACCAAAATCCACTGGCCGTCACGATGAGATGCCGCCCAGCGGATCCCGGCGGAGTCCAATACCAATTGCGATTCCACACAGTCTCGCCGATGTGGACTCGAGAATACGATCTCTTCCGACGCGTCATCCATGTCCGTTTCCACGCCAGGCGTCAATGCAACGTCGAACTCTCGGCTTCGACAATCGTTTGATAGTGATTGATCGCGCTGGCATCATTCAAACGCACGAGATTCTCGCGGAGAATCACATTCTCGACCGCGCGAATGAATCTCTCGTACTTGACGCGTTTCTCGGAATCCGTGAGGGCGTGCTCGGAGGCTTCGACCAACTCACGATAGCGTTCATAGTCCGGGTGGACCTCGACGGCGTGGATAAAGTCATCGCTACGAGTGGTCACCAATTCAACAGCCAGTGGATTCATCAAATTTGCCAGTGCTGGCCAACGGCTCCGCAAGTCCGACGAGATTTTGCGTCGCAATTGGCTTGCGGGGTCTTCCGGACGTCCGCGAAACCGACTTCGTGATCTTGGCCGGTCTTGGTTCTTGAGCCGTTCAGCCTGAGCCAACCGATCGTCGCCCGTCAGCTCCAGTTGCTCCGACAACCCCTCCAGCACCGCACGGTCCGACGGTGTCGCCAGTGCAAGCACTTCACGATAGTCGATGTCACGAGACAATAGGTCTGGATGCTGGCTGTCTTGAAAAAGACTCTCGATACCCAAGAATTCGCCGGAGGTGTTGATTGGCAGATCAATCGTATCGCTCTTTAGAATCGTATACGCGTGTGCTTCGTCCAATGAGACCGTTCCATCATTGTTGTAGTCCGGCGTTTCGATCGGCTGGTTCAAGCGGTTGTGACCGGCAAGTGCTTCCCAAAAATAAGTGCTGTACTCGACGTACGTCGATTCATCGATATCCGGAGTGCAACCGGCGGCCGGTCGATCGTGGACCGTCGCATAAAAACCGCAACGCCGCTGGGTCGAAAGTCCCTTATCGGGGTTTCCCTCATTGTAGATGAATCGCGAGAAACCGCCCGCGTGGCATTGAACCATGATGGAAAGCACGCTCACACCATCGGGTAATTGATCAAGCAATCCGACAAGATCCGTCACGCTCAAGCGAGCATTGTTCCAGAGCGAGATTGTTGTGTTGTAAGGTTGATTCCGCGTTTGGCTATCGTTACCGTGCGACGTCACGTAGAGAACCAATCGATCACCACTGGTCATGCTTCGCCCTACGACATCGAACCACTGGCGAATGTTCTCGAGCGTCGTCGCACCACGCACTCCGGCGATTTGATGGTTTCGATACGACAACCCGAGATCGCGATCGCTACCAAAAAACTCGGCCATCAATTGGTTCGCACGCGGGATCGACTTGCGATCGATCACCTGTAGATCAGGCCCGGGATCTTTTCCATCGGCGAAAAAGATCGCATGGGGACGACCACCAAGCTGCTTTTCTCGCAACAGCCGCTGTACGAATTGGACGTTGCGTTCGAGCGAGGCTTGATTTCCCGACGGCGCATATCCACCGCCGATGGTCAAGAAAAAATCGTCGCCAAAACAGATTGATGGCAGCATGAAACCGCAGACCACCAGAACATGCTTGAGTCGATCGATCATAACGTTTCATTTTGCTTTCGTTTTGAAGTAGCGGATCTTGTTAAAGACCCCAAGGCCGCGGGATCTTGGGCAAGATCCGCGACGGCCTGTGATCCAATCAAGAGCTAGCTCTTTACTTCATAGCAATGAATCGCGTCGCCTTCGCGGAGATACAGCTTTCCATCGAGAACAACGGGGTGCGCCCAGCTCGGATTTTCACCGCTTCCGGGCACAGTGAAACTGCCTTGCTCTTCGTACTTTTCCGGCGAGGCCTTGGCGAGGACCATGGTTCCGTCGCTGTAGCGGATGTAAAGATGGCCATCGGCTGCCGTGACGCTCGCCGAATTCTTGCCGGACCCTCGCGACTTCCATTTAACTTCGCCAGTCGTCATCTCGGCACAATAGGGCGTACCACGATCTTCGGTGTCGGCGTAAAGGTGATCGCCTACCAAAACGATTCCGCCGTGCTTATTTCCGAGTTCCGAATTGGTGGGATAAATTTCCTCGATCGTAACATTGCCACCGGAAGCAACTTGCTTGATCAAGGCGCCGCCAGTTCCGTAGCCAGCACACACGAACACAAGATCGCCGCGAACGATGGGCGTCGGAATCACCGCGGTCGTTTGCTTGATGTCGTAGCTCCAAAGCAACTTTCCGTCGCTCGCTCGGACGCCGATCGCTCCGCTGCCGGTGGTTTGGACATACACGCGCTCGTCGCCAACCGTCGCGATGACAACCGAAGCGTGTCCAGCACCACGATCGCCGGGGTGAGACGCGGTCCACAGCGTTTCACCGGTTTGCTTGTCGAGGGCGACCATTGTGTTCTTTTCGCCGCCCGGTGTGCAAATGAGTTTGTTTCCATCGATGGTGACCGATTCGCTATAACCCCAACTATCCGCTTTTTTGCCATCGAAGTCGGATTTAACATTGCGACGCCACACTTCTTCGCCCGTCGATCGGAGGCAAATCAAGTCACCGTGAGGGGTCAGGACATACACACGGTCGCCATCGACCGTGGGTGTGCTACGAGAACCTTGCCATGTCGGCTTGCCGTCATTCCAAGGTGATCCAGTCTTGCTCGCCCAAATCTGTTTGCCGGTCGCTTGATCAAAACAAGTGACGTATTCGTCTTGGTCGTTCTTCGTCGAGATGCCGTCGCCAAGCGTATAGATTTTTCCGTCGACGATTGCGAGACTTGCATAACCGCGACCGGCACCCTTGGCTGACCAAAGCAACTTCGGACCACTTTCGGGCCACTTGGTCATCAGACCACTCTCCTCCGACACGCCGGTACGCTGTTCGCCGCGGAAGGTCGGCCAGCTATCGTCGGCTTGAACGGAATCCGCCGCAATCAAACCGCATGCTGCAAACACGCAGCAAACCAAATTCTTAAAACGCATTTTCAAAAACTCTTTTGTGATGGTAGGAATTTCCATGCCCGATCGATGATAACGGATGGCAATCTTGACTCGAGGCTAGCGCCTGGGGTGGTTTTAATCAAGTGGCGGCGAGATCCAAGCGCCCCGTGGAGTCGCCCAATTGACCCACGCCGGTCCCAAGTTCGTCAAGCATGGTGACAAACAAATTCGCCATCGGCTGGCTCGCAACACGTAAATGACGTCCCGTCGAGATCGCGCCTCCGCCGTGTCCGGCGAGAATCACGGGGAGATTCTCGTGCGTGTGGCGATTTCCATCGGCGATCGCTCCACCGTAGACAATCATCGAATTGTGCAGCAGCGAGTTGCCGTCGACGTCTTCCGTTTGAGACATCTTGTTGAGGAAGTCGGCGAAATGCTGGATATAGTACTGATCGATTTTCGCAACTTTTGCGGCGAGTGCTGCGTCGCGTTGGTTATGAGTCAGGTGGTGGTGACCTTCAGGGATTCCCAATTGTGGGAACGAGCGGTTGCTGCCGTCATAGGCGAGAAGCAACGAAGCGACGCGAGTCGAATCCGTTTGAAAGGCAAGCAAGAGCATGTCATACATGATTTGCATGTAGTCGCCAAAATCAGTCGGCGTTCCCCGCGGTGTCGGCATATCGGTCGCCGGCGGTTCGCGAAACTGCTCGGCCGACTTGAGTCGCGACTCCAACTCGCGGACCACCGTGAGATACTCATCGAACTTGCGACGATCGTGGGCACCCAACCGGCGCTCGACATCACGACTTTCTTCGAGCACAAAATCCAACACGCTGCGGTCCGCCTCTTGTCGCAGCAAATAGTTGTTGACTCGACTCGCGGGATCTCCCGAACCGAACAGTCGCTCGAGGACCTGGCGTGGATTGGGCTCTGGTGTAACCGGCGTCGTCGGTGAACTCCACGACAGATTGTATTGATACGCACAAGCATACCCCGAATCGCACGCACCTGAATTTCGGATAACATCGGAGGTGAGTTCGAGCGAAGGCAGACGCGTCAGGTGACCGAATGTCTGGGCCGCTACTTGGTCCACCGAAACACCGACGTGAATGTCGCTGCCGGCCGTTTTTCGGGCTCTGGCGCCCGTCAAGAACGTGGCGTTGGCGCGGGCGTGATCGCCGGCGCCGTCGGCCCCGGGTGTGGCATGGACGTGGTCCAGTCCGCTGATGACTTGAAAGTGGTCCCTGAGCGATTCGAGCGGTCGCATCGAATCGTTGAGCTCAAAATTATCACTGGGGAACCAATGATCTTGCTGCACACCGTTGGGTATCGACATGAATGCGATCCGCAGTGGGGCACCGGTGGATGTCGTTGCCATCTCATTGGCCGCTGGCGATTCACTCGCCACCGCCCGCTGGCGTGCCAAGGATGGCATCGCCGGCAAGGCAACCGCAACGCCTATACCTCGCAAGAACTGGCGTCGACGCAGTGCGTCACACCTGCGACCCGATGATTGAGAGTGAGTCATGGTTGAGTAACCTTCGCGAGTTCGGTGGATGGAGGAGTGATCTTCGAGGAGAGGTCAACGGTCTCGGGGGCTTTGATACGAAGCTTCTGAAACGGTGCGGATTCGATGACGCCTTGCAGTAGGGAGCTAAAGCGACCGTCTTGCGATTCCAACCGCTGAACAATCCGGTCGATCGTTTCTTCATCTCTAAAATCCAAGCTGCGACCGATCGCATACGTCAGCATTTTTTGAGTCACGCAGCGATAGAAGTCGGCCGCGTGTTGGTCCTTCAGCACCCGTTTCAACTCGCGCACGTCCTGGAACTCTTCGCCGGTAATCAGTGAACCCGATGGGTCGATCGCTTGGCCGTGTTCCGAGTCTCGCCACATCCCGAGCGCGTTGAAGTTTTCCAGCGCTAACCCCAGCGGATCCATTCTCGCGTGGCATGATGCACACAATGCATTCTCACGATGAGCTGCCAGGAGTTCGCGAAGTGTGGGTTCGTGATCGCCGAATCTTGACGCCGAGTCCTCCAGTTCGGGAACGCTGCCAGGTGCAGGAGGCGCCGGCGTTCCGAGCAGATTATCAAGAATGAATAGGCCGCGTTTGACGGGAGACGTTCGCGTCGGATTGGAGGTGATGACGAGCATCGATGCCTGAGTCACCACTCCACCACGCACGCTATCTTTGGCCAATTCGACGCGACGCATTTCACTTCCGTCCACACCGGGAATGTCGTAATGCTCCGCCAGCTTCTCGTTCAAGAACGTATAGTCGCTATCGAGCAACTCCAGCAAACTGCGATCTTCGCTCACAATGTGCTCAAAACACATCTCCGTCTCACGACGAATCGCCGTCCTCAAGTCGCTGTCAAACCGATCCTGAATCGAACGCAGCTCGCGGTAGCGTGCGAAAAGCTGGCGATCGTCCTCCGACATTTCTTCCTCACGCAGTCGCCGAGAGCGAGAACGAAAATTCTCTCGCAACGATTGAAACTCTTCCTCGTATCCGAGGACGACAAGCGGATCGATGACGATTTGTGTCACATCTCGCGTTCGCAACCATTGACCGACAAAGTTTCGCACGAACTGGCGCGAGCGATCGTCCGACATCATCCGATCAATTTGCTGGGCCAAATGCGCCCGCAGCATACCGCCTTCGGCAAGGCGAAACAGTTCATCATCGGGCATCGTCGACCACAGCAAATACGACAATCGAGACGCGAGCGAATATTCGTCGACCAATCCGAATGTGGCATCTGGATCTTCCGGTGGAACCACGTTCTCGAGTCGAAACAAAAACCGCGGCGATGCGAGCACCGCGACCATAGCTCGCGCGATACCCTGCTCGAACGTGGCTTCGGGTTGCCGATAAGTCTCTTGTGCAATCTTCACGAGGCGATCGATCGTCGAATCGTCGACTGGGCCGCGATAGGCACGATTCGTGAATCGACGCAGCACTTCGGTGGCATACGCTTCACGCTGCGCGTTCTCCAGCGGCGGTTCGTCGCGCGTGAAGAATCTCTCGTAACGATCGGGATGGACCAGTCGCTTCGTATCGGTGGGCCCTTCGATTCGGAGCGACACCAATTCAAAGTGGACGCTCGTGTCCTCGCGCGAACCGCCCTGGTCATCCCCATCGCTAGCCGCCTTGGCGACGACCGGCTCGAGACTCAATTCGAACGCATGTTCACCCGCGGACCAATTCTCATCATACGTCTGCGTAAAATACTGGTCGTCGCCCCAACCAAATTCTTGGCTCAATCGTTCTTGGCCATCAATGCGAAATAGTACCGTGTACCTCGCGGGATCGAATTCAAAAGAGCCATCGACCTTGAACCGACACGCGACCGTATAATCGCCGGGTTCGTCAATCGACGCCGTCGCTTCCACCGTCGCCGACTTCTTGCCATCCAAGCGACTGGATCGGGTCTTGGAATCTTCACGTTGAAAGTCGCTTCCGACCAGGGTTTGATGCGGCAGCACCTTGCACACCGTCGGAACCGCTTCGCCGACGATCGCTCGAGCGGCCTGCAGGTATTTTTCCATCAGCATCGGAGAAAACGTTAGCGCGTCACCGAGATTGTCAAAGCCACCGCCGGAGTCCTCCGGCGGAAACAAAAGCGCGGCGTCAAATTCGATTCCCATCAAGTCGGAAACCGTATTGCCATACTCGCTGCGATTGAGCCGTCGCACGCTCAAGCTACCCGGATCAATATGATCGGTACGAATTTGGAAAGCTTGAGTTTTGATCCAATGAGCGATTTGCTCGAGTTCGCTGTCTTCAAGACGCGGTGAATCCGCCGGCGGCATAACGCCCGATCTCAGGTTCTTGAGGACTTTCCACCAAAGCTCGGGCACCGCCGCGGCCTCTTCGGCCGATTGAAAATGGTCGAGTGTGACGTTGCCATCGCTCGAACCACCACCGTGACAATCGCCGCAATATTTCTGTAACAGCGGCTTGATGTCGCGATCATACGAGTCAAGCGACGTCGAATCGGCCGAACAAGTTTCGCAGATAGTGCCAATGCTAATGACAACCATCAATCGAACGAAAAGAACATGTATGTGCATCGACGTGGAAAACCTAGCTAACGGTAATCAGCTGCGGCCAATGAATGCGGCGACGAGCATGGTGCCGTTCAGAATGAGACAACGGACGCTACAGCGTAGCCGTTGACGCGCGGGCCGGCAAACCTTTTGTCCGCCAAAGCCGGGGGTGTCTGGGCGAGCTTACTTGGCCGACCGAGAACCGGCGATGAATCTTTGGATCGGGCTCGGGAGTGGGGATTCGAACGTCATCGATTCACCCGTGACCGGATGCTCCAAACCTAACGTTTTCGCATGCAGCGCGATTCGCTTCTGCATCCAACGCGGGTGAATTGCGATTTTCTTCTTGTAGCGAGGGTCGCCCAGTACAGGAAATCCCGCATTGGCGAACTGGACCCGGATCTGGTTTCGTTTCCCCGTCTCTAATTTCACCTCGACAAGGGTCGTGTCGCCCATTCGTTGCAGGACTCGATAGTGTGTGATCGCCAACTCCGTCTCGCGTGACTCCTTGGCGACGAATCGGTCCAAATTCTTTCCCGTTCCCAGGTGCGCGGTGAACGTGCCCTCGTCGTTCGGGACCAATCCGACAACGATGGCGGCGTACAACCGCTCCGGTTTCCGCTGTTTGAATTGCTCGATGAGTAAGTCCGCGATGGCCTGGTGCTTGCCGAACACTAGCAACCCACTGACTTCACGGTCCAAGCGATGCACCAGACAGGCTTGGCGCGGCGTGCGCGAATGGCTGAGGTAATTGGTGACCCGTTCCACAAGCGTGTGACGCTCGTCGTGATCGGTCGGGACAGTCAATGTGCCTGCGCACTTGTCGACAACGATCAAATCATCGTCTTCGTAAATCACATCGAAAGTGCGGTCATCCCAAGGTTTCTTTTTCTCGCGATAACGCTGGGTCGGCTCATATCGAACCGCCACCACGTCCCCCGATTCGACCACCGTGGCGACGGTTTTACAGCGACCGCCATTGATGGTGACGCAATCGTGATCGATCAATCCGCGAACTTGACTGCGCGATGTCTCGCACAACCGCTGGACCACCAGATCCACGCGGCCTTGAGATTGCTCATCCACCGTGGTGGTCACCGTCGTCATCGCCATCGAGATCAATCACCCCAAACGTACTCGCTCACCTTGGCCGGGTCCGACAAAGCCCCAGCTCCCTACTGCTGGCATTGTCGCCTCCGGGCACGTTTTCCGATAGGAGCCTGCAGGTTGACATCGATCGACTACATGTGTAGGCTTTTGATATCGGTGTTAGTCGGTGTTCTCCTTGGTGAGTCGATGTGTCGCTTGAACGATGAAGTTCCAATGTCGTTGTCCCCGGCGGAATGGGAGGTCATGAAGGTGCTCTGGGAGTCCGGCCCGGCGGCGGCTCGAGACATCCATTCGCGATTGCCGACGGAAAACATGTGGGCGACGAAAACAGTCAAAACAATGCTGTCGCGATTAGTGGCCAAGGGAGCGGTGGCCTACGACCAAGTTGGCAATTCTTACTTGTATCGTGCGGCGATCGATCGCGATCTAGCCACTCGACGTGAAGTGCAAAGCGTGATCGGTCGATTGATGAGCGCGGCATCGAGTCCTTTGTTGGCCCATTTCATCGACGAAGTCGAGCTGACGGACGACGAGATCCGACAACTCAAGCGCATGCTTGATGCAAAACGCCGATCAAACCGGGCGCAGCCATGAGCGACTCGTTGAGCGCGATCGTGAACGGTGGGTGGTCTTGGTTACGCGATGCGAGTTGGCAAATCGCTGTGCTAGTGGTCGTCATCGCCGCCCTCACGAGCTTACTCTCCAATCACTCGGCACGGCTGCGACACTCGCTGTGGATGCTGGTCATCGTCAAGGTCTTTGTGCCACCCTGGGTTTATGGGTTGGTTAACTACGGTCCAGGGAACTGGCTGAACCTTGATTCATCTCTGCGATTGTTGTCGAGCGAGGGTGATCCACGTTCGGTGGAACGGTATGCGACACTCGCAACCCTGGGGACGACTGACGTTGACTCGGGAAACGTTGCGACGGGGCCATTGATCGCTTTGATCGTCTGGCTAGCGGGCGCGATCATATGCCTATCCACGTCACTGTTTCACTATGTCCGACTGAGGGGTACAGTCCGCAAGCTCCAAGTAGTCGACGAAGGGCCGATGCGGGTTGCGATGGAACGTGCCGCGATGGAACTCGGATTAAACCATTGCCCAGAACTGAGACTGAGCGAGCGAGGCTCGAACCCGTTTCTGATCGGCGTCTTTCGACCCATCATTGTCTTACCCGAACAGCTTCAAGCGACGGCGGGTGAAGCCCAGATCGAGACAGTGCTCACGCATGAGCTGGCTCATTTCCGACGCGGCGACAATGCGATCGGTTGGTTGCAATTGGTTGCAGTGAGCTTGTATTGGTTTCACCCAGGGGTCTGGTGGGCGATGAAAATGATTCGCCAATGCCGAGAAGAGGCTTGCGACGAAACGGTCTTGAGCCGGACATCGCTAACGCCGGAAAGCTATGGCGATGCGATGTTGGCGATCGCGACAAGTACACGAACTGGCCAAGTTGTCGAACCCGGTTTGGTGGGGGTGTGTCAGCGGGGAACTCAATTTCAAAATCGTTTGGAGAAGATCATGACTTTCAGTGAGAAACGACGAACCTTTGGCTGGGGATGGAAAATGTTTGTCGTCGTAAGTGGTTTACTATTGTTGCCGATGTCTCCGCGGCCTTCATCCGGCCTGCAGGCACAGGAACGCGCGACGGATGCCACCACGAAAACCATGCCGTCAAAGCAGCCCGTGGTCGTCTCGTCGCAGCCTGAGGTTGGCGCGACGAATGTGTCCGTCGCGACAAATGAGATTCGAGTGACTTTCGATCGCGATATGAGTCAAGGAATGAGCTGGACAGGCGGACCACCTTTTTTCCCACTCCTCCGCGATGACGCCAAAGCACGTTGGATCAATCAACGAACGTGCGTGTTGCCGGTCAAGCTTGAACGGGGAAAGTTTTATCGCGTCGGTATCAACGCCAAGTCGTTCACCAACTTTCGCTCCGTCGACGGCGAAGCCGCTCAACAAGTCGCGATCTATTTTGCGACCGAAGGAGCTTCCCCCGAGGTGATCGCTTTAGCTCAAAAGCCAGAGATCGTTCAGCTCTCACCGTCAAACGGTGCCGACGATGTCGATCCGAATCTGCAAACGCTCTCGGTGACATTCAATATGGCGATGGGGCCAGGCATGTCCTGGGCCGGTGGCGGTCCCGAGTTTCCAGAACTCCCCGACGGTTTAAAGCCGACATGGTCCGAGGACCAACGCACCTGCACGATGCCGGTGAAACTCCAACCGAACAAGCTCTATCGCATGGGACTCAACACGCCGCGTTTCAAGAACTTCCAAAGCGCGGCGGGGGTCCCGTCTGAACCCGTGGAATACTCGTTCAAGACACGTTAAGCCGCTATCCCGCTTGCTTGCGATCGTCGGCCGCATTGAGCTTGTTGTAGAGTGTTTTCAGACTCACACCGAGCTCATCAGCCGCCGCCGGCTTATTGCCATCGTGACGCTCGATCGCTCGTTCGATTGCCATCAACTCCAAGTCGCGAAGACTCATCGGTTCGCCTTCGCGAATGGCTTTTCGAAGCTGTCGACGACCAAAATGTCTCGGCAAATGTTCGGGTGTGATAGGAAGCGAGTCGCAAAGGATTGCGGCATGCTCGATCACATTGGCAAGTTCGCGAACGTTTCCGGGCCACGAGTGCGATTTTAATTCGGCGATCGCTTCGTCGCTAAACAGTTGGTCGTCAGCACCATCCTTGCGATGACGCCGGAGCAAGTGTTTGGCGAGTGGTTCGATGTCGTCCACGCGCTGTCGCAAACTGGGAACGTGAATTTCAAACGTGTTGATGCGGAACATCAAGTCCTCGCGAAACGTCCCTTCCTCGACCATGCGTTCCAGGTCTCGGTGGGTGGCACAGATCACTCGTACATCCACGTGAACCGTTTGGTTGTCGCCGACTCGGCGAATATCACCCGTTTCCAGGACGCGCAACAGTTTGGCCTGCATCGACAACGGAAGTTCGCCGATCTCGTCCAGAAAAACCGTGCCACCGTCGGCAACCTCGAACAGTCCCATGCGAGCAGAGTCCGCGCCGGTGAAGGCTCCGCGGCAGTGTCCGAACAATTCGCTTTCGATCAAGTTCTCCGGGAGCGCGCCGCAATTGATTGCCACGAGCGGCTTGTCCGCGTGCATGCTCGCCTCATGCACGGCGCGGGCAACCAACTCCTTGCCACAACCTGTTTCGCCTCGAATGAGCACACTACTTTCGGTCGGTGCGACTTTGAGAATCAATCTGCGGACGCTATCCATCGCCGGGCCACTACCGACCAGTTGCGAGTCTCCTTCGGCCATCCGCAAACGGTGCTGCAGCGCCGCGAGTTGTCGCTTGGTTTGCCGTCGCTCAGCGACTCGACCCAGTAAACCGGCGATATCAGCGAGCCGACATGGCTTGGTGAGATAGTCAAATGCTTGCTGGCGAAGCGCCGCGATCGCGGTCTCCTGGCTGGGCTTGCCCGTCATCACCACCGCTTCGACTTCGGGTCGAATTTCTCGGGCGCGAGTGATGACTTCGATCCCGTTTTTTCCGGGCATATCGATATCGACGATCAAGCAATCAAATGGTTCCCGCTCCAAAGCCGCGATGGACGTCAACCCATCAGGACAAACCGTGACGGTGTAACCCATCCTCGGCAATTCGATTCGCATCAGCTCTTGCAGATTCTTTTCATCGTCGGCGAAAAGGATATGCATCGCGGCAGCTTTAGGCGGCTTGGTACGACTCATGATTCCACGTGGGGTTGGCGATGGCGTTGATAGTTCGAAGGGCGGTGTCCGCGTGAATGGGAAGCGTCAATTCCATTCGTGTACCACGTCCGGGACCGTCGCTGTGTGGCACCAAGGTTCCGCCGTGTTGACAAACAATTCGGTAGGAAATGCTCAAGCCGAGCCCGGTGCCGCTACCGTCGACGCGACGCGTGAAAAATGGCTCAAACAAATGCTGGAGTACATCCGGCGTCATCCCGCAACCGTTGTCGGAGACGGTGATTTGGATATGGTTCGCCGCTCGCACGACGCGAACATCCACGGCCCCATCGCAGTCGACGCTTTCGAGAGCATTGGTTAGCAGGTTGAGTACCACCTGACGAATCTCTTGAGGATTCACATCCGCAAGCGTCGACTCATCGCAATTGGCCCGCAAGGTTTTGCAACGATACTTGCCGACCTTGCTAACCATGTCGACCACATCGCTAACCAGGGTCGACAAGTCCGTCGAGGCGCGTTTGACTTCGCCAAGTCGGCTAAAATCCAGCAACCGCTCGGTGATGCCCTTGCAGCGAAACGCCTCGTCTTGAATGCGACGCAAATTGGTGTGCAGTACCGATACCGTTTCGCGATCGATCGAGTGATCGCCGTGATCGTCTGCCGAGAGCGCTTCGATTCTTGACTCAAGCGACTCGGCACTCCACGCGATCGTCGCAAGTGGATTGTTGATCTCGTGCGCGACCCCCGCGGCGAGGAAACCGACGCTCGCGAGCTGTTCGTTTTGGATTACTTCGCGAGTTCGCTGTTGGACTTGTCGATCCAAATCGCTGCAGACGGCATTGAGTTGCTCGTAGGCGACTTGGAACTTGTTCGTCATATCGTTCATGGCATCCGCCAATTCGCACAATTCATCCCCCGTACCGAGATCGATGCGGTGACCGAGCTGACCGCCGGCAACCAACCGAGAACCCTCTAGCAGGGTTTGAAAGGGCTGCACAATCAGCGACGTGAACAGCCAAATGAGTGCCGCGACTAGAAACACCGCGAGCGCGAACGAGACCCAGGCGGCGATGATCCAAACTCGATATTGACCACGAACGTCACCGCCCAGTTTGGCCATGCCGCTTTGAATTGAACTCGTATAGTCGCGGGTCATATCGACCAACGCGTCGAGACCTTCTTCTAACTTTTGTTGGTTGGTCGGTTCAACAAAGTTGGATCGGTTGCGAAGCTTTCCAATTTGTTTCCAGAGGTTGGCTATCGTTTCGATATTCGGCGCGTGGGAATTGGTCTCCAAGAACGCCACCCGGTCGCCGGCGACGGCATTGCTTCTGGCGGCTGTCGCTTCGTCATTGGGGCCAAAATCGTCCTTACTAAGTCCCGCGGTTTCGTTGCGTACGCCAAGTGTACGGTCAAGCGATTCGATCGCAAGATCCATCGCCTCCCGCTCGTTTTTGATCAGCCTGCCATTGAGCAGCGAAGCGTCGATCATCCCGTCCTGTTGAACGAGTTCCAAAATACGAGAATGGCTATCGCGGAGTGATTCCGACCAGCGGTAGACACTGTTGGCCCGCTGCAATTCCTCTGCCCGTGCACCCAAGGCTTCGGCGAAACTGCTGTAGCCATAGAGCCCCCAAAAGCTACTCACGGCTAAAACGCTCACGATCGCTGAAAGCAGCATGAGCGCGACGAAGAGCTTCGTACGAATCGACCGTCGTCTGAGCACGTCGAATCCCTCCCTGGTTCTTAGCTCGTGAAACTTCCTGCATCCGCCACACTATCGATCTCGACAAGTCGCAGCAAGACGAATCCCGCGCCGACCGACGCTAGCAAACGTTGAATAACTCATTCCGACGGCGGGATCGCGAAGAGCTTGTCGCCACGACGAAGAACGAGGAAATCGCCGGCAACCGCCGCGGCATAGAGCACACTTCCGCCGACTGCCGCGGGGTTGTCATTGGCAGACTCCCAGCAGCGGTTGTTAAACAGTGTCTTACCCGTCGAAAGGTCCACCACCGACGTGGTGCCTTGATGACCGAACAAGTAAACGAGATTTCCGACTACCAGTGGTGTGGCCCAGATGCCGCCAGCATCGGTTCGCTCGACCGATCGCTGCTCACCGCTTTCCAAGTCAAGTTGAAACAGCACTCCGGTGCGGTTGACGAACAACGCTCGATCACCCGCGACCACCGGGCTTCCAAACGTGCAGGTCGCTTTTTCCGCCCGCCACTTGAACGCCGCCGACCACGTATCGTCGGCCAGTCGATTAATTTCGACGAGTCCGTTGGATGTTGCGGCATCGCCCGCGGACGTTTCGCCTCGTCCGTCGGAGGCCCCGATCAAGAACCGTCCAAGTCCGGCAGGCATCGGTGTGCAAGAACTGTTGTTGCCGATGTCATCGAACGTCCATAGCCGCTCGCCAGTAAGTGGGTCGATACCAACGATCAACCCGCTGGCGCTGCATACCAAGTGCTTGCCACCGTCAACGTCGATCAGCCGGGGCGACGCCCAAGACGTTTTGCCTACACCGTCGACCTTCCACATCACTTCACCGCTTTCTTTGGCAATCGCCAAGACGTACGGATGTTCGCTTCGTTCGACCCAAACAAAGAGCCGCTCATCATCCTGTTCGAGCGACGCCGACAGCCCGTGTCGTGCTTCGATCGGACCACAAAGATCCACCAAATTCCTTCGCCACCGTTCGGTGCCATCGTCGGATACGGAAACGAGCATTCCACCCTCAAAGAATGCGATGAAACCATTTGCGGTCGCCAGCGGCGTCGGCGCGGCACGGCTAACCATCGGCGTGTTAGGGAAAGGCGATGGATTGCGTAAATCCAATTGCCACTGCAACTCACCTGTCGTCGCCGAGTAAGCGACAAGATGGAAGTCGTCTTTGTTGTCACCGCTGGTGGATGTGACGACGATCATTCCTCTGGCAACAATCGGTGTCGATTGCCCGTAGCCTGGAATCCCAGCCGTCCAGGCGAACCGATCCTCCGGCGACCACTCCCGAGCAAGCCGCCCGCCCGCCACACTCGATTGCCCACCGTTTTGGAACTCCACCCAGTTCGTTGGCGTCGGCGTTTCAGCCCAGGCGACCGATGAGTGCACGCTCATCAAGACCAGTACGAGCATCAGGAGCACCACCGCGAACTTCCACGGCACGGCGACGAAACGGGATGAGTGGATCATGGTTTACAGCCGAAAAATGGTGACAAATGTTTTCGATGGAGGCACTTTACAGGCCAACTTCGATCAAGTAGTTTCGGTTAATGAGATTGATTCTCATTTGCTTTCGAGTGTAGCGAGCAAGCCCCGAAGCGACCAGCCGCAATTCCAACGGAGTTGTGAGCAGGGGTCGCTGCGAGCCAGCCAGCAAGACAGAAGCGATAGCGACGCCAGCAATTCCGCCGGCGTCGTTGATGCGTTTTCTCTTTCTGGAGTTGGGTTCGATGAGCGACCCCGTTTCGTTGTTTGACGTTTCGCTCACGAGAGTGACGAAACATGATCGGAAAAGCGTTCGACGCGGCGCGTTCACGTTAGTGGAGCTGTTAGTCGTCATTGCCATCATCGGCATTCTGGTTGGATTGCTGCTACCGGCCGTCCAGTCGGCCCGCGAAGCGGCGCGCCGAATGAAATGCAGTAACAATCTCAAACAAATTGGGTTGGGTCTGCACAACTATCACGGCACGTTCAACACGTTCCCCGAGGGATCCCGGTTGAGCAATTTCGTCGGGCCTCTCACCGCGATTTTGCCCTATCTAGAAGAGGGCAATACTTACACGCTGTTCGATTTCAGCAAGAGCTATTCGGACCCTTACAATCAAACGGTCGCCGCACAGGAAATAGCGACGTACCTTTGTCCGTCAATGCCGCTTCCGCGATTGGTCCCCGATACCAGCAACGGCGAAACCGGTGGGCCCTCCAGTTATCTCGCTTGCGAGGGCACGAGATCGTACATGGCCAAGAACGACGGCATGTTCGGCTTGAACTGGACGAGTTACGGATTCAATAACCCGGCAACCGCATTCCGTGATCTGCTGGACGGATCCAGCATGACATTGGCGTACAGCGAGACGACCTACGACATGAAGGATTACCTCTGGACACCACCGGCGGCATCCGCAGGCCAGGTGAAGTGGGGAACGGCACGCTGGGTGCTGGGATACCCAGTCGTTTCGCTGGGCACCACCGCCAAAGAATTGAATGTCCATACCGCAGCGAACAACGGAGGTTTTCAAAGCATGCATCCCGGCGGAGTTCACTTCCTTTACGCTGACGGCAGTGTTCGTTACGTCACGGAGTTTCTCGACCGCGATTTGCTACACGCATTGGCCACTCGCAACGGACATGAAGTCGTGGAAGGTGCGCCGTGAGATATGCCTCGCTGTTCATGTTGGGTTTGACCTGCGTTTGCTTTTCCGCGTGCGATACACCCGAGCTCCCGCAGCGGAGGGCCGCATCGGGACGAGTGACGCTCGACGGTAAACCGCTCGCCGACGGCTCGATCCGTTTCGTTTCCGTCCAACGCGGCGGCGATGTGACCACGATCATCCAGGGCGGACAATTCGATTTTGATGCAGAGTCAGGTCCATTCGTGGGCGAGTATGACGTCGCGATTACTCCGTTCACACCCGAGTTGCCCGAAGTGATCGCCGCGATTCAATCCGGAAACCGCGACCCGCTCAAAAACCAAACCGTCCCTGCAAAGTACCACGGTCCTGGTTTGCTTAAAGCAACCGTCAAGCCCGACGGCGACAATCGATTCGAGTTTGTGTTGTCCAGCCGTTGAAATGAATTCAGTTTTCTCAATACCTAACCACTCAAAAGTTGACACATGAAGAACTTCAAAAAATTATGCCTTCTCTGCATCATGATGACTTGCTCGCTATCAACCAGCGACCTAGCTCGAGCCCACTTTCCTTGGTTGGCATCCGATGATGCCGGCCATGTCATGATGTGGTTCGGGGAAAGCACCGATGACCGAACGTATCCGATGCCTGAAAAGATCCAGGCGATTCGATTGGCCAACGGCACATCCGAGAACGTAATCGAGACACAATCGATCGAAAGCGATGACTTTGTCGGAATCAGAAGCAAGGCACCCGTTGATTCGAAGACAGAGATTTCTGGTGTAGTCACCTATGGGCTTTACCATGGCACGAAACTGACCTATCACGTCGAACATCTTCCGCAATCGAATTCCGCCCAGTGGCCAAGCCAATCGCGACCAAGCGCCGTGTTGCAAACCCTCGTGAATCAACAAGACGAGGGAGGCATTCGCGTGACCGTGATCGCTCATGGCAAGCCACTGGCCGATACGTCTGTTAAACTGTTTAGCGATCAAGGCCACGAAGAAGCGGCGCGCGATACCGACGCGAATGGCGTTGTGCAATTCACCGGCGAAGAAGTACAGCCAGGGTTGAATGCCCTCATGGTGGGACTTACCGATCCCAATGCCAAAGGTGTCCATGATGGCGAAAGTTACACCAGCACGTCCGACTATTTGACGTCGACATTCACCGTTGCGCGGGCGAGTGCCGATTCACCGAGCAGCTCTGAAAAGAACGAGCCAATATTGGATCCCAACAGCACCACATCGATCGCCGCCTCGGGGTTGCCGAATTTACCGGAAGAATTGACGAGCTTTGGAGCCGCAGTCGCCAATCAAAAAGTCTACGTGTATGGAGGCCACACCGGTGGTGCCCACTCGTATTCGACCGACGAGCAATCGGATCGGTTTTGGTGCTTGGACTTGGCCGCCGGCAATGACGGTGCTTGGGTACAACTTCCGAGTGGTCCGTCGCTGCAGGGGCTTGCCCTTGTCGCGCACGGGGATCGGATCATCCGCGTCGGTGGGTTCACCGCCATGAATCAAGCCGGCGAGGACCATGACCTGCGTTCCCAAGATTCGGTTGCCGCTTATGATACTCGTACCAAGGCGTGGACCGATCTACCGTCACTGCCGGAAGCTCGGTCGTCGCTCGACGCGGCGGTGCTGGAAAGCACCCTGTATGTGTTTGGCGGCTGGAAACTTGATGGTGAAAATGACGATAGCGATTGGCACCAAACGGCTTGGTCGCTGGATCTGGAACATGACGATGCAACTTGGCAACCGCTTGCCGAACCACCGTTTCAACGTCGCGCCATCAGCGTCGCTGCGCACAACGGAAAACTTTTCGTGATCGGCGGAATGACCTCCGATGGAAAGCCGACCACTCGTGTCGAAATCTACGACCCGTCATCGAACCAATGGGTCGATGGCCCGGCGCTACCCGGCAGCGGCATGGCCGGTTTCGGTTCGTCATCGTTTGCCACCGGCGGTGGTCTTTACGTCAGCACCATGGATGGTTTTGTTCATCGAATCAGCGCCGACCAAAATGCATGGACCACCATCGCCAAGAGTGATCCCGCCCGATTCTTTCATCGGATGTTGCCGGACAGCGATCACTCGCTGCTCATGATCGGCGGCGCGAATATGCAAGTTGGCAAATTCACGCAAATTGATCGCATCGAACTGGGCAGGGAATCCGAGTGAATTCGGCCTTTTCGATCGAGTGGATTAAATCGAAAGGCTAGGGTGCTTCATCATCAAGCGAACTCTTGCCGCCAGGCGGAGTTCGCAATGCGGTCATGGTCTTTGGTTTGCAAAGCCAAGCTTTCTCCGGAGCCACCCGACCGCATTTCTTGCAATGAAATACACATTCCTCCCAGCGCGCCGCCGCCTCTGCGACTCGATGATGTAGATCGGACTTTTTCAGTTTGCAAAGTTCTTTCATGCACTCAATCGGATGGATTTAGCTGGTGAGCTGGTTGTACGACGCTTGACGAGGAATGACGCGTCCAAGCGCCAGCTGCTCGACCTGTTCATGCCAGAATTGAATCGCGTCGGGGCCGCTATCGTCGACCTCGATATGGTCGAACAACGGCTCGCCACCATTGTTCCGTAACCACTCGTTTAAATTGCGTCCAAAGGCACAGTATACATCGTAGCTGCTATCGCCCAGCGCGAGCAGTGCATTCCGACAATGCTGATCGCGGAGCTGGCACAATGCCAAGCAATGATCGTACGCGACCTGGAACGATTGAACGATGCTTTACCGGTAGCGATCCCCTTGGCCTCGCTCATGACATGATCGCTCATGCGCACCCGATGCCCCAACCAGCGTGGTAACATCGAACGATGCTCAGGGGTAGCATTGTCGTAGTTCCAGCCCGGTGGTTCACGAACGGACGACAAGCCCGACGCATGGAACGCGATCTCGAACTACGCTCCCTTGGGTCACTACCCCGCCGATCCTTTCAAGGACCCGCCATGCGAATCGTCTCGCTTTTACCCAGTGCCACGGAAATCGTTTGTTCGTTGGGGCTGGCGGACCAGCTCGTCGGAGTCTCGCATGAGTGTGACTTTCCCCCGGGGGTGCAGCGGCTGCCGAAGGTGACGCAAGCGTTCATCCCCCACGACTCGACCAGTCGTGAGATCGATGCGCTGGTTCGCGAGCGGATGAAGACCGACCGCGCCCTGTATACCTTGGACATGTCTGTCTTGAATTCGATCGCGCCCGATCTG
Organism: Pirellulaceae bacterium; assembly: GCA_041741195.1. GTDB lineage: Bacteria > Planctomycetota > Planctomycetia > Pirellulales > Pirellulaceae > JBBSJZ01. Next base: position 61,781 of record JBGSKM010000002.1, read on the forward strand.
ATCGTGACTCAAGCTCTCTGCGATGTGTGCGCCGTTGCCGAGAGCGAAGTTCGGGAGGCAGTTGGTTCGCTGCCCGGCTCGCCACGCGTCGTCAACCTTGAACCGACTAGCTTGGACGAAGTGTTCGCGTGCATTGGGCTCGTTGGCGAAGCCACCGCGAATGAATCCCGAGCCACCGAAGTGATCCGCCGGTTGCGATCGCGCGTGAACGAAGTCGCCCAGCGAACCGGTCAGATTGGCCATCGGCCCCGGGTCATGCTGCTTGAATGGATCGATCCGCCATTTAGCGCCGGACATTGGAATCCAGAATTGATTCGACTTGCGGGTGGCATCGAAGTGATCGGCACAACCGGCTCTCGGTCGACGGCCATACCGTGGAACGAAATTGTCGCCGCCGATCCAGATGTGATGGTGGTCGCCTGCTGTGGGTTCGACATCGAACGGACACGCCTGGACTTGCCAGTGTTGAGATCGAACCCGGGGTGGAAAACACTCTCGTGTGTTCGGAACCGACAAGTCTACATGGTCGACGGATCGGCATACTTCAGCCGCCCGGGGCCACGCTTGGTCGACAGCTTGGAAATCCTCGCGAGTGCCACTCACCCTCTCGTTGGCGCGCAACACCCGCAGTTGCATCGGATTGAGAGCGAGTGAACGAAACGTGCTCTATCGGAAGTCGAATGAAACTGCCTAGTTGATTGTGCCAATTTGATTCAAAGGAGCAACGATCCACACTCCGTAGGCGAAAGTATCGCCAAGCGCGGCGATATTCCCATCGTCGCCAACCCTGCACCAAGCGTTAGGATGACTCAAGCGGTGTAGTTCCAATCCGGACAGAGTGGAAACGGGATGACGAGTGCGTGACTAATCATCAAACCGGTGGTCGCACAAATGCGACGTTCACCTGTAAGACCGGCTTGGCTGAACCACTACGTTTGCTGCAATCGGGGCGTGCGACTCGCTAAACACACGCACAAATCGAGAATGACTGGATTGCTGCTTACCACTTGGGTTTGAAGCGATTTTCGATGTGCTGAACGATTAACTCTCGACTTCGGCTGGGTGACAAGCTTTGGGTGCGTTCGACGTCCTCGATTTCCCGAGCCAGCACATCATCCTTGATGACATCTCGGAACCATTTCGAGTAATCATTGCGATGCAAGTGATGCGTCCAAGTCTTATCATCGATTCCCTCCGCGGTCTTGATGAACTCTTTTAGATTGGCCGCCGAGAGAGAAAGTGCGTTGTCCGCGCCACGGAACACGAACTGCAAGTCCCCGTCCATTTCACCTTCATAGTAGCTGTGTCGGTGACGTTGACCATCGGCTCGCGGGGCAAGCCGACTGAACCACACCGGTTGACGATCGCCACGACGCCAAGCGAGCGCTCGATGCTTTTGGTAGTCCTCCGGTGGATGAAACTCCGGCAGCAATTCACCCATCGATTCACAACATTGCTTGATCGCATCTTCAGGTTCTTGGGCGATGGAGATAATCCAATCAACGTGCTGGAGAACCGCCGCAGAGATTTGGTCATGGTAGGCGCTGATGAACATGATCCCGGCGAGGTCTTCATCGCTCCACATCTCCGCCGGTTCCCAATTCTTGGGAGCGGCATAGTGCGCCTCGTCGACGATAATCCAGTGCGGCCGACCGGTCCGGCTACGAAGCTCGGATACGGCGCGAAGCAGTTTATTGAAATATCGAGGACGATCTTGCTTTTCGATACTGAAGAAACTCACGATACAGTGATCATCGGGCTGTTCGAGCACATCGATGATTTCTTCGACTTCGGGCGATCGATCCGCCGTGCCGAGCGTGATCGAATTCTCAATTCCGCGATAATCCCCCTCGGGATCAATGACACAACACTGTTCGCCCCGCTGTGTCAGCGACTCCATCACGCGAATCGCCAATTTGCTTTTGCCCCCGCCGGGACCACCGGTCACAAGGACGCTGTCTCCATACCCAGGTATCCAGAACGGTTGGCCATCGAGCGTGCTGCCCAATTCCAAGCGGTGACTCGGACTCTCTCGCAAGTGCACCAGGTCATTGTCGAGCATCATCTCAATCAGTTCCGTAACACCTTGACCTCGCGCGCTTTGAAGTACGATGTCGGACATCTGCTTGACTCGGGGCAATGCATTATCGACGGCGGCCGAAACGCCGCACAGCCGCATCATCGCTTCGTCGTTTTCAGCATCTCCGACCGCGACAACATTGCAGGGCGAGATCGCCAGTTGACGCAGTGCTCGCGCGAGTCCTGAAGCTTTGTTGACCCCGCTGGGTAGCAGCATCACTGCGTCTTTGTTGAAGATAATTTGCAGGTCGATCGCAAAGTCGCGGATAACTTCGAGCGCATGCCTTTCAAACGGTTGCCATGTGGCGACAATGCAACGGCCCACTTCAAGGCGATCGACCCCACGTGCTCGAAGCTCCGCAACAAACTCGGGTGGCGGCGTCTCGGCCAACAGCGTTTCTTCGCCTTGTTTGGGATCGAAAAGCACAGCTCCGTTTTCGGCAACAATGCGACTGAACAGCGAGATTTCGGGGAAGAGGTCCAGGATCGGCTCTAGACGACGCCCGGTGACCAGCACCAATTGACGGCCCGAATCCCGTAGCCTTGAAAGCGCGTCGATGGTCGACGATTCGACGCGGCCATCCCTAGCAAGAGTCCCATCGTAGTCGGCAGCCAATACATGGTATCTCAATTTTCGCGGTTCCCTCGGCAGGAATGACTGCGGGTGTTCGACGTGATTGGCAATCGCCAGCATTGATTGCAAACGGTGCCGCCAATCGCAACCGCTGTGTAGCAACCGTTGTGCCATCGAAAGCGGAAATGATGCCCAAGATGGTGCATTCATGATTTCGTTTCAAGAACTTTCGCTACCGATCAATCTGCTAATCTTTTCCATCGGAGCTGCCCTTGTTTGGGGCGCTGGGACTAAGCTCAGTGCTTACGTGGACCTGTTTGCCGATCGAACTGGGATGGGTAAAGCGTTTGCCGGAGCGTTATTGCTTGGAGGTGCGACGAGTCTGCCTGAACTGGCTACCACACTTACCGCTTCGTACTCGGGTGCGGCGGAGCTTGCCGGCACCAATCTGTTGGGCGGAATCGTGATGCAAACCGCCGTGCTAGCGGTCATCGATGCGTGGGTGCTGAGAGGTCGCGCGTTGACCTACTTTTCGCCCGAGTCTTCATTGTTGATGGTGGGCGTGATGCTCATTCTCCTAATCGCGTTGGCCTCGTCAGCAATTATCAGCGGCGAGATCATTTCAGTCTTCGGCATTGGACTTTGGCCTGTCGTCTTGTTTGGCACATACCTGATCTCTTTATGGGTCATTTTTCGATACGAAGGAAACCCGCGCTGGGAGCCACAGGGCGAGATAGCACAACCACCAGAATCCGCCCGCGATTTGAAGGATGCTCACCAAGCCGCATTCAAGGACGTCTCAACCTCGTGGCTGGTCGCCTACTTCATCGCCGCATCGTCGGTGGTGCTCGTCGGCGGATATCTGGTTGCCAAGACCGGCGAAGTCGTCGCGGAACAGACGGGGCTAGGGCAAGGTTTGGTCGGAGCGACACTGGTCGCGTTGGCGACGAGCCTTCCGGAAGTCAGCACCACTTATTCTGCGGTTCGGTTTGGCGCCTACAGCATGGCAGCGGCAAACATCCTTGGCACCAACAGTTTGGAGATCGCGCTCTTCCTGCCCGCGGAGTTGGCCTACCGAGCTGGCAACGTCTTCGACGCGATGCCGACATCAACCGCGTTTCTCGGCTTGGTCGGCATCATCGTGACGAGCCTGTATCTATGGGGAATTTTGGAAAAGCGAGATCGCACCGTTTTGGGTGTTGGCTTGGATTCGATTGCCGTGTTAGTTGTTTACATCGGCGGGCTGGCGATCTATTGGACGCTATAATGAGTCCAGCTCGGATAACGTTTGATCGCTAAGCTGATTCGGCGGAAATTTCTCGCGATCGTCGGTAGGCTGCCCAAGTTCCGGCGGCTAGGCAAATCGTTTGGCTCGTGAAGCCGGCGCCGAGTAGGAGGAACACCATCACTTGTGCGTAGGCTTGATGTTCATAGATCCGAAGAAACAAACTTTCCCGAGTGAAATTGAGCCATAGGTCGATCGACCACACAGCGCACAACAACGTGCCTACCAGCAGTCGTTTGTAGTTCGTTGTGCGTTTGGTCATCAACCACCCACTGAGTATCCCCAAACAGTGCACGGGAAATGCGACAAGTAACAGAAACGCCAACAATTGGGAGAATCCGGCGACGACGTCTGGGTCGTCGGAGAAGCGATAGCCGATTGACAACGCTCCCGCGAGCGCCCAGAGCAAACTGGTCACGTTGAACGCGATCACTGCCAAGCCGAGTCGCGTCTCCCATTCACCAAATCGTATTGCAAAGTCAATTCGTTCCCAAGGGCTTTGGGCACGTGCGATGACCGGCGCGTCATTGATAAAACGCTGCAAGTCCTCGGCAAGCAATTGCGCAGACTCGTAACGCCGTTGTGCGTCACGCCGCAGACACTTCATGCAAATGACGTCGATTGCGGCAGACAATCCGGCTCGATAATGATGCGGTGAGCGAACCGACTCATGATGCAACATTAAGATCGCTTGCGGAATCGATTCTGGTTGATGTGGCGTTCGTCCGGTCAGCAATTGAAAGAGGATGACGCCGAGTGAGTAGATGTCCGACCGGCTGGTGATGCGACAAGAACCAAACATGGCTTGTTCGGGAGACATATACCGCGGTGTACCCGCGAGCATGGTGGTTGAGGTGTTGGTCGCGTCAACCAATCCACACAATCCAAAATCTAGAATCATCGGACGAAAGCCATTGCGATGACTCGGGTCCGGCTTGAGCAGAATATTCTGCGGTTTCAAGTCGCGATGAATGATGCCATTCGAATGGCCAAAGTGAATCGCTTCGGCGATGTCCGACGCGATTAGCGCTGCGACGTGCTCGTCGACGGGTTGCGTCTGCTTGGCGATCCACGTCGAAAGGTTGTCACAATCCAAAAACGGCATCACATAAAAGTGCAACTCTCGATCGTTTCCACAATCAAACACTGGTACGATTCCCGGATGCTCAAGCGTCGCAGCAGCTCGAGCCTCTTGTCGAAATCGTTCGATCCCCATGGGATCCGCGACGACTTCCGGCCGCGCGATCTTGATGGCGACTTCTCGCTCCAAGACCGTATCCGTCGCCAGATAGACGATGCCGTAGCCACCGCGGCCAATCTCGCGAATGAGTTCGTAGCGAGATACTCGGGTGACTGGGCCAGGCTCGTTGCGTGGCAGTGCGTCACGAGACAACCCGGAAGTGCGGTGCGAGCTCTTGTCGATTCGCCGTGTCCCGTCGGCTTGGAGGCTGACGGAGTTTTCCCGGTTGGGATCGTTTTTCGAATCAGGAAATTGGATGATTGACGAATCTCAAACGAGTGCCCAGTTGCATACGCGGTGTCGAAATCCGACCCCCTAGTGGCCGATCATCCATCGAGACTGGCCAGCGCCTCGTCTTTCGTCGCGTGAATGTTGAAAATCTTTGTCAGCCGTGTGATTTTGAAAATCTCGTGGACGCCCGGTGACATCTCACAAAGCACCAACTGGACCTGGGACGCCTTGCATTTGGAATTGAGCGTCACCAGCTTTGAAATCATCGCCGACGACATGAAGGCGACGTCGCGAAAGTCGATGAGTAGCTTTTTTCCGGGTGCTTGCATCGCGCTTTCGACGAGTTCTTGACCGATGACATCAATCTGCGTGTTGTCTTGGATTTTGCTGACATTGAACCGCAGGACAAGCACATTGCCTTCGGTCTGCTGCGTGATGGTCGACATGGCCGAGAATCCGAGTTTCACAAGGGAATCGCGAAGAAAGTAAGAACCTGAGTGACTGGAGCCACCAGACTACCATGAAATCAGCTCCCGAGAGGTAGGAGCCAAAGAGTTCTTGCGTCGCGATCGCTGAGTCAATGGGCGCTGAGGGACTCGAACCCCCGACCCTCTCGGTGTAAACGAGATGCTCTAACCAACTGAGCTAAGCGCCCCTAAACGATTCGCGGCGAGGCCAAAACGAGTCGCGACTACGACGCAGCGATGCATTCAAACTTGGATCTAGCGACTAAGTAGACGCGTTCGACGCGAGCGACGTTCGGCTCGCAATCGGTTGCGGCGATTGGTTTCGCTCGGCTTTTCGTAGTATTCGCGGCGTCGCATTTCTTTCTTGATGCCGCTTCTTTCGACCAATTTACGGAATCGGCGGACAGCCTCCTGAATCGTTTCTCGATCGCGAACTACTAACTTAACCATGTCTACTCCGAAAACCCTCGATTTGAGTCAAAACGCATTCGTATTCCTCCGTTTAATGAGCCAAGTCTCGACTTGGAATCCACGAGCCCCGGTCGGGCGTCGCGTACCAAATTGGAAGATTTTTCCCAGAAATCGCCACGGACGACACCAGAAACCTCCGTCGACCAAACACTGTTGGTAGCGGAAGCCCCGGAGTCTAACGATCGCCCCCGGATTGAGGCAATGGTCGTCGGGCTCAATTCTTGCACTTCGGCAAGGATTTTGGCGAGGTTTGTTCCCGAACCGACATCACGGTCGCCTCGGAATCGATCCTGAGCTGATGATATGCCCTTGTGTTCACTACTCAAGTAGGCGTTTCTAGTCCGTCAAACGCCCAAGCATCGCAGCCGGCAAAGTCGACTGGGATTATCCAACCGAACCTCCATTGGCAGAAGTGACGAGCGTGGCGGTGCGCCGTCGACAACAAAGCATGCCGAATTGAAATGAGGTTGAGTGCAACCGCCGGCATGTATTTCCCACGTCGACAGCTTACTTGGGGCTCGAATTTCGGATGTCGCCTGTACCCACGAATCACACGAGCGAAATCGAAGCCGGTCAATTGCTCTACGATTTGGAGCGCCGCCAAGACGAAGTGATTGCCCAGCTGGACGACCTGGACGCCAAGCTCAACGAAGTCTTGCGTGGCTTGGGCGTGAGTTTGGACGACGATGTCGACCCGGCGCTGATCTAGCGGTTCCCGCAGCGAGGCCCGATCAAGCAGATTCACGTCAATCGTCGTTGCCCTTGGTTAAGTGACCGCTGCGGTTGATTGCAAGGATCAATCGCAACATCACGGCGATGCTTCCGACGACTCCGAGCAGCCCGATCATGCTCAGTCGTTCGATGCCGAGGCTGGTGGCTTGCGGAAAGAGCACCGGTGGCACCTTGAACGCTAACATCAGCGACGAGCCGAGGAACACCGCGCTGGCCATGATCCCCAGAACGAGTCGATTGACGGTGGGTCCGATCCGTCGGTGTTCGAGATTGATACGAATCTCTCCCAGCCGAGCCGTTCGCAGGAGCCCAATCAGTTCATCGGGTACCGCTTCGAGAAAGTTTTCGGCTTCCAGGTAGATTCGTCTTGCTTGGCGAATACGTCGCCGAGGGCTTAGTCGCCGCACCATTGAACGTCGAACGAATGACTTGACGACGTCGAGCGAATCGAAGCGAGCGCCGAGTTCCTTCAAAGTGCCTTCGAGCGAGATCAACATTTTGAGTAGCAATGCCGATTGGTTGGGCAACTTGATCGCGTGACGATGCAGTAGTTCGCTGAGTGCATTGAGGGCCCCGGCTAGGTCAAAGCTGCCGAGCCGCTGCCGCCCATAGGTAGCGATGAAATCGGCCACATCGATCGACAATCCTGACTCATCGAGCGTCGGCGGCGCGTCACCCACGCGACGAATCAAACGCGTCAGTCGGTTCTCGTCGCCCGTCGCAACGGCCATCAGCATGTCTTCGATGTTTTCTCGCAGCGACTCATCAATTCGCCCGACCATGCCAAAGTCCAAAATGCCCAGTCGGCCATCGTCCAGCAGCACTAGGTTGCCTGGATGAGGATCCGCATGAAACAATCCTTCGTCGAAAAGCATTCCGAGATAGACGCTGGCGATTGTCTTTGCAAGTCGTTCGCGTTCGCTCGTCGCCAGGACCGGCGACAAGGTACCGCTTTCGGGGGCTTGCGGGGTCAAAGCAAAGGCGTGGGACGACGAGATGACGTCGGCGAGTGGTTGGCCAAGCAATTCGTCCATCACCAACACGCGGCGAGTGCAGAGACCTTCGATGGGTTGTGGTACTACGACTTCGTGATTTCGTTCGGCAAGCAGCGCATGAAAGTGTTCGAGTTGTTGTCGTTCGCGATTGAAATCGAGTTCGCGCAAGAGCATCGGTGAAAGCTGGCGCACCATTTCGCGTGGTCCCCATGCCGAGAACGCGTCGAGGCGTTCCGCCAAATCCGCGAGCCCGCCGAGCACATCGATGTCCCGCAGCATCGTCCGTTCGATCTCGGCCCGCTGGATCTTGATCACCACACGACGACCATCGCGCAATACGGCGCGATGGACTTGGCCGATGGAAGCGGCGGCAAGCGGTTCGGCCTCGATGCTTTGCAAAAACCCGTCGTAGCGATCGCCCCATTCGGCTCGCAATGTCCGCTGGACCGTCTCGATCGGCTCGGCAGGGACGTTGGACCGCAACCGTTTCAATTCGTCGCCAAGCTTGGGTCCTACCAAGTCAGGCCGAGCTGCGAGCACTTGTCCGAATTTGATGAACGTCGGCCCCAGTTCGGTGAGCGCCATCCGGACGCGTTGTTCCCGGGAATACTGGGCCAGCGGAATGCCACCGCGATCTTTGAACAGATTGCGGAATGGCATCGATTCAAACCGACTCAACCAATCCGCCAGCCCGTACCGCTGCAGCACGCGCAAGATTTCGCGCCAGCGCTGGATGTTGCGATACAGTTGCGGAATGGCAGTGATTTTCATGAATGATCGAAGAGGCGCCTTGTTGCGGAATGGATGGAAGCCAGCGTTTGTTCTCGCCCGGTGCTGTCACAAACATTCTGATTGGCATCTTCGCTGGCCAGTCCAGCAAATTGGCGATCTTTGGTGGGTTCAGGAACGTTTGATCGGAAAAAACGGAACGACCAGACCAGGGCGGCGGCGATCCACGAACCTGCCCGTCTGCAAAGCAGGGTGAGACGCTATAATCGATTGTTGAGCCCGTTCTGTCATGCCCAGGAGACTTCGTTTGACTTCCCTGCCCGTACTCGCCGACCCTGCCGAAGCACTGCATCCGCTTAAGCCCTACAAGTCAATCTCGGCTGACGAGTTGCAGCAGCGAATCGAATCGGTGCGTTCCCAGCTTGGCGATGAGCTGTTGATCCTCGGCCATCACTACCAACAGGACGAGGTGATCGCACACGCCGACTTGCGGGGCGACAGCTACCAACTCAGCGAGATGGCTGCGGGCAGCACGAATTGCAAAACGATCGTTTTTTGCGGTGTCCACTTCATGGCCGAGACGGCGGATATTTTGGCCAATCGTCCGGAGAAACTAGCCGCTCGCGATGGCCGTCGGGTCGCCGTGCTGTTGCCGGATTTGGCGGCCGGTTGTTCGATGGCGGACATGGCGGCGATCAACCAAGTCGAAGCCGCTTGGGCGGACATGGGGGAAGTCATCGATACCCAGCGAGTCATCCCGGTCACCTACATCAATAGCGCCGCGAGCCTCAAAGCGTTCTGTGGTCGAAACGGCGGAATCGTCTGTACCAGCAGCAATGCGGCGGCGGTCATCCGCTGGGCGTTTGAACGTGGTGATCGAGTGCTGTTTTTCCCTGACCAACATCTGGGACGAAATACCTCGCTGGCGATGGGAATCGACGAAGCGGAAATGCCGGTGTGGGACCCTTACGCACTGGAACTCGGTGGCAATTCCGAGGACGCGTTGCAGCGGAGTCGGGTCGTGCTTTGGAAAGGCCACTGCAGCGTCCATCAAATGTTTCGTGCCGAGCATGTCGCAGCGTTTCGACAGCAGCACCCGGGAATCAAAATTTTGGTTCACCCGGAATGTCCTCGCGAAGTCAACGACATCGCGGACGTCTCGGGTAGCACGGGCAAGATCATCAACACGGTTCGTAGCAGCCCGCCGGGAACGAAATGGGCGATCGGCACCGAATTGCATTTGGTCAATCGACTCAAGGCCGAGCATCCGGAACAGGAAATTCACTTCCTCAGTCCCGTCGTCTGCATGTGTGCCACAATGTATCGCATCGACTTGCCGCACTTGTGCTGGACATTGGAGAATCTACGCGATGGGCATTTGGTCAATCGGATCGAGGTTGACGCCGAAACATCCAAGTGGAGTTTGATTGCGCTGGAGCGAATGCTGGCCGTCAAGTAATGCTCGCTATCAAATCACGACTGACCACGCCATCAGCTACGCCGCATCGAAGTCTTGCTGCGCCGTTTCCATTGTCGTCTAACTCGTCAATCGTCGTCGAACTCACCGGCGAATAGTTCTTTACCGGTCAGCGTTTGCAAAATCACGGGGCACCCCTCTTCGAGCATGTCCAACACCGTGTTGAATCCTTCGGTCTCGCCGTAGTAGGGATCAGGCACGTCGCGGGGCCAAGCGTCATCGAGGTAGTCGCTGAACATTCGCACATGCGCACGGTCCTCCGTCGCAAGCTGGGCGAGAATGGCGTAGTTATCGCGATCCATGGCTAGCACGAGGTCATATCGACCAGGAACCAAGTCCTCCTGCGTGACCTGGCGGGCCCGGCTCGTCAGCTCATAACCCCGCGCCTCCGCCGCCGCGCACATCCTGGGATCGGCAGCGGCCCCTACGTGGTAGCCGTGCGTGCCGGCCGAGTCGACCTCGAGCTCAATCTCCAGCTCCTCGGCAAAACGCCTCATCACCGCTTCGGCAGCGGCACTGCGGCAGATATTCCCCATGCAGACAAAGAGCATTCGTTTCGTCATTTGGCGATTCCGAGAAAAGCAAAGTTGGGCTGGCCCCACCAGAGTTTAGCGCCTGCGGCGGCCGAGAACGACAGCGCTCAAAAAAATCGAACGACAACCAACGAAATAGCCGTTTGGGTGGATGCAATATAGTGCGAATGGGTTATTCTTTGGATCCCGTGAAGGGTTGAAAAATTTCGTCCGCGTAAGCCTTGCCCAAGTCACGCGGAGTGCCAAGATAGGGGCTCACCCGTCGCGAGCTAATTTCGATCTCGATAGATCGACGGCCGCCTTGTTTGGGTCACGTTCACCCGAAAAGGAATCTGGTCGATTCCGCTAAAAACCGAAAAGCGGATTTCACTTGTCGTCGCTTTCGGTTACCTTTACAGAAATATCGGCGTCCAGGGTTGCCTTAGGCTTGCCCAAGGGCTAGGATCTTCACCTATCACAGGATGTCCCCGTCCTCAGCGGGAAACGAGGTTAAGAATGTCCGTACGATTCACACAGTCTTGTCCAACATGCGGTCGACGCGTCGAAATTCGCGCTTCGCTACTAGGGAGCGTTGTCGCGTGCCAGCACTGTAAAGCTGAATTCGTCGCGATGGGCGATGATGTCGAGTTTCATCGCAGTCAGGGCACCGCGGAACTAATGCAGCGAATTGATCGCGTCCTGAAGCAGACACAAGCTCCGTCGACTCCGACGGATTTGACGTCTAGCCCATCACCGGTTGGTTGACGTTGAGCAGAGAGTCAGAGCGACCGGAGGGTGCGTCATGGAGACAGTCGGCTTACGACATCATCTTTTTGGCGGACACGCCTGCGGGTCGTTGGTTCGACATCGGTCTATTGCTCGCGATCTTGATGAGCATTGTGGTGATCTCGCTAGAGACAGTGCCGGAGTATCGTGACAACGAAGCTTGGATGCTGCGGTTGTGGTCGTTGGAGTGGATACTCACCGGCTTGTTCACCGCCGAGTACCTGATGCGTCTTGTATGTTCCCGCCGACCGCTTCGATATGCGTTCAGCTTCTGGGGCATCGTAGACGTGTTGAGCATCTTGCCCAGCTACGCATTGCTCTTCGCGGGCACATCGTCTCGCTCGTTCGTGATCTTACGCTCCGTCCGATTGCTACGCGTCTTTCGAGTATTGAAGCTGTGGCGAATGATGAGCGATGCGGACGAATTGTCGGCCGCGGTGTGGCGTGCTCGTAACAAGGTGGTCGTGTTTTTGGCGGTGCTACTGGTCGCGGTCACGATTAGCGGAACGCTGATGTATCACGTCGAAGCGGACTTGCCGGATCGCAGACGTCCGGATAGCCAGTTCACTTCGATTCCCCAAGCGATGTACTGGGCCATTGTAACGATGTCCACCGTCGGATACGGGGACGTCGTGGCCAAGACTACGCCGGGCAAGGTGATTGCTGCGGGTCTGATCTTGCTCGGCTACAGTTTGATCATTGTGCCAACGGGCTTTGTCAGCGCAGAGTTGGCTGGTGGAAAAATGGGATCGAGGGGCAACGAACCAGCGGCGGATATCGATGCCGGGTCGCCGGACAGTTGCGACGTTTGCGGCCGCACCGGACATCGTGATTCAGCCAATTTCTGTGATCAGTGTGGCACATCACTCGAACGTAGTCAGTAGTCAGTGAAGTGCCGGGGACGTTCAACAAACGTTACGGGCGGTCCCATCCGATGCCGCATGCAAATGGGGGAATTCGGTGGAGCTAGCGATTCATATCGTCGCGTTCGGCGATGCGATGCTGTTGACCATTGCGAAGTGCATGTCGATAGTACGATTCCAAGCACAGTGTCGCCATCGACGTTGTGTAGACGCTGCCACCATAGCCACCCCAGACGCTATCGGTTGGCCATGAGCCATCACTACGCTGGGTGCCGAGAAGTCGGCGCTTGAGCGCATCGTTCCAAGTTCGCCACGCGTCGTCTTGCAATTGATGAAGCGCCAGTGTCGCGTAGTACCAGTAGTAGTAATTGTCTTGGCCGACCCCCGGCAATTGCTGGGTCAGCGAGCGCTGGGCTTCTTCGATCGCACTGGGGCTGACATGGCTTCCTATGAGTAATCGAGTGGCAAGAGCTTCGGCTGTCATGGTACGACTCGGAGCTTCTCCAGGACGATAACTTGCCAAGCCACCATTTTGTCCAGCGCGAACGGAAGCGAGGAATCGCTCGATACCCGCGACACTGCGGCGATCGATCGCGATGCCGGCGCGATGTCCACCATCGATCACCATGGCTTGCCAACCGAGTTGACTCAAATCACCCGGGTCGCCCGCAAGGTAGCGCCAACCTCCGGTCGACGAGTGTTGCATTCGAGTTGTATAGGCCACCGCGCGGCGGGCGCATTCGATGGCCGACTGATCACCGGTCATTGCGGCTGCCTCGCACATCGCCAGCGCCGCCATCCCGTGACTGTACGTCGACTCATACACGCTGGCGCCGCCGGCCAGCGATCCATCCGGCTGCTGTTGTCCTATCAAGTAAGCCAAACCCCGATAAACATTCTCAGCGTATTCACCGGACTGGTGCGTGTTGCCGGCACCGACCAAGGAGAGCACGGCCAAGCCAGTGATGGCGGTCTCCGCGCGACTTCCCGCGTGATCGCGACTCATGCCCAGCGGCGAACGCTCTTGGCCGGCGCCGCTGGCGCGTGGATCCCAGGAGCCATCGGCGCGCTGGCCAGCCACGAGAAACCGCAGCGCCTTGGCGACCGCGGCCTCCGTTTCCACACCTCCGCCGGTTTCGAAAAGGGCTCGCTGCTTGGCGGACCCGACACGGTTGGCAAAATCGGCTTCGAGATCCCCGACCACGGCCGCAGCGGGCGCATCGACGGTGGCCGTACGCACGCCAGCGGTCGGGCTGGATTCGATCGGCTCGTCCGTGACATGTTGCGGTTCAACCGCCTCGGGCATCGGCGTCACAGCGGAGGCGGACGAAGTGGTGGTCGCGAGCTCGCGATCGGCTTGCGTGTCATCAATGCTGGGCTGGAGCCATTCGCTCAGATCCGATTCGAACTCGGAGGGCGTAGCATCCGACATCGCGTCGTCACTCGAAGCCAGCGACGCGGGGATCACCGGCGGCATCGACTCGATCGATGCAGGTTCCGTTTCAGTGGATTCGGTTGGAGGTTCATCCAATGTCGACGACGGTTCACTCAGCAGGTCATTGAGGTCCGCGATCGGAAGCGGTGCGATACTGGACTCCTCCGAATTCCCCGAACCATCAGCGAACTGCATTTCGGGATCAAACGCGGAGAATGCAATCGCATCAACTCCGATCACATCCGACGCGTCGTTTTGGCTGGAGCGACCGCCGGCATGCTGGGGCAAAAGCGGTACGAGAAAAATCAGCGCGATGTGCAGCACGATCGACGCGGACAAACAAATCACCGCGGCTTGTCGACCGTTGCGTTGGCGATGCCGAAAGAACCAAAGCGTAGCGAGTAGAAGGGCGACGGCTGCGATCGCCACCGGATAGACGATCCGTGGGTCAGCCCAGAGTTGGGCTGGAACCATCAACGCATGTTCCTCCGGGCGGCGATGCCCATTTGTTCGACTCCACTGGCGCGGACTGCTTGCAAGACTTCCGCGATTCGTTGAAATGAGCTTTCCCCATCGCCGCGGACGGCAACCTTGAGCGCCGGGTAAGAATCGTGCTGGGTCCGCAGATTTGCGATCAATTCCTCCGTCGATACGATTGTGCCATCGAGTGTCACCGATCCGTCGGGTGCGACATCGACCACGCGTTCATCAGGAACGCGCGCCATCGAACGCATCTCTGCCACACTCGGAACGTTCACCTTGATGCGGCTTTCCGCTTCGCTGAATTTGCTGCCCACCATGAAAAAGATGATCAACAGGAACACGACGTCGATCATCGGCGTCAAGTTGATGGTGATTTCTTCGGTGGGTTGGCGACGAATGGCCATGGATTTAAGCGGCCTTACGTTTTCGAGTGTTGCGCGCGTTGTTGGAGCTTTCGAGCCCCTCGGCGCTGATACAGTCAATCACTTTTTGACAAAGTTTGTCGATATCGTGCAGGTATTTGTCCGACTTGCTGCTGAAGTACATGTAGGCAAGGTAAGCCGGAATCGCGACAAACAAGCCGCCTGCGGTTGTCATCAGTGCGGTGCTAATTCCGGACGCGAGCATCTCGGGTCGCCCAATCGAATCTTGTGAACTAATCGTGTCGAACGCTTCGATCATCCCCAAAACGGTACCTAACAATCCGATCAGGGGCGCGACGTTACTGATCGCGTGAAACACGCGTAGAAAGCGGCGCAATCCATCGGCGACGCGATCCCCGGCATCGATAACCGCTTGTTCGATCTCCAGCATGGGTCGTCCCCATCGGCGAACCGCCGCCTGGAAAACTTCGGCCACGGGGCAATTGAACTCCTCACAAATCTCGCTCGCTTCTTCGAAGCTGAGTTGTCCGTCTTCCACACATTCCGTGAAACGCCGCACAAAGGGGCGAGGAATCACGCGGCCGCGACGAAGTGCGATCAAGCGTTCCAACGAAAGTGCGAAGACAATCAACGAGCACACGCCTAGTGGAATCATCAACCATCCGCCGGCGGCGATCCGTTTGACCAACCCAGGCACTTGCCATCCGCCATCGGTTTCACCCGAGGCGTTGTCCGGCGGCGCTCCGTCGATGGGTTGACCGCTGTTTTGGTTCGCGCTAGGAATCGACAGCCCCGCGCCAGCGTTGTAGCTGGGTGCGGCATTGTTGTACTGGCCGCCTTGATACTGGCCGCCCTGGTTCTGGCCACCTTGGTTCTGGCCACCTTGATACTGGGGATTGTTGTACGTCTGGCCGATCGCCGTGCTGGGCACGAACATCATGCAACCCAGGAAAACCAAGCCCCACTGGAACACGCGGAGTGAACGCCCAGTGCCACGAACGGTCGCTGCGAGAGATTCTTCTTGCATCATCATGAAATCATTCATCGTCGAATCGTGGTATCCGCCGTGGTGGCGAGCGCCGCCAAGCGACGTCGCGCGTCTTGAGCCAGCGGGCTGTCGGCATGTCGGCTGAGGAGTGTCGAATAACAAACGGCGGCATCGCGTGTCCGCCCCAATTGTTCAAATGCTTTTCCAGCTTGAACGAGCGAAGCTGCGACCCAAGTACTCTCGGGATCGAGCCCCTCGACAGTCCGGTAAGCTTCCACGGCCTCTGCAAATCGCTGCTGCATCAAGTAGGTTTCGCCAATCAACCACTGCGCACGTGATCGCAAATCGCCAACTTCCGTGGGTGCCCGCACGACGCCTTCGAGATGGGATCTCGCAAGGTCAAAACTTAGGCGGCGAATGGCAAGATCCGCCGCCAACATCTGGAGCAGAGTTTCACGAAATGGATCCTCACCCACCGCAACGGAAGCGCGTTCCAAGCGAGCCATTGCCGATGGAATTTCCGCGTGAGCGACCGCGGTCTCGGCGCATCGCAGCAGCGTGGCAAAATCATCGGCCCCGCGAACATCGACCAAATGTTCCCACCAACGACGAGCTTCGGCGGGACGCCCCACCTGCATCAACCCTTCAGCGAACAAACGCTCGACTCCCATCGTTCGAGTCGGATCGTCCGACGTCAGCGTCTCTTGATCCGCAGCCATCGCGAGCATCGACCATCGCTGGCTCCGCCCTGCCCAACGACAGGCGGCTTCTCTCGACGCGGGGCTTACCTTGACGCCGTTGGACGGCGAAATGAGCATTGTGGCAAGGTGTTCGGCGTCTCCGCTTTTGTTGTCGGTCGCGAGCGTTTCAAGTGCTTCGGAGACGCAGTGTCCCGTGCTGTCGATCGCCGCCAACGCCAACGCGCACTTGCGCCAATTTTCATCGTTCTCGTCCGGTCGCGAAGCGAGAAGCGTCATTAGGTACATTCGATCGGTGATCCCCCGTGTTTGGGTCGAAGCGATGCGCCCTCGCAACCAAACGACGACTTTTTCTTGAATGCCACTGACGTCATCCGCTGCGCTGGCATCATCATTTTGCCGCAAACAATTGAGGCAAGCTTCGATCGCTTGCGGCGAATCGGCGTGATCGGGGTACTTGGTTGCGAACGAGGCAAGTTTGTCCGCGGCGATGCTCGCATCACCTTGCATGAGCGCGAGTGACCAGGCATGACCAAGTTCAGCCGCCGCGAGATCGATGCCCGTGAGTTTAGCGGCCGCCTGTTGGTAGGCCCTAGCCGCGGTGTCATGATCACCGGCGACCAAGGCTTGGGAACCGATTTGTAACATTAGCTTGGCGGCGGCATTGACTCGGTGCCCGTCTGGGTCATGGTCCATGTTCCACGTGATTGCCCCCAAGGCGGCCTGGGATCGCGAGACCTTCATCAATGCCGATGCGGCCGCCAGTCGAAGCAAACATTGCTTGTCAATCGCGATCGTGTTCGCGGACGCAGTCTCGGATGCCACGACCGCTCGAGAATAGAACTCGGCGGCCGCAGCCGAGTCGCCCTGCTGTTGATAGCGACTGGCGATGACCGCAAGTGTTCGAGTCCAATCGACGTCGCTTTGAGACTCGTCGACGCTGCGCATCCAGTCGCTCGCCTCGCGCAAACGGTTTTCCGCGACAAGTGCCTCGACAGCCGATGGAGTCGCAAGCGGCTTAGGCGCGGCAATGGACGGGGGCGGTTCGGCGCGCCCTTCGCTCGGGTGAACCAAAATCAGCATCGGCAATACGAGCCAAACCCACGGTATCGGCGCAGCACCCAACGAATGTCTTGAGATTCGAAGAGGACTCGAGTATTGCATCCCTACCGTTCACTCGCGTGCATCATGACAAGTCGTGCTGGATCGCGTCAGCGTGGGCGACGAGAACAACACTGGCTCCGGTTGCGACTGGGCATACGAAAACGAGCCTCCGCGGAGCAAGCCCAGACGGCAATTCTCATTGCCAGCAAATGATTATCTGCCAGAGCGAGCGACTATCCGAACCATCCGCGGACGCTATCCATAGCTCGGTTAAAGAGTTTTCCGTTGAGCAGATCTTCGGTCCAAGTTTCACGCTGGGCATCGAAGTTAATCCAAACGGCTTCGAGATACGGCTCGAAGGCGGTGGCGATGGTCGCGTACAAACCATCCTGGCGAATCGCCGATAATGAAGCTTGGTAGTGTTGGACGATATGTTGATCCAACAGATCGCCAGCCACACTCATCGTTGACAACGCGCCACGCGAAGTCAGCGTGATCCGATTCATGGCGAACATGGTCATCGCCGTACTGACATCCCACAGCGAAGCACTCGAGGAGGACGCTTCCTGTTCCATTTCCGCCCACATGCGGGCGACTTCGCGTTGAGGCAGAATCTGCGACGGGTCGACTTTCGAAACCTTGTCGGTGATCTCCGCGACCAATCCGCGAATCCCGTCCACATTGATCGGAGGCTTTTCGAAGGCGTCGACCGCCGTTGCGCTGGTCGCCTGGAGCGCGGAAACTAAATCTGAGACTTGGTTGATGCTCGAATCTTTGTCGATGATCCCCTCACGCTGGAGTTCTTCGGTGAGCTTGCCAAGGTAGTGGCCCGAACCGTAGGCGATGTCGTGAAACACGGCGAGCACGATCATCGGTGACATATGCAAGGTTGCAGCGCCGGCCACGTCGAGTAGCCCGCCCACGGCCTTCTGCGCGAGTTGGGATTCTTCGCTGGATGCGGGCGCGATTTGGTTGGCAACGCCGCCGATATCGTGCCGCATCATATCCAACGATTGCTGGATAAAGACACTGTAGCTACGCGATGATCGAAAGGCTGCAGGGATGACGTGCGCCGCCGATTCGTGAATCAAACCTCCGACGATCGCCGCGGCACTGCGTGCGGTTCGTTCGGGAAGCGAAAGCCCATAGGTCAACTTTGAAACCAAGGTGCCGTCATCGCTTCGTGGCGGCTCTTCCGGATGACTGGGCTGGGCTTGTGTCATGGAAGTGTTTCCACCACCGATAAACTGACCGATGGTCCATCGGCGCCGTCGACAATTTTTCCGAGTCCGAGAACCCGTCCCGTTTCAAACGTCTCGCTACCGCTGAGCTCCACCGGAACCGCCCTATCGTTGAACAATCGAATGACTGGCGATGCCTCGTCCGCCTCAAAATCGCCCACGATCACCACGCCTTGATTGGGTCGTTTGCCAGGTGGCAAATCGATCCACACCGGTGTCGCCCGTGCGAAATCGTTGAGCAATGTTTCGTTGCTCTTGACGGTTGTTACGATTTCGTCAGCCGAATCAGCGTTGGTGATATCGAGCTGTGAAGCATACTTGGCAATCGTCATGTAGGCTCTGCCCAAGACGGGCCGACGTTGGGGGTCATCGCTGGCAAGGCCTGTCAGTTGGTCGAGCATCTTGGTCGCATCGGCGCGAGCCGACACCAGTTCTGGTGAATACGAATTGACGATGGTCGCCGACGGTGCATTAGTGGCTTCGGGCTCCGCTACCAGCGGATCTGAAATCGCCGCCTCTGGCGCGGCCTCGGACTCCGCCGAACTGGATTCGGACGCTGTCCCATCGCCCGGTTCGACTTCCATCACCGCCGCATCGGGATTCGCCGAATCCAAACTGGGCGTCGCTATGTCCGGTGCCACCAAATCGGAGGTCGTCGACTCAGGGGCCGCGGTTTCGCCCGGGACCTCTTGCGTCGTGGTCAGCTCAGGTGTCGCGGAGAGGATTTGATCCACGGCATCGGAGGCTGCATCACTGGTGTCACTCGGTTCCGCATCGAGGTCTTCGGCGAGGGATCGTCCCTCCGGCGATGAATCGGACTGCTCGGCGGAACGCGGCATCGTCATTGGTGCCGATACGTTTGATTGCGATACCATGGCCGACTTGGAGAAGCTGCCGTCCATGGGCCACACACCAAGATTGGGTGCGGTCGCAAAACCGAAATAGTCCAGTGCCAGCAAAATGGACGCGGCCGCGGGGACAGCGATCACGGCGCCCATGGCAAACCCGAGCAACGTCTTGATCGGTGAACTTTTCTGCTTGCGTCGCGCGGCGCCCGAAACCGATGGCATGGACTTGACTCGCATCGGCGCCACCGCCGGAGTTGCCGTGTCTTGGATCATGTACTCGGGATCGACGACGGTGTCCGCGTCCGGCTCCCGTCGATATGAAATGGGCTCATCGAAATCGGGCGGAGCTTCATACGTCGACTGGTCATCGAAATCGTCAAATCCAGCGGGTTGGACGTTGCCATCGAACTCCGCTTCAATACCAGCCTCATCGGCGTAAAGCGAACGAGCAGCAACCGACGCGGAACCCCCACTTGATGCAATCGCTCCCGATCCCACGGCTGCCGAAGCGAACTCGGGTGTAGGAACGGAAACTGGACCGATCACGTTTCCGTCGGCCCCGATAAGCTTCAACACGGGCGGCAACGACCGCATGGCCTCCTGGAGCGAGAACGTTTCGTGACACCAGGGGCATTGTGCGTATGCATTGGGCGGCATCGCTCCGGTGGGAATACGGTACTGTTCGTGACAGCGAGGACAGTTCGAAATGATCATCGAAAACCTGTATGGCCCGTTTGTCTCTCGGGATGGAAATGTTGGCCCGAGAAAAGTGGTAAGCGAATCGACGTTTTGGCAGCTAAAATTGTAACTGCCCTCGTCCAATTCGTCAGGTTTGGTCACGACGATTCATCTCGGATGGTCACGAAGCATAGACCGCAAGCAATTTTGCCCGCAAATACCCAACTAGTGCTGATGCCGACAGCGGCTCGCCGGTGGCCTGTTCGATGAGTTCACCACCGCTGGCGCACCGACCGCGGATGTGGACCTTTTGACGCAACCACATGAGCAAGGGGGCGAAATCACCACGGGCAAACTCAGCATCCAAATCGCCCAGTTCTCGTTTTGCGGCATCAAAAAGTTGGGCGCTGGCCAGATTGCCGAGTGTGTACGTGGGAAAATATCCGATCAATCCCGCGCTCCAGTGGACATCCTGTAACACGCCGTCGGCATCCGAGGGCGGTCGAATTCCCAAATCGCTCGCGTAGCGATCGTTCCACGCGTCGGGTAACTCCTCCGTCGACAAAGTTCCATTGATCAATTGTCGTTCGAGCTCAAATCGAATGATGATGTGCAGATTGTAAGTCGCTTCATCGGCTTCGACCCGAATCAAACTCGGTCGAACGGTGTTCACGGCGCGATAGAACTCGGTGGCCTTGACTCCGCTGAGCGATTCCGGAAACATCGCCTGCAGTGTCGGGAATAACCATTCGCTAAACGCGAGGCTGCGGCCGACTTGGTTCTCCCATAACCGCGATTGGGATTCGTGCATCCCCAGCGAAACATACGAACCCGGCGGCAATCCGAACCATTCTCGACGCAGCCCTTGCTCATACATTCCATGTCCCGCTTCATGCAGCGTGCCATACAAGCCACCGGGTAACCAATTCGAATCGAACCGCGTCAATATCCGGCAATCATTCGGACCGAGCGTCGTGCAAAATGGATGGCTGGTTTCGTCCAAGCGACCACGCATAAAATCAAAGCCGATCGCCGCCGCGGTCTGGTGGCTCAACTCCCGTTGGCGATCCACCGCAAAGTGCCGTTCCAAGATCGACACATTCGGATGCTGCGGAGATTCATTCAACGTTTGAATCAACTCGACCAAGGGACTTCGCAGCTCTTCAAAAACCCTTCCCAAGTCGTCTTCGCGCGCATCGGGTTCGTAATCATCGAGCAGGGCTTCGTAGATGGACCGGTCGGTGCCCTCGGCCAGACAGTGACCGGCCTCGCGTTTGAGTCGCAAAATATTGGCCAGCGCTGGTTCAAATTGGTCATAGCGATTGGCCTTGCGCGCCGCATCCCAAGTCTGTTGCCCGCGAACCGTAGCTACCGACAGTGCTTCGACCAGTTCCGTCGAGAGCTTTTGATCATGCATCAAGTCTCGCGCAAGACCACGAATCGTCGCAGCTTCGTCACTCTCGGGTGCGAGCGATGGCAATTGTTGCTGAAGCTCCCACACTCGGTCCGCGTAAACTTGATCGGTTCGTTGACGATGGACGGCGGCACGGAGCGACGAGACTTGCTCGGCTCGATACTCGCCCGCTTCACTGGGCATGCCAGTCCGCTCGTCCCATTCCAAGGTGTCGGCGGCCGTTTGCAATCGCATCGCCGCACGGTTGTGATCGCAAACCGCTTTAAAAAGATCGGAATCAAAGGTTGAGTGGGTCATCGATCATGGCTCGCAGGGAACATGGCTCGCAGGAAAGCAGCGCAACAAAGTCAGCATATTTTCGCCCGGACTACTGAACCGAAACCGGTTCGCTAGCGGGCGGCGGAGACTGGGCAACGACGCTCGAAGCAGTCGATTCGACGGTCGAATTGCTCCCCAGTTCGTGGTTGAGGATTTCGAGAAGTGTTTGCAGAAAAACGACCACCATCGGTCCGACCACGATCCCGATCGGGCCGAACACCTGGACCCCGCCGAGCACGCTCAGCAGTGCGAACAACGGGTGCAATTGCGAGCGGCCATGGAGCACAAAGACTTTGATGACATTGTCGATCGATGAGATCACGACCATTCCAAAGATCGCCAACGAGATGGCGGCGGCAAAACGCTGCTCGACGGCGCCCAACCAAAGGGCGCACGGAATCCACACCGAGGCGGCGCCCAGAAACGGGACGAGCCCCATCAGACTGGTCAGCAGGAACAATAACACCAGCGATTCGAGGCCTGCGAAGTAGTACCCGATGGTCGCTAACACACCCTGCGCTAGCGCGCTCAAGACACTGGCGAGAACCACCGCCCGACTCGTTCGATCGAACTCGAGCAACAGACAACGTTCATAGTCATCGTCCAGTGGACTCAGCCGCATCAACGTGCGAATCATCGTCGGTCCGTCGACCAGAAAAAAGTAAACAGAGATGATCAAAATTCCTAAACCGATCAAGAACTGGATTGCCATCCCACCGGTCGCGCTGGTGACCTGGACGAACCTCGGCTGCAATGCGGCTCGATTTTGGCGAATGAGGTTTGCAAAATCGGATTCGCTCGGCGTGGGAATCAATCGCAATTGACTTCGAAATGTGCCACCCAAAAGCGTGTGCATCCAGGAACGGATCGACGCACTGGCGACCACGGCTTCCTGGTCCAACTTGTCGACGGTACTGAATGCGATCGGCGTACCCGAGTCATCCAACGTCTCCGACTTTACCGCCCTCAGGTCCGTCAAGAATTGGACCAAGTTCGCTTCCGCCAGCGCCGCTTCGGGTTCCGCCGAGGGTGGCCCGGGGACATTTTCTTGCAGAAATTGAAGCAATGAAATCGCTTCGGTAATTTGTTTTTCGATGACGTCGGACGAGTCTCCATCGTCAAATGTATCCGCCAACTCATCAATGCGACGAAACTCTTCGGGGTGTGGAAGCGACAATCCGAAACGTTCGCGAACTCGATCGATCGCTTCGGTGACGTTGTGCGAACCGACTTGACGGATCATCGCCGTGAATTGTGTCGCGGCGACGGAGATCACCAGCACCATCGGGATCAACACCATCAACATGATGAGCAAGGTGGTACCCAGGGCAGCGATTCGTGTGCGTCCCCGGGTCCGCGCTTCGATCCAATCATGCGCGGGACGAAAAATCACCACCAGCAATGCCGCCAGGAACAGTGGAATAAAGAATCCCGCCATCACTCGGTAGAACAACACGCCAACGGCGAAAATGCCGACAATGAGCATCACCACGGACATGATCCGCGACAGCGACGGCAACTGTGGAAAAAGGGAGTGCTTCGAAGCGGTTGCGGTGTCGTGTCCAGTCTCCCCGGAACCTGGTAAGTTTGCTACCGGCGACGGTACCGGTGCGATGGGAGAATTCTTGTCGCGTCGTCGTGACATGGTGCTGGCACTAATACAAGGATGATCAACCAACGTCCTGAGAACGTGTTGTAGGATGCTGCGAAGCGCGATTGTGAACCAAGCGGCAACGCGTGAACAGACGAGCGAACCGACTTTTGGCGGCTGAGGAACATCGAGAATATCTGTGCGGAGCAAACTCCTTCGATTCATCATCGCCACGGTCGTCGTCCTTGCACTTTCCGCAACGACCTATTCAGCCATCGTCCAGTGGAAAACTCAGTCCACCGCCAGCAACGTGAGCCTATGGAATCTCGACGGTTGGTTGATCTCGCTCGCGTGTGTGCTCTATGGATTCGGGATCGCGGTCAGCTTCTTGGTCCTCCGACAAGCCCTATTAGCGCTACAGTGTCCGGCACCCTGGCACATGATTTTGGCTGCCCAGGCGCTCGGACACGTCGGAAAGTATGTTCCCGGCAAAGCCATGGTCGTGATCCTTCGCGTCGGCGCCCTGGCACCGGCGGGTGTGCCCGCGGTGTCGGCCACGATTAGTGTCTTTGTCGAAACCCTGTCGATGTTGGCGGTCGGCTCGGCACTAGCGTGCAGTGTCGTCCTCTTGATTCCGCTTCCCACGTGGATCCGCGCGGCCGCGGTGCTGATGGCTTTGGCGGCGACGATCCCCACGTTACCACCCATACTCAGCCGCATCACGTCACGGCTTACCAAGTCCGAAGTGCGACTGCCGGGTGCCACCGGATGGATTCTTTTTTTCGTCGCCTGGTGCGGCTCCACCGTCGCTTGGCTATTGATCGGGGCGTCGTTCACCGCCGTCCTTTTGTCACTGCCCCACTCCGACCCCTGGCCGCCGATTGCCCAGTTGTATTGGATTGCGACCGCCGCCATCGGCCTTGCCTTTTCGATCGGGTTTGTCTCGCTGTTGCCCGGAGGCGCGGGGGTACGTGAACTGGTGCTGACGAGTATGCTCGCGCCCGCGATCGGGACGCCTCGGGCGCTGGTTGCGTCGATCGTACTGCGATTAATGTTTATCGCGGTCGAATCGATTCTTGCTTTTGCGGCTTCTTGGTGGCTAAAAACACAACGACAAAAAAGTAATTAGAATCGGCACCTGGGGCAGCGGACTTGGATGCCGGCCCTTTCCGCGCGTTGCTCACCCCATTTCGGCCCAACGCCAATTTGTCCAGTTCCTTGATAGTCCGGCATGGTGAATCATCCCACTTCCGCACGACGGCTGGTTTCGTTTGTCGTGCCCGTTTTCGACGAGCAAGATTCGCTCGTCGAATTGCATCGTCAATTGATCGACGCCGCAAAAACGGCGAACATCGACCCACATATCGTTTTTGTCGACGATGGATCTCGTGATTCTTCTTGGCAAGTCCTGGAGCAATTGTCGCTCGCTCATGCCACGACCGAAGCGATTCGGTTTCGTCGAAACTTTGGCAAGGCCGCCGCGCTGTCGGCCGGATTCAATGCTGCTCGCGGCGAGTTCGTGCTAACGCTCGATGCTGACTTGCAGGACGACCCCGCCGAGATACCGCGATTTTTAGCAAAGCTCGACGAAGGGTACGATTGTGTCAGCGGCTGGAAACGGGTGCGTCACGATCCCTGGCACAAAGTATTACCAAGTCGCGTCTTCAACGGACTTGTCAGCGGACTGACCAAAGTTCGTTTGCATGATCACAATTGCGGTTTCAAGGCCTACCGCCGCGAGATCTTTGACGAAGTCAAATTGTACGGTGAACTGCATCGCTTTGTCCCCGTTCTCGCCGCCGCCCGCGGTTGGCGCGTCGGGGAAATCGAAGTCCACCATCGTGCTCGCGAACATGGTCGAAGCAAGTACGGGGTCTCGCGGCTGGTCAAAGGCTTTTTGGATCTGTTGACGATTTACTTTTTGACAGGATTTTCCCAACGACCGCTGCATTTGATCGGTTCCGCAGGCATGATTTGTTTCACCGCCGGCGGTTTCGGCATGATCTGGTTGTCAGCCGAATGGGTTCTCAGCCGACTCTCGGACTCGTGGGTCGATGTCGATCTACATGCTCGAGCGATCTTTTACTACTGCATTTTAGCGGTGCTGTTGGGAACTCAACTCTTGGTTACGGGGCTGCTTGCGGAACTAATCGTCTCCGTCACGCGTGATTCTCACGAACCGTACAGCATCGCAGAGCAAACGCGAACGAAATCGAATCAAGAGACGACGGGGACGACTTCCAATGATGCATAAGGACGAAGCGGAGCGGCGCCAGCGGCGAAGCCACTATGCGCTCTTGATCATGATCGCGCTGTCGATCGCCGCTGGCCGAATCGCGGTCGTACGCAGCGCCGAAGGTGACACCGCTTTCCTGAGCGCCAACGATCGAAGCCGCTGGTGCACCGTGGCGGCACTCGTCGAAGATCACACCTATGAGATCGATCGATTGGTCTCCATTCGATCCGTCAAAAACCGTCGACCGTGGGGAACGATCGATCGCGTCGTTCATCGAGGTGCCGATGGCAAGATGCATTCCTACAGCAGTAAGCCTCCGCTCTATTCAACGATGGTGGCGGTCGTTTACCAGTTGTTTTACTGGTCGACCGGCATGACGCTGACAGACGAGCCGATCTATGCGACTCGCATCATGTTAGCGCTGGTGAATTTGCCGCTGCTAGCGATTTTCTTCCTATGCACGATCGGGGCGATCGAATACATCGGCCTCGATAAATGGCCGAGTCGATTCGCGGCCGCATCGGTCTTTTTCGGAACACTCATGCTGCCCTTCGCGATCACGCTCAACAATCATTTACCCGCCGCCGCGGCAACCGCGCTGGTGATGTACCTGTACACGTCACTGGCTGAGAAACTGGATTGTGATTTCTCGGGCATGTCGGTGCGAGTGCGGTGGTTCGTTTGGGCGTTAGCTGGATTTTCGGCTGCGATGGTCGCCGCGAACGAGTTGCCGGCGCTCTCGATGTTCTGTGTCTGGGCAGTATTGTTTGGGATCCTCGAGAGGCGTTCGATCGCGCCGTTCATGGCGGGCGCGGCGGTGGTCGCGATCGCGTTTTTCGGCACCACGTGGATCGCTCACGGCAGTCTTCGACCGCCTTATGCGCATCGGGGTGTGGGCGAGCAAATCGCATCGATCGATCCGGTCGAGTCGAAGTCCGCGCTGACCGAATCCGTGAAAGAGCAATTGGTCCGTCTCGAGTTGATTTCGCCATCGGTCGGCGTGACCGTCGAACCGTCGGATGATCCATCGAGATTGCGCGCTACGACCAGCGACAGCCGGCGCTACGCCCTGCTGCCGCGATCCAGTGGCACGTCGCCCGCTAGCCCCACCGACCCATCCGGATGGAAGCTTCATCACTGGGACGATTGGTACGAATACCCCGGCAGCTATTGGCAAGATGGCCGCCGAGTCGGTGTCGATCGCGGCGAGCCGAGTCGATTGACATACCTGTTTCACGCCACGATCGGACATCATGGGCTGTTCTCGATCACTCCCCTTTGGCTACTGGTTCCGTTCGGATTGGTGCTCGGGATGCGTCATGGCCCAACGGATTCACGAATGCTAGCAGCGGGAATTGCTGCTTCGAGCCTTGTTTGTTTCGGGTTTTACATGATGCGTCCGGAGATTGATCGCAATTACGGAGGCGTCAGTGTCTGCTTTCGCTGGATGCTCTGGTTTGCCCCGCTTTGGCTTTTTGCCGCAGCTCCATCGATCGAAGTCGCCGGAACTCGAGTGAATGGGCGACGTTTGCTCAATGTATTGCTAGCACTCAGTATTTTTTCGGTCGCGGTGTCGCTCGATAGCCCATGGCAATCGCCGTGGATCTACCGCTACTGGACCTTTTTGGGCTGGCTTGGCGAGTGATGCTAGGACTACGATCCACTCGGGTTTTCATTGGGTTTCAGCCATGGATAGGCTCGCGATTTGACCCGCACAGACGACACGCGTGAAACACGTCGACGAGGCATCCTGCCTCGGGCGTTGCTGACTGCGCTGTTGCTGCTTTGCATCGTGTTCGTGATACGAACTCTGGCGCCGCAAACGATCGGCGAACAAGTTCGACGCAGCGTGCTGGATAAAATCAGCAAGCACTATGACGGATTCAATGTTTCGATTCGGCGCGGGCACTATGACCCCAAAGTCGGCATCTTATTCGACGACATCCGAATCAGCGATCCCAACGCGGGCGGTTCGTACTTGTCCGCTCGCGATGTACTGCGTGTCGAACGAATGATCGTGTTCGCCGATGTTCACCCGGAAAAGTTACTTGATCACGACAATCCAATCACGACGCGGCGCATCGTGCTGGACGGCGTCACCGTCGACGCCTGGATGGAAACCGACGGAAGTCTTTCGCTCGCGTCGCTTTGGCCTCCACCGCAGTTTGGTCCCGTTTGTCCGCGCATCGAATTGACCGATGTGAAGCTTCGGTTGATGGATCGCCAAGCATCAAAACGACCCGTCGAAGTCGAGATCGAAAAATTATGGCTGGACAGCGTTGTGGGCAGTGATGGTCGAATCCTCAAGCGAATGCAGATGCACGGATCGTCGGAGTGTTTTCATTCGCTCGGCGTCAAAGCCGAACTTCTCGGCGATGCGTTTCGAGTCCAAGGGAGTGTCACCGGTGGTCACATCAGCCGTGATCTGCTCGATCGGTTGCCAGCATCGTTAACGCAGTCGATTCGAGACGCAATCGATGTCAACTTGGTCGGCGATGCCGAATTCGTCGCAGCGAGAAACGTGGGCGATGGACCGATCGAGTATCTGGTTCGCGGGAAAGTTCATGAAGGACGTTTGACGCACCCCGGTCTGCCACTTCCGCTGAATCAACTCAGTGGCGTTGTTGCGATCGACCCGCGGGGAATCGACATTCAATCGTTTCAAGCGACGCTTGGTGACGCGGTTTGTCGCGTCAAAGGACACGTCGATGGCCATGCTTGGCCCGCACCGATGAATCTCAGCCTCTCGGCGAGCGGTCTGTGGTTGGACGAGCGGTTGGCCAGCGTGCTGCCCCTGCAAGTTCGGCAAGCTTGGGATCGCTTGCGACCCATCGGACGCGTCGATGTCGATGCCATGATCAATCATGACGACGATCGTTGGACATCGACCGCGACGATCCTTTGCAAGGGTGTCGATGTGAGCTTCGAAGGCTTTCCTTATCCCGCACAGCAATTGGTGGGACGAATCGACGTGGCCGACGGGATCGCCAATTGTGACTCGATGACCGGACGTGTCGGTGGGCAACGTTTGCTGTGCGAATTCCGTGTGCCGCTCAACCCAAAAACCAATCCGCAGAAATCGTTTTCCGCGACCGTCGATGGCCCCGTCGTGATCGACTCGTCGCTCCTGGATTCACTTTCACCCCGTGGTGCCGACGGTTCACCGCTGGAGACCTTTGTGCGTTCGCTACAACCGCGTGGGAGCATCCAACTCGTTCATGCCCACTTGGAAACGGATGCCGCAGGTCAACCACACCGCGACATCGATCTTCGCGTCGTCAACGGACAACTTCGTTACGAAAAATTTACCTACCCGTTGTACAACGTCACGGGACAAATCCGGGTCCATGATTCGCTGGTGCATTTGAGTCGCTTTCGCGGAACCAATGCCAATGCAGGCGAAGTCCTCTGCGAAGGCTACTACCGGATGCCGAGCCGACAGGAATCGTCCGCCGAGTCGACGTATCGAGTGAGCGATCGAGCGCCGGAGTTGTCGTTGCCGACGCTGCCGCCAGAGCCGCGGATGGTACTTAACTTCAACGCGACGAACGTACCAATGGACGAATCGTTGCGATCATCGCTTCCCGTTTCGACGCGGCAAACATGGGATGCGCTGATGCCCGGTGGAGTCCTTGACCGACTCGACGTCGTGCTGACCCTCGCGGAGCGCGATCGACCACTCGAACTCGATATCACCGCGATCCAAAACAAGACCGATCAAATCACCAATCGCTCACTCAGTCTTCGCCCGGTCGCGATCCCCTATCGGCTCGATATTGCAGGAGGCACCGTCCACTACGATGGTTCCAAAGTGATCATCCAGTCGCTCGAGGGTCGTCACGATTTCTCTCGATTGTCGGCGGACGGAGTCTGTCAACAAGACGCGAGTGGCCAGTGGTTGCTGGAGTTGGATGTCCACAGCGGCAGCCGACTCAATCCCGATGCGGAATTGATTGCATCGTTGCCGCAACAGATGAGCGAATCGCTCCGTCGATTGCAGCTGCGCGGCCCCGTGAGTATTCGAGGCAGCACAAAAATGCTGTTGCCGACGGAGCATCGCCCGGAGCCCGCCATCGATTGGCGAATGGTGCTGCAGTTAGAAGGCAATCGTATCGGCGATGTCGGCCCAGTCCACAGTCTGCGGGGCGAAGTGTGGATCGATGGTCGTCGCGATGAGAACGGGCTGTTCGCAGCAGGAAATGTTCGTATCGATTCGATGCACGTCGAGAACCTGCAAATCACAGGCATCCGTGGTCCGTACGCGATTGACGGGGATCGATTGCGATTGGGCACGATGGCCACCACGCGATTGCCCGAGAAAGCAGCCGCGTTTCCGCAACTTGCGACGAATTCCAACTCGCTCGATTCTCTCGAGATCGCTGCGGCGCAGCCGGAGTCCTCGTCGATTCGCGGCGTGTTATTCGGCGGACAAATTGAGATGGATGGCGAAGTGATCCTGTCGTCCAGCGATTTTGATGTCAGTGTGGCGCTCGCCGATGCCCAGGTCCCCAAGGTGCTCGCTGAACTCGGCCATGCGTCCAATGGACTGACGGGAACGTTCTCTGGCCAAGGAAGATTTGACGGCAAGCTTGGTGCGGGCGATTTGCTCAAAGGCAGTGGCGCAGGACGTTTGACAGACGCGAATGTTTATCAATTGCCATTCATTGTCCAGCTCATGAATCTGCTTCGCATCACACCGACCGAAGACGTCGCGTTTACGGACGGCGAAGTCGAGTTTGCGATGTTCGGCGAAATGATCACGCTCAATCGGCTGCAACTTTGGGGTGACTTACTCGCGCTCGATGGCGGTGGCACGCTCAATCGACGACGCGAGTTGGACCTCAGTTTCAACACGCGAGTCAGTCCCCAAAACGCGTTCAACCGATTGATTCAGCCGTTCCGTCCAGAGCGTTACACGCTGTGGACCATCGACGTCACCGGCCCGATGGACTCGCCCGTGATCGAACGTCGCGCACTGGACGGTGTCGGTCAAACGCTCGGCCGCTGGTTCCCCGGCACCACCAACTCAGCACCGTAGGCCGGATCAAGAAACGTAGGCCGGATCAAGGAGCCTCGGCGACACCGATCCGGCACCCCGCCGCAATCGCACCATACTCGCGACACACCCTCACGCTCACTCGGATCCCATCCCACTGGAAATACACGACGACCGATTGAGATCCTTTGCGATCGCTCCGTCCCGTCCTGTGTTCGTCTAGAACCCACTTTTTATTGATGATATCGAAATGCCTGAACGTCCAGGCTCGTCGACCCATGAAAAAGTCGGTAAGCTTGATTGAGAAATCGCCGGCTCCAAATCCAGGCCCTCCCGAAACTCATTAGGCACTGTCAAAAATGTTACGTTGTCGACGCCCGACGCAAGCTCGCAGAAGTATTTCCGCGACTACCGCATTCTCACTTGTGCTCTCGCTTGCTTGCTGGACATTCGCTTCCACTGGCAATGCTGACGAGCTGAGCTTACGTCCGCCTGCGGTGCCACTGGTGGCTTGTGATCCGTACTTCAGCGTTTGGTCGCAGGCGGACAAGTTGACGGACACCGCGACGACTCACTGGACGGGCAAGGAGCAAGTGATGACATTGCTGCTGCGGGTCGACGGGGTGACGTATCGATTGATGGGCGATTCGCCAGCCTCGCTTCAACCGCTCCCGCAAACATCGGTCGAGGTCTTGCCGACGAGAACGATCTACCGTTTCGCAGGCGCGGGCATCGAAACCACGTTGACGTTCACGACGCCGTCGCTACCAGACGATATGTCGATCATGTCACGACCGACGACTTATGTCGGCTGCGATGTCAAGTCGACGGATGCGAAATCGCATGCCGTCGAATTGTATTTCGATGCCGCCGGGACTCTCGCGACCAACACGCCCGACCAAGTGGTCGTCGGCTCGATGGAGTCGCTGAAGAATGCGGTGGCAGTCAAGTTTGGTACGGAGACCCAACGTGTGCTCGGCAAGGCTGGTGACGACTTGCGCATTGATTGGGGTTATATGTACGTCGCGGTCCCGACCGAGTTCCAACCGCAAGTCGCATTCACCAGCACGACTGATTCACAACAGCGGTTCACCACCGACGGCGCCGCCTCGTTGGCGGCAGTCAAATCCAGTGAGCCTGCGGAGGCCTCGGCGGTGGGCGCCAGCGTCGCGATCCCTTTTGGTGAAGTCAACAGCGACGCGGTGGCTCGATACCTGGTGCTCGCCTATGACGATCTTTACTCCATCCAGTTCATGAAAAAGAACTTGCGACCGTATTGGCGCAAAGATGGCTGGGAAGCGTCGAACTTGATTGAAGCGTCGGCCAATGAATACGAGTCACTCTTGGCGCGATGTGAGTCGTTTGACAAGCAACTCGTCACCGATCTCGAACAGGCTGGGGGACGCGAGTACGCGTCAATCGCCGCACTGGCATATCGCCAATGTCTCGCCGCCGGAAAATTTGTGGCCGATGCCAACGGGCAACCGCTCCAGTTTTGTAAAGAAAACCATTCCAACGGCTGCATCGCCACGTCGGACGTCTTCTATCCCATGGCTCCCCAATTCTTGCTGCTGGGGGCGACGATGACCAAAGCGGTGCTAGTGCCCTTCATGGATTATGCCGCGTCGGATCGCTGGCGATTCCCGTTCGCTCCCCACGACCTGGGCACCTATCCCCACGCGAACGGACAACGGTATGGGGGCGGTGAAGAAAGCGAAGAGAACCAAATGCCGGTGGAAGAGAGTGGGAACTTGCTGATTCTTTTCGCAGCGCTCGCCAAGATGGAAGGCAATGCCGACTTCGCCGAAATTTATTGGCCAGAACTCAGCAAGTGGGCGGAATACTTGCAAGGCTACGGGTTTGACCCCGCGAATCAACTTTCCACCGACGACTTCGCCGGCCACATGGCGCACAACGTCAACTTGAGCGTCAAAGCTATCTGCGGGCTCGGATCGTACGCGATGTTGTGTGAGATGCGAGGGCTGAATGCCGAGGCAGAAAAGTATCGTGAGCTCGCGAAGCGGTTTGCCAAGCAATGGGTCGATGCGGCTCGCGATGACGACCACTACCGACTCGCCTTCGACCAACCCGGGACGTGGAGCCAAAAGTACAACTTGGTCTGGGATAAGATCCTGGGGCTGAATCTGTTCCCGGATGAGGTCGCGACGACCGAGATGAAGTACTACCAAACGATCCAAAACAAGTATGGCCTACCGCTGGACAATCGCGAGGATTACACCAAGCTCGACTGGGTGCTTTGGACGGCAACGTTGAACCAAGACCGAGATGACTTCGAGTCGCTCGTTCGGCCTGTCTATGAGTTTCTCAACGATACGCCCGATCGATCACCGATGACGGATTGGTACTTTACCTCCAGTGCCAAGAAACGCGGATTCACCGCGCGGCCGGTGGTCGGCGGTGTGTTTTTGCAAATGCTTTACGACTCGTCGACTTGGTCCAAATATGCCTCGATGGATCAAACCAAGGCCGCGAATTGGGCTCCAATGCCGATTCCACCCCAGACGGTTTCGCTGGTCGCGACCGGTGCAAAATCCGATGCGACTTGGTCGTACACCACCATGCGACCGCGGGGCGATTGGTTTGCGCCGGAGTTTGATGTCAGCGATTGGAAGACCGGTCGGGGTGGATTCGGTACGGCTGAAACACCCGGCACGTCCATTGGTACCCAGTGGAACAGTTCGGACATCTGGGTACGCAGGACATTCGAGTTGTCGTCCACGATCCCAGATCGCGTGGCACTGAGACTGCACCACGACGAGGACTCGGAGGTATACATCAACGGAAAACGAGTGTTGCAACTCGCCGGTTGGACAACTTCCTACGAGTCGTTCGAAATCCCAGCGGACGTACTTCACGAAGGCTCCAACACGATCGCCATCCACACGCACCAAACCAGTGGTGGTCAATACATCGATGCCGGTTTGGACGCGATCATTCCCGGTCAGTAGGCACCTCCCATGCTGGAAGTGCTCGGGCGCCGCGGGCTCACGGCCGTCGAATTAGTCCCTCCCGGGACCCACGGGAGGATGAATTCAATCCTTTTGAATTCAATGAATGTGTTGGCCAGCTTACTGGGCGTTATTCGTCGTTCCATTTTAGCGCCCAGCTCTCCGGCGGGCGTGCAAGATCGTACAGACCCTCGAATGCGGAGGACGGCTCGCAAATGACTTGCGTTTCGATTCCTGCAGCGACCAGTCGTCGGACGACGATGCCGACGATCTCACTGTGATGCAGATGCGATTCCTGCAAGTATTCTTTGCCGGCCTTTCCGTACAAATCAGCGGCAAGTTCGAGTACCACGCGGCAAATCGCAACGGCATTCGCCCTGCCATCGATGTTCAAATCGGGATCACGGCTCGCTAAGCGGATCGCATGCCGTACGAATTGGATGGTTTCGAGATCGTGCTCGAGTTCGTGCCCGAATTCTAGTTTGACTGATCGCGAGTTTTCGTTCCCCGCCGGAGTGTCATCCGGCGGTTGAAACGGGTTGGACGCAGCCACTTTACAACTGCATCCAACGGATGCGGCGATATTCCATCTGGCCGCGATCGCCTTCCAATCCGATCGGGCCCGACGGAGGCACTTGCATCTTGGCTTCGAGTACTTCGCCGTTGCAGGTCGCGTGCGCCGAACCACCTTTCACCGTCACCACCAACTCATTCCAATCACCGCTTTTGAATTGGGTCAATTCTTTGTACGGACCCGCGAGCGGATAGTCTCGACATTGCAATTGTGGCTGGCGAATGAACACACCGCTGTCGGCATTGGGCGTCGCTCGAAATTCGAGCTTGAGAACAAAATCGCCCTCCAATGCTTGAGTGGTCCAAAGCTGCTCGATTCGTCGTCCTTCGGTCGGCGTGGTCACGACCAAGCGATCGTTGATGGCGACGTAGCGACCATTACTGCTCTGTTTTTTTCCATCAAAGACGATCGTGTTTTCGGGCGTGACGGGAATTTTGCCTCCGGGCATTGGTCGGAAACACCAACCGGTCAAATCTCGGCCGTTGAACAAGCTGGCGAAGCCTGGCTCCAGTTCAAAGTCATCGGGCTCGGTTTCCAAGAAGCCAAGCGTTGCCAAAATTGGCCGAATGGCGGCGGCCCATTTGAAATAACCGTCGCTGTTCAAATGCAATTGATCACCAAACCATCGTGGGTCTGCATCTCCGCTGGCGTCGGCGAAGAGCGTCCAGGTATCCACCACAGTGATCTGGGGGTCGCCCTTGGCGAGGCCGTCGTACAACTCATTCAGTCGTTTGATTTTGTTAGACGGTCGATTCTTTTTCGCCGAGCTCGGGAAGGTTCGGCATAACACGATGGGGACTTTTGGATCGTGTGCTTTGATCGCCTGCAGGATCAATCGGACGTTGTCCGCCGCTGTCTCCGGTGCAATCCCAACTTCGATGTCGTTGGTTCCTAGAAGCATCACAATCGCACTAGGATGGAGCGATAGCACGTCCTGATGTAAACGGATCAACATGCCACGGGTCGTGTCACCGCCGATGCCACGATTTGCCGCTTGCATTCCAGTAAATTGATCTTTGAAATTATCGCCCCAACCTTGCGTGATCGAATCGCCCAGGAACACGACCGCGCCTTGATTCGCCTCGATTCCAGTGGCCCATTTGCCCCGAGCCTCGCGCCAGCGATTGACATATCCGTCGTATCGCCGCAGAGCTCCCGCGCCCGGAAGTTCGGACTCCTGCTCGACTGTGGGCAATTCAAAGGATGCGCTCGGGGCCGCATCCACGACCGCCGGAGACTGTGCATACGCCACTTCGCTGGCACTGCAAACGACCAACAACATTCCTAACCACAAAAACCAATGAACTCGCATCGCTTGGGGCCTATCGCCTAGAACTGGGGACACATGGACGGAGATGAACTCGATCGCGTCATTGTAACGCAAATGATTTCACCAAAACTCCCAAGCGAATTTTACGTCCCGTCAACGGTCCCGGCCCACGGTCAATTAGCGATGAATTGCCGGATGGCTTTGATGATCGCGTCGGCGGAGATCCCCTCGTCGGCGAGCAATTGATCCGGTTTGCCGCTGATCGGACGCTTGCGCACGGCCAGACACCGAACCGGGATCGTATGGTTCGAAAGACTCGTCAGCACCGCTTCGCCAATTCCGCCTTCGGGACAGTGGTCTTCCACCGTGAATATCACTTCGGTCGCATCGGCCGCGTGACGAAGCGAGGCGTGGTCCATCGGCTTGATCGAATACAAGTCGATGACTCGCACCGCCAATTGGTCTTTATCCCGCAGCGTGCGCGCAGCTTCGAGCGCCTCGTGAACCGTAATTCCCGCGGCAACCACGGTGACTCGATCGTCGTCCGACTGCTGCAATACGTAGCTACCACCGATGACAAACTCAGCATCGTTTTCGTAAATGACGGGCGTCTTTCCCCTGGTGGTACGCAGGTACGAAATGCCCTCGTGTTCGACCATCGCCTCCACCAAACGCTGTGTCGACACGGCGTCACAGGGGTAAAGGACCACGCTATCTTGTATCGTCCGCATCATCGCAATGTCTTCCAGGCCCATTTGCGACGGACCATCTTGGCCAATTGAAACACCGCTGTGCGATCCGACCAGCTTGATGTTTGCTTCACTGTGACGTGCCATGCGGATTTGATCAAACGCACGGGTTAAGAACGCCGCAAACGTCGAAACGAAAGGCAACTTCCCACGCAAAGACAATCCGACCGCGGCACCCACCATGTTTTGTTCGGCAATGTACATCTCGAAGAAGCGATCCGGGTACTTCTCGGCAAAATACTCCGCCCGCGTGGAATTGCTGACTTCACCGTCAAGCGACACGATCGATGGGTATTGGTCACCAATCCGTTGAAGTGCATGACCGAACGCATCACGAGTCGCAACTTCGTCTCCGACCGAATAGTCGATTCCCGATGCAACGTTGGACTTGAGCTGGTCGGGTTGATCGTCACTGGGTCGAGCCAGCTCACCTCGCAAAAAGTCATCGACTTCGCCGAGTTCATCCAATGCTCGCTTGAGTTCCTTGTCATCGAGCGATTTGCCGTGCCAGCCATCTTGGTTCTCCAAGAAAGAGACGCCTTTTCCTTTCACGGTCCAAGCAATGAGCATCGTTGGTTGGTCCGAGGACTCGGTCACTTGATCGTAGGCGCGAAGGACTTGGTCCAAGTCGTGTCCATCATCGATCATGATCGTCCGCCATCCAAATGCTTCGATGCGACGTTGATAGGCGATCAAGTCGTGCGCCTGCATCGTCTCGCCACGTTGTCCCAAACGATTGACGTCTAGGATTCCTATCAGGTTTCCGAGTCGATAGTGCGATGCCAATTGAATCGCTTCCCACTGCGATCCTTCGGCCATCTCGCTGTCCCCGAGTAGCACGTACGTGCGGTAGGGCAGCTTGTCTAAATACTTGGCATTGAGCGCCATCCCAAATCCGATCGAGAGTCCCTGGCCAAGCGAACCCGTGGCGGCTTCGGTGAACGGAAATCGCGACGTCGGATGGCCTTCGAGTCGACTGCCAAATTTTCGATAGGTCATTAACTCATCTTCGCTCAGCACCCAATCGACATCTGCTTGGCGAGCGGCCGCCCACAGCGAATAGAAAAGCGGCGAGGCGTGACCTTTGGAAAAAATTAGTCGATCGTTGTTCGGCGCCTTCGGATCACGAAGGTCGTAGCGAAAGCTGCCACCGAAAAACAGTGCCGTCATTAGCTCCACGGCCGATAGCGATGAGGTCGGGTGACCGGACCCGGCTTCCGTGGTGCAGCGCAGTATCCAGCGGCGTATTTGCAACGAGATACGAGATAGCGATTGCAGCTTTGCGTCGGATACTTCGGCGACGGAATGCGTGGACATGAGAAAACTCCCCCGGGGATTGGCAGCACTTGGAATCTTGACGGGCCGAATTGCGACAGACCGAATTGCGACACCCGCTGCAAAACATGCGCCCGGTACGCAAACATGGTGCGAAACATTGTTGCATCGCGCATTGGTGTGCATCGGGCTCGCGTGGCTGTCGCATTTCATTCATTGAAGGGTTGACTCCATGTCGCAACGCACGACCCCGATATCGTTCGTTGGATGATCGTATTGCCGATAAGCCTCATCACCTGGATCTGCTTGACGAGCAAGGCTGCAGATCACCCCGCCGTTGGCAAGCGTCCCAACGTGATCGTGATCATGGCGAACGACATCGGATGCTTCGCTATGCCTAACACATCGATCTACAGCAAAACGAGCGATTTTCTCCTGACTTCTGGCGATAGCAAACCGCGGCGGTCTGCGCCAAATTCAAGTGGATTGATGAGGAAACCCCGTATCTTCGACAACAGAGCTTTGTAACGGGCAAGAAAAAAGGTGGCCCACCCGAGCGTTTCGCTTCGCATACCAGTTGGCGTACTCTGGTAACCAATCTCTAGCGAGCCGCGTGGGTTTTCAAGAACCGCAATAGGTTCGTGACAGACTTGTTGGCCAACTAATGCCAAGCTCCGCTGGCTCTTCCCACTGAATTCTGTGACTCTGTGTTTCCCCGCCCAAGGCGAAATTGCCGCCACCGAATGTTTTGGTAAAGGTGGTGTAACAACACAAAGGCACCGAGAGCACGGAGCGGATACCGAAGAGTGAGAAGTCCCGGTTCGTTATGCGCCCACCCAGTGGAAACCGTTGCTGGCTTCCACTCGGCTGGGCAGTTTGCCGATGCATAACAACGATACCGAGCGTCATCGGAGACGTTTGACGATCGGTCGGAAGAATTGGCACTAACGAGCGTTTGCAACCGGCTCAATGTCTAATCGATATCAGTGACGCGTGCTCCACTTGAATAGACGTCGTTTCGTGACCCGCCATCTTGATCGTTGTTGGTCAATATCCAATCGCTATGTTCGTTGCCATAGAGATAGTCCGTTGCATTGTCGTCGAATACATTTTGCCCGGTACCCCGAACTTTGAGATACACGGTGCCATTCAAGCGACTGTGATAGTTGTCGTTGTCGGTGCCCGAACCGGATCCAGAAGTCCCGTTGGAGATATTGTAGACTCGTTGAGCAAACGTGAGATTTGCTCGATCAGACGACCATTCTCGCATGATCGAATCCAATGCATTTGAATTGGAGTATGTGTACGAGTCGTAAGCCGTCGTACCACCGATGAGAATATCGTCATCAATGTTTCCACTGATCACATCGCTCTCGGTTCCACCGATTAGCAAATCTCGGCCAGCGTTCCCAGCGAGATAGTCAACGCCGGACTCGCCCAGTAGCACATCGTTTCCTTGTCCACCCGTTAAGGTATCACTTCCATGACCTCCTCGCAAAACTGCGGGCATGGAAAGTAGATGGGATGACTCGATCGTGATCTTGTCGTTACCGCCGAATCCATTTGCGGCTAACTTCGTGATCTCAATTCCCGAGCCTGCCCCTAATGAGATCTGTCTAACTTCTTGAATCGCACCACCAACGTTTCCAATGGCGATCGAAACCTTGCTGGGATCGCTTGCGACACTAAAACGAATGTCATCGTTGCCGGCGCCGCCACCCACTACCAATGTGACGCCCCTGAAGCGGTCATGATCGTCGGGAAGACTCGTCCCGTCATTGTCCGCACTAATCAATCGTCCCTGGGGGGTATAGAAAATATTGCTACCCGCGGGTCCAAACTTGTCGATAATCTCACCGCATACAAAATCGATCTGGTAGTAGGATTCAGGGATTTTGACGGACAGTTGATGGTTGCCCGGCAGGAAAATGCCAGTTTGTGCTTCATACACCGATTGTAAACCGGCATTCGCCGCATTGAAGAATCGATCCGGCGCTGTGTAGGAGACAAACGAAAGTCGCTGAGGTTGATTCCCGTTGACGGTGAAATGCACCGTAACGACATCGCCCTCGTCGGTGTTGTTACGCAAATCGTTGACGGTGTAGGTGTATCCGTTACTTTGCATCACCGTATACGAAACGTTCGAAATTCCATCACTATCGCATTTCTCGAAATTCGCGAAATCCTTGCCAGTGATCATCGACCCCGACGCAATAGTCACCGAATAGCTTCCTGCCAACTCCGGGCCGGTCTGCACAAACCCGGCTTCGACCACCTCACGTACCACATAATTCCCGGCGGCTAATCCAGTGAACTCATAGGAACCATCAGCTCCGGTGATGACATATAATTCGTCGGAATCCCTTATCGCGTCGTTATCGGCATCCAAATAAATGATGGTTCCCGCCAAGGGAGTGTCATCCGAGGAGAATCCATTCCCTGTTGCGTCAAGCCATTTGGTCCCGCGGATGATGCCGGGGGCCGGCGGTGGCGTTGTTGAGTTCTTGTAGTGACTCAGGTCACTATCGTTTGCCCCGGGGACCGTTACCGTGCCCTTGTTCTCATAAATGCCTGGCAGTGTCGGTGCAACCGTTAGCAATTCAACCTTGAAACGATCCTCGGGTGACGTGTCGGTGGTGTCCGCGGCAATCACAATCACGTTGCCAGAGATGTTTCCGGCATTGATATCGGCAAGCCGCGCTGACGACAGGTTCGTCTGGTTGACTTCGGTGAACCCGAGTCCCGAAAGCACGGAGTCGTTGAGCGTGGGTAGTGACGAGAAAGCATCGCTAATCGTACCAATCCAAACTTGAATGTCACTGTCATTGACGACGTAACCAAGGAACGCCGAGTCAACGACAACCGGCTGGTCGAAGGCGAACAGCACGTAGTTGTCACGGCCCACATTATCGACGGTGTGCATGTTGCTGGAGCCGTCACCCTCGCTGCGGTCTGTAACGCCCAAGCCGCCACCGAAGCTGCCCAAATAAGCCGTGTCCCAGGCGCCTGCGGCACCCTTCTCGCGGCTGAAAGCGGTGGCTTTCACCGACACCGGCCCGGCCGTAAAGCTGCGCACATTGCCGTTCGTTCCGTCCAAGGGACTGTTGCCCGAAAAGTCAAATGTCACCGACGCCCCGGAAGGTCCGACCAAGCTTTCGACGCTTCCGGTAGCTGTGTAGATCCACACTTCGCCGGGCGACAGAATCCCGTCACTTCCCACATCGCTGCCGAGATCGCGCGTGGGGATGAAGTCGTCACTGGCCAGGTCTGGTGTGCCAGCATCATCGGTCACCACGACTTGCGAAGCGGTGTAGGGGACATTCCCGGTATTGGTGACTTGATATGTCCATGTCACGGCAGTGCCCGGAGTGAGAACGGGAACACCGGCGCCGTCGGCCAAGTCCTCGTTGTCGTAGTCGGCAGCGGTCCCGTTGCTGTTGCTCGGTCCACTCGTCGTCTTCTCGATGTCGATGCCGGGATCCGCCAGATAAAACCCAGCGTCCAGTGTCGGGTTGTGCTCACCGCTGGCGAGCACAACGATCGGTGTCAATAAACCAATGCCCGCATCGCTATCCGTTGAGTCGTTGCCGCCCTGATCGACGGGACTGACCGAATCAAACCCGGCTGGTACGACGAACATCACTTGATATTCGACACCGGGCGTCAATCCCGTGAATTGATAGTACCCCATTTGTGTGCCGGCGGTATTGGGATCATCACCGGTGAGCGTGGTGGCAATCACATTTCCACTAACTGCATCAATTAACTTGACGGTGGCACCATCAATGCCAGGTTCATTCAGGTCCTGCACCCCATTGGCGTTCACGTCATGCCAAACATAGTCGCCCAAAGAAGCCGGGTCTTCAGAATTGCCATTGGGATCAAACACGCCGGCATCGACGGTTAAATTAATCTCGCCCGGACCGAGCGTGTACAAACCCGTTGCGCCGCTAAGTCCAGCGTCACTGTCCAGCGCGTCTTGAGAATTAGAATTGGCATCCTTGATGGTAAAAAGGTAGCCCGCCGGGATGTTGCTGAAGGTGACTTGGTACGTCCCCGGTACCAAGTTGGTGAATAGGTACGCACCGTCATTGGTGCCGTCGTTCGCGGTGACCTGCGTTAGGGAAACCGGGTTCCCAAACACATCGGTTCCTGTGAGTGTTGCCAAAACGCCGTTGATGCCCGGCTCGTTCGCATCCTGGATACCATCCTGGTTTAAATCTTCCCAAACGTAATTGCCGAGTGCTGCGGGCAAGATGTCGATCGGACCAAAAGTCGTTTTATTGCCGCCACCAAAGTCCACGTTAAAGTCGTTTGCGAATGATGAAACTTCGCTCACGATTTGTAGACCGATATCTCGACCTGAGTAGTAGGCGGCGCGTGGGATGGGAGAACCGAAATTCGAAAGTAGTCCTGGTTGTGACAACAGACCGCCGGTTACGCTTAGTCTTACGTCGTAAGTATCAGTATTAGTACCCAAGGTATCTTGGAATCCAAACGCGAGTACTTCGCCGGTCAAGAGCACGCCATCGACATCGACAATTCCATCGTCGTCGATGTCGATCGCGCCCGTGACCTCAAAATCATCGCCCGCCACTCCGCCAACGAACTCACCCAGTTCATTGATTTCCATTTGAAGATTGAAACTTCGTGTGCCACCAACGCTGGGGTCATCAATAAAAACAGGTGGAGGAATTGTTTCCTGAAATACAAGGGGAACCGCGACTGCCACGAACAAGTTGGACGACTCGTCATAAGTCACTGTCCCCGTGCTGTTTGCAAACGCGATCGGCAATTCCGGGCTAATCCCCAGTAACGCCAGCATCCGTCGATCTTCCAGCAGTTCCAACTGAATGCGACGACGCTTAGCTACGTACTTGGTAGAAGAGTCGTTTGAATGTCGCGAACTCTTTAAATAATTCGCACACGAGCGTTTGAAGTTCTTAAAACCGGTAACCTTTGAAAACGTCATGGATTTGCTCGTGATGTAGTTATGCAGTTCATGAAAGTGTGTGTGTAGGGAATTTAGATCCCCCACTATAGTCAGCAAGTTTGTTACTCAAAACAAAATGCTTGCGGACAATGAATGCAGGTTCGCGTGCCTGAAGGAGTGGGGGCTAGCTGCCCCTGTAACGCTTGGGGTCCCTGCGTGTACCCACCGTCCAAATGAGTCCCTCGTGAACTCCAAGCTTGGGGGCGTTGTCAGTGAACGCTGACTCACAGGACAACGTGAAGCGGCTGCCCATTACCTCGAATGCGCTGCCGTTACAGCTCGGAGCCGCTCCGCGCACCATGAGAATGGCAATTCGACGCCGCAATCAACAAATCAAAACGCTAGTTGAAACAAAGTCGCGATTGCCTCAAGCGTCCGCCAAAACAGATCATCAATAGTGATGCAAAGATGGATAGCGATGCTGGTTCAGGAACCGGACGACCAATATCCGCCGTCCCGGTAGAAAAAAAACCAACCAGCGGAGTAAAGGACGCAAAACTGCCTCCATTCAAATTCGCCAGTTTGATGCCTGTGCCACCGACATTACTCGAAAAGAGGTGCGCCAACGAAGAGGTCGGGTCGGCGGTTGCAAGAAACTCGAGCTGCCCCTGTGAAAAGACACTTGTATTTGCCTCTGTCAACGTGCCCTTTAGCAATGTGACGGCTGAACTGCTTTTCGTCAGTGTTCCCTTGATTTCAAAACTTCCGGACTGGAAGGCTCCACTGCTATCGATGAAGGCATCAAGCGAAAAACTTCCTGCCTTGTTGCTGTTGTTGCCCTTGAAAATGTTGTGGAGGACATTATCCGAATCCTTCAGCGAAACTGCACTGCCGCGCAAGCTAAGTTTCTGACTGGAGGCGTTGTACGTAGCAATGACAGATGTTGCAGAAATATCCGGAGTGAGCATCGCGGGAATTAGTCCAGCATGCGCAACCCTAGCAGCATTCAGACTGCAGATGAGCAACAACAAAACGGCAATCGATCGGTTAAGGTTCAAGATGTTTCAACGCGTGCGGAATCTGGGGGGCATTCGTGTGTACATACGAACTGTTAACGTGTGCTCCCCCCGAGTGTACTCACTCGAAGACCGCCGACAAGCCGATTTTGTCGATTTTGTTGTGCGAGGCTGTGAACTGCACAGATGACCAGATATGAATCCAGGTTTCGAA
This sequence comes from Pirellulaceae bacterium, assembly GCA_041741195.1. GTDB lineage: Bacteria > Planctomycetota > Planctomycetia > Pirellulales > Pirellulaceae > JBBSJZ01. Next base: position 105,635 of record JBGSKM010000002.1, read on the forward strand.
CTAGCTTAGGAACGCGAAGACGACGAAATTTGACGCAAAATGAGACGAATGTCTCGGCCTGAGTCGCTCGCGTGAGGCTGAGAATGGGCCGCAACTAGAAGTAATCGACGCGGTGCGACATAAGTTGACCAGCGTTCGGCACATGACGACGCATTCGACTTTGAGAAATTCGAATGTAGCCGAGTCGGCGTCGGGCTGGCTTGCCTGAAAAACTTAGTTGAGATTCGCCGTCCGCCGCATCGGCAAGTTCACCAAATTCCCCGCGGCGTTTGCTGCACTCGACGCACGAACATTCCGGCAGGGATGGCGCTTTCTGGATCAGAAGCTTCAGTAGGACAGTGGAGACGCAGAACACAGCCGCGACGCCAAGGCAGATAAGAATAGAAAGCATCACGCAAGTAACCCCAGTTCAAAAAACTTCACTGCAATGGTCAAAGTTTGACACAATCGCCCTGTGACCTCACCGTTCATTGGCCTCACCGTTCATTGTCAGTATCAATCATCGTCAACACTTGCCGCACAAGCCGCCAGCATTTTCCCCGCATGGCAGATGCACGCAGATTTCGCGCCGCTCGGCTAGCAATGTGATGAAGATGCCGTTTTGGTAAATGCCATCGATGGTTTGTCACTCGCTGGGGGCGGCTAAGCTGCCACCATCGAACGTTTGTAGCGTACCATATTTTCTGCTCCGATTTCAAATTTTACCGAAAACGGGCATGCCTTTTTCCCTTCCTGATTTCCTCAGCAAATTAACCCGGCCACAGCCCCTCACCGGAAAACTTGACTGCTATTCTGCCCCGCGAGGGTTGAGGGGTCAGGAGTAATTGTGCGAAGCATCCGAAGGGCCGTTCCGGCAATTGACTCCTGACCCCCTTAACAAACTGAAAGTTAATCATGACGCTCCACTATTCTGCTCCGAAACCGATCCATCGATGGATGCTCTGAGAAAGCCAGCCAAGGGTGGAAACGGCGAGGATCAGTGCCATCAATCCCAAGCCGCGCACGACGAGAATTCGTTTCTCGCTGTCTGATTTCTGAATGGCCAGCAAACGCTCGGTGACTTGACCAGCCAGCGTTTCGCACTGCTGGGCTCGGTCCAGCGGCACTGTGTTAGGTTGGTGAACTTTCGGCGTCTGCGGCTGAGTGATTGCTGGTTCCCCCGATTCGCCATTAAGCGGTGGATGTGGCCCCACCATGCCATCCAATTGAACATTTGACGCAAGTCGGTTCACCGTCGCCGTCGTAGGAGACTTTCGGCCTAATTTGCTACTTCGGAGCGAAACGGTCATCCGGCCGATCACATAGGGATCGGCGCTCTTTTGGAGCTTGGTCACTCGCTCTCCTTCGCTACAACACGAGGACGCTTTGAGGTCGATGAGCCAAACGGACGCCCCACTGGCAATGATTGCATGATCGCACCGAGCGAGCTTGTGGCCGTGCACGCGTAGGGTACTCGGATGTCGACCTCCCAGAATGTTGACAGGCCGATGCAGTGACATGCACCAAAGTTTTCCGTGGCAGCCCAAGACTAGGCTAAGGGACTTTGTGTCTTGCTGGGCATCGCGTGATTCTGCGGACACCCAGGCTGACAGCGCTTCAGCGGGTTGCTGACGATCCTCCCGGACGCAGGCGGTCGTATGCTCAGTCTCCAAGTGCGATACTGCTATCGTAGTCTGTCCGACGAGCAATGTGTCTTGCGCATCGATTCTTCCCCAGCGTGAGTAAGCGAGGGAGCACAAGGGCCACGCTTCCACGGTATCTTCGAAACAGCAAAGGAAGTAAATGATTGGCGCGACCCGGTGTTCGGGGACATTGATTTTGATGGAGCATAACTCGTGCGACCCCACCAGCGCGAAGGGCAATTCCGGCTCGATCTCACGTGTCGACCCGTCGCCACTCAGTGTCACCTTCCATTTGCGAGACGGCCAATAGTTCATGGAAAAACTACCTTGGGTCGATTTCGGCTCGCCCGAAATGGTCGTAAGGCCAGTCCAGGTAGAGTCAGGTCGGAAGCTAGCATTTGTGCACGCCAATGTAAGCCCCAGCCATGATCACTCGGCATAACCTCTCTATGCTGCCCGAGGTTCCCATGCGCTTCATCTTATTCCGGGTTTTACGAACTTAGTCTAAAGTTTCCAAGTTTTGTGAGTACGCCCCTGGGTGGGTGAAGTTCAGTTAGTACGCCTCCATCCCCGCCATTTGCGGCTTGCATCATACGTTCACCTGTGCGGGCGCACCCTAACGGTGCGCGATTGTAATGTCAATGCCGATTTACTGGTAACACTCAAGCAAAGAACGGTCTTCTATGTATTTTTTACTAGAGTTTGTCTTTGTGGCGGGAAAAACTGCTTACTTCCTCCGTCAAGGGGAACTTGCGTGGTATAACTCTATCGGGTTGTTTACGCCAAACCCTATAGCGTGTATGCTTGATACCTCGAAGAGGCTAAGTTTTTTGAGCAAATGCGGATCAATGGGGACAGGGTGTCACCCAGCGAGACGAAGTCTGCAGCGGAATGTGTACATGCGTCCGGTTGAAGTTGGTTTGGTAATGGGAGTCAGGATTTGACGAAAGCTGCAAAAGCAACGGCGAGGCGGCGTAAACACTTACCCGTTGACCAAGCGGGTCCCAAAAAGCCCAGCGAGGCACGCGCGGACACGACGCTAGGCTTGCTCGTAGATCCTCCCCAGGGGTGGTTCGGCCGAAACTGTTTGGCTGGCTGTATAGCCTTTGCGGCAGTTTTGATTTTCGCCTATTGGCCCACGCTCGTATGGATGGAAGACGCATGGCGTCGCGAGCCAGACTATTCGCATGGATACTTGGTTCCATTTTTGGCGCTGCTGCTGTGCTGGAATCGCTGGGATCAAATGCCGGGGATTCGGTTAGGTGCGAGTTGGGGCGGGGTGGTGTTGATCGCGATCGCGATCGCAATGCGATTCGCCAGTCGTGTGATCTACGCGGACTTCCTCGATGCTTGGTCGCTGCTTCCGCTGTTGGCCGGTTTTGTTTGGTTGATGTTTGGTTATCCAGCCATGCGATGGGCCGCGCCCGCGATCGCTTTTTTGTTCTTCATGATTCCACTTCCTTACCAAGCCGAAAGCCTGTTGAGTTGGAAGTTGCAAGGTGTGGCGACAGACTTAAGCACAGTGATGCTGCGAGTCTTTGGACAGCCCGCGGTGAACGAAGGGCATGTAATCTGGATCAACGACCTGAAATTACAGGTTGAAGAGGCTTGCTCGGGTTTGCGGATTTTTATCGGCGTTGCGGCACTAGCTTTCTTCTGGGCGGCCATGGTTCAACGAGGTTGGCTGGACCGCGTGATTATCCTCCTTTCTGTCGTCCCCCTAGCGGTTTTTGTGAACTCGTTACGCATTACTGTGGTGGGCGTCCTCTACCGAATCATTGACGACCCAGCGAGTCAGTCTACAATTCACGATATTTCGGGGTACTTGATGATCCCTCTGGCGTTCGGTTTGTTATGGCTTGTGAAGCTCTATTGGGAGCGCCTTTATCGGCCTGTCGAGCAGTTGACCGCCATGGATTTTGTGCCTGGGGAAGCAAGTCGAGGAAGCGTTTGATGCCTTCGGCAATATCGTCATCAGCTCACGTTCGGCTGATGTGTATAAGTTCCGGTTTTGATGTCGGTGTGGCTGTTGGGGCCGAAAAGTTGTCGTTTGTTTGTTCGTCAAGTTTCATCCGTATCGCTTGTGTGTTGTAGCTAACGAGCGCACGTGGTTCGGGGGCGAACCGTTGTTGGTCACAAGAGAATCAATCTAAATGCAATCTAAGTTAACTACCGTCGGTCAAAAGCAACACGTCAACGGTCGCGGTGGCAACGCCCAGTCGTCGGCGGGTCAGCAATTCGATCCCTGGATTTTATGGGTCACTGTCCGTCGATGTTGGGGTTGGGCAGTGCCGGTAGGCGTGGTGCTGACTTGCGTTACTGCCTTTGTTGTAGTGAAGACGTTCGTGCCCCGGTACCGCGCCAGTCACTTGTTGCAAGCGAACCAGGATTATGTCGTTTTCAAGGGCGTGATGCCGGTGCTGGAGGATATCAGTTCCACCGAGAATGCGTTGATCATGAATCCGATCGTCATCGATCCCGTATTAAACGATCCGACGTTACGTCGGGCACCAAGTCTCGCCAACCCAGAGGCAGCGGAAGCCAATCTCCGCAGGAATCTCAAGGTCGCAAGCGGCGGGACGCGCAGCCGGTTGATGGTGAGCTACGAGGATACGGATCCGGCCGCTGCTGCGTTGGTTTGCAATGCCGTCGTGGAATCGTATCTGCGCCAGCGTGACGCGATTGACTCATCACGTATCGCAAATTTGGAGCGTTGGTTGGAACCGGAAATCCAGACATGGAAGCACGAGGTTGAGGAGCGTCAACGGAGTGTCCAAAAACTTAGCGAACAAACGTTGGGATTTGCGCCGGGGCAGCCTGTGGCAACGATCGAAAATCAAAGCAATCTGACGCTGGTTGCTAATTTGCGTTCGCAAATCTCGGATTTGACGGTTCAAATCGCGATCATCGACGCCAATCAAGCGATGAATCGCGACTCAATGGACAATCAATCGGAATCTTCGCCAAACGAACGTGTGGCAATGCAGCCCGCTGTGGAGCCGAAAACGCTATCGGAATCGGAGATTTCGCAGGCTGTTTCGCAAGATCCCAAGGTCGTAGAGTCCCAGGCACTGATTGCTCGCTACAAGGCGATCATGACCGAGCTGGAACTCGCTGATATGGTCCGCATCCGGCGCGAGTACTACCTGGAAATCAAATCAAAGCATGATCAACTTGCGTCGCGGCTGGACGCACTGAAGCGATCAGCCAGAGAAAGAGCAGTCACGATGTTGACCACACAGGCGGAGGCTGAGTATGCCCGTCTCAGGTCGAATGCTCAGTCCATGCTCGCATCGCGTCAACAACAAGATCGAGAACTGCTTGCCTCAAAGCTCGCGGTGCTGCAGAAGCAGTACGATGAGGAATTGTCGCAACTGGAGGCTTTTGGCGGTGCTACTGCTGAACTGCAGTTTGCCCAAGAGGAGCTTGCTGTCGCGACCGATGTGCTAACGATGCTGCGAGAGCGGGTTGCGGCAATTCGAACCGAAAGCCGCCAGGACGGCGCGGTGCGTACGGTAGCAAAAGCGACGCCGCCCAAGTTCCCGGTGGAAGAGATTCCGGTGAAAAAGATGGCGCTAGCGACCAGCGTCGTGTTTTGTCTGCCGTTCTTGTTGGGATTGCTCTGGGAGATGCGAGTTCAACGGGTTACCGACAGCTCCTTGGTTGAACGAAGCAATACAATCGCACCGATTGTCGGCGAGATCGCCAAGCTTCCGTCGGGAACGCGTCATGGTAAGGGGCGACGAATTTTCGAAGAGAGTGTCGACGCCCTGCGGGCGAATCTTTTTCTATCGGATTCCACTAAGAGCGTTCGTACGTTCGCGGTCGTCAGTAGCATGTCCGGTGAGGGCAAAAGCAGTGTTGCCTCGCAGTTGGCCCTGTCGATCGCAAAAGCGAGTGGTGAAACGGTCTTATTGGTCGATGCCGATTTGCGGTATCCCGATCAGCACGAAATTTTTGGTTTGGACATCGGGCCGGGTTTAAGTGCCGTGCTTTCCAAGCAGGTCACTCTGGAAGATGCCATCGACAAAAGTCTCGGCGATTTGATTCATGTGTTGCCAGCGGGCCGCTTGGACCGCAGTCCCCACCGGCTGATCAGTCAAGCATCCATGCGAGACTTTGTCGATGAGGCGCTAGGGAGCTATTCGTTCGTCGTCATTGATACCGCACCAGTACTCGCGGCATCCGAATCATTGGCGGTGGCCTCGTCGGTGGATTCGACCCTGTTGTGCGTCATGCGGGACGTCAGCCGGATGGATAGTGTGACACGGTCGATGCGGCGACTCGAAGCGGCCGGCGCGAACATCGCTGGTACTGTCTTTAGCGGCGTCACGGCAAGTCAATATGCATATCGATATGGCAATTACCACTACGCAATTGCGGGTGATAGCCAGGTATAAATAGTCGCTTGGGTCGCCAGGGTGCGCGGTTCGCATCATTGGGGCTTGTTGGTACTTGCGAGCGAAACAAGGTCGGCGTGTTTGGATTTGGGGTTGCCCATCGGATTGGGATTGATTGGATATGTCCAAAGTACTGAGAAAATCATTGAACGTCGCTGATAAGCGAGCTTCCTTCTTGGGCGGTTCGGAAATGTTTCATTCACACGCCGCAGAGCTTCGTTTGGAAGAAAAAATCCATCAGCGACGATTCCAATGGCGTTGGAATGTACCGCTTGTGGTGAAAACGATTGTTTTGGGAACCTTGCTGGTGTCGGTCGCCGCCATTTCCCACTATTATTTTTCGCAGCAGACGGCATCGACGTTTTTGCAGCGAGCCCGTGCCGCCGAAGAAGAGAAAGACTTCGCTGAGCAAGTCAAGTGGCTCGGTCGCTATTCCATGCTGGTTCCGAATGACCATGAAGCGATTGTTAGTCTCGCCATTGCTGCTGACGAGGGAGCCGATCGCAGTAAACCTGCCGCTCGGTACGATGCGATCGATTTGGCTCGCAAGCAACTCGGGAACGCAATCGCACGATTGGGTACCGAAAAGGCGGACGAAACGACAACACAGGAACTGCGTCGCCGCTTGATCAAGCGTCTATTGCAGCAAGGCGGTCTTTGGAATCGCGAGGCCGAGCGTCAAGTCAAATTGCTGGACGCGCCGGAAGGCGATCCCGAGTCGGTGCGGTGGATGGCGCTCGCGTTATATAGTCAAGTTGAGCAATCATTGTACCAAGAGCGAGAGTCAGCTAAATACGATCGTACCCAGGACTATTGGTACTGGCTCGCGGACCAGAAAGTTGGCGAGGTTTTGTCAATCGCGCTCCAGCACAACAAGACGGATCTCGACCTGATCGCGAGTTTCGTGAGCGCCGTTCAGTCAAAGCCGGAACTATTCGAACAGTCGGGGCCCTTGATCGCGGCACCCGGCCCACAACGTTCCAGTGCTAGTGAAACATCGGCAGCGGAGTCTTTAACTAGCTCGCTTGACAAGCGATTGGACTTCGTTACTGAACCAATTCGCAACAACGAGGATAGCCGTTCGCAGTTGATTTTGTCACAGGTCGAGCGGCGAGGCGGGGATGATACTGTTGTTAGCCAGCGCTTACGTCGCGCAGCCGAATTCGCGTTGCTGCGTTTGGCGGAGAGTGTGAGTCGGACGGACAAGCCGGCGTCGGACGGAGGACAACCTGCTTTGGAACAACCCGTTGCGAAATCGTCAATCGAGTCTGCCAAGAACGACAGTGACTTATCGGAAGTCTATTGGGATTACGTTCTAGTAGCGGAAGCCGCGTTGCAATTGGCTCAAGTTGATGCCGTCCAAGCAGTGCAGTGGTACGAAAAACTATTGGCGCACCGGCCAACGGATGTGCCGCCAGTCGTGATCGAGAATGTGTTTGTTAACGCCGGACTGCTGAGCTTACGGCAAGGGAAGCGTGAGAGAGCCATCGAGATTTGGGAACTGGGTCTCAAAGAGCTCAATCCCAATAGCCTCGACTTGTTAGGTTCGCTTGCAACTTTACTCAGTCAAGACGGCCAGAATTCTGAACGTACGAAATCGGTGCTTGATGACTTTCGCGAAGCCATATCTGCATCGTCCAGCGGTTTGGCGAGAATGGAAATTGGTCGGATCACGCAGGCCGAGAAGAACGCACGGGGACGCAAAATCGAAACTGCGAAATGGCGTTTGGGCGTCCTTGACGGTCAGATGGCGATTCGTGATGGCGATTCAATGTTAGCGATTGCGCACTTCCGTAGTGCGTTGGACGATTCGAGTGACGGTGAGGTCACAGAGAAAGTTGCTGTCGCAACTCAATTGGCGTCGTTGTACGGACAACAAGGTCTTTGGGATCAAGTCGCGGATACACTTCAAAAGGCTGTGGACCTCGACCCTGGTAATGCTGTTTTACGAGGACAAGCCGCCGAGGCTTGGACCCGCTCAGGAAACCGGGTGCAAGCCGTTGAACAATGGCGATTCGCGGGATTGTCGGATTCACCGGTGTTACAAATCGCAAGCGTCGAAGCGATGTTCAATTATCAATTGCGATTGATGCCCGAACAACGTGATTTCAGTGGTGTTCGTTCTCAAATCAAGCGGATTCGCACGCGACTTAGTAAGTTGACGGAGCCGTCGATCCGCGATGAAATTGGTCGCGCCGTGCGACGGTTAGATGTTCTGGAAATATCGTTGCCGACTTCAGGTGTGGACGCGGAAGAGCACTTGAACTCAGCGACGATGGCCGACGGTGTCGCTCGATTGTCGGTTGAGTACGTGGATGACGAAAATATCCAAGCATTCGCGGCCGAGCGGTTGGCTGCAGTTGGCCGCGACGATGAATCGGATCAGGCGATCGCCCGACTCGAGGCGATTGTGGGATCGGCGGCTACTCAACTTGCCATTGTGCGTGCGCGAATCGAAGCTTCACGTGGAGACCCCGAGGCCGCTGTGAAACGCGTCATGGCTCAGGCTGAGTTGCTATTGGGAACTGAGCGCAATGATTTGTCGACGATCGAAAGCCGTCGAAACGAAGATGTCATTGATTCATTGCTCGCGCTCGCGGCTGAATTCTCGGCACGCGCTAATGACCCCGAGATGGCTTACCGAGCGCTGACCAAGATTCCAGAGGGACGTCGCCCGCTCTCGGTGCTCTTTTCGCTTGCAACTCTGGCAAAGAGTCTGCCTGTCGATTCCACTCTCCTCAAAGACGGCGATCTTGAGCGAACGCCGTCGCAATTGTCAGTAATTTGGGAAGAGCAGTTGCGTGCGAAGGAAGGTGACCAGGGAACCTATTGGAGGTTCTTGAAGGTTGCTCGAATCATTGACAATTTGCTCTTGGACTCAAATGAGATAGAACGGACGGATCCACGACTCAAAGAAGCCCGCAGCGTACTTCGTGAGCTATTGTCTTGGCGGCCTCGATGGGGCGAGGCGATTTCGCTTGAAGGTTGGTTGTTGGCGATCGAGGGACGATCCGAGGAAGCAATTGAGCAATTGCGCCGGGGCATCGCGGCCGGCGATCGCCGCCTGCAGACTCGCCAAGGGCTCGTTGAGCAGTTAATCCGGTTGCATCGCGAGGCTGAAGCCGAAGAAGAAATTCGGTTGATGTCGTTCGCCACCGATGCCGAAGTCGACAAGTATGCCACGACAAGAATCCAGCTTGCCCAGCGTCAGGGCGACTACGAACGCGGTATTGCCGTTGCCAAAACAGCCGTCCAAGAACGTCCGAACGATTTCTTAAGCCACGTCGTCCTTTGCCTAGCTCTCACCGTTGCAGCGATCGAAGATCCAGACGAGCAATCGCGTGGGTCACTTTTTGATCAGGCCGAGTCGGCGATTCGACGTGCCGAGTCGCTTGCGACAAAGTCAGAACCCGCGATCATTTCCGCCCGGCTTCGTCTCCATGTTGCGCAAGAGAACAAAGAGGAGTTGTTGAGTGAACTCAAGCAACTTGACGAGGGCTCCTTGGACGAAATGACTCGGTTGACGATGAAGGCCCAGGTCTATATCGCCATGGAGGATTTTGAGGCGGCGTTGCCGCTTTTAAGAAAAGCCGATCAGCTACGACCGTCCACACAGACGCAATTAGCGCTCGTTGAATTGTACCGCAAGCTTCGTCGCGAGAACGAGGCGATCGAAGCGCTACGAACGGCCCAAAGTCGCAATCCAGAAAACGATGAACTTCGCAACGAGCTTGCTCTGTCCCTAGCCGTCCGAGATGGCGCGAGTGTGGACTGGACCGAATTGTCCAAATTGTTGACGGCAAATAACCAGGTAACGAGTAAGAATCGCTTCTTGTATGCGGCATTGCTTGGCACGCAAGGAAACGATCAACAGAAATCGCAAGCACTGGTGATCCTCCGGGAACTGGTTCAAGAGCAAAATAGCCGAAGTGATGACGCGGCGAGATTCTTGGCTAGTCTACTGATCAAGCTGGCCGAGACGTTGCCCGAAGAGCAATACTCGCTACGAGAGCGGTGGATGGTTGAGGCAAGGAAAACATACGAAACTCTTACCCTTCGAGGCGAACCCCAAGTTGTCGATCTCTATCGCTATGCGACCCTTCTTATTGACGATGGCCAAAAGGAGGACTTACCTAAGGTAGAGACCTTGCTGAGCCAGTTGCAGTCGATGAAGGAGGGTGTGTTCGCTGCCTTGGAGATTGCCGTGCGATACGCCGAAAAGAGCGGCCAGTCGGACACCGCGCCTCAGCTAGTCGAATCTTGGGCCGACCGAGTCTCGAAGGACGAAATATTAAACGATAGTAGTATTGCCGCATTTGCTGGTGGAACGTTGCTCAAGCTCGGTTTCAAAGAGCAGGGGTTGTCATGGCTTGATCGAGCATACCGCGAAGATCTTGAAATGATCGTCCCCTATGTCGCGGCACTCAATCGTGCTGGCGAGTTTAAGAGAAGCGCAGAGCTTTCTGCGAAACATTTTGAAGAACATCAGGATGTTCAGTCAGCAACGTTATTGGTCTCGTCGCTTCTTCAAGATATGCATTTCGCGACTACTGCGAATTACGAAAATCTGCTGAATTCAGCGATTATGAAATTCGGCGACAATGTATCGTTGCTCGAAAGTGTTGCCACACTACGTTTGCAGCAACGCCGAATTGAGGACGCGATCACTCTGTATCAAAAAGTACTGGATTTCGATCCAATTCGAGTGCGTACGCTCAACAACCTGGCGATGGCGTTTTCCGAAATGCCTGGACGTGCTTCCGAAGGCCTCGATCCAATCAATACCGCTCTCAAACTTACCGGTGACAATCCGGAATTGCTCGACACCAAAGGGGTCGTACTGTTGGGGGCACGACGATGGGACGAGGCTCGCGATACGTTCCAGCAAGCGATTCTCAAGTCGGATGAACCTCGATTTCGATTTCATCTCATTCTCGCGCTCCTAGCTCTGGACAAGCAGGGCGAAGCCAAGCAGGCGTGGGAGTCGCTTGACCTCGCGAGGCTTGATCCGGCGGGGCTAACAGCAAACGAACAAGCACGCCTTGAATCTTTAAAAAGTGAGTTTGGCTCATGAGCGATCACGACGCTACGGCAACCACGGAATCGACCGCTAGCATGGAACCAGCAACCAAGATTTCGTCGCGGCTTTTTCCGCTGTCGATCGTGATTGGGTTGACGCTGCTTTCCGGCGTCGTCCACGGATATCTTGACGGTCGCTGGTCACGTCCGCTCAATGTGACCGTTCGTGGGGAACGACTCGCGGAACTGCCTGACCAGGTTGGCGATTGGGTATTGGCCGATTCGACGTCCTTGGATCCGGGTGCCGCGAGAATCTTGCGATGCTATGGATCCCAGGTGCGGGAGTATCGAAACCAGGCGACCAATGCGGTGGTCAATGTAGCCCTCCTGTTCGGTCCGCGTGGTCCGATCGCCGTGCACACGCCCGAGATTTGCTACAGCTCGATCGGCACCCAGCAAGTGGGCGATACTCGAGTCCAAAAATTGTCGACTCCGTCGGCCGCACATGAGCTATGGTCCGTGCAGTTTGCACAAAATTCTCAGCCCGACCCATCGCTGGATGTTTGGTACGCCTGGAGCGACGGCGGACCTTGGAAGGCGAGCAAATATCCAAGGGTTTGGATGACCGAGAGTCTTTACAAAATACAGGTTGCGGGTCCCGTGGGTAGCGACGCCTATCAACCATGTCGTGAGTTCCTTGAAGCGTTCCTGCCTTCAGTAGAGAGAGTGATTCAGTAATGAGTTCTTTGCAAGTTTTTCAATGCCCCGAGTGTGATGACTCGGTGGCGTTCAATGAAGATTTGCCGAAAGCGCCACGGCGGCGCGGTCGTCGACGGGGCGCCAGAATGATTGTTTCGGATTCTTTGGAAAGCCATGAGATGTTTTTTTACCGAAAGTACTTGTTCGATCGATGCATTGGCAGCGTCCTGCTCGTGCTCGCCTCTCCCGTCATCTTGGTTTTAATCGCCTTGATCAGGTTGACATCCCCGGGTCCCGGCTTGTATCGCCAGACCCGAGTGGGGCTCCGCGGAAGGCGGTTTGAGATTATCAAGCTGCGCTCCATGGTCAAGAACGCCGAGAAGCCCGGCCAAGCCGTGTGGTGCGTCAAGAACGATTGCCGCGTCACTGGGCTAGGTCGAATTTTGAGGAAGTTGCACCTCGACGAGTTGCCACAACTTTGGAACGTCGCCGTTGGTGATATGTCGCTGGTTGGGCCGCGTCCCGAACGACCCGAAATCTGTGAAAAGCTAGTGACCCAAATTGATGGCTACTACCAGCGGACCTTGGTAAAGCCCGGTGTGACTGGCCTATCCCAGATCAATTTGCCACCTGATGAATCGATCGACGACGTGCGTCGAAAGCAAATCCTAGATTTGCGTTACATCGATGAAGCGAATTGGTGGCTGGATATTCGAATGCTCGCCGCGACCGGTTTGCGAATGTTTGGGATCAAAGGCGAGATTGTCATGAAGGCGATGGGGCTGTGCCGGCGCAACTTGCTTCATGCCCAATTCAACGAACATGATAGTGAGGTTCGGTATGCCATTGACGATCACACGGACAAGAAAGGTTGGCAAAGCCCAGCGGAACCTGAAATGGCGTATGCGGTGGCGACGTCGCAAGCATGTGATCACGTAGCGACATCAATTCAGCGTCCTCGCTGAGAAGAGTCGAAGAACTGGATAGGTGTAACGAGTACCTCTCTCTTCGAAGGAAGAGTCGGCCCCGTTGGGCCGCAAGAGGGCCCTGCCCGGCATTGAGAGACCGACTATCCCGTGAAACGCGGGATGCTGAGTCGGTCGTAATATTACGCGATCAATGGTGTTGGCCTACTTAGCATGAAACTTTCAACCGAGATCTGCAACGCGCTAACCGTCGATGTGGAGGACTACTTTCAAGTGTCCGCTTTCAGCGACCGAGTTTGCCGCTCAACTTGGGACAAAATGGAATGTCGGGTCGAAGCGAACACGGATCGGATGCTTGCACTTTTTGACGAGATGCAGGTTCGAGGCACGTTTTTTGTCCTGGGTTGGGTGGCCGATCGATATCCCAAACTCATCCAGCGAATCGCCGCGGCAGGGCATGAGCTTGCGTCGCATGGCTACTGGCATCAATTGGTCTACGACTTGACACCCGAAGAATTTTCGAAAGATATTCTCGATAGCAAGGAAGCGATTGCAAACGCGACCGGCGTGGTCGTTACGGCCTATCGCGCCCCCAGTTTCTCGATCACCGAAAGATCGCTATGGGCCCTCGACGTGCTCGTTGAAAATGGTTTCCAAACCGACTCCAGCATTTTTCCCATTCACGGGCATGACCGATACGGAATGCCTCAGGCCAAAAAAGAGATCCATCCCATCGCCACTCAATCGGGTTCCATTACCGAATTCCCGCCGTCCGCATGGACGCGAGGACGGATGAATGTGCCCATCGGCGGCGGCTACTTTCGGTTGTTCCCCCTGTCGCTCACGGTGCAAGCGATCAGCGCCGTTCGTCGAGCCGGTCGCCCGGCGATGTTTTATATCCACCCCTGGGAAATTGATCCGATGCAACCGCGGGTGACGCGGATTGGATTGAAATCGAAGTTTCGTCATTATGTTGGGGTCGCCAGGACCGAGCGGCGTTTACGCCGGTTGCTTGAACTTGCGCCGTTCGACAGGATGGACTCGGTAATGGGTTCGATCCGTGGGTTCGACGAACCACTGACCCGCCAAATCGCCGGTCGCTAAGCAATTGTTGATGTCCTCCAATGCCGAGAAGCGGATACTCGTACTTACCCATCGGTTTCCGTACCCACCGAATCGTGGCGATCGAATCCGTTCTTATCATTTGCTTCGAGTTCTCAGTCAACATTTCCGAATCACGCTTGGATGCACCAGCGACGAACTCATCCATCGAACCGACCGCGAGCAAATGGATTCGCTATGTGATGAAGTTTTCGTTGCGAACCTTGCGAGCGTGCATCGAGTGCGACGCGCGGCCCAATCGCTTCTGTTTGGTAAGAGCCTGACCGAAGGAATGTTCGCATCCAACTCGCTATCGCGTCGAGTACTCAGTTGGCATGCGAGTAAGCCGTTCGATGCCGTCTTGGTTTATTGCTCCAGCATGTTTCCCTACGTCGATAATGTGGCTTTTGCGAAGACCCCGGTACTTGTCGACCTCGTCGATGTGGATAGCCAGAAATGGCGCCAACGCAGTCGAGAGTCGCGTTCGATCAAGAAATGGGTATTCGCCACCGAGTCCAATCGAGTGCAGAGTTTAGAGCAGCGGATCGCCGATCGCGCCACGGCGGTGACGCTGGTGAGCAATTCCGAAGCCGAGCTTTATCGCCAGACCGTTTCGGTCACTAAACCAACTTTGGGAATTAGCAACGGTGTCGACAACGAGTATTTTTCACCCTCTTCCAAAGCTGCACTTGATTTGCCGGCTGACCCGTTGCGACCTTTATCCACATTAAAGCTCGTGTTTACGGGCGTGCTCGATTACAGCCCCAATGTCGAAGGCATTGTATGGTTCTGCCGCCAAGTAATCCCGGAACTACGGCATCGGGTCAACGTGCAATTGTCGATTGTGGGACGAAAGCCATGTCGACGAGTGATTGACCTAAGCAAAATCTCCGGTGTCAACGTCGTTGGAGAAGTCCCGGACGTGCGCCCGTACTTGCACTCTGCCGACGTCGCAATTTCGCCACTGCAGTTAGCTCGTGGAATTCAAAATAAAGTACTCGAGGCGATGGCCTGCGGGTTGCCAGTCGTGTTGACACCTCAGTCCGCTGAAGGAATCGATGCCGTTTCCGGCAAAGAGTTTTGGATCGCTGACTCGATCGAACAATGGTGTGACGCGCTGTTCGAATTGGCGGCCGAGCCCAATCGGCGCATTTCTATTGGTGACGCGGCTCGTCGATTGGTCGCGGCAGAGTATTCCTGGGCAGCTCGACTCTGCGAATTTGTCAATCTGATCAATTTGGAGCCTGTGGCCGACTTAGTAAGCGTCAAATAGGACTCGCGGCAACGACATCGTAGCGCGAGTTGTGCTTTCTGTTTGATCGGCCAAGGGAATGGCCATCAGATATTTACAGTATCCCAACCAGAAAGCGTCACAATCTCAACCGCAAGGCATCACAATCTCAACCGGAAAGCGATAGCTGACGTGTGGTTGCCGTGAATGAAGGCGAAGTTTGGCGAGCTTGGTAACCAGGGTGGTGTCAAGAGTACAGGTAGGTGGCGTTGCCTTCGTCGTTGCGATGGCAATCATCGGTCTGTCGACCATCGCTACCCCGGGTAGCATCGATAGCGATTCACCGGCCTCAAAAAAAACTCCTGATTCAATAATGAAACGTCGATCTATTCTCCGCCGGTCCCCCAGAATTGAGTTTTTGGAATACCGCCAGCTTTTGGCCGGCGATGTAGCGTCAGCTGTTGTTCAACTTGTTGGAAACGCTGACGTTGCATCCGTGGTGGGCTCGATCAATGCATTTGCTTCGGACCAGCAGGGGCAATCCAATGCGACCGCCTCTGCGATGGGTCATGAAGCCCATGCCACAGGACATGAAGCCCCTGAGATGAGTCATGGAGTGGTTGGTGACGTGATTGAGACTCACCATGACCGGATACCGAATTTTGCTCAGGCTCCGACGCACGTGGTGCAGGAGAGCGGTCGTTGGTCAGAGCTGGAATCTGTCCGGGATGTCGATTCAGAGTCGGTCGTGGTGATCGCGGAAGGTCACACCGTCGTTTTCGATATGCCCAATGTCACGATCAAGTCGCTAGGCGTGATGGGCGAATTGAACTTTGACGCCGAGGTGGACACTTCGCTGACGCTGCAAGAACTAATCGTGTTTGCCAGTGGCTCGCTGGAGATCGGTACGCCTGATCGACCGATTGCTGAGCACGTGAGGGCCGAGATTGTGATCGGCGATCGTTCCCTCGATCCGGTCGCCGACCCCCTGCAGTACGGCAACGGTGTGATTGTGCTGGGAAAGATCCAAACGCATGGTCAAGTCCTCGATGCGACCTTCGCCGCGCTGACAACTTCGCCTCAAGCCGGTGATAGGTCGTTGAGCGTGTCGTCCGTTCCCGCGGGCTGGCGAGTGGGCGACGTGATCGCATTGCCTCAAACGGTGGTCAATGATTCGGAGCCATTGACTGAGCAATTCACCATCACTTCGATTGGATCGGGATTGATCGGGTTGGACCATCCAATCGGCCATGATCGTTCGGCTGCGATCGACGGAGATCTCGTGACCGTCTCGAAAGGATTTGCAGGCCAAGAACTTCGTGGCCATGTGGCCAATTTGACTCGCAATGTTTCGATCCGCTCGGAAAACCCAGCTGGAAACCGTGGCCACTTCATGGCGACCGGCCACGCTGATTTAGATCTTCGCTACACCGCGTTGGAAGGATTGGGGCGAACGACCAACGCCGATTTGGACAGTACCGTCATTGAGCCCGATGGCACGGTGTCCCATCGAGGCACGAACCAAGTCGGCCGTTATTCGCTACACATTCATCATCTTTACGGCCCGATGGGCGGGTTAGAAGTCGATCCTGATGTGGACCCGGTCGATCTAGACAGCCGCCAATTTCGCTTGATTGGCAACTCGATCAGCGATGGTCTGAAGTGGGGCATTGCGATCCACGACAGTCACTATGGACAGATCGCCGGCAACGTAGTGCATGATGTGCAGGGTGCCGGAATCATTACCGAAGACGGCTCGGAATCGTTCAATAATTTTGATGGCAACTTTGTTCTCGGTGTGGAGGGCACTGGGGACCAGAGTCGCTACGACGCCGAGGGGCGCCGAGGTGCGGCATTCTGGTTCAGGGGCAATCACAACTACATCACCGGCAATGTATCCGCGGCAAGCGAGGAAGGGTTTGGGTTCTATATCCAGAACGCCAGTGGTAATAGTCAGCAAGCAAACTTGCGAGTTGGAATTCCGTTGTATCCCGGTGCCAGCACCCACATGGACGGACAATACCGTGTCAGCCCGATCAACGGGTTACCGGTGCTGGAGTTTTCAGACAACGAAGTTTATGCGGCCAAGCAGTTTTCGTTGGGGTTGTGGAGCATTCAGCAACTACCCGTAGAGCTGGAGCCCGTATTTACAAACACGGTGATCTGGAACAGCACCGGTACGGCGGTCTTCTTGGATTATTCCAGTGCCACCTTCGACGGCCTGATCGTTCGTGGCCACGCCTCAAGCCCCACGCATGCGGCAGTTCGCGGTCACAACGCAAACGGTCGTAGCGGGCCGCTGACGGTTCAGCGATTCGATATCCAGCAGGTGATGCACGGCTTCATCGAGGACAGTCGCACCGTTTCCGAAGCGGTCTTTGAAGATGGCTATGCAAGAAACTATGGTGGGTTCCGGATTTCTAACGGCCAAGAGGGAACATACAACCGTCGTTATATTTTTCGTGATGTCCACTTTGATCCGGTGGCCGGGGGTGCTTTGCGGACGATCGAACCCTTCTATTCCGATCGCTGGACCCGTGGCGGTTGGGGTGTCGACGACGTCAGCCATGACATCCAAATTCTGGTGTATGACTACCAGGGTGTTGCCGGCGAGAACTTCCGAGTGTTGTTCAATCAACAGTCTCCTGATTTTGTGATTGATCGTCGGGCAATTGGCAACACCCACAACGCCAGCGTGGATTTCCAACTCGATGGAAAGCGTATCCAAACACGTCAGGGTTATCAGCGGGTGATCGGTTCGGATGAACCCATCACAGTGGCCCAGGCTTGGGAACGGCATCGCTCGGTACTACTCAACCGGGTTGCTTGGGACGCCGATACGGTGACCCATCCGGAGATTCCCGGACTGACGGAGGAGTTGGCCGGCGAAACTTATCCTGAATTTGCGACTCTGCCTCCGGTACCGGCATTCTGGTTCGCCGAAAACCGTACTAGCGCTTTGGATTCAAGCGTCGAACTGGTTTACAAAAGTCCGGCAGAAGCGGGTGCCGACGCAATATATTTCCGAGTGGACGACGGTCCTTGGATGATCGAAACCGACAATGACGGACGCTTTGAGCTGTCCGGCCTCGCTAGCGGCAAGCACCAGATTCAATCGGCTTACGGTAACTCAGCCGGTGATTTATGGGGCGTTCAAGTCAGTCATTCGATCACGGTTCGCCAGAACGCGTCGCTTTCATCGATCCCACTGATCTTGTCCCCTGCCGCCAGCGGACCAGCGGGAATAGTGAACTTTGCCTGGACTGCGGTTGCCAAAGCAACTGGCTATGAGCTGATTATCGAAGATGCTTTGGGCAGCACTGTTTACCACGACCAGACCAGCGCGAATGAGTTGCTGGTTCCGATCACCCTCGACGTGGGCACCTACCGCGCCCAAGTGCGTGTAATCAACAACGACCCAGCAACGACTCTCCATTTGCCATGGGTCGTCTTTAAACTCAAAGTTCCTCAACCAGTCACATCGTCGACGTTGCTGTTGGCGAACGCTGGAACCGCAAAATGAGTAGTTCTTGCCTCCCTACCTGCTGCGTCAACGACATTCCAACCACTTTGAACAAACAGACTAGTTAAGCGGTGGGTCTCGCATTTACATTGCTGATGACTTATGGCGGCGCGTTAGTTGCGCTGGTTCGGCCGTATTATGGTTTTTTGATTTACGTCTGTTTTTCGTTAATACGTCCCGAAGCCTTGTGGCATTGGTCGGTGCCGGCGGGCAATTACAGTCGGATCATCGCCATCGCCTTTCTGGTAGGCTGGCTATTGAACGGAATGGGGAACCGAAACCTGGGGCGTGCGAAAAGGCCGGCCATGGCATTGGCAGCGTTCCTGATATGGGCGATGATCAGCACCGTCTTTTGTGAATATCCGGACAATGCGATCGTTTTCATTGAGAATATGTCCAAAATCATCTTGCCGGCATTGGCAGGGGTTACGTTGATTCAAACGCGGCGGGATATCTATCTCCTATCCTGGACAATTGTAGGTAGCTTTGGCTATGTCGCCTACGATTTGAATAGGTCGTACTTCAGCGGCTTCAACCGCTTGCAAGAAGTCGGTTTCGGCGGCATGGATAACAATTCGCTGACGATCGGATTGGTAGCGGGTGTGGGGTTCGCTTTTTTTCTGGGCTTGAGTGAAACTGTGAAATGGCGTCGATACTTGGCTTTTTCCGCTGCCGCCTTCATGACCCACGCTGTCTTCTTTTCCTTCTCACGTGGTGGCATGGTGGGACTGTGCGTGGTCGGAATCGCAACCTTATACTTGATACCAAAGAACCCTAAGAATATCGCGTTGATGTCCTTAGGCATCGCGGCCGCTCTGGCAATGGCTGGTCCCGAAGTGGTCGCGCGATTCAGTACCGTTACCAATACCAGTCTGACGGGTGCCGATACTCAGGAGGTTGATTGGTCCGCCGAAAGCCGGGTCGATCTTTGGAAGATCTGCCTACGGATGACAGCCGAAAGTCCAATTTTCGGAAAGGGGCCCGACCACTTTCCGTTGTTGGTACATCTCTATCCCGTCGAAGGCGGGACATTTCCTAGGGGAAAGGAGGCTCACGGGTTATGGTTTCAAATCATGGCCGAACTCGGATTGCCTGGCGTGGCATTTTTACTCTCGTTTTATGGATTGACGATGCTCTCGCTTTGGAAAATAACTCAGTTCGACAAAACTGATGGACAAGGTTTGACGGCGGGAGCTACCGCCCGCATGGTGTGTACAGCTCTCACTGGATTTATCGTTTCCGCACAATTTGTATCCCTCGAAGGATTGGAAATTCCCTACTATATGTGCGTGGTTGGATTAGGATCGCTCAAATTGCAGACGAGCGACACAAATCATCAAGAGGAGATGACGGAGTACGAGTCGCCAAGCGAAGAAGATGAAGTGGCGGTCCAATGTTAATGTATTCGCCTCGGTTGTCCGATCCGTCATCAGAATTCTCGAAGAATCGACTTCGGTGATTCTGGCCGTTCCGCTGTAGAGAAAAGCAATCGAATGGAAGTTAATTCAATTGAAATGTCAGACGTGTCCCATGAGCCAGCTCCCTGTCTGATCGACCCAGTGGCGATACCTTCGCCTACGGTGGACGATCGTCGTGAAACAATCATAGAAGCGCGAACAGGCTGGCAGTTCATTGACTGGAAAGAATTGATCGCCTACCGCGATCTGTTTCGTTTCCTAGTTTGGCGGCAGATCAAGGTTCGCTACGCGCAAAGTGCTATCGGTATTGGATGGGCCATCATTCAACCGCTTTTCTCGATGTTGCTATTCACGATCATTTTTGGCCAACTGGCGAAAATCGACAGCGAGGGAGTGCCCTATGCACTATTTAGCCTAGCTGCACTCCTTCCTTGGACATACTTTTCCAATGCGATCACGGACGGCGTTGCCAGCTTAGTCAGCGAAGCAAACATGCTCAAGAAGATCTACTTTCCCCGGCTACTCCTGCCCCTCTCTGCAGTGGCAGCAAAGTTGGTGGACTTTTGTATTGCTGCAATCATGATGGCGATCCTGATGCTCTACTACAAGCAAGCCCCTGACATCGCCATCGTCGCATTGCCGATTTTGATATTGTTGATGATTCTTACAGCCAGTGGAATCAGTATTTGGT
The DNA here is from genome assembly GCA_041741195.1 of Pirellulaceae bacterium. Lineage (GTDB taxonomy): Bacteria > Planctomycetota > Planctomycetia > Pirellulales > Pirellulaceae > JBBSJZ01. The sequence goes on from JBGSKM010000002.1 coordinate 126,265, forward strand.
TGACCGCCTTGGCAGTCCAGTACCGTGACGTCAAGCATGCAATGGCTTTTATGGTCCAAGCCGCCATGTATGCAACGCCGGTGGTGTACTCGACCAACCTAATTCCTGAGAAGTACCGGCTGTGGTACGCGTTAAACCCGATGGTCGGTGTGATCGAGGGCTTCCGCAGTACAATATTGGGCACCCAGTCACTGCAGTGGGATCTAGTCGTCGTTGGCTTCCTCAGTGCATTCGCCACGCTTTTGACGGGATTGCTCTTTTTCCGCAGGAAAGAAGCCATTTTCGCCGATGTCGCTTAGGCGTAGGAAGTTGTGAAGAATGAATTGCCACTGGATATCAGTCGCATCTTGTCGGTGAAGGCTCATCGCCATCATTCACACCCTTTAAACTAATCAACCTTTTTTGCCCTACGGTCTATTGCCGTAGTCACCCACGGCACCATTCCTATGTCGCAATCCGTCATCTCTGTCGAAAATCTCTCCAAAGCCTATCGTATTGGCGTGAAGGAAGAGGTTCCCGATACATTGATGGGTGCCCTAAAGAACGTCTTGTCGGCACCCTGGAGAAACTTCAATCAACTTCGTCGCCTCAACACAACCGCGGCGAAGTTGGTGACCGAATCGGTCTCAGGGAATTCCTCGTCTCCACCGCGTCAATGCTCCAACCCCCGGCATCCTGCGGCTGACACCCTTTGGGCTCTGCGTGATGTCTGCTTCGAAGTCGACGAAGGAGATGTCGTCGGCATCATTGGCCGCAACGGTGCAGGAAAGAGTACGCTGCTAAAAGTTCTTAGTCGAATCACCGAGCCGACCAGCGGTCGCGCTATCATTCGCGGTCGAGTCAGTAGTCTATTGGAAGTAGGTACGGGATTTCATCCCGAACTCAGCGGGCGTGACAACATATACATGAATGGCACGATTCTGGGGATGACGAAGAGGGAAATTGATCGTAAGTTTGATGAAATCGTTGACTTTTCTGGAGTGCAGCAGTTTCTTGATACGCCAACTAAGCATTACTCGTCTGGAATGCAGGTGCGACTGGCGTTTGCTGTTGCCGCACACCTCGATCCAGAAATCCTTATCGTTGACGAGGTGCTCGCAGTAGGTGATGCTGGATTTCAGTCCAAATGCATGCGTAAAATGAAAGAGGCATCACAATCTGGTCGGACCGTCTTGCTAGTCAGCCACAATATGGCGGCAATTGAAAACCTATGCACTTCCGCCATCGGGTTTAAGGATGGTGAAATCATAGCTGCGGGCTCTGTCGACACGGTGATTCGTAAGTATTTGGCAGAGGTGTCAAATCCCGTCAATACTTTCGGACAAATACCAACAGCGAATGCGGTGATCCAGTCTGTCAGTGTTGCCGACTTAGAAACGGGGTTTGAAGGCGTTGTTCGTAGTGGCTCTACGGTAACAGTGAAAATGCGTTATAGTTCACCTGCGTTGCTCCCACAGGCCCGTGTTGGTTTTCGCATTGATTCGTTATCAGGAGCACGGCTCATACTGCTTCAGAGTGAGATCAGTACTGGAAACCTTATAGATCTTCCCAGCGGTGGCGAACTCTCCTGTAGTATTGATCGGTTTCCGCTTCCGCCTGGGGTCTATTCGATCGCGATTGCACTGTTCTCCAATGGAGTCATTGTGGACAGTGGCGAACAAGTATGCGAGTTTCGAGTGGACAGCGGCGACTTCTACAAGACAGGTCGCTTGCCTGCTGAGTCGCTCTGCTCATTCCTGGTGCCTTCCAATTGGAAATTCGGTGACTGATGCTTTACCTTTCGGATGAAGTCTTATGAGTTGGCCTAGAACTCCACAATGGAGCAATCAGAAGATACTTGTTTTGGGAGATTCCCACGCTAACGTATTCCGGGATTGGCGACTTCGAGTGTGGCTTCCGCGAGTGAGGTTTTGTTTGAAAGTTGTTGGCGGGGCAACGGTTTCCGGTCTGGAAAACCCAAACTCGAAAACCCAAGCTGGTTCGATTTTTCACGAGGCACTATCGAGCGGAGCATGGGATCACATTGTCACGCTATTGGGGGAAGTTGATACTGGTTTTGTCATTTGGTACAGCGCTTCAAAAAATGGAGTGCCCGTAGCGGAATATCTCCAGCGCGCCGTCGACAGGTATCGAAACCTCTTGTCGTCCTGCGTGAAGATTGCACCTACGACAGTTATTAGCGCCCCGTTACCCACTATTCCCGACGGTCAAACCTGGGGAGAGGTTGCGAATTTGCGACGTGAAGTTACGGCAAGCCAAGAGCAACGAACAACATTGACACTTGAATTCAATCGGCGTGTCGCGGAAGTCGCTCACTCAATCGGCGTCGGATTCATTTCCTTGGATGCCCAATCCTTAGGACCGCACGGCTTGGTCAGCAAGCTGCTGGTAAACGCAAATCAAGCCGATCACCATTATACAAAAAGCCGGTACGCTAAGCTATTGTTGCCGCATCTCGTTGATGCATTGAAGTTGGGGCGAGTTTCACATAGTTTGTCTAGTGCTTCTTTCGCCGGAAACAAAGCGAAGAACTAGTAACTCATGGAAAATCGAAAATTCCCAAACCTGTTTATTATTGGTGCAATGAAGTCGGCGACATCATCTCTACATGAATGTCTCGACCGACACCCCCAGTTGTACATGTCACGGTTTAAGGAGCCACAATACTTCGCTCCTCACCGAACACCCGAAGGCTACCTGTGGGGTCAAGGCAATCCCTATCCCGAGCCGGGTGAAGAGTGGTATATTAGATTATTTGAGGAAGCTGGGGATGTGAAGTATGCGGGCGAATCAAGCACGGCCTATACGCGACGCCCGATGAATGAAGGTGTTGCGGACCGAATTCATGCGTATTGTCCTGAGGCAAAACTAATCTATGTTATGCGAGACCCGGTGGAGCGCGCCTTGAGCCATTACCGCTACAATGTGGCCAATCTTAGAGAGGGTCGGCCATTGATGAAAGCGCTTCGCGACGATCGTCAGTACATCGACCATAGCCGATATGACTTTCAACTAGACCCCTATCTACAAAGGTTTGAAAGTGCACAGTTATACTTGACGACCATGGAAGAGTTGGTTTCATCGCCCCGAGAAACAATGCAATCGCTACTTAGCTGGTTAGGTGTGCAGGCCATTGATCTCGGGCCTCTGCCAAAGGCGAATGTCACTGACGGATCAAAGGATCGCGTGCGGCCTTCATGCCATCGAGTTGCTTTCTGGTTGCGGCACCGAACGTCGCAAGCTGTGTTTCGCAGATTGCCTACATTCGCCCAGACCTTCGCACGTTGGATGATCACGACGTCTAGCGATAATGACGGAGCTTCCGAATCCCAAGTCTCGGAGGCTATTGGATACTTGAGGAATGAGTTACAACCCAGCGTGGAGCGATTGAGCAGGCTATCGGGTAGGACGTACGATTCTTGGCGGCATTTCCTTCCGAATCGTACGCATTCTGCAAAAGACAAATGAAGTGAGGCTTGCATGAACTCCCATGCGATCAATGAATCTGTTGTCAAGTATTGTCGAGAAATAGAGGCGGTTCTCTGGCCATTGCTTGATAGACGCTCCGGTACATTCGGACTAAAAAAATGCGTGACTAGGGCGTTTGTTTGGAATGAATACTGTCTCACAAAAAGTCTCGCCACTGATCGCTAACACCGTCTCCCGCATGCTGTCGGCGTTCCTACCCGCCGCGGCCAAAGCCATCTACTTCTGGTACCCCAACCTAACGATGAGTGGCGAAGCAACGACTCCCGCTTGGGTTGAACGCTTTGACGAACTCGCGAATTCACAAACGCAGTGTACTCGTATTACGTTAGTGAAGATTGACACGGAGGGGCTCGAAGTAATCGATCCGCGAGAAATGCGTAGGCTTTTGGCTCCCGGAGATCCTAGACTGGCGATCGCGTGTGAGTTGTCACCAGCGTGGCACGACGTCGCCGATTTATTCTCGCTTATAAAAGACGCAGACTTTGAAGGCGAATACTGCTTCGAGAAACAATCGTTGACATTGAATTTAGTGGCAGCGCCCGCCAAGCGAGCGATGCCTGGTTCCTGCGAAGTTCGGATGTCCCTAACACCGCGTAGGCATCGCCAATTATTCGAGTTGTGCTGACCCATTCGATCGTAGAAAACATCGGCCAGAGTCGCTCGAGACGATTGTTGCGATACCGTTGCAGTTTGCTTTTGTCTTGCATTGAAGCGTCTAAGGTGCTTTTGCGTCGCGACGAGAAGGATCTTCTATCAGTTCTCCCTGCAAGCATCCTGGGTTACATTGTCAGTCGGAAGCGAATTTGATGGAATTTCCTGAAGCGCAGTTATAAATTATGGACCAGATCAAACTACAGCCGACCGTGTCGATCATCCTGCCAACGTACAATCGAAAGACTTTTTTGCCGGAAGCCATCGAAGCGATCCGCAGCCAGGAGCTCGCGGATTGGGAGCTGATCGTTGTTGATGACGGTAGTACCGACGGTACAAGTGAGGTTATCGATGGCATGGTTGCTGCAATCCCACAAACAGTTAAATATATCTCGCAAGAGAACCAAGGTGCCTATGGTGCTAGAAATACAGGACTCGACCATGCGGCTGGGCGGTTCATTGCATTTTATGATAGTGATGATATCTGGCTTGTTCATCACTTAAGAGATTGCGTTGAAGCCTTAGAAAACAATGAGGATGTTGACTGGGTTTATGGTGCTTGCCAAATGGTGGATCATGAAACGGAAGAGGAGCTTGTTGAATCGACCTTCTACGATAACGGAGAACCGCGTCCGTTTCTGAAAGTTCCTGTCGAGGAAGTGGGGTCTTTGCGAATAATTTCCAACAAAGTCCTGCGTCACAAAGTTTTGTTCCGAGTGGCGCCCTATTGCGGGTTGCAAAACTCGGTGCTTCGCAAATCTTGTTTTGACGGAGTTAGGTTCGAAACGAAGCACCGAAACGAAGCTGAAGACTCTTTATTTGCCGTACGTCACATTCTTGGCGGCGGGTCACTCGCCTACTTAGATAACGTTCATGTGATCTATCGAGTTCACAACGCGAATTCGTCGGCCGCGGGTGACGCGGATTTCCAGAGGCAGTTCCGGGTTCTCACCGCGTCTATCAATGCACTTGAGGAATTCGGGCAATCCACTCGACTTGGTTTTATGGGTCGAATCGCTTTTCAGCGAATGTTGGCGCAAATATGTTTTTGGAACCTAGGGTATTCGACCTTGTGGAAAAGCGACGAGCGTATTGCGGCACTGCGAACATTCAGGCGCGGAATTCGTCATTGGCCATTTTGTGCGGCATTTTACAAAACGTATGCAGTTTCCCTCGTTCGTTCATTTGCACGAGCGAACAATAACCTTGTACCATCCGACTCTCCATGAACGTTCTAAGAAAATCACTTCGTCAGCTTCCGGGAATGTGGCGATTCATCGCCCCCCCCCAAATCGAATTCCAGCATTCGAGCGACTATTGGATACGACGCTATGAATCCGCAGGCAATTCTGGCGCTGGATCATACGGACGGCTCGCAGATTTTAAAGCGGAAATCTTAAATGATTTTGTTACTCGAAAGCAGGTCGATTCCGTCATTGAACTTGGTGTGGGTGATGGGCATCAGCTTTCATTGGCAAATTACCCTCGGTACATCGGGCTTGACATTGCCCCAGCGGCGCTCAGGCACTGCATTTCTAAATTCGAAGGGGACCAGACAAAGAGTTTCTATCTCTTCGACCCGAGTTGCTCGGTCGATAACGCGGGGCTCTTTTGTGCGAATACAGCTTTATCACTTGACGTTATCTATCATCTGATCGAAGACGATGTATTCGAGGCATACATGAGATCCCTTTTCTCGCTGTCGCGTCAATATGTCGTGATTTATGCATCGAATGATTCAATGATCCAGAGTGATGCTCAGCATGTCAAGCATCGTTGCTTCACTGATTGGGTCGGCTCGCGCTGTCCAGAATGGCGTCTTACCGATGTCGTGAAGAATGCTTTTCCGTTTGACACGAAGCGCCCTGGGGATACTTCCTTTGCGGATTTCTTCTTTTTTGAGAAAACGTAGGTGGAGAACTACGAAACTATGCCGTTGAGAAGGAAACCCAGCGTACGTACCCGCAACATGCTCGTCGTGACAGGAGGGTTTCCGAGTGTATCGCAAACTTTTGTATTGCGAGAAATTTCAGCGGCGAGAGCATTGGGATGGAATGTTCATGTGCTTTCTCCTTGTCCTGGTACGCCGAGTGACTGGGAGCAGGGTCGGCAGTTCGGGGTTGCCGACGACAGTGTTCTCTTTTTGGATTGGAGGAAGTGTAGTGCTATGCCCAACTGGGGCGACAGTTCGCTTGCCAGGGCTGTGGACAAGTCAACCTACGGCCGTTCTTTAGCATGGCGGAGGGGCGCTTTCTTCAAGCGGCTGTTGCGACACGAGATCGTGAGGGACGCGGATCTAATACACTGCCATTTTGTGCAGTGGGCGGCAGAGGTGGGCGTTGGGCTTGCGGGCCTGCTTGACGTACCTTTGACGGTAGAAGCGCATGACAGCCATTTACTAAACCACTCGCCTGCGGTTTTATCGCGAGTGCAACGAGCCGCTAGTTCGGTCGGCTGCGTGAGCCGCGCATGGGTTGACGCCTGGGAGGTAAAAACAGGTAGCGGAGAAGGGCTGTTGTGGCTGCCTAATGGCGTCGAAATCAGCGAGTTTGATGAAAAGCAGCACGAGCATTCTGCCGCTCCCATTATCTTAAGCGTCTCTAATTGCGTTGAGCACAAACGCCCCGATGACTTAATCCGCGCTGCGGCGTTACTCAAAGCTCGGGGTCTGGACTTCCAAGTCATTATCGTCGGGGATGGCCCATTCGCTGGGCGATTGCGGGAAATTGTACGTGAGCTCGATGTTCAAGATCGATGTACGCTTGTGGGAAGTCAATCGCATTTGCAAGTGCGACGCTGGTTGCACTCGTCTGACATATTTGCGCTTTGTAGTGAGCGAGAGTCGTTTGGGATCGTGACCGTTGAGGCAATGGCTTCAGGACTTCCAACCGTCGTATCAAGGACGGCTGGTTCTCGAGACATCGTCACCGACGGCGAGACTGGTTATACGTTTGAAGTGGGTGACATTGAATCTCTTGCGAACCACCTTGCTCACTTGCTAGGCAAGTGGGAACTTCGAAAGCATCTCGGTTGCCTTGGTCGCCAACGCGCAGCCGCGCTGTTTTCATGGGACAGGCATATGGATCTAGTGGCTAAGATGTGGGATAGGAGTTTCGCGATGTGAGGTGGCGGATATGCTGCTTCGAAACAATCGCGTTACTCTGGAACGACCATGTTCGACAAATACTTTACAAGGAATACGCATGAGATCCACAATCGTTGGGCAAATTAAGCGAAGCCATTTTTATCGGTTCGTCCGGTATGTTGCACATGGGTTTCAATCTCCGGAATGGGTTGTTCAACAGAATAACGAGATGTCATTCTATGCTTCATGCGGCGTTGAAAAGGGCGTGCTCTGCTTTGACGTAGGTGCAAATGTGGGCGATAAGACTAGGCACCTGAGAGAGTTGGGGGCGAGAGTTGTCGCTGTTGAACCAGTGCCACAGTGTATAGAATCTTTGCGACTAGCGTTCTCAAACGACTTGGGGGGCGTTTCTGTTGTCGGAAAAGCGGTTGGTGCAAATCCAGGAGTGTTGCCACTCCATGTTGGAGATTCCTCGACCATTTCTTCTCTGAATCCTGACTGGATAGCGAGGAATGGCCGGCTTAAAGGGCGACAAGTTTCCGAGATCGTTAACGTCGAAGTTACCACATTAGATGCACTCATTCGTGAATTCGGAATGCCGACGTTCTGCAAGATTGATGTTGAAGGCTACGAAGCTGAAGTGTTGAAGGGCCTGACCAGTAAGATTCCGGCGATTAGCTTCGAGTTTGTGCCCGACAATCTTTCGTCAGTAATTGAATGCATGCGGGAACTCTCTAGGATCGGAGACTATATTTACAACTATACATATTCTTCGCCCATGCGCTTTGAGCTTGCCCAATTCGCAGATGACCAAACGCTGCTTCATTCGCTCGAAGCCGGGCGCCAAAAAGACGGCTCTCTTCGTTGGGGTGATATTGTTGCACGGTTGTGCGACTCCAATCAGCAGTAGATTGTATCCCGATGGGTAGCCAAACGCGGCGATGCTCGTCGGCGGTTCTGCAATTCTAGTTTGTATGGCAAATTGCTGTCATCCCGTGTCTTTGGCCACTCCGATCGTTTAGCATAACTTGCGATTACCTCAAACTTTTGAAGATGTCGGCAAAAGCCGGTTGAGGTAAAGATTTGTCGATCGTTCGAAACCCTGTAGCAAGAGCTGAATCCTAAGTTGCGCGTTGCATTCTTTACCAATAACCCCAACTTGGGCAGCACGGCAAGGATTTTACTCGCGTGGATTGATCAATGTGCAGATTTTCAGATCAACCCGATGGTCGTGGGCCGGTCCCAGGGCGACTTGATCGGCGCGCTAGTAAGGAGCGGTGTACCAACTGTTGTTGACGCGATGCCGTTCCTAGACACTCGCCGCCCTTGGATCGGATTCAACCATGCGTTAAGAGTTGCCAGGGCGATTGGATCGACGGATGTCCTGCATTTCAATGAACATGACATTTATCCATTTTCCCGTGCGCTGAGTTTTTTCCGCCGCTGCCCGAAAGTTTGCCACGTGCGGTACAAATTAGATCGCGGATTCGCCCAGTGGGCCTTCGCTGGAAAGCGGGCACCCGACGCCTTGCTGTGGACCTCGTACCAGCAAAAGGCCGATTCGGCGGAAGCGATTTCCGGAGTCGTGCCCGAGGAGAGGCAACACATCGTTCGCCTGGGGATCAACCTGGAAAGTTTTGGCAACGACATCGCCGCCGGCGTCAATTTGCGGCGTGCCTGGGGCGTCCAAGACGATGAAATCTTGATCGGTATTCCGGCACCACTGAGACCTCGAAAACGCGTGGAAGATTTCGTCGAGCTGATCCGACGATTAGCGCCCAAGCACCCTGGCATTATCGGACTGATCGCTGGAGGAGAGATCGCGGGTGATGAGGATTACCGCTCGCAGATCGAAAGACGTGTCGCAGACTGCGGTCTCGGTCGCCGCTTGCGTTGGATCGGCAACCTCGAGCCCGTCGAACCGTTTCATCACGCCTGCGATATTTCGATTAGCACCAGCGAGTATGAAACATTTGGCAATAGTGTCTGCGAAGCCATGGCGTGCGGAAAGCCAGTCGTCGGCTACATGGGCGGATCGGTTGCCGAGGTTGTCGGTGATGCGGGAGTCGTTGTCCCGACTTATGACCTGGATGCCTTGACGTTGGCGGTAGATCAATTAATCGCTAACCCCGAGCTTCGACAAAATTTGGGTGCGCGAGCACGCCACCGGGTCGCCACCGAGTTTAGCCCCGCCGCCAGTTTTCGGCAGGTCCGCGAGATCTACAGCCAAATCTGCCGATGAGAATCGGCCGTTATGTCCCTTCTTAACGATTCACCCGATGACCGCACGATCAATCCGCCGATGAAAATCTGCCTGACCTCTTGGGCCCCCTTTGTCGCTGGGGCAGAAATCGCGGTGGAACGTCTTGCCGTTGGCCTGCTCACGTCCGGTCACGACGTCGTGATAGTTGTGGGTACCGATGGAGAAGCATTCAGCCGCTTTCGCATTGCCGGCATACGCTGCGAGTACATTCCTCAGCGGTTCACGGACAAGCTCAAGTGGCTGCAATATCGCAAGTCTCGCAATTTGCTCATCGAGTTGCTCCATCGCGAACAACCCGATGTGGTCCATAGCAATGACTTACCGAGCCACCAAATGACTTCCGACGCCGCGCGACGGCTGAATATCCCGCGCGTCTGCCATCATCGCTGGATCTTCGAAAGGATTGCCATCGATTGGCTGAACAAGTTTGGTGCCGAGCAGCACCTGTTCGTTTCCAATGCGCTGATGACCATGCTCAGCAACGAATCTGAAAAACTGCGATCAAGTGCTCGTGCGGTGGTCTATGATGGTTTGCCGATTCCACCGATTCCAACCGATTCCGATCGAGCTAAGGCGAAGGCCGAGTTACTCCTGTCGCCTCACAAAGTCCTGACGTTGTTTGCAGGCCAGATCATCGAACGAAAGGGCGTTGCCGATATTCTCAACGCCTGGGACAGACTCTCAGAGGATTGTCGCTCGCAGTCCGATCTAGTCATCGTGGGAGATGACTTGGAGAACGACGGCGCTTATCGACGTGAAATGGAACAACTTGCGATGCAACTGGGCCATCCAGTTCGATTCATGGGATTTCAAAAAAACGTCCCGCGCTGGTTGACCGCGGCCGATATCGTTCTCGTGCCCTCGCACGCTGAACCTCTTGGTAACGCCACGTTGGAAGCGATGGCTCACTGCCGCCCCGTCATCGGCTGTAACGTGGGTGGAATTCCTGAGATGGTCGACCATGAATCGAGCGGACTGCTCGTTCCGCCGAAATCGCCCGCGGACTTGGCCGCCGCGATGGAACGTTTGATAGGCGGGAGAGCCTTTCGTGAAGCGTTGGGGCGGCAGGCCCGTGTCCAGTGCGACCGTCGCTTCAGCGTGCAAACCCATGTCGATAATGTCGTTGGCCATTACCGACGGATGCTCACTAGCAGGGCCGTGGCGGGGTCGGCGTGAAGATTCTTCTTGTCACCGAAGTCTTTCCGCCACAAAGCGGTGGTAGCGGCCGTTGGTTCTGGGAGATCTACCGTCGCCTTGAGCCTGCGCACACGCGAATCATTGCAGGAACACAACCGGGCGACCTGCATTTCGATCAAACACACGAGCTGCATCTCGAGCGGGCGCAAATGAGTTTTCCGTCTTGGGGAATCGCAAGCTGGAGTGGCTTTTGGAACTATCGGAAACTGGCGCAGCGGATTACGCGCATCGTCAAAGATCAGTCGACAGACCAAATCCACTGCGGCAAGGTGTTGCCGGAAGGCTTTGTCGTTTCCCGAGTGGCAAAACGATTGAAAATTCCATACCTTTGCTATGTCCATGGCGAGGAGCTCAACATCGCGTCCGGATCACGTGAACTTCGGTGGATGACGCGTTCGACGTTTTCATCGGCTTCAACGATCATCGCCAATAGCCAGAATACCGCCGCACTGTTACGTGACGAATGGAATGTTTGCGACGGACAACTTCGTGTACTTCACCCCGGCGTTGACATCGCGCGGTTTCGTCCAGTGGATCGCGATCCCGATGTGCGAAAGGCGTTGGGCTGGAACGACCGCCCTGTCATACTTACCGTCGGCCGCCTGCAGAAGCGGAAAGGGCACGATCAATTGATTCGAGCGATGCCTCAACTCCTCGAGAAATTCCCAAATCTGCTTTATTCGATCGTCGGTGATGGACCAGAACGTCACGACCTTGGTCAACTGGTCAATCAACTGAACTTGACGAACTCTATCGATTTTCGCGGCGAATCGAGCGACGCAGAAATGCTTCAGTGTTACCAACAATGCGACCTATTCGCATTGCCAAACCGTACGGTCGACGGTGATTTCGAGGGCTTCGGGATGGTATTGTTGGAAGCCCAGTCATGTGGAACACCGGTGATCGCCGGCAAGTCTGGAGGAACTGGTGAAGCGATGCGGCACGATGAAACCGGCGTACGCGTGAACTGCGATTCGGTTGACGAATTGGCTCATGCTATCGGTAGGTTACTCGTGAACGAGAATCTACGACGTGGGATGTGTAGCGCCGGTCGACAGTGGGCAGTAGACAATTTTGGCTGGAGCTCGCTTGTGACTCAAGCAACCGCTGTGTTTGACGGCGTAGACATTTGATTGTCATTCCAGTGCAACTAGTCTACCAGGTGGAAACGACGACGAAGCCAGCGCCGCGAGACCGAATTAAACGTGCGCCGGTTAGCGAGGGATTGACCGAGATTCCCTCGCTGCCGCGTCGGCTAACAATGCCGGAATCCTGCTGGTTAATCTTTGCTTAGATCGAAGTGTCTCTATTCTCGACAGTGTTCAGAGCGCGATCGAGAATTGTTCGTCCAAACGGGTGAACTACACCTAACGAATCCTGTCCACAATGACCCTCGTGAATGGCAGGCAGCGACTCTGTGTTTAGCACTTTTCCGCAATTACCAACTAGCTCGTTTCCAACTGAATGCCAGATCGGGCGTAAGCGTGTTTGCCAAAAACTCTCGTTTGAAGTTGTTTAGCAGGTGACGGAGCCAAATTCATCGAAACGTGCAATTGCGGCATTCGTACATTTAGACTTTGCGAGAGGGCTTTCTGCGCTAGCCGTTCTTGTCTACCACGTTCGGTACCGGTTTTTTGTTGACTACTCGGAGCTGGAGTCGCCTGGGCTAGTTGCGAAGTTATTCTATTCAGCGACGTCATTTGGGCACGACGCCGTCATGGCTTTCTTCGTCCTCAGCGGTTTCTTCATTTCCTCAAGCATTGTGCGCTCGGCACGCCTCAAGAAATGGTCATGGACTGAATACTTGCTTAACCGCACGACACGTCTTTATGTCGTGCTAGTTCCAACGCTTGCCTTGACATGGATCTGGGACAATCTGGGAATTGCTTTTTATGGCGACCACCCTGTTTACACTGGCCTCATTCAAGGTTGGAAGCACGACTATTTCAATGTGGAGGAGCGGTTTTTCGGCAACTGTCTGCTGGGGAACCTGACGTTTCTCCAGACGATTTATGTTCCGCCCTACGGGTCCAATGAACCGCTTTGGAGTCTGGCCTATGAATTCTGGTATTATGGGCTCTTTCCCTGTCTCTACCTGCCCGTATTTTTCTACAAATCGTGGATCGCTCGGTTGATGTGCTTGGGGGTGGCCGTTGCAATCGCGGCTCTGGTCGGCCATCAAATTCTTCTCTATTTTCCAATTTGGCTGTTGGGCGCCGCGGTGGGATTCCTTCCGACGGTTGCCTTTCTGCAGGGACGCGCGAAAGTTCCCGCTACTGTGTTGGCAGTTTTGTTGGCCATGGCATTGGCGAGCGTAGCCCATGTCTCGGCCGTCAAGAATGCGTTGGGCGGATCAACGATCATCATGGATTATCTGACGGGAATCGGGTTTGCCATTCTGGTGTATGTCCTTATGCATCACCAAACCCCAGCCAAGCAAGGGGCTTATACCAGGTTCGCCAAAGGAACGGCTGACTTTTCCTTCACGCTCTACCTGACACATATACCGTTACTGGTGCTATTACGAGCCGCTTGGATTCAAGGTCGACCTTGGGCTCCTTCAAATGGAACCATTTCGATGGCTGTTGTTATCAGCCTGATCGCGATCATCTACGCAGTCGTCGTCTACTGGATCGCAGAAAGGAAAACGTTGATGGTCAAGTCCTGGATCTTTGCTCGTTTGAGGGGCTGGTCTTTAATTGCTGAACGCGGCGAACCGAAGAGCGTCGGGTGCGACAGTTGATCAAACGAGTTATACGACTGCTTTTCGCGGTATGCGGTGCACCACTTTGTGTCGGGTACTGGTGTCAAGCTAGTTTCATGGGACAAAATAGAGCGATTACCAGTTGGTCGCAATTCCTGGGGCTGGCGCCGGGCGTGTGTGGTGAGTACCTGCGTGCGGCCTTTTATCAGAGAGTTCTGCAGCATGTCGGTGACGACTGTGTCATCTCGTTCGGCGTGTTGTTCTCGGATGCCAGGACGTCCATCGGACGCTTCGCTTACCTTGGTCCCTATTGTGTTTTGGGCGAAGTGGAAATCGGGGACGACGTGCTGATCGGGTCACAGGTCTCGGTCATGAATGGCGCCCAACAGCATGGAATCGATCGACTGGACATTCCGGTTCGAGAACAACCGGGAAAGTGGCCACGCGTTACCATTGGACGCGACAGTTGGATCGGTGATCGCGCAATCGTGATGGCAAGCGTAGGGGACCATTGTGTGGTCGGTGCCGGATCGGTGGTCACCAAGCCGGTCCCCGACTATGCCATCGTGGTTGGCAACCCGGCGCGGATTGTTAAATATCGAAATGGCGCGTCGGTCAGTGGTGAACCCGATGCATGACGTCTACAATGACCGCCGTGAAAAAACCGATGAAATGCATTCGTCGATGTTAAGCGGCACCCCCAATGCCCTTCGAACTCGCGGGTTTTTCCGGTTGCAACGCGGGGATGGTTTTTTTTCTGTGACTTCATGCCACTGGCACTCTCCGGATTCGTTCGTTGCTGATTTATGGTGGGGAGGCCGAATCTCACCCTTCCTTCCGTATCGAGTTCAACGAAACTAGATCCCCATGTGCGGTATAGCTGGCATTCTCCACCGCGATTCTACTCGGATCGTGACGATGGACCGTCTGAAACCGATGGCCGACGCGATCTCGCACCGTGGCCCGGATGGCGAGGGATACCATGTTGGGAACGATGGCGTGGGGCTAGCGCACCGACGTCTCGCGATCATCGATTTGGAAAGTGGCGACCAACCCATCGGCAATGAGGATGCTTCGATCCAAATCGTTTTCAATGGCGAGATCTACAACTACCAAGAACTGCGAGAGGGTCTCATTGCTCGCGGACATTCCTTGAAGACACATGGCGACACTGAAACGATCGTGCATCTGTACGAAGAGCACGGTGCGAACGTGGTGCAAAAGTTAAGAGGGATGTTCGCTTTCGCCCTCTGGGACAGCAACCAGCGGAACCTGCTTCTGGCACGCGATCGATTGGGCCAAAAGCCGCTTTACTACGCACTGGACGACGAAAAGTTGTTGTTCGGATCGGAGCTGAAATCGATCCTTGCCTACGGCGGTATCCGTCGCGAAGTCAACCCCAGGGCGCTCGATGATTACTTGGCATTTGGCTTTGTGCCCGGAGATCAGTCAATTTTCTCTGCGATTGGAAAGCTTTCGCCCGCAACCACGCTTTGCTTGAACGCTGACGAGTGGCGGATCGATGTTCAGCGTTATTGGTCGCTCTCCGCTGGCGCCGATCACGAGCGGTCGCTGGATGAATGGAAACAAGAACTGCGTGTTAGCCTGAAGGAAGCGGTCGACTGTCACCGAGTCTCAGACGTCCCCGTCGGTTCTTTCCTTAGCGGCGGGCTGGATTCGAGCGTGGTCACCGCCGTGTTGTCCGAACTGGCGCAAACGCCAGTCAGCACCTTTTCGATCGGCTTTGAAGAAAAGAAATACAGTGAATTGGAGTACGCTCGCGTCGTCGCAGACCAGTTCCATACCGAACACGTCGAAGCGATCGTGACTGCCGGAGCGATTGAGTCGCTGCATGCGTTAACGAAGTATTACGACGAGCCTTTCGCAGATTCTTCGGCGATTCCCACCATGCGGGTCGCTCAATTGGCCAGCGATCATGTCAAAGTTGTTTTGTCGGGAGATGGCGGAGACGAAGGATTCGGTGGTTACTCGCGGTACGCGCATGATTTACGCGAAGCAGAAATGCGTCGCAAATTGCCAAAGTGGTTCCGTCGCAAAGTGCTCGGTCCGATTTCGCGAATCTGGCCGAAAGCGGACTGGTTGCCGCGGCCATTGCGAGCGAAAACGCGGCTTACCAATCTTTCCCTCGATACTGCCGCCGCCTACGCCAATACGCTGATGCTTTGCCGAGATCCACTGCGACGACAGCTGCTCTCCAGCAGCATTCGTGAAGCCATTCGCGACCACCGACCCGAGGATCGTGTCATCGATGCGTTCGGCGACAACGACGACGACCCGCTACGAGGCATGCTTGCCGCGGACATCGCAATTTCACTACCCGACGACTTTTTGACGAAAGTGGACCGCGCTAGCATGGCCCATGGCCTGGAAGTACGTCCGCCGTTGGTGGATCACGCGTGGATGGAGCTGGCCTGGACCGTCCCTTCCGAGTTAAAAATTCGTGACGGCCAGACCAAGTGGCTGCTTAAGAAACTCGCCGAAGACTGGTTGCCCGACGGCATCGTTCACCGGCCCAAGCAAGGATTCGAAATCCCAATCGACGAGTGGCTGCGGGGGCCACTTCGCAATGTTTTCGAACAATCCGTCCTTTCGTCTACAGCAAAGATCGCCGATTACCTGGACATGCGAGTTGTTCGACGACTATACACGATGCACTGCAACCGATCGGGGCGTCATGGCAACCTGTTGTGGGCGATTCTGGTGCTTGGCGCTTGGATGGAATGTTATTTGACCGAACCGTTGGTCTCTGCTGAGGCTCCAATCGTCCCCTCAAAACTGGCTATCAACCAATGAATCAATTGCCCTCCTCGGAACCGAGTGAAAGCGTGTTGTCGAACACTTCCGTACCGGCACGCACAAAAATTCCGAATTGGCTCGCCGGCCTGATTCCTTACGGCCAGATTGCGCGACCGGATCACTGGTTCAAAAACGTGTTCATGCTCGCCGGTTTGGTACTGGCGTACTTCTACCAGATGACGCCGTTTTCCTCCGAACAAGTTTGGATGATTCCACTTGCTTTCTTTGCGACCTGTATCATCGCATCCAGCAACTATGTCATCAACGAAATACTCGACGCGCCGACCGACATCGGTCATCCGACGAAGTGTCGTCGACCGATTCCTGCCGGTAAGGTCAAGCTTGGATGGGCCTATGCTGAATGGATCGGCCTGGCCATCGTCGGCCTCGCCATGTCGTATCAGATCAATCTACCGTTTTTCTTTTCCGCCCTGGCACTGTTGGTCATGGGACTCATCTACAACATCCCACCGGTTCGCAGCAAAGAACTACCCTACCTCGATGTTTTATCGGAGTCAGTCAATAATCCGCTACGTTTGATGCTTGGCTGGTTCACAATCACCGCCCACCTATTGCCACCGATGTCGTTGATTCTTTCGTATTGGATGATTGGCGCATTCTTTATGGCGAGTAAACGATTCGCTGAGTACCGCCAGATCAATGACAAGGCCGTTGCCGCCGCGTACCGTAAGTCATTCGCCTATTACGATGACAACAAGTTGCTGGTCAGCATGTTTTTCTATGCCAGCGGGGCGGCATTGATGTTGGGAGTTTTTATCATTCGCTATCACTTAGAATTGATTCTAAGCGTGCCGTTAATCGCTGGGTTCTTTAGCGCGTATATGCACGTGACGCTGAAAGTCGACAGCGCCGTTCAAAATCCCGAGCGGCTTTATAAAGAAACGGGGCTGATGATTTACCTGGTGATCACCGTCTTCGTTTTCTTCGGTCTGATGTTCGTGAGCTTTCCATGGTTATACGACGTGTTCAATGTGACGCCGTCGCAGGTGCCGTCGCTTTGGACTTGGGGCTAAGTTCAATATAGGAACTCAGTCACCCGTGAACCGTTTCCACGAACTTCAAAACCTAACTCGCACCTAGTGATGAAAAATTACTCTCCAACACGGAAGTCGATCATTGCCATTTACGTGGCCGCGGTGATCGTGCGAATCGTGTTGGCATTTTTTTTCGGCGACCAAATGCCGCAGATATCCGATGCGTTGGATTATGACCGGTTGGCGGTTACGTTGGTTAAAACGGGAGCCTACACATCCGAGGCGGGCGTGCCCATTTCGCTCCGCCCGCCCTTGTATCCAGTCATGGTCGCAGGAATCTACCTGGTTTTCGGTATCGGGAACTACTTCGCGGTAGCATGTGTCCAGTCGATAATCAGCATGGGGACGATGATTCTCGTTCATCGCTTGGGAAGTTCTCTGTTTGGGCCCAACGTCGGACTGTTTGCCGCCGCAGTGACGGGCTTCTACCCATCGCTGCTGGCCTTCAATTGCCTTGTGCTTTCAGAAACGCTATTCACGTTCTTCTTTGTGCTGGCGGTATGTGCCGCATTCCGGTTGCTGGACAATCCCGATTGGAAGGCAGCAGTCTTGCTCGGTACAGCCCTGGGCCTGGGGGCGCTAACTCGAAGCATCCTTTGGGTCTGCGCGGTTCCACTGCTTGGCTATTTGGCTTTGACGATCAACGGGCCCATTCGAGTTCGACTGAAGTACGTTTTCTTCGCAAGCACCGTCTTCGTGGTGATCCTTGCCCCTTGGACGATTCGCAACACGCGTCTACATAAAACGTTCACTGTTGTGGACGTGATGGGGGGGCGCAACGTCATGATGGGTAACTACGAATTCACGCCGCTCGAACGGTCGTGGGCGACAGTCACGGATGTCACAGGCGACCGATCATGGCACCGTGTGCTCGCAGCGGATACGCCCGAATACTCCACGTTGACTCAAGGCCAGATCGACAAGAAAGCAATGAGGTATGGGATTCGCTATTTTTTCGGACAGCCGAGTCTTTCTTTGAAGCGCAGCATCGTCCGCTTTTTCAACTTTTGGCAGCCGGATCGGACAATCACGGCAGGTGTGAGAATGGGTCTTTGGGGCGAGGTCAACAAGGTCACGTTAATATTGGTCGCGGCCACTTTCTGCGGTGGATATGCATTTGTAATCGTGACGGCGATATTTGGGTTGCTTGCCGCTCCATTGTCATGGAAGCAGCTGGTGCTTGTTCTGCTGTTTATAGCGTTACCGTGTGCGGTTCATACGGCGGCGTTTGCTCATTCACGATATCATTTACCATTGATGCCTATCTTGGGAATTTTCGCGGCGTACTCGGTGGTGAGCCTTCGATCGGATCTCCCCTCACCGACCCGACGTGTTTGGGTCGCCGGCACGATCCTCACCATTTTGTTGATGGTGGGTTGGCTGAGGGAGTTGGTGATGGTTGACCTTGCCAATCTGAGTTGAGTTGACGTCGCGACCTTTGAATGAATTGATCGAGAAATAAAAAATGCCAGGACTTGCTGGAATCACATCGGCCCGCGCTAGCGATGTAACGGCGTCACGATTCGTGTCGCTCGAATCGGGGCTTGCGCGTAAGCCAGCATGGGTGCGCCGCACGAAGTCGTCGGTGTCAGGTGACTTCGTCACTGTGGTGCTCGCTGCGACCGATGATCACAGTACGGCGATTGCATCGAGCGAAAACACCATTCTCGCTTTCGATGGCGAAGTTTTCGGCGTTTCGGCAGCGCGATCCAAACAGGCGGACTATTTGCTAACGAAGTATGAAGAAAACGGAATCGACGCATTCAACGAGGTCGAGGGACGATTCGTGGTTGCGATTTGGAATGAACGCCCCAAGCGGCTGACATTGGTCACCGATCGATTTGCCAGCAAGCCGATTTACTATCGCCACCATGGCGACGAGTTTGCATTTTCTACGAGTATCAATGCGATCAAGTCTCTTGCCGGCCAGGAATTGCAACTGAACCATGATGGAGTGGTCCAGTTTTTTACGTTCGGACACCTTTGGAATAATGATACTTTTTATGAGTCCATCCATGCGGCTGAGGCTGCGGCCTGCATTGAATTTGATGTGAACGAGAGCACCGTTCGCTTGCGACAGTATTGGCGTCCTGGGTTGCAAAAGAAATTCGCGAGCACAAAGCAAAGCCTCGACGCGCTGACCGATACCCTGGCACAGTCTGTCGATCAGCAATCACTCGATCATGATGGGTTGGGGGTCGCGCTATCCGGTGGATTGGATGCAAGAACCGTGCTTGGCTTGATCGATGGAAATCGCGTGCATCCCACTTGCGTCAGCCTCGGGATGGAAGGCAGCTTGGACCAACAGTCGGCACGGCGTTTGGCCGAGCTCGCTGGCTGCCGGTATGAGTCACTGATTCTCGGTGAGGGATTCTTGGAAGGATTTCTCCAGCATCTCCAGACGATGGTTGATTTAACCGACGGTCATTACCTTTCGCAATGCATCGTCATGCCCACCTTACCCCTCTACGAGTCGTTGGGTGTACGGAGTCTGATGCGAGGGCACGTGGGAGAATTGCTGCACATGCATAAGGCGTATAATTTCTCCGTTGACGAATCGCTTCCGTTAAGTACCTCTCGCAACGATCTGGAATGTTGGTTGTCGGGTCGACTGCAGAGCCACTTGACGGCGGATGTGAAAGAGCCGCTGCTGGTCGGGATGGACAAAACGGAGTTCTCCGACTCGGGCCGTCATTCGCTGCAACAGTCCCTTCGCAAGACGGACCATTTCGATCACCCGCTCGATCGGGTCAGCCAGTTGTTCCTCGACCAGCGTACCCGCCGGGAAACGGCGATGTCCTTGGTAAAATTCAACTCGGTTGTCGATCCGCGTCTACCATTCTTGAACGGACCATTCGTCGATGCCGTCTTTTCGACAGATCCGCAACTGCGGGTCGGCGAGACGATCCAGGCACACATTCTGCGGGAACGTCGGCCCGAATTCCTTGCACCCAAAAACTCCAATACGGGCGCACCTGTTGGTGTTTCATCGATTCGGCGCACCATGTCCTACTACAAAATGCGTGTTTTGGCAAAGATTGGCGTCAAAGGATACCAGCCGTACGAACGGCTCGGTCTGTGGCTGAAACGAGAATTGCGACCGGTCGTCGAAGAAATCTTGCTGAATCCGCAGTGTCTTGATCGCGGATTACTCAACCCGGAATGTGTCCGTGGCGTCGTCCAACGGCACATGGATTCGCAGGCAAACCATACGTACTTGCTGATGGCGATGATGATTGTCGAATTGGGCCTCCGACGCAATTCGGCCACTGAGCCCACAGCACTTGCAGGGCAAGACGCTACTGCGTAAACGGCATGAAGATCTGTCAACTCCTTCACTCGATGACCACCGGCGGTGCCGAAGTACTCGCCGATCGAATTGCTCGCTGTCTTGATGGCAAGTACGAGATGGTATTCGCCTGCCTTGATTCCGTGGGTGAATTGGGCGAGCGGCTGCAGGCTGATGGTTTCTTGGTGCACCGGCTGGAGCGTGGCGAAGGCATCGATATTGGCTGCATGAAGCGACTTGCACGTTTCATCAAAGATCAGGGCGTTGACGTCATTCACGCCCACCAGTACACGCCATTCTTTTACGCTGCTGGTTCACGATTGTTTGGGCCCAATCGACCTGTCGTATTTACCGAGCATGGTCGCTTTTTCCCGGATCGCCCCAGCCGAAAACGTGCGATCTTCAATCGACTCGCTTTGCGGAGGCATGATCATGTGATTGCCGTGGGCAATCATGTTAAAAGAGCTTTGGTGGAGAACGAGTCGATTCCGGAAAAGCGGATTGACGTTATCTATAATGGCATCAATCTCGTTCCCCTGGTGGATCCCCATCGGGGCGAGGGACGAAAAAATTTGCGAGCCGAAATGGCTATTTCGCCAAATGCCATCGTTGTCGCACAGGTTGCACGTCTTGATTCGATTAAGGATCACGTCACCGCGGTTCGATCGATCGCAAGACTGAAAGGGAAAGAACCGCCAGTGCACCTTGTGATCGTGGGCGAGGGGCAGGAACGATGCCACATCGAAGCAGAAATTGAGGCGATGGGAATCCATCACCAAGTGCATATGCTTGGTCTTCGCCGCGATATTCCAGATATATTGCACTGTTGCGACGTGGTACTACTCACGAGTTTGAGTGAGGGTATACCGCTATCACTGATCGAGGGAATGGCGGCCGGTTTGCCGTGCGTCGCGACCGACGTTGGCGGCGTCCGGGAAGTCGTTTCGGAGCAAGATTCGATCATTTGCCCTGTCGGAGATATCCAGTCAATATCCGAAGCAATCTGGCGACTCGCCGCCGACGCCAACCTGCGGTCCAAAATGGGTACGGCTGGCCGAAAAGTGGCGTGCGAACGTTTTTCCGAGCAGGCAATGTTTGACAGTTATTCGAACCTGTTTCGTAAAATCGAATCGTGAGGCCGCCGATGTCATTGATGAACTCGCAGGAAAGCCCGAATCCGTTGGACGCATCAAGCGTTCAGAAAAGCGAGGCTGGAATTGCGATCTTTGATTTGGATGGGACCCTGACGACAAGAGATTCGTTCCTCGCGTTCTTGATTACATTTGGCCGTCGGCATTCGCGATATGGATCGTTGACTCGATTGCCACTGCGATGTGCTGCGTACAAGGGGAAATTGATTCCCGACTATCGGCTTAAGCAAGATCTGATTCGGGATTTCTTGCAACATGATGATGTCGAGTTGGTCGCTGAGCACGTTCGGTGGTTTTGCCAGAACTGGTTACCGGCCAAGCTGCATCCCGTGGGCACCAGTCTATTGAAAACGCATCAAAAACGCGGTGACCGCGTCATTATTTTGTCGGCCAGTCCGGAAATTTTCGTGCCTGCGATCGCAAAATCCTTCGGCATCGACGAGGTCGTTTGCACGAGGATCAAACAACACGATGGGAGATGGCACGGTTCAATCATCGGCAAGAATTGCAAGGGAACCGCCAAAGTTGACGCGATTGCCGCATACCTGGGTGTCGAGCGTGCGCCCGCGAACACTTATTCTTACGGCGATTCCGGAAGTGACGTACACGTCCTACGGTGGGTTCAAAATGGTGCTTGGATTCGGAAGGATCGTTTCGAATTTCTTCAAGGATCCGGTGTACATGACATCTAGCAAGACCTCACGATTGGGTAGCGCTGCGCACGATGCCGCGACACGAGTTGAATGAATTTGACCACAAGAGGCCGTATCGATTTGCCTAAGCACGGTGAGCCGCTAATGACTTCATTGAATAGCGGAGCGCTTCGAAGCGTTCTCTTCGTTGTCCCAGCGCACAACGAAGAACGCCATTTGAAGCGTTGTTTGGAGTCGATCAACCGCCAGCACGACGATCTCGGTAACGAAACAGCGATCTCGGTGGTGGTGGTCGATAACGCTTCTCGGGATGCCACGGTCGAGATCGCGTTAGGGATGAATGCGAAAGTGGTGCACGTGCAACCTGGCAATCCAGGGCGGGCGCGCAATGCCGGCGCTGCTGTCAACCAGGCTGATGTGATCGTCTTTGTTGATGCCGACTGTGTCTTGCCGGCTGGGTGGCTGAGTCATGGGTTAGCAAAGCTGTCAGACTCGGGCGTCGTTGCCGTCGGATCGGTGCAATCGCTCGCACCAGCGGATGCTCCGTGGGTGGAGCGTTGCTGGGTCGAGACGATCGCACACCCGCGCAGCGAAACCTGGGAGTCATCCAGCTGGCTACCCGCTTTTAATCTGATGATACGCAAGGCTGATTTCGACGCGATCGGCGGATTCGACGAGTCGTTGGCGACCTGTGAAGACTCGGACCTGAGCTTTCGTCTGGCCGAAAAGGGCGAGTTGTTTCGTGACAGCAGCCATCCGGTACACCACTTGGGAGAATCGAAGACACTAACGGAATTCTTTCGTCGTGAAATGTGGCGCAGTCGCGGAAACTTGCGCAGCGCTTGGAAACGAGGCTCATTTTCGAAAGAAATTCCAAGCCTTTTTCTGCCGATCGGATATGCGACTCTGTTCATTGCTTCGTTAGTCATCTTGATCATCGCGGCTTCCCGCGGCGGTCAATGGAAATGGCTACTCGCATGTTGCGCCATTTTGGCAATTGTTATACCGGTCGCCGTTGCCTTGATAAAAAGAAAACGCTTGGTCCGACTGGGTTCGGCTGCAACGTTATTCGCAGCCTATTTACTCGCTCGCGGGATTGGTCCATTTTGGCCCTCCAAACGGGTCACTCGATGATCCATGTGTCACGCCAATCAACGATCATCCGCCGCGTCCAACCATCATCAGCGGCGTCGGCGATTCTAAAGACGACGACCGGCATAACGTGCACGACGATCGCCAACGCTACTTTTTTTACTGACGAGCGTGAATTGAACCAATCGCCAAGCCCGACAACTCGAAGTCCCAACGCTGCAGTCGGCCCGAATGGGCGACGACCCTTGGTGATGCACGCACGCGTCGTCACATCGACGGGTGGCGGTCCGGACAAGACGATCCTCAATTCGCCCCGGTTCTTAAATGACCTCGGTTACGACGCCCTTTGTGCCTTTCTTCGTCCGCCGCATGACTCGGGCTTCGAATCAATACGGGCACGAGCGAAGGAACAGTCTGCGCCGCTGATCGAAATCGAGGATTGCAGTAAGTTCGATTGGCGTGCGGTGCGTCAGATCGTCAAGCTTTGTCGCGACCGCAACGTTGCCATCTGGCACGCCCACGATTACAAGACCAATCTGATCGGTTTAATCGCGAAGCGATTTCATGCCATGAGCCTCGTCACGACGGCGCACGGATGGGTCAATTTTTCCGGTCACACGCCAAAATATTACCGGCTGGACAAGCGGTGGTTCCTCCCTCGCTACGAAAAGGTGATCTGTGTTTCGTCAACGGTTCTCGAGGAATGTCTTGCGTCGGGCGTGCCTGGCTCACGATGTGTGTTAATCGAGAACGCAATCGATCATGAGCAATTCTGTCGTCGACGTCCGATCGCGGAGGCGAAATTGCAGCGATTTGGAGCAACGAAGGATCAACTTGTCATTGGTTCGATCGGAAGGCTTGCCGAAGAAAAGGGGTTTGATTTGCTGATTGCGGCATTCACCCGGGTTGTCAAAAATGGCATGGATGCTCGTTTGGTGATCGCTGGGGAGGGGCCCGATCAAGAGATACTAAAACGGGTGATCGCCGAGTCCGGGGTGGCCGATCGCATCGAGTTAATCGGGTTCTGTCAGGACACCGTCGGCTTCCTGGAGTCACTCGACATTTTCGTGCTGAGCAGTCACCGTGAAGGACTTCCCAATGTGGTACTGGAGGCAATGGCGGTCGGAACAGCGGTTATCGCCACCAAGGTTGGCGGCGTGGGGCGATTGGTTGACGATGGTGTCAATGGACGCCTCATCGAGTCCGGAAGCATGGAGCAAATCGCCGCCGCTCTTGAAGAACTTTCCAGGTCAATTGAGATGCGAGTCCGATTCGCCGAAAACGCGGTTCAAACAATCGCCCAGCACTGGAGTTTTCGCCGCCGGATGGAAAAAGTCGTCAACGTTTATGCTGGCGTGCTAGGGCTCCCAGACAGTGCCGTCACGAACTGATGCTCTGACGTACGTTGATTCTTGATCATTGTCGCCGCCCAGTGTCCCGCTCCTCCGTCGCAACCTAATGCCGCGAGAACGAATGAAAGTTGCTCGAAAGAATCACAACCCGATGCGTCAAGGGATTGACCGAGATCCCGTCGCTGATTTAATCGTAACCCGACGCGTGACGGCTCGTTGATTTAATCATAAACCGACGCGTTAGCGAGGGAGAATTTACCGTCATTGCGTCACAAGGGGTCCCTCGCTGACGCGTCGGGTTGTGATGCGAAATAGATCAACACGCCGGTGAGCGAGGGACTATTAACCGTCATTGGGTCACAGCGGGTCCCTCGCCCACGCGTCGGGTTGTGATGCGAACTATATCAACACGCCGTGATGCGTCGGGTAACAATGCCGCATCCAGTCATTCTCGAGGCACTAAGCACCGCGACGTAAGTAAATCAGCAAAACACGTAGGCGAGTCTCTCCGAGCCTCGCAGTATTCAACGTCTCGGAGAGACGCTGCTACGTGAGTTAAGTCAAGAAACTCATGTTCGGGTGCTTAGTGAAGTGCTTTCGATGCTTGGTCGCGAAAGATAAAAAGTTAATGAGCAAGCCAGCTAATTATGATTCGACTGCGCCGCCTCCTCGGCGATTTCACCTCCTCATTGGCGCAGTCGGATTTCTTGTTTTTGCCGTCTACGGCTCGTTGGTTCCGCTGCAATATCGCGCTCTCGCATTGGACGACGCGATTGAGCAGTTTCGAAAGGTCCCGTACCTGCGGTTGGACCTTTCCGCGCGAGCCGACTGGGTATCCAACATTCTGCTCTTCGTCCCCCTCGGATTCTTGTGCTTGGGTGTGTGGGCTGTCGATCGTCGCAACAATTACCTTGCCATTTTCAAGATGGCTTTTGTGGGCGTCGGCTGCTTTCTGCTAAGTGTCACGATTGAGTTTACGCAATTGTGGTTTCCACCACGCACCGTCTCGCAAAATGATATCGTCGCCGAATCCATTGGCGGCTTGCTAGGAGCGGCACTGTGGCTAGTCGTGGGTCAAACGCTGATCGATTGGTTGCGGGAATATCATGTTCAGCAAAGAAAACGCCGTATTGACTGGCTGCTTGAAGCCTACTTCATTGGCCTGGTGATCTACCAAGTATTGCCGTTGGACTTGACGATCAGTATCTCGGAACTCTGGCAGAAACTAAAATCCGGTCGCGTCGTGTTGATTCCATTTGCAGATCTGCAGCTGAATTACCACGGACTTTATGGAATGTTTCGTGACGTGATGATTCATGTCCCGTTGGGGGCAATGGTCGGCGTTTATCGCGTTCCGGCGGGACGCTTGCGAAATTGGTCCGGCGCACTTTTGCTCGGCGGTTTGATCGTTGCCGGTATTGAATGTTTGCAAATCATCATCTACAGCCGCTTCACGTCGACCACCGATGTCTTGCTTGGAACCGCCGGCGTCGCATTGGGCTACTGGATAATCCGGCAAGTGCAACTGAGCCGTTCGTCGATATCCGTGCAATGTCCAGTCAAGTTTGGCGGCGAAACCGTACCGACAGGGATTGTCCGACCAGCGGTACTGGGGATGGTCTATGCATGCTTTCTAGTCGGCATTTTCTGCGCGCCATTCGATTTTACTCGGGATAAAGTTCACCTCCGTCAAGCCTACGAGGGGTTCTTCTCAATTCCGTTCGCCCGACTCTATCACGGCTCGGAATTCAATGCGATCTCGTCGGCACTTGCGAATATCATACTTTTCGCCCCATTAGGTTGTCTCGCAGTCGTCATGGCGGTGGCAATGACCATGCGGACAGGGCAACAATTGATCGTCCTCGCGATCGCCTGGCTTCTGATCGTAGGTTTGGCAATCGGGATCGAACTTTTGCAAATTTTTCTACCGAGCCATTTTGCGGACGTCACCGAAGTGATTGTCCGCTGCCTAGGCGGAGGACTCGGCATAGGCATTGCCTACCAGTATGCACGTCCAGATTTTGCCAACCGCTACCATCGAAATTCTTGACAAAGTGCCAGCACTAACAATTCTCTCGCTGTTTTTCGGAGTAGCAATATCCTTGGTGGCGGTCCACTCCCGGTCGTGGCCGTGTACCACGAAGTTTGGTGTCCAGGCGGTGTCGTGGCTGGTTGTGGGAACGTTACCTCCGTTCGTCGCCCTCGGGCACTATGCGCTCAAGCTGGACAGTGTGCCTTACAATGTCAAGGAACTTTTCGAGGATCGAACCAGTCTTTCATTGGCATTTTTGTGGTTGTCGCTGGTTATCTGTGGAGCCGCACCGATGCATTTCGGAAACCTGTGGCGAGTGCGGCCTTCTATCTTCGCCGCGACGATTATCCCGCTTGCCATGCTGGTCGGGGCTTCGGTTTTTCTGCTTCTTGTGATCGCGGTCCCCGTCGAGTCGATCGACGATTTGGTAGGAACTCCCGTGCTCGCGATCGGCTCCACGCTGGAGCGATGCCTGCGTTTTCAAGCGTTTTTTGCAGCTCCGTTGATCAGTTGGACGGTAGCAGTCCGCCTGACGTTGGGTGAGTTTGGTCGGAATTTCTACCCCGGGTTGGTGGCCGTCACCCTGTTGCTCATGACTTCGTACAGTGTTGTGGTGACGCACGCATGCACGGTCAACGTGACGGAACTGCTCGTAGCGTATGGCGAGAGTATTGGCATAATCACCATTCCCGTATGGTTTGCGCTGATGGGACTCGTGAGTGCGGTGCTGACTCGGTCCATCACTTCGGCCCGCGACGGAGGTCTGACGGGATCGCTAAATCGGCTCACATTGGTGTTGTTCGCGATTTGTTTGAGTGTTCCGCTCGGATGGCAGTTGCTGGTAATTGGAACTAATCCCAGGCTGGACAAATACGGGCAAGTGTTCTCAGCGAGGCAGTTTCTACTCAGCCCCGACCGCGAACATTTATTGGACGATTACTCGCTATTGATTCGTTTCGCGATAGTCCAGATCGTCTCGGTGGGGTTTCTCACGCTCGGAATGTTGATTGCGTCCGCGATCGAGTGCTGCCGCTTCCTGAATAAAACATCGCAAGCCGCCCAATAGCCGTAGGATTGAACGTGATAGGGGAGGCTCGAACTGGCACCTCGCATTTACCTGGACTGGATGGGTTAAGAGCGATCGCGGCATTGGCCGTGTTCTTGTCAAATATGCGTCATCTTGTGGCGATGGATGGAAAACTTTGGGTGTTTGATTTTCATCGTTTTGTTGAAAGCGGTATTGGCGTCTTGTTCTTTTTCTTGCTCAGCGGCTATCTGCTGACGCTTGGCTTCTGGCGAGATCCGCTGAAGTGGCGTCCCTGGAAGAATCCTTTTGACTATGCAACTCAGCGAGCGTCACGCCTTCTTCCGGCCTATTTTGTATGTCTGGTTGCTCTGGTCGCCTACAGAAAGCATTGGCAGAACTCACTGGAGATTGAGGATACGATTCTCCACTCACTACTGCTTCACAATTTCGCTGAATTCTCTTTCTACGGCATCAGTGAACCGCTCTGGACCATACCGATTCAATCGCAATTTTATCTGTTGCTCCCTTTCATCTTATGGCTTGCGTCCGTACTTGGACGCTCGCTGCGCGGAAGCTTTGTTGTGTTACTGCTTTTCTGTGGCGGCAGCTACATGCTGCATTTCCTAGTCATGACGCTGGCCCTGCAAATGGAGTCGTGGCCCTTCGACCGTCGGTTCGTCAGCCCAGACGGCTTCGTATTGACTAAATCGACATTGGCTCACATGCCAATATTCATCATGGGCGCAGCTGCTGGGTATCTCGCGACTCGGTTCCCGGCTCGTCCGAACGGCCAGCCTATCCAAATTTGGCGCGGGTTAGCGTTCTGGGGGGCCACACTTTCCGCTTTCATCATGATCACAACGCCACTGGAAGACGCTCTGACGTTGCCGTTCGGACGCTTCGCATTGCCGTTACTGCCAACCTTGGTCACGATGGCAATCCTCTTCCAACGCGACTCCGGCCTTTTGAAGCTATTGGAAAGTATGCCATTGCGTGGGCTGGGCACGATTTCGTTCGGTCTCTATCTCTTTCACATGCCGTGCCTCAAGATCGCCGTGCTCGCCACCGACAAGGCCAGTTTGCCTGGTAACCAGCTACTAATTGGGGGGCTGGGGTTTGCGCTGACCGTAACGGTTGCCGGCGTTGTAAACGTCTTCGTCGAACGCCCCATTCAACGATATTTCCAGAGCCGTAGCGAATGAGCTTCGACGTAATTGAGCCCGATTGCTGATAGTCGACGTCGATCTGGGAGCCCACTTCCCCACTTCGCGTCGCCCGAAGGCTAGGTTTCTTCGCTCTGCGAGGCGGAGAACGACGCTTGACTAAGTTTGAAAAATGGCAAGGGGGGGAATGGCCTCCACCCTCCTGTAGCGTGCCGCCTGGAGATGCAAAAGTCGATGGAGGGGCAGCTTGATACGCTATTTGTTCAGGGGCCCGCGTGGTTAGTTGCGAAAATTCCGATTTTTTGGATCAGGAAGGCTTGCAGCACCCCCCGACAAGCATTAAACTGACCGCATGCGTTCCACTTTTATCTTCGCCGTACTCATCCTCGCCGGCTGCGGGACAGCCGAAGCTGGGTTATTGGTCCCGGGTGAGGGCGATGCGCCGATCGAGTTGATTGGTTCGCCGACCTTGGAGATGATTGGTTGGGGAGATTGGGACGCGGAGCACTCGAAATCAGATTTGCAAGAGTCTGACGGCGATTCTCGGGGATTAAGTGGAAGCCCTACCAATGGTTTAAGCGGCTTTGGATCGGTATCGGCGATTCTGGGTGGTTGCACCTCGTTGATTGATCCACGTGAAATTGAACGGCTTCAAACGCACAATTGCGCCCTTCCTCCACCACCTGAATTTGATGGACTGATTAAACCACCACAGCATGCTTGAGAGCTTTAATTTCGAAGTTCAGTGTGTTTACTGTTTGGTTTTTAGTTTCCATTAAGTTTTAGGTATTTGAAATGAAATTTCGTTTTCTAGGCGCTGCGCTCGTGTGCGCTGCTGCCATCCTGTCCGCGACGTCAGCGTCAGCCGGATACATCACGTCGAACGGTACGGTAGACATTGCCGCCTTTCCGACCCTCAACAACTCAGGGGCCAACCCGCCGCTGACTGAAGTTCTGCATATGTCGCTCGTGGACGGGCAGCTATTTACTAATCAAGTAGGTGGTGTTCCGTTTACTGTTGGCTCGACGATTCGGACTGTTGGAATTGCAAGACTGGGTACGGCGTTCGACGGAACCTCAGCGTTCGCGAACAGCAGCCTGTTGCGTGGCTTCAATGGCAATCCGCTGACAAGCGGAAATTTGACGTATGCCGTTTTCGCCGTTGAAGGCACGATTGAGAGCAGCTTCCCCGGTGCTCCTACGGCTAAGTTCACGGCGGGCTCGGTCATGTTCACCACCGCACCAGGTACGTTTTTTTCGGGAAGCTCAATTGAGGTAACTGATCCCCTCGATTGGAACCTTGGTTCAGTATTTGCCACCTATGATTTGGCTCCCGTAGGTTCAATTCTGCCAGGGTCGTTGTTCGGCCTTTCTCCAGCAGGGAACTTTGGGCCAATTGCTGCGTCATCAGTCAATCGAAGTCAGGCTGTCGTAAGTCAGACTCAGGGCGACGGTGCATTTGTGTTCCAAGAGAGAACTCCTGGTGATACGTTTATCAG
This sequence comes from Pirellulaceae bacterium, assembly GCA_041741195.1. Lineage (GTDB taxonomy): Bacteria > Planctomycetota > Planctomycetia > Pirellulales > Pirellulaceae > JBBSJZ01. The sequence goes on from JBGSKM010000002.1 coordinate 156,784, forward strand.
CAACGTGGAGACATCGTCTGGAGCATTCACTGACGTCGACTTCTTGGCTGTTTCGACTTCGCAACTTGTTCAGGCGGACGTCGTGCCACTCAACGCTGCCCAAATTCTAGCGCTTAATGCTATCGGAGCTGCTGCAGGTTTTGGTGGAGCTTTCGATGAGGGCGGCTACACCCCTAGTGCTGGTGGTTTGGGTACCGGCGACTTCAATGCAGGGCTGCAGGGTGGGATTTTTGTCGCGACTCCTGTGCCTGAGCCAGCTTCACTTGCCGTTTTCGCCATTGCGAGCGCATTCGGTGCAGTCGGTGCCCGTCGTCGAAGAAATCGTCGGTAACACCGCTGGTGAAACGTAAACTCTATTGAGATCGAGCCGCAGCACTTACTTGTTAGGTGCTGCGGTTTTTTTATGCGCAACCAGTGCGGTTGTTTTGCAGCGTGCCCGGCGGTCTCTCTGTCGATAAAACATCAATCGCAAGTTTCTCAAGTGATAGCCGACCAACCCGGCCGCTTGGTTCGGCAGCGCTCCCGAATCGCATTAACGCCGCCGGACGGCCATGCGTAATTTTCGAGCAGAATGCATTGAATTGCTCAAGCAAGTCTGCGCTGACCGCTTGGTCACGTCGGTTAAAGAGGTCTCGCTTGCCGTTATCAAACATGTTCTGGATGACAAGCAGTGACATCATGGGCTGTGCTGCCAGACGTTCTTGCGTCAAACGCAACCAGACATCTTGCCATGCTCGCCCGACATCAATGTCATTTTGTTTATCGCTTTTCAGAGATGCAATCAAACAAAATCCGGAGGCGCTCGACGCCAGTTTTGACGCAACCCGAAAAAATACGCTTCTTGCACCCAAAAGTTGCAAGAGCGTATCCGGAGGAGATAAAAGTTTCATCATTCGAAGAGAAAATCGATCGATGCCCGAGACCTCAAGTGAGCCCAACGATAAGCCTTCGCTGGTTTTTTCGTTGGGAGGTACATCAAATCGCACTTTCTCTAGAAAGGCGTCACGGATGGATCGAGTGCCGAGAATCAATGCGTCGGCACGAGCAATAAGTCCTGCTAGCGTGGAGAGAAGCTCTGTGTCGGTTATCAAGATAGTCTCCGTCGACGGTTGCGATGAAGATGCTTGACTCAGCCTTTCCGAGCTTTCCAGAGTTTCTAGTATTTTTTTTGGCGGTGTTGGTCCGGTGTAAGCTCGTCGATTTGAAACACGATCTCGCAGCAACGGATCAATGGATCCGACGAGAGCATTGGGTTGCAATGTGAACCGAATCAATCCATTTGGCGGCGCGTCGTCAATTTGGAAAGTCCACTGGTTGTAGTGGGCTGTGCGAACCATGTTTTCGAGGGCTGCCCCAAGCGAAATCCTCGCCATACGCTGTCCCGCATTCATCGGCGACGTGTCTCTTGTAGGATCCACATCAAGCAGAATGGAGTTCTGTTGGCGATCGACCTTGAAGTGCCAGGGTTGTGTGTTGTCGCCTGAGGGGGCAAGAATCGCGGCTTCAAGTAACGTGTCGAGAGCAGTTTTCTCCATTCAATTCCCTTGCCTTTCAAGTGATGCGCTGGGTGCCATGCGGTCGACAATCGACTGCTTGCATTCACACTAAATCGCCAATCAAGATGGGCTAAATCCAAGTTCGATCATCCGTTTGCGCATGATCTTTCGCTTCAGTCGCTGGATTGGTCCGCGATTTCCAAACCGCAATCGACCTTGCTTGAGGAGATAGCGGTAGGCATCAAATTGGTGATAGTGGGGTGCTGGTTTCATTTGACCTCTGGCGGTCAAAACCTTCACGGCCTCTGCCCCGACGACTCCGGCAGCCAGCCGACATGCGGCGGCAACGGAGGGTCCGCGACCGCTTTCGCGATCCACGTACGAGAAATCAAAGTAGGGGACGTGGGTTGTCTTGGGAGCTAAGCCAAGGGCAAACGCGACAAACAAATCAAGGGCGTCCATGTCGTCGCGGAAATCGAAATACTCGTCAAACGACATGCCGTTCGGATCAAAACTCAACCATGCGGTGCTAAAACCGATCGGCCCGGCTGTCACTGCCCAAATCCCTCGTTTCCTGGCTTCGCGAAACAACATCCGCCGCGCGTCGAAGGCGAAGAAATCGACGGCGTCGATCACCAAATCGACGCCATCGAGAAAATCGGCGACGTTTGATGGGTCCACAAACTTCGTGCAAACATCGATCTCAAGCTCAGGATTGACGGAGCGAGCAACGGAGGCCAGGGTTTCTGCTTTGTTCTGGTTGACAGACTCGATCGTGGACCCGAACTGCCGATTGAAGTTTGCAACCGCAAATGTGTCGGCATCCGCAATTCGAAATTTGCCGATCCCCATGCGTACCAGGGTCATCAAGTGCAAACCGCCCACCCCCCCCATTCCTGGAATGGCGACGCGGCAATTCCGCAGTCGCTCTTGCTCGGAGGGAGAGATCAAACCGAGATTACGCGAAAACGCCTCGGCGTAATCCCAATGCACGTCGCTGGCCCCACTCGGAGGGAGCGCGAGTTTCGCTCCGGAATGTTCGTCGTTGGTCACAATGGTAGGCTCCATGACGCTCGACCAGCTGGGCTCGAGATAGTTGAGGTTCATATTTTTTTGCCTTGCGTAGTATAGCAGACTTCCCCCTTGGGGGCAGTCCCAGCCGCAGTTTGGGGTGGGTGTTTGCGTCATGATCGTGGGCGTCACGCGATCGAAGCGACGTGGAGAATTACGTTGTCCGGCCGTTTACGGCTGCAAGTTGACGCCAAGTTCGAAGATCATTTCTTCGAGCGTATCGAAATCTTGCTTGGTTTGTTCGCGCTGGCTGAGTGAGAGTAAATCCGCAAACAAGCCCGGGAGCATCGTCATGCAAACCTCGAGGATTACATTTTCCCGCTTCCAACGTGCTAGCCAGCAGGCATCGGATAACAGGTGGTGAAGTTGCCTGAGACTTTCCAGAGCTGGCTTGCCATTCTCCAAGGGGCGGTTTGACGAGCAGATCCGTTCGAGATAGCCAAGCCAAGAGCCAGCTTGAATCTGGGTCAGACGCACCAATCGTGGCGGCTGTTCCAGAGATGAAGCGTCATCGTGATGGATCTGATTCACGACTGCCAGCGTCGAAGGATTTGAAGTCAGTGACACAATAGTTTCTCGCATAAACTAGATGAGTTTCTTGAAGGCTAAGCAAGCGTTTTGTCCGCCGAATCCCGACGAGTTACTCAGCGCGAAACGAATGTTTCGCTCCCGCGCGGTCTTGGGCGTGTAGTCGAGTGGGCAATCGACGTCGGTGCTGTCGAGATTCGCAGTCGGTGGAACAACACCATGCTTGATGGCAAGTACTGTGTAGACCGCTTCGATTCCCCCTGCCGCACCGAGGCAATGGCCTGTGACGCCCTTGGTCGATGAGATCGAAAGGGTATCGGCTGCGGACCCAAAGGCCGCCTGAATCGCTTGGCTCTCAAGCATGTCGTTGGTCATCGTGGAAGTTCCATGAGCATTGACATAGTCAACTTCGTCAGGATTAATCGCAGCTGACGAGAGAGCCTTGCGTATCGCGCGGGCGAGTCCTTCACCCCCGGGCCCTGGCGACGTGATATGGAAGGCATCCGCAGAAATTCCATATCCGGCTAATTCCGCATAGATATTAGCGCCACGTTTTTTTGCATGTTCGTATTCTTCGAGAACAAGTAAACCACAGCCTTCACCCATTACGAATCCGTCGCGGTCAGCATCAAAAGGTCGAGACGCGCGATACGGATCGTCGTTGCGACGACTCAGCGCTTTCATTCTCGCGAATGAAGCAATGGACAAGGGGCAAATGGCTGCTTCGGCTCCACCGGCCAACATCATGTCGGTTTCGCCATCGCGAATCAGGCGTGCGGCCTCGCCGATGGCGTGCGTCCCACTGGCACACGCAGTCGCAATAGCAAAGTTCGGGCCTCTCAATTGAAACTGAATCGCGACAAACCCGGCTGCCATGTTGGGAATGGCATAAGGCAAAGTAAGCGGCGAAACTTTCGAAGGGCCTCGTTCACTGAGCTCGCAGGCGCTCTGCTCAATTTCGCCCAGACCGCCGATGGCGACACCGATGACGCAGCCGCAGTGCTCGCTCATGGATTCGCTATCGAAATTCGCATCACGCAGTGCTTCGTCCGCAGCCACCGCAGCGAACTGGACGAAGCGTGATGTTTGCCGCGCCGCTTTTGCACCCAGCAGTTCGGTCGCATCAAAATCGGTTACTTCGCCAGCAATCTGTACCGGCAATTCCGAGGTATCAAACAGCGAAATTTTCCGAATCGCTGAGCGACCGGATAGCGCCCCTTCCCAGGCCTTGGACGTATTTGTCCCAGGAGGTGCTACGGTACCCAGTCCTGTGATAACGACCCTGCGCATCGAATTTCCTTGTGAGTAAGGTAAAACCGATGAACCATAGGACACCGCAAATGACGTGCTTCACGCGATTCAGCATCGGGAGGCGAAATTGGTATCCAACACATTCGACTCTTCCGCTCGTGACGGTTGGTCCGCTTCAATCGATCGTGGCGGGTGCAGACACGCCAATGGAACGCGATCGGAAGCAGTCCGCAATCGCTCGCTTGCACGTAGATTGGTATGAAAACAATAGGCTGTGCAAGCGCCACTTCTAGAACACAAAGGCAGCACAAGTAGTACTGCATCGAGGCGTTCATCAATCTCGTAAGCTACGATTCTGGCCGCCAACAGAATTGCAGACTATGCCGCCATGGGGAGCGACTGGTCGGAATGGCCGCTCATGGCTTGACGAAAGAACCACTTTTCGTCCTTGGACATGCGAGTTCCATCCATCTGCCAAGGTCCATAGGTGGTGCCATACACTTGGTCAAACAGCGGATACCGTCGCTGATCGAGTTCCGCAAAGTCATGAACGCATAACACCGCAGGATTTCCTTGCACTGCTTCGTAGTCGCGCACATCGGTACAGGCGACGCAACCGAACAGGCGTTGGTAAACCTTTGCATGTCGAGGATGAACAGCGAGTACCAATCGATCGACGCCACGACGGCGCGCCGTCTGGATTGTCAATCCGATCATTTTGACCAGGAGTTCAAACTTGGCCTTCTTGTTTTCGTCGCCACAGATGCTGGCGACACAAGAGACCTCCGCGATGCGTAAACCCGAGGATCGCATGTTAGCAATTTCTTCAGAAAACAACGATTCGGAGGGCACGCCATATTTTCCATCGCGAACCAACGTCACTGTGAACACGACCTTATCGTTTTGCTTGGCAATCAAGACGTCCGTGGTATCGACTAGGTGGTGCTTCATTACTCGCATTTGCATTGCATTGTCGGCGGTCAAGCCCGAGCGATAGTAATTTTGGTGGACCAATTGGAATGCCGCAGTTCGTTCGGCCCATGACTGAGAAACTTTCATTTCAAGCTCTCCGGAACTTGTTTGGAGGCACTTCTTTTGAGACGCAAGTAGCGAGACGTCAATCGCTTTGCGAATGGAGGCGACACGATCAGTCACAAGAGGCGAAAAAACTAAAATATCGGACATTTTGAAATCCTTTGAGACGACGCGAAAGAAAGTTAGAAATCGATATTCAAATACAAAACAAAGAATCGTTAAATCAGAGAATCAGTCGGCGGACTTGTCGGTACGTTGGTTTCAAGGAAACTATGCGACCTCCATGCGTTGTCGTGACTGGGTGGCGAGACACAGCAGTTCGGAGAGGGTGTTGACTGGCAATTGGATGTATCCAGCCGGTTCATCAGGGTTGATCTGAATGATTGATATGCCAGGTTGGATCGAATACACATGTGATTTAATTGCAGCCAAATCGTCGCCATCGGCCCATGAATGAATCCAGACATGCGGCTGTTTGGCAGCCAGTTGCTTCAGACACTCGATTGCGTCTGTGGCTTCGCCAACTACCTCAACGTCTTGGCACGTTTCGAGTGAGTGTTTGAGTAGTTGCGAGTGAAATCGTTGATCAACTGTGAGCAAGACACGAGTTTTTTCCATGAGCGAGGATCTTCAATTGGAGTGGTAATGGTTCCTTCCGTGATGGCTGAATTTTGGCGAACACAAGAAGGCAATACCATGAATCTCAAGCACCAAAAGAGGACGAATTGAGGTCTATGAATGAACGCGTAAAAAGTGGTTCACCGAGCTAGTTCTTTTTTGTTTTTTTCCTAAATCCGAATAGTTCCTCACGCTCCCGGTCTCGGCCAAATGCAAACGCCCTACGAGCCCAGTGCTGTCCGAACGCGCGACGGGCAGATTTAGATCGCGTGGTACGTGCGGATTCAACTCTGGTCGGTCAGGGATTCCACCCAAGCAGGAAGAAAATCGAGTCGCCCGATCACCCCGCGCGACGAAATTCGGGGTGGAGGCAGTCATCATCCGGGGGTTGCTGCCAGGGATAAATTCCGCATTGCCAGAAGAACTAGTCCTGGTGATGGATCCAACTCGCCTGGGCAAGCCGGAGTAAACCCGGTGAGGATACTATCAGGCGTCGGACTGAAACTAGTTGAGCCCCGACGTCAAATCGTGTTTCCGCTCTTTTGTCACCTAAGCCCAGCAGATTTCGGAAGCCACCGGTATCCAAAACCAGGGCTAAGAATGGACCGTGACGTGTCAGTTAGAGCGTGAAATCTGAGGGAAAAAGGACTTCCTCAGCAGCTGCTAGTGAGATACATGACCCTGTCGTTCTCTGACGACTCTCAGTACATCACTGAGGAGATCGTGCTGATCTACGTCAGCAGCAAGATGGCGTGCCATCGCGTCGGAAACGACGCTGCAGACATCATCGGGAAGTTGCAACATCACCAATTCCTGTCGACTCTCGTGGTATTCCACTTCATCCATCAGTAGTGGTGCAAACCACATGTTTGGATAGTCGGCGATACCAGAACTTCCCCGCAGCGTAAACCTAAACCCATCTCGCGAGAGGTGAAGACGGACGCGGGCAAAGGGAGGGATGTGGTGCGAGCCAATGATGGGATCGGCGTCCGCACTCGGAGCCGTTGTGACCGATGCATCGCGGTCGTCCGAATCGGTGCCGGCGCACTTCGAGGACTCGGTTTCCAGCAAGAGTTCTACGGCTTCTTCGAAAGCCCGTATTGATCGAAGTTGACTACGCAATCCGCACACGTCCATTTGCGCAAGGTGGCATAACGTGTAGTTTGCAAGTGGCTCAGCCACGAGACGGTCAAGGCCGAGTTCCAACGTCACATCAAACGCTTCGACGCGGCTATTCATCGACGAAATCGAATCCCTCGCAATCTTTAGCCGCAAGAGAAATTGGCGAATGACCCGTGCCGAAGTTTCGTATCCGTCATGCCACGATATGCAGTCAACGGCGCCATACCAACGCACCGCAGCAGCAGCACGTTCGTTCAGCGAGTCCACGATGAGAATGAGTACTGTATCGGGACTTGTTTCTACTAATTCCTCAATGAGAAATTGTCGTGATTCATCCATGCCACGAAGGTCCGCGACGATTAGGTCCCATCGGTTTGGATCTGGGATATCAAGTGCAAGAACGGATTCGTCGACTCCTTCAAGCAACACATCGTCCGCAAGCTTTTCTTGCAACTCACCCAATCGTGAGCGTCCAACATCAGTCAACTCATCAATGTAGAGGACTCGTCGCATCATTGACCTGGATGGGCGCGTAACGGCGACGAACGGCCAAGGGCATGCTGTTGACGCATGATTTCTACCGCTTCAATTCGGCTCTCCGCATTAAGCTTTTCAAGAATGTTGTGAACGTGGTTCTTGACCGTGAACAATGACACCGAAAGCTCCGAGGCTATTTGCTTGTTGCTCTTGCGTTGGGCAAGTAAATCTAGCACGTCCAGTTCTCGCAATGTCAATCGACCTTCTTTGGGAACTGGTCGTGATTCACCCTGCATGTTGGCGAAGCGTGCAAGTTCCGAAAACATGGTGGTCACAATGTCAGGCGAGCAAAAGGTCTCGCCATTGAGGACTTTGCGGATTGCCACGCCAAGATCTTCGAGTGGTGACCGTTCCAATACGCATCCATGAGCACCCGCGGCAATGCACTCGACCAATCGATCGTGATCGTCGGGCACCAACAAGATGACTTTCGCGTTGACTTGTCGGGCAATGTTAGCGCGAGTGATTTCGACGGTCATGCCATCAGGAAGATTCAAATCCAGCAGCAAAACGGATGCGGCGTCTTGAACCAATTCTTGGGCTTGCTCCACACTCGTGTGGTCAATTGAAACTGCGTCGTACTGAAGTTGACTAGAAAGGAACGTCGCCAAGCAATCTCGAAATAGACAATTTCGGTGAAAGACCAGCAGTCGTCTTAAATTGCTCATCAAGAATCCATCGCAAGAGCCCCAAAAATGAAACCGTCAGATCGCTCGTCCGTTGGCGCATTCGTTTCCCGCCGTCGAAGTTCCGGCTTTTTTAGTCATTCTTGATGAAAAATCCAAGCAATTTGCAACAATTCGGGATTACCGAACGGTCGCGAGTTGCGCACCAACGAAAAGCAGAGGAAAAGAATTCGACATGGCAAGCTTCGAACTCGTCGGATTATAGTGGCTGCAACGATGATGAGGGCCTGGAAAGGGGGGAGAAATGGGAAGAATATGGTGGTAAGCGATATCCCCCTCTCGCGAAGGCTCCAGAGGGGTGACCCCCCGCCCTCGCCGGAATCACCACGCTGATCCGATTTCGATTGAAGCGTGGCTAACCGTGCCCATCGGCAAGCCGACCACCGGCGTTAGTTTGGTGGGGCGGGCATTTGGCTGAGTTTGCCGGTAAATGGCCTGGAAATGCTCTCGGGTGACGTTGTCCCACTCGAACGGCCGCAACTCAGAGTAGGAGAACCGTTTGCCGAATAGGTGCGTGTGTATGGCGCTGCCTCGGAGTTGCTCAAAGTCCATCAACAGGGCCACTGCGGGATTCCCTAAGGCATAGGGGCACGCTTGCAGCTCGCCAATCTGTCGGAAGCCAAGTTGACGGGTATAAAATCTCGCGTGCGTCGGATGTGTCGCCGCAATCAGAGCGTTGCACCCTCGGAATTCCGCTGCTTGCGCAATCAGCGTGGACAGCAGCCTAAACATCCGAATGAAACGCGCAGGCGACTTTCGGCGATCGGCAAGGCACCCGACCTCCGCCATTCGAAGACCGCGATTTCTCAATGAGTCGATTTCACGAGCGTAGATCGACTCTGCCGGTAAGCCCAGTTCGCCGTCAACGATTAAGGAAGCAGTGGCGATTGAGGTACCGGAACTTCGCACGAGCATCACTTCCGTTGTGGGAAGGAAATGATACGGCGTCAGTCGCATCCCAGTAGCATTGGGAGACGTCAGTTCCGATTGTAGATATGAGTCGTAAACGAGACGAAACGCCTCTTCAAGCTCCGATCTTGATCGTGCTATGGAGAGATCGAGTTGCTCGGCCGCAGCGTCAGCGGACCGCTCGCAGGTAGCGGGTAGAAACATGGGGGTAGCCGAATTGACAAGAGTAGATTAGATGGATCGGACGAGTAGAATTCGAAAAGTTTGCGTCGCTGAGGGCGGCGCACGTCGGCATGAAACCCCCCGATTTCAAAGCGGACTGTCAAAATTTAGGTTGCATTTGGTGTCGTCTTTCGACGCTGCATACCTATTTCGTCACAATCTGGAACCCGATTCAACTTTGAGAGCATGTTTGAACGCATTGTGCGGGTTATAGGTCTAGGTCAGGTTATGCCTCGCTGGCGTTGAGCACAGTGAATTGAAATTGATGACCACCAATTTCCACAAAGATCACCCAGAGACACTGCGGATGCATCTTTTGTTGGCGGGGCAAGTAGCCACCCGCGTCTCAGAACTGCGTCGCACTCATTGGCATTTGAGTGCCAATTCTCAGTCCGCCCGAATGCCGCGTTACATTAACGCAGTCAAAACGGTGTGGCCGGGCGTCCAACGGGGCGGCTAACGGCGGCATCCCAAATTGTCCTCGACTAACGCCGATTCCGGCAGTTCAACGCGTCGATGACGACGAAAACCCAAGCGACGCTAACGCCGCCCTGAGATGACACGTTGCGCCCCGCGGCGGCAGCGATCGGTTTGGCGCGAATGGCAGGCTAAACGAGGATTTCCATCACGACCGAGAGAGTGAATGGATTCGCAAAATGCGACAATCGTTTGCTTCGCGCGCTAGGCGGCATTCCTGGCAGCGGCGCTGGCATTGGGTGCAAGGAGTGATTGAAAGTAAAGGCGATCGACAGGATTCATTGGTCGCGGTTTCAATTCGTCTTCGGAAAAATTATCATCAAAGTAGAACTTGCGCCAACGTGTTTTGTAGCTAGACGGATCGATAACGCTGCCGAGCACGGGAATTCCAGGTTGACCGCCGGCTTGGTGGTAAGGTGTCAATTCGCCAATTGTGCGGAAGCCCATTGCCAACTTATAAAATTTCGCGTGCCTTGGATGGACGACTGCAATTAAATGATCCAGGCCCGCGCGTCGCGCGTAAAACATCATGAGGCGGGTAAGTTGATTAAACACTTCTCCAGTGGACAGATTATTCGGACTCTTGACGGTTAGCGAGCATGCCTCTCCAAATATTCGTCCCTCTTGGCGCAACTTCGATACAGCATACGGATAGGTCGATTCCATGGGTATTCCCTCGGATTTTCCGTTGCGAACCAAACTCACGCTGCCGATCACCTGAGCTCGCTGAACCGCGACAAAAACCTGAGTCTCGCTAGCGAGGTGATAGGGGAAAAAACGCACGCCAATATCCGATGGCGACGCCAACCCCGCATCGAAGTATCGGTGCTGAAGCAATCGAAACGCGCCTTCAAAATCTTGTCGCGACCTTGCCGTTCGATAGACGAGTTGGTCACTGAATTGGATGACGCCCAATTCGCGGCCTAGCGATTCCGGATCGCAATTGGCCGCCGGACCAGTTCCGATCCCGTGATTGTGAAGAATCGGTTTCATGGAGCATCTCGGAAAACGGATGAGTGGTCGGAAACTCTCCGCCAGACGAACGTCGGTCGATCCGGAGAAATGCCAGCCACGTAAGTGTTTGACATGGGAACCCCATCGAAACCACTTCGGATCAAGGTGAAGTGGTTTGCATCGCAGAACCACCGCCTGTTGTCAACGTGATTTCTAGAATGTCAATTGAGACATGGACTTCATCAATGCAGAAACTGTTGACTTGCTTCTCAGCGTGGACGGCATGCTGGCTTTCAAATTTCAATCTCCGAAGCACAACCATCCTCGATTTCCGCCAGCAGCAGGTTTTTCCATTGCCGATGCGAGTTCCGCTGACGATGATGCTAAATCGACACGACCCCACGTGTACGTCCATCGTCTTCCAGTGCTTGGCGAAATGTTCCTGCGCATCGTGATTTCTCTAACTTTGACGGTGTTCGTGATGCTTGTTGCGGGGTGCCAACGGGTGGCTGAGAAGGAGCACAATCCGCCCGTCGTCTTGCCGGTGATGGCGACAACCGTTCACTGTCTCCCGTCTTTCGGTTATGAAGTCACGTACTATGGGCGCGTCGAGCCAGCACGTCGGGCAGCACTGTCGTTTGAGCGGTCGGGGCGTTTGACGCAGGTGTTGATTGATGAAGGTAAATACATTGCATCGGGACAAATCGTCGCTCGCCTCGATACTGCGATGTTGGAAGCCGAAAGAGACGTGCTCGTGCGCCAGCATAGAACCGAGACATTGCTTTTAGACCGGTTGAAGCGCGGCGAGCGAGACGAGGTTGTTGCCGCGGGGCGAGCCGGTGTGATGCGATTGGAGGTCGAACTGAGTCGGGCGTTGGCAGATCAGCTTCGTGCCGAAAGCCTGTTTCCCACCAAGGCGATCTCGCGAGCTGAGCTCGACGATGCTCAGTTTACCTACAAGGCTGCTGTGCACGCACTGGAACAAGCGAGACAGCGTCAAAGCGAACTTGAATTGGGGAGCCGAATCGAAGATATCGAGGCTCAGCAAAGCCGGGTGAACGTCATCGCTGCGCAGCTCAAAATGCTGGACGTTCAATTTGAAAAATCGGTATTGGTCGCACCCTTTGACGGAATCAGTATTCAACGATTTCTCGACGAAGGCGAGATCGTTGCTCCGGGACAGGCTGTCATAGAAATCCATGAAGCCAATCAGCTGGAGGCTCGATTCTCCATTCCCTATGCCAACATGGATTTAATCGCGGACGTGAAGTCATTCCAAATCAACGGTCGGCAATACATGATCTCCGAAAGACGCGCGATCGCAAACATCGATGATGTGATGAGAACCATTGATTTGCTCATTCCTTTTCGCGTCGATCCCAAGGATCACATTTTTCCAGGACAGACTTGCACACTGGCATTATCAAAGGTTGTTCCAATCGAATGCATCGAGGTGCCATTATCGTCGCTTGTGCCTAGTATCCGTGGGCTGTGGTCGTGTTATCGGCTACAGCCGACCGAAGCCAGCCGTCACGGCCTCTCTGAAAGTCAAACCTATACTGTGGAGAAAGTAGAAGTCACTTTGGTTCACGCGGACGGAAGTCGGGCGCTCATTTCGAAGGCACTGGCGGAGGGATCCTTGATCGTAACCAACGGAGTCGAAAGGATTGTTCCAGGAATGCAAGTTCAAATCATCGAAAGTGCACCCTGATGCGTCATGCGTGCGAAGATCCCCGTTTGGTCATTTTGATCCTGGCGATCATCGTGGTTGGTGGAGTGACTGGTTTCGTCACTCGCGCGTCACGCGAGGATCCGCTTTCCCGTGTCCGCTGGGGCTACGTCACAACGCGGTTGCCCGGGGCGGAACCACTCGAGGTTGAAGCCCTGGTGACGGAACCCATTGAACGAACGCTACGTGAAGCTGGAGCAGTGCGATCAATCGAATCATCGTCATTGCGAGGCGTGTCACTGGTATTCATCCGGTTGACAGACGAAGTCACTGATGTCAGGGGCTCGTGGTCGAAAATTCAGGACAAGTTGTCGGAGGTTGCTGGGCAACTGCCTCCGCGCGCTACCCCGCCCCTACTCGCCGATGAACGCCAGTGGGGCTCGCATACGCATATCGTGTCCCTATGCGAAAACGGCGACGAGTCCGTTTCTGTGTCCGTATTGGCTCGTTGGGCTAAAGAACTGAATAGCCGATTGAGTTTTGTATCAGGGACGCGATTCACCGAAGTGTTCGGACTTCCCGTCGAAGAAATCCTAGTTGAGATCGACGAGCAAACGATCGCCGCGTCGAATATGACGCTCCAGGAAATTGCAAGTCGGATTCGAGCTCGCGATGCAGAGGGAGGAGATGCTCTGTCACAATCGCAGGGGCACTCAATGCCTATCAGTCTTACGGGCGACGTCGATAGTTTGGGTCGGCTTCGAGAACTGATGCTTCGCGGCGACTCCAAGGATCGTCAGCTCCGTTTGGGTGACCTAGCTACGATACGACGAGGTGAACATCAACCGCGAAGTCAGTCCGCATTTGTGCGAGGCCGGAGGGCGGTCGTCATTGCAACAAGAATGGACGACTCTTACGGAATCGACTCTTGGACAAAGCGTCAACAGGAAGTCTTGGATGAATTTGAGGCGTCTTTGCCAGCTCAACTCAGCCTTGTGACAATATTCAGCCAAAAAAAGTACACCGATGATCGAGCGTTAAATCTGTACGCGAACCTTGGGATGGGAATGATTTTGGTGGTGGTCGTTGTGCTGATCATGATGGGTTGGCGGGCAACGATCCCTATCTGTGCGGCATTGCCTCTCACGTTGTGCTTAGTCTTTTTTCTAATGACGCCCTTCGGAATTTCGTTGCACCAAATGTCAATAGCAGGATTGATCCTTGCACTGGGCATGCTAATCGACAATCCCATCATTGTCGTCGACGATGTTCAACGACGTCTGAACGCGGGCGTACCCGCCATCGACGCGTTTCAGCAAAGTATCCGTCGCCTCACGACACCTCTGCTCGGTTCCAATGTGACGACGATTCTGGGATTCGTACCGATTTTGCTAATTGGAGGGCCCACCGGTGAGTTCATGGAACAATTAGGGTGGGCCGTCATCGCATGTTTGATTGGATCGCTATTCTTGTCATTGAGTATCATTCCGATTTTGGCTGCTTGGGTCCTGCGACCAACTTCTCTTTCCGTAGGGACGGCACAGGACGCACCGGGATCAAAGTTTTCCTTGCCAGGTGGCTTGGTAAGTCGATACTATTTTCAAGGGATACGAAAACTCTTGAAGTTTCCACTTCTTCTGGTTGCACTTACATCCGTTGTTCCTGCTCTCGGATTTTTGAGTGCGCCGCATTTGCCGGAGCAGTTTTTTCCAGTTGCCGAGCGAGATCATTTTCACTTTTCGATACGACTACCAACGCACCTGTCCATCGGCGAGACAGAAATCGCCGCCATGCGAGCTCGCCAAATCGTAATGCAACATAGCGAAGTGGAAGACGTCGAAGTCTTTGTCGGCAGGAGTGCACCCAAGTTGCACTACAGCATGGTGGCGCTGGAAGACAACCGACCTAACTTTGCGCAGGGTTTGGTACAGCTAAACACGTCTCCTGTTCCGGTTCGACTGATTCGACAGATTCAAAAAGAGCTTGACGAGCAGCTCCCCCATGCTCAATGCATCGTCACGTTGATCGAACAGGGGCCGCCATCACCCGCTCCCATTGAGTTTCGACTGTATGGACCGTCAGTCGAACGGTTGGACGAACTCGGCCAGCAAGCCCGGGCATTACTCATGCAGGTCCCAGGAGTCATTCACACGCGAGCATCGTTAGATCCCGGAGGGCCTGTGTTCGCCGTCGAGGTCGATCAAAATGAGGCGGAGAAATCGGGTCTTTCAGACGAAATGATTTCTCAACAATTCCGTCACCGTGTCGACGGGATTGTCGCGACCCAACTGAGCGAGGAAATCGAAGAAATCCCAATTCGAGTACTTCTTAAAAACAGAGAATCTACCGATTTTGAGCGAGTCGTTTCGCAGCCAATGGTGACCCTGGGACCCGACCCTAAGCCGGTATCATTTGGAAGTGTGGCGCGATTGTCGGTGGAACAACAGGTTTTTAGTATTTATCGTCGTAATTCGTCGCGGTGCAATATCATTTATGCCTATGTCGGCGCCGGTGAGCTACCAGTTGCTGTCGAAAAGAAGTTCATCTCGCTGATGCAGAAATCCGACTTTCAATTGCCCCCCACGTACAAATTTGATTTTGGGGGGGTTAGTTCGGAACGTGATGCGGCCGTCGGGAATTTTGTCGCCTACTCGGCAGTCGTTGTCACATTGGCCGTCGCCGTTCTTGTGTTGACGTTCGGCTCATTCCGAATGGCGGCGATCATATCGGTGGTTGCAATGATGTCGGTCGGGCTTGGGTTTCTGAGTTTGTGGCTATTTGCTTATCCCATCGGCATTATCTCAATCATCGGTATCGCCGGCATGATGGGCTTAGCGATCAACGATTCGATTGTGGTTCTGAGCGAGTGTCAAATGGGCGCCAAACAATGCCACACGATTGAAAAAAGCGTGTTCGACGCAACGCGGCATGTGCTGACAACGTCGGTGACCACTGTCGCAGGGGTGTTGCCACTAATTTTACAAGGAGGCGTGTTTTGGCCTCCGATGATGATCGTCATCGCGGGCGGAGTGGTTGGCGCAACCGTGATCGCCCTTGGTTTCACCCCTGCCTGCTACCGATTGGCTACTGCCCGTCCAAAAACTCGGGATCCATGAACGTGAGTGAATGGATATCGCAATAATCGAATGCTTGTAATGGACGGTCGAAATGATGCTTCTTGCAATTACAAAAGAGTCTGTGATTTGTTAAAGGTCATTCCGCTTTTCAAGCAACTTCTTCCGGACGACGAAGCCGATCAAGATCTCAACATAGCGTTGAACCTGCTCGCCCGTGGTAACTGCCTTGAGCACATCGAAGACCGTCGCTGCGACGAGGCTTACTTGACCGTGGTCGGTGCGCAACGAATTTCCGACCCCCACGACCGCCGCTGACCTCTGTCGTCGGCTCTCGGACACCCGTGTGTTGCAACTGATGAATGCGTTCAATCGCGCGGGAGAGAAGGTTTGGAAATAACAGCCTGAAGATTTCTTGGACTGTACGATCATCGAAGCCGATGGCGCGCTGGGCGAAAAGTAGCGTCAAAACCAATGCTCGTTGCAACCAAGATAACAGCATCTCGCAACTGAAGCAGTGTGCGTTGTTGGCTCCGCTGACTGATTTGAGGGGCAAGTATCGCATTTTTCTCCCGACGCCGGAAAAAAAGCTAAAGTTGTGAGGGGCGCATACTCGACCGCGGCAATTCTTTCGCCCACCACACCCTAATTCGGTTGGTTATCGAGCACATTAAGCGGGCAGCAAAAATGTTAAGTACGGGTAAACTCGACGTGGATTCGCTGATTGAGAAAGCATTTCAGCTTCATTCACCTCCAGAAGTTGCGCAATCACTCCTTGCGCTGACTCGCGATGATGACTACGACATGCGCGAGATTGTTGACTGTATCCAGCATGATCCGGCAATGTCGTTAAAGATATTACAAGTCGTCAATTCATCCCGCTATGGCTTGCGAACTCCGGTCACCAATCTTCACCAAGCTGTAGGTCTACTTGGCCAACGCACGATACGCCTACTCGCGATGACATTCAACATCGTCGAGACGTTCGCGACTGGGCCGGCAAAATCGCTGTACAAGGACTTCTGGCGCGACTCGCTAACCATGGCGAACGCGGCCACTCGAATTGGGCAGCGCATGAAGTCACTCGATCGAAATGATGTTTACACGACGGGTTTACTTGCTGACGTTGGCTCTCTCGTTATCGCTCAGGCCGACGGAGAGCGTTATCTTGGGCTGTATCGCGAACATCGGGGAAGCTCGTTGGCGCATGCCGAGCAAGCGATTTATGGTTTCGATCATGCGATCGTAGGAGCCCGTCTACTTGAAAAGTGGCATTTTCCCAAAAGCACGCTCAGCGCAGTTCGGAATCATCACGACGAGAACGCGATCGAACCAATCATACTCGTAACGCACGGCGGTGCGAGATTGGCTGAGGCGATCTGGCAAAAAGCACCTGCTATCGTCAATGCTTGTAGAATATGGTTGGATAAGACATTCAAAATCGATATTGACGGATTTGTGGATTTGGCGACCCAGTGCCGAGACGAGGTAATTCTCGAACTCGAAGTCTATGGATTTAATGTTGACCAAATATTCGATGTCCAGGCAATGGTTGAGCAAGCACGACGCCACTACCTTGAGGCATCCATCAACATGGCCATGGAGCTTGATAGCTTCGAACTTGTCGTCGATGGCGCTTGGTCGTCAAAAGCATCTCATTAATGAATCTGAATTCGGCTTGCGCTTCCTTCCCAGTATTTGCACGTATCGATTTTACCGCTTGTGACGTAATCGATGTCGATGAAAGATGGGCGCAATTACTCGTTCTGTTGCTCGATCGTGGTCAGTTCGATGATTCGTTGCCGAACCTTGGAGAAAATCCGCAGGGAACAGCGATCCTGCGTTCGACAACGTCGGATGCGGAAGATTGTCGACGTATACCTTTCGCTTAAGCGGTGAACGGCAGAATGCAATTTAGTGGCCAACGAACGAGTGTGGAGCGAGTTCGCGGAAGCTAGGCGAGCCATCGGGGCGGATAGCCCTTTAACCCCCGCCGAAGGTGGTTATTCTGTAGGCTTCCTCGTCCGAGGCAATCGTTTTCAGGCCCCCATTGAGCTTTTGTGACGTGATTCAACTTCAGACTTGCGAGTGGTCCAATCAATGGCCCAGCATCCAGGAAGCGGCGTACCCACGGTTGAACGGGCACCATGCGGCTTGGATCAACAGCGTTTCAAGGGGCTTTCGACATCGCGTTTATGTGATCACGGCGCGAGTCGGCGACGAGGTCACTGGCGTGCTTCCGCTGAATTTTGTTTCTGGGCCGCTGTTTGGACGGTTTCTCGTGAGTTTGCCGTACATCAACACGGGTGGCGTCTGGGCAAAGGACTCGCACACCGCCTCGGAACTAGTCGGTGCCGCTTGCGAATTGGCGGACAAGCTTGATGTTCGTTATTTGGAATTGCGCCACGAAAAGCCCGTCGTGCATACCAAGCTCAATTTCCAGAGAACCGAAAAGGTCCATATGCGGCTCGCTTTACCCGACAGCCCGGAGGAGCTACTCGCATCATTCAAATCCAAACTACGCAGCCAGATCAAGAAATCGGGCGAGTACGGCTATGAAGTCGAGTTTGGCGGAACCGGATTGTTGGACGACTTTTACAAGGTGTTTGCTCGCAACATGAGAGACCTGGGGACACCGGTTTTTTCGAAGCGACTTTTTCGAGAGATTTTGGTCCAGTTCGCTGGCGATGCTGAATTATGCATCGTGCGACAGGGCCGCAAGGCAATCGCCGGCGGGTTGTTGGTGCACTACGCGGGACTGACCGAGGTCCCCAGCGCGAGTAGTTTGCGAGAGTTCAATCAAACTGGCGCAAACATGTTGATGTATCGACACTTGCTCGATCGAGCGATCGAGCGGAGCAGTCGTACGTTTGATTTCGGTCGCAGCAGCGAGGGAAGTGGAACGTACAAATTCAAGGCGCAATGGGGCGCCCAGCCGTTCCCCGCGGTTTGGCAGTACTACGTTCGCCAGGGGTCTCCGGACGAAATGCGTCCGGACTCGGGCGGAAAGCAGCGTCTAGTCAAAGTATGGCAGCGGTTACCCGTGTGGCTAACGAATACGATGGGCCCAACGATTGTCAGGGGCATTCCGTGACCAATCCATCGAACAAGCTGCGACCAAGAAACTCCATTGATGGTCGCGGTATGCCTGCTCCATGGGTGTCGTAGGGAATTTTTGGGTTGGACTGGCTGAGCCAAATTCTCGCCATTTCCGGGGTTGGAAACGTCGAGACAGGGTAGGAGCCTCGCACGTTTGGAAATGGATTTCCACGCTGGGTAGCCTGCGGAAACGGTTTGGTCATGGAGGATCCAATGTACTCAGTCAATGGTCGCAAACGGAGAGTTGTCCTCGGTCGAATTCTAGCGATTGGCGCGATTCTAATTTGCCTCTCGGGGTGCTCGACCCTTACGTTCCCAATTCGAGGGATTCCCACGGAAGAACTTTCCGGCGCGGCCTTTGCCAGACCTAAACGCGATTTGGTTCCCATTGACGTGTCGCTGTTGGCCCAGCGCGTGCCGGAATCGCATCGAATCGACGAAGGAGATACGTTGGGATTGGTCGTGGATGGCGTGTTGCCATTTAGCCCCGAAGCGCAAGTTCCCGTTTTGCCCCCGGTTCATTACCCAGAGGGAAACTCGAATCTACCGCCGGCAATCGGAGTTCCGGTCGTGGTCCAGCAAGGTGGTGTGGTGACGCTGCCAATTGTAGGACGTGTCGAACTGCGAGGGCGAACACTTGCTGAGGCAGCGGAGCTAATTTTTGGGAAATACAAAGAAAAGGAGGTGCTTCGCAAGGACGCGTCGATTCCCACCGTGACGCTGATTCACCCCCGCACGATCAATGTCACCGTGATCCGCGAGGATACCGGTGAGAGCAGCGATCGAACCAACTACCAGGATGCTCACGGCGGCATTTATCGACTGCCTGCCTATCGCAACGATGTCCTCAATGCCTTGATGGTGAGCGGCGGATTGCCAGGGCTCCGGGCGAAGAACGAAGTCCGAGTTTACCGCCGGCCCAAAGTTGGCGAATTGCATTCGGGAGTCATGATCGATTCCGATGAACTTCCTGCGGGCGCGGTCGTCGTCCTCAGCGACGAGGATCGATTGACCAAACCAGCGATGACGATACCCCTGAGAGTCGCTAGCGGAACGCCCGTCAGCATTTCGCCGACGGACGTGATATTGAACGAGGGAGACATCGTTTACATTGCCAATCGCGATACCGAAGTGTTTTACACGGGCGGCTTGCTTCCGGCGGGAGAACACTTGCTACCGCGAGATTACGACATCGATGTGTTTGAGGCGATGGCGATCGCTGGTTACTCGGTTGGCGGCGGCTCGTCGGGCGGCGGCGGCGGTTTGGGGCCAGCATCCACGGGGGTCGCCCCTACGGCACTCTATATCTTTCGCGATTGCGGCAATGGAGAAGAGTTCACGATCGAAGTCGATCTCAAGAAAGCAATGCAGTGCAGTCGAGATCGGTTGCTGATTCGATCCGGTGATAAGCTCTTGCTTCGCTACACCGCGTGTGAAGAGACACTCAATTTCGGGATCTTCTCATTCTTTACTTTTGGCATCCGACAACTGTTTCAAAACTGACTCAAGGCACTGATGTCGTCGCACCGAAAACATTCCGCCTCGGATTCAGAAAAACTTGGTAGACTGTCGAGTTAAGCGATTGACAGTCTTTCGGGAGGATACAGGAAATGAAGCGGATCATTGGGCGAGTCGTCATTTTCATGTTGCTGATGTGCAGTTTGGGTACTTGGTCGGCTTGGTCGCAGACGGCTCCATGGACGGACAACGACGGAGTCCGAAACACAATTGCCGACCGCGATATCCCGGCGGCTGCGCTCCAGACCGACGAAGGGCGTCAACTCGCAAGCCAGTTGCTCAACCTGCGGCGGTCGGAGTCCACCATGGGGAAGGGGCATCCATCGCGAAACGCGGTGCTTGCTGAAATCGCCGCGGTCAAACGCCGACTAGCGACCTTTGCGACAACGTCCACGGGGGCTAACGATCCTAGCGGTGAAACGCCGCCGCGTGCGTTGCCGGAGATGTCGGACGAACAGCTACGGACCAAGGTCCTTCAACTATCGGAGAAATTGGAACAATTGGAGCGCCGAATCTTCGTGTTGGAGCGACGTCTGGGAACGATCGAACAGTGATCTCGCCATTTCGGGCGCTTGGTTGCCGTGAGTGCATGCCGCGGTAAAGCTCGTCACATCGGATCACTTGGAGGGGGAACGTTTTACCGGTCGTAACGGTATTGGGCCGGGTAACTCAGGTGTCGGCTCCTGACGTCGGCGACAACGTCAAGTTGATCGCGTCCCTCGCCGATTCCCAGGAGAGAGGAAGTCCCGGTCATTTTACTTTTGCGCGGTCGGTATGCTTTGGTACATTGCCTTTCGAACGCTGCTCTTTGATCGGGGCAAGTTACTCGCCGGATTGATTGGCGTGATCTTCTCCGTCGTACTCGTCAACATCCAGGGCGGACTTTTTTTTGGGCTCATTACCAAAGCGAGCCTGCTTGTCGACCGTAGCCATGCGGATATCTGGGTCGGGCACCGGGGCATGCACAATGTCGATTTCCCCCATCCAATGCCCGCTCGCTGGATCAATCGAATCCGAAGTATCCCGGGGGTCCAAGAGGCGGAGCCACTTCGAATCTACTTTTCCGAGATGAGCTTGCCAGATGGGAACTTCGAGGGAGTGACGGTCGTCGGCGTGCGCGAGGAGACCGAACTGGGGCGTGCCTACGAGATTGTTGAAGGGCCCGCTGATGCGCTCGATTATGCCGACGGAGTCATCGTGGACAAGTGTGATGATGGCAAGCTGTTTAATCCGCGAATTGGAGAGATTCGAGAGATTGGTGGCCGACGAGTGAGAGTATCTGGAAAAAGCCAAGGTGTACTGAGTTTCTTGGTCACACCCTACGTTTTCACCACTTACGACCGAGCGGCTGAGTTGACGAGGTCGGACGTATCCATGTCATCGTACTTCTTGGTGAAAGTCGATCCGGGTGTGGACGCCGAAAAGGTATGTGGTGAAATTCGTCGACGACTCGATGATGTAACGGCGGTACCGTCCAAGGTATATGCGGCCACCAGTATCAATTTCTGGTTGACACGAACTGGAATTGGGCTCAGCTTCGGCGCCGCCACATTTCTAGGGCTTCTCGTCGGATTGGTCATGGTTGCCCAAACGTTGTACGCCATGGTGCTCGACCGAATCAGCGAGTTTGCCACACTGAAAGCAATTGGTGCGAGTGAGCGAGAAATCATTATCTTGCTCAGTGCCCAATCGGCGCTCGTCGCGTCAGTCGGGATCGCAATCGGCATCGGAGTCACAATGATCATCCGCGAGGTATTTAGCACGCCTCGCGCGGCCATCGATATTCCACTCGGCCTGTACCTCGCGAGCGCCTTGCTTGTGTTCGTGATCTGTTTATCGGCGTCTGCCTTACCATATCTGCGGGTTCGTCGCGTCGACCCTCACTCGGTACTCCAGGGTTAATGTGAGCAATCGATGAACAACGATCACTGCCCGCACAAGTTAGCGAACCTCGCTCATTTGACCCTGCCACAGGTCTATCGGAGCACCGATGATTCTGACGGGTCCCTCGACTTCGGCTCGGTAGAACACCGCGCAGATAATTCGTCATCAACCCGTCCGGCCACGGTACCCAGCTCGATTCTTGCAGCAACCAACATTCGGAAATCGTACTTTATCGGCGGCGAACGACGCTGGGTCCTTGATGGCGTTGACTTTTTCGCCGCAGCAGGTGAATGTGTTTTTCTCTCAGGACCGTCGGGCAGCGGAAAAAGTACGCTGCTTTCGATTCTTGGATGCTTGCTCGAAAGTGATTCGGGCGAACTAATAATCTCGAATCGTCGAGTCGACCAATTGGCGGTCGCTCAGCGGACATTGATCCGACGCGAGTACATCGGGTTTGTATTCCAGCGGTTTCAGCTAATTCGTGGGCTATCGGCCGAGGACAACGTGTCTGTCCCGTTGACGCTTCAGGGAATGTCGCTTGCTGAGGCGCGAGATCGGTCGGGGCAATTGCTTGAACGAGTGGGACTCGGTTCTCATCGCAAGCATATGCCGACGTCGATGAGTCCTGGTCAATGTCAACGTGTCGCTCTGGCGCGAGCCGTGATCACGTCTCCAAAAATTGTCTTAGCAGATGAACCGACGGCTGCTTTGGATAGCAAGTCGGGGGCGGAAGTGATGGAATTGCTTAAAGAGCTGGTGTCTGCGTCGGGTTCAGCGACCGTGGTGGTAACGCATGATCCTCGTATCCATAAGTATGCGGACCGAATCTGTGAAATCGAGAACGGGAGGTTCCAATGAAAATGATTTGGACTGCGGTGGCAGTGACAGTGGCAATCGCATACGGGACAACCCTGGCATTTGTCGAGTTCCAACAACCGTATGGAGCGAGATCAACTGACGCTCCGGTTTCGGTGGCGCACCAGACAGCGTTCGAGAACGCTTTCGTGCGAGCCTCGGGGCTAGTCAAGGGGCGAACGGAGGAGATCGAACTTCGCGCCCGACTTGACGAGGAAATTAGCGATGTGCGCGTCGCTCGCGGCCAATGGGTCGACAAGGGTACGGTGTTAGTCTGTCTGAATTCAAAGTCATTATCGCATGAGCGTGACCTCGCAGAAGCATTGCTCGCCGTCGAGTTGGCCACCAAAGATCGATTAGAGAACGGATTGCGTCCGAGCGAGCGAGATACGTATCGTCGTGAGTATGAGGCGTCGTTGGCCCGATACGAACATGCTGAAAAATCATATGCTCGTGGAGTCCAATTGATGGAAAGCCAAGCACTCAGTCATCAGTCGTTGGACGACTTGTTTTCCGAGCTCGAAGCGACACGCGCACTTGCCGCAGCAGCAAAGCAGCGATTCGAGACGGCGCAGATGCCGGCACGCGATGACGAATTGATGGCAGCCAATGGAGCGGTCCGAGCCGCACAGACACGACTGAAGATTGCTCAATTGAAGTTAGAATACACCCAAATCGTTGCCCCCATTGACGGCCAAATACTATCGATCGAAGCGGAGGTCGGCGAGTTGACAGGCCCGCAAAGCGAGGAGCCGCTCATCGTCATTTCGGATACCAAACAGTTGCGAGTGGTCGCGGAAATTGACGAATTTGACGCGTTAAGAGTACAATGCGGTCAACTGGTTGACATCCATTCGGATGCGTCCGAGGGCATCGTCGCAAGTGGGCGTCTCACCGAAATTGAACCTCGAATGGAACCCAAGCGACTTTTGGGACAATGGGCCGGCGAACGTACCGACACTTCGGCTTTGCGCGTGTGGATCGATTTGCAGGAGGCACCAACGTTGCCCATCGGATTGCCGGTCGACGTGTTCATTCATGTCCATTGATGACGAACGCTCACGCTCCGCGTCGTGCAATTGAGGGTGGAGACGGTATGTTGGATATACAAACACGATGGCGCCGGCGTTTCGTTGCGCTGTTGGTTGTTTGCACGCTGTTAAATGTCGTAACCTCCTTTCGTACTATACGGGGATTCATTGCCTATCCCCTGTACGTGAGCATACCCAGCGCACACGGTGATGCGGCCTACGTGATGGCGGATGGATATGCGTATTGGGAGCGACTTCATGCGGCATCCGACTTGTATCACATGAATCGTGTGCCACGAATTATCATTCTTGATGAACAGGATAGTAGCGGATTCAACTTTGTGCGGCAGCAATCCGACAAACGCGTTGAACGTGCGATTGCGTATTTGCATCTATTCGGCGTCCCACTGGATAAGATCACGACAGTGACGGTGGACGATGGCGCAATTTTCGGTTCACTTAGCGAGGCTCAATCGGTCGCACGCCAAGAGCAAAGCCTGAGTCGCATCGTGGTGGTGACATCGGCACCGCATACGCGTCGTAGTCGACTTTGTTTTCAGCGATCGCTACCTCGCGAGGTTCACGTAGATGTCTATTCCGCAAGCGAACCAGCTTCGAGCGCCGAAATCGACGCCCCAATTTGGATTGAGTACTGTAAATTGATTGTTTATTACGTTTTCGCTTGATGGCAAGTTGTGTTGCCGGATCGGCGTCGCCCAGGCTCCTTGATCCTGCCTACGAAGCGTTGGTGTGCAGGCTTTAGCCGCATTGGATTTTGCAGATTGGCGGATGGATTAGCAGGTACTGCCGGATCGGCGTCGATTAGGCTCCTTGATCCGGCCTACGTGGTGCTCTGTGTACTCTGCGCCTCTGTGTTTACAAAGTCCGCTTCACCCCGCGGGTGTGGTTCATCAACATACCGGATCGGCGTCGCCCAGGCTCCTTGATCCGGCCTACGAAGCGTTGGTGTGCAGGCTTTAGCCGCATTGGATTTTGCAGATTGGCGGATGGATTAGCACGTACTGCCGGATCGGCGTCGCCCAGGCTCCTTGATCCGGCCTACGAGTCGATCCGGCGCATGTCGTGTGGACCGAGGTTGATGCGTTCCGCCCTGCACATTGCCGGATCGGCATCGCTTAGGCTCCTTGATCCGGCCTACGGGGATCGGCCTACGTTTTTTGTAGGTGTTTTAGAAAATCATGGGCGGGGAGCGTGTTGGGGACGTCGGTGGCGGTGATGCCGCCTCGTCTGGCTTGCTTGATACCGTAACGCATGACGTCGAGCCCATCGGTCGAGTGCGCGTCGGTGTTGATGACAACCGGTATGCCATGTCGCCGGGCCGCGGCCAAATGGATGTCGTTGAGATCCAGTCGGGATGGGTTGGCATTGAGCTCTAGCCAAATGCCATTCGCGGTGGCGGCGACCATCACGGCTTCCATGTCAACTTCGTACGCGGGACGACGATTGATCAGCCGTCCCGTCGGATGTGCGATGCAATCGACGTGCGGGTTCTCCACCGCGCCAAGAATTCGCTCCGTGATTTGCTCGCGCGATTGTCGTTGGCCGTAATGAACACTGGCGAGCACCCAATCGGCTTCGGCCAGGCAATCGTCCGGTAGATCCATCCCGCCCGCTTCGAGAATGTCACACTCGATGCCTTTCAAGATGACCAGTCGACCTTCGAACTCAGGCCGAATTTCGTCAATCAATTTCCACTGCTCGCGCAGCCGCTGGGGCGTCAATCCGCTGGCCATCGACACTCGTTGGCTGTGGTCAGTGATCGCGATGTACGCCAAACCTCGCTGTAGAGCCGCATTGGCCATCTCGCGGATGCTGGCCGTCCCGTCCGTCGCATGCGTGTGCATGTGCAAGTCGCCGCGGATGTCCGACAGCTCGATCAGTTTCGGAAGTTGATCGCGCGCGGCCAGTTCGAATTCTTGACGGTCTTCGCGCAGCTCAGGATCGATCCACGGCAGTCCGATCGACGCGTAAACGTCTTGTTCGGTCGCACCGGCGACGCGAGATTCGTCGTCGAGCCGGAAGACGCCGTATTCGTTGATCTTCAGTCCCCGATCTTTGGCGATTCGTCGAACGTGAATGTTGTGCGCCTGGGAGCCCGTGAAGTACTGTAGCGCCGCACCAAACTCGTCGGCGGCAACGACCCGCATTTCGACTTGAAAGCTTTTGCCGATTCGCATCGAGACTTTGGTGTCACCACGGCCGATGGTTTGGGTGCGACCGGGATAGTCGATGAAATGGTCCATCGCGAGGACGGGATCACTGGCGACAACCACCACGTCGAGATCGCCGACTGTTTCGCGTCCGCGACGGTAGCTGCCGGCAAACTCGAATCGCGTGATCGCGGGCGAGGTTCGCAAGTGATCGGCAAGCGACGACGCGAGATCATCGCTGGCCGCCCAGGAGATTCGTTCGTTGGCGGCGACGGCGATCGACAGCCCTTCCAAAATCGACTGGGCGGTCTTCTTGCCAAATCCTTTCAACCCCGCGACGCGGCCGTCTTCGCAAGCGGTGCGCAGCTCATCGAGCGATTTGATTGCGAGCTCGTCGTGCAGTCGCGATGCTTTCTTGGCACCGAGCCCGGGCACGCGTGACATTTCGATGACGACGTCGGGGACCGCGGCTCGCAATTCGATCAGTTGGGTGAGCGTCCCGGTGCGCAGCAGTTCGGCGGTCTTTTCGGCCAGCGTTTTGCCGATCCCATCGAGGTCCGCGAGATCGCGATTGGGGTCACCAACGATTTGCGATACGGGTTCGTCGAGATCTCGGATCGCCCGGGCACCACCGCGGTAAGCACGAATGCGAAAGGGATTTTCGCCCCGGAACTCGAGCAAATCGGCGAGTTCATCAAAGACATCCGCGATCGATGAATTGTCCATGGCCATTGCCCCCAAAGCACTGAGTCACATTATTGCGAGCTGCGTTTTATCTCAGTGCATCGTAGCGTGGGTGAGGCCGCGGCGCGAATCAGTCGGAGACGCCTGCTGCCAGTCGATCGCTACTGGATCCGGCGCCATCCCGATTCGGTTGCCGGTTTAGCGGATTCGATTCGATCCGCGCTCGGCTGAGGCATCGACGCTTCGCGAGCGGGAAGCCGCTGAAGCAGCGTTGCCGGTCGGCCCGATGGTTGCTGTGTGGGCTGGGTCGATGGCGATGGCGGCGAAGGCAACATGATCCGCGCCGATGGGAATTCGGGAAGCTCGTTGCGATACGAGTTGGTCGGAGCGATCGTCGCCGGCGGCAGCGGTGGTGCCTCGAGCGTGAATGTTCGCTCACGGGATGTGGCCGGCTTGTCCCAATCGTCGGCGGGTTGGCGAACGGGTTCAGTCGCCGAGTTGGTGGACGAATCGAGTGACCAATTTTGAGTGTCTTGGATGCGATAGTTGTCCGGAGCAGGAATCGGACGCGGCGTGGCCGATGACGACTGGGTCGTGTACGTCGACTCGCGTCGCCACTGTAGACTATCCGCCGACGGCGCATTCAACTCGGGTTGTTCCAGCGACGGTGAATCGATGCTGCGTTGTTGTGACTCGTCGTCCGAGGATGAATCGCTGCGATACAGTCGATCGCGATCGGCATCGTAATCATCGTAGTCATACCCGCTACTAGTCGACGGACGCGCCGATTCGAGTCGCGGTTGCTCGACGGTGTTTTGATCTCCGCTGGACGTCCCAGTTGATGAGTCGCTGGAGGGAGCATATCTCGGTGCGGGAGCGTAACTCGGTACTGGTGCATAGCTGGGGGCCGGCGCATAACTGGGCGATGGCGCGTAACCATCGGGAGCCGCGTAGTTTTGAGGTGCGGCGTAGTTTTGTGGTGCGATGCTGGGGATCGGAACGACGCTGGAGTCACTCGCGGCGCCGTAGTTGCCCACCGAGTCGCTGTAGCCCGTCGCGGGAACCACTGCCGATGATCCGTAGCCGTATTGCGATGGCGAGGCGCCGGTCAGTGGCGACATCGTCGGTGCATAGGCGTTGGCACAGGTCGGTGACGAGCACGATGGGGCGATCGTGGTTGGGGCGAGCGTCATCGGCGCCGACTTGGCGAACATACTCGAGTACGGAGTTCGCTGCAGTTGCTCGACATAAGAGCTGCACGGCTGTTGGACCGTGACCGTCGTCCCGGTGACTGGGTCGACCGATGTCACGGGGCGATAGTACGTGATCGGTGCTCGGTAATAGGAGCTGCGATAGTTTGTTCCGAACAACGATCCAAAGAACTGGGCGAGCCCACTCGGAGCCGGTTGCGGTGTGCCGGTGAAAATCGGAGCGACTTGAGTGGTCGGCAATGTCGATGCGGTGCCGCCGTAGGCGCCAGTTGTGTTCGGGGCGTAGTTGGCTTGGTAGTTACCGCTGGCATAGGCGTCCGGATAGACATTGCCGACACCATAGAAGCCGCCGGCTGGTGTTTCGTTGCCGCGAAGGGTGGCCGCGAGCGGCACGTTGGACGATGTCGACAGCGACGAAAATGGATTCGAGCTCAGAGCTGGTCGCAGCGACGTGACCAGCGGCATCGCGTTATTGGGTTGGCCAATCGCCACGGGTTGACCCGTATAGACAGACGGATTGTTGTACACGCCAACGGTGGCGCTGGAGCCGACGGGGGTCGATCCATAGCCAGGCATCTGTAGCGCGCTGACGGGCGACTGGTTGTTGATGGGAGCGTATCCCGCGGCATAGCCCTGGGGCAATGAATTCGAGTATCCCGGTGGGACGGCGTATGCCGGTCCGTATGGCGTGTAGCCCGCCGAGTAAGGCGTGTTGGTGGTGACGGGAACATAGCCGGTTGCCGCGGGTGCATATCCGGCGACGTATGGGTAGCCGGCCGCGTACGGATATCCGGCCGCGTAGGTCGTCGAGGTTCGTCCGAAGAGCCAATCGCAAAGAGGCCCCGCTTGCGCGGTGTTGGAAGCGCTCATCGAGGCGACGGTAACGCCGATCGCCAACCCATTCGCCAATCGGCGCCAGGAACTGGCCAGCATGCGTCGGGAAGCGGTAGCGCAACGAGCCAAGCGGACTGCCAAATCACGGCCTCCGGCGGAGACGGGGCGAGCGGGTGATAGTGAACGGATCGACATACACGAACCTGCGTAGTAGCAAGTGGCAGAAGCACACAACGGTCAGCGGTCCGGCGGCGCCTTTCACGCGCCAGGGGACCGCAGCAAGTGGACGTCTCGGGGGCCGTTTGGTCAACGTTTCGTGAGCCAATCTTTCGCAAGTGAAACTGATTTCGCCGCGCCAACTGATGGTCGTGACGCGTGAAACGACTTTGCCGGTCCCCCAGCGACACGTAGGAATTGGCTTGCGGGTGAAGTGGTACCGAGCGTTAGCCGGCATTCCGTCTGTCGCTCATGCGAGTCGCGACCGATTCGAGGCGTAGCTGGCAGGGGATCAAAGCGCGTCGTGACCGGGAGGCGGACGGTGGATGCGCCGGGAGGGTCGGGAAATCGGCGTCTGCCAGGGTGGCACGATCGGATGCTCGAGCGGCCCGAATGCCGCAGCTTGTTTTCTCGCAAGCCGATTGCTGGTAACGAGTTGCGATCCAATCCGAATGTGTCGGCACAGTGGTTGCTACTGTCGCGGCATAACCGTGTGGTGCTGCCACCGGTATACCCAGAGCCTATTTGAAGCACACATTCACCCCTCATGGGTTGTTCAGTCGCCGGATGAGATCCCCGGTCATCGTAGATGACGGGCGGATGGAAGCTTGGCGGGGCGAATTTCCCGTGAATTCACAATTGACGATTTTCTAACAGGAGACAAACGTCGTGGCAAAGCAAATCGTTTTCGACGACGACGCACGCGGCCCACTTTTGGCCGGCGTCAGCAAGCTGGCACGTGCCGTTCGTAGCACGCTTGGACCTCGCGGTCGCAATGCCGTTTTGGACAAAGGCTGGGGTTCGCCCAAAGTCACCAAGGACGGCGTGACGGTTGCCGAAGACATCGAACTGGACGACCCGTTCGAGAATCTCGGGGCGCAGTTGGTCAAGGAAGCTGCGAGCAAGACGAACGATGTCGCGGGCGACGGGACCACGACGGCGACCGTGCTCGCCGAAGCGATCTTCCGCGAGGGTTTAAAGATGGTTGCCACGGGTGCGGACCCGATGCAATTGACTCGCGGCATGAACAAGGCGGTCGCGGTCGCGTGTGAGCAGATCAAAAAGCTCGCCACTCCGATCAACGAAAAGAGCAAGTCGGAGATCCGCCAAGTTGCCACGATCGCGGGTAACAACGATCCCGAAATCGGCGACGTGCTGGCGGACGCTTTTACCAAGGTCGGCAAGAACGGCGTGATCACGGTCGAAGAAGGCCGCTCGCACGACACGACCGTCGATGTCGTCGAGGGCATGCAATTCGATCGCGGGTTCCTCTCACCGCACTTTGTCACCAACCAAGACGAAGTCGCTGTCGAGCTCGAAGATTGCTACGTGTTGTTGTTCGAAGAAAAGATCAGCGCCAACAAGAAATTGATTCCGCTGCTCGAAGCAATTAGCAAGTCCAAGAAGCCGTTGTTGATTGTCGCCGAAGACGTCGAAGGCGAAGCGCTGGCGACGCTCGTTGTGAACAAGATGCGTGGCATTTTGTCGGTGTGTGCCGTCAAGGCTCCTGGCTACGGCGACCGTCGCAAGGCGATCTTGGGCGACATCGCGGTGTTGTCAGGTGGCAAGGCGATTTTCAAGGATCTCGGCATCGACCTGGAAAGCGTCAAGCTTTCGGATCTTGGTCGCGTCAAGAAGATTCGCATCACCAGCGAAGCGACGACGATGGTCGGCGGTGCTGGTAAGAAGCCCGAGATCGAGGGCCGAGTTGAGCAGATTCGTCGCGAGATCGAGAACACGGACAGCGATTACGATCGCGAGAAGTTGCAAGAGCGTTTGGCCAAGCTTGCCGGCGGTGTGGCGCAAATCAGCGTCGGTGCGGCTACCGAGACCGAAATGAAGGAGCGCAAGGCGCTGCTGGATGACGCTCGCGCGGCCACGCAAGCCGCTCTCGAAGAAGGCATTGTTCCTGGTGGCGGAACGGCGCTATTGCGTTGCCGTCCGGCACTGGAAAAGCTCGAGAAAGAAACCGAAGGCGATGCCAAGCTCGGCGTTCGGATCATCAAGAACGTGCTCGATCAACCGATGCGAGCGATCGCCAACAACGCGGGTCTGGACGGCAGCGTCGTCGTCAATCGCGTGAGCCAAATGAAGGGCAAGAGCGACGGCTACGATGCCAATGCCGAACAATACTGTGACTTGGTCGCAGCCGGGATCGTGGACCCCGCCAAGGTGGTTCGCACATCGCTGACCAACGCGGCCAGTGTCGCGGCCCTGTTGCTGACAACCCAGTCGCTCGTCGTGGACATTCCCGTCGAAGCCGACGACGCCGGCGGTGACCACCACCATGACCACGGAATGGGTGGCATGGGCGGCATGGGAGGAATGGGTGGCATGGGCGGCATGATGTAATCGGAGCGTGGTGAATCACCAAATTCTGGTTACTGAAAACGCATTGTTACTCATCACAAATCAACTCAATCACAACTTAAACAACGGAACTTAAAACGATGTCCAAAACTATGGCGAAATTGAACTTGCGACCTTTGGATGACCGCGTCGTGGTAAAGCCGACCGAAGCGGAATCGACAACGGCTGGTGGAATCGTGCTACCGGATTCGGCCAAGGAAAAGCCACAGCGTGGCACGATCGTAGCGGTCGGACCCGGCAAATTGCTCGATAGCGGCAACCGTGGCGAATTGAGCGTCAAGGTTGGCGACGTCGTGATTTACGGCAAGTACGGCGGCAGCGATATCGAAGTCGACGGCGAAGAAATGAAGATCCTTCGTGAAAGCGACATCTTGGCCAAGGTTCTTTAAGACACCCAACCAAACCATCCAAAACGCAAGGTAATCTCACATGGCTAAACAATTACTCTTTGAAGATCACGCGCGAGCCCGCATGTTGGCGGGTGTCGACAAGTTGGCCAACGCGGTCGCAGTGACGATGGGCCCCACCGGCCGCAACGTCATCATCGACAAGTCGTTCGGCGGACCGACCGTCACCAAAGATGGTGTCACGGTCGCCAAGGAAATCGAACTCGAAGACCGCTTCGAGAACATGGGCGCCAAGCTCGTCATCGAAGTCGCTCAGAAAACGAGTGACCTTGCCGGTGACGGCACGACGACCGCCACGGTGCTCGCCCGAGCAATCTTCCGCGAAGGTCTGCGTAACATCGTCGCCGGTAGCAACCCCGCAGCGATTCGTCGCGGTATCGAGAAAGCGGTGGCGGCAGCGACCGAAAAATTGATCTCGATGGGACGTCCGGTTAGCAACAAGCAAGAAGTCGCCAACGTCGGTGCGATCTCAGCGAACAATGACCACACGATCGGCAATTTGCTGGCTGACGCTCTCGAGCGAGTCGGCAAAGACGGCGTGATCACGGTCGAAGAAGGCAAGAGCCGCGGAACCGAAGTCGAGTACGTCGACGGGATGCAGTTTGATAAGGGCTATGTCTCGCCGTACTTCATCAACGATCCGGGAAGTATGGAAGCGAACCTCGAGAACGCATTGGTGCTGCTCTATGAAAAGAAGATCAGCAACATTCGCGACCTCGTGCCGCTGTTGGAAAAGACGGCTCAAACGGGTCAACCGTTGTTGATCATCGCCGAAGATGTCGACGCCGAAGCGTTGACGTTGTTGGTGGTCAATAAGCTTCGTGGAACGCTCAACGTTTGTGCTGTCAAAGCACCTGGGTTCGGCGACCGTCGCAAGGCGATGCTCGGCGATATCGCGGTGCTGACCGGCGGTACGTTGATCAGCGAAGATTTGGGCATCCAGCTTGAAAATGTCACGCTCGAGCAACTCGGTCGCGCCAAGAAGATCACCGTCGACAAAAACACGACGACGATTGTCGAAGGTGCGGGGGATCGCAAAGAGATCGACAAGCGAGTCGGTCAAATCCGTGCCCAAATCGAGCAAACCGATAGCGATTACGACAAGGAAAAGTTCCAAGAGCGATTGGCGAAACTCGCCGGTGGTGTGGCCGTCGTCAGCGTCGGTGCAGAAACCGAAGCCGAGATGAAGCAAACCAAGGCGCGATTGGAAGACGCGTTGCATGCGACGCGTGCTGCGATCGAAGAAGGCATCTTGCCCGGTGGCGGTGTGGCATTGGTTCGATGCCGCGAGGCGCTCGAGGAAGCCAAGAAGAAGGCCAAGGGCGACGAGAAAGTCGGTATCCAGATCGTCTTGGCTGCGTTGGATGCTCCGATGCGTCAAATCGCGGACAACGGCGGAATCGATGGTGCCGTGGTGGTTGACGAAGTGATGCAAAAGGGTGCCAATATCGGTTACAACGCCCACACCGGCGAGTACGTCGATATGTACAAGGCTGGCGTGATCGATCCCGTGAAGGTCGTGCGTACCGCTTTGGCGAACGCCGGCAGCATCGCTGGGTTGTTGTTGACGACCGAAGCGTTGGTCACCAACTACGACAAAGAGGACAAGGAAAAGCGTCCCGTCGAAGGTGTCATTGCTTAGGTTCCCAGCGAATCGCAACGTGTTATCGTCGGGATGCGCTGGGAAACGTCATCTCGCGGTCGCATGACGGTTCGCATCGTTTGATTCTCGACGGGTCGTTCGCCACGCGTGTGCGAGCGACCCGTTTTCAATATGGCTGAGCCAACCACTCAAACGCTCAATCAATTTTATGTCTGTGAAACGCGATTACTACGAAGTGTTGACGGTCCAGCGGACTGCCACAAAGGTGGAGATCGATCGAGCGTACCGAAAGCTGGCGATCAAATATCACCCCGACAGCAATCGGGATGATGAGAACGCGGTCACCAAGTTCAAGGAAGCCACGGAAGCCTACGAGATCCTCAGCGACAAAGAAAAACGCCAACGTTATGACCAATATGGTCACGCCGGCGTCGAGGGCGCCGCGCATCAATTCAATGACGTGGAAGACATCTTCGGTGCGTTCGGCGATTTGTTCGGTGGCAGCTTTGCGGACTTTTTCGGTGGCCGAAGCGGTGGTGGTGGAAGCCGACGACGCCAATCGCGCCGCGGCGCCGACATCCGCTGTGACGTCACGCTCACGCTCGAAGAAGCAGCCCGCGGGACCAAGAAAGACATTTCATTCCGACGCCGTGTCCGTTGTGAGACGTGCGACGGCAGTGGCGCCGCGCCGGGGAGCAAACCCGAAACTTGTGCGACTTGTGGCGGTCATGGACAAGTCATCCAGTCGGCCGGAATCCTGCGAGTGCAAACCTCGTGTCCGAACTGTCGTGGCGCCGGTCAAACGATCAGCCAGCCCTGCACGACTTGCCGCGGTGCAGGACTGGAAAACGAGAAAGCCGAACTCAGCGTCGAGATCCCCGCGGGGGTGGATGACGGGATGCGAGTGCGATTGCAGGGCGAGGGCGAGGCGAGTCCCGATGGCGGGCCGGCGGGCGATTGTTATTGTTTTATCACCGTTCGTCCCCATGCGCTGTTCAAGCGTGATGGGACGCACTTGATTCTGCAATTGCCGGTGTCGTACAGCCAAGCGGCTTTGGGGGCTGAAATCGAGGTTCCGACGCTCGATGGCCCGCGCGAGTTGCGTGTCGAAGCCGGGACCCAGAACGGCGAGGTGTTCACCATTCGTGGGTCGGGGATTGCTGATCCGCGAAGTGGGCGCGCCGGCGATTTGCTCGTGCAAGTGTTCATCGAAGTCCCCAAGAAGCTGAACACCAAACAGGAACAGTTGTTGCGACAGTTGGCCGATCTCGATCACGAATCGGTGCTGCCGCAGCGCAAGTCATTCCTGGCGAAACTTAAAACATTTTTTGAACCCGATCCGGATTCTCAACCGCAAGAGGGAGCATCCTCATGAATACGAATGACCAGAACGCCGACGAGCTCGACATTGAAACGGAAATCGAATCCGGTTTGGATTCGGCCGTCGATTTTGATGCGGCGCACGCTTCGGCAGAGCCGCTCACGCGTGACGAAGAAATGGAGTCGATGCGTCGCGACGTCGATGAAGCCAACAAACGCGTGTTGATGGCCCAAGCCGACAGCGAAAATTTTCGCAAACGGATGCGCCGCGACTACGAGGACCAACTCAAGTACGCGTCACTATCGCTAGTGAAGGATATCTTGCAGGTTCGTGACAACATGCATCGCGCGATCGAAGCATCCGAGGGTGCGGGCGGTGTCGAATCGCTCCGCGATGGTGTGGCGATCGTCGCCAAACAGCTTGACGATACGTTGGCCAAGTACGGAGTCAAAGCCATTGATGATTCTGGCGAATTTGATCCCAACGTTCACGAAGCGATCTCGCAGATGCCCAGTCCCAATCATGCGCCCGGTGCGATCGCGCACGTGGCGGTCCCGGGGTTCATGATGCACGACCGTGTGGTTCGTCCGAGCCAGGTCGTGGTGAGCACGGGTAGCCCCTGAGACCAGACGCGGCGGTTTTCGAAAACACATTGATCCATGTCACCACTTAGGAGTGAAAGCTTAAAACTCGATGCCAACGTATGATTACGAATGCGATGCTTGCGGACACACGATGGAGTTGTTTCAGGGCATCAATGATCCCGTGGTAAAAAAGTGCCCCGAGTGCAACAAGAATAAGCTGCGTCGATTGTTTGGTACGGGAGCCGCGATCGTGTTCAAGGGCACCGGTTTTTACCAGACCGACTATCGCAGCGAGAGCTACAAGAAATCGGCGGCCGCGGACAAGGGTTCCGGTGAATCGAAATCGTCCGGCGACTCCAAGTCCTCCGGTGACTCCAAGTCATCCGGCGATGCCAAGTCGTCCGGGGAGTCCAAATCGGGCGGCGAGTCGAAGTCATCCGGTGCGTCCGAATCCAAGCCCAAGGCTGATTCGAAGCCCAAAAAGTCCAAGGGTGACAATTAATCATGCCTCACGTCCGCTCGACGCTGCGTCTGGATACGGGTCGCAGTGGGCTGTTGGTGATCGATCTGCAGCAAAAGCTGTTGCCGGTGATTCCGTCGGGCGGTGCTGTCGTTCGCCAAGTGCATCGACTGCTTGACGCGGCGGAGCTGTTGGGTGTCCCCGCGGCGGCGACCGTTCAATACCCCCAGGGGCTCGGGGAGCTAGAGCCCTCGCTTGCCGAGCGGATCAAGTCGGTCGAGTCCAAGACCGCGTTCTCGGCGGCCGTGTGTCGAGAGAGCTTGGAGCAGTGGCTAGCCCAGGGGCGGGACCAAATGGTGGTGACCGGGATCGAGACACCGATTTGCGTGATGCAGACGGTGCTGGATTTGCTCGCTGAGGGGCTGGACGTTTTCGTCGTGGCCGAAGCGGTTGCGGCGAGAGATGGGCGGGCCCATGAAATGTCGCTGGATCGGATGCGGGACAACGGGGCGACCGTACTGTCGGCTGAGTCGGTGCTATTCGAATGGTGCAGCGACGCGAATCGACCGGAATTCAAAGCCGTCAGCCGGCTCGTCAAACGTCGCGACTAGCCGTCGGTTCTGAGTAGGAATGAGGGCTAGGCGTAGTGGATCTAGCCAACGATCTCCGCGACTAGCTGCCGGTCCGATGACGGAAGGGAGATGTGGATCTTCCCCCGCCTTCCCTCCACTGGTGAGGTATTTCGCTCGGCGACTTTGGAAGACTGGGTAATCGCTGGCAGCGATTAATTGTCGTAGCCGGGGAACCAGCAACGATGTGCCGAGAAATTGTTTGACTTGTCCGGCTCGGCATGCTTGTTTGGGCTTGCGTGGGGGAGTTTCGCCGCCATACTTACCCGCTTCGCAAAAAATGACGCGAATTTCAATGACATTCACATTGTTGCATTCACATTGCTGACTGGAAGGTTTGTCCAGCCATGACGGACGTTTTAAAAGTCGAGCTTCGAAACGAGCTCGGATCCTTAGCAACTCGACGGTTGCGCCGCGACGGCAAGGTGCCTGCGGTTTTGTACGGACACGGCGAAGAGAACAAGCACTTGGCGATCGCGTCGAGTGACGTGACGACGCTGCTCCGCCACCACAGCAAGACGGTATCGCTCGCCGGTGCCGTGACTGAGACGGCATTGGTCAGTAATCTGCAGTACGATGCATTGGGCATCCAGGTGCTGCATATGGATCTCATTCGCGTGAATTTGGCTGAAAAGGTCGAAATCACGGTACCGATCCATCGCCATGGCGATGCTCCGGGGACGCACCATGGTGGTGTGTTGTTGGAGAACGTTCACGAGGTCGAAATTCGCTGCTCGGCGGGATCGATTCCCGAGTTCATTGTGCTCAAGGTTGGCGATTTGCAGGTCGGTGGCCACAAGTTGGCCTCGGATTTGACGTTGCCCGAGGGTGTCGAATTGTTGACTCCCGGTGAGACGGTGGTTGCGCACATCGAGAAGCCGAAGTCCGCAGATGATGCGGATTCGGCTGCTGCGGCAGAACCAGAAATCATCGCCAAGGGCGGTGAGAAGAAGGCTGAGGCGGAGTAGCAATGGTCCTGCGGATCAGGTTCCTCGCCTAGCGAGCGACATGAAGTGAGGCCATGAAGTTAATCGTAGGTCTGGGGAATCCCGGCCGAAAATATGAGCAAACGCGTCACAACGTTGGATTCATCGTTGTGAGCAAATTGGTGCCGCTGGTTTCGGCCAACTCGACGAAAGTCCAGTTCGAGGCTGAGGCGGCCGAAGGGTTCGTGGGAGCAGAGAAAATACTGCTTCTGTGGCCACAAACGTATATGAATGCGAGCGGACGAAGTGTTCGCAAGGCATTGGATTTTTACAAGCTCGTGCCAGACGACTTGTTGGTGATCTGTGACGATTTGAATCTGCCGAGTTCGCGTCTTCGGATGCGGCCTTCCGGCTCCGCGGGGGGCCAAAAGGGATTGGCAGACATCATTCGCGTGCTGGGAACTGACGAGTTTTCGAGGTTGCGAGTGGGAATTGACCGGCCGCCCGCGGGCTGGGAAGTTGTCGACTACGTGCTGGGTAAATTATCTGGTGACGAAGCGATTGAGATGGACCATGCGACGTCACGGGCGGCCAAAGCGGCCGTGGATTGGGTGCGACAAGGCACCCAGCACGTGATGAACCAATACAATGCCGCTAACTGATTTTTAGCACCACAACAGTTCAAAGATTGATCCGACGGAGATAAGCGAAGACCGTGGCCAAGAATACTTACGAAGCACTGTTTATTCTCGATAGCAATCACTACGCACGCGATCCGGGTGGCGTTAGCAGCCAGATTGAAACGCTGGTGACCGAGGCCGGTGGAAACGTGTTCGTCAATCGGTTGTGGATGGAGCAGAAGCTTTGCTACCCAATCGACGGACACCAAAAGGGCACTTATTGGTTGTGCTATTTCGAGATTGAGTCGACCTCGCTCACCAAACTTGCTCGCGCGTTCCAACTGAACGAAGCGATCTTGCGTGAAATGACGTTGAAGCTGGACCCACGATTGGTCGAGGCGATTCTCGCCAATGCCCGTGGCGAGTCGATTCGACCGAGCAGCACTGCCGACGGCATCGTCGACACTGATGATGTCAACGAAGACGAAGAGGAAGTCGCCGAAGTTTAATCGGCGTCAAAGCGTCGATCTTGAACTCCCCGCGAGGACAGCACTCATGGCCAGTTACAACCGTGTGATTCTGATTGGCAATTTGACCCGCGACATTGAATTGCGTTATACCCCTGGCGGGATGGCGGTCACGGAAAATTGCATCGCGGTCAACGACCGTCGCAAGAATTCCAACGGCGATTGGGTCGATGAGGCGACGTTTGTGGATGTGACCCTATTCGGACGTATCGCCGAAGTGTGCAGCGAATATCTGAGTAAGGGTTCTCCCATCATGGTCGAAGGGCGATTGAAGCTCGACCAGTGGGAAAAAGACGGCCAAAAGCGCAGCAAGTTGTACGTGGTTGGCGAACGAATGCAGATGTTGAGTGCCCGTGAGGGCGGCGGATCTGGCGGTGGCGGGCGTCCGCAGCGGCCAGTTCAAGCGTCGTCCGAAGAAGATTCGTCGACGACCCCAGGTCGACGCGAAGCCCAGCCGACGGGCAGCGGCGGTGGCTACGATGACCCAGATATCCCATTCTAGTCCGGATGATGTTCCGGCTAGCTTTTTATTGAATTTCGACACCCATTTAGCGATCCCATTCGAAGCGAACTGTTCTCATGGTGAAGTCAGCCGACCGTATTCGTCAGTCCAAGACTCGTGGACGTAACAACAAACGCCCGTTTAAACGCTTGCCGATGGGCAAGAACGGCGGCATTCAATTGCTGCTAATCCACAACGTCGAGCACCTTGGAAAGCAAGGCGATATTGTCGAAGTCAAACGTGGCTACGCGCTCAATTTCTTGCTACCCCAGGGCATGGCGACGATCGCGACCGACCACCACAGCCGGATGGTTGAGAAGCACCGCGAAAAGCTGCGTGAGTTGGAACTCGAGAAGCTCAAGGGTTATCACGCCTTGGCCGATGAATTGGCCAAGCAATCGATCACGATCGAAGCGAACGCGAACGACGAAGGCCACTTGTACGGCAGCGTCGGTCCGCACGAGATCGTCGACGCACTCAAGGAAGTCGGATTCACGGTCGGCCAGGATCAAATCCGTCTCGAAGGTCCATTGAAGGAGCTCGGGCTGTACACGGTCCGCGTTCACTTGCACAGCGAAGTCGACGCGAACCTCAAGGTTTGGGTCGTGCCGACTGCGACCGGTGAAGAGGCTTCGGCGTCCTAGCCGAACTAAGTTCGGGTGAACGCCCGATTGGTAGGTGGCTGCGAGGTCCTCGCAGCCGCCAAAACCATCG
The DNA here is from genome assembly GCA_041741195.1 of Pirellulaceae bacterium. GTDB lineage: Bacteria > Planctomycetota > Planctomycetia > Pirellulales > Pirellulaceae > JBBSJZ01. Next base: position 196,599 of record JBGSKM010000002.1, read on the forward strand.
CTGGGTTGCAAGGTGAATTGGGATCCTTCGCCCAGGGTGAAATGGTGTCGGCGACATTGATCGCGGGGCTGTGGCGGAACTGGCAGACGCGCTAGATTTAGGATCTAGTTCCTCACGGAGTGCAGGTTCGATTCCTGTCAGCCCTATGAATGACGAGCCAGGTATCAGGTTTTGGACGTCCAGATTTTTGTCTGGCGGCTGATATCTGGCTCGGGTTGTCTCACGTCTCATTGACCTTTTGGGAGGCTGTATCTAAAGTGCGGCCCCAAATAGGCATCTTTTCCGGCCTCTTCGCAATCGTTTGACTTGCTCCGACCGAAGACGACGAATTTTAGTTTCCTGGAATCGGTTCAGCATTTGAATCGCGCTCTCCGCCCCCTGACTACGACGGTTAAAGACAGAGAAAAACAACATGGCAAAAATGGTTTACTACTTCGGCAAGACCAAGACCGAAGGCAAAGGCGCCTCCAAGGCAATTCTTGGCGGTAAAGGCGTCAATTTGGCGGAGATGACATCCATCGGTTTGCCGGTGCCTCCCGGATTTACCATCACGACTGAATGCTGTGACGGCTACTACAAGGCTGGAAAGAAACTGCCCGCCGGCTTGATGGACGACGTTGCCAAAGCCGTCGCGATGCTCGAGAAAGAGCTCAAGAAGAAATTCGGCGACAATAACGATCCTCTCTTGGTCAGCGTCCGCAGCGGGGCCGCCAAGAGTATGCCCGGAATGATGAACACGATTCTGAACCTCGGATTGAACGACGCGGCGACCGAAGGGCTTGCCAAGGCGACCAAGAACGAGCGATTCGCGTATGACGCGTACCGTCGATTGATCAACATGTTCGGCGACGTCGTGATGGGAATGCATCACGAAGCGTTCGAACATGAGTTCGATATCATCAAAAAGAAGTACAAGGTCAAGGAAGACACGCAAGTTCCGGCCGAGGGTCTGAAAGAATTGTGCGATGCCTACAAGAAGGCTTACAAGAAGCACACCAAGGAAGACTTCCCCCAAGATCCGTTGAAGCAATTGGAATTGTCGATCAAGGCGGTGTTCGGATCTTGGATGACCGATCGAGCCGTTCGCTACCGCGAGATCGAAAACATTCGTGGCTTGCTCGGCACGGCTGTCAACGTCCAGTCCATGGTGTACGGCAACATGGGTGACGACTCCGGAACCGGCGTCGCATTCACGCGTGATCCGAACACGGGCGAGAACAAGTTCTACGGCGAGTTTCTGGTCAATGCCCAGGGCGAAGACGTCGTCGCTGGGATTCGAACTCCGCAACCGGTTTCGGAAATGCCAAAGTGGAACAAAGCGGCCCACAAGGAATTGCTCGAGATCAAGAAAACGCTGGAAGAGAACTTCAAGGACATGCAGGACATCGAGTTCACGATCGAACGTGGAACGCTGTACATGCTGCAGACTCGCGACGGAAAGCGTACGGGGCCTGCGGCCGTGAAGATGGCGTGCGACATGGTCAAGGAAAAATTGATCGATCAAAAGACCGCGGTGCTCCGCGTTCCAGCGAGCGATTTGACGCAATTGTTGCTGCCGAGTTTCAAGCCGACCGCGCGCAACGCTGCGGACGTGATCGCTCGTGGCTTGGCCGCATCGCCGGGGGCCGCTGTCGGTCATCCCGCGTTTAGTGCTGCCGAAGCTCGCGAACGTACCGAAGCGGGTGAAAAGATCATCCTGGTTCGTAAAGACACGAGCCCCGAAGACGTCGATGGGATGAATGCGGCCGTCGGCATTTTGACAAGCACCGGTGGTGCAACCAGCCACGCCGCTGTCGTGGCACGGGGCTGGGGCAAATGTTGCATCGCGGGCGCCGGTGAAGTCACGATCGATGAAAAGGCCAAAAAGTTCACCGTTGGCAAACGAAGCTTTGGTGTGTCGGACATCATCAGTCTCGATGGCACCACGGGCGAAGTCATGGCGGGTGCGGTGGAAACACAAGAGCCGAAGTTATCGGGTGATTTTGCTAAGCTGATGGAATGGGCCGACGAGTACCGCAAGCTGCGTATTCGCACCAACGCGGATTCGCCCGCGGATAGCAAGCGGGCTCGCGAGTTTGGTGCCGAAGGCATTGGGCTTTGCCGAACCGAGCACATGTTCTTTGACCCCGATCGCATCGTTCACATGCGATCGATGATCTTGGCCAAAAACGAACAAGCCCGTCGTGACGCGCTCAAGAAGTTGTTGCCGTTCCAACGCAAAGACTTTGAAGGCATTTTCAAGGCGATGGATGGATTGCCCGTCACGGTTCGCTTGCTCGATCCGCCATTGCACGAGTTCTTGCCACACGACGGTGGCGGTCAAAAGCAGATGGCCGAAGAGCTTGGTGTGAAGCCGGCGGAGATCAAAGCTCGCGTGGATCAACTGCACGAAAACAATCCGATGCTCGGTCACCGTGGTTGCCGATTGAGTGTCACGTTCCCAGAGATTTTGGAGATGCAAGTGCAAGCGATCGTCGAAGCGGCGATCACGAGTGCCAAAAAAGGCATCAAGGCAATGCCCGAAATCATGATCCCATTGATCGGTACGGCGGCTGAGTTGAAGTTGCTTCGAGGTCAAGTCGAAGCGGCGATCAAGGAAACGATCGCGGCGAAGAAGTACGATGGCAAGTTGGATATCTCGATCGGTACGATGATCGAAATCCCACGTGCGGCGCTGACCGCGGACGAAGTCGCCGAGTATGCGGACTTCTTTAGCTTCGGTACCAATGACTTGACCCAGATGACGTTCGGATACAGTCGTGACGACATCAACACGTTCTTGCCCGACTACCTCAAGCAAGATTTGTTGCCGTGCGACCCATTCCAGTCACTCGATACGACCGGCGTCGGCCAGTTGGTGGAGATGGGTGTGAAGAAGGGCCGCAGCAAGAAGACTCAATTGAAGGTCGGTATTTGCGGCGAGCACGGTGGCGATCCCGCGTCGATCGACTTCTGTCACAAGTCTGGATTGGACTATGTCAGTTGCAGTCCTTTCCGTGTTCCGATTGCACGACTCGCTGCTGCCCAAGCGGCCCTGCGAAACGCCACACCGGCCGGCAAGAAGTAACGGCCGTCCTCCAGACCGGGATGTGAATGACGTTCATGCGGCGTGTTGCCAATTTCGGCAACACGCCGTTTTTTTATATCGCAAAGTATTCCGAACTTACTGCATCAAGGCCCCTCGAGGGGAGACCGAATGCTTTGCCTCGCCGTGGATCTTGTGAACGATCCGCGTAGCACGGGATCTCTGGCGAGATCCATTACCCTACAATTGGCTTGTAGCCGACCATTGTTTTTTAGCCCACAGCCCCCACCTGAATGAATGGCAACTCGGATGAGTGATATCCACGAGCAATACGACGACGTTGAAAAATTGATTGACGACGAGAAGTACCCCGAGGCGATTGAGGGTTTGAACGGAATCCTTCAGCAGGACGATACGTTTGTCCTCGGCCATTTGGCGCTTGCGCGGGTTTACACCAAGACCGGCCAGCATCTCGAAGCGATCGTGCATGGCCAAAAGGCGTGCGAGTTAGAGCCCGACGACCCATTCAACTTCACCGCGATGAGCGTGACGTATCAAAGGGCTTGGGCGGGGACCCAAGACCAGCAGTACATCGTCAAGGCGGAAGACGCGATGGCCCGAGCCCAACAATTACAAGGGCGCTAGCCTCGCCTGGCATCCTGACGCGTCTTAGGCGATTCTTTCCGCGAAACCTTTCGTCACGTTTGCGGGTTAGAACCGGTAGACTGGGGGCGGATCACCGAATCGTTTGATTACTTTTGTACACGGCGCAGTGGTTTGACCGTTAGTCCTTCGACCTCGATGCGATATCAGCAGTCCGACCCGGACGTGCGATTGATGCTGCGCGTTCGGGAGGACGATGCGGGCGCGTTTGAAGAATTGGTCCGTCGCTACCAGTCGCGGTTGGTGCGATTGATGCAACACATCGGCCCGCGACCCGACTTGGCGGAGGATTTGGCCCAGGAGACGTTTTTGCGAATTTATCGGGCCAGAAAGCGGTATGAGCCGGGGGCAAAGTTTTCGACATGGTTGTTCACGATTGCCGGGAACGTGGCCAAGAACGCGGCGCGTGCGAACAATCGCCGTCAAGAGGTTAGCGAAGTGGACGCGCCTCGGCACAGTGAAGCACCCAGCGGTGCTCAGCTTCTTGCGGCCACCGCACTCGAAGCGAGTGGCTTGATGCCGGCGCGGATCGTCGAAGGCAGTGAGCGAGCCGATGTCGTTAGGGCTGCCGTCGCGGCACTCGGCGAACGTCAACGGATGGCACTGATGTTGTCACGGTTCGAGAATATGAACTATGTGGAGATTGCGGACACGATGGGCTTGACCACCAAAGCCGTCAAATCGTTGCTTAGCCGAGCCCGCGTCAACTTGAAAGAAATCCTGCAATCGTACATCGACTCCGGTGTCATTTCCGATGAGGTGCAATCATGAATCTTGCACACCTGGGCGACGACAGCCCCGTCGATCCCGATGACGAATTACTCGTCGCTTATTTGGACGGTGAGCTCGACCAGCGATCGCGAAGCGAGCTCGAAGATCGATTGCTTGAGAACGAGTTGCTGCGCAGTCGGCTACAGCAGTTGCAAGCGAGTTGGGAATGGCTGGAAGAGTTGCCGAGTCCAACGGCCAGTGAGAAGCTTGTCGAAACGACGCTCGAGTTCGTGGTCGCGGATCTGAATGCTGCGAACCAGCCCAAGTCGTCATTTTGGAAGCGGCATCGGACGGTGCTGACGGCGTTATCGCTTTGCCTTGTGGCGACGATTTTGACGGCGGGCGCCATCGTGCTCCAGCGGCGTGCGGCGTACCAACGTCAATTGGCCGACTTGGAGGTCGCGGAAAACCTGCAAGCGTATCTTCACGGCTCGGATCTGCAATTGATGCGTGAGCTGGCCGCGAATTCCGAGTGGAACAAAGCGATCCAATCGGCGATCAAGGTCGGTGAACTCGATTTGGGCGGAGCATCGGTGATCGCCAATACTCCGTTGGAACAGCGAGCCACGGCGATCACTAGTTTGTCGTTGGACGAACGAACTCGACTGGAACCGCGATGGAACCAATTCGATGGTCTCGACCCTGGCACCAAGGCGGAGTTGCGGCAAACGGCGGCCGCGGTGGCTGCCCAACCCGATGCGAAGCTGTTGCTCGAGACAATGCGAGTGTTTGCGGTTTGGCGCGAGACATTGCCGTCGACGATGCGTGACGAGATCACCGGCGATGATTCGCAACAGCGAGATGCCGCGTTGCAAAAAGCGATTGCGAAAACACTGGAGGAGGCGACCGAGCGTAGCGGGACGCTCATGGACGAAGAAACCGTAGATCGCGTTTACTTTGCGCTGCGCGAAATCTTGAAGCGACGCATCAACGAATTGGCCGAGCGTCGACCCGAAGCGGCGGATTGGTTTCGTGATCGGATATCGTCGACTGATCGCGAGCGGTTCAGTATCTGGGTGATGCTTTCGAGCAATTCGTTTTCGCGCGGCGGACCGGGTGGCTTTGATATTCGCGGGCCGCTGGAACCCAGCGAATTCAACTTGATCGAATTGATCCTGCCCGCCAGAGCGGTACGCGATTTACAGAAGCTTTCGGGCGGCGATCGCCGGCTAGAAGAGATTGCGTTGACGGCGTGGGCCGAGGAAGCCATTCATCGAAAGTACCTCGCCAGCCGTGGTGAGCAACCCTCGCTATTGGAACGCTACGAGAGTCTGGACCCCGAAACTCGCGAACGCATGGATTTGCGACCTCCGGAACAGATGCTTGACCAATTGTTGCCTGAGGAGCGACGTTCCACGCGCCGGACAAGTTCACAGCAGCGATAGGGCGATCAACCTCGCCATTGATTGACACAGAACGCCAGCAGCGCCGAATGGATGCCTAGCAGCGTTAGCGATTCCCAAGTCCGCTGGGATTGTATCCCGAGAATTGCGAGCGAAATGCCCAGGGCGGTGATGGCAATACCACCGGTGGGAAACCAAAGCGACGCGGCGGTGGCGAAGCTCAGCATCAATGCGGAGGCGATCAGCGCGCCACCGGCGGTGTATCGCAACGGGCCGTCGTCGGCGAACGATTTGTCAATCGTAGCCATCTGGAGTGAGCCGCGATCCGTCGCAGATTGCATCGGACGGTTCGTGCCGGGGGCGAAGGGAGATCCCGATCGGATCGAGTCTAAGTTGCCGGCTGGGTCTGTCGCAATCGCGGCTTCGACCGTGTCACCAGCGAGACGAGGCTCGGTCCAATCCGATTCATCCGAGTCGTCGCGTGGTTGTGGGATACGAATCAATGCGGGTACCTCTGGGGTGATGATAACTCAGTGGGTCGAGAGCAATAAAATGCCGCATCGAAGTCGGTTTTGAAGTTTAAAATCTTGCCAGTTTGAGTTGATTCGGTCTATCCTAACAAACCCGCTCCCCGTGCCACTTTGCTGATGAACTCATCTCACATGATACCCTTGATTGCTGGTCGTGTTCGCTCTCGTTTCATGGTTGATCCGGCGTCGCAAGGTCGTCTTTGGACGCTCGCCTGGTGGGCTGGGTTGAGTTGGCTCGGAACGGCCGTGATGCCGCTGTCAGCCGCGGATGCTCCTGCGCCGCTTGAACCGACCGTGGCGGAAGCTTCCGATGAAGCGGCCGAAGCGATGGCGGGGATTCGAATTCCCGAGGGTTGGAAGATCGAACTTTTTGCAGCGGAGCCCAATGTCGCGAACATTGTAGCGTTCGACATTGACAATCAAGGTAGGTTGTTCGTGTGCGAATCGTACCGACAATCGCTGGGAGTGACCGACAATCGGGCTCACGACGAAGCGTGGACGTTGGCCGACTTGGCCGCCAAAACGGTCCAGGATCGAATCGACTATCACAAACGTTTGTTGGGCGAAGCCGCGGTCACTTACACGCAGCACGATGACCGAATCCGACGCGTCGTCGATACCGATGGCGACGGCAAAGCGGACGAGAGTGTGGTTCTCGCCAACGGATTCAATCGGATCGAAGAAGGTACCGGGGCGGGGGTACTCGCGCGAGGCAGCGACATTTACTACACGTGCATCCCGAAATTGTGGAAGCTGGTCGACAAGGACGACGACGGCGTCGCTGATGATCGTGTCGTCCTATCCGACGGGTTTGGTGTTCGAGTGGCATTTCGTGGTCACGATATGCACGGGTTACTGATCGGTGTCGATGGACGACTTTACTTTAGCCTCGGTGACCGAGGCTATCACGTGACGACCGCCGATGGTCGATTGCTGTCCAATCCAGCGGTGGGTGCGGTGTTCCGCTGCGAACTCGATGGATCCAATTTGGAAGTCTTCGCCAACGGGCTGCGCAACCCGCAAGAGCTGGCGTTCAATGATGTCGGCGACTTGTTCACCGTGGACAACAACAGTGACAGTGGTGACCAGGCACGGATCGTCCAAATCCTGCGCGGCGGCGATTCGGGATGGCGGATGTATTACCAATACCTGCCCGATCGCGGTCCATTTAACCGCGAACGCATTTGGTACCCGTTCGAGAACGAGCAACCGGCCTACATTGTTCCGCCCATCGCGAATTTCACCGACGGGCCGAGCGGACTTGCCTATTATCCGGGAACCGGTTTTGGTGATTCGCTGGACGATCAATTCCTGATTTGTGATTTCCGGGGCGGTCCCAGTAACAGCGGCATTCGGTCGTTCCAGTTGCAATCCGACGGCGCGTTTTATCAGCTAGCCAGCGACGCCCAGCCGATTTGGACCACACTGGCGACCGATTTGGCGTTCGGCCCAGATGGCGCGCTCTATGTGAGTGATTGGGTCGACGGTTGGAACGGCTTGGGCAAAGGGCGAATTTATCGATTGAGCGCCCCTGAGCTCGCCGAAGGCGATGTCGTGCGCGAGGTGCAATCGCTTTTGGCGAGCGATTGGAAGTCGACCGAGACCGACCGTTTGGTCGAATTGCTTGCGCACCGCGATCGACGGATTCGATTGGAGGCGCAGTGGGAGCTTGCCAATCGCAAGGCGGCCGAAGAACTACTGACGCTGGCGACCGCGTTTGAGTCGGAGGCTGCGACCTCCAAGGCTTCGAGCAAAAGTCGACTTCACGCGATTTGGGGTGCTGACCACATTGCTCGAATTGATCAAGAGATGCGGCCGAGTATCGTCGCGGCACTGCGTCCATTGTTGAATGATCCCGATCCGATCATTCGTGCGGCAGCGGCGAAAGTCGCTGGAGAACGCGGCGATGTCGATGCTGCGCCACGGCTCATCGAACTGGTGGGCGATGCCGAGCCTCGGGTTCGCTATCACGCAACTCAAGCGTTGGCGGAATTGCAATCGACTCCGGCGTACGATGCCGTCGTGCGGATGATCGCGGAAAATAACAATGCGGATCCCGTGCTGCGACACGGCGGCATGATGTACTTGGCCAAAGTGGGCGACGTGGAATCCGTGGCACAATTGCACAAGCATCCCAGCGAAGCGGTGCGACGGGTGGCCGTCGTCGCGCTTCGTCGTCGCGCGAGCGGCGAGGTGTCCAAGTTTCTTGCCGATCCGAGTCCGCTGGTGGTGGCGGAAGCGGCTCGGGCGATTCACGACGAACCGATTCCGGTCGCGCTTTCTTCGTTGGCAGCGCTGGTGTCGCAAGAACTTGAGGATCCAGAGTTGATTCGCCGTGTGTTATCGGCGAATTATCGTTTGGGTACGCCCGAGGCTGCGACTGCGGTGGCGAAATATGCGGCGACAGCATCGTACCCCGAAGCGATGCGTCTGGAGGCGCTCGATATGCTCGCGAACTGGGCCGAGCCGGATCCGCGTGATCGGGTCATCAACGACTACCGTCCGATCGCTCCTCGAAGTGCCGCCATTGCTGAGAAAGCGCTCAGTGCCGAGATCGACCCGCTGATGATCGCGCAAGAGGTTATCCGCGAGCGAGCGATGTTGGTGGCGTCCAACATGGGAATCAAGAAGATCGCGCCACTGCTTGCCCAGCGCGTCGCGCGTCCGAACGAGCGACCCACCCTCAAAGCTGCAGCCTTGCGTGCACTCGCCGAACTGGAGCCACAAAACGCAGTCCAATTGGCTCGCGAGTTTGATTTCGATGCTCCATCGGTCGTGTTAGGCGCGGTCCTGGACGTCTTAGCGAAATACGATGCACAAAAATCGATCCCTCGCTTTGTCAAAGCGACTGAAAGTAGTACGACTCAAATTCGCCAGCAGGCTTGGGATATTCTGGCCAAGATTAATGATCCGCTGGCGACGCAAACGATCCTGTCGGCCGTCGAGAGCCATTTGCAAGGCATGCTTCCCGGCGAAGTGGAACTCAATGTTTTGGAAGCGGCTTCCGACCGAATGCCTCCAGAGTTGAAAGTGCGCCTGGACGAGTTCAATGCCAAACGTGCGGAACAAGATCCCCTCGCACCCTGGCTCGCCTCGCTCAACGGTGGAAGTATCGCCAAAGGCGAGCGACTGTTTTTTGACAGGACCGAACTGTCGTGCGTCCGTTGTCACCAAGTCGAACGGGCGGGCGGCGCGGTGGGTCCGGTGCTGACGTCGATTGGAAAAACACGCGACCGTCGATATCTTCTCGAATCGATCTGTTTACCCAACGCGAAAATCGCCGAGGGTTTCGAAACCACGGTGATCGTGAACGAAGACGGCCAAGTCATCACGGGGATCGTCAAGAGTGAGACCGACGATTTCGTCGAACTGCTGCAAGCCGATGGCGCCGTCGTCCGCTTGGGGGCCGACGAGATTGCCGCGCGACGCAAAGGGACTTCGTCGATGCCCGCCGACCTGGCCAAACTCATGACGCCGCGCGAATTACGTGACATGGTGGCGTATCTTGAAAGCCGCAAGTCGAGCGAACGCGATACGGCCGAAGTCGAATGAAAAACCGTACGCCGTTCGCTGACGTTCGCCACCTTGCAATCGCCAGCCGATGGATCATTGCGTTTGCCATCATCGTTGGAGCGGTGCATTGCTCGTGGGCTCAAGATTCCACCACACTTGATGCGTCGTTCGCCCGGGTCGTTGAGTATGGTGACGACGATACGGTTGCGAATCAGGCGAAGTTGCTGGAGATCGACCGCTTGATTCTTCAAGCTATCGAGGCAAAGGAAATTCCGGGTTGTGTGATCGAAATCGCTCGTCAGGACGATCTCGTTTACCGATGCGCGTATGGGCGACGGCAAATCGAACCGTCCGCCGAAGCGATGACGCTCGACACGATTTTCGATCTCGCGTCGCTGACCAAGCCCGTGGCGACGGCGACATGCGTGATGAAACTTTGTGATGAGGGCGTCGTGCAGATCGACTTGCCGGTGTCGAAGTACTTGCCCGAGTTTGTCGGCCACGGCAAAGATCCCATCACGCTGGAGCATTTGTTGACTCACACAAGCGGGCTGACGCCGGATAACGCGCTGGCCGATTATGAACAGGGCAACGAGATCGCTTGGCAACGAATTTGCGATTTGAATCTGCTTTCGCCGCCCGGGCACACCTTTCGCTATTCCGACGTGGGGTTCATCGTCCTCGGACGTTTGGTCGAACGAATGAGCGGCCAGACGCTGGGCGAGTATGCGAAGCGAACCATTTTCGAACCGCTGGGGATGCGCCACACGCGGTTCAATCCGCCATCGGATTGGAACGCCCACACGGCGACGACCCAGCAGCGCCAGTCGCGCTGGATGCGAGGCGAGGTTCATGATCCGCGGGCTTGGAAGCTCGGAGGTGTCGCCGGGCACGCGGGGCTCTTTTCCACGCTCGGTGACTTGTCAATCTACGCGCGAATGATGCTCGGTCGAGGCACGCTTGGAGAAACGAACGTGCTATCTCGGTCGGCGGTTGATCAGTTCATTCGTCCGATCGAGATTCCCAAAGGGGTTCGTTCGTTGGGCTGGGACATGCGCACTGGATACTCCACCCAGCGTGGTGTGCACATGAGCGATGAAGCATTCGGACACGGTGGCTTCACTGGAACGGTCCTTTGGATTGACCCCGCCAGGTCGGTGTACTTTGTTCTGCTTAGCAACCGAGTCCATCCCGACGGCAGCGGAAGCGTCAATCGACTCGCTGGTCAGATCGCTACGCTGGCATTTGAGTCGTTGGGAGCACGATAGCATTGACGGTGTTGTTTTTTCGCAACATCGTTGGGCGCGCCTGGCTCATTTCGCGTGGGTTTTTGGCAATCACACTTGGTTGAACAGCAAAATTGGGGCTTTCGTTTGCCCGTCGCAAATTCGTGATCTAGGTTTCGGTGCATCTCTTATCCATCACTCGAAAACCATTCATCGACGGCATGACGTTTTGCGTCATCTGGCGAATGAACGCCCCGATGCCCAATGACTTGTCACGACATTGCTCAGAACCTGCTTCGACTCCAGCCCGACCTGTCGCCGTGCGATGTGGCTCGGTTGTGTCTGATGATTCTCAACCAGAGTGAGAACACCGACGAGCTCGAGGACGAAAACCAATTGCTGAGGGCGTGGAAGAGCGCCAGTTTCCGATTGGATGCCGCGGCCGATCAACACGCCGCCGTTGCCGATGAATTGGACCGATTGTGTTGCGATGGACCGATTCAGTTTTCGCCAGACCAACTATGGACGCTGCTGCGGGCGGTGAAGGTTCAGAGCCAAATCCTTGAGCTCTACACCGACTACCCCGCGCTGGCATGAACGGGATCGTGATGGACGCGGTCAATGCAAACCATAGCGACTCATTTTGTAGTGCAGGGTTCGCAGGCTGATGTCGAGCACTTTTGCGGTGTTTTCGCGGTGAAAATCACATTGGGCCAGCGCCGCTTCGATCGCGCTCACTTCTGCAACTTCAGTCGCCTCGGCTAGCGTGGTGACTTTGTTCGTCGGTGACTTTGTGACGATCGTCAATTCCAGAGGTAGGTCACGTGGGCCGATCAACTCCGCCTGCACCGTCACGACGAGTCGCTCAATCACATTTCTCAACTGACGCACGTTGCCGGGCCATCGATACTCGACGAGTACTTTCATCGCATCCGAAGATATCTTGCGAATTGGGCGACGGTGACGTTCACAAAACAGTGTCATGAAGTGTTCGACGAGCAGCGGTATATCAACGCGACGCTCACGAAGCGATGGAATGTTGATGGGCACGACGTTCAAGCGATAGAACAAATCTTCGCGAAACGATTTATCGGCGATCATGAGATGAACATCTTTGTTCGTTGCCGAAACCAATCTCGCGTCGGAAATGAGCGTTTCCTCACCACCGATGCGACGATACGCGCCCGTCTCGAGGACTCGCAATAGATCCACTTGGCTCTTGGCCGACATCTCGGTGACTTCGTCCAAAAACAGCGTGCCGCCGGAGGCCTGTTCAAAGCAGCCTGGTTTCTGCCGAGTGGCGCCGCTAAAGGAACCTTTCTCGTGTCCGAACAACTCGCTCTCCAGTAGCGTTTCAGGCAACGCTCCCAGATTCATAGCGACGAACGGTCGATTGCTTCGTCGACTCAGGTCATGAACGGCGCGAGCCACCAGCTCTTTACCCGTTCCACTTTCGCCTTGGATCATGACAGTCGCGTCGGTGTCGGCGACTTGGCGAATCTGTTGGTAGACACTTTGCATGGCCGCGCCATTGCCAATGATCCCCGCGATCTCGCCGGCTCCGGCAAGCTGATCGCGAAGTCGCTGGTTTTCCTGTTGCAAACGGTGGTGTTCGACAGCTTTTCGGACTTGTTGCCGAATGAGATTCAAATCAACCGGCTTGGTGATGAAGTCAAATGCGCCGCGTCGCATCGCTTCGACAGCCGTTTCAACGGTTCCGTGCGCCGTAATCACAATGACGGTGGTTGACGAATTGCTCGACATGATGTGCGACAACAGTTGCAGCCCGTCCATAGGACCTGGCAACCGGACGTCCGCAATGACAAGCGGATACGAACGAACCTTGAGTTTCTCGACGGCTTCCTCGGCGCTTTCGGCCAGTTCGATCGAGTCGACCTCTTGCAACAGTCCTTTCGTCAAGCCCGAGCGAATGTGAGGCTCGTCATCGATAATGAGTAAGTTCATCGTCTCAGTCATAAGTTGTATCCAGTGGCAGCTTGATGACAAATGTGGCACCCTTGGTCGACTGGGATTCCGGATCGATCGGTTTCAGTTCGAGGGTCCCGTGGTGCTGGCGTATTACCTTCTCACAAAATGCGAGTCCCATTCCTGTCCCGGTGCTCTTGGTCGTGAAATAGGGATCAAAAATCCGCTCGCGAACGCTTTCCGGAACCCCACGTCCGGAATCGGCGACTTCGATGGTGACCATGTTGTGGTGAGCGGATACCGATACATCCATACGTCCGCCACGCGGCATCGCTTCGATGGCATTGAGCATCAAGTTCAACAAGACCTGTTCGATTCGCAAACGATCGAGTTTCAATGCGGGCAATTCGGCGCTGACGTCGATGCAAGTTTTGACATTCGCAGCCATTGCCTGGGGTTCGACCAACCGTGACAATGCCGCGAGCAATTCGGGCAATTCGACCGTCGATTGATCGAGACGATCCAGAGACGCGTAGTTGCGAAAGCTCTCGAGCACCCCCGAGATCCGCGTGACTTCCGTCTTGATCACGCCGATCATCTCGCGAGTCTCATCGGTATTGCCTCCCCCGTCAATATTTTCTTCAAGCAATTGAACATGTAGCGACAACGCGGTTAATGGATTCTTGATCTCGTGATGCAATCCCGCCGCGAGCGACCCCAGACCCATGAATCGTTCCATGCGCCGCATTTGCTCCTCCATCAAGATTCGCGTCGTCTCATCGCAAAGTTGGAGTACAAAACCGATTTGCTCACCGGTGTCGTCTTTCAGTGGTTGGCAGCTGGCAACAAAGGTTCGTGGTCCGTCCTCGTGTTGCACCATGAATTGCTTCGTTTGTCGTGTTGGGTGAGCGGATACGCTCTCTAGCCGAAAAGATTCCAAGTCATAAGTGTTGTGCCAGTCCGCCAATCGATTTCCGACTCGGAGATCGCCCATCCCCAACCAGTGAACCGCTTGCCGATTAACACTCGTGACCACGCCGGCGCGGTCGGTCGTGATGACGGCTTGATCCATACTATTGAGAATGTCCGCCGCAAGGACTTGGACATCACGAAGCGATTGCTGGCTCGTCCAATACGCTCGCCATAGCATCATGACGGCGACACCGGTGCCAATCAGATTCAAAACCACGAGCGTGCTCAGACGGAATTGCCACCTCAATTCGCTCAGTAGATCCTCCGCCTCGGGGGCCGCGTCGGGCGGTAATCGTCGAATCAGCTCGCGAACGATGCGTTGTTCGTCCAAGAAGTCGACCATGACCCACACGGTCACCGCCAGTGCCGCGGCACTGAGCATCAACAAGCTGACAATCAGCGGACGATAAGCTTTTTGGCCGCGTGAGAATTCAACCTGAAACATGGCGAGAACGCGTCGGCGACAGGTTGGTAGGGATCATCCAATCGATCGGGTGTGATTGTCTCGACACCTTCGATACAGCTCATGGTTAGAAGTAATGTTGCTGGAACCACACGACGGTGAATCCGGCGACATAACCTAACAGGGCCCAGGGGGTGATTCGCCGAAGAAACCATAGAAAATCGATATGCTCCAAACCCATTGCCGCGACACCCGCGGCTGAGCCGATGATCAAACAACTGCCGCCGGTACCGGCACAATACGCAAGCAGCATCCAAAAGGTATCGTTCATGGGCATGTCGTACATCTCGATCCCCGCGGCGACCATGGGAACGTTATCGACTACCGCCGAGACGAGTCCGATCACGAACGCCACGGCGTCGTGATTGCCCACCGATTCATCGAGCCGTCCCGCCATCGATTGGAGGATTCCAGTCGCTCCGAGCGAACCGACGGCCAGCAGAATTCCTAAAAAGAAAAGGACGCTTGCCATATCGACTCGCTTCAATGCCGCAAGGACTCCGGTGCTGCTTCGCGTCGTTTCGTCCAACGTGTGGCTGACAATCTCTGACACGATCCACAGCACTCCGAGCGCCAACATCATGCCCATATAAGGTGGCAAATGCGTGAGCGACTTGAACAGTGGAACACTCAACAATCCGGCAAGCCCTAGGGTTAGAAACAACCACTGGTGCCATGGCTGAATTTGATGGTTGACGCGAAGCGAACTATCGGCTGCTCGCGTCAGCGGGCCCGTCATGATTCGTGAGAATCCGATGAGCGGAACCAGCAGACAGACGACGCTGCCGACAAACAACTCTCGCATGACTTCGACGGTGCCGATCTTGTGTTTGATCCACAACATCGTCGTGGTCACGTCGCCGATCACCGTCCAAGCTCCCCCAGCGTTCGCGGCGATCACGGTGATGCCGGCAAAGAGCAAACGTTCCTCGCGATTGTGAACGAGTTTCCTCAACAGCGAAATGATCACAATCGTACTGGTCAGATTGTCGAGTACGGATGACAGGAAGAACGACAACCAAGCAACAATCCACAATAATTTTGTTTTGTTGGTCGCGTGAATACGATTGGTCACGATCGCAAACCCCTCATGGGCATCGACGAGTTCGACGATCGTCATGGCTCCCATCAGAAAAAAGAGAATGCCAGCGATCTCTCCCAACTGCTCCAGTAGTTGGTGTTCGACCAAGAAATGAAGCGGGATGTTCTCGACGCCGTTCTGAATCGCTTCCGCCTCAAACCACTCCGGCATCACGCCGGCGGGAAGCAGCGATTCGACGTTGAGAGCGTAGAGCGTCCAACAAACGACTCCGACTACGAGTGCACTCGCAGCCTTGTTGATATGGAGTCGATGTTCCAATGCGATCGCGAGGTAACCGATCACAAACACAGCAATGATGGCAGCCAACATAACGGCAGTCTTAGCTATCCGGCGAGGATGAAAGGCGGATGGGGGTGGGCAATAATCAATTCGGCGAAGTTTACTTCGAAAACATTCCTGAGATAGGACTCGTCGAAGATTTCCCAAGCCGCCACAACCGACACATTTCGGCGCCCGTCTTGGCATCATGCAGCACCGCCGCAATCCCCGGATCTTGAATCATCGCTGCAAGTTGACTGAGTAGCTGCAAATGCAGCACTCGGCGTTCAAACGGCGAAAGTACTAGGAATATCGTGCGTGCCGGCACACCATCCATCCCGCCAAAGTCAATTTCTCTCTGCGCGATGCCAACGGCGCCGACGACTTCCGGTACCAAGCGTGTGCGTAGGTGGGGCAATGCAAAACCTCGCCATAGGCCGCTAGGGGAAAATCTCTCTCGTTCCAGCAAGCTCTCAAGTATGCTTCGCCCAGCATCTTGCGACAAGCGACCCGTCGCAACGACCGTCTGCACAAGGCTGCTAATGGCAGTTTGTCGCTCCGTACCCGGCGGTAAGGTGACGATGCTGGATTCTGGAAAGATGGCTTCAAGTTCGACGGACGAGTCATCGTGCCGTGGTGATCGCTCAAGCATTCACTCGTCCCCGAAAATGGCAACGCGTTCGCAACAAAAAGGTTGCGACGAGAGGCCGCCATCCGCCCGGTAAGCAAAGCTCGCGCCAAGCCGTGTCCGACGATGACGTCGGTTCGAACTTGCACATCCGCACGCGGCTTAAGAAGCCAAAAACCAGCGACTCAAGTGGCCAACCACACGGCGGGAGCATTCGAAGATCGCTAAAACTTCGTGCAGGTTCTTGCATCCTGTTCTGCACAAAGTTGCACTCTTGCAAATTGTCACGTTCCGGGAGCAACAATTTGGGGCGATCCAACCGCGGTTAAAGAATATTTTTTGGGCTTTGGTAACCCCATATTTTAGCCGATTCGAGGCACCGAAATCGCGGTCCGGTTGCCTCGTTGCTCAGACGCTAGGCCCCTCGGTACGCTGTGTGCTTTGCTGCCAGCACTCGGAAGAATGCGGTGTCTCATCGGATGCTGCCGGACAAGTCCGCGCTTGGGCAATGGTTGGGTCGCACCTAACGATCTCCCGGACGCGTTAATCCCTGCCAGCCGCGCTTCAGCGGCATGAGCAACGCATCCTTCTTTGCTGAGCGCTTCTCAGTTCCCGCCATCACCGCAGCAAGACGCTCTCGAACGTGAATCATAGGCAGCGCAATCATCACGCATCCGATTCGGTTCAACCCGCTTCGCAGCGTCGTGATCTTTTTCAAGCGATCGAGTATGCCAAGTTTCACCTGCCTGCCCGGGACCCGTTATCCGAACAGTTCCAGCTCGAGCACCGGAAGGCGAAAGCCAAACGCGTCGGCAGCCGAGCGAATCACAGCGATGGGTCCCTTGATCCAAATCAGCATCGCATCACTTTGATCCGCAACACGACTGCGGTTGATGATGCCCAGATCCTATCACATCCAATCAGCCGGTAATCCACACGAGATGTTAGCAAACCAGTCAATCGTCCAGCGCAAGAATCTGCTTGAAACCATTCCTCGAGACTTGATGTCGGGGTTGATCGTGTTTCTGGTCGCACTCCCTTTATGCTTGGGTATCGCCCTAGCATCGGGGGCACCTCTCTTCTCAGGCCTTGTGGCCGGAATCATCGGCGGGATTCTAATCGGCTCGCTCAGTGGCTCGCACACG
>JBGSKM010000003.1:0-5371 GCA_041741195.1 Pirellulaceae bacterium
CACCAAACACTTCGGATTGCAAACATGAAGATTCTCGCACTTGATCTCGGCAAATTCAACTCCGTCGCCTGCTTTTTCGATACCGCTACTCGAAAACCTCGATTTGTCACTGTCGCTACCCAACCAAATTATCTCTCCACACTGTTTAAGAGCGAAGCGATCGATCTGGTCGTCATGGAAGCCTGGCGGTGGGCCAACGTCAAACGCAAAACCGACAAAGACGATGCTTTGAAGCTCGCTCGAATGGCAGCGATGCGCGAGCTCAAGGCGGTGCACATGCCTTCGCCGGAGCATCGCGAATTCCGATCGCTCGTGAAGTATCGCAAAACTCTTGACGGTCGCCTCAACAAAACCAAAAATGCAATTCGTGCCTGGTTCGTCAACCACGGCATTACCATCGACGCCGGCGACAAGGCGTGGCACACCGGCCGCGAACACATCAACTCTTTCCGCGAACCGCTTGCCGATTGCGGCCCCGACGAACTCTGGAAAGGCGAACTCGATATCGAGCTCACCATCCTCGATTCACTCTCCGAGCAGATGGACGTGGTCGTCAAAAAACTCGAAGCGATCGGCAAAAACGATCAACGGATTCAGCGACTCAGAACGATCCCCGGTGTTGGACCACGCACCGCCGAGATTCTTGTGGCCTGCATTGACGATCCTCACCGCTTCGAGAACGGACGACAAGTCTCGGCATACTTCGCGCTGGTTCCGCGTCAGTACTAATCCGGCGAAACGGATCGCAGCCGCTACTCGATTCCGGTGTAGTATGTGATCAATCCTGTAAGAAACCAGAACAGACCAGCGATCGCGATGATGACCGTCCAGATCCAGACAATCCCCAGTAGATAATGCGTACCTGCAGTGCAGATCAGGCCTATAAGGAAAAACGGTCCGCCCTGCCACATCTTCGCGGTGGCACGGTCTTTTGCTGAGGGGCCGTCGAGCCAGGGTTTATTGCTAGGCATGTCGCTACGATTCGATGAAGGGACTCAATATTGGCGAACGTTTGCGATATGCGGTCGGCGGGAGTTGACGAACCATTCCAGATAAACGCACCACCGCCGGTCCGTCATGATCGCTTGGTTCCGTGCGATTTTGGTTTGGTCACCGTCGCAAGATCGACGTGCTAATCATGGTAGCGTGGTCGAACGGCTGGAAGCAAGCAACGTGCGGTAATCGACCGCGCGACCTCAAGTTATGTAGCCGCGCCATCAGGCCATCGTCGAATCGCTGCTTGGGGCTCGCTGTCACGACCCGAAACCAAGCGGATGTGTGTTGAGCGGTTCCTGTTGTCGCTCATGTCGCACTTTGGCGGTCCTCAGGAACTAGCAAAGCAATGGCATGCGTGTTTCGCTGAAGCTTCTGCCATGAAGCGTGTTCGGGTGGCTATGGCGATGCTGAGGCTGCTTGAGAAGTTTGAGCAACACGACGTGGAACCCGAGAGCCTGAATGACGGCGAACTTGCTGCAGAGGCTACTGTCGCTCGTGCGCGTGTTCGTGCTGAACTCCTGCGGGATGATCCGGTCACGGCTGCCGCTGTGGCTGAGCAATACGGATTTGAAGTGACTCGAATCACATCTCTGGTCACCAGCGAATAACTACTCGTCGCGGGCAAGGACGCGGTCGCAAGCGTCTCAAGAGTTTGATCCGGCAAAGTGACGATTCAGCGCGATGGTTGAGTTCCAAAATGACACATGCCCCAGTTGTCACATTTCCACTGCTCGATACCGCGAACAGCGCCACAACCTAGAGTGCCCAACAGCAAGCACGTTAACGCTGCAAACGCAATTTGTCGCATTGATCGGTACCGTATTGTTGCTGTGAAAACAAACTTCCAAACGATGCCGTCTCGATTGGGCAAGTCAAACGAAATCTCTCGAAATCGCTGGAGGCGTACCGAGTCTAACACTTCCATCGTCGCGTTGCTGCAAAAGAAGAAGTAGCGAGATTATCCCCACCGCTCCCGAACCATCGCCCGCGTAACTCCCTGCAGACCTCGGAAGTGATAGGGCAGCTCTCGCCACACATCGCGGTAATGAATCTGCCAGTGGTCGCCCGTGGTGCCTAGCTTGCCTCGCTCTTGTCCGTCCAGCGGGGCGTAGCGAATGCGATCGAGATCGACCTGCAAGTTCTCGGCAATTACTTGACGTAGCTGCTCCCGGTAATACTCTGGCGTGTCGGCGTTCATTCGCTTGGTGCATTTCGGCCTGTTCTATTTTGGGCGTGGTGATCTGCCTTTGCCGTCTTTTCGGGGTTTTCCTTCAAGACACCAGTCGGCGGAGTCGATTCCTAGCCAATAGGGCTTTGGCGTAGGTATGGAGAAGGGGAGTGGCAACGATCCTTGAATTCATGCCTACGCCATTTTTGTTGGCATCCTACCCGCGATCCGTGTGTCGGTAACCGTCATCCGCAATCGATACATGTAAATCTGCTCGGGACAGACGTTAGTTCGCAGTCGCACGATGTCTCGTTCGTCGCCAAGTACGAACATCAACTCATAGTTACGAAACAGTCCCCATATCGGCGAGTATCTTTGCCATGCTTGCCGCCGCGCCTCTGCGGACACACACAGATACCGCTCATCGGTAAACCCAAAGCTAACCAGTGTGTGCGTCATCACCTACCCCGACCCGTGCGATGGAAAATAGTCGAGCGACGAAAAACTCGTCAGATCATATTCCTGGTTTGCGTAGTGAGGGATCGGTTTGCCATCTTCGGCATAGCTAAACTTGCGGTAGTTGCGCACCGTGAGCGTGGCATCGCTGATCTCGGCTTGTGGCAAGATATCTATACCCGCTGCTCATTTGCGGTCCGCTTTGAGGCATCCCAAAAGCCACCACGCTATGGCGAGTGCGAGTAGTCCCATCCATACGGCAAGTGCCCAAGGGACGCGCGGGAATTATACCAAGGCTACGCCCATGATCACGATTGGAGTAAACGAAGCGACGTACCGAAGACATGGTTGTCTCGCGTGAAAATGAATCGCAAGCGAGATCCAGGCCGTTGTTGGAATGACGACGACCACAGTGAGCAACCACTCAATCAATGTCATGACACTCGACGCAATCACGATGCGAGCGATTTACCTGAGAATCCCGAACGCAACCCAACTACGCCTGTGCCCTCGGCTGCTGAAGCAGGCGTTTCTCGAGCTCGATCAGTCGTTGTTTCAGATCCGCGACGCTCGCTTGCGCTGCCGTTTGGCCAGCGGCGGCAATTTCGGAAGTGCGATGAAACTCGGCCAGTCCGAAGCTCGACGTGTCCGGCTTAATCCAGAAGTCGACAGCGCGATTACGCAGCTTGCCGATGTTGTGCGCTTGTGACTCAAAGATTCGGAACAACGTGTCGATTGAGCCCGCGTTGCGCATCTTTAGCGTGGGCATATCCGGGCGATTTCCTGCGAACTCGTTGCGAACATGACTTGACACGTCGACGCCGACGACAAAATCAACGCCGGCCTCTGCCAATACATCAGCAGGTAAGTTGTTCAGCACTCCGCCATCAACCAGAGCCATGCCGTCTCGTAGAATGGGTCGCGAGACGATTGGCAGATTGATGCTTTCAAGGATCGCATGGACGGCATCGCCTTGTTGTCGTAGGACCGTGCGAGCCTGAACCAAGTCCACGGTGACGGCATTGAACGGAATCGATAACTGCTCCAGTCGCCACTCGTGCAGGTACTTGCGCAACATGCCATCCCAGGCCCGGCGACGGTATTGCGAAACCAGATACCAGTTTGGCCAATTGGGCAGATACCGAAAAAGTCTCGGTGGCGTGAGATCGTTTTGGAAGTTGCGTATAGCGTCTGGGGGAGACATGCCTGAAGCGTAAAGAATGCCTGCCATGGCACCGGCGCTCGTACCTGACATGACATCGAAAGATAATCCCGCGTCCTCCAACGCCTGCAGGACACCAAAATGCGCCATGCCTTTTGCGCCGCCACCCGCCAACGCGATTCCGACTGAAACGCCCCGCAAAACTCTCACCAGTCGGTCGATCCCCTGCGTTTCCTGACGCGACAAAACCCGATCAGCCGATTCCACCCAAACCTTCACGTCGGACTTCTTGAAGTTCCAACCACTGACCAATGGCGCTACCGGATAATCGCTGTCGAGTAACCAAACGACACGCACTCTCTCGGCTGCGTTACCTCGGACGAACTGCAAGTCGCTGACTTGGTTTTCGAGATTCGCTGCGTCCCGGGGTTCAAGCAACCATAGGATCTCATCGCATCCAATCAGTGATCGCGAATCGACTCGCCCCTCCTTACCAGGTGACCAGACAATGATTTGCCGGTCCAAGCCCAGCGTAGCTGGCTGCAACAGTGGCGTGTCGTCGAACGTGATCGACTTAACGGGTAGCGCTTCGGGCCAACAGTTTGTGTTGGAAACTTTCTCGGGGTCACAGGCCCGAATGCACAGTCGCTCGCCAGCCACGAGCAAACGTGTGACGAGTCTGGCGATCAATGAATACGCTCGTGGCGACGAAGCAACGATGCCTAATCGTGGTGATGGCAAGTTGCGTGTTGCGGCACCGGCAACTGCGCGAAAACGTTCACTGAGCGTAAAGAACAGATTTTGCATGACCTGGGGATAAGCCTTGACCCATTGATGCAATAATTCGGCGGGAGCAACCAGCAACGTACCGTTCGTTCGCGCGGTAAAGCGCACCGGTCGTGTCGGCGTCTTCTCAAGGATGATCAC
This sequence comes from Pirellulaceae bacterium, assembly GCA_041741195.1. GTDB lineage: Bacteria > Planctomycetota > Planctomycetia > Pirellulales > Pirellulaceae > JBBSJZ01. The sequence continues at coordinate 4,710 of JBGSKM010000003.1, forward strand.
TTCACCCACCGTCTCGCCTTGACGAATGGTGCCAAGCGGCTTTTCTCGTCCTCGCGCGTCGGTCAGGAACGAATCGAGTTCGCCTTCGACGACAATCCAAAACTCAGTAACCGGGTCACCGGCCAAAGCGATTGTTTCACCGGCGCCAAAGGAACGTACACGGAAATCAGTTGCGATGTCCGCAAGCTGATCCGTGTCTAGTCCGTGGCAGAACTTGATAGTCGCTAACCAGCCCTTCAAACGTTCGGTGTCCGCAGTGGAGATCGACATGACTGCTCCTTAAAATTGTTGATCAAGAATTCAATTATACTCTACTTTGACGATATTCTTTCGAAGCAAAGTATTCGCAATTCATAGCTCAAACCAAATCACGCTATTCGTAGCGTGTATTTTGGTGCTACACAGCTACGCAATTGGTCCGACGCCGCTGGATATACAATTTTGGCCGAGTGCGGTGGTAATGATGCAGCGGGCGCTCCGCAGGATTGGTGGGGGTGCTGATGGTTTACCTTATCTTCGCTGTGTGGAGATAAGCATTGAAAATGGACCCAGGGCGGCGCTGAAAATTGACCCACAGGGGTCGGGGTTGGGTCCTAAATCTCAGTCTTGGGCGAGGAAGATTTCGCCGTTGGTGGGGACTGCTTCACTTTCATCGACTCCCG
>JBGSKM010000004.1:0-10905 GCA_041741195.1 Pirellulaceae bacterium
TGGAGCAGCTTATCCAGTAGACTGGTATCGACTGACGGGTCGGCGACGGCTGTGGACTGCGATTCATCCATGATCGCGTCAACAGAACCAATTTCACCGTTTCAGCCAAGATCGATTTCAACAGGCTGAATAGTTACGAAATTTACTTGTGAGGCATTAGATGTCGCAAAACGACCTGCTGGCGGCCATAGAGGCCTTACCGAAAGAACTTCAGTTCGCTTTGGCGACTTCAGTGCTCGATCGCTTGGCCGCAGAAGGCCCATTGCCGGTATCTGAGCAGCTCAAGACGGAATTCTTGCGACGCGAGCAAGCGTTCTTGGCAGATCCAAGTAAGGGTGAATCATGGGAAGTCGTGCGTGAGGAACTCTTTGGGAAGTGAACCGAGTACCGATTGTTATTGAGCCGGAGGCCAAATCGGATATCGGGGCTGCTCGCGATTACTATTCCGACAAAGGCGAACACACCTCCGAGCGATTCAGGGATGAACTGACTCAGGTGCTCGACTTACTATCGCGTCATCCCGAAGCAGTCGCAGTCGCTTTTGGTAGGACGCGTCTCAAGCCAATGCGATGCTTTCCCTACATCATTGGGTACATCTATTTTGAAGGCGTCGTCCACGTTACTGGAGTCCAGTATGGTGGATTGGGCTGGGACGAATTTCATCGCCGACAGTTTTAGGCGAGGCAACTACGGCTTCGCTGCTTTAATGATGGACTGATACAGATCGTTCGCAGTTTCGCGTTGCCGAGCGTCGCCAGCACTAAGCTCAAGCCAAGTCAGAATTCGACTGGCATAGCGAATCCCATCTTCGTCTTGCTCGTTGGCAAAGAAGGCCGGACAACGCTCGCACCCCGTGACAAACTCCAAGCCAATTTGTCCTGCTGATTACTGATTCCGCTGGCGAGGAGCTGAAGTCGTTGTTGACGAAACCGTTGCGGCTAGGAAAGCTAGCCGCAACGGAGTTTCTAATCGAACGCGACGACAATTCCGGAGGTAGCGGTGCCGGTGCTACGTGAAAGCCCCGAATGAGCCCAACCGATCGCTATTCGCCGCCGACGGTCATGTTCTTGATTTGCTTTTCCAGCGAATCGAGACTCCAATCACCAGGCTTTTGACTCGGTGGGAACTCTTTCAAAGTCATCAAGAATTTGCTCGCGATGGCTTGGAGTGGTACTAGCACAAACGCGCGATCGATCATCCAATCGTGGTATGTATTCGAATTGTGCTGGGCTTTTTCGAACGGATCACGACGTAGATTGAATAGTAGCGGCAGACGCAGGTGAACGAACGGTTCGCGCCAGACTTGTAACTGTTCCGCTCGGTTTTCCAAGTAGGTGGCTTTCCAGTCGCCGACGCGGATCGACATCACGTCGCCATCGTCACCCACATAGATGAATTCCTTGCGCGGCGATTCTTTCGTTTTACCACTGAGATAATCGGTCATGTCGTATCCATCGATGTGGTTCTTGTAGGTACGACCGTTGAGCTCCACGTCACCCTTGCGTAGTCGGTCCTTGATATCCGGTGCACCGGCTGCAGCCGCGAAGGTGGGCAGCCAGTCTTCATGCGAGACGACGCCGTTGAGCGTCACGCCCGCTTGGAACTTACCCGGCCATTTGATGAAGCAAGGAACGCGAAAGGCTCCTTCCCAGTTCGAGTTCTTTTCACTGCGGAATGGCGTGGTGCCTGCGTCGGGCCATGTGTTGTAGTGGGGACCGTTGTCCGTCGAATATTGAACGATGGTGTTGTCGGCAAGGCCAAGATCGTCGATCAACTTCAGCAGCTCACCCACGTGCATGTCATGCTCGACCATGCCGTCGCCGTACTCATCTTGTCTCGAAATACCAATGTGCTCGGGCTTCACGTGGGTGCGGAAGTGCATTCGAGTGCCGTTCCACCAGCAGAAGAACGGAACACCCGCCTCGGCTTGACGTTTGATGAAGTCTTTGGCAGCAGCAAGCGATTCGTCGTCAATTGTCTCCATGCGTTTCTTGGTCAGCGGACCCAAGTTCTCGATCGTTTGGCCTCCTTTGCCATCCGCTTTGCACTTCAACACTCCGCGCGGCCCGAATTGTTCGCGGAATGTTTTGCCGTTGGGCAATTTCATGTCATTCGGGTAGTCCCGATTTTCGGGTTCTTCTTCGGCGTTGAGGTGATAGAGCGATCCGAGAAACTCATCGAAACCGTGCATGGTTGGCAAATGCTCATCGCGGTCACCTTGATGGTTCTTGCCGAATTGGCCGGTCGCGTAGCCTTGGCTTTTCAACACGGTGGCCATCGTGACGTCGCTCTTTTGCCAGCCTTCCGCTGCTCCCGGCATACCGACCTTGGTCATCCCCGAACGAACGGGAACGCTACCGCTGATGAACGCCGCGCGACCCGCGGTGCAACTTTGTTGGCCATAGTAGTCGGTAAAGCCCACACCCTCGCGTGCGATGCGATCGATGTTTGGCGTCATGTAGCCCATCATGCCGCGATTGTTGTGGCTGATGTTCCAAGTGCCAATGTCATCGCCCCAGATGACAAGGACATTTGGCTTCTTGGACTGCGAGTCCTGTGCCACCGCGCTGGCAGCGAGACCAGCGATCGCGATGAGGGCAAATGTTACAGAAAGCAGCGTTCGAATCATGAAGTGGTCTCACGTTGACAAGCCAAGGGGGCGCTCGGGCACATTGCCATCGCGCAATCGTACGTGACGAAGAAATCACGTCCCGTCAACTATACCTAGAGACCCACCCCGTGGGGATCGAGCCGGAACTAAAAAACAGGCGTTTGCCCCCACCAGGAAGCTTCCGAGAGTTGGGCGACGTGGTCGATCCGCGAAGAAAAATTCCCGACCGAACCGTGAGATACAGCGCTGGCGTTGGACTATAACGCGTAAGGAAATTCCCCCATGTCGATTTCGAAATGCACTTCAGTCTCTCCGCCGACGCGACACAGCCTCATTGTGCATCTGCAGAACGAGCAGGACGACGTGGCTTGGTGCGAGTTCGTCGCCGTCTACGAATCGTTTCTGATGCGATTGATCCAACGGGGTGGCGTTCCCGCTGCTCACGTCAACGATGTCACCAACCAAGTGCTCGCCGCGATCGCTCAATCGATCACCCAGTGGAAAGATGATCAGTACCATGCTTCGTTTCGTCGTTGGATCAGCCGCGTCGCTCGCAACGTGGTGCTGAAATACATGTCGCGAGAGCGCCGTCAAGTCGCGGCCGCAGGCGGCACCGATGCGCTGGAGACACTCGCTCAAGTTCCCGACGTGGTCGACGAGCGTTTGGCTCACCAATATGAGCACGAGTTGATCGTCTGGGCCGCCGAGCAGGTCAAGGATGAGTTCATGTACGTCGACATGGTGGGCCGGGGCACGCCAAGGGTTCTTGTTGGCAAATGCGGACCACTTTCGCAACACCGTCTCGAAACTCGAGACGACGGCTAAAGGAATGGCTCAGCAATTAAAAGCAGAGACGGCAGTTGATGCGAAGCAACGATTGCGTGCGGGGCTAAGCTATGTGACTCAACAACTCATCATCGCAGAGTGCGACTTGCAGCGAGCGGAGTTGGCCGAAGTTCAAAACAAAATCAGCCAACTGACAAATCAAGCTGTAAAACGCCGTGAGCGAAGTCACGAACTCGTCGGAGCCCGCGTGAACGAACTGCTGAACGACAAAGAAGGCCAGCCGCAACACGCGGACATCGACGCGGACGATAACCGCTAGTCATTGTTTTCGAGGATACCCGCGGCTAGCGCCGTCGGCTCAGGTTTTCGAACTATTTGGGCTCTTGGTAGTTCTCGTATCCATCACCATCGGCCTGAGCTTGATAATCGTCAATCGCCTTCTGGTCGAGTCCAGTAGAAACGGGGGCGGCTTGCTTTTCGGCACAACCGAGCGAGAAGATACCAAGGAAACAAATCATCACAAACGCAAATCGCATGATTATATGAACCATCAAAGGTGGATTTAAAATGGATACGAGCCCTCAGCGGACTCGATTGAGGGGCAACGGATGACGTGCCCACTACCCCTCAATGGTTTTGGACCGCTTCGCATTGAAAATGATCCAGCCATGCCTCTGTGCTTTTTCAGGCAATCAGAGGCTGCAAGCCAACTCGCTGCAAAGTGATCAATTAAAGACTAAGGTCAATCGTTTCCTTCGACGCTCGGGTGCCAAGTGCGCCCCAGACGCCGTAGCTGCTGCCAAGACCCACGGCCGGTGATCCGGCACGCGTATCAGGCTGAGGAGCCGACGCATTTCCGGCTTCGATCGATTCGGTAATGAACTTGACCGCCCCATCTCCCATCAACACATGGCAACCACCTTGGTGGCGACTTGACGGCGCCGCCACTGCATCGCGGCGGTCGTCTCTCTCGGAACACAGGGCCTGGTTAGGCGCTAAAACGGTGAAGACGCAAGAGTAAACGGGCATCCGATCGGCCCAACGGAATCCGCGTCCCCATGCAGTGTTGAAGGTTGCAGCGGCGGGCCAGAATTGTGGTCGCGTCGGATCAACTTGCAATTCCCCATAAGACGGATTGAGACGGCACTCGGCCTTTTCAGCGGCCGCACCGGCAGGTGAGCTGGTCGGCAACGATGTGCGAGCATCTTTGTCACCTAAATCGCTAGCCAATTCGCCCATGATGATCGTATTGGCTAAGCCATCAAGGATGTCTCGAAAGCCCGTTTGCTTACCAGGAATGAATGCACCCCGGTAAGCGGCGCTTGCCGTAGTCGCGGTGGCTGTGGTCGCGGAGTACGGGTATGTCGCGCCCGAAGCAATCGTTGTAATGTTAAAGTAGCTATCACGGCTGTTGACGGCGGAATCACCCAGGCAAGCGCCGTAGTTGGTGCGTCCCAGGGCCGGTAGACCGACGCCAGGATCGCTGGGGCATCGCAACGTCGGTAGCTCAGTCGCCCAAGGAGTGTAGGCAAGGCGATCCGGGGTTGGTCCCATCGCGGGCCAAATGGCTGGCGTCGCAGTGCTGTTTTGGAGCGGGTTGCTGATTTGCTCCCAAATGGCTTGCTGCTCCATGAACGGCGTCAACCCGACCAGCATCGACAATCGGTAGTTGCTGGTTGTATCCAAGTTATCCCAATCGTTGTTGCCAACGGCTGTCTGGGTTCCAGTCCCGTGGATCGGCAATTTGTCATACGCCGAGTGATAGTTGTGGACCGCCAAGCCGAGTTGCTTGAAGTTGTTGCTGCAACTCATTCGACGCGCAGCCTCACGGGCCGCTTGGACTGCCGGTAAAAGCAATCCGACCAAAACTCCGATAATTGCGATGACGACAAGCAACTCAACGAGAGTGAATCCAGACCGAACCGAACGCGAACGTACCATAGAAACCTCAAAGACTTTAAGAAGAACGAGACTGAGACTCGAAACCCAACACGCGATCAAGCAAGTTCAAAAACCATTTAAGATTTTCCTCCCAAGAACTTGCTACCATCCGGTGATGGCCGCCTGTGCACTCAAGCAAAACAAGTTTGCCGTGAGAACTTATTTGTCAGCGAGCCGTATGATTTTCGCATCATTCCACCGCCTGACAGATAAGAAAGCACACATCACAACCGTCCCGGGTGTAACCAAGATCCCGCTAGCAGGATTCTTGAAAGACGCGATCGCGTGGGACGCTAGATTTGCGAATCCTACAGATACCTAAACGCTTCACAAGGAGCAAAGGTTCCGCACAATCAAAAGTTAATTCAAGAATACGGGCACCAGCGGTTGTATGTGGTTGACTATCCCAACCATTGAAGCCGAAAGTGCATGAATGCGAAATCATTTTCCACTTTGGGCGTCATTAGATAGTGGAAAGAGTGATCGGCACCGCGGAGGCAGGGATCCGGTCAACACCCAATGGAATTGCTTCGGGTGGGTCTTCGGAACCTCGAAGACCGATGCAGCTACACGCAGATGCACTGAGTCGCTGACGCTTCTTGTCGCTGATCACGCACGTTCGCGAAGACTACGGTGCGGATTCGATAGCGATCGGGATGGTGATGACAAGACCTGCGAGGCGTTCTTCGTTACTGGTGCGGCGTTTGACGTGGCACTTCAAGCAACGTGCATCCAGTCGAATCGGACCGGCAAAGTGGTAAAGTCCGGCGTCGATTGTTTCTGCATCCGGGTTGCCGGCGGCTAATGCCTTGACCGCCAACTTTTCGAAATCACTCTCGGGTAGGTGCTCCACATTCAGAACGTCCGCGTCGACAACCAACCACTTCATCGTCACTCCAAAACGCTTCTCCATCTCTTGGAAAACCTCTTCCAGCGAGGCGGACGGGATTGCCAGTGAATTGTCGTCATCAAAAAAGTCACGATGCATGATCTGCAACGAACCGCGCGCCAATTCATACAGCATCTGCGCACGCATCCGGGCCTCCGACGACGCGACGGGAACGACTGCGTCCGTGACGGACCTGGCCCTTTGCGATTCGGTCGATTCAGCGTCATCAACCGCGAACGTGACTAACGAGCCAAGCAAAACCAGGCAGGCGAGGCTCGTCCAGCGTTTCTTGAAAATTCTCATCGTCATTGATCTCATCGCTCGTCGGTCGGTTCGTGATCCGCGCATTTTTTGCATGAAAGTTCAAAGCCGAGCATGCTGTCGCGACCTTCGTTGGTGACTACCCAAATCCTTTGAACCATCGGCGGGTCATGCCGAACGTGTTGGTGATGTCCACAAGCCAGTTGTGCGACCCAGTGGCCACATTCATCCGTGTGATAGCCGACGATCGGTTGCAAAATGGCACTACGATCGTGGCTTCCAGACGCGACGTTCATCAATCTCGCGAGATCGTCGTTCGTCATCGTCGATTCATGTCCCTTGATCCGTATGGTTCGTTATTCAGTGTCCAACTGCATTCTATACCAGCGAGTGCAGGTTAAGCCGGGCGTGTCGATTCGTCAATGGTATTCAACGTGTGCGGCGTGTTGGCATGTCACATATCGTGCATTGCCGCACAGTGCACAGGTGGATGTTTAACGACTGAGTTGTCTCATCGGCAGCGAACCTTTCGAGCAAACCGTCGCCGCCCGGATTGTCGATCTCGATCAAGAGGGCATGGGTCGATTTTCACCAAGGATGGTTGCTATGAATGGATGCACTTGGAAGCTGTTTGCGTTGTTGGTTAGCGGCTATCTCACGACGGGAATGGTCATCGCCAACGATGCATGGGACTCACGGCATGTCACCTATCATCACGTTGGAGGTTACTCGTCGCTGTATGGTGGTGAGGGCACTATCCGATCGTACGATCCGCAGTGTTACGGCATGAGTAATTTCGATCCGCGGTCTTACGCTGCCCCTTCGGACTGGAACCAATTCCTTCACAACGTCAACTCGACACCGTCTCCGATGGCCAGTCCATCGCCGGGGGCTTGCTATTACGTCGCCCCAGATTGTGTCGAGCCAGCGGCGCCAGTGGTGCGACCAGCGCCTACCGACGCCACTGGTTTGCAGGGAGGCTTCGAGTTCCTGTGGATGCGAGCCAATTTTGATCAGAACGTGGCCATGGTGATCGATCCGCCGGTTGGAAACACCTTAGTCCCATTCAACTACGACTACGAATTGTCGCCGCGGACGTGGTTGGGTTGGCAATCGTGTCGCGGAAGCGGATTTCGAGCAACCTATTTTCAATTCGACCAAGACGCGGACTCCGAGTCGGTGACGGCCGTCGTTGGTGCGGCGCCAGTGTTCGTGTACGTCTATGGCGCTGGCGACAATCTATCTCGCAATGCCCAAGCAGTCGTCGGGCAAACGATGACGTCGCAACATTCGCTGGACCTGCGAGCGATCGACTTGGAAGCCACCCAGCGGTTTCGTTGGAGCACGATTACCGGCGTGCTCGGTGGTGGACTTCGCATGGCCCAGATTGATCAATTCTTGTTGGGCCAAGTTCGCGACGGTGCGGGAGTTTTGCAAGAAGCAGTTTCGAACGATTTGCAACTCAGCGGCGTTGGTCCCACGCTCTCCGTGCAGTTTACACGCATGCTCGCCGAGACTCGACTAGGAATCTACGTCGGGGCCCGAGGATCGATGTTAATGAGCGAGACGAACCAAGCGATCTACGAGATGAAGGGGGCATTCACGACTGAGCTCGAAGACCGCGCGTCCCAGCGAGAAGTATTGACGGTGCTTGAAATGGCCATCGGCCTGCAATGGACCCAATCACTCAATCAATATTCGCACTGGTTCGCGCGTGCGGCGTATGAGACCCAGGGGTGGTTCGATGCCGGAGGCCCGGTCGATTCGCACAGCACCATCGGTTTGGATGCGATCACGCTTGCGCTGGGCGTGCAGTTTTAACCAGATCAACCCTCAGTGTTGGAACTGTGTGGGATCATACGCTTCCGCATCCACCGCCTTGGGTTCGAACCACCGATAGATCGTGGGTAACACCAGCAATGTGAGCACGGTGGAGGTGATCAGCCCGCCAATCACAACGGTGGCCAGCGGTCGTTGCACCTCCGCACCGGAACTGCCGGAAAGTGCCATTGGAATGAACCCGAGCGCGCCACACAGCGCCGTCATCAGCACCGGACGCAGACGGTCGAGCGCTCCGTTGACCACGGCATCTCGCTGGGAATCGCCACCATCGCGCAAGTGACGTACGTGTTCGATCAACACGACACCGTTCATCACCGCAATTCCGAATAGCGCGATGAAACCCACGCCCGCCGAAATTGAAAACGGCAGATCACGCAGCCACAGCGCCAGGATGCCGCCCGTGGCCGCGACCGGAACGTTCAAGTAAATCAACATCGCCAGACGCACAGAGTTAAACGTGATGTACAGCAGTGCGAAAATTAGAATCAACGCGACTGGAACAGCGATCGACAATCGCTCAGTCGCTTGTTGCAAGTTTTCAAACTGGCCACCCCAACGCAACGTGTAACCGACTGGTAACTGCACGTCACGCTCTACGACCTCTTGCGCTTCGGAAACGAACCCCGCCAAGTCGCGACCACGAACATTGCACTGGACCAGCAAGCGACGACGAACCGCATCGCGGCTAATTTCGACCGGCCCGTCTTCCGTAACGATGTCCGCGACTTGCGAAATCGGGATCGGCCGACCTTGAGAATCATCAATCTTTAAACTCAGCAATTGTTCGGTATTCTCGCGACTTTCCGGACGCAGACGAATCTGCATCGGGAACCGACGTTGCCCTTCGAAGACTTGCCCGATCGGCATGCCGCCCACGGTACTGATCGCGTCCAATACGTCGCGGGCATTGATGCCATAGCGAGCCAAATCGGCCCGTCGCACGATCACTCGCAAATATGACAACCCCGCGATTTGCTGCGCCGCGACGTCTGCGGCACCCGGAACCTCGTTCAGCGCACGAACGATCTCGTCGCCTTTCACTTTGAGAGTGTCCAGGTCATCCCCGTAAAGACTCAGTCCGATATCGCTGCGCACGCCAGCTACCAGTTCCTGCACCCGCAGTTCAATCGGTTGCGTGAAGCTATACGAGTTGCCGGGGACTTCACGCAGCAGCGCCGCTTGCATCTCGTCAATCAAATCCGCCTTCGTTTTGCCTTCCTCATACGTCGCATTCGGATCGATACGAATGAAGATATCCGTTTGGTAGACACCCATCGGATCGTTGGCAATCTCGGGACGCCCGGTCTTGGAGACCACGGTTTCCACTTGAGGAAACTTGAGCAGCGTCCGCTCCATCGCTTTGGTCATTTCGATCGAAGTTTCTAGCGAAACGCTCGGCAATCGCGTCGCTTGGATCGCGATATCGCCCTCGTCCAGTTTCGGGACGAATTCGACACCAAACCCGCTTGCCAGCACAACGCTAGCGATAAACATCACGACGGAACTGGCAAACATGAACATCGGGCGTTTCATCGCGAACATTAGCATCGGTTGATACGACTGCTTAAGTTTTCGAACGACGAATGTTTCTCGCGGTTTGACTCGCCGAGCGAGAAACAACGACGCCAGCACCGGCATCACGGTCACGGACAACACGAGCGCCGATGACAACGCGGCCATAAATGTAAACGCCATCGGACGAAACATTTTCCCTTCCATCCCCTGCAGGCTGAGGATGGGAATAAAGACGATGATCACGATCAATCCGGCGAACAGAATCGGCTTACCCACTTCCTTTGCCGACTCGCGGAAAACGCCTTGGGGCACGTGATCAACGTCGTGTTCTTTCTGATACTGCATCGCCCGGCGGACACAATTCTCGACCATCACGACGGCGCCGTCGACGATCACACCAAAGTCAACTGCACCAAGACTCATCAAATTAGCTGACACTCCCGCGTATCGCATGGCGATCAAAGCACACATTGCTGACAGCGGAATCGCGGCGGCGACAATCAAGCCGGCGCGCACATCGCCCAGCAGCACGAACAATGTCACGATCACCAGGATCACACCAAGCCCGATGTTCTCGCCCACGGTGTGAATGGTCTTGGCCACCAATTCAGTTCGATCGTAAAACGTGTCGATCGTCACACCCTTGGGTAGTGACTTTTGAATCTCAGCAATCTTTGCCTTGACATCGCCAACCACTTGCCGCGAGTTGCCGCCCATCAACATCATCACCATGCCGATGACTGCTTCGCGGTTGCCGTCGCGTGTCACGGCACCCTGACGCAGCATCGGTGCAAAGTCGACCTTCGCCACGTCGGCAACCCGAATCGGTGTTCCTTGGCGGCTGTCGAGCACAATCATTCGAATGTCGTCGAGCGACGTGACCAATCCCTCACCACGGATCAATCGTTGCTCGGCGTTGTGTGCGATATAGCCTCCACCCGCGTTGCCGTTGTTCTGTTCCAGTGCCGTGACGATTTGAGACAACGAGATGTCATAGTTTTGCATCTTGTTGGGGTCCAGTTGCACTTCGTAAGTCTTGAGCGCGCCGCCGAACGTGTTG
>JBGSKM010000005.1:0-205130 GCA_041741195.1 Pirellulaceae bacterium
TGATGTCAGTGCTTCGCACCCTGCGTGTGCGAGGCCACCAGCCATTGGATACAATCCTTTCATCGCTTGCCGAATACTCAACAACCGGTCTTCTCCCGCCGCTCCCACCCAAAAGCAAGACAGCAGGCTGAATAGTTACCACTGATATTCCGACGCTACGATGTCCCAGCGATCCGGGCCTGGGGTTGCCATCTCAAGGACGCACCAACTATGGGGCTTGTCTTGGTGACGCGACGCACCACCAACACGTCGGCCCCTACAATGACAACATGTTCGGAACGGGGAATCCCAATAACAACTGGGCCCAAAACACGCGTGCCGCATGTCGGGGAATGTTTGTGTCCCGCGAGGCAAAAAAGTTCCGAGGAATTCTTGATGGGCTTTCCAACACCATTTGTGCTGGCGAGATGATCACGGACTTGGGCGATTCCGACAAACGCAGCCAGCCTGCGAGATCGTCGCTGGGGGCAGGCGGCGGAGTGACGGGTAATAACGAGATATCCCAAGCCGGTGGAGTGCAGTCCTGTCGCGCCTACGTCAATGCGGCACGCCCGAGATTTTGGGATTTGACACTTATCGATAGCAACGGCATGGGCGGCGCCCAAGATCGCCGAGGGTTCAAATGGGCCTATGGCCGACCGCTGTATACCGCTATTTCAACGATTTCACCACCCAACTCAGAGCTTTGCATGCAGTGGAACCATCACAACGAAGGTGTGCTGCCGCCGAGCAGTCGGCATCAAGGCGGTTGCCATATTTTGATGGGTGATGGCGCGGTCAAGTTCATCACCGACTCGATCGACGCGGGCAACCAAGAAAGCGCGATGGTCCGTCGCCAAGCCGGTTACTTGCCCGCGGGTTCACCGAGCCCATTCGGCCTGTGGGGATCGCTCGGGACTCGAGGTTCCTCCGAAATTGTGGACCAGAACTTGTAAGCTAGGCGGCGCGACGAATCGCCGCCAATGGGCCGATATGTCGCCCCAGCGATTCTATTTCTAGTCGTAGCAATTGGCGGCTGACCCAATCGGCGGTAGGACGGCGATTGGGTTCGTCCGCCACCATGTGTTCGATAAGTTCGGCGACGGGCGAGAGCAAATGATCGCTCGTCGCTTCGACCTCGGTGACCAGCGACCAGAGGACTCGCCCGAGCGAATAGACATCGCGGGCGGGATGGACCGGCCCGGTAGCATCCAATTGCTCGGGGGAAGCATAGCAGGGTGTGCCCCGGAAAGCGGCCGAGGCCACGTCGCCCACGCGTGCGGCAAAACCCAGATCGATCACAGTCACGTGGCCTCGAGGTGCGACCATGATGTTTTCTGGTTTGACGTCTTGGTGGACCCAGCCTGCCGAATGCATCGCCGCGAGGCCTTGAGCAGCTTGGCGTGTCCACCATAGCGCGACCGGAAGCGCCACCCTCAGTTCCGCCCCCAAGTGAACGCTCAGGGGTGAACCATCCAAACGCGGCATCACGATGTAGCTCGACGCGCCCGCGGTGGATGCGTCCAGTACCGCGATCAAATTCGGGTGCATGGCGGCGCCGCAGGCGAGCACCTGTCGCTCAATTTGTTGGCGTGATTCGACATCGTTATCGGCCGCACTGCCCGCCGAAGCTTGATTTCGCTTGAGCACGTAGTCCCAGCGCGGACTCCCGACGGCATCGGCCGGCTGCGCCAAACTCACTTCGGCGAACTTGCTCGCATGGATCATCTCACCCAAACGCCATATTCCGAGGATGCTCGGACGCGAGGCTTTTGAATGCGAGGACAAACTCGAAGCGTGGTGCACCGGGTACCTACCTTTGTGAAACTCACACCGCCAACCCGCAGGTGAGCGCTGGGACAAATGACGAACGTGAAAACGAGAGTGCCCTACTCGTCGTCATCAACACCCTGACAACTGGATCGTCGCTTCGCGGTGGCCGATCGACTTACGTTGGGTCCAATCGTCAAACTCAACGCGAACCCTGTAACACGAAGTCCTTTTGGGCCGCGAATCGGGTCGGCCGAGCATCCTCGCCCGCCAGATCAAAAGTTCGTCTAAACTATGGGTGATGCCCTTGTTCCCACCCTGCCCTGGCGAGAATGCTTCTCATGCAGTTTCCAATTGCCAATGTTCTTTCAGCTATCCTGATCGTTACCGTCGCCGGGTGTTCGTCTCGCGATAGCATTTCGCCATCCGCATCGACGGTGCCATCCGCCGGAGATAGCAACTCGCCCTCCAACACCAGCGGGTTTCCTCGCGCGGCGGGCAAGTACACAGTGCTCGGTATTTTGACGGACAACCAAGACAACAACAAAGCCAAGGAAAACGCTGAGACCACACTCGTGCGACACCCCGAGGTGGCCTGTTTGGTCGGATTGTGGAGCCAGAACACGCCCATGATTTTGGCGGGACTGCGCAGCAGTGACGCAATCGGCAAAGTGAAAGTTGTCGGCTTTGATGAACACCCAGAAACGCTGGATGGCATTCGCGAAGGCACGGTCTTTGGCACCATCGTCCAGCAACCGTACGCCTTTGGGTATCGCAGCGTCCAGTGGCTGACGACACTCGCGCTAGGCAAAGAAGTCGACGTTCCCGAATCGGGACTGCTTTACATTCCCCACCGCTCGATCACGGCCACCAACGTTCAAGAGTTTGCCGACGATATCCAAGCCATACGATCTGGCAGTGGCCCCCTCCTTTCCCCGGACACGGAACTGGATGGCCAGGGAAAGCGCGTGGCCTATATCACCAACAGCACCGACCCATTTTGGAAACTGGCTGAGTACGGTTGCCTACGAGCCGCGGAGCAATTTGGCTGTCAAGTCGATGTGCAGATGCCGTCCAGCGGCACGATCGAGGAGCAGAAACGATTTTTGGAATCGGACGTCGCTCAAAAAGTCGACGGAATTGCGATTAGCCCCATCGACCCCGACAACCAAGTGGGGATGATCAACGAAGCGGCCAAGGCCACGATTGTCATTTGCCAAGACAGCGACGCCCCGGCCTCCAGTCGTCGGTTTTACCTGGGTACGAGCAACTACATGGCCGGCCGCGCGGCGGGGAAAATGATCAAAGAGGCATTACCCGAAGGTGGCCAGGTGATGCTGTTCGTCGGTAAAATGGAGGTGCTCAACGCACAAGAGCGCAGCCAGGGAATCATCGATGAACTTTCTGGCGAACCGGTCCCCGAATACTTGAGCGAGTGAACCAGCGAATGAACCAAGCCCCAAAATCCAGCCGACCCAGTGACCGTTTCCGAACCTCGCTCGTCGTCGTCGCATTGTCGATCGCCGTGATCGGTATTGCTCTGGCCGTACAATACTCTGCGGCGATCGCTGACACGCCCAACGCCAGTAAGTCCGACGCTAGCAAGTCGAAAACGAAACAAGTTGCACCAGCCACCTCCTCTTCACCCGCGACGAGTCCCGTGCCAACGCAGTACAACGAATTGACACCCGAAGAAGCCTACGTGATTCTCGACAAGGGCACCGAGCGCCCCGGCATCGGCGAATACACTTCCAATAAAAAACCGGGAACGTACATCTGTCGACGCTGTAACTTGCCCTTGTACAAGTCAACCAGCAAGTTCGAGAGCCACTGTGGTTGGCCGAGCTTTGATGACGAGATCAAAAACGCCGTCGATCGTCAAATTGACGCCGATGGTCAACGCATCGAGATCCTCTGCAACAACTGTGGCGGTCACTTGGGTCACGTCTTTGAGGGCGAGCGATTCACCGACAAGAACGTCAGGCACTGCGTCAACAGCATCTCGATGCGGTTCATCGCTGACGGCGAAAAGCTTCCACCGGTCATTCGCTTGGAAGACGAAAACGAGCCGATCCAGGGCGACGCCGCCGCGAAGAAAAAAGAGCCGGTGAAGGGCAAGACATCCGCCGACAAAACATCCGCCAATTCGGATGCGAAGGAATAGCGGCAGGCGCCATTGGGGACGTGCGTCGCAGATTCCATGCTCTTCGCAAGTTGCATGCTCGCACGGCGGTGACCGTGCGAGAACATTTGACTCAGCGAGACTAGGCCTACAAACACCTTCGTCCCGCTCGGGCATCCATGTCCGCAGGGATCTCGTTAAGGTTTCTCAGCTGCGTTGGCCAAGACTTCCAGATCGTCGCGGCCAACTCGGGCACAAAAATCTCCGAGCGATTCTTGCTCGCTCAGCCGGTGGGATTTGTAGGCCGCGAAGATCGCCACCAACTCTTGGGTAAGATTCTCCGTGGGCACTAGGTCTTTGTAGATATAGGCCAACCGGGTTCCCAGGAAAGCGCCGCCAGCAAACAGCGTGTACTTGCCTTTGGCTTTACCCACCATCGCGATTTCCGCGTTGTAGGGCCGAGCGCAACCGTTGGGACACCCGGTCATCCGAATCAAGAATTTTTCGTTGTCCAATCCGAGCTTGGCCAACGGCGCTTCGATCGAATCGATCAGCGTCGGCAAGTAACGCTCGCTTTCGGTAATCGCAAGTCCGCACGTCGGAAGCGCGACGCACGCGATCGACCAGCGGCGGACGGTGCTGGTTTCTTCGGTCGTGGGCGTCTTGTGCGACTTGATGATCTCGATCAATCGGTCGCGGTCGCTCGGTTGAATGTTCGCGAAAATCACGCTTTGGTGACCCGTCAAACGAATTTCGGGTTTGAGTTCCGTGCAAACCGCTCGCAGTGCAGCTTTAAGTTGGTGGTTTTCATTGTCATAGAGTCGACCGTTCTCGATGTTCAACCCATACGACCAAAGCCCGTCACCCTGCTCTTGCCATCCCATGTGATCATCAAAGCCGGTGACATCATCTTCGGTGCAATCCTTGAGCATCCCGCCGTAATACTCTTCGACCGAACGTCGGAACTTGGTGATGCCCATTTTGACGACAAGATACTTCATCCGCGCGACTTTGCGGTCTTCGCGGTTCCCGTAGTCACGTTGGACTTTGAGGACTGCCTTGGCCACATCCACGGCTTGCTCACACGTGACAAAGCACATGCGTTTGGCGAGCGCCGGAAAACACTTTTCCGCACTCGGCGTCGTCCCCATCCCGCCGCCGACGAGGACGTTGTAACCGATGATTTTGCCATCACGAACGACGGCAAGGTAACCGAGGTCTTGGGTGTAGATATCCACACAGTTGTCTTCGGGAAGCGCGATCCCGATTTTGAACTTTCGCGGTAGGTAGCGGGGACCATACAGCGGTTCGACGACCGCACCGCCTTCAAGCGTCTTTTCGCCGGTCTCGAGATCCGTCACCCACAACTCGTGGTACGCCGGCGTTTTAGGTGCCAGCTCCACGGTGAGTTCGTCGGTCAACCGATGCAACTCCTCATAGATCGGCCCGACGCGTTTGGCGGGGCAGCACATAATGTTGCGATTGACGTCACCGCAGGCGGCAAGCGTCGAAAGGTGAATTTCGTTGATGCGATTGATCGTCGCGCGAAGGTTACTCTTAAGAATCCCGTGAAGCTGCAGCGTTTGACGCGTGGTGATTTTGAGCGTGGAATTGCCCAGCGTATCGCAGAGATCCAATTCGGCGAGTAGTTGTTCGCTCGTCATCCGGCCGCCCGGAATCCGGTTGCGAACCATCATCGAATACGCCTTGCCACCACCCTCTTTCTTGGCGCTACCGCGCGCATCGCGATCGTCTTGCTCGTACGTTCCGTGAAACTTGAGTAGTTGGATGTTGTCTTTGTTGAAGTGATCGGTGGGTTCGGCCAATTCGACGTCGATCGTACCCTTGAGAAAGTTACTGTTCTCTTTGATCGACTCGTTGGCGCTAAGTTTCGTCTCGATAGACATCCGGATCTAAATCCTGTGTGATGATCTGGTGGTATTTCTGGCGGGTTCGCCGCAACGCGAACGTTCGTTAAGTTGCCGCAATCGACACTGATGCGAACCGGCGGTCTGGGTCAAATATAACGGCACACGCCAATTCTCACTATGGCGAACCCAGGCGGCCAAAGAGCCCTTTCCACCCCTGAGAGAATGATCCTGATGACAGCCCAATTGCTCGACGGAAAGTCAATCGCCAGCGAAATTCGCGACGAGGTCGCTGCTCAGGTCGCCGATTTCATTCGCCAAGGCGGTCCCCAGCCGACCCTTGCGGCCGTGCTGGTGGGCGAGGACCCGGCGAGCCAGGTCTATGTCCGAAACAAGGAACGGGCCTGTGAAAAGGCAGGTCTGGCCAGTCGTATGCATCGATTGGGTGCCGATTCCACCCAAGCCGAATTGCTGCGTCTGATCTTTGACCTCAATCAAGACCCCACGGTTCATGGCATTCTTGTCCAACTACCGCTTCCCAAAAGCGGCAACGATGGAAAGGGGTTCGACGAACGACAAATCCTGGACGCCGTCGCTCCCGAAAAGGACGTTGACTGCTTCTCGCCGGTCAACGTGGGACTGCTGATGCAGGGTCGGGCGAGATTCCTGCCTTGCACTCCGCATGGCATCATTCAGCTATTGGCACGATCGGGGATTACCGTTGCGGGCAAGCACGTGGTGGTTGTCGGACGCAGCGACATTGTCGGCAAGCCAATGGCGATGATGCTGGCCCAGCGCACCGGTGCTTGCGGACCGGAGGTTGCCAATGCCACGGTCACGCTGGCACACAGCCGCACCGAGAATCTCGCATCGGTGGTGCAAAGCGCCGATTGCGTCATTGCTGCCGTGGGCGTTCCCGAGATGATCACCGGTGAAATGATTCGCCCCGGAGCCGTCGTAATCGACGTCGGAATCAATCGCGTTGGAGACCGACTCGTTGGCGATGTCCACTTCGAACAAGCGATGAAAGTTGCGTCCGCCATCACGCCCGTTCCCGGAGGCGTCGGCCCCCTCACGATCGCGATGCTGCTGAGCAACACGTTGCTGGCGGCTCAATTGCAATCCAGTCGCGCGAATGCATAGCTGGGTACAAGCGGGCGAGGACTGCGCAAGACACTGCCCGAGTTGCCGACCGAGATTCTGCTCGGCTGGGCGCGACTACAGAGTTCGCTCTTTCGATACGACGCTCGGTTGGACCGCCAAGCGACGCGCACGTAAACGTGTTGAAACGAGGGTGATGAATTGACCTCGCTGGGTCACTCGGCCGTGTTGGTTCAGTAGCTGGCGCAACCAGATGACTCGACCGGCGCGTCGCCCATGTTGCTCCAGTCGCTCCACCGAAGTGGCCACTTGAACTCGATCGCCGAAAAATATCGGTGCTTCGAATTGCCAGCTATCGATGCCCACCAGCGCCAATGTGGCAACCCGCGGATGTTGGCTGCTGAGTCCCGCCAGAATGCTCAAGCCCAACAGTCCATGAGCGACGGGTTCACCGAATGGCGATGGGGCGTTTCCCTCGCGATGCAACGGATCATCATCGCCAGTCAACAGGGCAAAGTCCGCGACATCGTCCGCCGTGACCTCTCGCCAATCACTCAACCAACGATCGCCGACGTTGAGATCCTCAAAGTACAACAAGTCAGTGGCGGTGTGAGAGTCCAAGGGTCGCTCGATAAGTTTGTAAAACTGGAGTAGCAGGTACTGAGCAAAGAGTCACCAACCGACTCCCGCGACTGGATTCATCATCATCCTAATCGGACGCTCGCCGCCAGAGACGTTTCAGTGGTTCAAACTGAAATTTGTTTCCCGCAATCGGGTCGCAACGATCAGGCAGGCAGGGAGGGCGAATCGCCCGTTCGCCCACCGCGCAACATTTGCACGGCGGCACGGAGTAGCATAGTCGGTTTGCCGTTTTGTCGCTGAGGATGCCATCCATGAACCGCTCGTGCCGCCCCGTCCCACGTTTGTTGAATCTCATCACTGTCCTCATCGTCGGTGCCTCGCTATGGACCGGCGTACCGATGCCCCTTCGCAGCCTGGATGCTGCCGATCCGACGCAGAAAAGCAATCCGCATGCCGCGATTCCCACATTCACTTCCCGCTTACTGACAATCGACGCCAACGAGGGCGTCGCCGCGGGTGACATCGATGGCGACGGCAAACTCGATCTCGTCGCCGGACGCAATTGGTATCGCAACGGCGATTGGGCACCACGGCCCTTGCGACAAATCGAGGACTGGAACGGGTACGTCCAAAGCAACGGTGATTTCCTCTGGGACGTCAATGGTGATGGCCGGCTTGATGTCATCGCGGGTTCGTTCTTGCCAACCGAAGTCCACTGGTACGAGAACCCCGGCGACGAAGGATTGCGTCTCGGAAAGACTTGGCCCAAGCACTTGCTCGTCGACACTGGCAATACGTGCAATGAAGGCCAGTTGATGCAAGACATCGATGGCGACGGGACTCCCGAATGGATCGTCAATAGTTGGAAGAAGAACGTCCCCATGGTCATTTGGCGATTGATTGCCAAAAACGACAATTCCGGTGCGACAGAAAATCCAGCATCCATGGCGCGATATGAATTGAAACCACACGAGCTCGGCCCCAGTGGCAATGGGCATGGGATCGCCGTCGGCGACCTCAGCGGCGATGGCCGCGCCGACGTCCTGGTCGGTCAAGGCTGGTATGAACAACCTCAAGAGTTTCCCTGGAGCAGCCCTTGGACGTTCCACGCCGATTGGGACTTGCATTCCAGCTTGCCGATGACGGTTCGAGATCTCGACGGAGATGGCGACAATGATTTAATTTTTGGCAATGGACACGACTACGGATTGTTCTGGTGGCAAAACGATGGTCGCGATGAAACCGGCAAATTGAAATGGACGGCGCACGAGATCGACAAGTCGTACAGCCAACCTCACGTCCTATTTTGGGCCGACATGGATGGCGATGGCGAAGAAGATTTGATCACGGGTAAACGCTACTACGCCCACAATGGCAACGATCCCGGCGGGCAAGAGATGCCATGCCTTTATTACTACACTTGGGACGACAAGACGTTGAAGTTCACACGTCACACGATCGAGGAAGGCCATGTGGGGTGTGGGTTACAGATCGTCGCTGAAGACTTCGACGAGGACGGCAAACGTGATCTCGCCGTCGCTGGCAAAAGCGGTACCTACCTGATACTCGCTCAATGAACCAAGCCCTGACCATTCGCCAAGCTCAAGACGAAATCGACACGTGGATTCGCACGGTCGGGGTCCGCTACTTTCATGAACTCACAAATCTGGCGCAACTGGTCGAAGAAGTAGGTGAAGTCGCCAGAATCCTTTCGCGATCCCACGGTGAGCAATCCGGCAAACCCGGCGAGTCCGTTGGCGACTTGGCGGATGAACTCGCCGACGTGCTGTTTGTGACAATCTGCTTGGCCAATCAATCGGGGATCGATCTCACCGAGGCATTGCGCCGAAACCTCGACAAGAAAACGCGACGCGATTCGCAAAGGCACCAGCAAAACGAGAAGCTGAAATAGGCGACGTTCGTTGCTGGATAGTGCCATCACTTGCGACGACGCACGCTGGCGCGAGTCGTTGTTTCGGTCTCGCCAGCGCCAGCGGCGACTGGTCGACCCATCGCTTTTTTGTAGGCTAGTGGTTTCCGTCTTCACCAGTCTTGGATCCAACGTCACTCATGCCAGCCACCTTCGACGATTTCGGAATTCGGTTTCTCTACCCCGATAATTGGGTTGTGGCGGGGCGATCGGACGACACTGGCACTCCCGGTGTGACTCTCGAATTGCCGACCGGCGGGTTTGTTTCCGTCGAGCGGGCGGACACGAGTTTGCCCGAGGACGAATTGCTGGACGAAGTCGCCAAAACGGTCGCAAAAGAGTACGACGAGGTGGAACGCGAGGAAATTGAACTCGAGGATTCCGCGCTCAGTGAACGGGCTATCGAATTGCGGTTCTACTACCTGGATCTCATCGTGATGTCGCGCATCATCCTGCTGACCGCCGGTGACCTACGCTTGCTGGTGCAATTCCAGGCTGAAAGCCGCGATTTTGATGCCAATGAATTGGTGTTCGACGCGATCTTGAAACAGTTGCGTGGCAGCCAGGGTCACACGAGGTCTTGACGTCGCTTGGTGCGGCGACTTTTGCTGCACTCGCGACAGACACCTTGAATGATCATCCGATGGCTACTGACTCGAAAACCATGCTCAGCGGCGACCGCATCTCGCAGGTTCATGAGTTCATCGCTTTGAAATTCGAACAGTGACCGACAGCGGGTGCAATACAAGTGATCGTGTTGCGGATAGCCATAATCGTGTTCAAAAACCGTGCGGCCATCGAGCTGGAAACTTCGCAGCAGTCCCGCGTCGACGAACTCCTTCAAGGTGCGATAGACCGTGGCGGTGCTGACGTAGTTCGCTTCACCGCGTCGCGGTAATCTGTCGATCAACTCTTCGGCGTCGAAGTGCTCGTGGTAACTGAACACCACATCGGTCAAGAATTTTCGCTGGCCAGTTTGTCGAAGCCCCCGCGTCTGCAAGTACTCGACGAATCGGTCTTGGGGTGAAAGGGCAACCTCAAGTGGTTGCAGTGGCGACGAAGACATGTGTTGATGGGGGTGCGTGGACGCGGGCGGCCGTGCGATTCGGGATGGGGACAAGCATGACGGACCGCGGCGAGCTGATTCGCCGCAATCGGTCCATGCTTTAGCTTTACCGCATTCGCTGGGATCTGACCACCAGCCTCCGGTCAATCGCTATCCCAATTGGTCGATGAACCGATCCAGCGCGGCATCGAGTTTGTCGGGCGTGTCGTAGTCGCCGCTAGCAATCTGCCGCTGGATTTCAGCGACTCGATCAATGCGAATCTCACCGCCGCCGGCGATGGATGCGGTGGAATCCAGACGGTTGGTCGATTGGATTCCGCTGGACAGGTCCAGTTGATCGACCGGGCCACTCGAGCGTTTGGTGCCCTCGGCGCCAGGCGTCGCTTGAGTCTGGATACGCTGGGGACCGGCGGATTGGGTGGTCGAAACGCGAAACGGACCGTAAATCTGCATTGTTTTTGGGCTCCCGGGAGGGGGGGAAAGTTGTCGACACTGAGCCACACCTCCCCCGCATGCGTGTGGGGAGGCGCGTTCAATGGGTCGACCGTGGATAGGCGCGTGGGCGGACCGGACCAGAAAACCTGGAAAATGGAGATCTTCCAAATCATTCGAGTCGTTTCCGCACCGGTCCTCGGCGCCGCATTCCTTGTCCCAGGAAGCAATCCGTCAGCGAAAAGAGACTTTGTCAGCGCAGACTTATGGCGGAAACATTGCTGTTATCGGCCCCAGTGTCTGCCTCACTCTAGCTTTTCTCTCACCGAATCAAACAATCCTTGGACAAATCGAACCGATCGAAGAGTAGCAGCCCTGTGAAACAAGGTTCAAGACCAATCAAGACGAGTTTACGATGCCTCGTACCGCTGGGGAGCTTTTGGGGCAGCAGAGAAAACCGTCAATGACCGATCTCTTTCTACCAAAGCTTCAACACGCTCACGAGATTGTGGTGCTGATCGGTCCATAGGGGGCCGTGTTGAAGTTCATCGTCGCTGGGGCCGACGCCGACTTGCAGTGGGGTAGAATCCCAGAGGGTGTTCTTTGGGCCGGCGATCATGAGCCAGGTGGAGTGTTTGGTGGCCAAACGCTCGTCGCCTGCGTCGCGGATCACTCGACTGGTCATCCCCGCGACTTGCGCTAGGCGATGCACGAGGGGCACGAGATCGAGGTGGTTGTTGGAAACGTGGACTGCCAAGACTCCGCCGTCGGCCAACCGTGCTTTGTACAGAGCCACCGACTCGCGAGTGAGCAAGTGAGCCGGGATCGCATCGCTGCTGAAGGCGTCCAGTACGAGCAGGTCAAACTTTGCGCCCGACATTCGCTCCAGCACCAACCGTCCGTCGCCCAGGTGCGTGTGGATCTTCGCTGCCGAATCACTCAAAAACGTGAAGTAGTCATTGGCAATCTCGATGACGTTGGGATTGATTTCGATCAAGTCGAGGGTATCGGTGTTACGTCCATAGGTGGCGAGCACTCCACATCCCAAGCCGACGACGCCGATTCGCATCGCCTCGTTTTGCGATTGCATCGCGGCAATCGTTCGCCCGATTCCGCTGGATCGTCCGTAGTAGGTCGTCGGTTCGCCCGACTTCCCCTCCGGTCGCTGCAAACCGTGAATCGTGTTGCCGTGGACAAGTCGTGTACCCTGCTCGTCACGAATCACATGCACGACTCCGAAAAAGCTTCTCATCGAAACGAGGATCGAATCATTCGATGCCCACCACACCGCCACCAGCGGTGCAACCATGAGTGCCAGCGCCGCAAACTTCAATCGCTTTGCGACCGCCCAGTCGTAGTCGCAACCGGTCCATCGTCGCGATGCAAAGTACAGCAGAAAGGCGAGCGACGCGGTCAGCGAGACGAAGAACGGGACTTCGGCGAAGGTGCTGAGCACGAGTGGACAGACCACCGCGATCACGATGCCGCCCAGCGCACCACCGGCGGAGATCATCGCGTAGAACTGGGTGAGATAACGCGACTCTGGTTTAAGCCTCGCAACTTCACCGTGACACAGCAAACAAATTCCCAGCAGCATCAACATGTAGCATGACGCTTCGACGACGAGCTGGATCGATCCAGGCAACAGACTCTTGGCTTGGATCGCTCCCACCGAAAGCAGTGTCACCGCCGCGATCACTTTGGGGTGATACCACTGGGGCGAATCAAAACAAACAATGAAGCTGATGAGATACAAGCTCAGCGGTAACACCCACAAAAACGGGATGACGGCGACATCCTGGCAAACGTGATTGGTCACGACGAGCAACATCGTGGATGCGAGTGCAGGCAACAGCAACCAAACCAAACGGTCGCTCCACGTCACCATGGATGGCATGGCCTCGTTGGCTGACTTCGACCACGCCCTGTCCCTTGACGAGACGCGAAACAGCCCCAGCGCCACGATTGTCTGGACCACGGCGAAGACGCAAAACAACCCCGACCAAACTGTGGACTGTTGTGAGACCGACAAAACCGGTTCGATCACAAACGGATAACTCAATAGCGCCGCCAGTGACCCGATGTTTGACAGCGCATACATTCGATACACGCGATCACTGTCATCGTGGTAACTGAGCCATGCTTGGATAAGCGGCCCCGTGCTGGAAAGTACGAAGTACGGAGCTCCCACGTGCACCGCGAGCATCACCAGCAAATACCACATCGGTGACTCGTCACCCGTGGGACGCCAACTCTCCGATGGCTCGATCGGAAGTAAACACGCCGCGGTCGCAAGCAATGCCAGGTGGATGGTCGCTTGCCAAGCTGGCTTGAAGCAAGTCCTTAGAAAGTGTGCGTACAGGTAGCCGCCGAACAGCAGCACTTGAAAAAATAACATGCACGTCGTCCACACCGCGGGCGTGCCACCGAACCAGGGCAACACGCACTTGCTGATCACCGGCTGGACTTGAAAAACCAGGAACGCTCCCAGCAGCGTGGTGGCGCCGTAGGCAATCCACGATGGTGCGGTCGTGACAGATTTGACGCCGTTAGCGATTGCATCGCGGCGAGCACCACTTGCTGGGTAGGATAGGGTCGATTGGGCGGGCATTTCGACGATGTCGGCGGGAGTGTAGACAGAAGACAATCCGGGGATCTACAACCCTAGCTCGCGAATTGTTGACGGCATTGCACGTCCTCGATTTACAGAGATGCTGTGTCGGCCCCCATGATCCATTGCTCCCACGGAGATTCCGTTTGTCGATTAGCCCCCATCGTGACGAAGCATCGATCGCGGTCCGAAATCGCGTCTACACCGATGCGGGCCGTGCCGCGGGTTGGGGACTGGGCGTCAATCTATTGCTTGTCGTTGCCAAAATCACCGGCGGCCTTTTGACGGGATCAGCGGCATTGATCGCCGATGCCGTCAATTCCATTGGTGATGTGGCAAGCGCGTTGGCGGTTCGCGGAGCCCTGTATGTCGCTCAAAAGGAAGAGGATGATGACCACCCCTATGGTCACACCAAAGCAGAATCGATTGCTGGCTTGTGCGTCTCGCTGCTGGTGACGTTTAGTGCTGGGCTGTTGGCGCTGGAAACATTGAAGCGACTGGGCGGCGAGCTTGTGGTCCCCAGCTACCTTGCCGGTGTTGTTGCCGCTGGTTGCGCCGTGATCAAAGAAGTGATCTATCAATACACTCGCCGTGTCAGCCAACGACTCGATTCGTCGGCGCTAAGGGCGGCCGCTTGGGATCACCGCAGTGACGCGCTCGCCTCGGGATGCATCGCCGTTTCATTGCTGGTTGCCCCACACCTAGGCGACTTCGGACGCTGGGTGGACCCGGTCGCGGGCGTCGCGGTGTGCGTTTTGCTGGTCGCCACGGGGCTAAAGATGTTTTCGGCGACCGCCGCGGAACTGATGGATCAACAAGCCGACGAATCGTTGGTGGAGCGAGTTCGATCCATAGCCAGCGAAGTGGATGACGTCGACGATGTGGAAAAGTTGAGGGTTCGAAAGAGTGGACTCGAATACTTCATCGAAATTCATATCGAAGTCGACGGACACTTGACGGTCAACGAGGGACATCGAATCGGTCACGCCGTCAAAGATCGCTTGCTGGCGGAACTTCCCCGAGTTCGGGACGTACACGTTCACATCGAACCATGTCGCAGCGAACCCTGAACCCCAGTTGCGACACCGACTGGGTATTCAACGCGCGCTCGCAAAAGTAAAATCGCTCGCAAAAGTAAAAAAGGTGCGGACCGCCACCGGATGACCGTCCGCACCAAATACGCTCGATCACGAGCGAGCCAACATGATCGCGAAGCTCGCTAGGCGAGCGCTATTCGCAAAGCGGACACGCACATTCGCTGCAAACGCAATCACCGCCGCTGCAGCAATCACATCCGTCTGCGCAGACACCACACTCGCAAGAACTGGTGTTGTTCGCCAACTTACTTGACATCTGGCAACAACTGTCGCCGCCCGCACTACAGGTGGACTTTGCAGACACATCCTGCGAATCGACGCAGCAGGCGACGGACGCACAATCGCCGCAGTCGCATTTGTCGCAGACACACACGTCGTCACGACAGCAGTTGCAGTGATCGTCGCACTGCCCGCAGGCACAACCGACACTGGATGATGTCGCTTGACTTGTTGAGGGTTGCATCGCGAATGTAACTGCCACGGCAAAAACGGCAGCGAGCGCAAGCAGAGAAATAACCTTGGTCATGGTATTACCTTGGATTCAAAAGAATTGAAATGGTGGCCGTCGCACAACATGTGCAACGATCACGAAAAATGGTCACGAATAGTCGTGAATTTCAATTCAACCAACGGCAAAACCGCACACAGACATCGTGCGATGAGAGACAGAATTTCGTTTGAACGGGACGAATGATTGCTACCACCGGCGATGCAGCCAGCGTCCAAACCGGTGGAACCGCGACCCAACTCGACACCGGCGTCACTGACTCGTTCGTTGTGGCAATCGGACGACGATCCGACACCAGCGTACAACGACAAGTGTCACATTCGCATGAACCACTAGCGTGGTCGCCCGCTATTGTTCCGTCGTGTTGCGCAAGGTTGTCGTGATGCGAAGAAACTTTGCAGCAACCGCGCTCGGGCGAGCTGGAAGCTGATTTCTTGCAGCAGCAACTCACCGGAGCCGCCGGATGATCGTCCGACGGTTGCATGTCACAACAAGGAGCCGCCAAACCCGAGCAACAGCAAGTTGCGAATGCCGCGTGACCTGGCGCAAGCAGCAACATCAACACGGCCAAGAAAACCGTGAACCCAGCCAATCGCTTCGAGGGACGTGCCTGCATCATCCATCCATTCTATGCAAACGACGGCGCGGCGGGCAAGCTCGATGCGAGTGCAGTGAACATATCCTTCCTGCTATTTTACTTCCGCCAACGTCGCCAGCTGGACGGTTGCGCGTCCCTGTTCTTTTTCCAGATAGGGGCGGCCGAATTTGACGTTGACGTGATCCCATGGCAACTTGTCCATCAGTTCGTACGGCTCGTGGACTAGCTGGTTCATATCCAGACCCGCATCGCGAACGGCATCCCACCATCTTTGGTGATCAAAATATTCGGTCCATCCGTCCATTCTCGCGCCGCGTTGCCAGGCGAGTCGCACGGCGGCACCGACACGGCGGTCCCCGCGGCTCAACAGGCCTTCGAGCATGCTCGTTTCGATGTCGTGGCACTTGATATTGATACTTCGGATGCGGCGTCGACTCCACAGATACTTGTGAGCCCAGTTAAAGTACTCACGTGTCTGCATCCCATTCCACTGATACGGCGTATGAGATTTGGGGACAAAGTTGCTGACGCTGGCGGTGACACGAGCGTATCGTCCCATGACTTCCTTGCCGACCGTCGCAATTTCCTCGGCCAAGTCGACGATACCATCCAAGTCGATTGCCCTCTCTCCGGGCAACCCGATCAAAAAATACAGTTTGACGCTCTCGAATCCGTTCTGAAACGCGACCCGACAACCTTCGATTAAATCGCTGTTCTTGATCTTCTTGCGAATTTGTTCTCGCATGTCATCACGGGCGACTTCGGGCGCGAGCGTCATCGAGGTGCGTCGATCGCTACCAATCAATTCCGCCAGCGTACGAAGCTGCTCATTCACTCGTAGACTGGGGACGCTAATGTTCACATCGAGCGGCTTGAATACTTCATGCAATCGATGAACCAGTTCCTCAAAGTGCGGATAGTCACTGCTGGAAAGTGACAGAATGCTGATCTCGTTGTAACCCGTGTTCTCGTAGCTTTCGATCGCCGCGTCGACGATCGTCTCCACTTCTCGAATTCGAAGCGGCCGCTTGATCACGGTGCTTTGACAAAAGCGACACAGGTGCGGGCAACCACGCATGATCTCCAGTGCGATACGATCGTGAACGCACTCGATGTAGGGCACGATCGGCTTGGTCGGTAGCGGAGTTCCGTCCAAGTCGGCGATGACACTGGGCGCGATGCTGGTGGGTACATCCTGGCAAATTCGATTCAATGAATGGATGCGGCCACCGGAATACTCTGGCTCGTACAACTGCGGCACATAGGCGTACGGCAAACTCTTGGCCAACTCGATCAGGGCGGTCACACGTTGCTCACGGCCGAGTTCGCCCTCGGCATAAGTACCGTCGTCGCGCCGGTACGCGTGCTTGAGCTCCAGCCATCGATCACACAGTTCCGGAAGTGCCGGTTCACCGTCGCCCGTGATCATGACGTCGAAGAAATCCGCCATCACTTCGGGATTCTGGCAACAGGGTCCACCGGCAACGAGCAATGGCTGGGCGATCGTACGCTGCACCGAATCCAACGGGATCCCCCCCAGATCGATCATGGTGAGCACATTGGGATAACTGACCTCGTACTGCAAACTCAATCCGATCACGTCAAATTCATGAAGCGCCGTGAAAGTTTCGAGGCTGTAGAGCGGAATGCCGTGCTCTCGTAATTTCGCTTCCATGTCCGGCCAAGGCGTGAAAACACGCTCGGCGCACCAATCGTCGCGTCGATTCATCAACGAATACAGCACTTGCAGTCCGTGATGGCTCATGCCGATCGTGTAGGCATCGGGAAAACCGATACAGAGCTTGCCACGCACTGAAGCATGGTCTTTCACCACGATATTCCGTTCGCCCCCAACGTACTGAGCGGGTCCTTGGACGAACGGCCACACGCGAGATTCCAGTTCGGTTCGCCGCGATTGATTGATCATGCCTGGCTTTGAATGGTGACTAGCGAGAATATGGTTATTAGCGAGAACATTGGGTCGGTTGGGCTCCGCACCGAATCACGCTAAAGTGTGGTCGGAAACGTGTTTTGAGTGCAAGGGAAAGAAATAGCGTGAGTGACTTTGAAACCGTCGGAAAAGTCGGTGACTTCATCGAAGGCCAAGGCAAAGCGGTCGTCGTCGACGGTCGCATGGTTGCCGTTTTCCGCAAAGGCGATGAGTTCTTTGCGATCGATGACCTCTGCCCCCACATGGGTGCATCGCTCGCCGAAGGCTATGTCGAAGACAACACCGTGACGTGTCCCTGGCACGCATGGCGATTCTGCATCAAAGACGGAACCTGGGAAGACAACCCGCGGGTCAAAGTGGATGCCTTTGAGATTCGTGTGGTCGACGGTGATGTTCAAGTGAAGCCGATCGACTGAGTGAAGTTATTAAAAGGAGTGTCGATCTTAAAAGTCGGCGTCTAAAACGTCCAAGTGGTCCCCGTTTCGAGCTGGAGCATTTGCAGCGGCGGTCGTCGGTCGCCGACGGAGCGTCCGAGCGAGAAGGAAATACCCGTGACGCGACTGACCACAGGCTCATCATCGCCGGGTCGATTTTGGGATACGAGCGAGTAGGAACCGGATTCGAGGTGATGAAGCTCGAGTTGCCAGGGATCGCGATCGATGATCAGCACTTCTTTTGTTGCGACGTTGGCGTAGAAGTCAAACTTATCGCGACTGCGGTCGCCCGCACTGGTGATCTCGATGGCGAGGTCGGGACCACCGAACCAGTGAGTTTGGCGATCAATGGCATGATTGGTCGTCAAAAAAACCGCTACGTCAGGCACCCGGTAGTTTTTGGTCCAGTCCGCTTGTCGATCGCTGACATTACACCCAGCGTAAACCGCTCCTAAACCGTGTTCTTGGATGACCTGATCGAGCACCGTAGCCAGCCTCGTGGCAAGACGTTGATGCTCGTTGTCGGCCAATGGTGCCATGATGTAGACTCCTTCCCAAACTTCGTCAAAGTGGTCAGCACCGCGCGCTTGCCGATCCTCGATAATCGTTCGTTCGAGATCAGCGTCAAGAATGATACTTGCCATGGACTTACTCAGAGTTACTTAGCGGGACTCGCCTCTTTCTACCAGGACTCGCCACGGAGACGGGCGATTTCCATGGCGTCTTTGTCACCGCGGCCGGACAAGCAGACGACAAGGTGCTGCTTGGGTGACATCTCGGCGGCGATGGTCAGTGCCTTGGCGACCGCGTGGCTGGTTTCCAGCGCCGCGATGATGCCTTCGGTGCGCGCCAGCCGATCAAACGCCTTCATTGCATCCTCGTCGCGACACTCGAGATAGTCGACGCGGCCGGTGTCTTTCCAATAGCTGTGTTCGGGGCCAACGCCTGGGTAGTCAAGTCCGGCGCTCATCGAATGAACGTCACACGTTTGTCCATCTTCGTCTTGCATCACGTAGCTGTAGCTACCGTGCAGCACGCCTGGGCTTCCGTAAGACAATGGCGACGCATGATCACCGGGCTTGTTGCCGCGCCCGCCCGCTTCGACGCCGACCATTCGCACACCCTCATCTTCGACGAACGGGTAAAACATTCCGGCGGCGTTGCTACCACCGCCCACGCAGGCCACGACGCACTCGGGTAGGCGACCAAACGAATCGCGACATTGCTCGCGCGTCTCGCGACCAATCACGCTTTGAAAATCTCGGACCATCATCGGAAATGGGTGCGGTCCGATCACACTACCGATGATGTAGTGCGTCTTTTCAACGGATGACATCCAATCCCGCATCGCCTCGTTGACTGCATCACGCAAAGTTCGCGAACCACTTTCGACCGGGAAAATCTCGGCGCCGAGAAGCCGCATGCTAAACACGTTTGGCTTTTGACGACGAATGTCTTCGCTGCCCATGTAGACACGGCATGGCAGCCCGAAGTGCGCGCAAGCGGTGGCCGAAGCGACACCATGCTGGCCCGCCCCCGTCTCGGCAATGACGCGGGTCTTGCCCATCCGCAGGGTCAGCAATGCTTGGCCAATCGTATTGTTGATTTTGTGGGCGCCGGTGTGATTGAGATCTTCACGCTTTAGCCATATTTGCGCACCGCCGATTTCCTCGCTCAACCGCCTCGCGTGGTACAAGGGGCTTGGACGTCCCACGAATGTCTTGAGCAGTGATGTTAATTCTCGCTGGAATTCGGGGTCCTTCTTGGCAAGCTCGTATTCTTCGGCGAGCTGGTCCAAGGCCCGGGTCAGCGTCTCAGGTACAAAACGGCCTCCGAAATCGCCAAAACGCCCGCGATCGTCGGGAACAGAAGCGGTAGCATGCGAAGCGGCGGGTACGGTGCTCATCTGCGAAACGGCTCGATACTTGGTTAAATGGGTTCTGGAACCTGCACGTCGATTCTCACTGCATCATCCGATGTGGTCAACGTGAAGCCCCTCCGCAATTTCGATTCGTCACAAAAATTGATCATCTCCCGAGCTCAGTCCGTCATCGGCGTCGATTTCAGCGGTGCAGCCGCGGCAGGGAAAAACTCCTGGATCGCTGAGATGTCGATCGAGCGTGACAAGCGTCTGCGTTTGCGATCGCTGGCCAGCGTCGGCAAACTCGCCGGCAGCGATGAGCGGGCTACGACAATTGGTTACTTGGTCGATCGCATCGCATCCAGCCAGGAAACCCTGTTCGGCTTCGATTTCCCATTCGGGTTACCGCTGGAACTCGGGCTGGGGTCGTGGACCCAACAGCTTCGCCACGTCAAACGGTTCGCGGGCGACGCACGCCAATACGGGTTATCACTCGTCGAACTGTCTCAAACCAAACTTGGCAAGTTCCACGTCCGTCGCCAAACGGATGTCGATTCGCGAACACCCTTTGACTGTTATCATTATCGAATCATCTACCAAACATTTCACGGCATGCGAGATCTATTGGCGCCGATCGCGGGTCACCCCGATACCGCAGTGCTTCCGTTCCAATACGCGAAAGCGTCGCTCGCTCATCGCTGGGTCGGTGAAGCATGCCCGTCATCGACACTTAAACGGCTTTCGCTTCCCAGCCGTCTGTACAAACAAACCGGAGGCGAGAAGCTGGCGGATGATCGCAGGCGAGTCCGCCGCGTCATTTTGAAAGGGTTAGCGAGTCATGTCGATATTCCGGCGAACCTACGGCCAATCGTCATGAACAACTTAGGCGGTGATGCACTTGATGCTGTCATCGCCGGTGTCGGTGTTTGGACATCGTGCCAACACGTTGACCACCACCAAATTGCACGACATCGTCGATTTCCCCGCGAAGGCTACGTGTATCACTGAGCCCAGATCCAGAAAGTCCGTTCATTTTAGATTTACCGGTTCATGCCAGAGTTACCCGAAGTTGAAACGATGCGACGCGGTTTGCTTGCCGTCGTTGGTCGTCGAATTGTGCGAGCCGAGTTACCACCTTGCCCGCGCAAACCGATCGCGATCGCACCGTCATTCTCTGAATTGGCGACGAGTGTCGATGGCCAGACCATTGCCGCGATTGGCCGACTCGGGAAACGCGTATTGATCGAACTAGACAATCTTGCGGTGATCGTGATCGAGCCTCGGATGACGGGTTTGGTTCTACTTGCCCAACCGCCGACGACCGAGCACTTGCGATTGAGATTCGTGATCGACGACCCGGAGCACCGAGAACTGATGTTTTGGGACCGCCGCGGACTCGGAACCGTCACGTTGCTGTCGGCCGACCAGATCGAGCAGACACTTCGCCGACGACTCGGTCCCGATGCATTGGCGATCACGACGGAAGAACTGCGTGCGAATTTTCGGCACAGCCGACGCTCGATCAAACCGGCACTGCTGGACCAGAAATATGTGGCTGGCATCGGCAACCTGTACGCCGCCGAGATTTTGTTTCTCGCTCGCGTCGATCCCCGCGTCCGCTGCGACCGAGTCTCGTTGGCCCAGTGGTCACGAATCCATGCGGCGATTGGCGAAGTGCTCGGCGATGCGATTGTGCACGAGGGCAGCACGCTGAGCGACGGCACCTACCGCAATACCCTGAACAACGCCGGTGGCTATCAAAACTACCACCGCGTCTATGATCGAGCGGGCGAAACCTGCGGCCGTTGTGGCGAGACGGCGATTCGCCGCATCGTCCAGGTGGGACGCAGCACGTTTTTTTGTCCGTCGTGCCAACGGCGGCGATGATCTCCTACCCGGTTCGCGAGGGCTCATCCGAATTCGCCTCTTCGGGATCATTCATTTTGGCATTCGCCCGAGCGATTTCCCTGTTGTACAATGCCTGCATGAACAAAACGTCTCGCCCTGCCCTGCCCTGCCCTGCCCTGCCCCGTCGCGACTGGCTCAAGGCTGCTCTTGCCGCTGGGGGTGGATTCGCATTGGCAAGTGTCACACGACCCGGTGCCGCGGCCGTCGCCGCACGCGATCCGCGGTGGAATGAGTCCATCGAAAAAGGACTCAATTGGCTCTCGCGAACGCAATCATCGCGGGGCCAGTGGAATACTCAGGTCTATCCGACCGCGATGGCTGCGCTTGCCGGCACGGCGCTGATCGGAAGTGGTTCGACCACGACCCAAGGCCCGTATGCTCGCGAGATCGCCCGCGCGTGCGACTTTATCATCAGCAAGAGTCGCGACAATGGCCTGATCGGTGACCCTCAAACCGATTCGCGATACACCTACGGCCACGGATTCTCAATGCTGTTTCTTTCGCAGGTTCTCGGTGAAGAAGGGTTGCTTGATCGACGCGAAGAACTCGTCCAAGTGCTGACCAAGGCGGTCGAGTTCAGCGGCAATGCGCAAACGGCCGCCGGCGGCTGGGGTTACGTCTCGGCTCGCGAAGGCAATGACTTCGACGAAGGCTCGACCACGATCACGCAAGTCCAGGGCCTGCGTGGTTGCCGCAACGCTGGGATTCCCGTCAGCGCGGATGTTATTGAAAAAGCGAAGGCATACATCTACGAATGCCAAAACCCCGATGGAGGCATTAGCTACAGCAGTCGCCAAAAAGGGAGCAGTCGTCCGGCGATCACCGCGGCCGCTTTGGCAGCGCTCTACAACGCTGGCGATTATGACAGCGAGCAAGTGCCCGAGATGTGGGCTTACTCGAAGGACTCGTTGCACGACATCAGCGACGCGGCCCGAGCATTCGGTCACTGGCACTACACATATCTCTACTACAGCCAAGTCGTTTACCGCCAGGGTGACGAACTTTGGCAACCGTTCCGCGATCGGCTCTATGATCGCATCGTGAGCGAGCAACGCCCCGATGGTTTTTGGGAAGGCCAGATTCACAGCATCTATGTGACCGCGTGCAACTTGATCATGTTGCAACTAGATCGAGGCTACTTGCCGATTTATCAGCGATAACGATTTGGTTACCAGCGCTGAGGATTGAAGTCGCGTCCCAAGATACTGGTCCGACGAATCCAAGCGATCTCGGCCTGCAACCGAATCGCGCGACTTCGAAGCACATCATTTGCGGAACAGCTTCCGGATTGGTATCGACGATTCACGTCCGCCTCGTCAAATTGCGATTGAGCCAGTGCGTCGGCGAAATGCCGAATTGACTCCGGATTCTCCGGCACGATGGGCTCACGATCCAAAGCGTCGTCCACATCCGTGCGATTCGATCGGAACAAATAGAGGCTGCATCGCAATAAGGTATCGACAAGCACCACGAAACCGACGACGCCTCCCAGAATCACGCCCAACGTCATGATCGTTCGCACCAGGTCGTGTAGAATGTCGGTCGTCACTCGAAGTGTCCCCGTGTTTTTGACGAGCTATTGATCCAATGAGTCTACCACGCCCGCTGGCCGCAGTCCTTTTTTTTCTGTCGCTAATGCACTTTGGCGGAAGTGTGAGTGCTGCGCAGCCAAACATCCTATTTATCTTTTCCGATGATCATGCTGAACATGCGATATCCGCCTACGGTTCGAAGGTAAACCAGACGCCGAACATCGATCGAATTGCCTCGCAGGGAGCTCGTTTTACCAATTCGTTTGTCACGAACTCCATTTGCACCCCCAGCCGCGCGACGTTGCTCACCGGCCAGTACTCGCACCTCAATGGCGTCCCGGTCTTCAATCAATTTGATGCCTCACGTGACACGGTCGCCAAGCATTTGCAAGCGGGCGGCTACCACACCGGGATGATTGGCAAATGGCACCTGGGTTCAAATCCCCAAGGTTTCGATCGCTGGATTGTGCTACCCGGACAAGGTGCGTATTGGGATCCCGCGTTTCTGGTCGACGGCAAGAAACTGACAATCGAAGGACACTGCACCGATATCACGACGGACCTCGGGATCGAGTTTCTCAAAACGCGTCCACAGGATAAGCCGTTTTTTTTGATGCTGCACCAAAAAGCTCCACACCGAGCATGGGAACCCGACGAACGCAACAAAGCTCGATTCAAAGACAAAACATTTCCCGAACCTGACACGCTCTGGGACGACTATGCGACTCGACCTGCCGCGTTGCCAGAAAACCAACAAACGATCGCTCGTGATTTGACGCGTCGAGATCTTAAGCTTACGCCGCCCTCCGACGTCAAGGGTCGCGATTTGGCCCAGTGGAACAACCTCAAACCCATGGAACTCGACGTCGATGGCAAGACGCTCACCGGCGAGGAATTGACCAAGTGGAAATACCAACGTTACATGCAAGACTACCTCGCCTGTGTTCAAGGCGTCGACGATGGCGTTGGCAAAGTACTTGATTACTTAGACGAGTCCGGCTTGGCCGAGAACACGATCGTTATGTACTCTGCCGACAACGGTTGGTACCTCGGCGACTTGGGACTGTATGACAAGCGATTCATGTACGAACCCGGACTCCGCGTGCCCTTGCTCGCTCGTGGTCCCGGGGTCAAATCGGGCAGCACGCCGGCGGAATTCGTTGCAAATATCGATCTGGCGCCAACCTTTCTTGATCTTGCCGGATTATCGATTCCCGAATCGATGCAAGGACGATCGCTTGCCCCGCTGCTTCGTGGTGAATCACCTGACGATTGGCGCGAGTCCATTTACTATCGTTACTACCATGATCCCGGTCACCACAATACGGCTGCGCATTATGGCGTTCGCACCAAGACACATAAGTTGATTCATTACTGGAAGAAGGACGCTTATGAGATGTTCGATTTGGTGAGTGATCCGACCGAACAACACAACCTGCTGTACTCCGCCGAGGAAGCTCGCAAGCCGGAGATTGCATCGAAGTTCATGGAACTGAAAAGCGAGATCGCTCGACTGCAAAAGGAGTTCAAGGATGAGGGCCAGTACGCTGACCCGGAAACGTGGCCTAAGGGTGGATCCGACGGCCCATTCGATTCTTACGCTCCCGCTGGAAAGAGATCGGTCGCCGAGGCGATGGAACTGGCCTCAAGTTCCAACGCCAAGTAACGATTGGGTCAAACGATGACGTCGACGTTTCGTTGTGTGTACGTAGCACGGTCGGGCGATCATGTCGGGCGCCGCGTTGCCAATCGAGAGCTTTCGGAACTGCCCTCCGGCGATGTCACGATCGCGGTCCAGTGGTCGAGTCTCAATTACAAAGATGCGTTAGCCGCGACTGGCAACATGGGTGTCGCCCCGATCCTGCCGCATGTTCCGGGCATCGACGCCGCAGGTGTCGTCCTGGAGGGCAGTGATCGCTTCGCCGAGGGCGAAAAAGTGCTCGTAACCGGATACGAGCTTGGCGGCAAACACTGGGGCGGATGGGCTGAGCAAATTCGCGTTCCGGAAAGCTGGGTCGTTCCGCTGTCCGAGTCGCTTTCGTTGCGGGATGCCATGATCCTCGGGACCGCTGGATTTACGGCGGCCCAGTGCGTTCGAGAATTGGTCCGCAATCAAGTTGCGCCCACTGGCAAACCGATCGTCGTGACCGGGGCGACGGGTGGCGTCGGTTGCTTGGCCGTGAAGCTATTAAGCCACCTCGGCTACCGAGTGACTGCCGTGACCGGAAAGGCGGAGGCGGCGGATTGGCTTCGGAATCTCGGTGCCCACGATGTCATCACGAGAGAGGAGCTTGACGTCCCGTCCACTCGTCCGCTGTTGTCCACTCGTTTTGGCGGCGGCGTGGATACGGTCGGTGGACGGATGCTCGTGTCGATTCTTAAGTCGACGGATGTGAATGGCTGTGTCGCGGCGTGCGGCATGGTCGCTGGGACTGAATTAAACATGTCCGTATTCCCGTTCATCCTACGCGGCGTGCGACTGGCGGGGATCACGTCCGCGTTGTGCCCCATGGACGAACGACTCAAAATTTGGGAATGGCTGTCTGGGGATTGGAAGCTAGGCCACTTGGATGAAGTGGCGACGGAAGTCGATTTGGACGGGTTGATGCCCAAGATCGACGAGATCCTCGCCGGCAGGATTCGCGGCCGGGTGGTCGTTCGAGTCTGAGACGACATCGGCGAAAGAATCGCGGTTCGCCCAGGCTTTTCCAAAAAAGTTAGACAAACGCCGCGTGCTCGCGCATCCTGGTGTGCGTGATGAGTTCTCCCGACATCTTTTCCGTTCGCGTTCGGCTTTGTGCGGAACGTATTGCTGAGAGTCACGAAGCGGCGCTGGCGGGATTGTACGATCTCACCGCCCAGCGACTGGTTCGGTATGCAACGACCATTACTCGTAACCAGCATGACGCGGAGGACGCGTTGCAAACTGCTTTGGTGCGAGTCGCGGCGGAACCGAAACTGTTGGTGCATGCCGATAAGCCATGGCCGTACTTGTTGCGGATGGTTCGCAACGAGGCGCTGGTGATCTTGAGGCGACGCAAACGTTGGACGTTGGTTGACGGGTTGAAAGACATGCTCACCGCGTCGTGTGTGGATGACTGCGACCAAGAGGAAACGCATCGGGCGATTTGGACGGCGTTGAGGACGTTGCCGACGGAGCAAAGCGAAGTGGTCGTACTCAAGATATGGGAAACGATGACGTTCGCCGAAATTGCCGAAGTACTCGACCTGCCTCCCGCGACGGCGGCCAGTCGCTATCGCTATGCGATTGAGAAGCTGCAAGTCAAGCTTCGCGCCGCGAGCATCGAGGTGTCGTCATGAACACCACCTCCAGAACCATGGACGGTGGCGATGACTTGTCAGCGATCGAGAACGCGATTTTTGCTGCCGGAAAATACGTTCGTCCGTCGGACGATTTGCGACCGCGGACGATCGAAGCCGCAAAGGGGCACTGCGGCTATCATCGGTTGGTTCGTCGTGCGATCGTGCTTGGTTTGGCGGCGCTGGTGCTGCTGATGCTGAGCTTCCCAGCGATGGATCTCATTCGCCAGCGACGCGCGAAAGCGACGTCGCCGTCTTCGCAAGAGATCCAGCAACAAGCGATTGACTATGCGACACGAGCCGGCATCACCTCGGACTGGGGACTCAGTCACCAATTCGATGAGCTTCGACGTTTCCAAGCCGATCGTCTCGGTCACCCCATGGCCGAATAAACGGCGGGCACGGGCCGTTTTCTCGATACGCCGTTTTCAAAACAGGCCGTTTTCTAAATAAATCGACTGCTCCGGCGCATTCTATGGATGCGTTCCCTACCGGGAATCAATTCGTCGATGTTTCAATTGTTCAATGATCCTGGACTTAGCGTGCCTTTTTCCTCATGTCCGAAGCCACACTTGATCGGGTGCTGCAAATCAATGAACAACTTCGCAAGTTGTCTCATGCCGGAGTTCCAATCGATCTCGGCTTGAACACGTTTGACGATGGTGCGAGCGAGGATCGCGTCGATGAAATTGTCGATCGAGCCAATGCGGCTTTGAAACTGCGAGTGGAGCTTGGGCAACCACTCGTCGATGCCATCGCAGCGGCACCCGAATTGTCCGCATCCTATCGCGCGTCGCTGCAAACTTGGTTAACGCTCGACGATCCGACGGCGGCAATGGATTCGTTGACGGTGCCGGCGCAACGACGATTTGCGGTGAATCAAAGTATGGGTGTATCGCTCATTCAACCGATGCTACTTGTGGTGCTCACGTTCATTGCGTTTATCGTCTTGTGTTCATTCACGGTCCCACGATTGATCGAATTGGACGCCCAGGTTTGGAGGCGACCAACCGGCGTGCTCGCGATTCTTGAGCAAGTGCGAGCCACGATGCCAATTTGGATGGTCGTGATTCCGGTGCTGTTTGTCGTCGGCTGGATTGCTTGGCAGCGTCGCTCATTGCGCAGAACTGTACACAGATGGCTTCCCGGAGGCCAACGCTACCTCGACGCTCTCCAATACTCACGCTATTCCGAGCAACTG
Source organism: Pirellulaceae bacterium (assembly GCA_041741195.1). Classification (GTDB taxonomy): domain Bacteria; phylum Planctomycetota; class Planctomycetia; order Pirellulales; family Pirellulaceae; genus JBBSJZ01. Next base: position 27,873 of record JBGSKM010000005.1, read on the forward strand.
GCTACGTTCCTGGAACATGACCTCCCGCTGGATCAATCGATGCGATTAGCGGACCCATCGTTGGGAGCACAGATCGAGCGACATGAATCGATGCCGCCGCTATTGCGATGGGCGTTGACGAGCGATTTGGGCGGCGAGCCGCTGCCGAGCGTGCTGCGTTTCGTGTCGCTGACCTATCGCCAAATTGCGGACCAGCACGGAGTGCTTTGGCGTATCATCGCCCCCGCCTTCGTGACGGCACTACTGGGCGGGTTGTTGGTGCTCGCATATGGCCTGAGCCTGTTCGTTCCGATGATTGAGATGCTCAATCACATCGCGTTTACGGAGCTGGTTCATTGATGTCTCCGACAAACCAAAACGCTTCATCGACGATCGTGCCCGCGCTCGAAGCGATGGCGAGTGAATTGCCCCACGGGCGTCGACGGCGAGAAATTCGGCAACTCGCTCAATCGTTGCAGGATCCGAACTCCTTAACCACGACCGACATGACGTCAACGTCCGAGATCTCGAACATTGATGCCTGGTTGCCAGTATTTTCACAGAGTTTGGCAACGCCATCGGCCGCGATTCGATTGAGCGACTGGATGGAGCAAGCGTCGCGTGAAAGCCATATTCGCAACCGTCTGCGACGAGCGCTGTTGTATCCGGTGGCAGTGCTTTGCTTGGCAATGCTGGTGTTCTTTGGATTGGGGCAACTCGTCATCTCGCCGTTCAGCGAGATGTTCGATGAGTTTGGCTTGAACCTGCCTGGACCGACGATGTTTGTCATCTTCTGGGTGAAACAGTGGCAGGATCATACCGTCCGCTTCCTTGTTTATGTCCTTTTGGTTGCCCTGATTACCTACATCGCGTTCTTGTTTTGGACACGTCATGCGTTGACCACGCGGTTGTTCGGTTTCTTCATCGGCGGCAGCACCGCGAATGTCGCCGCGATGGCCAGCTTCACTGGGCTGCTGGCCGACTTACTCGCCAGCGGTCGTCCGCTTCCGGATTCGCTCGAGTTGGCGGGCCGCGGCTGTGGCCACGCGCACTTCAAGAACTCAGCCCTCCGACTCGCTCAATTTCATCGACGCGGACTCTATCGGCTGTCTCAATCACCCGATGCGAAATCGTTTCCTCGCAATTTGATTGATGCGGTGGAACCGATTGATGGCTCGGCACCTCGAACGACGCTGCTGCGAGAGCTTGCGGCCATTTACGGCGAGCGAGCCATCGAGCGGACCGAATGGTCGGCGGGGTTGGTCGGCGCCATCACGGTGTTTATCGTCGGACTCGTGATTGGATTCGTGGTGATTGCGTTATTCATGCCGCTGGTTTCGCTCATCAGTGGGTTGGCTTGATGGACACTTCCACTCTCATCAACTCGTCGCGTCACACATTACGTTTGCTGGAAAAGCGAGCCGCATCGCGGTGGCGATTGACGACGCTTTGGCGGATTGATTCCGACGCCACGATCCAACGTTCGTTGTTGCGATTGTTAGCAGTCGCACATCGCGAACGACTCGATTTGGTCGCTTTGATCCACAACTTTGCTGACGAGCATCGCGGAATGTGGCAGTTTCGCTTGCACCGTTTGGCACGTCGCCTGGAAGCGGGAATGTCGCTCGTGGATGCGTTGGAACAGACGCCGGACGCATTGAGCCCATCTCAGACACTCGCGATTCGCTTCGCCACCCAGTCCGGCACGTTGCCCGCTATCTTCGATCAACTCGTCAAGCAACCCTTCAACGAACAACTGGTCGCGCGAGCAGCGATCCACCGATCCGTTGGGTACGGCATCACGCTAATTATTTTCCTCGCATTGATTGCAACTTTCTTGAACATGTTCATCATTCCAACGCTCGAGAAGATGAGCGAAGAGTTTGGGATCCGGCCACCTTGGTCAATGCTGAAATACATCGAGTTCAGTCAATCCATCGCTCGGCTGGGCATGGTTGGGTTTCTGTTGTTTTGGGTCGTCGTGTTGTTGTCCGCGTTCGCACCGGTGCGCCGAATCACGCTGCGACGATTGTCAAACTTGTGGACGCGTGTGTCCACCCAGCGGCGATCCTCGGAACTATTGCGTTTGCTATCCACCGCCGTCGCCGCTGGTCGCCCAATTTCGGGTTCACTGTCCATCTTGGCGCGATACCACTTTGACAAAGTCATTCGCAACCGTTTGTTATTTGCCCGCAATGAAGTGGAGTTCGGCGCCGAACCCTGGGAGTGCTTAGAACGAGCGAAGTTCATTAGTCGTGCGGAGGCGGACGCGATTCGAGGCGCATGGGACTCTCGCATGCAAGCGTGGACCCTTGCCCAGATCGCGACGGTCAAGTCAGCCAGAGTCACCCACCGATTCGAAAAACTAGCGGCCCTCTCGCGACCCGCGGTTGTACTGACGATCTCCGCGGTCGTCTTGTGGATTGCGGTCTCGTTCACACAGCATTTGTATCAGCTCGTTCATTCGTTGGTTTAATCAATGAACTTCACCAGCCCCGCCACTAATCGACGTCGACGCGGAACAACGGTTGCCGACCTGCTCGTCGCCGCGACATTGCTTGCCGCAATGATGACGACGGTAATGACGATCACTTTGCGCAGTGGCCGACTGCGTCAGCAAACACGTCAACATCAGCTCGCTTTGGATGAACTTAGCAATCAACTGGAAAGAATTCTTAGCCTCGATGCGACAGCTCGCGATGATGCGATCCGCGACTTAAAACCGTCGGAACATCTGGTGAATTCGTTGCCAGGGTGCACCCTGGCCGCCAAGGTCGAGGATTCAGAACGGATCGTCTTGAGCTTGAATTGGGACAGAACGATCAACTCGACGCCCGTGATTTTGACGGGTTGGCTTGATCCTACCGATCAGCAGGAGTCGCAACCGTGAAACGACGACACGGGTTTACACTCATTGAAATGCTGCTAACGATGACCGTGGGTAGCGTCTTGATGGTGCTGGGGATGTCGCTGTTGCAACAAGCGATGACGCTCTCGAGTCAAGCGAGCAACCACCGCGATTTTGACTCGGCAGCAAATCGTTTGTGCGATCAATTTCGAAGCGACGTTCGCGATGCAACAATTGCCAGCGTTGGTCAAGACCAAACGCTTTCGATGGAACTCGCTGAACACGAGGTCCAATACAATTTTGGCAACCACCGCGTCACGCGGTCACGGACCATCCATGCTCGTGCAGTCGATGCGGCGGACTCGGATCAAACGGCGAGTCACGAAACCTACGACGTTGGTCCGTCGAGCGAGCTCTCAGTTGAAATACTCGAATCTCCACGACGAATCGTTCTGGTGATTCGCCGGTCGTCTTCGCTCAAGCATTTACCATCGCGTGTTGACCGCCACGTTTCAGCCGTCGTCGGCCGACGCGGTATTGTTGATCCAGAGACGGAGAAACGGCCATGAACGGATCAACTCGATCGGGGCTGGTGACGGTTTGCATCCTGGTTTGCTTGATGATTGCCACGTCGCTCGCGATTGTCGCGATGCAGTCGGCGCTTCGCGAGCGTCGCCAAATCGGACTTCGTCATCAAGTGCTGCAAACCGAATTTTTGTTGGACGCTGGGATACGGCGAGCGTTGAGAAAACTGAAGGAATCGGCTGCGTACCAAGGCGAGACTTGGCAACCCAGGACGGATTCATCCACCTATCCAAACCCAACGGTCCAGATTCGGCGCATCGGCGACGAGCGGGTCGATGTCATCGCGTCGCTTGGCGTTCCGCCGAAGGATCTTAATCGAATTTCCGCTTCGGTAACCCAGCGAAGCTACAGCCTTTTTCTCCAGACACTAACAAATACCAATTCAAACACCCCTGTATCGGAGTAATCCACGATGAACTCATTCATGCGAATGACCCCGCCACCGATTCGTCGTGGCTTTACCTTGGTCGAACTACTCGTCGTGATCGCAATCATCGGCGTGCTGGTCGGGCTGCTATTGCCTGCGGTCCAAGCTGCTCGCGAAGCGGCACGACGATCCTCGTGCTCGAACAACGTATCGCAACTGGGACTTGCCATTCATCAACACGAGTTTAGTGTGGAGCATCTACCGTCCGGGGTAATCAATCCGACTGGGCCCATTCGTAGCGAAATGATCGGGCAACACGTGAGCTGGACGGTCCAGATACTACCGTTCATCGAACAACGAAATTTGTACAACCACTTTGACTTCGAAAAGGGCGCCTACGCGACCGAGAATGCTCCGGTGCGGGCCGCGCGTGTTCCCACCCTGCTCTGCCCTTCCAATCCCGAGTCGTACAAGTCCGGCGATGACAATCAAGCGATCGGCATGTGCCATTACGCGGGATCGCATCATGACAGCGAAACTCCGATCGACGTCGACAACAACGGCCTACTTTTTCTGAACAGCAAGATTCGCTACGCCGAAATCACCGACGGTAGCTCACAGACGATCCTGATTGGTGAGATGTTGCCGCATCGAAGTCATCTGGGCTGGGTCTCAGGGACAAGATCGAGCTTACGAAACGTGAGCGGTTTTGAAAAATCAAAAACGCAGTGGCTGGAAGCGGGATCGGATGAAGCGGTTCTTCAAGGTCCACTCGATGTGGGTGGTTTCGGAAGTCATCATGTCGGCGGTGCTCAATTCTCGCTCGCCGACGGATCGATTCACTTCTTCACACATAGCATCGACAAAAGACTCATCGAACAACTCGCTAACCGCGCCGATGGCGAGATTTTGGTAAACGGCGATTTCTAGTACAGATATCCCGTCGTACTTTCAATCTCAGCGGCTGATGTCAAACGCGAACAGCAGGTCCTGGTCACGGATGATGAGCATGCCAGCGGCGATCACCGGGTGCGCCCAAATCGCTCCCTTGTCCCTCGGCAGTTCAGTCTTTCGCGGCAAAGTGACTTTTCCATGAGCCCGGAACTCTTGCCGGTTCGGTTCGACAAGTGTCACGGATCCCTCTTTGTCATCGTAACAATACAACCGACCATCCCCGAAACAGATGGATCCGCTGCTCTTACCTGGCAACCGCTCTTCCCAAAGCTTTTCACCTGACTCGAGGTCCTGTGCCATCCAGACTCCGCCGTTGACTTTGCTGCATCCGTAAATCACACCCTCGACCAGGACGACGCCGCCATGGTGGTTCTGCATCGTCTTGTCGTTGAGTGCATAAACGCTCTTGGCGGTAACGCCATGATCGTTTGCTGTAAGCTTCAATAATGTATTGCCAGCCCCATAGTCGCTGGTGTGGTAAAGCTTGTCGCCGGCAACGATCGGAGTCGGAATCACCGCAACATCATTTCCAGTGGCCGAATCGCTGAACAGTTTCGCCCCCGTTTCAACGTCGAACGCGAACAGCCCAGGTTTACTCGCCGTGACATAGAAGCTCTTGCCACCCACCGCTGCGCGAACGATCGAACCGTATTGTGCCGGCGCATTGACGTCTTTACTGGACCACACTTGCTGGCCAGTTTTGCGATCCACCGCGATCATGAACTGGGACTCTCCGGGAGTAACCACGACACGATTACCGTCGACGAGCGGAGACTCGCTGTAGCCCCAGACGGGAATGGCACCTCCGTGATCCTTCACCAAGTCGATCGACCACAGGATTTGCCCCGTCGATTTGTTGAGGGCACCCAGGACGCCAATATCGGTGAGCACGAACACTAAATCGCCGTCGACGGTCGGAGTGCTACGTGGCCCGCCGCCCCAACCGTGGTTGTAGTCGTCTCCGGTACTTTGACGTGATACCACCGTCTCCCAACGTTTGTGCCCGGTCGTAGCATCGATACAGATAGCACTGCAGCCACTTTCGCTTGAGCCCATCGTGAACAAATCGGTGCCAACGACGGACACGGCGGAGTAGCCACTACCGGTTTCGGCATATTGCCACTTCAATTTCGGACCGGTCTCCGGCCAGCTTTGAAGCAATGGTTGTGGAGCCGCATGACCATCGCGATTCGGCCCACGCCATTGAGGCCAGTCCCCTCGGACGGACGAAGCACCCGAAAGCGTGAGTGTCAAAACAACGAGTGCCAGATATCGGCGAAGCATGCGTGAATTCATCGGATCGTGAGAACGATTGGTGGCGGGAGTCGATCGAGAGCGAAGCGATGGCAAAGCTTCGTTGAATCATGATTATACCACGGAGGCCCGCGAAACCGAGAGCGGCTGGTTCGTTTGCAATTGAATCATGTCGTGGTACCTCCCAGCCCGATGGAGTAGTTCTTCGTGAGTCCCACTTTCGATGATCCGCCCATCATCCAGAACCACGATCTTGTCCGCTCCCGTGATGGTGCTGAGCCGGTGAGCGATCACGAACGACGTACGTCCGACCATCAACTCGGCGAGACTTTGCTGGATCAGTCGCTCGCTTTCACTATCTAAATTGCTTGTCGCTTCGTCCAACACCAAGATACGTGGATCCGCCAAGATCGCGCGGGCGATCGCTAGCCGCTGTCGCTGTCCACCGGATAACTTGACACCGCGTTCTCCGATCAGCGTGTCGTAGCCATCGGGCAGCCGTTGAATGAATTCATGCGCCGCTGCAGCGTGAGCAGCATGAATGATTTTTTCTTCGCTCGACCTTCGCTTGGCGTAAGCAATGTTCTCGCGAATCGTGCCGTCGAACAAGAACACGTCTTGCTCGACGATTCCTAGCAACTTGCGATAGCTTGCCAAATCAATGTCGCGGAGGTCCTTGCCATCGAGCAGAATGCTGCCCGAGGTAGGGTCATAAAACCTCGCGATCAAATTCGTGAGTGTGGTTTTCCCCGCGCCACTTCGTCCGACGAGGGCAACGGTTTGGCCGGGAAGAACATCAAGCGTCACATCCGTGAGTACTGGCGTGTCGGTGTTCGGATAGGCAAAGCAAACGTTCCGAAGAGAGATCGCACCAGCGACGTCGGCTTCGCGAACCGATTTCGCGCCCGGTCGACGTGGTAGTTCGTCTTCGATTTCCAACACATCAAGCACGCGATCCAAGCCTGCCAAGTTGTTTTGAAAGGTCACGGCGCTCGCGGCTATCGTTGCCAGTGGGTCCAACAGCATCGTCAAGTAAACGAGAAACATCATCAAATCACCCAGCGTCAACTCGTCATGGATGATTTGGTAACCGCCGTACAGCAGCAGCCCCGTCGAAGCCAAAGGAATGACCACTTCCCAAATCGTCTCGATGATGCGCGTCCACCACCATGTGAACAGTTGCTGGCGCACGAGAAAGTCGCCTTCGCGAACAAAACGCGACGACTCGCTTCGATCACGCGAAAAGGTTCGCACCACGCGGATACCACCAAACGTCTCTGTCGCCCCACTGTCAATTCTCTGGCGCTGTTTACGAATGTCACGATAGAGCGGCCGGATGCGATTGATCCATGTGCGATGCGTGACCCACACGATTGGCAGCAGTAGCAGCCCACCGACCATCAACTTCCAGTCGACAAACATCAAGATGACGAGACTGCCCACGAACTGAACGATTGCTCGCCACGGGTTGTACAGCATGCTGAAGATCAACTCCGACACCCCGCCGGCGTCCTCGCGAATCAAGCTGGCGACTCCACCGCTCTTCATGCTGTAAACTCGGTGCAGCGGCAATTTCATCGTGTGCTCGAACACGCGTCGTCGAATATCGACCTGGGTTTGGTTCACTGTTTTGGTGGCTACCCAGCGGCTGAACAAATTCACCACGGTCGACATCAGCGCAACCCCCGTCACCACGGCCGCGATCAATAACAAACGGGTGAACGGATCGTCCGATATCGAGATCGAGCTTGTCCACTCCGGCAGCGGTTTGGGGGGCCGAGTCAGAACGGAGTCGATCGCCAGCTTCGTGCCCAGCGGCGGAACGAGACGCAGGGCGATTCCGACCGTCATCAGCGCCAACGTCGCATAGATCGCCAATCGATGGCCCGAGATCAGCCGCCAAAACTCACGAAACAGCTCAAAGAAGCCACGCTGGCGAGTCCCCAGTTTCTTGCTGCTGCGAGCATCATGACCGTGAGGATCCGGCGGTTCGCCCTTAGCATTTCGCTCACGAACTTCTTGGCGGTACTCGGTGAAACGACGGTGGCTGGGCAGTATTGGCATGAATCATTGGTAGCCAGCAATCTCGAGTTCGGCAAGCTGGTTACCCCAGGGTAAGCTGCGACTCGCGAGAAAACGGGCTCGAAATGCGACGCACGGTCAAATTGACCAACTTCACTTTTTTTGCGCGCCTTGAAGTTCGACGTGATCGTGCCACGGTTGACTTACAACCGGTCATGTCACAGCGGGGAATCACGACCATGAGCCAGGAACGAGAGGAGAGCCACCGATGAAACGGCTGCGAAAATTTGCGAAAGTCGCTGGACTCGTCGCCATCGTGTTGGCGATTGTTACCGCGGGTCTCGCTTGGCGAGATCGTGCCGCTCGCGATGCGATGATTGCTCCCATTCGAGAGGCCGGTGATCCGGTCTCGATCGCGGATTTACGGCCGTCGGACGTTGATAGCGACGATAACGCAGTGACATTCCTTGTCCGGGTCGCGAGTGAATTGCAACAAGTCGTCAACGAAGTTTACCCCGTCGCGATGAGTGACGGTTTCGATTGGGCGACAGGGCTAACCGATGACCAGCAGCAGAAGACCGAAGACATCCTGGCGGCGCACCCTGAGGTGAAGAATGCCGTCGAGCGAGCATCTCAGTGCCGCTCGCTGCAATGGCCACTGGAACATTCGGCGAAGCCGTCCGTGTTCAGCGAAGCCCTCTTGCACTTTAGCCAGTCCATGCGGAGCGTCGCCCGCTATCACGTCGCAATGACTCGTCAGCTCGCGGCAAGCGGTGATGCGGATGCTGCTGCGAATGCTTGCGTACAAGGCCTGCAAATCGTCCGCCTCCAAGACTCGACGCCTACCATCATGGCTTCGATGGTCAACACGGCTTGTCGCGTCTCGCTCGTCGATAATCTCGGTGGATTGATCAAGCACCACCAGCTCAAACCGGAAACGCACCAAGCGATCGAGGGAGAATTGAGCAAGCATGGTTCGCTCGACCCATTTGTGCTAACACTCAAGAGCGAGCGGGCATTTGGCATTGCGAGCTTTGGCACATTTCCGAACTTACCCGTTATTGGCTGGGTTGCGGGGGAACTTGAGAACTACGTTAAGTACATGAATCAGCAAATCGCCATCGGCGGTGAATGGCCATCGCAGCAAGCGACGACCGAAACCGTGAAGACTTCGGGAATGACCGACTTGCTCGTACCTGCGGTGAAAAGTGCTCGCGAAGCGAACCTTCGCTCCATCGCGCAAACACGATGCGTGCGAGTCTTCAACGCAATCCAGAGTCAGCCCGCAGACGCGAAATCGCCGTCGATTGACTCGCTGGGATTACCCGCCGAAGCAATCATCGATCCATTTTCAGGGGACCCGCTGATCATGCAGAATTCAGACGCCGGCTGGACCGTCTATAGCGTTGGGCCCAATGGAACCGACGACGGTGGCCAAGTCACCAGCGAAGAATCGGTGCCGCTAGACATTGGGATTTAGGAACTCGCGCTACGGTAGCTCTTCAGCGCCAGACGAAACACGGCGCGGCTGGCAAACACACTGGTAATGGTCGCGACGACCGCCCAGCCGACGAGCCAATACTCCCAAGTCGCACGAGGTGAGATGGGGGCCGCAAGAATCCGGGCGGGAACATTTACCACCACCAGTACCGGTATCACGAAGGTGAAAAAGCCGAACAGCGGTTGGCCCCAGCCTCGATTGTAAATCTCCATCGGATAGCGGCTGAAATTGGTAATGTAAAACCAGAAGTCGTAGAGCGTTTGATTGCGACCAAGCCAGATGCTCGTGGCGCTCAAACAGATCATCAAACTGTAGAGAATCACCACTCCGCACAGGATAAAGACCACGTACAGGATGCTCGCGACCAGCGATGGAACGTAGGGATCAACCTCTCGCGTGGCCAGCGAATAAAGGGAGACCACCAGGATGACGAACCCCGCAAAAAAGTTGGATAGGGCGCTCCAGTCGATACGGCGAAAGGAGATGAGGAACTGGGTGTCGATGGGTTTCAACAGCGCGAAATCCAACCCGCCAGTTCGGATCAATTCGCTGAACTCTTCGGCGTTGGGCATGAAGAACGTTTGCACCAAACTGTTGATGAACCACGTCGTGGCCAGGAACACGAAGAACCGATCACGATCCCAACCGGTGCCCTCGCCGATCGACCCGGTGTACTGGAAAATGATCAAGTAAAAGCCCACGTTCATCAGCGTCCACCCGAGACTGCTGACGCACTGGAAAAAGAAATTCGCGCGAAACGTCATGTCACGCACGAGACTGTTCTGCGCGAACGTCAGAAACACCTTCGTGTAATTCGGGCGAGTCGATGCGGATTGAGGTTGGACCGGTGGTTGATTCATCGTGGATTAACCTCCGAATCCGCTGTATCGACGCATGCCGCGTGCGTATGCCACACGAGCGATGATGATGAATGCGACCAGCCATGCCGCCTCGATGCCGAGTTCGAGCCACAGCCGGTCTTGGGGAACTTTGCCCAGGAACACGGCGGCGGGAAAGTATGCCAGGTACTTGAAGGGCAGAAACTGCACAAAGCCCTCAATCCCATCGGGCAATAGCGTTAGCGGGAACATATGTCCGGACAAAAAGAAGCTGAATAGCATGAACACAAACAACAGCGATGACACTTCCAGGAACCAAAACCCGATCATGCCGATCGCCGCTTCCATGTAAAAGCCGATGAGGAATCCCATCACCAATGTCGCCAAGAAGGCAAGAAACACGGGCATCGGCGGAAAACCGTCGACGAAGTAGTGACGACAGAGAAAAAACACCAGCGTGAATGGCGCCACCGCGACGGCGTAGTAGGCGACTTTATGCGCGATGCGAGTGATCAACAGAAAGCCCACCAAATCGATCGGCTGGATCATGTATCGCTTGATCTCTCCTTCGCGGATTTGGCGACTGATTCCCGATGCCAAACCCGGCATGCTGGAAAAAGCGCGACCGATCATGGTCAACAAGTAGTAAGCCACCATCTCTTCAAAGCGGTATCCGCCGATCTGTGCCGCCTCGGTTCCGACGGCTTTCCCAATCGAATCGTAAACCGCAAACCACAAAAAGATCTGAGTCACGATCGGAAGGAACCGCATTAGCGTGCCGAGCGCGAAATCGCCGCGATACACCAACCGCTCCCCCAGCGCCGTGCGAAAAATCATCCACCAAAGCGACATTCGCCAACGCCAACCGAAGTCGGTAGGGAAATCATCCTGGTGGGCGATGGAGGTGGCTGGAGACACGGGTGGAACGTCGCTGGAGTGGGAAAGGGTCGCGTTCAAGGTTCGCAAAGGTCGCTGTTAGTGATATCGCATGACCCGGTTTCTGGCGAGGCTTGGATCGCGATCTGGCGAGCCGCTGGTATCTCCAACATCGACTACACTAACGGGCAAACCGCCCTCCCCTGCCCTTTCCCGGAGTTCTTCCATGCGTTGGATGTTCGCTAGCTTGATTCTGGTTTCCAGTTTGGTTGGTACGTCGACACACGTTCGGTCAGCCGAAACGGATTATGAAGTGATCGATTTGGTCGCTGGAACGGACAACGCCAAGCCCGATAGCGGTGATCGTCCGCAGTTGCTGATCGGCGAAAAGTTGCAGAGCGGGCCAACCGCGGCGATCGTCATTTTGCCAGGCGGTGGTTACGGCCACCTCGCCATGGATCACGAGGGTCACCAAATTTCGGCTTGGATGCAATCGCTCGGAATTCGCGCAGCGATCTGCACCTATCGTCATCGTGGCAAAGGCAATGATGGCAAGGGATATGGTCACCCTATCCCGATGCAAGATGCGCAAGCGGCAATTCGGTATTTCCGCGCGAATGCCCAGCGTCTAGGCGTCGACCCCAATCGCATCGGAGTCATTGGCTTCTCGGCCGGCGGCCATCTGGCGTCCACGGTGTCCACACACTTTGCGGAAGTCAATTCGTCAAGCGATCAACCGCTCGAACAAGTTTCGTCACGTCCCGATTTCAGCATCCTCTGCTATCCGGTGATTGCCTTTGATGCGGATCACACGCACAAGGGAAGCCAGCGCAATCTGCTGGGTGCCGATGCCAGTGCGGAGTTGATCGAATCGCTGTCCAACGAGAAACAAGTGAGCAAGCAAACGCCACCCACGTTTCTATTCCACACTGCCGAGGACACGGGTGTGCCGCCGGCAAACAGTCTGGTTTACGCCCTCGCTTGTGCCAAGCATTCGGTCCCTATCGAATTGCATCTTTTCCCGCAAGGTCGTCACGGGATTGGGCTAGGGAAAGACGTTCCCGGCGCGTCACAGTGGCCGGATTTGTGCGCGGATTGGCTGAAGCGATTGGGGATGCGGTAGTCTGGCCCAACCGCTTGCTGGGCCGGCGCTACCCGATGCGTTGTTTCAGTTCGGTCGCCAAGTCGGCGATCTTCACGCGTGTTTGTTCGAGGGTATCACGGTCGCGGATGGTGACCGTCTTGTCCGTCAGCGACTCACCATCGACCGTGATGCAGTACGGCGTACCGGCTTCGTCCTGGCGTCGGTAGCGGCGCCCCACGGCACTCTTTTCATCATAGAAAACGGCCATGTCTCGTTTGAGTTCCGCGTAAATATCCATCGCGACTTCGGGCATGCCGTCCTTCTTGACCAGCGGAAAAATGGCGGCTTTGACGGGCGCCAGTCGCGGGTGAAATTTCATCACCACCCGGGTTTGCATCTTGCCGTCTTCGTCGGGAGCTTCGTCTTCTGTGTAGGCTTCGCATAGAAAAGCGAGTGCACCGCGGTCGGCGCCAGCGGAAGGTTCGACGACGTGCGGTATGAACTTTTCGTTGGTCAAATCATCGCGGTACGTCAGATCGCGACCGCTGCCCTTGTGCTTGGGTTTGCCGTTCTCGTCCTTCTCAAGCTCCATCGGACGGGTCGATGGGTCCAGCTTTCCTTCCATGTGACTGCGCAAGTCAAAGTCACCGCGATGGGCGATGCCTTCAAGTTCCCCGTACTCACCTTCGGGCAAGAACGGAAATGCATATTCGATATCCGCCGTACCAACGCTGTAGTGAGCCAACTCTTCGACGTGATGCTCACGCATGACGAGGTTCTCGCTGGACAATCCGAGTGATGTGTACCAAGCCATCCGGCGATCACGCCAGTATCGATACCAGTCTTGCGATTGGTTCGGATGACAGAAAAACTCGATCTCCATCTGTTCAAATTCTCGCGACCGAAACGTAAAGTTGCGAGGCGTGATCTCGTTGCGAAAACTTTTTCCAATTTGTCCGATGCCGAACGGGACGCGAACGCGGCTGCTGTCGAGCACGTTCTTAAAGTTCACAAAGATCCCTTGCGCGGTCTCTGGTCGCAAAAACACGGTCCCCTCGTCGCCCGCGAGAGCTCCGACAGTGGTCTTAAACATCAGGTTGAACTCTCGTGGTTCCGTGAGCGTCCCCAATGTCTTGGAGTCGGGAGCTAGCACGTTTGCGAACGAGTCGATTTTGTCCAGAGTGATCGACTCGGCTCCGACCGTTAGTCTGTCCGCATCCTTGGGACGGAGCTTGAAATACTTCATCCCGCGACGAGTGATCTCTTCGAGTTCCTGCTCGGTTTCCGCCATCGTGGTCACGAAGATTTTTTCGTCGTGATGTTCGACAAAGCGACCGCGGACTTGGTCATGACGGTATCGCTTTTTGGATTCACGGCAATCGACCATGTAATCATGAAACAAGTCGTAGTGACCGCTGCACTTCCAAACTTGGGGATGCATGATGATGGTCGAATCCAGTCCCACCATTTCAAAGGTTGCTGGCGCGCCATTGGGTTGAAGGAGTTCATTGTGGCCGGCGATCATGTCGCGCCACCAAGCATCCTTCAGGTTGCGTTTCAGCTCCACACCGAGCGGCCCATAGTCCCAAAACCCTTGCAAACCACCGTAAATTTCGCTGGATTGAAAGAGGAATCCGCGTCGTTTGCAGAGCGAGACGATCTTGTCCATCGATTTCATGGGAAGCGTATTTCGAGCTAGGGAAAGTGAAACGGAGAGCGAAAATGTAGAGATTCATCGCTCGCGCGGCGAGGTCCGTGCCTCCGGCGACTTGATACTCGACACTGGCGGGTTCATTCCGCGGGCTCGGACCGGCCTCGGCGAGCTAGTCAGGATTGAGCCTGGCGGGCGCCGGTACGGGCCTTGCGGCTAGTACCGGGAGTTGCCGTAACCGAGCGGCGTTGCGATTTGCGTCCCCGCTTGGGACCGCGAAGCGTCCAAATTCGAATTGATTTGGCGACTCAGGGCGGCAATCCGCTCGCTTACCGCCGGCTGGGCACCATTGAGCGCCAGCGCTTGTTGGTAATTTTGGAGTGCTTGGGTCAGATCACCTGACTTTTCTCGCAACCGTCCCAAGGCCAGCCACGCTCGGGAGTTGTTGGCGTCTTGAAGGACCGCGTCCTCGAGATATTTTAGCGCCGTCGCAGGTTCGCCGTGCTCCTCGTAAAGCCGAGCCAACTCGATCCGAGGTTCCGAGTACTGGGGGTTTTGCGAAGCCCAGTTCTTCATCAGGGCGAATGCTCGATCGGGTCTGCCCGTATCGCTCAGCAGCACCGCGAGCCCGCGGTGGCACTCCACATGGTTCGGATCGTGGTCAAGACATTGATTGTAAAGTGCCTCGGCCTGCTCAGTGAGCTTCGCGTCGCCCCGCTGGAGGGCCAGCCGGTGGGTAGTTGCGGCCAGATTGTAATAACCGTCCGCATTTTGGGGATTGCTGGCGATCGCCTGCTGGAACTGCTGCAGCGCCGCCGTGTATTGGCCCTGTTCGTAGAGCCGGGCACCCGTCGCATTTTGGCCGCTGGACGCCCAGTGACACCCTGCCATCGACGCGACGAGTACGCCCAGACAGACACAGAAGACGTTCCAACCGGCCGATTGTCGTTCGGTGAGTTGAGGCTCAGTCGATTCAGGACAGGTAAAGTTGGACTGGGGCATATCGAGTCATCCTGACACGAGTCGTTCGACAATGAGCGAAAAAGGCGTCCCCAAAAGCCGACGTTTTGGGAAGCAGTGGCTCGAACGGCCTGACTTTCCCCCCGACCAAATCGAGCCGGGTTTGGGTCCGTCGGCAAATGTTGAGCTAGCGGACGGTATCAACGTCCAGGTAAACCTCGCAATAGAGGAACTTTCCGGAGCAAGCATTCGTCAAAGTCAGCCGCACCGTGCCGCGTTGGAACTGCTTGATACAATCGCGCCAGACGGACCTAAACCCCGGCCCAGAGACGATTTTCGTTGCTTCACGAAAGCCTTCAACTACACTTCGACACCAGGTGTTTGTGCATTTTGCCTAGACTTCCTGGCTTATCGAAAACTTTTACCTAATAGCTGGCATCTAACTTCGCAGCCGACACTGGGCACGGTGTCGCGGCCGAAATTTGGTCCAGATGACCCCTTTTTCAACTACCCCAGAACCTTGAGCAGACCCCGGTCACCGGGACTGCTTATGACGAGGCCCTTGGATGACCTTCCGCACCACCAGCCCGATCACGTCCGACCGCCCGGCTTCTACTGAGCGCAAAAGCATTCGCGGATTGATCGATCGTCTACGCGACAAACGCAATCGCCAGAACCGACGTATGTTGGCGGAGTCGTTAGAGCAACGACAACTGCTCGCCGGTCTCGACTTGATCGGGGTCCAGTCCAACGAAGGCGACTTAATTCGCGGCGGCGAGGTATTGCAGGTCGCACCCCGCGAGATCGTTTTTCGATTCGACGACCAATCGGATTTGGATCCTGCGAAGCTGGCTGACGGAATCCGCATCACTCGCGCCGGCGACGATGGTGGATTCGAATCGGCAACCGCGACGACCGATTTGCAATCCAACGGGCAAGTGTTGTTGGAGTTCCGCGCCTCGACGATGCAACCCGGCGCCGCGGGCAATGGGATCGAGGTTCGCGTCAGCAGCAGTGATCGCGGCACGAGTGCCCAGGCGGTATTGGTAAGTGTTGATGAAGCGGACCGAGTCATCAGCATCAACCTCAATAGCAATACGACTCGCCCCGCCACGGTGCGTGATCTTCTCACCGCCGTCTCGAACAATACGCTGGCGGGCCGTTACATCGAAGTCAATCAAGTCAGTGGTCCGTCACAGTTCACGATCGGGCGAACGGTTTCCAGCCGCGTCGACGTCGTGCTTGCTGGCGCCAATGCGGCCCAGTTCGTGACGGATCTCGGAACCAGCAATCAAGTTCGCGCTCGATTCGTATCGCAAGTGGTCGGCCAAGAGGGTGTGGGAACGACGATTGTCGTTGCCCCCGGCACATCGACTCGGGTCACGGTCAGCGGCAAGACCATCAATGTCACGTTGCCGACCGGTGCGACGGCGGCCGACTTGGTCCAAGCGATCAACACGAGCACGGGCGACAATGGCGCTTCGAATTTGGTGTTCGCACAACTGGAACTTGGTAATGCCAACACGGTGCTCGCTAATCGAAACTTGACGTTCAGTCTCGTTGGGGCCACCGACACGGTGGTACGTCCTGGTTTTGTGGGACTCGGCAACACGCCTCACGAAGTGGTGTTTCGATTTGCGGACGACCTACCCCAGGACAAGTACCAGATCGACGTCTTCGGCGCGGGACTGTCGGCGCTAACGAATCTGGCGGGCGAAGCAGTCAACGGTGGCCAAAACGTCACGCGATTGTTTTCGCTCAATCAAGCGCCCCAGGTTGCGGCGGTGGTTCCGACACCTGTCACGCGCCGGGCCGACGGGACGCTCGAACCGGCCGTCAACGTGATCGAAGTGTATTTCAACAATGACACCTTGAACCAAGCATCGGCAACGACCCCGGCTAACTATCAACTGATTTACACGCGTGACACGGCGACCAATTTGGATGATCGCATCGTGCTGCCCAACGCGTTTGGAACCGGTGCGAGTAACTCCAGCTACGATCCCGTCCGCCGTGTCGCACGTTTGGTGTTTACGGATCCCTTGTCACGGATGCGAGATCCGAACAACGCGTCACAGTTCTTGACGGGAACCGCACGGCTGCGCATTGGTTCGAGCCAAACGACGATTCCCGCGGCACCTACATCGATCACTGTACCGACGGAACCGGGCGACTCATTCGCGTCGGCATCCACGGCGATCGGTAGCACCCTCAGCACGACCGCCGGTCAAGTCAAGTCGGTGACGCTTTCGGGCACGATCCAAAATCCGAGCAACTACGACCTGTCGTTCCCCGGTGGCTCGGCGGTCCCAGGTGTTCGCGACATCCGTCCCGACGATCCGTCACGGATTGACGGACGCGCGGTGCCGCTGGATGTGGTTCGTAACGCGGATGGCGATACGACGCCGGGGATTTCGACGGTCTATTACGATTTCCCGTTGGACTTCCAAGCGGATGATCCGACGCTCGGAGGACTGGATACGGCGAAACGCTACATCAACTCGGTCACCGAAGAGCAAAAGCAGCGTGTTCGCGAAGTGCTTTCGCTCTACAGCCAATACCTCGGTGTGCAGTTCGTCGAATCCGGTCGTATCAATGGCTTGGTCCAAGACCCGGGTCCTGGCCAGCACATTTCGATTACTGTCGGTGACCTGTACGGCGCCGGGTATCTCGATACGGTCGCGCCGGTGTTCAGTGAAACGGGCGGAGTCACGGTACTCACTCGTCCGCTGGACGCCAGTGGGCAAACGTTTGCGGGACGGTTGCCGACTGCAACGGACACGAACAATTTGCTGATTATGGACTTCCAGGACTTTGACGAGTCCACCGATGATCAATTGGGCGGCGAGTTCTTCCGCGGCGCCTTCTTGGGAATTGGCCAGTTACTCGGCTATGGGTATGCCGACAACTTGCCTCAACCGGTGACCCAATCGACACAATCGGTGCTCAATCCGAGCGGTTCGAATGAGGCCTTGTATCCTAGCCCATCGGACATCGTCACCGGCCAATTTTTGTACAAGCCCGAGAGTAACGATATCGACTTGTATCGGTTCCAACTCTCCGCTCCGGGTTCGGTTAGCATCCAAACCGTCGCCCAACGGCTGGAAACATCGAGTCTGCTCGACACCACGTTGCGACTGTACAAACAAGATGCATCGTCACCGAGTGGTTGGATCGAGATCGCGGCGAATGACAATTACTTTAGCAACGATTCCTCGATCGAGCTCAGCGGTCTCTCCAGCGGCTCGTACATGATTGGCGTGAGCGCGTCGGGCAACTCGGTTTATGATCCGGCCATCACCGGAACCGGTATCGGCGGTCTGAGCCAAGGCGACTACGAACTCCGGATGACGTTTGAAGCCGACGCCAATGCGGCGAGCGGAATTCTTGATAGCGATGCGCTGCAGCTTGACGGCGATGCTGATGGCGAGGCTGGAGGTGAATTCAACTTCTGGTTCCAGCCATTTGATTTGACGAACGTGTTGTTTGTCGACAGTGCCTACACCGGTACCGTGTCGGGCGTGTTGGGTACGAGCACGAATCCGTATCGTGAAATCGACCAAGCGATCAATGGAGTGAAATCACAAATCGCTGCGGCGGGCGGTGCCACCATCACGCGCCAAATCCGCATCGTCGGTGGCGGCCAATACGAAGTCGGTTTGACCAACCTGGGTGCACCACTGAAAGACGGCGCC
Organism: Pirellulaceae bacterium; assembly: GCA_041741195.1. Taxonomy (GTDB): domain Bacteria; phylum Planctomycetota; class Planctomycetia; order Pirellulales; family Pirellulaceae; genus JBBSJZ01. Next base: position 46,488 of record JBGSKM010000005.1, read on the forward strand.
GACATCGATTTGCCCAAAGGTACCCAGCTGATTGTTGATGCCGGTTCGACGTTCCTCATGCAACGTTCGCGCATCGGAGTCGGAAGCACCACCGACGCATCGACGGCGGACAAGAGCCAAACATCGATCCAAGTGTTGGGAACACCGGAGAAAGATGTTGTCTTCCGCAGCTTCAACAGCGTCCCCGATTTTGATCTCGATGAACTTGCCGGCGTCACGGTCCCTCGTGGCTTCCAATTCACGGCGCCCGACCCAGCCAACAATGGCCAATTGCGCGTATTCCGAGTCGATCTCAACACGTTCCGGTTTGACCAAAGCTTTGTTCCCGTCGCAGGTTTGACTCGTTTGGGCGCTAACCCAGCGGTCGCGGGTGATTGGGGCGGCATCGACTTGCGGGGCGACATCGACAAGTCCGATGATAGCCGCATCGACTATGAAGAACTCGGTGTGTTCCTCAACCACATCCAGTATGCGGACATTCGCTACGGCGGTGGTTCCGTCAGCGTCGATGGTAATCAAGCGGTGGTGAGCCCCATCGAAATGGCTTCGACTCGTGCGACCGTTATCAACAGCCGCATCACCAATTCCGCTGACGCGGCGATTGCGGCCTCTCCCGATTCGTTCGCTGAAACTCGGTTCGATGAATTCCGATTCCAACGTGATGGTAAATTCACGCCCGATTTCTCGCGAGTCGGACCGCACATCCGCGGCAATGAAATCGTTGACAACTCGATCAACGGACTGTTCATTCGAATTGAAACTCGCACGGGCGAGAACCTGGCTCAGCTAAACGTCAATGCGCGATTCGATGACACCGACATCGTTCACGTGCTGACAGAAAACCTATTAATCGAAGGCAAGCCGGGGGGACCCGATGCGACCACGCGTCCGCCCAGCATTCTGCAGGTCAATGCATCAGCACAACCCACGGGCGGCAGCGTCCCAGCGGGCAACTACGACTATGTCGTGACGTTTGTCAATCGCGACGGTTACGAGACCGCACCGAGTGCTCGCATCGCCGTGAACAACGTGGTCGCGGGCGGCTCGGTTGCGTTTTCCAGTTTGCCCACACTCACCACGGAACTTCGTGATCTTGGGTTCACGGGACGCCGAGTCTATCGAGCCGTACGTGGGTCCAACACGTTTGTGGAAGTCGGACAACTCAATTCCAACGACCGAAACTTTGTCGACAACAAGGCGACCGGAACCACCAGGACGTTCCAAGGGAGTTCGCAAATCGCTCGGCTCAATCCCGGTCTTTCCATTGATCCCGGAACGATCGTCAAGCTCAGCGGCGCCCGAATCGAAGCGACCTTTGGAGCTCATTTCTACGCCGAAGGCACAGCCGAGGCCCCGGTCGTACTCACGAGTCTGGCCGACAATCGCTACGGTGCCGGTGGCACCTTTGACACCAACAAACTTGATCAATCCAGCGGCTCGTTTGCCGCTGGCGATTGGTCCGGTGTCTACATTGCCTATGGCGCTGACGCGTCGTTTGACCACGCCGTCTTGGCAGGCGGTGGCGGTACATCTCGCATCGAAGGCGGCTTCGCTAGCTTCAATGTGATCGAAGTACAGCAGGGCGGGCTGCGGGTCGCCAACAGCCGATTCGAGATGAACGACGACGGCCGTAGCTTTATCAACAACTCCGACGACGTTCGTGCGGATCGTGTCGGACGCGGCATCAATGCATCCGGGACCATCTTCGTTCGCGGCGCACAACCCGTCATCGTCAATACCGACTTCATTGATGGCAAGGGCGCCGCGATGTCGTTTGACATCAACAGTTTCTCTTTTGTCGAAGTCACCGATCACGGCCGCAGCACGGGCGAATTGGACGTCGTCACCGTCACTGGAAATAGCGGCCCACTGCTCCAAGGAAATCGCATCGGGGCAACCCAGATCAATCAATCGACCGATGGCACGCTCAGCGGACTCGAAGTTCGCGGTGGCACAGTCGCGACCGAAGTAGTGTTCGACGATACGGATCTCGTTCACATCATTCGCGACATGATCGAAATCCCCAATCAAACCGTTTACGGTGGATTGCGACTCAAGAGCGATGCCCGCGGATCGCTGGTCGTGAAGTTTGAGAACCAAGACCTCGACAACGCCGACGTATTGCAGCGTCGCCAAGCCGGTATCGTCGTCGGCGGAACGCTGGTGACCTCCGAAGACCAATTCGCAGATATTGCGGACCGAATCGGCGGTAGTCTGCAAGTGGTGGGACACCCGGACTTCCCCGTCGTATTGACCTCGTTGCTCGATGATACCGTCGGTGCCGGATTCACGCCGGATGGCAAGCCGAACGTCGATTCGGACAACAACGGAATCAATCTGGACGAAAATGGCGATCCGATTTTCATCCCCACAAGCGGAACCAGTACCAACGTCGTCGCTCCTCCGCCCGGTCTTCCGCTGAGCCCCGAGTATGACCGGACCAACAATGCCAACGTCGACAACGCCAATGTCATCGACGACGATATCGACCCGGCAAACTATGGATACTTCTCGGCCGGCGTTGGATATGGAAGTGAAGTCCTCGACTCGGTCGACGTTACCTACTTGCAGCCCAATGCTGCCGGTGGCCCGGGAACGCTCCAGACACTCGCGAACCTAGAGTTCCTTTACACCACGTTTATCGACGTTGATACGTTCTCGCCCGTCATCAATCCCAACCCGGCACCGGTGAGTCTAGCGGCAACACTTGCCAACGCACCCAATCCGGTGTTGATTGGAGACGATCGAGTTCGCAGCACAGGGACGTTCTATCTACGAGCGGGCGACATCAATCCGGCAACTCCCAACAATGCGGCGCGTCGGCCTGTGACTTGGGTCGCCGAATCCTTCTTTGTCAACAATCGTGCCACACTCTACACCACGTTGACGTTTGCCACCGAAGACGGCGGTACATTTACCGATTCGATCGTCAGCGGGGTCACGGTGATTAGCTACCTTGACCAAGGTATCGTGAACGACAATGAAGACGTGCTGTATCAGAAGGGAACGCCCGGGCAGGCAGATTTCCGCGCGATCACCGTCAATCGTGACGCGACCAATCGAAACCTTGGACCGCTCATTGGATTCTCCCACGGCGGTATCTACCAAAACGATTTGATCAACCAGCAGAACGCCACGTATCTTGGATGGGCGGCCAACGATGCGGCCGCGCTGGCTGGTGCGGGCTTCCTAGACGCCGTCCAATTCTCGATCAACGGCACCATCCAAAACACACTTCTTAACCAGCCCACCGATCCGCCGATCGATGGTCAAACCATCGGGACCAATCCGCTCGGAGTGGGCGATATCGGAACCGCATTCGCGTGGCGGTTGGATGGAAATTCGCAAGGCGGTAAGATCACGTCGCTGGTGGAGTTTCTACCGAGTGACCCGGCGAACCCATTCAGCCCATCGCTGCCGCCAGCCGTTGACGGTTCCGGTTCTTGGGATGGCGTGACGATTCGCGAAGCCGCGTCGGACTCGAACATCTATATCACCGGCGAGAACGAACCTAGAAACTTGGGTAATGGAAGCGTCAATGATCCGAACAGCTTTGTCGATCCTAGCCAAAACAATGGCATCCCGGGTCAAGCTCAATTCCTCGGTGAACTAGCGCCTTCGGTCACCGCGGGTGACAACCAACGTCGACTCGGCTTCATCGTCGACGGGGCCATTTCGTCGCCCAGTGATCTGGATGTTTTCTCATTCGTTGCTGAGGCGGGCACGCAAGTCTGGTTGGACATCGATCGCACGAACTCCAAACTTGATACGGTCGTCGAACTGATCGATACTAACGGAAATGTGCGAGTGCTTTCGGACAACTCGTTGACCGAAACGGCCGGCACCACCAACCGACTTGTAAACGCGGGAGCATTCGATGCGAGTTCGGCGCGATCACTGAATTCGAATATCTTGCCCGCCACGGCGACCACTCGAGATTTCCAGGATTTATATTCGACCAATCCTAAGGACGCAGGGATGCGTGTCGTCCTTCCGGGTAATGTCGGACAGCGGTTCCTGTATCACGTTCGCGTCCGCAGCAACAATTCGGCATCGCCGAGTTCATCGTCGCTGCTGAATCCGACACAAGTTTTGAATGGCAAGACAAGCGGTTCCTATCAGTTGCAAGTTCGTCTGCAGGAGCAAGACGTCTTCGCAGGCACACAACTTCGATATAGCGATGTTCGGTATGCCGTCAACGGTGTCCAAATTCTTGGCGGTCCCGGCCACAGCCCACTGACTGGTGATGAGTTCGAAACCGCTAGCGGCAACGACTCGATTACCAATGCGCAACGACTCGGCTTGTACGAGACCCAGTATGACACGCTCGGGCAATTGTTCTTTGACCGCAATGTGGGTGCGGTCAACGCCGATGATCCGAGTGTCAATGTGCTGCTGGAAAATCCGGCGGGCCCGTTGTCGAGCGACAACTTGGCGAAATCGATTTCAGGCTTTATCGACGGAGCCACGGATGTCGACTGGTACCAGTTTGACATCGGCTACGACAAGCTGACACGCGACGATGCGGCGCTGCTCTTGTCGACGATTTTTGATGTCGATTATGTCGACGGTTTAGCGCGACCGGACACCGCGATCTACGTATTCGATGCTGCGGGTCAACTGATTTTGGTGGGTCGCGATAGCAACATTGCCGACGACCAAGCGAGTTCCAACGTCGACTTCTCCGATTTGTCCCGTGGTTCTTTTGGCGGGTCGGATCCGTTCATCGGTTCTGCGGAATTGGTCGAGGGTACCTATTACCTCGCCATTTCCAACCAAACGTTCATTCCCGATCAATTGGACCAGTTCACCAATCCAACCACAGCCACACCACTTGTCCGCGTCGAACCGGTTGAGTCGATCACGCGGATCGTTGAGGATCGCATCGAACGCGGTGTGGGCGGCACGCCGCTTCCAGGCATCACCGTGGGCCCCGCTGCCGGGTCGAATCTGTTGTTCGACTTCAGCCCTACGGGAAATTCGATCGTTGATTTCACGCTCGATGATGTGTTGCTGTACGTCAATTCGGGATCAAGTTTATTCCTGGTCAATCCGTACACCGGAGTTAATTACGGCGAGGTCGGCGCGTTCTCGACGAATACGATCGAAGACATCGCGTTCCGCAACAATGGTGAATTGTTTGGCTATCGGGACACGACGTTTGTCACCCGCAATGACACGAGTCTGGAGTACTATCGCATCGACACCGGAAACGCATCGCTTAGTGCGCCGCTGACCCAAGGTGCGAACTTGAGCACGTTTGAGGCGACGGTCACCGTTGCGACAGATCCGGTCACCGGCGTCGTCACAAACACCTACACGGCGGTCCCTGCAAATAGCGGCTTCGAAGTCGAAGCGTTGACGATTGCCAACTTCGCCGGTAGCGAACGGGGTTTCTTTGTAGGTCGTCGCGCCGCGCTGAGCCAAGTGGCCCAAGACGCTGGTGCCCAGTACTCGACCAACATCCTTTACGGGTTCACTCCGACGACCGGCGACGCCACTGGCGGCGTCGTCAACTTCACCGGATTCCTTTCCGGGGCTGGAATGAGTCCTCGCGAAATCGGCCAGATCGATACGACGATCGTGACTCCCAATCCGAGTTTCGGCAACCTGCTCACGCAACTTGGGATATCGGCAACCACGGCAGTCGATTCCAGCGGTCGTCTTGTTCCGGTGCTGTTTGACGGAGAGAGATTTACCATCAGCGACTTTAGCGATCCGGTGAATCGGAACTCGGTCACGTTCGAGTTCGATTCCGGTGCCAGCGTGATCGCCCAGGCCGGAGTTTCGATTCCGGACGGACAAACGTTAACGGTCGATAGTACCGTGTTCGAATTCAATACGGGCGAACGATTGCGAGTGTCGTCACCGATCGCCACGGCGCCCGATGCGCTTGTCGGTAGCACTGTCACGGTCAGCGACGGCCTTGGTACGACAGTGACGTTTGAATTTGTACGTAACGGCAACGCACAAGCGGGCCGGACGCCGATCCGTTTGACCAATGCCAATGATCAATTGCTAACCGCCAATGCATTGGCCGCAAGCTTGGCCAACGCCATCAATGTGGCACTGCCAAACCTCAATGCTACCTCGCTGAGCGACGTCATCACCTTCAGCGGCGCGACGGTACCCACGGTGACGACTTCTGGACCGGCCGTCACGAAAACTGGCTCGTCAGGCTTCAACTCCCCCACCGCGATTCCGATCGACATTCGTGATACGGTCAATCCGACGGTCATCATCAATCGGTTGCAGGCCGCGGCTGCGTCAGCGAATCTGGCGACAATCGTTTCCGGTACCCAGTTGGTGTTTGCGACAACCAACAATGTCTTGCTTTCGGCATCGACATCCGCCAGCGGTTTGGTGGTCAATGGGGCCGCGGGCGTCGACATCGGCAACATACCGATCCTGGTGCGTCCAGGTGACAGCCAAAGCGTGATTGCCCAACGAATTGCCGAAGCGATCGGCAGTGCGACCGATTCGGGCGACTTGTTCGAAGTCTCAGCGATCCCTGCGGGTGCCGAGAGTGGATCGCTCACCATCGTCAACGGCGAAGTGACTGGGATCAACGGTCAAATCGTCGATAATATCTCACCAGCGGCACAGCGAGACGAAGCGATCACCGCCGGTGGTGCGAGATTGGGAGGCACCGTCACGGGCACCGAAGTCGTGAGTGGTCAATCGCTGTATGCCGTGACCAACCTGGGCGAGCTTTATCGAGTGGACAGTGGTGCGCTCGGGTCGTCCGGAGCTCGGACGATTGGAACTCAAGTCGTTTCCGCCACCGACTTGATTGGCATTCCATTCACCGGCCTACGTAGTGGACCGACGAGTTACAACGACGGCGAGTTGCGTCAGATACTTTTCGGTGTTACCGGTAACGGCGATGTCTATGCCTTCAACACCGATGGCGAGTTGCAACCGATCTTTGCCGGGGGTCGTTCGATGATTTCCACCGGCATCGCCGATGCTCGTGGTCTAGACTTTAGCACCGTTGGCTTCAATCTTTGGCACACCACGGACACTCGCGGTAGCGATGACGGTCACGGCATCGATCCGCTGTCCAACCAGTCTCGCGTGTCGGTCGCTGGTAATACGAGTCTGGCATTCAACTATGAAGCCAACGCTTTCAATAGCAACTATCCGAGCGCGGCGGAGTTCCCTGCCCAGATCAACTTGGTCAACGGTACTCCCGTTGTGGCCAACCCTCGCCAGGACGGAACGACTGTTAACTCGTCGTTCAATGTTCCCGGTGGTGCGAAGGGCGCTGTCCAGAGCTCTACGTTCAGCCTTGAAGGATATGCCGCGGCCGATGTTCCGATGCTGTACTTCAGTTACTTCTTGGACAATGACGGCAACGATTCGACCATTGCCGACACGGATTCGTTGCGTGTTTACTTGGTGGACGAACAAGGCATCCAGCATCTTGTCGCGACCAATAATCTGGCAACTTCCAACAATACACTGTCACCGACCGATCCGCTTTCAGGCTTGCGACTTCCGGACGACGAGTTTGATAACCCATTGCTCGCACCCTACAGCCCCGACATCGACGTGGATGTGCAACCGCTGTTTGACAACAGTGGATCATGGCGCCAGGCTCGCGTACCGTTGGGTCCGTTTGCCGGCCAATCCAACCTGAGTTTGCGAATCGAGTTCGCCAGCGCAGGTAGCGCAGCGTTGACGCGAACCTTGTCGATCAATGCGACCGCTGGAAGCACGCTTAGCTCCGGCGATACGTTTGTCATCGGCGGCGAGACTTTCGCGATCGACTTGGCACCGACGATCAGTGTTCCGACAGGAGCACAATTGGCGTCCCTTTATGTTGACCCCGCGCAAAAGTCGGTAATCACGATTGACGGGCAAAAATATGTGCTCAACGACGGGTCGCGTACCATCGCCGCTGATGAGATTTCGGTTCCCGTGGCGACGAGCACGGCTCAACTTCGCACGGTCAACGCCGAAACGATTGCCCAAGCACTCCGAGATACCGTCGCGGCTCAGCCGCCCGTGAGTATCGTCACCGGGATTTCGGTCGCCGATCCACAGGACACGGTCCCCAACACCGGTACGGTGCGGAATGATCGAACCGTGGGAGCAGTTGCCCTGCCCTACAACGGCGGCAACATGGTGTTCCAAGCGACTGGGCAACTCGGCAACGATACGGTCCTTGGCCAAATCGGTGCGTCGGATGCCAACGTGGTCAATCTGGACGATGTCGATTTGCTCCGCATCAATGTCACGGCCGGAACCAAGATCGACGTCAATCTCACTGACGCGGCTAGCCGACAAATCCTGTCGACGATTCGATTCTTCAATGACCTTGGTGAAGCGCTTTCACCCGATCCGACATCGGATCCGAACCTCAACCAGTCGACTTACACGGCGACCACCGATGGTACGATCTTTATCGGCGTCAGTGGGCGTGGAAACGGTGCCTACGATCCGGTCACGGGTGGTGGGACGGTAAGCGGTCAAGGCGTGGGACGCTACAACCTTTCCATCGAGGTCAATGAAGCTCTCGACTTGCGCCGCAATACGAACCTTGTGGAACTCGGCGGACTCACTTCGGTGACCGCGACACCATTCAACCTCTTTGTGACTGACCAGCCGATCACGCCTGCAGGAATTCCGGTCTCGGTCAGCCGTTACATGTCGGCCACCGAAGTCGGGTCCGTCGTTCGTCAAGCGATCGCCGATACGTTCTACAGTGGCGACATCACGCTGGTGCCGACCGGAGGGACGAACATTCGCTTGCCACTGCTATCCCTCGATAACTCGGGACCGTTTGCCGATGTCAGCCAACGCTTTGGTGACCCGTCGGCCGCAGGTCAAGTTGCCGGCACACGCAACAACAACTTTGAAGGTGTGTACCTCGACGACTTCATCATCGGATTTGCCGAGCGTGGTGAATCGGTCACCAGCGCTGGCCGCATTACCCAGGTCACTGGAGCCCAGCCGACAGCGAACACGGGTTTCAATCAACAGGCAACGTTTGTGAACCCGGCGCCTCAGCAGCCCACGGTTCCAACCAACGCGGCGTACCAGATTGAAATTCGTGACGGCAGCGAATACATTTCCAGCGGTCTGGTTCGCACCAACTCCTCGGAGATTCCACTGCAGCGAGTCGGTTCGGATCCGATCGTTCTTCCCATCAATGGAAAGCTTTACGGATTCCGAGATGCCGGAACGCCGCTGCCTGCCGCCGCCGTGATTGACAAGAGCGCGGCGAACCGGCCCCAGTTCTCGGCGTTGAATTTGCCTACCGTCGACATGCGAACCTTGGCTGGCGCGACCGGCAATACCAGCCTGATCAACGTGGCACAGCTTGGTTTCGAACTGATCGAACTGGATAACGGATTCAAACCGATCGCCCGTGACGCCACCTTCTCGACGATCACCGAAGACCGCTATTTCCAGAGCTTTGACACCAACGATCGCCTCAGCAGCGGCTTCACGCTGACGGCGCTTCCTGGTTCGCTGTTAATCGATGGCGCGTCGTTCGAGATTGCCGACTCGCAAGGCCAGTTGACCTTCGAGTTCGATGTCGACAACTCACTGAACAATCCAGCGGCGATTCGGATTCCGTTCTCAGCAAGTGATTCGGTCTTTACGGTTGCGGAAGCCGTCATCACCGCAATCAATGCTCCGGGTGTACAGGCATTGCTCGACGTCGAGGCGACACGAGCGAATCTTGCCGACACGGCGGATTCTCGAATCAATCTGTATGGCCAGATCAGTGTGAGCGAGATCGGCAACGCGTTCGAAGGCGTCGTTGCCCCGAGCGAACGACGCGGTGATGCCAATCGCGACCGAACTCAGCAGGGAACGGTGATCGTCGAGAACAGCCGATTCTTACTCGGTGCCGCCAGCGGTGTGGAAATCACTCGCAGTGCTACCGCCCGAGTTCTCTCTCAAGACGCGAGAGACGCGTTGCCCATCGCGCTGTCCTATCCCCAGAACCTTTTGGAGCTCAACACCGAGGGTCTGTTGCCTGGAGCAGTGATTCAAAACAACGTCTTTGCTTACAACGCGGACAACGGCATTCTGATTCAAGGTCTCGTCGGTGGCGGTGGTTCACAAATCGTCCCCGTGGGTTTTGATCAAGTGGTTAACAACACACTGATCGGTGGCGTTGTGGATGCTGGCGACGATCCTGGACCTCAGATATTCGGTGATTACTTGTTCGGCCACGGAGGCATTTCGTTCGCCGATGCCGTCATCGCCTATTCGCCGGGCGCCGACGTCGACTCAGACTTTACCAATACCGATGCGGTGCTTAGCACGCCGGATGATTTCGGCCCAGGACTCGAACCGTCCAATGGACGAACCACCCTGTCGCTCGGGACGCGTGGATCGGTGACGTTGCTGTTCACCAACAACTTTCTGACAGGGAATAACTCATCGACACCTGACTTGGTCGTGTTCGAAACGGGGAGCTCGGAATCCGTTCGAGTCGAGATCAGTCGCGATGGCGTCACCTTCTTTGACGTTGGAACCGCGGACGCACTTCGGCCGGAGATCGACATCGATCGTTTCGGATTCACGTCGGCCGACCGCTTCGCCTATGTTCGATTGACGGACCTCGATACCGATGGCGTCACCAACTCGTTTGGCGCGGCCGGTGCTGACATCGATTCGGTCGGTGCACTTTCCACCGTTCCAGCGTTTAACTACACGCCTGGATCGCAAGGGATCGTAGTCAAGGACAACTCCGGCCCTACGTTGCTCAATAACATCGTCGCCAACTTCCAGACCGGAATCGCGGTCAGTGGCGTCAATCCGCCGACGGAAGCGAATACGGATCGTTCCCGCTCACAGGCGGTTTTGGGTGGGAACTCTTACTATCGCAATACCTTCGCGACACTCGGATCGGACTCGCAACGTTTGGGACTTTTCGCCCAAATTCCGGATCCGTTCCAACAGATCTTTGTCGACCCAACTCGTTTGATTTTCACGCCCCAGCAAGCTTCCGTGACGATCGATAGCTCGATCGACTCGCTGGAAGATCGTGCTTCGTTGGCAACCGTTCGTGCCGCCATCGGCCTGCCACCGGTACCCATCTTGGCGCCAAACTTTGATCTCAATGGACAACTTCGCATCGACGATGTGAACGTCGATACGCCGGTAGGACTCGGGCAACGTGTCTTCAAGGACCGTGGTGCCGAAGACCGTGCCGACACGATTGACCCACGCGTGCTGTTGATCACTCCGCGTGCGGATGATCGACTCGGCGCCGCCGGGACGTCATTCACCACCGGAACGATTTTCGACGACTTTGAAATCCAACTTCTCGATGGCTTGATTACGGTCGATCAGGGGCAAGGCGGCGGCGTCGACGACGGCAATGTCAAGGGCGTGTTGGTTCGCTTGACACGTCAGCGAAGCAGCGAAAATGTGGCTCAGACTCTTGTTGAGGGAACCGACTATCGGTTCGCCTACGAACCAGGTGACAACACCATTCGGCTGACGCCGATCGCGGGCATTTGGGAAGATCAAGCGGTCTACAAGATCGAGTTGATCGGTTCACAAACCGGAATCATTCGCGGTAACGAGGGAACCACTTATTCCGATGGGGCGCTGACGCAGATCGATGTCACCCTCGATCAAACTCGGCTGCTCGAAGTCGATTCGGGAATCAACATCACGATCTTTGAACAGGCACTCACGACCCAGAACGCGACGGGATCACAAATCCCGAATATTCAGGGGCAATCGCTGAGTGTATTTGATGGCCGTTCGGCCGAACCGGTGGTGTTCGAGTTGGTGACCACCAATGACCCACTGGTGATCGAGGACGTGGTGGCACGTGGCGCGGTACCCGTACGAGTGGGTGAGCGAGCCACCGCGTCGCAAATCGCAGCCGCGCTGGCGCTCAAGATCAACGAGTCCTCGGTGCAACTGTTTGCGACTTCCGTTGGTAACCGTATCCAGCTTCGCGACTCGGTGGCGAAGACGACAAGTACCATCGCTTCGACGGGTGAACCATCGTTCGTCATTCGCGGAGCCGCCGCATACCAGGGCGCGGATGTCACGCTGTCGCAAAACCTGCTCGGCGATTCGATCCATGGTCAAAGCATCACTGTGTTTGACGGTACCACCGAACGGACCTTCACACTCGCGACAAACCTCGGCGCGGTGGCCGGAACACGGGTGAACGTTTCGGCAACGGCACGCACGGGAGAGATTGCGGCGGCGCTACAACAAGCGATCAATTCGTCGGGACTGCAAGTGAATGCCACTGTCGACGGTGCGACATTGAAGCTTCGCGGCTTGTCCAACAATGTCGCCACCGCCACTCGACTTGCGTTCGCTCTGCCGGGTGACGTCGCGATTGGCGATACCGCATTCAAGTTGACGAACTTTTCGCTCGACGTCGTACTCACGGAGAATGCGATTGTCGTCGATGATACCCAAACGACCGGATTCCAGAGCGTGGACGGTGCGACCGTCACCATTTTTGACGGACTGGTCGAGCGAACTTACGAGTTCGATAACGATGGCGTCGCAACCGATCCCAATGCGATCATCGTTCCGATTCCGGTCGCGACGACACCACGAGCCATGGTGGAAGAACTGCGAGCATCGATCGCTCGTACAACCGATCTCGCGGTAAGCGTCGTTGCCGCGTCGAACCGTTTCCGCATCACCGGCGTGCGTCCTATCTCGGTCACGTCGATTAGTGACTCGGTGCTCGTCAATGGGCTTGGCGAGATCGGCACATCGCCAGGCTTCGGTGTGAAGATTCCGAATACCGGGTTGGAACTGTCCGATGCCGTCTTGGATGGCCAGTTCTTTACCGTCAATGTCGGCAATAATCAGCCGATCACGTTCGAACTCGATTTTGACAGCACGCAAGAGATCGTCGGCTCGCGATTGATTTCCGTTCCGGAGCGAACCGTCGCGGCGACTGCCAATGCGATCGTCGTTGCTCTTCAAACAATTGGTGTGCAAGCACAAAACGTCGGGGCCGGATTTGTCACCGTCAGTGGTGATGTTCGCTTGAACTTCGCCGGCACGGCGCTGCAATCGACGGGTGTTCCGGGAATCCCGGCTCCCACGGCGGTGGTTGTTCCGCTGGATGCTGATGCTCGTCAAGTCGCGGCTGCTTTTGATGCCGCCGTGGGCCGCTTGTCATTCACTGGACTGGACGGGGTGTCGCAAGGAATTTTGCAACACACGCTCGCTGGCGATCGCGTGCTGATCGATGGTGTGGTCGACACGACCGATAATTCGCTTGTACCGATCGAGAACTTGGCGGGTACCTCCGTTGTCACCCAGCGAATTAGCGACAAGGCTGGCAACATTGTGAATGGTTCCGCAGCCAGTGCGGGACTCAACACGTTGACCATTTTTGTCGGCGAAGGATTCGACTACGGCGACGCGCCGTCACCCTATATCTCGTCATCGGAATTCGACGGAGCTCGCAACCTTGTCGATTCGAGTTTCTCGCTCGGTGCCACCGTTAGCGCCGACGCGGATGCGAAGTTGCCCAATGCCGATAACGACGACGGTGTGATCGTTCCCGGTTCGCTCAGAGTCGGCTTCCAGAGCAACTTTGAAATCAACGTCAACAACCCATCGGGTCGAGCGTTCTATGTCGATGCTTGGTTTGACTGGAATGGAAACGGTTCGTTCGAAGCGAGCGAGGCGGTGCGGTATGGTTCCGCCGGAACAGGACGTGTTCCTCTGTCGGCTGGATCGAACGTGGTCTCAGTGAATGTGCCCGCGAGTGCCGTCGTTGGAGAAATCTACGCGAGGTTCCGCCTGAGCGAAGCTCGTGACATCGATGGCAATCTGTTGCCGACGGTGCTCGCGACAGGAAGTGGCGGCGCCGGCGAAGTGGAAGACTACGCCCTGCTCGTTACGAATAACCCGTTCCAGAACCCCGCTCGGCCGGGAGACGTCAACGCCAGCGGTGCCACCACGCCGCTGGACGCGCTCCAAATCATCAACTTGTTGAATCGGTTCCCGTTCGCTAATCCGTCCCAGTCCAGCATCTTGTTGAGTGATCCGCTCCCGCCCGGCGTTGAGTTGCCGCCATTCCCCGACGTCAACGGGGACGGACGCATCTCAGCGGCCGATGCGTTGGAGGTGATCAATATCCTCAATCGAGCTCCAGTACCTGGTGCCACGGGCGAAGGCGAATTGATTGCTGCTACCAGCCTGCTCGACTCGTCCTCCACAAGCTTCGTGCAGTTGCCTAGCGGCGTCTTTGCATCGCAAGCGACCTTGATCGGGGATTCATTCCTCTTGGACGACGCCGAAGCTGAGCAACCGGTTGCGGCAAGCGTGCCGACGCAAGTGTCCAAGACGGCGAGCGAAAGCAGTATTTTCGATCCCCAGTCGATCATGGAACTGGATTCGATTGTCGACTTGATCGCGAGTGATAACGCGGAAGCCCGTTCAGAAAGCTTCGCGGAGCTCTCAGAACTTCATTCGCTCGACGAACTCTTCTCGCAACTTTAGGGAATCCAGTCGCCATTGGCCCACGCGATCGCCATCGGTCGCTGGGCCTGGGTAGACTGACACCGACAGCTTGCAAACATTTTAGCGATTGCGGGAATCATTCCGGCTCGCGCGGTGTCAAAGGATCGTAGGACCTGGGGAGTCCGATGATGATCCTCTAGTCGACTCATTCTTTTCACTCCCGTTCACTGCTAGCACATGTTTCGATTGTTTTCGAAACGACTGACTTCCGCGCGGCGTCGATCCAGACGATTGGCGGCTGAACGTCTGGAATCTCGGGCGCTGATGGCCGCTAATCCGATCGGAATCACACCGACTGACACCGGCGAGTTCATGCTGGGTCGCGTCGTGATCACGCCAATCCTGTTCGAAAGCACCGGTGCGTTGGACCCCAGCACTCAAGATTGGTCGCCGAGTGAGATCGATCAATTTTTGGCCAAGGTAGTTGAGGGTGCCGACTGGTGGACTGAGACGCTGGCAACCCTCACGGACAAACACCAATTGGAGTTTGTGGTGGATCCGACTTTTGCCACGACGCCAATGGCGACCAAGTACGAGCCAATTGACCGCCCTAGCGAGGGTTTCGTGCTCTTCGGTCGCGATTTTCTAACCAGTCAGGGAATCGCCAATACCACTCCGTTCCAACAGGCGGTTTACCAGTTCAATGATTCCCAGCGGGAGAAATTTGACGCCGACTGGGGTTTCACCATCTTTGTGGCCGACTCGTCCGACAAACTGGACGGGGGATTTGCTAGTGGAGGTGCTTTCACGGGTGCGTTTGCATTTGCCGGTGGTCAATTCATCGTCATGCCATCGACTCGTCCAGCATCGACGATCACGCATGAAATGGGCCATATTTTCTGGGCCCACGACGAATACGCCGGTGGTGAAACGTGGTCCGCGCGCCGCGGGTACTACAACACTCAAAACACAAACGCCGCTGACAACCCTACCGATGGATTCGTCCAGGAAGACAGCATCATGCGGGGCGGAGCGCCTCTGCAAGCCTCCTACGCAAGCCACACCAGTCCGGCGTCAACGCTAGCCATGATTGGCTGGAAAGACAGTGACGGAGACGGTGTCTTTGATCTCGCCGATGTGCCGCTGGAATTCGACGCGGTGGGGCACTACGAACTGTTGTCATCAACCTATCGCCTCACCGGTTCTGCCGCTGCGGTGCCGCTCATCAATCGCAATTCGTCGGGGAACCAGAGCGACATCACGTTCAATCGAGTGAGCCGTGTTGAATACAGCGTGGACGATGGACCGTGGCAGGTCGCGGCGACCCCGGATGCGCAGCGAGTGGACTCGATTGACATCGCCATTTCGTTGCCCAATTTCAACGAAATCCGTTGGCGAGTGATCGATGCATCGACGGGAATCACCAGCGCAATTCTGTCCGGCACGCCGACCTCACCCTTGCTTGCCGCCGCCAGCGTTCTCGGTTTTGCCTATCTCGATCAGAACGACGATTTCGTTCCCGATGTGAACGAATCGGCGTATCAAGGACTCAAACTCCGTCTCACCGGCGCCGATGGTTCTTCGCTGCTCGCGGGATCCATTGACGCCGCCACGGTGGGTGAAAACGCGATTTCCAACTCCGCCGAGCTTACTGTCTTTGCAAAAAATCCGATCACGAGTTTGCCGGTTTTTGCTGGTGAGTCTGATCTACTTGACGGGAAAACGGTCTTTCGATCTTTCAACAACGATCTGAATCAGTTCACCGAGGGATGGACGCTCAATCAAACGTTTGCGGCCACGTTTGGGACTTCGATCGGCGAAGTGGAACTGACGGTTTGGGGACTGGACGATGCGAGCTATGGTCGAATTGAAGCCTACGACGCATCAGGCTTGTTGATTGCTCGAACGACGACCGACTCGCTCACACTTGGCGAGTCCACGAAGCTGCGGGTCGTTGATCCGAGCGGCAGGATCGCAGCCATCCGAGCTTACGGTCATGCCAAGACGCAGGTGGCGATCAGCGATTTTCATTACGGAAACACGACGTCGCTCGAGACTGACTTCAGCGGCACCTTTCGTATCCCCAATCTTCCCGTGGGAAGCTATCGCATCGAGTTAGAAACCAGCAACGTGACTTTGCAGGCAGAAGCTTCGTCGTTCGTTATTGATGTGGCGGGGACCGTCGCCACGCCGACTTCGTTTGCCATCCAACGTGTCGATAGCCCGTTTTTTAATCCCCTTGTCGCCGAAGACGTCAATGTCGACGGCAACGTGACCGCGGCCGACGCGCTAGCCGTGATCAACGATTTGAATTTGAACCAATCCCGGATCATCTCCCACAACGAAGTCCCCGCGGCGTTGGTGGATGTGAACAATGACGGCCAAGTGACTGCAATGGACGCGTTGATGGTGGTCAATTGGCTCAACCAAGCGGATCTCGGTGGCTTGGGCGAAGGCGAGTCAGGTGGCGAGGAGACCACGAGCCCCAGGAAGATCTCGACCCAGCTACTAAGCCCCCTGGCGGCGGAAGCTTCCTCCGACGTGATTCGTCACCGCGATCATGCCTTTGCCGACTGGGGCGACCCTGCGGATTATGTCCTTGAAGCTGAAAGTAACAGGGCCTCCGAGCCCGATACCCAAGAAGACTGGGTTTCGTCGGTCGACGCGCGCCAGGGCGTTGATCCGACCAAAAAACGTTCCGTTTCGTTCACCCCTTTGATGTCCTGCACGCTGAAACTGGCGGATTTATCGCTTCACGACGTTTTATTAGCAAACACGAAAAATGCGGAACTTTCTAGCGAGATCCCTGTCTAAGGACCGCCCGAAATGCCGTTTCAGAACGTTTTTCATGAAAACGTTGATAAGCGAGGCATTCCAGATAAGATAGGGCCACTATTCCAAGTTACCCGACTGGTAAGCCCACCTAATTTTTTGTTCGGACCGTTCCAATCGTCCGTTGTCGCCCCTAAAGCGTCCTCGGCAACCAGTACACCCACAACCGACTTCATCTTTCGAGACCCCAGATGAGAAATCTGCGCCAATTACTCCGTCGCTCTGGATGGCTGAGTTCCGAGTCGCGTCGCTCCCGCGATGACCAAGCACGTCGGGGTGATAAAAACCGACGGCTCAAGGGTGAGTCGTTGGAAAGACGCCAGCTGCTCGCGGGCGACATTGCGTTGGCTCATAATTACAGCATGGCCACGGACGTCGATCAAAACCAAGCAGTGACGGCAGCGGATGCCTTAGCCGTCATTAATTTCATGAATTCGCATGGCAGCGGCGTGGCGATCAACGCTGATTCCCCAATCAATGCGAAGGTGGACGTCAATGCGGACAATTTTGTAACTGCCAGCGATGCCTTAGCAGTCATCAACGCCTTGAATCTAGGCGAAAGTGAAGGAGAGCGTGTTGAGTTACTGCTCAATCCGCGAAAGACCAGTGATGCATTGCTTGATGCGGGGACCGGCGCACGAGACTTTACCGTCAACGTCGGCGAAACGTTCTATCTCGAACTTTCATACAACGACTTCCGAACCTTTGGTGCCGACAAAGGCGCCTTCCAAATCTCGGCCGATATCTCGCTGAGCGAATCGGGAGCATTGGTCCCGCTACTGCTCGAGAGCCAGACGCTGGAAATTAGCGGCAACATTCGGTCTGCGACCGGTGGAAGCTTGACATTCACGCTCGCCGGCGAATCGGGTTCGTACACTTCGCCCATCGGCGCGTTTGGCAGCAATCCCGCAGCGGAAATCTCCAATGCCCTCGTGGCCCTGGGTTACACCGCGGACCAATTCCGAATTTTTAATCAGTCATCCGGTGCGACGGCTCAGAATCCGACGCCAGCGTTGATTTACGCGATTCGATTTGTCGACTTGAATCTCGCCAACACCGATTTGCCTAATTTGGTGGTGACGAATAACTTGACGGGTTCTGCGACACCCGTGACCGTCACAAACACCACCATTTCGCCTGTGACGGGAACGGGTGAAATCAACGGTGCCGCATTGTTTGGGTCGCTGGATGTGCGAAGCCGCACTTTCAATTCCAACGGACCCAATGCATCGTTCTACACGCTCCGCCAGTTCGGCGCCTTTGATCCCAGCGCCACCACAGATGCGTTCAACGAAGTCGGTGCGATCGGACAAACGACTGATATCCCAGCGACGGACAGTCGCCAGATCCTGGAAGAGCCCTTCGACGCGTTTAGCATTCCTGTGAGGTTTGTTCGTCCGGTCAGCAACTTCCAAATCTCGTTGAACCCGGCTGAGAACGATGAAGCGATTTTGCTTTACGGTGAAGCGTCGACGGAAGCTGCAAAGGTCACCCCAGAACAGACGCTGATCGGCGCAAACGCTGCGTTCACCGTCACCGCGATTGGCGTCGGTACGGTGCCCACGGTTTCTGTCGCCGTCGCTCCAGCGGCAGTAAACGAAGATGGGACGGGCGCTTTGGTTTACACATTTACGCGAAGTGGCGCAACAACCGACCCTCTCACCGTGAACTACTCGGTAAGCGGTACGGCAACATCCGGCACTGACTTCGCCGCCCTTTCCGGATCGCTGACGATTCCCGCTGGCCAAACGTCAGCGACTGTGAGCGTGAACCCCACCGATGATACGACCGTGGAGCCTGACGAGACGATCATTTTGACGGTCACGGACGCCGCAGCGTATGACCTTGGTACGCCCAGCGTCGCGACGGGCACAATCACGAATGATGATGTCGCAGCAGGTACGCCAACGGTGTCCGTGGCGGTCGCTCCAGCGGCAGTGAACGAAGATGGGGCCGGCGCCTTGGTTTACACATTCACGCGAAGTGGCGCAACAACCGACCCTCTCACCGTGAATTACTCGGTAAGCGGTACGGCAACGTCCGGCACCGACTTCGCCGCCCTGTCCGGATCGCTAACTATCCCTGCTGGCCAAACGTCAGCGACCGTGAGCGTAAACCCCAGCGATGATACGACCGTGGAGCCTGACGAGACGATCATTTTGACGGTCACGGACGCCGCAGCCTACGACCTCGGTACGCCCAGCGTCGCGACGGGCACAATCACCAATGATGATGTCGCAGCCGGTACGCCAACGGTGTCCGTTGCGGTTGCTCCAGCGGCTGTGAACGTAGATGGGTCCGGCACCTTGGTCTACACCTTCACGCGAAGTGGCGCAACAACCGATCCTCTCACTGTGAACTACTCGGTGAGCGGTACGGCAACATCCGGCACTGACTTCGCCGCCCTGTCCGGATCGTTGACCATTGCCGCGGGCCAAACGTCAGCGACCGTGAGTGTGAACCCCAACGATGATACGACCGTGGAGCCAGATGAGACGATCATTTTGACGGTCACGGACGCCGCCGCCTACGACCTTGGTACACCCAGCGTCGCGACGGGCACAATCACCAATGATGATGTCGCACCCAGTACGCCAACGGTCTCTGTCGCGGTTGCTCCAGCGGCAGTGAACGAAAATGGGGCCGGCACCTTGGTCTACACATTCACGCGAACTGGGGCAACAACCAACCCTCTCACTGTGAACTACTCGGTGAGCGGTACGGCAACATCCGGCACTGACTTCGCCGCCCTGTCTGGCTCGCTAACCATTCCCGCTGGCCAAGCGTCAGCGACCGTGAGCGTGAACCCCACCGATGATACGACGGTGGAGCCTAACGAGACAATCATTTTGACGGTCACGGACGCCGCAGCGTATGACGTGGGCACTCCGGGTAATGCAACCGGTACGATTACCAATGATGATCAACCTCCGGTGAATGTGCCGCCAGTTGTCTCCGGTCCGGTCACCCGGACTGTCACCGAGGATGACGCGCCGACCACGGTCAATCTACTAACCAATGCTTCGGATCCTAATGCGGGTGATGTGCTCGCGGTATCGAATGTGGTGGTGGCGTCGGGTGATGCGCGAGGCATTGTCCTCAGTGGAAACTCACTCAATGTGACTCCCTCGGCATACAGCTTCCTCGTGGGAGGCCAAAGTACTGTTGTCTATAACTACAACGTTACCGACGGTCAGGGCGGAGTCACGCCGGCGACTGCAACGATAACCATTACCGGTATCAATGATGCACCCGTGGCGACGAACGACTCTAACTTGACCGCATTCGCAGGGACGACGACCCGATTGAATGTGCTTGCCAATGACAACGCCGGTGGTGGCGAAACTCAGGTGATTACGGTCACTTCGGCGACGATCACGAGCGGCAACGCCACGGTGGCACCGACTGCTGATGGAAGTGCGGTATCGTTGACGGTTCCTGCTGGTGCGACCGGCACGGTAACGTTTAACTACACCATCCGCGACGCAGGAGGCCTGACCGCAACTGCATCCGCTAGCGTCACTGTCCAGAATTTCAATCCGTCCACCATCAGCGGATCGGTGTTCTACGACAAGATTGAGAACGTGATGGAGATCATTAACGGTGCAACGCCGGTACGTGATGGAGTGCAGGACTCTGATGAGGCAGGCCTCGGTGGTCTCGCCATTCGATTGGAGTCCGCCGCGTCGGCAAACTCGACCAACCAAGCGATCAGCCGGACGGTGTTCACCGAACTGGACGGTTCCTACGAGTTCACCAATCTGCCACCGGGCACCTATACGGTTAGTTACGCGACGCCAGACACGGTGATCGCAGGACGAGACATCAATGGCTCGGCCAGTGGTGACGGCGTTGCCAATGGCGTGATGACCGTAGTCATCGCGTCGCCCGGCGGAACGTCGAGCAGTGCAACCGGTCGCAACTTTACGCTCTTTGGTAATCGAAATACCGGCGAAGCTGGCTCAGGATTGGATTACCTCGATCTGTTGACGACGAGCTATCTCTCAGCAAACCAGGACATCATGGAGGCCAGCGATGGCGGTGCCCAGGGCGGTACGGTATCACTGTCGGAATCGGGCACTCAGAACTTTTTCTCGGCGGCCGAAGGTTTCGACGGAGTCAAGTTTGCCGAGTTCACACTCAACGCGACGGGTGATGCCGCGTTGCTGACCATCATCGGCGCCGACAACGTCGCTCGCACAGCTAGATTGGACAGCCGACACTTTGTGGCTAGCAAGGACGGGAAATCGGTTCGATTCTTCGGTGGACAGGAAGACTTCAATTTCGTCTCCTCCGACACCGCCTTGGTCCAGCAAGAGTTTGCTAACTATCGCAACTTGGTTGACCAGATCATGAATTCGATTACTTAGTCAATTTTTCAGCCAGTCGTTTAACCGATCCCCGGTCGAATCTCGTTTCGACCGGGGATTTTTGTTGCTTTGAGCGAAAGAATGGGAAGCACTTCACATGCATCGCATCCGACTACGCGGGCCATGGCAGAAATCGTACGGTGATCCTGTGATTACGCTCCGCATTCCAGTGCCGGAAGCGTTACCCGCCCCTCTACCCACTCGACCAGCATCCGACGCTTCTGAACAGCTGGGCATCAACCGGTCGCAACCGGTACGGTATCAACGCACGTTCAATCGCCCGACAGGCCTCGACGCAAACTCACGTGTGCTGATTCGTATCGAACATTGGATTGGCGATGCGATCGAACTGCAAATCAACCAGCATTCGCTCCCCATGTCCGCCCCGCCGCTGGAAGTCGACGTTACAGAGTTCCTCAAACCACACAATTGCTTCGCACTGACGCTCACCCACGCAAACAATGACCCGGCGTCGCAAGGTCAACCGACACTTGACGGCGAGGTCTCGATACTGATCATTGGTCGCCGATGAGATGAGACTAGGCGATTGCAAGCGAGTAAAGCTCCGATTGAGCTGACTTGAGCTGTCAAGCTCGCAACTAGTTTCTGTTTTTCAAGACTTCAGCGCAACGAACGACAAATGATGCTGGCAGTGTCGCAGATGAAAACCGATCCATTCATCGCGGGTCAGTGAACCGAGAACGGGGTGTGGCGGATGCTGGCCGGAGAATTCAACAAACCGCTCGATGCTCCCCAGCAGTCGACTCTTTTCCAAGTCGAAATCTGCGTGCGTGGGCGGATCGAGCTTAAAGCGGATTGCGTTGGGGATCGGTAGACAGGGCGGAAAACGAACCCGCGTGATGATCCAGCGAAACGGTCTTACGAGCGTGCGAATTGTACGAGGATAACCCGCCGGCAAACCTTCGATCGAAGCTTCGAAAGCAGCAGCCAAATGATAGAAAACTTGTCCAGCCGACCATTTTCCTCGCAAGTCATGATTGCCGGACTCGATTGATTGGATCTGCTCTCGCAACTCCGCAAGCGTGAGCAACCTCGCTTTGCGCCGTCCACTTCCTCTCAAGACCATGCTAGCGTCAAGCTCCCATCCAAACCATCAACGTCACTGAAACGTGCACGATGATGGCGAACCCAACCTGCGGTGTCCGCAACCCATCTGCCAACCCACTACGGTTTGTCGCATTGTCGACGGTCCAAGATGTTTTTGGAACCGGACGACGCTCGGCGAATGCGCGACGAGTCCACACCTCGTACGTACGGATTTTGGGGAACCTTTGTTTTTGATCTTTACTGCCCGATCGCGGCCAATACTCTGCTGGCAATACTTTCGTTCGCCGAAAACGCAACCGAGCTGAGCGGCCGGCACCACGTCCCTATCCGAGCGACCGCGTCGGGCCAGCGTGGGTAAACTGGGGGAGACGGCTCCGAACTCACATTTCCCGAAAAAGATCGACGTTTTCGAAAGAATCCCGGACAGATGATCGGTCGGGGTGTGTGTATCTCTTGTAGCACGAAGGAATCCTTGACCAAATTCTTGCATGTCTGTCCCCGAAACTCGATCGAGCTTGCTCATTCGCCTTCGCGATCCCCAGGATCGCGAAGCTTGGGAGGAATTTGTGATGCTCTATCGACATGTGGTGCATCGATTGGCGATGCAACGCGGTATGCAAACCGCGGATGCTGACGACTTGACACAGCAGGTGCTGTGGTCGGTAAGCCGCGCGATTGAACGCTTTGACCCCGACGCTCACAACGCTCGCTTTCGCACTTGGTTGCGCAAGATTGCGCACAACGCAATCATCAATGCCCTCGGGCGTCAGCGACGCGATCGAGGCGCCGGCGGTTCCGTCGCGGAACAACTCCTCGACACGATGGCGGCAACCGAGGAAGTGAATCCTGTCCTGGAGGCGGAATATCGTCGGGAAATCTTTCTCGTGGCTGCAGCTCAGGTGCGCAAAGAAGTCGGTGAGGAGTCATGGAGTTGCTTTTGGGAAACAACCATTGCTCAACGATCCATCGAAGACATCGCCCAACAGTTCAATCGCACACGAGGAAGTGTCTACACCGTGCGTTGCCGTATCGTCAAGCGTTTAAAGCAAATCGTCGAAAGACTTGACGCGCAGGAGGACACACCATGAGTCGACTATTGCGATGCGACGACAAGTTGATCGAGCGACTTCTCAACGGTGAATTAGTCGAGGCCGAGTCAGCAGTGTTGGAGGAGCACCTTGCGGAATGCTTGCCTTGCCAGCGTAGGCTGACGGCACTCAGTGCTCGACAAAAGTTCTGGGATGATACCCGAAGTTTTCTGCAGACGGTGGACTGCGTTGGCGAACTGGATCCATCGCTCGACTTTCTGTCGTGGGACGACATGGAGGCAGACGAAGCGACGCTCTCGACCATTCGCGACATTCCGCTACTACCGACCGATGATCCGGACAAGCTTGGTCGATTCGGGGGCTATGAGATCACGGGGGTCATAGGCCGTGGTGGCATGGGCGTTGTTCTCAAAGGGTGGGATCGCACTCTCGATCGATTCGTAGCCATCAAAGTGCTCAACCCGACTTATGCGCATCAATCGGCGGCTCGATTACGTTTTGCGAGAGAAGCCAAAGCGGCGGCGGCGATTGTGCATGATAATATTGTGGCGATCTTCGGTGTCGACAGTTGCAACGGACTACCGTATCTCGTCATGCCCTACGTCAAGGGTGAATCGTTGCAGCGTCGAATTGAGCGTCAATCTCCGTTGTCGATCGAAGCGATTCTCGAAATCTCCCTTCAGATTGCACGAGGACTCCAAGCGGCGCATGACCAGGGTGTGATTCACCGAGACATCAAACCAGCCAACATATTGCTACCCGAAAGTGTCTCCCGCGTGGTCATTACCGATTTCGGATTGGCACGTGCGGTCGATGATGCCGCGTTGACGCGGAGTGGTGTGATCGCTGGAACACCATCGTACATGTCGCCGGAACAGGCCAGCGGAGGTCCTATCGACACTCGCAGTGATCTGTTTTCGCTAGGAAGCGTGATGTACGCGATGACGTGTGGTCACCCACCGTTCCATGCCGAAACGGCCTACGGAATGATGCGACGAATCATCGATGAACCGCACCAAAGGTTAAGTCACTCACGTCCAGATATTCCGGTTTGGCTTCAGCAACTCGTGGATCACTTGCTTGAAAAGAACCCGGCCAAACGCATTGCCACGGCCGCGGAATTGGCAGGATACCTGGAACGTTGTTTGGCCTATATCCGACAACCCCAGAACCAGTCGGCACCCAAGCCCATCCATACCCCGTACCGTAAATTCCCCTCGCGACTGGCCCTAGTTGGTTGCGTCCTATTCGCCGTACTGACGGCTGGAGCCATCGCCGGTTGGTTGCATTTGCCAACGCACGTCTCAACTCCACCCAGTGTGGAAGCAATCTTGCCCGACGCACCCGCCCAGGATCTCGACCGCGATCTCAACCAACTCGAGACAAACCTTTATCAACTAGAACAGGAGCTTGACGAATGACGAGTCATTTTGCCGGTCCACGAATCATGCAGTCGATCGCGCTCGCCACTTGGCTGGCAATGCCATTCGCCGCGTACGCGACTGACGCCGGGACGCTATTACCGCAGACACAGTTAGAAGATTGCCGCGTGCACGTCGTGGGTATTTATCGCCCGCAAGGTGGAAGCCAAGACGATCGCGTGGCCGTCCAAGTCAAGCCAACCGGCCATTCGATGGCCGTCGTGCTGTGCAGCTATTTCGGATCGCAGTGGAATCTATCGATCGATGAAAAAGCCGATGTCAAACAGATCATTTTAAGCGGCTGGTTTCCATCGTCCTTGGTATTTAAAGATCCCGAAAGCAACATACCGGTCAGACAGATCTTCGGTTCGGCAAATGCGGGAACTCCGGACCCGAACTATTTTTGGGCTTACGGTTGGCATTCAGCCGAAGGGAGAAAGGTGCGTGATGTAGTGAAAACACTTGTGGGCCGCGACATCGACACATTCCAAGGATCTTACGAGGGCAATCCCTTTGTCATCGATGGCAAGTTAGGAGCGATCCCAACCGAGAAGGTTTTAGAGGTGGACCAAAACGCTGGCAAGTCGGCAGCACAGCCAAAGGGTCCAAACACCAACAAGTCGAACGAACACGACCGAAACCTCGTCGAGAAACATGTCCGACAGCTGTTCGATCTCGAGACCGAAGACAAGCGAGACCGCATTGCGAGCGTCGAAGACGACTTGGCTCGGATCAAAGAAAAGTTTGCCAAACGTTTGCAGAACCGTGACCAGATCATTCGCCAACGAGTCGATGCATTGGTCACAGCCAATGCGATGTCGACTGACACGAACGAGCCCAAGGCGGCTGACAATGGCGTTGATCCGCTCGTTGAAGGTTGGAACTTATGGCACAAGCGTCAGTGGGAACAGGCACTGCCTCGATTCGAACAAAGCGTGACGCTGTATCCAGAGAATGCAGAAGCCTGGAATGGACTCGGCTGGACACAATTCCAACTAGGTCGTCTCGACGCCGCGATCGAATCGTTTGACAAAGCGATCAAAATCTCATCGACCCATGGCGGCGCAAGAAACGGACGCGGTAGGGCACTGATGGCCCAGGGCAAACTGGAGGAAGCGGAGAAGGAGTTGCTTCGCGCTACTTTGGATACCATCGCAGAATACGGTGAAACCCGGGCGATCGAATTCGGCGTCACCGCCGCTTGGTTTGGTTTGGTCGATGTCAACTTGAAGCAGGGCGACAACGAAACCGCCCGTGAATGGGCGACTCGCTACTTGAAGGTGCGTCCGGATGACACTGAGATGAACCGGTTGTTTCGTCAACTCAAGGAGTAACGATGACCGTCCGACATCAAGTTTGAGTCGCGCCGGGCTGGCCGGATTCGACGACGAATGATGCCCGCGTGTGGATCTTTCCACCGGGCTGGAGGACATCATCGACCACGACATAGTCGCTGGTCCAAGTTTGCGGAGTGACCACGCATCGCACATAGCCGCGTTCGCGGTTATAGAACTGGTTACCCGGATTGTGCGAGCGAACCCAGTCGTGATCCGCCGGGGTCGCTTGGCCATTTCCGCCGCTACTGATCGACGTCCCTACAAACTCAGTCGCGACCACCTTGGTCTCGGGACGATCGTCATCCAACCGCAAATTGTTCACGTGATTGCAATGGATGTCGCCCGTCAGCACGATCGGGTTCGAGACATGATGTTCGTTCATGTAGCCCAGCAATTGACGACGCTCGGCAGCATAGCCAGGCCACTGGTCCATCGAGTATTGGGAGGAACCGTCCTTCGCTTCGAACCCGACCAATCCCATCATTACCTGTTGTGCCAATACATTCCACTGCGCCGACGACTGGTTGAGCGACTGACGAAGCCAGGCGTGTTGCTCAGCTCCGAGCATCGAATTTTTAGGTGACAATGCGGCTTCATTGAGCGGTGATTTGCGGTCGCCATTGGGTTGGTCCGTTCGGTACTGGCGAGTGTCCAACACCATCCACTGGGCGAGTTGCCCAAAACTGGCTTTGCGATACAGACGCAGCTCAGGTCCTCGCGGTAGGCAGTTCGCTCGCAGCGGCATCATCTCATAATAAGCTTGATACGCCGCAGCACGTCGAGCAAGAAACGCGACCGGATCGACACCTTCCTGTTCACTGATTTGTCCGGCGTAATTGTTGTCGAACTCGTGATCGTCCCAGGTCACAAACCAGGGACAGTGCGCGTGCGCGGTCTGCAACAAACGATCTCCGCGATATTGGTTGAAGCGCAGTCGGTAGTCCGTGAGCGTTTCAATTTCTTGACCATGGTGGGTCCGTACCTTGCCATTGCGCCCTGCTTCGTACTCGTAGATGTAGTCGCCCAGATGAAAGATGAGGTCGATCTGGTCTCTCGCCATTTGTTCGTAGGCGGTAAACAAGCCCTGTTCATAATTTTGGCAGGAGGCGAAGGCAAAGCTCAGCATGTCGGGGCTATCCGCGGGCCTTGGTAGAGTTCGCGTACGACCGACGGGACTCACCGCGTCGCCCGCCGAAAATCGGTACCAATACCAACGATCGGGTTCGAGCCCGTCGACCTCGACGTGGACGGAGTGACCCAATTCCTGCGTGGACGTTGTCGCTCCCTTGCGAAGAATTTGACGCATCGAGTCGTCTGAGGCGATCTCCCAGTTCACGACGATCGGTTCGCTCTTCATTCCTCCATCGGGCTGCATCGGCTGGGGAGCCAACTTGGTCCACAGGACGACCGAAGTGCTATCGGGATCGCCCGATGCGACGCCCATGGTGAACGGATCGCTCACGAACTCGGGTTTGGAGTTTGCCCAGCTCACTCGCGACAACAACGGCAGGGATGTTAGCGACGCGCCATAGGCGAGAAGCAAGCGGCGACTGACACCACCCTCGCTCTTCATGTCGGCACGGAGTTGGAATCGATCATTGGTTCGCATGCGGGACATAGGAGCACCCTAAATCAAACTGAGCAAAAGCATGGCCCATCGTCCGAGGATCGGGCTTCTGAGTATCGGGCGTTATGATTCTATCACGAACAGCGTGAAGAAACGGTTATCCCACGGTATGGACAACGACAACGTTGTGAGCTTTTTTCATCACGCCGCTGCCCGTCACGAATACCACGTGATCCCCGCTGGCAAGATATCCACTGGCCCTTCCCCACGAGCAGATCTCGTCGATGAACTTCGGCGTGTCATCGATCTGGGAGATGTAGTAGGGTTTGATCCCCCAAAGCAGACTCATGCGGCGAATCGTATTGGGATTGTCACTGGCGCCAATCGTGGGGACGAGTGAGCGACTCTTGCTTTTGACCCAAGCCGTGCCGCCGCTGTGCGTGGCAATGACCATGAGCTTGGCTTGAATCGAGTCTGCGATTTCGGTCGCGGCGTGCGTAACGGCCGTGGTGATCGGGTGCACTCTCGTGTTACCCGAGTCGTCGCTGGTGATGTGTCCGAGCAGTTGGCGTTCCGTGTGCAACATGATTCGGTTCATCGTTTCGACGGCTTCGACGGGATAGTCACCGATTGCCGTTTCGCCACTGAGCATGCAGGCGTCGGTCCCATCAAGAATGGCGTTGGCGACATCGCTCGCCTCTGCTCGAGTGGGTCGACGACTGTGGTGCATCGATTCGAGCATTTGGGTAGCGACGATTACCGGCTTCATTTTTTCGCGGCAAACGCGAATGATCCGCTTCTGTGCCACTGGGGTTTCGGCGACATCAATTTCGACGCCGAGATCCCCGCGAGCCACCATGACTCCGTCGGCCGCTTCGACGATCGCCTCGAGGTCATCGAGCGCCTCCGGCTTTTCGATTTTGGCGATCACCAGCGCGTGCGACTCGTAGCTGGTGAGCAGATTCTTGAGCGACTGGACGTCTTCGGCACTCCGAACAAACGACAGGCTGATAAAATCGACTCCGTTCTGAGCACCCCAGATGGCGTTATCGACATCCGCCGGACGCATCGCCGCGAGTGAAAGTTTGACTCCCGGAAGGTTGATGCCTTGCCGACTTCGCACCTCGCCCGCTGAGGTGACACGACATTCCGCCTTGTTGGCATCGACCGTTTCGACTTTGAGTGAAACGATACCATCGGCAAGCATCACACGATTCCCCACCGCCAATTCATCGATCAGCCGCTTGTACGAGCTCGTCAATTCGTGAGGTGCTGACGCCGTTTCGCCACGAACGAAGGTCACCCTCATGCCCACATCGCAAACCAATGGATCCACCGAAAGTTGTCCCAATCGCAGCTTGGGTCCGGCCAAGTCAAGCAAGACGCCGACGGAGTTCCCGCACTGAAGCGAAGCTTGGCGGATATTCTCCAGCGCCTCGGCGTGCTGCTCACGGGTGCCGTGGGCGCTATTGATGCGAAACACATCGACGCCCGCGTCAATGAGCTGGGCTAGTTTTTCTGGTGTACTGCATGCCGGGCCCACGGTAGCAACAATTTTGGTACAGGCATCGTCAAGGGAGGGTCGTGACATTCGGTTTCTCGTACGTTATCGAAGTGCGCGGCGAAGCCTGGGGTTGGTGTCCAGCGCGCCGAAAGTTTAGTGGGTTGGTCGGAGCAGCAAGGACGGGCTAAACTCCGCCTTAGCCAAAGTCGATATCCACGCCCTTGTTTAACCCTGTTGGTGCTTGAGTGAACTCTGTTCGTCGCGTCGCATTCATTACCGGCGCCAGCTCCGGATTGGGCAAGGCGATTGCCGAATGTTTTCTCCACGCGGGATTCGCCGTGTTCATCGTGGGGCGCGATGCCGACAGACTTCGATCCGCCGCCATGGAACTGGAGAGCTCCGCCACCGGCGGAGTCATCCGATTCGCTGCGGGGGATGTTAGCGAACCAGACGATGTCGAATCCCTGTTCCGTGAATTTTGCCAAGACTTTGATCGGTTCGATGTCCTCGTCAACTGTGTTGGCGCGAGCGACCGGGGGTTGGTGGAGGAACTAACACCGTCAAGGCTGGAGGAGCTAATGCGAATCAATGTCCACACCGCCCTGCTCTGCTCGCGTGCCGCTTTGCCGATGCTTCGCAGTTCCGGTGGAGTGATCGTGAATGTCGGCTCCCTCGCGTCCAAGGTTGGCGCGAGATATCTCGGAGGATACGCCTTGGCCAAACATGCGCTTGCAGCCATGACTCAACAGATGCGATTGGAGTTGCGTGATGAGGGAGTGCATGTCGGGATCGTGTGCCCGGGTCCGATCCGACGTGCCGATTCGGAAACGCGATATCAGCAACGGATGAGCGAGTCGCTTCCCGAATCTGCGGCAGCTCCAGCAGCTGGGGCGAAGATCAAAGGGCTTGACCCGAGTGTGGTGGCCCAACAGGTGCTTCGCTGTGCCGAGCGACGAATCCCAGAGATCATTCTGCCGCGGCGATTGCGATGGTTCATCACCATCGGGAATGCTTTCCCCAGATTGGGCGACTGGCTGCTACTTCGATTCACTTCGTCGAATCCCAAGTCACCATCGTAACAACGGTCTATTCGGCTGGGACCAAATCGTCGGACTTGGTGATCACACGTTTTGCCCAAGCGGCGGATCCGATGGCTCCGGCGTCGTCGCCCAGTTTTGCGGCAACGACATCGAACCGGTCGCGGTAAACCGGCATCACATTCTGACGTGCCGTTTTCTTGACGGTTTCGATGATCAACTCCTCCATCGCTTCGACCAGTCCGCCGCCGAGAATGATTTTGTCGGGTGCGAGTAAGTGGACAATGTTGACCACCGCGATTCCGACGGACTCCGCCGCATCTTGAACGAGTCGGCGGATCACCGCATCACCACCCTCGATCGCTGACGCGAGTACACCGCTACGGATTTGCGCGATATCCGTACCACACTCCTTCATCAAATGAGGCGCCTCGCCACGCTGGGCAGCCTTGGCAGCCTCCGCTGCGATCGCCAGCCGACTGGCTTCGGATTCTAGCGTCCCGGCAAAGCCACGGGCGCTGCTTCTCGCGCCACTGCTGATTCGGGTGTGGCCAATCTCCATGCACGAGATACCAGCGCCCTGTAGAATGCTGCCTTCATAGATACATCCACCACCGATTCCCGTTCCGGGAAAAATTCCGACAGCACAGCGAGCTCCCTTGGCCGCCCCAAATTTGTATTCGCCATAGACTCCGGCATCGACATCATTCAACACGACCGCTTCGCATTGAAAACGAGCCTTCAAGTAATCCGCCAAATCGACGTCGTCCCAACCGAGGTTGGGCGTCACCAACACTCGGCCCTTCTTTAGGTCGATGGGACCCGGGCAACCGATCCCGATGCCGCGAATGTTGGCGGGCGAAATTTCGTTTTCGCTCAACAACCGGTCGATAGTCGATCCGATGCGATCCACACCCGACTCTGCACCTTCGCGACCCCGTGTTTTTCGCCGACGTCGACCAAGTTCCTTCCAGTCATCGTCGTAGGCCACCGCCAACATTTTTGTTCCGCCCAAATCGAACCCGATCCAGACATTTTTTTGTTCAACACTCATAACCGACCTGCTGAGATTCAAGCTGCCTATCGCAAAATGTTGCGTAACCTGGGAAAGGCGACTCCGACGCGATTTTCTCCAGGCCCGCAGAACAGAGTCTAAGCCACTTTCCAAGGCAACCCCACCAGAATTGGCCCGACCAGCACCCCGCCGCTCGCGATTTCTGAGTGGACCTTGCACCGACGAATTGCCAAACATTTCCAAATTTACCGGAATAATGTCCGCCGTCCGGCATTGATTAAATGTGACGAATGATGCCCCCGCCCCCATCTGATCCGACGAATCGCGAGATCCCGAGTCGCGTCACTTGCTCGGACGACGAGTTCGAATCCGTACGAGAGGGTTTGCGGTGCTTTTTGAAGTCGCGTTTATCACAAGAAGTTGACGTGGAGGATTGTTTGCAGAGTGTTTCGGTAAAGTGGCTCCAGCACCGAGAGCGGTTACCGAGCCATGCAACTCGCGCTTGGCTGTTTACCGTCGCCGCCAACGAGGCGGCGCTGTGGTGGCGTAAGACTTCGCGGGCGAACAAGGCGTTGCGATCGCTGGCGAATCAAGCAACGAACGTTGCGGAGACAGATGAACAGTTCAATCGGATTGATCGACACGAAACGGCGGAACTGGTTCGACAAGCGGTTGAACGACTGCCCACTGACATGCAAATGGTTCTGAAACGACGCATGGAGTTTAATACCACCTTCGAACAGATTGCTTCGGAACTTGGGATCCCGCTCGGTACAGCCCTATCACGAATGAATCGCGCACTCGCTCGACTTGAGTTGGAATTAAAAAAAACGCTTGGCCCCCCACCCAGTTGATGTTGAAGTTTGATGACCGACCACCACTCTGAATCCTCGACCGACAAATTGACTCGCAAGATCGTCGACGCCGATTCGCCAAAAAATGACGCTGGGTCACGGTGCCTGCTTTATTTGTATGGAGAAATGACCCCCGAAGACGCGAACATCTTTGAGCGGGAACTCACGACGTCTCCGAGTCTGGCCGATGAGTTGGTCCGTCAATCGGAGCGAGTCACATGGTTATTGGGGTGTCCACCGTCGGATTGCTCGCCATCGCTCATGGCGCTGAAAACGACCCCTTCTGGCTTGGAGCCTTCGTCGAAGATTCGTCTGGTACCGACCGCCTCCGCGAGGCACTGGCACCGTTACGCATCGCTGCTCGCCGCGATCGCCTCAGGTTTGGTCATGGTGGTTGCCTTGACTAAGGGCGCGCCGCTGACGACCCCATCGGAAGATCTAAAGATAGCCCAGACTTGGGCCGCAAGCGTGACCACTTGGGTGCAGGTGCCGCCGAGTCGCGATGATATCGAGGCCGAAACGATGGAAAGCGATATCCCCTCCAGCACAGACGCGACCAATTCACCGGTGATGAGTGCGTCAGGACCTTTCGGTGACGAAGCGGTACCCACGTGGATGTTCGCGGCCGTTGACAGCTCGTCGGATCTGTTGAACACCATCTTGGATGATGAGCACGCTGCAAGACAAAAGTTTGGGAGCGAAAATCTATGATTTGGTCGCAAAGATTCTCGTCTCTTTCACTGATTTGGCTCGCTGCCTGTGTTGCTAATCCCTCTGCCTTCGCTGCCGAGACGCGAGGAACACTTACGGCCCAAGCCGCACCGAATCCCAGGGTGGATTCGGTGGTGACCGAAGCGAACGAAGGTCTCGCTCTCAAACTTGTTCGAGAAGAGTTGCCAGCGCTTCAGAAAGTTCTCGACCGGTTGCGAGCCGATTCGCCGGCACAATATGACAAGGCCGTTCGAGATATTGGACGATCGGCGAAGCGATTGGAAGCTGTTCGTGTTCGCGATGAACAACTCTACAAACTCGAGTTGGATCTATTGAAATCAAGAACCACGAGTAGCCTGCTCGTCGCACGACTGAAAGTGCGTGATGACGAGTCGGATCGCAATGCACTCAAGGCGACGGTGAAACAGCTGCACCAAGCCGAGTTGGCCAGAGCAATTTACGAAGTTGAAACCCTGCAAAAACGATTGCAGAAAACAAAGCAGCAACTCTCCCAAGCACAAAGTCGTCTCGAAAAACAGTCGGCCAATGCCGGTACGTATGAGCGAGACGTGTATGTCGACTACCTGCGTAAAGCGGGTCGTGGGGACGAGAACGCCGCGAGCAAGAATCGATCACGCGAGAAAGTTGAATCCAAATAATGAATTTCCATACGTTGTCGACTTGGATCGACGGGAGCCGGATGATGTTGGATCGGTGCATTTCATCAAGATTGGCGATGCAACTATTACGAACCTCGCTGTTACCATTGATGGTGACGAGCACGTTGGCGTTGTGCCAGCATGCTCACGCTCAGGAAGCACCCGCGAGCGTGCGGTTCGCTGAGGCGGATATCGCCGAAATTCCGAATTTTCAAAGACATGTCACGCCCCTGCTCGGACGACTCGGTTGCAACGGTCGAGCCTGCCATGGGTCTTTCCAGGGCCGAGGCGATTTCCGACTATCGCTTTTTGGATACGACTTCAAGGCCGATCACGAAGCCTTGATGGCCGAGAACACCGGCCGTGTTGATCTCGATGATGTTCAAGAAAGCCTCGTCCTCGCCAAGCCCATTGATGCTGACTTGCATGAAGGCGGAAAGCGAATGGAAAAGGGCAGTTGGCAATACAACGTGCTTAAAAAATGGATTGCCGGCGGCGCCAAATTCAGTGCTGGCGATATCGAGCAGCTCGAAGAATTGGAAGTCACTCCTAGCGAGATTCGTTTCAATGATGCGAATGAACAGATCGACTTGCGAGTCGTGGCTCATTGGGCGGACGGATCGTCGGAGGACGTGACTGAACTATGCCGATACAGCAGCAATGATGACGCCATCGCGTCGATCAGCGAGTCGGGTCACGTGACCGGAGGCGAAACCGGCGATACCCACGTGGTCGTCTATTACGACAACGCGGTCGTTCCGATCGCAGTACTACGCCCGATCGCCGAGCCGAGGATCGCGGAAACGACCGCTGGTACTCGTTCGATCGACGCGGCCATTGAACAAAAAATTTCCAAGCTGGGAATTGTCGCTTCGCCCGTTTGCAGCGATGAGGATTTCGTTCGACGCGTATCGCTGGACGTGACCGGCACTTTACCTTCGCCGATGGAAGTCCGCGAGTTTCTTGCGAATCCAAGTCCCGACAAACGCGAGCGCTATGTCGACGCGTTATTGGAGCGTCCCACCTATGCGGCTTGGTGGGCGACACGGCTGTCCGATTGGACGGGCAACAACGAG
Organism: Pirellulaceae bacterium; assembly: GCA_041741195.1. GTDB lineage: Bacteria > Planctomycetota > Planctomycetia > Pirellulales > Pirellulaceae > JBBSJZ01. The sequence continues at coordinate 81,418 of JBGSKM010000005.1, forward strand.
GCTGAGATGAACAATGTGTTACCAGCTCGCAATGTTGCATCGAAGCTCTGGTACGAATGGCTTCGTGAGCGAATCGCCAAGAATGTGCCTTATGACAAGATCGTCGAAGGAATCGTGATCGCCAAAAGTCGTGATGAGAACGAGGACTACCAATCGTACTGCGACTCGATGAGTCAAGCATGTCGACCTGGAGGGGAAAAAGAGTTTGCCCAACGCGAAGGCATGCCATTGTATTGGTCGCGACGAAATTTCCGTCTGCCCGAAGAACGTGCGATCGGATTCGCCTACACATTCCTCGGCGTGCGAATCGAGTGCGCCCAGTGCCACAAGCATCCGTTCGATCAATGGTCCAAAGATGATTTCGATGCCTTTTCGAAATTGTTCACACCGATCAAGGTCAACCCTGGAGCGGTCGCAAAGGAGAACCAGGACGATCGGGACAGAATGCTCACAAGTCTTGGTGTCAACAGCAGCATGAAGGGCAATTTGCTCCGCAAGAAGCTGGCTGAGTCGGTGATCGAAGGCAAGACAGTTCCATTTGGTGAGTTGGTCGTTGACACCGCTGGCTCTCTCCAACGGGCCAAATCGCAAGCTGCTCAAGCAAAGAAAAAGGGCAAGAAAGTCGACCTTCGAATTCCAACAGGAAAGATTCTCGGTGAGTCGAGTGATGTGCAACTGAGCCAAGACCCTCGCGTGGCGCTGATGTCTTGGTTGCGTTCGCCCGACAACCCGTATTTTGCCAAAGCCGTTGTCAATCGAGTTTGGTCCAACTACTTCGGCGTCGGCATCGTCAATCCCACGGACGACATGAATCTGGCGAATCCACCCTCCAACGCAGCTCTACTCGACTATCTGGCGACCGAGTTGATCTCGCATGATTTCGATTTGAAGTGGTTGCACCGAGAGATCACGTCAAGCGACGCCTACCAACGAAGTGCTGTGGCCAACGATACCAATCGGCTGGACCAACGCAACTTTTCGCGACACATCCCGCGACGCTATCCGTCGGAGATCGTTCATGATGCGGTCCTACTGGCCACAATGACGGATGCCAACGCCAACAGCACGCGCGACTCGCTTGAGGGAATGGCCATCACCGACGCTCTGTCGATATACGGGTCCGCTAAAAACAGCACGTTCGCGTTAGACGTTTTTGGCCGTTCACAGCGAGAATCGAATTGCGATTGTGACCGTAGCGATGCTCCGAGTTTGCTGCAGTCGGTGTACCTGCGAAACGACATCGACATCCATCGCCGACTCGCCGATCGCCAGGGCTGGGTCGAATCAACATGCCGTCAACTCGGCTTCGATTCCACCGCCAATGCGAACGAGAAAGTTGAGGACAGCAATCGCATTCAGTCAGAACGACTGATCGAATTGGTCGAAACGCGACTCGCCGACTACAACCGTTTGCCCGAAAGACGCCAGAAACAGATGAAGCCGAAAATGGCGGCTCAATTTGAGAAGATTTCGAATCAACTTGGTGAGCTCGGTGTGTCGCTGCCTCCCCTGGCCAAGCTCCTGAAGAACCCTTCGCTGATCAAGCAGCAAGAGGCGGCTGCGGAGACGTCGGTATCCGAGTCGGCCACAGGAGTTTCACTCGAGAATCTCGTCGAGGACGCTTACTTGCGAACCCTGTCGCGATATCCGACGACGGATGAAATCGAAACGTCCGTCACCTTCATTCAAGAAAGCTCGTCCAAGGGCAATGCTGTCCAGTCGCTGCTGTGGGCGCTGCTCAACACCAAAGAGTTCATCATCAGTCACTAGTCCGTTAAAGACAAACTAGTTCAGCAATAATCACCGTCGTACTATTGAAAGAGGAACGTCAGATGAAACTGCATACCACCTGTGATGGTGTCCGTCGTAGAGACCTTTTGAAAGCCGGTTGCCTTGGCTTGGGGGGACTAACGCTTGCGCAGTACAATCAATTGGCAAGCGCCGGGCAGGTTGCTCCCAGTCGAGCCAAACGCGCCATTTTCATTGAGTTGCCAGGTGGGCCATCTCACTTAGACACCTTCGATCTTAAACCGGACGCGCCGGACAGCGTTCGGGGCACATTCAAACCAATCGCGACAAATGTCCCTGGCATATCCATATCGGAACACTTGCCAAAGCTGGCCGGTGTGGCCGACAAATTCGCGATTCTTCGTGGTGTTAGCCACACCCTTGCCGCTCACCAACTCGGTCGCGAATACGTCAACACAGGCAGTCGTCCGCTCGCGTCGCTCGAGTATCCGGGCTACGGCTCCGTTTTGTCACGAGAAAGGCCAAGCGACGATGACATTCCGAGCCAAGTGGCCGTACCCAAGGCAGGTCATGGAGCTGGGTTTTTAGGCATTCGTTATGCACCACTTGAGACCAACTCGACTCCACAATTCGGACAGCCTTATGCGGTTCGTGGACTTTCGCTCTCACCGGGTATCGGTGTCGAGGAAGTGCGGCAGCGACAAGACTTGCTAAAGAAATTGGATCGACGTTTCGCCGAAATGGAAGATGCTGGCGGGTTGGTCGATGGCTTGGATCGCTTTGGGGAACAAGCTTATTCGATGATCACCTCTCCGCGAGCTCGCAAGGCATTCAACATTGGTGAGGAGCCAGAAAGCTTTGCTAAGATATTCGGTGAGGACTCGTTTGGGCAAAGTTGCCTGCTGGCGCTCCGCCTGGTCGAGTCGGGTGTTGGATTCGTGACCGTTCAACTGGGCGGCTGGGACACGCACACGGACAACTTCACCAAGCTCAAAGACACTCAATTGCCCAAGCTCGATGCGGGACTCAGCGGCCTGTTTGCCGGATTGGAGCTTCGCGGCTTGCTCGATTCCACCGCCGTGCTCGTGACCGGTGAGTTCGGGCGTACTCCCAAGATCAATGACCGTAGCGCCGAGGGAGGACGTGATCACTATCCTCGATGCATGTTTATGCTGATGGCCGGTGGCGGTGTTCGAGGTGGACAAGTCATCGGCGAAAGCGACGATACCGCCGCAGGTCCGCGACACGAAGCGATCTCGCCCGACGATGTCGCGGCAAGTTTTTACTGGAACCTCGGCATCGATCCCTCGATCGAATACCAAACCAATACGGGCCGTCCGATCACGCTCGTTCGTGATGGCAAGGTCATCCAACCACTATTCAGTTAGTCGAAACTTGATTCACGCAAGACCCGCCGATGTTGCGCATCGCACCACGGCGGATCCGATGAACATCACTTGATCGCCACGGTGCCGAATCAGTCCAGTCGCGAATCACTTCGGCATGCTCGAGGTTACTCGTCTAAGTCCGGCTCGGCACGCAATTCCTTAAACAATTTTGCTCGAGCCAATCGCCAATCTCGTTCGACAGTGCCGATACTGACTTCCAGAATCTCGGCAACTTCGTCCACCGAAAGGCCAGAGAAGAATCGCAGCTCGACGACTTCACGTTGACGCGGTGAACTAGCTTCTAGTCGCTCGAGAGCGGATTCGAGCTCTTCGAATTGACACTGGTTCTGGGCCTCGAAATTATCCAAGACGATGTCAAGCGACGCTCGATTTAGTTCGCCACCTCGCTTGCTGGCGCGTCGTCGGCGAGCATGGTCCACCAAAATTTGTCGCATGGCACGGTTGGCCATTCCGAACATGTATCGCCGATTGGAAGAGTTTTCCAAAGCGTCGCTGTCCAACAACTTGAGGCAAGCTTCGTTGACCAATGCGGTCGCCTGCAACGTATGGTCTGGACGTTCGCGGCTCATCAGTGCCCCAGCCATGTCTCGCAATTCCGATTGCAACGTCATGAACAATCGATCGCGAGCCGCTTTGTCACCTTGTTTGAGTCGTTGGAGTAACATGGAGACTTCGGTTTCTGGCTCAGACATGGCAACAAACTCGGTGAAAAGGTCGATAGCACTTAGCAGGTGAAGCCAACCACGGTCGAGTTGGACGGATCGATCTTAGTCAATCATCGCATGATTGCGTTCACCCACAGTGATGATGCTCAACGAATTGCCTCAAGTACTCGTTCTCTCGCCGCAGGCGGAAGGTTGCTTCGTTGCACTTCGCGTCGAATTTGTTCCGCGGTTCCACGATAGCGAATCGGTTTGGATGCCAGTTCGGGCAACGACATCTCGATCAAGATTTCGTTTCCGTTTTGGCTTACCGATACACTTTCATTTCCAGACGCGAATGCCGAAACCGAAACGCCGGGCAGTCTTGGCAAGGCGAAAGGTACGCTCGAATACGACGATTGCATCACTCCCAGGGGAACGATTCGGCCGCGGCGCAGTACCGTAAGATTACGCTGGGGTGTCTGGGGCAGTTGATCGACGCTCGCGATGGAGACCACGTCTATGGCCATCAATACATCGCCGACCTGGAGTCCAGCGGCCGGAGCATCCCCATCGTCAATTCGCTGCACTACGATCCCCGAACCGGACCTAAGAGCGGGAACGTGCATTCGAAGCAATTCAGGAACTTCACCGAACTCGATTCCCCAAGCTGGCAAATATTGGGAAGTCGATTTTGTAGTCGATAGTTGAGGTAAATCGTTGGGTTCGCTCCCCAGAATGGGACCAAACGGCGAAACTGCGGAAGCGAGTAGCAACATGAGGTGGCGAAGTCGAATGTTCATGATCATTTTCCTACTTGGTGTTGATTGGATTTCAGAGACCGGTTTCAAAGAAAAAAGACCTTGACCCGAAGGGACCAAGGTCGCGTGGCAAGAATGGTTTAGCGGTGACCCCAGCGGTGATTGACACTTCGATTCAATCCGCCCTGGCCTTGCATTCGGATGGACGACTGCGGGTAAACCTGTGGTGTTTGAACGCTCGGCTGCGACCATTGGTTGGTATGACTTTGGGACCAAGCACGAGTGTTGTTCCCGTAACCGGTGGAGTTGCTGCCTCCGTAGACTTGACCGTTTTGAATCCCGGTGCTGCCGCCGGTGGTCACTCGCCGATTGCCGCCTTGGGAAACGACTCCTCCTTGGCTAACGTGCGTTCCACCACGTCCAATCGTCAGGTTCAAGTTGTGTGCAGCACCGACAGGGCCGGTTCCCGCACCAATCGAATTCGACACGGCGATCCCGTTGGGGCCGGCACCGACAGCAAAACCATGACCGAACTGGACGCCATTGTTAGAGCTGCTCTTGGACCTAGCGAATTTAAGCTGGCCATCGGCGGTTGCGCCGGCGCCCGCTCCTCCGTTGAAAATATCGACCACGGTTTCAGCCCGCTGGGCGATCGCTGGTGTCGCCATCGAGGCCGCCAGGAAGAGAGTCGCGAGACAGCCTTGGATGCGTTTTTGGGCTTTTTGCAGAGTCATTTCGTTTTTCCTTCGAACGTTGCGGGGTGATTTTGACGGTTGTTGGTAACCGTCTCACCAGCACGTGCGTGTTCAGGCCCAAGAAGCCTGAAACAATTTCGAAGAAAATTCTTTAGCAAGTGCCAACGGGCATCAGCGGTTGAAAATGTCGACGGCAATGTCATCGACCCAGATGTCGCCTGGACCGGACGAGACAAGGTCCAGCGTCACGTCGACCACGTTAAGTGATGAGTCCGCTGGCTCACCGACTTCAAATTCCCATTGAAACTTTCTCCAATCGAAGTCACCCGGGGGCAGCGACAGCGAGTTCTGACCTCGCGTTTCCACTCGGAAAGCGTTCGAACCAAGCCCCTCGCCCCTCGCCCAAAGGGTCAGCCGGCATCGTGAATTCGCGGGGACCGGAAATGTTTGGCTGGTACTGCCTCGAAGCGAGGTCGATCCCGTCGCTTCCTGCCTCGAACGACCCGAAACATGAAACGAGCATTCACCGGAATGTGAATGCTCTTTCGTCACGTTCGCGGAGGACGAATATCCATCATCATTTCGCCAGGCGGCACCACTCTGATCACTCCAGTACTGCATCGCTCCTAGCTCAAAATCTCCATTGAGGATCGGCGCAGCGTATGACTCGCTCTCGCGAGAGCTACTCAGATTGATTTTTGTCACACGCGGAAGTTCGCCTACCGATTTCAAAAACGATTGCAAGGCGATGATCGAATCGCTTGACTCGCCTTTGGAACGTCGTTTTTTAAATTGCTCGATGAACGGTTCGACAGCGGCGAATAGATCGCACGCTGGTTGAATTTGTGTCGCCAGCGTGAACGAATCAAATGCTCGATCATAACGGCCTTGCCATGCCAACACTCGTCCGAGGGCGAGTGCGAACGCAGACCGATGTTCATCGGTGATTGCCAGTGCAGACGAAGCCTCCAGTCGCGATAGTGCCGACGTAAAGTGACCTTGGGCTTCGTCGCAACGTGCTAGGCCAAAGGCAGCCCACAAGTGCTGAGGGTCTCTGGCGAGCGACTCGCGAAAATCGGCCGCAGCGCCTGTCACGTCGTCATTCAATACTCTCAACATTCCCCGGGTCGCGTAGGCGTGTGCGGACGGATTGGGCAAATCGATCGCAAGATTGACCTCTTCGAGTGACTCGTCGTGTCGTGATTGATTCAGACGAATCGAAGCGAGTGTAGCTCGGTAGTCGGAATTCTCAGGATACTGTCGTACGAGCCGGCTTACATAATCCGCCGCATCCTGACGGCCACGAAAATCGTCGGCGCCGATTAGCGTGGCGTCCGTCAGCTGCATCAAAGGTAGCGTCGCCAGCGATGCTTGCTGTAGCACGCCAATCGCCTGATCGGTTTGCTGCACCGCACCGAGAGCCATGCCATAGGTCCAGCCGACCCAGGGATGATCCCTGTACGATCGATATGCCGATTGTGCATCTTGGAGACTCCACCGCAGCAACTCGTCCGCTCGCTCTTTTTCGAAGGTGTCGGTCGAACTGGCGTGCGAACTCAATAGTTCGGACTGGAAACGGAAAAGCGAGGATCGATCGGCCAAGGCAAAACAAGAACGCGGGTTGATGGTGATGCATCGCCCCATGGTCTGTATCGCTGGTTGAAACTTTTCCCAATTCGAATTCGTCTCTTGCATTGCAATGAAGTATTGCATCTGCGCAAGGGCGAGTTGGGTCCAATAGTGATCCGGCCGTAGCGACGCGGATCGCAAAAACAAGTCGCGACCGGCAGTGATAGGATCCTGGTTCTTGTAGTCTTGAAAGACAACGCGAAACGATGGATCCATCGCTGAGATTAGACACAATACGCCCAGTTTCTGCGCGTCGGCGGCGTTGCGTGGTACACCAATGTCGATAGCTTTCACCTTCCGACCCGTCCCCAATCGGAAGCGTGCAATGCCACGGTACCAGCGAACTGATTCGGCTTGGCGAAACTCGTCGATTCGTTCGCTTACCAGCAAGGCCAGGGCCGCTTCGTGCTTTCCCGCCTCCGATCCAAGGCGCCGTATCGCGGACAACAATCGGCCACTGCTCCCACTGTTGGACGTGCCGAATAAGCGAGTCCCAATGGTTTTCACGAGCATGCCATCGAGCATCAGCCATTGCTGGTACACATCCCATTGCAATTGGTCACGTTGCTCGGGCGTAAGCTCGTCGTCGGGCAAGTGGGCCCACCAGTCCCTGGTTTCCCAGATCCCGAGTGACCGAAGCGCAGCACTGGATGCCATGATCCCCTGTGTGTCGCGACTCATCACGTTGTATTGTTCGCAAAGTTCGGATTGCTGATGGAATTCAACGATACGGCGAACTCGCTCCAACCGCTCGACGATCGCCTCCCTCGGACGGTCGAGACTCGGTTCGTCGACCAGTGAGTCAGCAGCGTTTGCTAGAATGCTTTGCGCCGCGGCAAATCGGCCCGCTTGTATCTCTCGTTCGGACAGCGTCAATGCCGTCATCGCGGAGTCACGCTTCTCACTCAACCGACTCGCCTGGGTCGCACGCAGTTGAAACTCTTTAGCATTTCGTTCCTGTTCGACCGCAAATTGCTTGGTCCGTTGGTAGCTCCACAAGGTCGAACCGACGATGGACGTGACGCAAACCAGACAGGCGGCCACCGCGGCACTCATTGCCAAGCTCCGATGCTTTCGCGCCCATCGCGCCATCCTCAACGAACTGGGATCGTGGTAGACCGACACCGGTTCGTCAGCGAGCCAACGTTCGATATCAGCGGCGAGGGCCAGTGCCGATGGATAGCGCTGGTCAGGGCATTTGGACATTGCTTTGAGGCAAATTGATTCCAAAGGCGGCGGTATTTCGGAGTCCCGATCTCTGGGGCGTGACCATCGGCCCTGGCGGATTTGGAGGATCAATTTCTCCACCGAACTTTCGTCGTGCGGAGCGACTCCGGTTAGCAAATGGTAGAGCGTCGCCCCTAATAAATAGACGTCAGTCCAAACACCCGCGGAATCGTGAAATCCATCTGCCTGCTCAGGGCTCATGTATTGTGGTGTGCCAATGGCACCGCCAATTCGCGTGTTTCCAGATCCACTGTCACTCGCCTCTGCGATGAAACCCGCGGTCATCGATTGATCCGATGGTGCGTCCATCAACTTGGCGAGCCCCCAATCAACGACAAGTGTTTCACCGTAGGCGCCCACCATGATGTTGGACGGTTTGATGTCGCGGTGCAGGACCTGGCGGCTGTGTGCGTACTCGATCGTGTTGCAAACGTCGACAAAGCGATTGAGCAGCTCGCGAAATTGGCGAGAGCGAGCCTGGGGATCGACCGAGACCAACGACTGGCGGTGCTCAGCGATAACCTGCTTGAGCGTTTGCCCCCGAATGAAACGCATCGCGTAAAACGGGCGGCCGTCCTCCCATTTCCCCATCGCATAGACGGGAACAACTCCCGGATGCTCCAGCCGACCTGTCACTTCGGCCTCTTGCAGGAATCGTGCTTCGGCCTCGTGGTGACCGATCCACTTTGGCCGAATTTGTTTCACCGCGACATCGCGGTCGAGTTGGGTATCGTGGGCCACCAAGATCTCGCCAAGACCTCCTTGCTCGTGCCGCGAGATAATCCGAAAACGAGCCGGGCTTTCGCCAGTGGAGGCAGCCGCTTGAGGTTCTCGTGGCAGCGGCTCGGCAATATTCGCACCGGCAATGAACCTCGACTCGAGAAAATTATCCTGGTTGGCCGCATCATCCGCCGCCAACAGCTCATCGACTCGACGTTTCAACTCGGGATCGTCTCCGCATCGCGTTAGAACGAACTCCGTACGATCATTCTCGGAAAGCTCGACGGCCTCCAGAAAGATCTCTTCAGCCAATGGTTGTCTGGTGTCGGACAATGCACCAATCCTTTCTACGACGACGCGGTCATGATCCCCGCGAGATTCTGGGACGGACTTGGGAATCGAGCTGAAATTATGATCGACGGACTTACCGCGTACCTGCCGAGCAAAGCGTTTCCCGAGCAAAAAACGCATGAAACGCTCCGGTATATGTCAAAAAAGTTTCTGGAAATTTCATTGAGGGTATTCGATCAGTTTCTCGCAGGTACTGTTGAAGACAACAACGCCTTCAAAACACACATCGAACCGATTTCCAAGGAACCCAAATCATGTCCCACCGCACTCTGTTGACTCGAACCATCGCCTTTGCCTCGCTTTGCATTCTGGCTTGTGAGGCGAACGCTCAGGTCACCGCCTACAGCTATTCGACCGGCGGCACGGCCATTTCCACCGCAAGCGGCCGTGGAAACACTCGTCTGGGAGCCACGGCCATTGCCACGGACGGCGGCTATGCTCGTGCCAATATGCAAGGCAGCGGTCGAAATGGCGGATTCGCCAGCGGAAATAGCACCGCCATCGCTGCCGGCGGAGTCGCCATTAGCAACGGTCGATCGAAAGCCGATGGATGGGGCTCGCGAGCCCATGCGGATTCAACTGCTCTCAGTCTGGGTGGCTACGCTCGAAGCAATGGAACTGCCATCGCCCGAGGCAATTGGTCCAACGCGCGAGCCGGGGCGGTATCCATTGCCGAGTATGGACAATTTAGCTCTGGCAACGCCACCGCGATTGATAACCGCCGTACGCCACCGCCGGTCTATATTTTACCCGTTACCCCGTCCAACTCGTACGGCACCACCGGCTATTTTGGTAACTAGCTGCACAGAAGCGATCCACCACCGATGATCATGACCTCGCGTCGTTGTTGACGCGAGGTCAATGCCGTTGATGCCCTCGCAAAAAAAAAGCAGATCGCAACTGAATGCGATCTGCTTTTGCGAAATGGAAGAGAAGGGCCATGGTGAAGCCCTCCCTGCCTCACCATGGCCCATCTTTCAGCTGGAACGACGGCACCGTTCGTTCCACCCTCCCAATCCATGGTACCAATGGTATCGGCAGGGTGACGGCGCTTCGTTAACTAAAAATGGCCAGGCAAGGCGTTGGGAAACACGACAGTTCTAGGCGGGTAAAGTCCTGTCGGGTCGCCCGCGAACTTAACTACCGATGCTTGGACGCCGCGTCACAGGCGGAAGCATTTCGGTCACAGCCACATCCGCAATGTCCGGTGCAGTGACCGTGGCCCTTGCTAAAACAATCACAGGTGCCGTGGATGTGTTTGTGACAGTGTTCGCAACGCTTTTGACGTTCGGCAGCAAAACCATTCCAGACATCCGAGTAACAATCGTCCGAGCGAAAGTACTGCAAAAACGTTGACGGGGGTGGAAGACTCGGTGCGTGGTGCGGCCGGCATATCGCTTGCGTGCCACACGGAGCACTGGCATTCCCCGCCGCGCAAGCATCGCCGTGGCCACCGGCTTGAAAGTACTGATTGAAATTGATCGGCGCTTCGCCAGCCAATTGCGGTTGCACGGGTTCGGGAAGCGGTGATGTCGGTGCTAAAGTTGCATCCTGGATCGGCTCGAACGAGGGCGGCTCCACGATCGAGCCGGGGTCCTGGATATTGGTCAGTTGCTGGTCTGCCGGAGCGAGTGGCACCAGTTCATCCGCTTGCGGCGTTTGCTCCAAGAGAGGAGTGCTTGGGGCGTTCGCACGGCTGGAATCACCGAAGGTGAGTTCACCGAGCAAGGTATCGAGATCCTGATCGGCATGCGCGGTTCCGTAGAAACCGCAGGCGATCACGGCGGCGAGAGGTAGTATCAGTCGTAACATTGTCGAACTTCCTTGTTGTGAGGGTTGGGAAGTGACGAACCACTAGCCCCTTGTCGCGAGCGTTTTGATCCGTCCAGGCCGCCGCCTCGCACGAATGCGAAGGCGGCGGCCGTAATCCATGAAGCACCAACCCCACCGAAAGGTGTCCGAATCATCGTGGTAACATGAACCACATTCACCGCGAGTTGGTTATCGCAGGGGTGATCGGCGGGGATGGCAAATCAGGCCAAAACTAACCAAACATGCCCGCGCTTCATCTGCCGTGCAACTGAAGAGTTGAAATAGTTTGTCGTTTCGTACGATGCCCGATCGGTCGACCGCTATCCCCCGCAGGGATTACCAAGCCGGTTGGACGCTCGAGTCGTTTCGTAGCGATCAGTGAAACCATGACGAGTAATGATCTTGTTGGCCGAAGACTTCGCGACCGGAGACTTAGTTAGCGGAGACGACCGCTAACAACGCGGCACGAATTTCACCGTGGCGTCCAAGATCATAAATCGGATTTCCATCGAGCTCGGTGACGTAGAACACGTCGGCGATTTGGTCGAGATGGGTGTCGATCTTGGCAAAGTGCAATACGACGCGGTGCTGCGCCAATGTCGCGGCAATCCGGTACAGAAGCCCTACTTGGTCGTAAGCAAAGATCGATAGGATCGTGTAGCGACGAAATGTGTCATTGTCGAACGTGACTTTGGTGGGCAGCACGTTGACGCTTTGCGACTCTTTGTTGCGTCCACTGGTCCACGTCTTCCGGTGCGGTGGCAGCGGGGCGTTGGGCGTGTCGAGTAGGTGCCGGATGCGATTGCACACTTCGTCACGTCGCGACGAAGGCGGCTCGCCGGGAAAATCAGGATCGGTGACCCAAAAATCGTCCCACACCAACCAGTCGCCGACCGTTTCGATATCCGCCCGCAGAATCGTTAGACCAGCGGTGCTCAGCGCTCCCGTCGCTCTGGCGAAAGTTCCGATGGTTTGTTCTCCTTCGCGACGAATGACGGTGTAACGCATCGCCGACAAACCCGGGTCGAACCGGCTGGTGCAAAAGGTTTGTGGTCCTTGGCCTAAATACTGTGTGATCTCCGCTAGCTCCTCCGCCAATTTTTGGGGTCGATCACGATGCAACAATGACAGCGGCAACTGATCGAGTAACTCGTGGCATGCTCGATCGCAATGTCGGGCATCGAGATGCTGGCGCACTTCGTTGCGAATGGCATCCAGTTCCGGATCATTGTCGCCGGGCAAATCGCCGGTTTCAAAATAACGTCGCGTGCGCAGATAGAGATCTTCGATCAGGTTCATTTTCCAATCGGTAAGCACACCCGGGCCGACTGCCGATAAGTCCGCGACCGTGTGAACGATCAATAGTTCGAGTCGACGAATCGAACCGACTTCGGCGGCAAACGAGTGGACGATCTCGGGGTCGGTGAGATCGTGTCGAAACGCGACCAAGTTGACCGCCAAATGTTTGTGGATTAGCCAAGCGAGTGTGTCGGTCGATTCGTCATCCAAGTGCAATAACTTTGCCGTTTCGATGGCAATCTCGCGGCCCACATCACAATGATCTTCCTCGCGACCCTTGCCCAGATCATGGATCAATAGTGCCAGGTGTAGCAATCGTTTGTCCGTCAATCGTCGATAGCGACGACCGATGGCGGAAGTGTCATGCTCGAAGTCACACGCCGCTTCCACGGCGAGTAAACAGTGCGCATCAACCGTGAACTTGTGATACGCATTGAACTGCAACAGCCCTCGGGTGCGTTTAAAGCTGGGGATGAGTTGCTCGAGGACGCGTAGTTCATGGAGTCGGCGAAGCAACTCGGCGAGTCGGCTTCCGTTGCCCAACAACGACAAAAACGCCTCAATCGATTGGTCGTCCGGAGCGGACGGCTCGCGATTAAGCATTGCTTCGCGGATCGCATGCCATGTGGGGTGCGCGATGCGACGGCGATGTTGATTGGCCAAACTCATCAATCGAAGGACATCGGGCAGACTCGAAGCAAATTCCGCAAGCACCGATTCGTGGACCCAGATTTGAGTTGGTCCCATTCGAATATGCTCGGCGATCTCACGCGAAAGCAAATGCTCGAAAACCCGTGAGATGATGGGGAGCGACCCGGCGGCCTCGGCAAAAAAGGATGCGGCGTAGCGAACATTGCGAGTATGTTCGAAATACTCTTGCATGAACTGTTCGACTGGCAAGACACCCTCGGTACCCTGGTAGCCCCAAGCATCTGCAATCTCCATTTGTGTGGGGCGATCGAGAATGTCCTGGCTTCTGTTTTCGCGAAAATGTAATTCGTTTCGAAGTCGTAACATGAATGCGAATGCTTGACGCAACAGCCGAAAATCTTCGCTGGGCAGTGCGCCGAGCTTGAGTAGCCGCTCAAGATCCGTTTCACCGTAGTTAACAAATCCGATCCATCGAATCAGTTGGATGTCGCGAAGTCCACCCAAGGATCGCTTGACATTGGGACGCAGCAAGTAGTTGGTCTCACCCCATTTGTGTCGTTCCTCGCGTCGAGCATTGACAAGATCTTTGAGTAAGCGTTGCCGACGACGTTTGGTGCCTTGACGGAGGCTGCGAAAGAACCCGCTGTAGACTTGCAATCCGCCTGCGAGGAACCGGGATTCAGTGAGCGATGAGAAGATAACGGGATCGCCCCAAGCGAGACTCACCGCTTCGGTGGGTGAGCGGGTCGAGAACCCGAGTTGTAGTCCGACATCGACTAAGTCCCGCGACAGAGTTCCGGCGATTTTGGTGGCTAATGACATGCTCGATCGATTCGCGATCAGCATGATGTCGGCGTCGGAGAATGGTGCTAGGTCCCGACGCCCGAATCCGCCATGAGCGACAAGAGCCAATCCGTGAAGCTTCGGGTCGTCTTGATGAGCGAGTGTCGCTTCGTTCCAAACCTCCAGCACGATCTCGTCGTATAGATCAGCGATGTGAGTCGATACCTGCACGCCAGCCGAACCGGAATCATGCTGCTGGCGGATCTTCATCCGGCCATCACGGAGGCGCTCGCGGCAGCGCAGGACGACGGCACGAAGATTGGAAGTTGACAATCCTTGGGGCTCTTACAGCGCGTCCTCGCCGCGTTCGCCAGTTCGAATCCGAATCGAATCCTCAAGGTTCGTTACAAAAATTTTCCCGTCGCCAATTTGGCCGGTCTGCGCGGTTTGCAAAATTGTATCGATCACGGTTTGCAAATTGTCATCCGTGCAAATGACTTCGATTTTGACTTTCGGAACAAAATCGATCGCATATTCGGTCCCACGGTAAATCTCCGTGTGCCCTTTTTGGCGGCCGAAACCGCGAACTTCACTAACGGTCATGCCATGGATGCCATGATCGGTGAGCGCGTTCTTGACGTCTTCGAGTTTGAAGTGGCGGACAATGGCTTCAACTTTCTTCACGATCATTCCTCAGGCACTGGCGTTTACTCTTGTCTCTATCACGTGCAATGGCCGAATTGTACAGCGTCAAATCGCAACATCCCACGAGGCCGCATTGTACACCCGGCTACGGCCCGGGCCAGCGGGCCTCTAGCTGGGCCGAATCCACTGGATTTCCTCGACGCCGCCTTCGTGATTGGCCACCCGGCTGAGCACAAACAGCAAATCACTGAGTCGATTCAGGTACACCATCAACTCCTCCGAAATATTCGCCTCGTGGTGGCGAACCAACGTGACGACCCGGCGTTCCGCCCGCCGGCAAACGGAACGGGCAAGATGCAAATGAGTCGCCGCCACTGATCCGGCTGGTAGGATAAAATGTTTTAGCGGCGATAGTCCGGCCTCGTGGGCATCGATCCATTGCTCCAGCCGAGCGATATGCCCAGCACCGATCACCCGCAATCCGTGCTCGTCGGGCTCCGGAGTCGCCAGCTCGGCTCCGATCGAAAACAACTCGTGCTGAATCTGGTCCAATTGAGTGTCGATTCCTGGTGAAATGCCGGCCGACCGCACGATCCCCAGACACGCATTGAGTTCGTCGACGGTCCCATAGGCCTCGATCCGATCGTCATCTTTCGCAACCCGTGGGCCACCAAAAAGTCCCGTGCTGCCCGCGTCGCCGGTGCGTGTGTATATCTTCATCTGTTTCGTTTCGCTCGCGAGAAATGGGCCATCGAATTAAGTCCAAAGCGGTTCGTCAGAGGTTCGAATTCCGACTGCACTTTTGTAGAGTGTTGGCAAACCCCGACAAGCCATCTTTCAATCTAACGACTCGATTCAGGACGAATTCGTGCCCGCCCCGACCGATCCAGACGCTGAAACTGTCCAGGCCGCTGGCATGTTACTGATGTGTTTGCAACCGGAGCACAAATTCTTGCTGCTGCGACACCGCCGCCGCTGGGATTTGCCGAAAGGTCACTGCGAAAATGACGAGTCGTTTCTGGAGGCAGCACTACGCGAGACCGAGGAGGAAACCGGTATTGCCTCGAATCGAATTCGGCTGGATGAGACATTTCGATTTGAGTTGACGTACCCGGTTACCTACCGCGTCACCGGCGACCGAGTCTTTACCAAAATCGTGCAGTACTTTCTCGGCTACGTCGAAGTGATACCGACGCTTCGACTTACCGAGCATCAAAGTTTCCAGTGGTTTGACTGGAATCCACCGCATCAAATCCAATCGGAGACTATCGATCCCTTGCTCGCGGCCGTTTCGCTTCACTTAAGTCAAACGCGATGAAAAGTGGAATATCGCAATTCAGAAAATTGGATTCGGTGGCAACGTCGCATCGCTCTAGTACTGGGATTTCGCGATCGTGATCTCCAATTTCGCTAGTTGACGAAGGGCGTTGAGAAGATGTTCCTCCAGATCCTTGGACGCGAAATCGCTGGTTAAGAGTGCCAATCGATTGGACGGTGCAATCGTTCCCAGCGTCGCATCGAGCGGTAACCAATCGCCATCCACGTGCGCAATCGTCCAAGCGTGATAGTGCATCGAGTCTTTGGCTTCTCCGTCGTAAACAATACCGACCACCACTCTCGCGGGAATTTTGCTCGCTCGCAGAAGCCCAGCCAGAAGTACAGCGTACCCCGTTGAATCTGCCACGCCCGTCATCGCGACTTCGGATGCTTTGGTCAAGCCGAGGCTACGGGGCGACTTGTCGACGACGCCGCCAATCGTTCGCATCATTTCAATCGCTGTTTCTCGCTCGTTTAAACCGTCGATCGTGGCGGCGGAATGAAGCCTGCGAACAAGCGACGAATTGAAATCGATGAGCGGGTTGGGCTGAGTATCGGCGTCGACAACGTCCAATGTTCCCGCCACAAACCCAGGCAAGTTGGCCACCGATTCACTGCTCACGAGAATTTGCAACGCTCCATCCGGTTGCCGACGAATTGCTTGACCAGCTGCCGCATTGAGTTCCAACTCGTCTCTCGTTGACGTCGCGTCGTGACGCTGATGGTCCAACTCTCTGTTTCGCACAATCCACGCGGTACGTTTGGCTTGGTTGGGCCGATCGATGTTTCCTGTCACCCGAATCGCAACACCCGAGTCGGCGCTAGGGTCGGATTCGATTTCCGCAGTCGCCATCTCACGATCCGCTCGAAAGGCGAGTAACCCTAGCGACTGCGTATAGCTCTTGATCATCGTGCCGTTGTCGTCGGTCCACGAAATCACTCGCGACGTCTCACGCTCACCCATAGCAATCTGGCTGGAAATCTCGAGCAACTCGGCGACGGAACCGTCCAACAGTGGAACCGAGGCTCGCTCGACCGCAAACAAACGCACCGTCGCGATGCGATGTTGGACGGGGACGAGCGTCTTGAGCATTCGGACTTCCCCATGTTTCATCGGCGTCCGGCGGAGCGACTGTTCGACGGCGACCAGCCCGCGACAGTTCGGCTCCCAAGCAATACTTTGGGTCGATTCCAGCGCCCCGCGTCGCGTCACCATGGTGAGTTGGCCGTCTTCGATCGTACCGACAAAGCGAGTTGTGAGCGGCCCCATCCCCTGTGTCGCCGTGAATGATTTTAGCTTCCCCAGCGAATCTTCGATGCTCTCGTGATGTAGTTGCTGGGAGATCGAGCTTAAACCGGAGCGCAGCAGGAGATGATCATCAATCGTGTAGCGCACATCCGACGCTGTGTCCGTCGCAGTTCCGGAGCTTTCACCGAGCCGCTCCGCCCGCACGTGTCCATATCCACAATGTTTGCCATCACTGTAATAGGCATTCCAAGTCTCCCAGTCCTCGGCAAACGGCGCCGCGGGAGGTTCAAACACCGGAGCGACCGCGCGCAGGTTCAACGAATCTTGGCTCGATGAACTGGTGTCTTTGACGTAGCGCCGAGGCGTTTCGGACGGCTCAACCAGCACCGGACGTTGGGGAATGTCACAGCCTGGCATCACGCCAATCCACGGCGCGCAAAGCAGCACGATCTTCCCAAGACTCGCCTTGAACACGCGCGGCGCGATACCATTTGATCGTATGCAGCTCAAATTTTTGCCCGATTAAAGCCCCTAAATAGCCAGCAAACCCGCCGACCGGGAACAAACTGATCGACATTTGACTAGCACTCTTCCGCCGAGTGTACCCGAAGAACGGCAGCGGACTTAAGTCCAAGTCGATGCTCGGTTGGACGAATTGACGCGTATGAAAGTTCGCCAAGAAATCACAGCGTCGATGACTTCTTTCGGTGCCGACTTGACCGTCGCCGCCAAATCGGGTGGGCACGAACGTAGCGGTCCTACGGGCTGGGTGGATTGGGAGGGCGCCGGAAGTCACTTTTGCCAGCGAAATGGAGAGCCGGACGTGCGTTCTTGGGCGCTGGGACGGCTGTGACCTACCGTTTGGCAGTTAACAAAACTTCGTGGGAAGTTTTGGGCTTCGGCCAAAAATGTTCGTTCAATCGCCCCCCATCCAGCACGAGACCGAGAATCGCTCATGGGCTTTCTCAAACGAATCCTTCGCGGAAATGTCACCGAACAGACAACTCGCCAGCTAGCCGCTGGGAGTTTCGAGTCGTTGAGCGACGAAGAATTGCAAACGCACATGGGGATTACCACCTACGGCGCGTTTGAACTCACCGATGCCGTTCGTCCTTCGTACGACCTTCAAATCGTTCCTCGCCAAGGATTTCGCCACGATGAATATTGTGATGAGACCTCTGGTGAAAGCATCCCGGTGATCATGGCTTCGGCTACGAAACGCCAATTGTTTGACATTTTCCTGGAGCTCCTGGAGCCGCTCGGCGAGGTCGTCGATGTGGTACTGGAGACCAGCCACCAGGCGGGCCCTCGGCACGAAGACCTGTACCGAGAGCACATTGACATGCCAGTGCTCAAGAGCCTGTTGCTCGAATACGAACACCTGATTCTCAATGATGGTTGTACCGGAGTCGCGGTGATCAATCCCAGCAAGCGACAGGAAGTACAACTTGACGAACACAAAATGCTCGTGATGTACGGCCAGCCGCTACGACCCTTTGAACGGATTTTGATCGAGAACGACGTTTATCCCGATCCTACAATTCGCTTCATTACCGAGGCGGAGCACGTGCACAGCAGCAGCGAAAAATTCTTTGATCAATTCAATGTGATTCGAACTCGCTTTGGACTCGAAGACGAGGGTTCGGTCGAGGCTTGGTAGAGGCATGCTCGACATCGTCGCTCGGTTTTGCGAGGATCCGATGTCCATTTGCCTTGTGAGAGATGTGGTTCGCAGGGCCTTCAACGCCTGGTCGCCTCGAGCCCTGACATGTTTTTGGTCCTAAGTTCCAGCTTGCATCCAGATAGTCGTAGCCGAATTCTGGCCACGGCTTGCAGCCAACGATTGGAAGCGATCGGTCGTCGCTGCGTGGTGTTTGATCTCGCCGTCACGCCGCTTCCTGCATGCGATGGTCATTCTGCATACTCCCATCCCAATGTGGTGTCGCTGGAAAAACTCATCCGCTCGGCGAACGCGATCTTCCTTGCTTCGCCAGTCTACAACTATGACGTCAACGCGGCGGCGAAGAACGCGGTCGAACTCACCGGCCGAGCCTGGACGGGCAAGGTGGTTAGCATGATGTTGGCCGCCGGAGGCCAAGGCAGCTACATGTCCGCCATGGGACTTGCGAATAGTTTGATGCTCGATTTTCGCTGCATCATCGTGCCAAGATTTATCTACGCCACCGGCGATGCATTCCAAGGTGACCAGCTTGCCGACGATGCGATTCAAGCGAGGGTTGACCAACTCGTGTCCGAAACGCTGCGGCTTTCCGATGCGCTAGCCGCCATCGGCTAACTCGCCGCGGCTGGCAGGTGCAGTCATGTCCACCGCGTCGCCGAAATCATTCCTACTCCTGGGGTTCGGACGCGAACGCGGCCTCGGCCTCTTGCCGCGCCCGCGCCTGTTCGGCCTCAAACGCCTGCAAGGCGCTCGGCTCCGGCTCCAGCGGTCCCGCCGTGCGTGAATCACAACCGAAACTCAAACCTAGTAGCAATAAGAGCGCGAGCGTTGTCCAACGGGAAGGGTTGATCATGGTTAGTCGAGTCGATTAAGAGTTAAGTAGAAGGGAATAGCGACCATCGCCGATCTGGATGCGATCAAAAGGCACTTGTCACTTCGGCCGACGCGCGCGTACCGAGACTGCCCCACAGACCATAGTTGCTGCCGACCCCCGGGGCTCGCTGTCCAGTACCGTTTTCACGGATGCTGCCAATCGCCAAGTTGCCGGTATCGATGGAGTCAGTCACAAACCGGACCGCACCGTCCGCCATCAACACATGAACGCCGCCTTGGTGGCGGCTTGATGCGGTAACTAAATGACCCACAAACATCGTTTGACGACCACAGATTTCGGCGTTGGGTGGTAACACCGTGTGGGTCATTGAATAGAGCGGAAAGTAGCTAGCCCAATGGAAGCCGCGTCCTTGGGTTGTTGATAGCAAAGCCTTCGCTCCGCCGCCTGGAGCGGACACGGTCGGCCCCCAAAATCTCGGTCGTTGTGGATCAATGTCCGCGCGGCAGTGGGTGGTACTATCGGGAAACGTTGCGAAGCCCATCCCCAGATTGTAAAAGCGAGTCCGAATGTCTTTGTCACCCAAATCGGTGGCGATTTCAGTCATCATGATCGAGTTGGCGGTGCCATCGAGGATGTCTCGAAAGTTCGTTTTCTCATGCGAGCGAAATACGCCTCGCTGGCATGCTTTGGACTGGATCGCTCGATTCACATCGGTCGTGAACAAATCATTGTTGTATGGACCCTGGAATTCGGAACCGCGAAACGCGTCGCCGATGGACACCGCATAATTCGTCCGTCCTAATGCGGGAAGTCCGACACCCGGATCGCTGGGGCAGCGCAGCGTCGGGATTTCGGTGATCCAAGGAGGATACTGTGCATTTTCCGGCGTCGGCCCCATTGCTGGCCAAGGCACTGTCCCGCCTGGGTTCGTCGCCGTTGACTTGTCGGTGCGAGCCAACAGCGGGTTGCTAATTTGCTCCCACAACGCTTGCTGCTCCATAAACGGCATCATCCCCACGAGCGCGCTCAAGGTGCCATTGTTGGTTCGTATCGATGTCGCGGTAAATAACGTGACCGGTTCGCGGGTTCCCGTGCCGTGCAACGGCAAGCCGTCGTAGGCTGCGTGATAGTTGTGAACTGCCAAACCGAGTTGTTTGAAATTGTTCGAGCAACTCATTCGCCGAGCGGCCTCGCGGGCTGCTTGTACCGCCGGCAGTAGAAGACCCACGAGAACACCAATGATGGCAATGACCACCAGAAGTTCCACGAGCGTGAAACCACGCCGATTCAACCGCGTCATGTCGAATACCATTAGTACAAGGGAAGAATATCTGCCGGACCGAATGAAAGGTAAGTACCGCGGGAGTGCGGCATCTGCCAAGGATTAGCGGGAACAATTTCCGCTCTAGACTAGATTGTGCGGCCGCTCGATTGACTTACCGAAAAAAACGAAGAAATTTGCATTTGGGGATGATTTCCTCGTCGAGACCCAAAATGTTCGGTAAGCCGTCGCCGCTCGTGGACAACCTAATGAAGAGAACATAAGCCAACGGGCCGGACTGCGCGATCCGATGGAGCTTGCCCTGAACATGTGCTCGCCCAGAATTGGGAACCAATGTCAGAAGAAACGCAAACGATCGAAGAGGAGTTCTTCAACGCTTACACTCGGGATCGCGACCGATTGTTCGGATATATTTTCACGCTCGTCCAACATGCAGCCGACGCCGAGGACGTGTTCCAGCGGTGCAGCTTGTTGCTTTGGCGAAAGTTTCCCGAGTACGACCGTGATCGTCCCTTTTTGCCATGGGCCTGTGGGATCGCGTACTTCGAAGTCCGAAACTTCATGCGATCCCACCGTCGCGATCGGCTGCAATTCAATGACGAGCTGATCGCTCAGTTATCGGCGGATCGATTGCAAGCCACCGCCGAGACCGACCGGCGTCTGGAAGCGCTGCGAATGTGTTTACGCGAACTCAAACGCGACGATCAAGAGCTGATCGACCTGACGTACGCACACGACTGGACGCTCCGGGACACCGCAAAAACGAACGGTCGAGCTTCGCAAACGATTTACAATCGAATTTGTCTGATTCGCCGCAGACTCCACAGTTGCGTCTTGCGGCGACTGGCTACCTAACGATTGCTCAATGAACGAAATGAACTTCAACCAGTCCGACTTGTTAAAGCTGATCGATCATCTCCTGGACCAGTCGATCAGTCCCGAGCAGCACCAGCGTCTTCAGCAAGTCTTGCTGAACGACGCTACGGCACGTCAAGAATTCCTTGCCTATGTAGACCTGCACCTGGGTCTTCGCAAGCTATCCTGCGTGACAGCACTGCCGGCGATTGAACGAGCGGTTCCTGCGTCGACCGCAGACGCTGGGCGATCTCAAACAGTGGAACGCGTGTCGCTTTCACGTGGCCTGCAAGCCAAGCCCCAAGCGTTCATCGCATTGCCTCGCTATCGTATGATGGCACTAGCGGCTTGTCTGTTATTGATGGTCGGTGCCGGCCTTTTCTGGACTGGTTTCGCGGATCGAAGTACCTCTCATCTGCCGTCCAACGAGGCGCAGCCTCACGCGTCCTTGGCCCAAACATTCAGACCCGTGTTCTTGTCCCAATCGGCTTCGGCAAAGTTCTTTGGAGAGCTGACGCCACGCGACCAGGCATCGCTTGACTACGATCACGAGTTCGTTCTGACCGACGGCATGATTGAGTTGCAATTCCCGTCTGGCGCTGAGGCGATCTTGGTTGCACCGGCTGTATTCGAATTGGCTAGTGAGTCGAGGATGTTGCTATCGGTCGGCCAGTGTTCGGTCTATGCCCCCCCGGGTGCCGAGGGATTCGTCATCGACACTCCCCTGGCCAATGTCGTCGATTTGGGAACACGTTTTGTCGTGGACGTTAACCAGTCCGGCGATGCCGAAGTGCACGTGGTCGAGGGAGAAGCGGAAGTGATCACGAAGCGATTGGAGACCGCTGCGGGAACGAGCCAATCCAGAAGTTTGAGACTACGCGAGCGAGAGTACAGCCTCCTGGGTAGCGAGGGTTTTGCGAGCACACGACCGGGACATTTCGAGCCCTTGCCGTATCAGCGTCAACTTCCTGACCGGATCGTTTCATTCAACGCGCAAGAGGACTCACTCGGTCGAGCCAGTGAGTTACGCGAGCTAACGATCCAGCGAGGTTCAGTGCCCGTGACCTATCGGGTCGACGACCTCATCGGTGTCGAACTGATCCACTATCATGCTTATTCGAATGCAATTATGTTGACGCCCGAGTGGCCCAGCGGTTCGCCGAACTCGGGCGCGAGTGCGGATTTCGAGTTCGAATCGACGCCCGACTTGTCGTATCTCGAGCTTGACCATCATCTGTGCAGCGGGCTCATTAATCCCGCAGGCCAATCCACGCCGCTTACTCGCGATCCGGTATTTGGTGGCGACGCCGGTTCAAGCAGTGCGACCACGCCTGGCATGGCGATCCGATTTCGCCAACCTGTTATCAATGGTCCCGGACCTGAGGTGGTGGTGTTTGAATTGCAATTGATCGTGCACCCAGAGTCGGGGGATCGATTCCATGTAAGCCCTCTCGTGTTTTCCGAAGGTTTAAAGTCACACACGATCAACTCGTATGACATCGACATGCGGTCGCCCCAGTCGAAAGAACTTGTTCCGTTTCGTTTGTATCGCTGTGTCCAGCCGCCACGCTCGTTGGCCGAGTTGAAGGAGTCATCCTTATACGACGGGCTGGTTCACTCGGTAAGAGCGAAAGTACTAGCGGTAAGTATCGATCTGTCCAATCTCGGGTACGCCCACGGTGCGGCGGTGAATGGGTTGTTTTTTCAAGATGCGGCCGATGACAAAGACGCGTTTGATCCGGTTTTCATTGCGGGGCTTCCGCCAACAACATGAACGACACTAAGACCTTTTTGTACCGTTGGATGCTCGCGGTTTCGCTGCTTTCAGCACCGAGTTGGTGCGGTGCAATGTTAACGACTGCGATTGGCGCAGATGCCACCGACGATGATGCGCGGATGCGTTTTTTCGAGTCCCAAGTTCGACCGCTATTGGCCCAGGCTTGCTGGAGTTGTCATGGCGAGTCGAAACAGAAAGGGTCGCTGCGGTTGGATTCGTTGTCCGCAGTGCTGCGGGGTGGGGAGTCGGGAGCGCCGGCTCTAGTTCCCGGCCATCCGGAGAACAGCGTGTTGATCGATGCAGTGCGGTACGGAAACCTAGAAATGCCACCGTCCAAAAAACTGCGCGACGATCAGGTAGCGGTGCTGGTTAAATGGGTAGCCGACGGTGCTTATTGGCCCGAGAACGATGTTGACGCCGCGACTTCGACTGTGCGGGAAACGTTCTCGGAGCAAGATCGTCAATGGTGGGCGTTTCAACCAGTGCTCAGCTCGAGCATACCCTCGCACCCAGAGTCGAGTTGGCCGATCAACGCGATCGACAACTTTGTATTACAGGCGTTGAATTCGCGTCAGTTGAGTCCCGCGCCGCCGGCCGACAAGCTCAGCCTAGTCCGTCGCGTCTACTTTGACGTTACTGGCTTGCCACCGACGCCCGAACAAGTGAGCGAGTTTCTCGCTGATCAATCTCCCGATGCTTACGAGCGACTCGTCGATTCGCTGCTCGATTCACCGGGCTACGGCGAACATGTGGCGCGAGCGTGGTTGGACCTCGTTCGCTACGCTGACTCCGACGGTTATCGCGCCGACGGTTTTCGTCCCCAAGCGTGGCGATACCGCGACTATGTCATTGAATCGTTCAATCAAGACAAACCCTACGACCGATTCGTTCAAGAACAGCTTGCCGCGGACGAATTGTTTCCCGAGGATCCCGAAGCGCAGATCGGACTCGGTTATTTGCGACATTGGGTCTACGAGTGGAATCTTCGAGATGCCGAGGGACAGTGGAAAACCATTCTCGATGATGTGACCGACACCACCTCCGACGTTTTTCTCGGACTCGGTTTGCAATGTGCCAAGTGTCATGATCACAAGTTCGATCCCTTGTTGCAGAAGGACTATTTTCGCTTGCGAGCTTATTTCGCGCCGCTGATGCCAGTCGATGTTGCCTTGGCCACTCCCGAGGAAGTAACCGCATACGAACAAGAGCTTGGCCAGTGGAATAGTGCGGCCGCAGCCATCTTGAGTGAAATTGAATCGATCGAAGCTCCGTACCGCGAGCGGCTGTCCCAAACCGCAATCAATCGCTTTCCAGAAGAGGTCAAGGCGATGGTTCGTAAGCCCGAAACAAAACAATCCGCTTATGAAAAACAAATCGGGTATCTGGTCGGCCGGCAAGTGATCGATGAATTCAAGGGACTCGAAGGGGCCATGACACCCGATCACAAAGACCGCGTCCTGGAGCTTCGTCGCGAGCTGGCGGCTCTGCCAATGACACGACCCGCCGAACTTGCTCAAGCGATGGTCGTGACCGATGTCAACGGCGATCCGCCGCCGAATCGAATGAGCCGAAACAGTGACGAGGATGTGGTGCCGGGCATACCGAGCATCCTCGATCCTGCGCCAGCACCAATCGAACGCCCCGCGAACAATTCTACGACGGGGCGGCGTTCGACACTGGCTCGCTGGTTGACCGATCCGAACAACCCGCTGACCACACGCGTGATCGTCAATCGCATTTGGCAAAGTCACTTTGGTCGCGGTTTGGCGGTTAATCCGAGCGACTTTGGACGACTTGGCGAGGCGCCGACGCACCCAGAATTGCTCGACTGGCTCGCCCACCAATTCGTCGTTGACGGCTGGAGTTTGAAATCATTGCACCGTTTGATCCTTTTGTGCGCAACGTATCGCCAATCGACCGCGCACCCAGCCCAAGAAACTTGCCAATCGATCGACCCTGCGAACCAGTACTATTGGCGTGCGAACTCTCGACGACTGACCGCCGAACAAATACGCGATGCGTTGCTCGCCGTCTCCGGCCGTTTGGACGCGACCGCCACGGGCCCAAGCCGATTGCCCGATAGTACCGCGAGGACGATTTACACGCGTGTGATGCGAAATTCGCCCGACGAGTTGCTCGATGGTTTTGATTTGCCTTTGTTCTTTTCTAGCACGGCAACTCGCAATACGACGACAACCCCGGTTCAATCGCTCTTACTAATCAATAGCGACCTGATGCTCGGCCATGCTCGCTCGCTTGCGGAGACCGTGACGCGCGACGCCGACGACCTGGCCGGTCGCGTCGAATCGGCTTGGAAGCGAGTTTATGGACGATCCCCCGAGCCAAGTGAATTGACTCGCTCGCTCGAATTCATCCAGTCGCAAACCGGACGCGTCGAAGTGTTGCAAAGCGGCACCGCAAACTCGCTCATCGAAACCGGCAAGTTGCCCTATCGAGATGGTCAAGCAGTTCGCTTTTCTCCCTCAGGCCCCGAACTCGAGTTGACGGTTGCTCATGACGAGACGCTCAATACATCGGACTTTACGATCGAAGCGTTCTTTCAATTGCGATCCATCGATAGCGGTGCTGCTGTTCGGACGATCGCCGGAAAATGGAACGGCAACGCATCCAATCCCGGCTGGGCATTTGCCGTAACTGGGAAGGGCTCACGTCGCAAGCCTCAAACCTTGGTGTTGCAACTGGTCGGACATGAAGCGACCAAAAATCTTGAATCGGAAGACTCCGAGTCGAGTGATCTACAGCGGCCCGTCGAAAGCGCAATCTTTTCGGACCAGCATATCGAGATCAATAAACCGTACTATGCTTCGGCAAGCGTCCGTTTAGCGACGGCCGATCGCGAGGGTTCGGTCAGGTTCTGTTTGAAGGATCTTTCCAACGACGACGAGCCGCTCGGGACAAGTGAAGTCAACCACCAAATCATGGGCGGGTTCGCTAACTCGTTGCCACTCCGCATCGGTGGGTTGATGGCGGCGTGGCCGCGTAGCTTCGATGGCTTAATCGACGATGTGCGATTGGTTAACCGAGCGGTCCCGGTGGAAGAGTTGCTATACGTGGCGGAGAAGCAAGTGGACGGCGTCATCGGTTATTGGCAATTCGAGTTCCATCCCGGAATGCTAGAAAACTCCGTCAGCGACAAACGAACGATCCAGGCACTTGGCAAGTCGGTTTTGCAGTTGGCCCCCGCTGAAACCGCGATGGTCGACTTTTGTCATGCATTACTCAATTCGAGCGAATTTCTCTATGTTCACTAACTCGATGTCCAAACATTTTCAGCCGAGTCTCGCTCACATTCGCATGCCGCGAACGCGTCGTGAGTTTCTTGCGCAAAGCGGTGCGGGATTCGGCGCCGTGGCGCTAGCGGGACTGATGTCGTCAACCGACGCCGCGACGGCTTCCTCGGCAGTCAACCCGGTCCTCGCCAAGACGCCGCACTTCTCGTCGACGGCCAAGCGGGTCATCTTTCTGTTCATGGAAGGCGGTCCGAGCCACCTCGATCTGTTCGATCGCAAGCCGCTCTTGCAAGAACTCGCCGGGCAAACCATTCCCGACAGTTTTGGCAAGGTGATTACCGCGTTCGGAGAGAACCAATCGCCGTTGCTCGCTTCGAAACGGACTTGGCAACAGCATGGCGAGTCGGGTACCTGGGTATCGGATTGGTTGCCTCACACCGCCCAGTGCATTGATGACATCGCCGTGATCCGATCGTGTGTCGCTGATGGTATCAATCACTCGGCCGGTGTGTGCCAGATGAACACGTGCTCGATCCTGAGTGGCCGGCCGTCGTTAGGAAGCTGGGTTAGTTATGGGCTCGGAACCGAGAATCAAGACTTGCCAGCATTCGTCGTAATGCAGGACAACGCCACATCCGTTGTCAACGGCCCGCGCAACTGGGGACCCGGATTTATGCCGGCGGTCTATCAAGGCATCCGTTTCCGCGAAGGGACACAACCGGTTCCCCATCTGCAACCGCCCGAAGGGGTGAACGCGTCACAGCAATCAGCAAAGCTCGATTTGATCAATGAACTCAATGAGCGGTATGCGGAAAAGCATCCCGAGCAAACCGAACTCGAAGCAAGGATCGCGAGCTACGAACTCGCGTTTCGCATGCAAGCCGTTGCACCAGAAGTGATCGACATCCATCGAGAATCCGAGGCGACTCATCTTGCCTATGGGATCGGTACGCACGAAACCGAAACGTACGGCCGGATGTGTTTGCTCGCGCGGCGGATGGCGGAGCGAGGTGTGCGGTTCATCCAACTCTACAGCGGTTCAGGCAGTAAGTGGGATTCGCATGCGGATATCGAAAAGAATCATGCGAACATGTGTCGCAGTATGGACCAACCGGTCGCGGCGCTACTCAAGGATTTGAAGCAACGCGGCATGCTCGATGAAACGCTTGTCGTGTGGGGCGGCGAGTTTGGTCGAACCCCGATGTCCGAACGCGGCAACGGACGCGATCATAACCCGAGCGGTTTTACCATGTGGATGGCTGGCGGCGGTGTCCAAGGTGGACGAGTGATCGGCCAGACCGACGAGTTGGGACTGCATGCGGTGAGCGACCGGGTTCACGTTCACGATCTGCACGCGTCCATTCTGCATTTGCTTGGCTTGAGCAATATGGAATTGACTTACATTCATAAGGGACGTCCCGAGCGACCGACGATCAACGAGGGTTCGTTCGTCAAACGGCTTGTCCAGTCATAGACGCCATACCAGATGGGGACATCGCTTTCGTCGTTCGGCAACCGCTTTCACGGTGAAGGCTCAAGTTTGCCGTCTCGGTACAAGTTTTCGGCGACGATTAGTGATTCGACGGCGCGGGGAGTTCGATAGCGAATCGATCGCCCGCTGCGAATGCGTTCTCTCATCTCGCCACTTGAAATTTCGATCTGTGGAATAGTCACCGCAAATTGCAAGTTTGCGTCGCGCCGCTGGGCGCCGAGCACTCGATCGAGCACCGACCAGTCGATCACTGGATCCGCGGCTCGTTGGATCACCGCCAATTTCGCTAGCGAAAGGATCTTGTCGGGCGAGCGCCACTGGTCCAAGGTCGCCAACGAATCGCTGCCAATGATGAGAAACAGTTCGTCGGTGGGGAATTCTTGTCGCAACGAGTCGAGCGTTTCGACGGTGAAGCTAATTTTCCCTCGCGTCACTTCGCGGTCGTCAACGATGTGCAACGACGAACCGGCCAGCGCAAGCCGAAGCATCTGGACCCGAGCCTCAGCGGGTGCCCGGGGGCCGTGCGGTTTTAGCGGCGAAGTGGCTGCCGGGATCCAGCGGACTTGGTCTAGCCCCAGGGCCTCCGCGGCGGACTCCGCGATCCAAAGATGCCCGAGATGAACCGGATCAAACGATCCGCCAAAGACTCCGACTCGCACGCTCCACCTCAAAAAAGATCCCAAAAGTTCATGTCGACTGACCATACGTGTCAAACCCGACCCCGACAATCGATGATGCCGCAGTGCATCCGCATTCACCGCTTCGAGAAAAAGACTATGGTGACAAGTCACGAATCATTTTTGCCCCCGGTGCCAATGAACGACTGTTTTATGCCCCCCAGCGATCCCCGTCGACCGCTCGATCCGTCCACACCGTCCCGGACGCCGCAAGTGCCCACGCCGGCGGATAGCAATGCCAACGTCCCGCACCCGTTTTCCGACCAAGGCTCGGACCCCTTGCAGCCGTTTGCCATGGACGCCGATGGCAGCCGTTCCCAACAAATCGAACTGTTCGAAACCCAGCCACCCCCTTGGGAAATGACACAGGGCGAGGACACCGCGACGGCCCAAATTGTCTTCAGTGAATCTCCGCACGGACCCTACGATTATGAAATACCCTCGGAGATGCGTGACCAACTGGAACCGGGGATGCGTGTTCGAGTACCACTGGGTCATCGAAAAAAATTGATGGGCGGCTGGTGCATCGCGACCAACTTCGACGCCAAATCGACACCCGGTTTGCGCCAGATTTCTGAGCTTGTCGATGATGAACCACTTTGTGACACGTCATTGGTTCGGTTGGTTTTGTGGATGAGCCACTACTACCAAACGCCTGCGGGGCAAGTGTTTGATGCGCTGATTCCCTCGAGCGTCCGCGGCGATGCGGGAACGCGAATGCGAACGTACTTGCACGCCAACCGAGCAGCGTGCGACGAGGACACCTTGCAATCGCTGACAGCGAAACAACAGTCGATCATGCGACTCGCCCTCCAGAGCAAACACCCGCTGACGGCTGCCGACTTGATGGTCCGAGGCGACTGTACCGAAGACCCGATTCGGCGATTGCGAAAAAAAGGGTTGTTGATTCCTGAACAACGTCGCGAATTGACGTCGTCCACTTCCACCTTGAGGTGGCAATCCGGCGACGGCGAAATCAACAGCGCACATGACCTGACTACGGAACAACGGGAGGCACTCGCGAAAATCGATGCGGCAATCGATTCGGGATCGGGATCCACCCTGGTGCTTCACGGTGTCACGGGGAGCGGCAAAACCGAAGTTTATATTCAAGCGATCGAGCATGTGGTCAAGTTTGGACGCAGCGCGATTGTGTTGGTACCCGAGATTAGTCTCACTCCGCAAACCCGCGGACGATTTGAGCGTCGTTTCGCGGATGTCGCGGTTTTGCACAGCCAGATGACGCCCGCCGAGCGACACTTTCAATGGCGTCGCATCCGCAGCGGCGAAGTGCAAGTCGTGATCGGCCCTCGCAGCGCAATCTTCGCCCCCCTGCCCCGCCTCGGCTTGATCGTCATTGACGAAGAACACGACGCTTCATTCAAACAAGACACCCAACCTCGCTATCACGCTCGGCGTGTTGCCCATGCTCGGGCAATGTTCCTCAAGATTCCACTTGTCCTCGGAAGCGCCACGCCGTCACTGGAATCTTGGTATGCGACTAAAAACGGACATGCAGAAATGATTCGCATGTCCAATCGGATTGAGAATCGAGCGATGCCCGACGTGCAACTAGTCGATTTGCGAGTCCGCGATGATCGCACCGGCGGCTCCCTCAGCCGTCCGCTGCACAATGCGATCAACGAGACGCTGGCGGAAAAAGGCCAAACGATCTTGCTGCTGAATCGTCGCGGCTTTGCGACGTCGATTCAGTGTCCGTCGTGTGGACATGTCGTGGCTTGTCCCGATTGTGATATGCCGCTGACACATCACCGCGATGGTGGAAAGGCCGTTTGCCATTTCTGTGACTTCACGATCCCGACACCTCCCTGGTGTCCGGTGTGTCGATTCGATGGAATTCGCTACAGCGGATTGGGAACCCAGCGACTCGAGGACGAAGTCAAGATGAGGTTCCCCCAAGCATCAATCGCTCGGATGGACAGCGACACCATGAAACGTCCGGGAAGTCATCAACGCGTACTCACGGCATTTCGCAGCGGCCAAGTCGACATCCTTTTGGGTACGCAAATGATCGCCAAGGGTCTCGACTTTCCCAACGTGTTGCTCGTGGGCGTTATCAATGCGGACTCCGCCCTGCACTTTCCCGATTTCCGCGCCGCCGAGCGAACGTTCCAACTGGTGACCCAAGTGGCTGGACGAACCGGACGGGGCGATCGTGGCGGCCGGGTCGTCGTGCAAACGTTTTCACCGGAGCACCCGGCCATTCAAGCCGCATCGCAGCATGACTACGCGCGCTTTGCCCAGGACGAAATGATCCACCGTGAAAAGTTTCGATATCCGCCGCTTGGATATGTGGCCCGAATCATTTTCCGCGGTACCAGCGAGGAACTGACGGATGCGACCGCCGCCAACTTTGTAACCCGGCTCGAAGCCGCCCGTACCACACTCGGTTCGGAGGTCCGAATCCTCGGCCCAGCACCGCCCCCGTTCGCCAAGTTGCGTGGGAAGTATCGATTTCACCTTCTACTGCAATCGCCCCAGTCCGGGCCCCTGGGAGAAACGATTCGGCGAGCTACCGCGAATTTTGTGATCCCAGAAAAAGACGAAGTTCAATACGTGGTCGATATCGATCCGGTCGACATGCTCTAGCCACGCCCAGGCATTGGGGCAATTGGCCCAGCGCTTGCTTTATCTAAGACCAGCGAAATACTTACTGCCACACTGGCAGTATTCTGGGCTTGATAGGACATTTCATGATCGACTCTTTGGCGGGTAACTTGTTGATTGCATCAACGTTGGTTGACGATCCGGTGCGTGCTAGCAGTGTTTGTTTACTCGTGCATCACGACGAAGACGGCGCGATTGGGGTCATGCTCAATCGGCCACTTGCCCCCAATCCGCCTGCGCTGTTGGCGATGCTGGGTCAACCGCCGCAACCACCCAGCGACGGGAATCGCTTGCCCGCCGCAACGAAGGGCCCAGGTCTTGGTACCGAAATGGTTCACTTCGGCGGTCCCCTGTCGGGCCCGGTCGTCGCTATCCATAGCGAGAGCAAATTCGCGGAAGCTGAGACTGGCCCGGGAATTTATGTTGCCGCCCAGAAACACCATCTGGAAGGGCTCTTTAGCCAGCCCCATGGACCCATGCGGCTGATTGTTGGTCACCTCGGTTGGCAGCCGGAAGAGCTGCAGAACGAACTCGATGCTGGGGTATGGCACGTGGTTCCGGCGACGGCCGAAGCGGTTTTTTCTAGCGATCGCGATATGTGGCCTAGGCTAATCCGTCGCGCGACGGCAAGATCCATGGCGACTTGCTCGAAACGTCTGACGTTCCGCGAGCCTGGGAATTTAACTGATTAGAATACGCCGCAATATCGTGTTCCCGATCAACCTCCGCCTTCACAGCTTTCGATGCCCAGACCAAGCGACGACGATCTTCCCAAGAAACCGTTTCGCGTTCAAAAGAAACGCTTGGGAACAATCCGCTTCATTCGCGACGATGGAGAATTTGGTTTCATTACGGCGGAGGACTTTCGAGAGGATGTTTTCTTTCACCGGACCGTGTGGGATCGCCGCGACGATCCCTATTCCCGGCCACAGATCGATATGTTCGTCGAGTTTGAGATCGACGATGAACTGTTCGAGAAAGAAAAGAAACTGAGGGCGACCACGGTCTATCGCACCGATCGACCCGACGGAAAGAAACTGTCCGGCCGCGACGCGCCCCATCTCGTGATGCGTCATCACCCCAACGCGCGAAAAAAACGGCCTGATTGGCGCTGAATTAACGACCAGCGGGTTGTTCGGCGTGACCGCTAGTCGCACAAATTCTTTGCCTCGGACTGGCCGGTTGCCTACCATGCTTGGCAGCCAGACCTGCCGAATCTGATCATGCGTTCACTTCCGAGCTCGGCCGTTCAATCGACCGCGGTTGTTTGAGACGCATCAAAAAATGGCGTTTTCGCTGGCTTTTTCACTATTTGCTATCGCTAGTACCTCTGCGGTAGGATTGTAAAGAAACCGAGAACGGGGACGTATTCGGCGACGCTGGCAATCAGAATAGTGGGAGTCGTCAAGGCATGAATGTGTGCCAGGTTGTTGGTCCCTGTTGTCGAGAATCGGTCCCGTGTCGCTTGTTGAGAATCCGTCCCCAGGCCCCGCCAACGTCACACGCCAGAGTGTCCCGCTCTCGCTGCGCCGATCGGTCGCGGCGTACGAGCGGGTATCTCGACTGGATGAGAACATGCCTCGCGTCAAGCGAGCGTTTCGCCGAGTTCGTCAAGAGCTTGCGGAAGTCGGGTTACTGGCCGCCGACACTTACCTAGGAAAGGTTGAGCTTTGCATTTCGTCGTGGCCAAGCCAATCAACCGCCGGATTTATTTTCGACGAAGGCGTCAATGCGTTGGATGCACGCATGGGCTACAAGCCGGGAATCATCTACTTGCCCTTGAATGTTCCGCATCGCGTTTATAAACCGGGCTACACGCTGGTCGACGTGCTTCGTCACGAGTTTGGCCATGCTTGGCACTGGATCGAACCCGGATTCTTCCGTCGACCATGGTTCTTCGAAACTTTTGGCGCCGCTTACGTCAATTTGAATCCTAAACCGTGGGACGTTTGGCGGCGGCGAAAATTTCAAATGTCTGGTTTCGTTCGCCAATGGGAACGTGGTGAATCCAGTGAGCAACAAGAGCTCATGCGCCAGCACCTGCTCAATGACTTTGCAACGGAGTACGCGACCACCATGGCCAGCGAGGATTTCGCAGAGACGTTCATGTACTATTTAAAATATCGAAACTCGCTCGATCGGTTTCGAACTCGACGTGGGTTTTACCGCAAATTGAGAGCCGTCGAATCGGCAATTCGAACGGCTCGTCGAGAACTTGGATTGTAGCGGGATTCGATCTCGCCTTGGCTTGCATTCTGCATTTGGCGCTCGTTTATGCCCCAACCGCCGCGTTCCCGGGAACCGAATTCGACACCCGGTGCCCAGCAAACCTTCTCGGATGACTCGATGGACGAGCATCCCTTCTTGACTCCTAAGGGGCTGCGATTGCAACTCCAAGGCAGGCGTGTCGACAGCGTGGTGCCGATGCCGATGCCCGTCTATCCGTCGGACTATGTTCCGCGGCGTGATGATGATCCCGAGGTGGTCGAACCGATCGACCCATTCGAATTCGATCGTGGTGTCAACCAACCGCTCATCAACATTCGACCATCGGCCAAATTTCCCAATCCCGCAGTCCTAGGCGACATGTCCCTGGCGGGGCATTTCCGATCAGGGGTGGTTTCTCAAACGCTCGTCAAAGAACTACAAGCTGTCGGACGATTGTTCATTCAAACTTCGTCGGACGCACAGCGCGAGCTGGCAAGCGGTTCCGCTTGGATATCCGGCCCCAGCACGATCGTGACGTGCGCGCACAACGTTTACGATTTTTCAAATCGCCAATGGTCTCTACGATTGGAATTCCACGCTGGGTACGACTACTACTCGCCGGCAAAGCGGCCTTCATGCCGCGTGACGAGTTGCTACATCCCGCGATCGTATATGGACAACCCAGCGACCAATCATGACATTGCGATCTGTTACGTGGATCGCAACATTGGTGACCTGGTCGGTTCGCAATTCGAGATGCGTTCTGTTCCCGACAATAATTTCCTTGATCGAAACACCGTCGCGATCGTTGGCTATCCGGCAGGAAGCGGTTTCGATTTCGGTAAACAGATGCGGCGTAGCGTGGGAACTTACCTGTTTGGGCAAAGCGCCGGCGGGGATACCGATTTTGCTCCTGCGATGGCGACGGATTTTGGTGGCGGCGCCAGCGGCTGTCCTTGGTTGACAAAAGACCCCGACAGCGGCGAAACAATCGCGATCGGAGTCACCTCCGGCCACGCTAAACTTCGCTACCTCCGAGGCGAGGCCAATCTCCAATCGCTTGTCTCGCCGTTTTTTGGCGCAAAACTATTCGATGCGCTGGCGGATGATCCGATGTATCACGACTTTGAAATTTAGCCACGGTAACGACAGACGATGAACCGCCCCCGCGAAGGGAAACACTCAAGTCAGGACTAGTGTGTCCCGTTGCTCGTCTATTGAACGGGAACTGCTGCCGCCGATACTTCGGGGGCCGGTGTGGCGGCTGGTGTCGGTTCGGGTGCTGACTCAGGCCGTGCGACGGTCGTGCCGGCGTTCTCCGAGGGTGGCTCGGGCAGCTTACCGCCGTTCCTGGTCGCCGCGATGAAATCCGCCTCGAGATCGCGAATCAGTTTGGGATTGATATGTTTGGAAAGTAACTCTCGAGTGGTTGTGAACATTTGGTCGATCATCTTCCGCTGGTTCGCATTCCCGTTGCCGAGAATTTTGAGATAGGCGGTTTGCTTTTTGCCCATGTCGTCGGCGATCTTCTCGTTGGTCGGTTCGCCTCGCAACATCTCAAGCAGCTTTTCGGCCTCTTGGATCTCACCCTTGGTAAGACGCAATCGAACTCGAGCCGCTAACAACTCACGAATTGCAATCAAGTCGACGATCGCATTCTGTACCCCGCGTATGTACGCTTCGGCTTGAAGTCGCATATCGTCGCCGGTCATGTCGGCGATCTCCACCGGGGTTTCTCCTGGAACGATCGGTAAGCGAGCGAGAATAGCTCCGCCGTTTTTCACGTACAACAATCGCAGCGGTTCTTCGGTCTTTTCAAGCCACAAACGCCCGTTCCAATCGGTGCGTCCGATGAACGTCATGTCTTTGGACTGGAGTGCTTTCTCGTAGATTTCATAACCGATCAGCGGCTCATTGACGGCGCCGCGGACATGCATACGAATCATGGTGTCGTCGTAATGCGGTCGCGCCTTGAGCGCCATGCGAAAAGTTCGCTTGTTGTTTCGGCCTTGCAGCCCACCGGCGCGGCCGGCATGAAAATCCATCTCCACCGCAACCGAATGGCGACGCTCTTTGTCCGACATCTCGCTCGGCACCACGGTTAACGTCTCCGTCGCCTCGCCACGCTTCACCGTGATCTCGACCGCTTCGTCGGGAGCTGAAGAAACGACCAGTCGCCGAAATGCCTCGACATCAAGCCCGGTCGATTTGCCCACGGAAAGGATGGCATCGCCCACGCGTAGCTTTCCGTCAACAGGCGAGTCCTGCAGCACCGAGTTGACAAGTAATTGGCGTTTATCGCCGATGCCCTTGTCCATCGCAGTAAACCCGAAGTACACCGGCGCCAGCGACGAAAACTTGGCCTGCGAGAGTTTCACCTCAATCGGCTTTTCGGCACGCTGTACGCCAACAGTGATTTCCGATGCCGTCGAACCCCGAAGTTTCTTTTCCAATTCGAACGACGTGTAGATTGACGACTCATTCATCGACATGATCGCATCGCCGACTTGGATGTCGGGAATCGACCGAGCGCTAAATGACGTCATCTCATTTTCGACGACCAACAAATACGCCCAGGGAATCGGACCGATCGTGATCGGCTTTCCGTTCCGATCATCCTTCCGCACCATCGGAACCAACACGTCCCCCGGCTCGATCCTCGCGGGCGACGATGGATCGAGAATCAAACCCCCGGCCCGCACCAAACCAGTTGCATTCTTTTGACCTGCGTCGTCGATCCGAACGACGGGAGCGAAAGCGCGGATGATCGACGATCCCATCGCCGAAACGAGCAACTCGCGATTGACTGCGACGTCTTGAGTGACCGGTCCAAAAACCTGCATCAGCGTATCGAGCTCAATCACGCGAACCGACATCGGGCGAGCACTCGCGGAAAGATCGACAAAGAAAATCTTGTCGTATTGTCGCGCGGAATCGGCAACCGAGCCCGTGATCGGTGGAGAGATGATTTTTGCCTCAGGGTCCGACAATGTCATCGCCATACCGCGAGAGACCAACATTGCTTCGGTCGACTCGTCAGCCCATTTCTGCTTGAGCTGGAGCGCATCACCTTCGATCACTGCGATTTGTTCGACGAGTCCATTCATCGCCTCCTCACGACCGGGTGCAACTTGTTGTTTGATCGCACCGACTCGGCTGGCGGTACTCAATACCTGATTGACATAGGTCTTGACGTCCGCGGTCGTTCGCAACCGCGCCGCGTCGGGGTGGTTTCGTTTGACAGCAATGACCGAGTCGGCAGCCGAAATCGAATCATAGGTCAACGATTCGAGGGATCGCTGGGCAACCGCGGCAACGGACGCTGGCGCCGTTTCCACGGTGACTCGCCACACCGCCGAGAACGAGCGATCCAGAAACTCGCGTAGCGGCTTGTCCAGTTCTTTCGCGCCGACGGTCGAATTGTCCGAAGCGATCCACACCAATACTCGATAGGGAGAATAGTCCCACGGTTGTTCGACGACTTCCTCCGCTTGCATAATGTCATCGCCGGGCGAAGTCACCGCGTCGTTTTGCAGCGCATGGGCCAAACTCGAATAATCGAGGCACGCAAAAATCACGAGCATGCCAAGGAGGTATCGACCCCATCGGTTTGCATCGAGCGTGTTCATTCGTTTGCTTCTCATTTGCCTAACCGCCAATTTTCAGCGTTTTGGTAAAGCGAAACGATGTCGCTTCCGACCCCCACGAGCTCTCGTCGATACGCGTAAGATTCGACAAGTTGCCACAACGGTATCACGGGAAGCTCGTTGTTGGCGATCGAATGCAAGTTCAACAATGCGTCACGAACTTCCCGCCAATTTTTGGCTTCCTCGAGACGTCGAAGTCCCAAACCGACGAGTTGGTCACCGCTCTTGGCTAACCCTTCGGGCCCCAAGACACGTCGTGCATCGATCACGGGTTCCCAAACGGCGGCACTCGTGTAAACCAGATCCGCTTGTCCTTCCTCCGGCTGCGTTCGACCCACCGGCAATTGGACGAGTTCGACACTGAGCTCCAATAGTTCCCATTGGCTCTTAATCGCTTCACAAGCGACACGCGAAAGGTTGTCATCGGGGTGTGCTAACCGGATCGGCGTCATCGGCGGAAGCGTTTCTTTCTTTCGCTCGGCATCCGCCTTCATTTGAGTTTGATTCATCGTCATCAATAGCTTGGCCAATCGAGGTTCGTAGCTTCGCGGCTTGATCGATTGGTCGTACGCGTATCCCAACGGATCGTTCGCTTCCAGCCCCGCGGGGAAGGGCCCCGACACGACTTGGCATCCGGGCGAGGCTTGGTTCTCGAGCAATTCGCCGCTGAGAATGTCTTCTCGATTGGTGCCGTAGATAAGTGCTCGCCGGAATGTTCGCTCGGCCAAGTACGGATGCTCCGAACAGGGCACCAACATATGGACGGTCGGCAATGGATAGTTTGCCACTCGAATTCGGCGATTGCTGCGAAGTCGAGCCGCATCGGCCGGAAACAATTGATCCAAGATATCGACCTCGCCCTGCAACAAACGAGTCACCGCGTTGGCAGCGGTATCCATTCGCATCTCGACGATCTCGCGCGGTTGAGTCGGCGTTCTCGGTTCGGCTCTCAGCTTGTAGCGAATCAGTTCGGTATCGTCCGAAACGCTTCGCTCGTAATCACCCGTCGGGCTTCCCGGTGCACCGCCAAACCAGCTTCCATCGACTGGGATCTGCAACAAACAACTCGGAAGCACATGTGGCCGCCGCATGATACAGCGAACTCCCTGAGGTCCCTCCAACCCGATGGCCCGAACGGCTGCGGACCAGGGTGCAAAATAATCCGGTGATGCCATCGACGCTCGGGCGGTCAATGTGTCAGCAAGCGCCGCGCTGCTGACCACTTGAAGCGGCGGCTTGACTTTGTCGGGCGCCATCAACAAATCGAATTGGATTCGATCGGGGCTCACTTCTGTATCACCAAAGATAAACGTGTACTCGCCGCCTTCGGGGCCCGCTCCTTGCATCTCAAACAATGTTCGGTAAAGCAGGCGACCGGCGCGGCGCGACGACCAATTGTCGATGCGAGTCGGCTCGAACACGGTCGCGGCCTGCAACACGCCAACGCTCACCAATGGATAGACTTGGTCGATTTGCGCGATCAAGGCATTCCCGTTGGGAATGGTCGGTTTAAGGTTCACACTTTCCCGAGCGAGTCGTCGAGCGTCCCAAAAGTTCTTGGCGTTTGCCGCGGCAATGGCTTGACGTTGCTTCTCCGTCGCCATCTTCAAAAACTCGGCGTTCCATTTGGCAGTCGACGAAAGTGGATCCGCCTTGTAATCCTTCTCCAGTCGCGCGAGTAATTGCTGAGCGAGATCAAACTTTTTTTCGTTGACCAATTGCTCCAGTAACTTGTCGGTCATCCCACCGAGTGCACGCAGAACGATTTCGGGTTTGTATTCCGGAGCATACCGACGAAGCTCTTCGAGCATTGCGAGCGTCGAGCCCAACTCACCCGACTTGGCGCGTTTGATGGCGTCGTTGAACAAAAAGTCGCTACGTAGTTCACGCAGTCCCGGCCGACTCGGATAGTCACGAATGAGGATCGCGAGGAATGGGTAGGCGCCCGCGAAATCGCCGGCCGCGATCCTGCTGGTTGTCTCGCGTTCCAGTCGTTCTTCCCACAAATCGATGCGTTCAATGTCGTCCCACTTAGCGGCGAACGATTGAGTTTCGATGCCCAACACATCCATCCGCAGCAATGTGTCTTTCTTTGGCTGGGGCTTTCGTCCGGGGAAGTCCAAGAGTTGAACTTTTGCCCAACCGCCACCGGCTGCCTGTGTAAAGAAAACGATGTCGTGGGGCTCTTCCTGCAACAATTCCAATCCAGCCGCATCGGGCTTACCCGAATCCGCATAGGTCGGAAGCTG
This sequence comes from Pirellulaceae bacterium, assembly GCA_041741195.1. Lineage (GTDB taxonomy): Bacteria > Planctomycetota > Planctomycetia > Pirellulales > Pirellulaceae > JBBSJZ01. The sequence continues at coordinate 120,938 of JBGSKM010000005.1, forward strand.
GGCCAGCACCTCGGGCGTGATCGCGGCGATTATGCACGTCGCCAACAGCAACGTGAGGATCGCGGATTTTGAGATCACATGCGACGTTGTGACCGTCGCTAGGGAGCGGGCATGAAACAAGAATCGTGAGATTGAAAACAGGGGCACGTTGACACAGTAAAAAAGACGCAACGAAATTAAATGACTCAAACCGCTTCGTCCAACCTCATTGGCTGGTTGGCATTTCCTCGATGTAAATCACTCCTTCGGCACCAGGAACCAGAAGTCGATTTCCGACAGGCAGGGGCGACGCCGATATCGGTTGACCTATATCCGCTTGGCCGATCACTCGTCCGGATGCCGTGTCCAGATTGATCAACCAACCCGGTGCGCCCACGAGAATGGTTGAGGAGGCAATGGTCAGCGGTTTGCCGACGGGAGTTCCTTCGGGCGATTCGAACTCATATTTCTGTTTGCCAGTCGAATCGAAGGCGTGAATGACACCGTCGTTGGTTTGAACCAGACAAACGTCGCCCGCCGCCATCGGTCCCCAGACAACGCGACCATCCAACAGCATGCGGAATGATTCATCCAAGCTCGCCAAATCGCGACCGATCAAAAAGTCGGCCGCCGGACCGCTCGCCGCAGCCACCATCTGGTTTCCGACTCGTGCGACGGGTCCCAAAAAAGCTTCGGGCAAATCGACTTTGGCGAGTTCACGAATTTGGTCCCCGATACGCAAACGATAAAGCGATTTGCGAGAGTCGGCGACCACCACTTGGTCGGGATCGTCCGCTAACGTGATCGGCTGGGTCCATTGGACAGCGGTCTCGGGAACGCTTGCCGGTTGAAACGGACTTCCGAGCATGGCTCCGGTCTGCCAATTGATCACTGACACTCGACCACTATCCAGCGGCAACACCAATCCGCCTCCGGAGATCACGCCTTGGCCCGACGACTTGCCATCGGGGATCGCCATCGTGACCAAACGCAATTTCTCACGCGCGCGGCTTGGGTCATACACAACCATTTCGGATGCCGATTCCTGGTTCAGCAGCACGCGTTTGGTCTCATCGATCGGGATGGGATTGGCAAATCGCATGGCGACCCCATTTCCACCAGGGTTTTCAACGGGACCGTTGGTTGACCCGGACGCGATGGATTCCCTGTCTAGCGCAAACATCGCCGCTTGGCTGGTGACGACATGAAACTTGGCTTCTCCCGGCACTTGTTCGACCATTGCGACCGGCACACCGACGTCGTTTCGCCACAATTCGGCGCCGGTTTTTGGATCGGCTGCAGTCACTCGAATGCCCGACGTTCCGCGCAGCATTCGCGCGTGGACTAGGGCGTCTTCGAATGCAAGTGGCCGACCGATGAACGAGTCTCCTTCGTACTTGACCCATTCGCGAGCGACACGCCCCGTGTTGATTTGCAATTGGTAACTTCCGATGCGGGTCCCGGTGATCCACATTTGCGTCCGCCCGACCGCCATCTGCGTCGCCGTCGGTTTGTCGTACGACGCGACCAGCTTGGCAACCACCGAAACCTGATCTCGTTCGGCCGTGGGTTCGATATCCAACACAGCCACTTCCGCACGATCGGTCAGGACAATCACTCGTCGGTCTTGCAACGAGGGCGATACCGTCACATTCCCATCCATCCGCAGCGGCGGCTGAGCGATTCGCAGCGAGGTGCCTTTCTCGTCGTAGCGCAGCACATGGATGCGAACGTAATCGGTGCCAGCGTTTTCGAAGACGAACACGTGGCCCAGAAGTGCCACCGGCGGTACAGCAATCGTGCCTTCAGCGTGACCGATATAAAAGCTTTCGAGCGACTGGCCCGACTTGCTATTGAGCACGTAAAGGTTGCTGTGATTTCCCGGTTGATAGGATACGCCGGTCCGCACATCCATTCCTGGAGCGACTTCGATGGGTTGCGGAATCTGAACGACCCATTTCGCATCACCCGTCTCGGCATCCAAGGCGATCAGTCGCCCCGAGAGCGCCGGAACATACACCGTCTCGCCCTCCGCGATGGGTTCGGCGAACGGCTCACCGATACCGGCTCGCCAAACGATACTGCCATCATCGCCAGCACATCGCTGGACCTCCAGCAGTTTACTATTGCTCAGCAAGACGCCTTCACCACCGGCCAATGCGACGGGCGAATGGTCTTGGCCGTAGCCCACGAACTTTCGCCACAGCAAACGCCCGTCCTCACAAGCAAATGCCAGCACACTGCCACGAGCACGAAGATAAAGATGCTCGCCATCGAGACCGCGAAGTTTATCACCCTGGGGAGTCGTTAAGACGATGGAGCGAATCGCTTCAGCCGCCGTCGTCTCTGTGGAAACTTCTGGCTTGTTGTTGGACAGCGACACGAGCGTCTTTTGGATACCACTAGCGGCGCTGACAAGTTCCACCAGCCGCTCGTTGTCGTGTAGCTCAGGGAACTCTCTGAGCAATTGAGTTCGAATGTCATAGGCGGCCTTGGTTTCTTTCGCGTCGAGCTCTTTTTGCATTCCAGCGACCGACTCGTCCAACCGCAAGTTGCGATTGATGTCGCGCTGAACGCGAGCTCGATTTTCAGTGATCGCTTGCAAGCGAGTGGATAAGGCCGTCTTCATCGCCGAGCTCATGTAGACGGGGTTTTCCATCACTTGGATTTGCTCATCCAATCGCTCGAGCAATCGCTGCTTCTCAGCCGTCTCCTTGGCCTTGCCAGCGGCCATCGAAAGGTTGTCCGCGACATCCACAAGCAACGCCGCCAAGTTACCGCGTTCCTCCTCCAATCCCTCTTCGTTTTCGATCGTCGGCAACAATTCCTTCTCAGCATCCAAGCCCGTTGTCGGATCGGAGAACTGTTCCGCTTGATACAACTTCGTCATCGCGATGCGAACGCGAGCGAGCGAAGAGTATTGGTCGTCTTGGCCGTACGTATCCAAGAAATCCGTATACAGCTTTTCGGCCGCCGTGTAGTTTTGCTGGTCGTAGACCTTGTTGGCTTCTTGGATGAAGCCATCCGAGCTGCCTTTTTTGAGCAGGAAGTAGAGCCCCGCACCAGCGAGGATCAAGAACGCGAGGATGCCAAGAAACCCATAAATCTTGAACGAGTCCCAGACGTTTTCTTTCTTGACCGGACGCCCTCCCTTGGGAGCGGGACGAGGTGACTTGGGTCCGCCCTTGCCACCACCGAGGTTCGGCTCGGCATCGACGGGCTGGGCTTCGACGACACCGGCTTCGACGATGGGCTCGGCGAAAACCTCTTGTTCGGCGTCCACCGCGATCACCTCATCATCGCCAAAACCATCGGCCATGGCCAAATCGCCATCCGCTGAGCCAATGGTGGCGCTTGCGTCTTCGTATTGACCAGAACGCAATTCGCCAATCAGCTTGGTCGCTTGAAACTTGGTGAGTTGCCCATTGTCCACAAGCAGCTTCGCGATCGCTTCGGGCGTCACGCGCGTACCGCTTTCCTCGAGCTGCTGGCGCAGCGCTTCGACAATTTCTTGGTCGAGTAATCCGAGCCTTTCCAGGCGATCTAGCAAATCGTTAGCGAGCATATTCTCAATCGAATTCTTCGACTTGGGTTACTTGTAATTCCGTGTATCCGGCAATCGTGCCGGCGTCCATGCAGTCAACGAGCGCTTGCAACTTGGCTGCTTCCTGCACTTTGATGACCAACCGCATCCCTTCCATTCCCGCGCCGCCCATAGCATCCTTAAGCGCGGAGATGAGGTTTTGTTTGCCCGGCGTTTCTCGTTCCCAGTCGGGACCGAGCACCAGAAAGGAGCCTCGTTCGTCAATTTGAACTTCGACACTATCGAGTTCTTCGGTTTCTTCTTCGATGGGCGACGAACTCGGCGCATCGGACTGTTGCCGCGGCATTTGGATCGATTTTTGAAGTGCAAACGAGGCTGTCACCATGAAGAAAATCAACAGCAAGAACGTCACGTCCACCATCGGTGTCATGTCGAGCTCGCCGTCCTCTCGCTTCTTGCGTTTGGGCAGCTCATCGCCCTCCTCGTCAAACTCCAATCCCAATGAATGGCCTTCGGTGACTTCGTGCGTGGGGTGCAACGTCGCCCCGGTCACGAGCGAACTCGACGCCGAGGCTGGAACGTTAGCTTTTTCTGAGCGAGCGTCGCCGGAAACCATGCCCGCCAGGGCCGCACTTGCGACCAGCGCGTCGTCGGTCTCCGCTTCGTCATAAGACACCGAGGATGAATCGGTATACGAGTCGGCAAACATGTCATCAAAGGCGTCGTCGGACATGGGTGTCACCGCGATCGGCTGGGCATCCTCCAGCGATTCCGTGTCGACGATGACCTCCATTTCGTCGTCATCCTCGGTCGTGCTGGCGTCCGCACCGTCAGCCATCGGCACATCGACCCACTCGTTGCATTTGGGACAATGCACGCGTCGGCCGCGGAAACGTGAGTTCACACGACCGACGGCATCACAGTGGGGGCAATGGACTTCGACTGACATTTTCGCTCCTGCAATTGGGCGATGCTTATTCTTCTTTGACGGCGATGTAGGTGAACGACAATTTGTCCGTTTCGAAATCATCGGCGAACGCGTCACCGATCAATTTTTGAATCCGCGTCACCTCGCCCACTTTGACATTTTCGTCACCCATCAACATGACGTGATTCTTTCCCGCCTTGAGCTCTTCCGTGACGTACTCGACGATTTCGGACGTTTGAGTGTCCTCGTCGCTGCTGAACTCGGCCCCGCTCATTCGCGAAAGGGCAGCTTTATCGCCCGACCCAGCCTGGATGATGATGACGGCGGAATCTTTGGCCGAAATCGCCAGACCATTTTCCGCCTTGGGAATCTCGCCCATCTTGGTCGGGTCCATCTTCGATGCGACCACAAAGAAAATCAGCAGCAAAAAGGTAATGTCAATCATCGGCGTGATGTCCATTTCCTCTTCGTCACGCTTTTTTCTCGGCATGGCGAGTGCTTCGTCGTCCTCGTCGTCAATCATTCGTCTATCGTCGCTTGTGAAGGTTCATAGGTTTGGCTTTGGTGACAGTCGATCGAGGGTAACGGCGAAGACACGGAGTCGAACGGAAACGATTTGCTCGCGCTGCCTAGCGTCGGTTCGCCATCAAGGCCCTGTCACCGCATTGCGATATCGACCGCTGCGATATCGATCCTTACTTGTGCGGCGACTGCATGACGGTCGCCATCGGCGCCGATGCGCCGCTGCTTGCCGACCGTCCACTGCCTGCCGTTACCGCCAACCCCGCCTTGAATGCTTCAAAAAAACGTGTCAATCCAGCGCCGACCAAGTCTTCCATCTTGGCGATCTTGATATTGATGTTGGCGGTGAGCAGCATCAGGGGAATGGCGATCGCCAAACCGCAAGCGGTGGTGATCAGAGCCACGTTGATGTCGCCCGCCAACTTGGATGGCTCGACCGAAGCCGCGGTGGCAAGCGTCTTGAACGCCCCCATCATGCCGAACACCGTTCCGAACAACCCGATCATCGGCGCCGTCTTGATCGCGGTACTGACCCACGCGAGCCGATACTCCAAATCGCTCATCACATCACGCTGAAAGCGATCGAGCATGATCTGGCGTGCTCGCTTGTAGCCTTCGCCGCGATTTTTGACCGCCATCGCCATCATTTGAGGAATCGCGCGGGTATCGCCCTCGCAATACTCGGTGACTCCCTCAAAGTCGCCTGCCACGAGCATCTGTTCGACGTCGTCCAGAAACGCGTCCTGCTGGTCCTCGCTCTTGAACCGCTTTTGATTGACGCGAGTCCAAACGATCACGATACAGTAAAGGCCCCACAACGCCACAATCGCGAGCGCCCCATAGGTGGAGTCTCCGATCATGTTGTAAATGCCGTATTCAGCTATAAGCAACATTAAAACACAAAACCCTTATTAATCGTGTAAACCCTACTTACCACTGCGGTATCGCTGTTCGATGACTTCGAACGCATAGCCGTTACCGGATGGCTTACTTTCAAAGATTGTCTTGGCGACACCGTTGATCACTTGGTGCCCCTTTGATTTGGCGAATTCCAATTCCGTGTGCGCGAGCTGGTTTTCCAGCTCCGGCGTGATGAACTTCACTTGGCTGCGCCCCGTCACTTTGACGCCCGCTTGCTGGAGCAACTGCAAATCGTACTTCTGCAGCGGACTGGGGGTGGTGAACATGAAATAAATTCGCTTTTCCGATTCGCCATCGCCATGCCGGCTCTTGGGCGACCCAGCCAAATTGAATGCATAGTCCACGCCGTCCACGCCACCACCAAGCGCCCCCAACTCAATCTTATAGTAATCCAACTGCGTCGCGTACGACTTCAAGTCCTTGGCACTGAACTCCAATTGCCAGCGCTGGAACCGCGGAATAATGTCCTCGCCCTCTCCTTCCGGACCAGGTGGACGACTGTCACCCATCCCCGTGCCAGTCGTGCTTGCGGAGGCATTGGTGTTCATCGTGTCCAGTGACGCCGCCACGCTACTCACCGCGTCCGTCACCGCCTCGATGGTGTCCTGCAGCGTTGGCTCGGTCAGCTCCTCGACCTCTTCGGCCCCTGGCGGCTCAAAGTCTCGCTCGAAACCTTCGGCGTTCTCACCGCGGCCGGCCGGATTTTCGATGATCGGAGCCAGTGCACGCGGCGGAAAACTCAATCGACTAGTAAACCAAACGATGAACATCATCACAACGAACGTGCCGATGAACAAAATCAACGCCAAAAACAGCGACGTGACCAAATCAAACTTGCTGGTCCGCAGTTGATCGCGTTCTTCACGACGAGCGCGACGGACTTGGTCCAAGTCGATTTGAGACGCGTTGTTCGGCGGATTAGTGGCGGCTGATGACATCATCGAACCCAAAAGTGATTAGTACGAGCAAGTCGCCTTCCCCTCGGCGGAGGTGAAAACGGCGAATGAAGAGCGAACAACTGAAGCTGATCGGCGGTGCGAACCGATTGACGATTGGTCGCATCATACCCTACGATCTCGCGGCGTCGACTTGTTCTGTCGCGCTGAATGACTCAATTTTCGATTTTGCTCGGCAATTGCCACCCTATGCCCAAATTGGCGGGTTTCAATCGGCGAGCCGAGTAGTAAACTGCAACGATTCAAATCATCTGGTTAGGTAGCTCAGTTGGTAGAGCACTGCACTGAAAATGCAGGTGTCGCCGGTTCAAGCCCGGCCCTGACCACTCTCTTTCTTGAAACTTTCGGTTTCTTTCTTGTTAACTCGGCAGCCCGAGTCAACGCGGCAGCCCGAACCGGGCCGAGTTCGCTGACAGGGCTTTTTTGTGGACCGGCCCTATTTTCTCGAACGCGTCCCCGTAAGCTCGATCCCTTTGGCTTGTGGAACATCGCCGACAACACCTGGGGTGCGACGGGGCGTTCGGATAGGGCGCCTTAAGAGAAAGGCGACGGCGGTTGCGACGAGCGAACATCGAAAGTCGCAATCTCGTCGAAACATTCGCGATGAATTCACGCTAAAGTATCGGAGCCTGTGCGCAGGCCTTGCTTGAGCCCTCCCTTTACGCGTGAGAACCGGGACATGCCCATCCGATATGCCGCCGCTCGCTGGTACGCTTGGCTCATTGTCCTTGCGATGACCGGGATAGCCCAAGCCGCCCCCAGCCCGCAGTCGGATGTACCAACGCCTTCGGACGCTGCGGTTGCCTCGCCGGAAGTCGGCGACGATTCTCCTAGCGGTGATGCTGCCACACCACCGCGCCCAGCCCCTGCCAAAGCCACCGTCTTTGAAGATATCGATGCAAAATTCGGCCAATACATCGTCGGTCCGACGGCGACGGTCATCTTTTATGACTTCGGAACCGGTCCTCGAACGCTTGCCGACGGCTCGATCCGACAAGGGTGGCTCAAAACTCCCACGCGCCCCGATGGAGTCAGCGTTCCCGGCGTCGTCGCATGGCTGCTCATCGCGGGCGTTTTCCTGACGTTGCGGATGGGGTTCATCAATGTGCGTGCTTTCTGGCACGCGATCCGGCTGACTCGAGGCGACTACGACGATCCCGACGAACCTGGAGAGGTGTCTCACTTTCAAGCGCTTTCGGCGGCACTTTCCGCCACGGTGGGCCTCGGAAACATCGGTGGTGTTGCCGTGGCGATCGGTCTGGGAGGCCCCGGGGCCTGTTTTTGGATCATCACCGCGGGCGTGCTCGGCATGACCACCAAATTTGCTGAATGTACGCTGGGTCAACTTTATCGCCGCACCGACGAAAACGGACACATGCTCGGTGGCCCCATGCGCTACCTGCACGTCGGTCTCCAAGAACTCGGGCTCGGTCCGATCGGAAAGGGGCTATCGATCCTGTTCATGGTTCTATGCATCGGGGCCAGCTTCGGCGGCGGCAACGCCTACCAAATTGGCCAATCGCTGTCCGCGATCCAACAAGACGTCAAATTTTTCAATCCCGAACATGGCGGCTATCCGATCGCCTACGGCATCGTCATGGCGGTGCTCGTGGGTCTCGTCATTGTCGGTGGCATCAAATCCATCGGCGCCGTCGCTTCGCGCATCGTGCCCCTGATGTGCGTCGGTTATATGCTCGCGGCCATGTTCATCCTGGCAACCAATTTTTCACAGATCCCTGGGGCGATCTTGGACATCGTTTCCCAGGCCTTTGACATCAACAGCATCTACGGCGGCATCGTCGGGGTGATGGTCATCGGTATCCAGCGGGCCGTTTTCAGTAATGAAGCGGGCGTGGGCTCCGCCGCAATCGCACACTCCGCCGCAAAGACCGATGAACCGGTCAGCGAAGGAATCGTCGCGCTGCTCGAACCGTTCATCGACACGGTGGTCGTTTGCACCGCGACAGCCCTCGTGATCATCGTTACGGGAGTCTACGACGCAGAAAAGTTTGTCGCCGAACACGAACCGTCCACTGTCATCGCATCGCTCACGCTTCCCGACGGCGCAGCTGCCAATGATATCGATGCCGCCCAAGGACAACTGCAAAAACTGATCACGGACAAGGACGGTGCGGCGATGACGCTCACCGCGTTTCGATCGGGCGGACACCACTGGTTCGGCTATTTTCTACTCGTGGCGGTCGTGATGTTCGCCTATAGCACCTGCATCTCGTGGTCGTATTACGGCGAGCGGTCATGGGTCGAATTGTTCGGCGAACGCACGTCGATCGTCTACAAAGGACTGTTCCTCGTGTTTACCGTGCTGGGGTCCATCGTGACCCGTGGGAACATTCTCGATTTCAGCGACTTGATGATTCTTGGGATGAGCATCCCCAACCTCATCGGTGTGTTCCTGCTTAGCGGCGTGGTGAAGCGTCAACTCGACACCTATTGGGCCAAGTACACCCGCGGTGAACTCGAGCAGGAATCCAGGGCGTGAATCGGCTGTGCGTGATCAACGTCGTCGGGCTCACGCAAGCGTTATTGGCGCACGCGCCCCGGATCGCTGCGATCGGTAATGCGAGAACCTGGCGCAGCCCTACGCCCGCGGTGACTTGTTCGTCCCAGGCCACCATCCTCACGGGCACCATGCCTCGCGAACATGGCATCGTGGGCAACGGATGGTACTACCGTGACACCCAAGAAGTCCGATTTTGGCAGCAAGCCAATTCGCTCGTGCGTGGCGAAAAGTTCTACGAAGGGTTCGAAACGGCAAAACTGTTTTGGTGGTTCAACCAGTCGGCACCGGTCCGCTACAGCGCAACACCCAAACCTCACTACGGATGCGACGGCTCAAAAACGTTTGACGTCCTCGATCACACCGAATGCAACCTCGTCGCGAAACTTGGGCCGTTTCCATTTTTTTCGTTCTGGGGCCCCGGTGCCGGACTGGCGAGCTCTCGCTGGATCGCTGACGCGACGGCGATCGTGCTCCAGCAAAAGCAACCTCGCATCACACTGACGTACCTGCCGCATCTGGATTATGACTTCCAGCGATACCCGTTGCAGGACCCCGCCAGGGTCGCCGAAGTCGATCAATGTGCCGGCAAAGTGATCGACGCGGCCCAGTCGATCGGAGCCCAAGTCGTGGTGGTCTCCGAGTACGGGCTCGTCCCCGCCCATCGCCCGGTGCATATCAATCGCGTGCTTCGCGAAGCTAACTTGTTGGCGACGCGTCGTGGGCCGTACGGCGAGATGTTGATGCCCGGCGAATCAGAAGCGTTCGCAGTATCCGATCATCAAGTCGCCCATGTCTACATCCGCGATCGATCACGCATCAACGAGATCCAATCGCTACTACGAGGTGTCGACGGTATCGCCGATTGTGTGCTTCCGGAGTCGCTCGAACTTGACCATCCGCGCAGTGGCGAGCTAATCGCTTTGGCAGACAACGATGCCTGGTTCACTTATTACTATTGGCTCGACGACACCGTCGCCCCGGACTTTGCCCCGACGGTCGATATCCATCGCAAACCGGGCTACGACCCGTGCGAGTTGTTCATCACCAGCCGAGCCAAAGCGATGCATCGTTTACTGAGAAAGAAACTCGGGTTTCGATACAAGATGGACGTCATTCCGCTGGACGCGACGCTCGTCCAAGGTAGTCACGGTCTTGCGAGAACCGACGCCGCTGGCGCGGTCATCATCGGTCCGCCCACGGCGCCGACAGAGCTACCCGCCGACATGACCGGGTTCAAAACCTACGCCCGCAGCCTGCTGGACAGCTGACCGCTTAACAAACGTAGGCCGGATCAAGGAGCCAAAGCGACGATGATCCGGCACGATGACGAATTCATCTCACTTCCGCAAGCTAATTGAGTGCGGCACCGGAGGCTTCCGTGAGCGGTCGCTCGGTGATGGGGAAGTGCTGGTCGACGACTTGAAAGAATTCGTCTTTGGTGGTCACGTGCGCGACGTGCGTGCGAAAGAAGCGGGCGCCATGTTTGCCTTGGGCGTAACAGCAGGCAAACTTGCGCATCAAGACCGTGCCCTTCTCTTCGCCGAACCGGTCGACGACGAGTTGGTAATGTTGGAGCATGCATTCCTTTTGCTGCTGCAGCGTCGGATCCGGCGGGATCGGTTCACCGCGAAGCGCTGCCGCGGCTTGGGCGAACAACCACGGACGCCCCAACGACGCTCGAGCGATCATCACACCATCGACGTCGTACGTTTGGAACGCAGCCACCACCTTGTCGGCTGAATCGAGGTCGCCGTTGCCGATCAAGGGGATGTGACGCAGGTGTTGCTTGATCTGGCTGATCCGATCCCAATCCGCGTTGCCTTTGAAGAAATCTTGAGCTGTCCGGCCGTGCACGGTGAGCGCGGCCGCGCCAGCCTCTTCGACGACGCGAGCGATCTGGTCACAATTGACGTTGTCGCGGGTGCAACCGAGCCGAATTTTGGCGGTGACGGGTGTCGGTGAGCAAGCCGCCACGAGACGGCTGATGATTTGAGACATTCGCTCGGGGTCGCGCAGCAGATAGCTGCCGCTGTGAGCCTTTTCAGTGACTTGGCGGACTGGGCATCCGAAGTTGATATCCACGACGCTGACGCCGTACTCGCCGACGAGTCGTTTGCCGACTTTGGCCATCGTCTCGGGGTCGTTGTCCCAAATTTGGACCGCCAGGGGCCTCGCTTCGGTGGCAACGCCCCACAATCGATCCGGGTGCTCAGCCTCATGCTCGTCCATCCAGACAAAGCCGCGGGCATTGACCATCTCGGTCGCCAATAAGCCTGCGCCGCCGTATTGGCGGACAATTTGGCGAAACGCCGCGTTCGTGAAGCCCGCCATCGGGGCTTGCAAGATTGGCGGATCGATCACCAGGGGACCGATGCGGAGCGGCGGTGGAGGCGTTGAATGCATTGGTTTGTTATAGTGACTCCACCACAAGAGTCGAGACGAACACCATGATTCGCTTATCGATTTACCTATGGGCATTGATTTGGGCCGCCCAAGCGGGTGCGTCCAGCCGAATCAATGCCGACTTTGACGTATTCGAGCCGCCGCCGAGCGAGAGAACGTTGTATGTGTCCGCCACCGGTCGTGATACCTATGATGGCCTATCACTGGCAAAGCCGTTTCGTACGCTGCAGCGTGCGGCCGATGCCACACGGCCGGGTGATACCGTGCTCGTACTCAACGGAAGCTACTCCTATCCAGGTTCCGGCTCGACCGTCCTGACGATCGAAACGTCGGGCGAACCGTACAAATGGATTCGCTACATGGCGTATCCAGGTCATCACCCCGAGATTCTCGTCCGCAATCATTGGAGCGGCATCTTGGTGGATGGGGCGGCGTATGTTTTGATCCAAGGATTCACGATCACCGGAAACGTCCAGAGCATTGCGTTGGAAGACGCTTACAGACAGCGAAACAATCTCAACAATCCAAAAATGTCGTCCAACGGCATCAGCATCTTCAACGGATATTCCGACCCCAACAAGTTTCCGCATCACGTCATCGTGCGCGACAACCATGTCCGATACTGTCCTGGTGGCGGGATCGCGACCAAGCACGCTGATTACATTCGGATTGAGGACAATCGCGTTCATCACAATTCGTTTCATACGCCGTATGCGACCAGTGGGATTTCGATGTACTTGAATTCCAACGTCGACAACCGCCAAGCATTTAAAATGTTTGTTCGCGGCAACACGTGCTTCGGCAACCAGAACTTGATCCCGCACCACTACAGCAACCCGGATCATTCGGAGCTGCGGACGATTACCGATGGCAACGGAATCATTGTCGACGACACGCGGAATGTCCAAAGCAACATTCCCAAGGAACCGTATACGGGTCGCACATTGATCCAGGACAATATCGTGTGGGGGAACGGTGGACGTGGCGTTTTGGTCTACCTTTCGGACAACGTCCACATCGACTCGAATTATTTGCATGACAACGCACGCACGGCGACGATGACCGCCGAACTGGAAGTCAATTACTCATCGCGAGTTCGCGCCTATGCGAACTTGATTTCGCCCCGGCACAATCGAGTTGCGGTCGCCGCGTTTGGCAACGCGGTCACGTTCCTTCAACGCGAGTGATCGCTGGTCACTCGAACCCGCTGAGTTCCAACCAACGCTCTTCGGCTTCGGACATCTCTGCGGTGACGGCTTCCAATTCTTGGTGCAATCGCATCGCCTGGGCGGCGTTGGTTTCGGTCAGCAACTTTTCGTTGATCGCTTTCTTTTCACCATCCAGCCTCGCGATTTTTTTCTCGAGGTTTTTGATTTCTTTGTCGCCCCGCCGTTGGTCCCGCTGGTTTTGGCGATGGTCCACTTCCTTGGATTTTGGAGGGGCACCGGCCGGCAACGCCGCGGTCGCCGGTTTGGTGCCGCCGGTGCGTTGACGTTCGCCCTCGTCGACTTCGTTTTCCATGGCGGCCAGGTAGGCGTCGTAGTCGCCGAAATAGTTACGCACTTTGCCGTCGCGGACTTCGATCACGCTGGTCGCGACGCGGTGCATGAAGTGCCGATCGTGACTGGTAAAAATCAGGGTGCCCTTGTAGAGCAGCAAGGCTTCGGCGAGCGACTCCACCGTTTCCACGTCCAAGTGGTTACCCGGTTCGTCGAGAACGAGCACATTGGCGGTGCCCAGGAGCAAACCGGCCATGCACAACCGGGCGCGTTCGCCACCGGAAAGGACTTTCACTTTCTTGTTGATGTGTTCGTCGCGGAACAACAGGGCCCCGGCCATCGCCAGCAATTCTTGCCGCGTCGTGCCGGCCTCGGCGTGGTACTCCAAGTGTTCGATCACGGTGTGGCGTTCATCGAGACTCGTGTAGACGTGCTGGGCATAGGTTCCGATTTCGGTTCCGTATCCCCATTTCATTTTTCCTCCGAGTGATGGCAGTGATCCGACGAGTGCTCGCAGCAGGGTCGTCTTACCTTGACCGTTGTCACCCACGATGGCGGCACGTTGCCCGTGGTCGATTTCCAGATTGATGTCGTCGGCAATCACGTGGTCACCGTAGCCGATCACCATGCCTTCACAGCGGAGGACGGTACCCTGGCGTGGTTCGACACGGGGCGCACGAATACTGACCGTGGGTTCGTCCTTTTCGATTTCGGTGGTTTGCAACCGCTCGAGTTGCTTGGCCTTGCTACGTGCCTGGCTTGCCGTGGAAGCGTTGGCGCGATTCTTTTCGATGAATCGCTGCAATTGCTTCTGCTTGGCGATGACGGTCGCATTGACGCGACGATCGTGTTCACGACGTTCTTCGCGGTATTCGAGGAATGCGTCGATCTTGCCCGGAAACATCGTCAACTTGCCTCGCGACAATTCGAGCGTCTCGGTGCAGGTGGCTTTTAAAAACGCGCGATCGTGACTGACAATGAGAGCGGCTTGTTTGAAATCGCGAAGAAAGTGTTCCAAAAGAATTTGGGTTCTCAAATCGAGGAAGTTCGTGGGCTCGTCGAGCATGAGCAAATTGGGGGCGTGCAGCAGCAGTGCCGCCAACTTGACACGGGTTTGCCAACCACCCGAAAGCGCCTTCACGGGACCTTCCAGGTAGGCGCCTTTGAGTTCGAACTGGCCAGCCACTTCACCGCATCGCCAATCCGGTTCGCCACTGTCACGCATCATGAATTCGAGCGCCGACTCGCCTGGCAAGAACGGATCGTGTTGGCGGAGGTAACCGATCCGTAAACTCGGATGGTGGATCACTTCTCCCTTTTCCAGTTCCTCGTCGCCCATGATGGCTTTGAGGAAGGTTGATTTGCCGGCCCCATTGCGACCGACGAAGCCGACCTTCACATCATCGATGAGGGAAACTTCGGCTCCGTCGAGCAGGATTTGATCGCCGTAGCGTTTGTGTGCGTCGCGAACTTGGATCAGAACGGCCATAAATCAAAACGCAAAGTGGACAGGGAGAAAGCGAGAGGAACTACCGAAAACGCTCATTGGCGATGAACTTTAACAACCATTGTCGCCTGCGACAAAGGGCGGCAATGAAGGCGCCAGACATGCGCCGTGATAGCAAACAGGGGCGTCTGGACCACAATTGCAAGGCTATTTTCGCTCGCATTTGTGTCAACAAAACTTACGCGAACACTTCCGCCCGGATACCCGATTCTCTAAAGTAAATGGACCTGCCCATGCCCTGCCCATTCGGCCTTCACTGGCTGTTTTTTCCACAATGAATAGTTATAGCCTGGACTATATCGACGATCTGTATGTCCAGTTCGTGCGAGATCCGTCGAGCGTCTCGGAGACGTGGCGCCAGTACTTTGAACAGTTTCTTGTCGGGGCGGGCACCAAAAAACTCGCCAAAGCAACGGTGGGAGCTGGCGTCAATGGCTCTGCCGGCGATGGCGAGGACTGGCGCAGCGACGGCGAGCACCGCCGGGGATCGACCGGGGATGAGTTAGCCGACCAGGCCCTCTGGTTGGCACGCGTCCAGGATCGTATCGACCAACTCGTCCGCGAATATCGGGTTCGAGGCCACTTGGTCGCCCAATTGGATCCGTTGGGCTTGTTCAAGCACGATTGTCCGGAGTTGAGCCCGCAAAGCTATGGCTTGAGCGACAACGATCTCCAGCGACCGTACGACAGCAGCGCCTTGGAGAACGTCTCCGGCGGAACACTGGACGCGATCCTCACCAAGCTTCGCAATACCTATTGCCGAAGCATCGGTGCGCAATTCATGCACATCGACAATCGCAACATTCGCGATTGGCTGCAGCGGCGGATGGAAACGACCGAGAATCGCTTGGAGCTCTCGCACGATGTCCAACGTCGGATCTACACACGCTTGGCCGACGCTTCGATTTTCGAAGAGTTTGTCCGTCGCAAATTTGTGGGTGCGAAGACCTTTTCGCTCGAGGGCGCCGAAAGCTTGATCCCCATGCTTGACCTGGCACTGGAGAAAGCTGGCCAGCACCACGTCAAGGAAGTAGTCATGGGGATGGCCCACCGCGGTCGACTCAACGTGATGGCCAATATCCTCAAGAAACGGGCGATGAATATTTTCTGGTCCTTCGACGATCCGAACCCAGAACTTTCACGCGGGGGAGGTGACGTTCGATATCACCTCGGTTACAGCAGCGACTGGAAGACCGCCTCCGGTGACTCGATCCACATCTCTTTGTGCTTTAACCCCAGTCACCTCGAGTTCGTCAACACCGTCGCCTTGGGACGAACACGCTGCAAACAAGATCGACGTGGGGATATCAAACGGCAAGAGGTGCTCACGATCTTGATCCATGGTGACGCGGCCTTTGCGGGCGAAGGTGTGGTGCAAGAGACGCTGAATTTGAGCCAATTGCTGGGCTACACAACCGGCGGCACCCTGCACATCGTTATCAACAATCAAGTTGGGTTTACGACCGAACCCAACGAGGGTCGCAGTTCGACCTACGCGACCGACATCGCCAAAATGCTGCAGATTCCGATTTTTCACGTCAACGGAGAAGACCCCGAAGCCGTCGCTCAAGTCGTGTCCGTCGCTATGGATTTTCGCAAAGAATTCCACCGCGATGTCGTCATTGACCTGTACGCCTTTCGTCGCTGGGGACACAACGAGGGGGACGAGCCTCGGTTTACCCAACCCCGCATGTATGCGGAAATCGATCGTCGCGCCTCCGTTCGCGAACAATACCTCGGGCGATTGCTCGAACTTGGCAAGATCACTCCCGAAGAGGCCGAAGAGATCGGGCGCGATCGGACCGAAAAGCTCGAGTCGGAATTCGAAGCGAGCAAGAACCAACCTTTCGTGCCCGACACACAAACGCTCGCGGCCAATTGGAGCGATTACTTCGGTGGCCCCGAACCGACCGAAGTCACCGACACGACGTATGATCGTCAAAAACTAAGCCAGCTAGTTGACGGGCTCACTCGGTTGCCCGAAGGCTTCGCGGCCCACAAGAAACTCAAACGCCCGATGGCCCAGCGTCGCGAGATGGCCGCGGGAGAACGGTCGTTCGACTGGGCCAGCGCCGAGGCGGCCGCCTTTGCGACCCTGCTCGCCGATGGTCGACCCATTCGTATCACCGGTCAAGACAGTGAGCGAGGTACCTTTAGCCAACGTCACGCGGTGCTGCACGATGTCAAAAATGGCGACGAGTACACGCCGCTGAAAAACGTATCCGATACTCAGGGCCCGCTCCACCTGTTCAATAGTCCGCTTTGCGAAGCCGGTGTGCTCGGATTCGAATACGGGTACTCGCTGGATAGCCCCGACGGACTCGTCGCGTGGGAAGCTCAGTTCGGTGACTTTTGGAACTGTGCCCAGGTCATCGTGGACCAGTTCATCGCCAGCGCCGAAGACAAATGGAATCGCTTGAGTGGTTTGGTCATGCTGCTGCCGCACGGCTTCGAGGGCCAAGGCCCCGAACATTGCAGTGCTCGTATCGAGCGGTTTCTGCTCATGTCGGCAGAACACAATATCCAAGTTTGCCAACCCACGACACCGGCGCAGTATTACCACATGCTGCGTCGCCAAGTGATTCGCAAATGGCGCAAGCCACTGATCGTGATGACGCCCAAGAGTCTGTTGCGACACCCGCAAGCGGTGAGTCCGTTGGAGGATTTGTCGGACGGCTCATTCAAAAAAGTTCTCGTCGATCACAGCGTCGATTTGACAACATGTCGACGCATCATCCTTTGCACGGGCAAAGTTTACTATGATCTTGTCGAAGCCCGCGATGAACGCGAAATCGAAGGACTGGCGGTCGTTCGAATCGAGCAACTCTATCCGTTATCGTCCGACGAATTGCTGCAACCCCTTGCCGACGCGCCCGACGGGTGCGATGTCGTTTGGGTCCAGGAAGAACCGCTGAACATGGGCGCGTGGTCCTACATGAAGCTTAATTTCGGTGACGACATTCAACACCGATTCGGCTTCCGTAAGATTACCCGAGCCGAATCCGCCAGCCCGAGCACCGGCAGTATGGCAACGCACAAGCTCGAGCAATCGGAATTGCTCGAAGCAGCCCTAGCGGACCTGTAAGCCAACGCCCGCCGGATCAAACTACGTAGACCGGATCAAGGCTCGGCGAAGATCCGGCAAATACCGGCGGAAAGCCATGCCAGATCGGCGTCGCTGACGCTCCTTGATGCCGGCCTACGGGACCATGCTGGCCGGATCAAACTACGTAGGCCGGATCAAGGCTCGGCGAAGATCCGGCAGATTCCGGTGAACAACACCTGCCGGATCGGCGTCGCTGACGCTCCTTGATGACGGCCTACGAGGTGTGCCGAATGAGTTCTTTAGCCGTGAATCGCTTCTGGGACGGCCGTGGCTCCCTCGGTCAATTCAGCTTCATTATAAGCGTCTGTGGGTGGACACGAACAAATGAGATTGCGATCCCCGTACACGTTGTCCACGCGTCCGACCGGTGGAAAGTATTTCACTCGGTAATCCTGGAGCGGGTCGGGGCAAACCGCGACTCGGCGATCGTAGGCCAGTGAATCGCTGATGATCGCTTCGAGCGTGTGGGGAGCGTTCGCCAGGGGATTATTCTCTGCGGTCCATTCGCCCGATTTGATTCGCTCGTATTCTGCGAAAATCAAATTCATGGCGCGGCAAAATCGATCCAACTCCGACTTCGGTTCACTCTCGGTCGGCTCAATCATCAATGTCCCAGCGACGGGAAAGGACATGGTGGGCGCGTGAAATCCATAGTCGACCAGTCGCTTGGCAATATCATCCACGCTGACGTGAGCATCCTTGTCCATCGGGCGAGTATCGATGATGCACTCGTGGGCCACCAACCCATGCTTGCCGGTGTACAAAATCGGATAGTTGTCTTTGAGCTGGTGAGCGACGTAATTGGCATTCAAAATCGCGACTTGTGTGGCTTTGCGAAGTCCATGCGGTCCCATCATGCGAATGTACATCCACGAAATCGGCAGCAAGCTCGCACTGCCAAAGGGAGCCGCGCTCACGACAGGACCGACGCGGTCTTTGTGAATGCCATCGGCCGGCATAAACGCGGCCAAGTGGGCCCGAACGCCGATGGGTCCAACCCCTGGACCGCCACCCCCGTGCGGGATGCAGAAAGTCTTGTGCAAGTTTAAATGCGAAACATCGCCACCAAACTTTCCTGGCTTGGCGAGACCGACGAGCGCATTCAGATTAGCACCGTCGATGTAAACCTGTCCGCCCGCGGCGTGAACCTTCTCGCACACCGCCGAAACACCTTCCTCGAACACGCCGTGCGTTGATGGGTAGGTAATCATGATCGCGGCGATCTTGTCTTGATTGGCGGCGATCTTGGCATCGAGATCGTTTAGATCGACATTGCCCGCAGCGTCGCATTTGACGACGACCACTTTCATGTTCGCCATTTGAGCGCTCGCCGGATTGGTGCCGTGGGCGCTACTGGGTGTCAAACACACATCGCGTCCGAAGTCGCCACGTGACTCGTGGTAACGTTTGATCGCCAACAAGCCCGCATATTCGCCCTGCGAACCCGCGTTGGGCTGTAGCGAAACTTGATCGTAGCCCGTGATCGTGCACAACATAGATTCCAGACTATCGATCAACTTGCGATATCCGTTCCACTGGTCCGGCGGCGCAAACGGATGGATGGAGTTAAATTCGGGCCAAGTGATGGGAGTCAACTCGCTTGCCGCGTTGAGCTTCATCGTGCAAGAGCCCAACGGAATCATCGCACGATCCAGCGCGATATCCATTTCGGACAACCGCCGTAGATAACGCATCATCTCCGTTTCGCTGCGGTGGTGATGAAAGACGTCTTGGGTCAGCACGCGGTCGTGACGCAGATGCGCCGGATCAATCGGCGAGTCGCACGGCTGCGCAAGTAGCGTTGCCCCCAGCAAATGAGCGATCGATGCAAGTTCACACTCGGTCGTCGTTTCATCCAATGAGATGCCAACCTGCGAATCGCTGTACCGCCGAAGATTGAAACCCGCTCGGACAGCCGCGGCCAAGATTTCATCGACACGATGTCCCGCTTCGAAAACGAGTGTGTCAAAAAATTGGTCGCTCGAAAAACTCCAACCGGCTTGGGCGAGCGTGTGATACAGGCGAGCCGTCAAACCATGCACTCGATCGGCAATGACACGCAGCCCCTCGGGTCCATGGTAGGCCGCATAGAGGGTCGACATGATCGCCAACAAGGCCTGAGCCGTACAGATATTCGATGTCGCCTTCTCGCGACGAATGTGTTGCTCGCGTGTTTGTAGACTCAATCGAAACGCGGGCTTGCCGTGCCGGTCGATCGATTGTCCGACGAGACGTCCCGGCATCGTTCGCTTGAATTCATCTTTGGTCGACATGAACGCGGCGTGCGGTCCACCCAGTCCGAAGGGCACCCCGAATCGTTGTGAGTTTCCGATCGCGACGTCGGCCCCAAGAGCTCCAGGCGATCGCAATTTCACCAGTGCCAGCAGATTCGTCGCCATAACGACCAGCGTGTGGTTCTCGTGAGCTTCATCAATGAGCGACGTGTAGTCGTTCACGCTGCCATCGGTCGCTGGGTATTGGACCAGCACCCCAAAAACGTGATCCCAACTTTCTACCGGCGACATTTCGTCGAACATCACAATTTCAATGCCCAGCGGTTCGGCGCGAGTGCGCAGCACCGCGACAGTTTGGGGATGGCAAAGCGTCGAGACCAAGAAACGATGCGATTGACGCTTCACGCTTCGTTGACAAAGCGTCATGGCTTCCGCAGCGGCCGTGGCTTCATCGAGCAGTGATGCGTTCGCGATGGCCAGTCCTGTGAGTTCCGAGACCATCGTTTGAAAGTAAAACAAGATCTCCAATCGGCCCTGGGAGATCTCCGGTTGATAGGGAGTGTAGGCCGTGTACCACGCGGGATTTTCCAGTACGTTTCGCTGGATCACCTTCGGCACGTAGGTGCCGTAGTAGCCCTGGCCAATGAACGACCTAAGCACTCGATTCTCGCTCGCGATCGCCGCCAACTCCGCGAGCGCTTGCTCCTCGCTCACACCTGACGGTAGATCCATCGGCGCATCATCAAGGATTCGCGGTGGAATGACGGCGTGGGTCAGCTCATCAAGCGTCGAAAACCCCAGCGTCTCCAGCATCGATTGGATATCGGTATCGCGGGGACCAAGGTGGCGAGCAACGAACGGGGACAAACGGTTAGCCATCACGATTCTCGTGCGAGACGTTTGGCCCCTCTGTCCCGTGTACCTGAGAGATCCGGTTTGCGAAGACAATTCGCTAACCTTTCCCCTTCGGTGGACACGCTATGCGAAATTCTTCAACGTAGAAAATGTCCGCATGGCGTCGCTCTCCAGAGGAGGTGTATCAATTCCGGCGGTCCTTTTGCCTGAGCGATTCAGGGTTATTTTGCACCTTCGGCGTCTCCAGTATTCACCAGAGATCTCTCCCGCCGGATATTCACCTCACCAGGCAGTGTATCCCAAATCGATCGGCTGGCTAGCGCCAACATCGACTTTCAACCAGAACGATTCGACGAGAAGTGCGGCGGTCGGTTCAACTACCGTCACGCAGCCGATTGAAATATTGCTCCGCGTGTTCTCGCTCGTCGCGGGGAAGCGATTGATTCTCCAGCGGATCGCTTTCGTTGGCCAGAACACTTTCGATCGCCTGTTGGATCTCCTGCTGGCTGGCGCCCTTGCGATTGGGACCTTCCGCAGTACCGGCGGTGACGACTTCGCCTTTTTGCACGTCGCCCCGAACTTTGGTGTCGTAGCTATTGGTATCCAGATCGGTCTCGGGCCCCGTACCGGACCCGGTGCCACGTCCCCACTGGGAACCTCCCTTAGCCTGGTCGGCATTCCCGCCTCGGCATTGCTCACATCCGGCACCGCCACAACTTTGGCAACGCATTTGGCTTTTGCATTCGGAAAGTTGGTCCATCGCCTGCTGCAATTCTTCCATCTCGGACATTTCTTGCTGCATCGCGTCAAGTTCGTCACTGATTTGGTCGAGCGACTCACTGGCCTTTTGCACGTCGCCGTTCTCCATCGCCTGGGTCGCCTTTTCCATCGCCTCGGCCATCTGTTGCATCTTTTGCACTTGGCTATCTTGCACTTCCAGCCCATTGAGCTGCGTTTGCAATTTCGCGGCGTCTTCCCCGCGACCTTCGCGTTTCGCTTGATCAATTTGCTGTTTTAGCTGCTCTTTCTTTTGCTCATGCTCTTGGGCAGCTTGCTGCAATTGTTGTTGCATTTGCTCCATCTGCTTTTTGAGCTGATCCTTGTCCGCCTGAGTGAGCTTCCCGTCCTTCAGTTTTTGAGTTAGCTCTTTCACCAACTCTTTAGCTTTACTGAAGTCGCCATCCTCCATCGCTTTGGCAATCTTTTCCGCGGGACCGGATTCGAGCCCCTTCATTTGCGCAAGCGCCCGTTGGACCTGATCGGGTGAACCGAGTTCTTCGCGACGCTTTTCGATCTCCTTTTTGAGATCATTCATGGCGATCATCGCGTCTTTGCGATTGAGGTCGTTCTTTTGAGTGACTTTATCGAGGTCCGCCTCGAGTTTGCGAAACAAATCCTCGGCTTCCTCCAATCCCTCCATTTCAGCCTTACGACGCTGGGCTTGAATTCGCCGTTTGAGTTGCTCGGCAGCCGTGGAGACTTGCGCCGCCTCCGCCGCATCAACGGACTTTGCGGCGCTGGCGACCGATGACTTCGCGGGCTCGACCAGGAACATGACGAGCGCCAGCACCGGGACCATCGACACGGGTAACCAGGTCCATTGATTGGGGCGTAGCGAAAACTTTTCAGCGATCGAAATTTGCCCTGCTCGTCGTTGGGCGTCTGCAATCAATGCGCCGGCCAGTGGCGATTGTTGTTGGACCGAATCCAGCATCATCGTGCTGCTGATTCGTTCGCGGAGCCCGAATCGGCGATCGAGCTCGCTAGCCACCAATTGCATCGTGGGTCGTTTCACGAATGCATAAACACCGGCGGAGAGAATCGCACCCAGTACACCGCCCGTTACCCACCATGTCGACCAAATGTCTAGCGGAACCGGAACATCCCAGATGGCCGCGGCGCCGATCGCGAGCGTCGAGATCAACAAAGCCACAAACAACGAAACACAGAGCGCACGTCCAAAAAGTCCCGCAAGAATACGTCGGCGAGCTCGCTTGACCTGTGATTGGATGGTATTCATTGCGGTCAATCCTGGGACGGGCGGCCAATCAAAGCCACTTTGGTTTTGAATCGTGGGCCATAATGTACTAACGATATCATACGAACTCGCTTGGCCGAGAATCCAGGCAAAACAGGAAAAACCGTGCACACAGAGCAGTCATCATTACCGGACCCCGATGATCACGGTAACACCGATGTGGTGATTTACGATGGCGACTGTGTCTTTTGCCGAGCGGGCGTGCAGCGGCTTCATCAACTCGACTTCGGCGGAAAACGCTTGTCATTCCTGTCGTTGCATGATCCGCGGGTGGCCAGTCGGTATCCCGGACTGAGCCACGATGAGCTGATGAGCCAAATGTATGTCATTGATCAACGAGGCGGCCAGCATGGTGGAGCCGACGCCGTAAAATATCTGTCGCGTCGATTGCCGACACTCTGGCTTGCGGCTCCGGTTTTGCACATTCCAGGAACCGCGCGATTATGGCGATGGATGTATCACCAAGTCGCCAAACGCCGCTACCAGATCGCGGGTAAGCTCGGTGGCGAACAAAAGTGCGACCAAGGAAGCTGCAGCATCCACTTCGATCGCTGAGCGAGAAACGCTGCGTGGGCATGGGACGGGTTCCGCGAATTTAGAACCCTTCGACGACTTCGCTCGATGCTCGAGTTCCCAAGGCTCCCCACAGACCGAACGGGCTTGGTGCGCCCACTTGGCTTGGCGCAGCACTACTGTCGCTGGCGTTTCCATCCGCATCCATGTCGTAAAAAACCGTGGAAGCATGCGAGTTGCCCGCTTCGATCGAATCGGTGACAAAACGCACGGATCCATCCGCGAGGAGCATGTGAGCGCCGCCGACATGACGGCTGCTTGCTGGCGTCACACCGCCCATCAATGGTGAGATAACTGAACCGATGGAGCCGCACATCCCGGAGTTGGGAGGCAAGATCGTGTTGAAGCCAGTGCACAGATGAAGTCCAAGAGCCCAAGCGGATCCGCGGACGTAATCAATTTCAACTTTTGTTGACGCTGGCCCCCAATATCGTGGTCGCGCCGGGTTGGGATGGCCTTCGTCATAACAGTAGCTTGGGTTTGGAGCCACGTCGGCGAGCGTCACAACGGAAAGTTGTGTCGTGATGTCATCGTCACCTAAGTCAGTGTTGATTTCGCCAACCAAGATCGTGTTCGCCAATCCGTCGCGGAGGTCGGCAAACGAAGTCAAATGGCGAGCGACGAACGCGCCGCGACACGAACCTTGTGCCGCGATCGCAGCATTCCGATCGGGTCGCCAAGGGCCATTGTTGTTGACGTTCGTGTCTGGAAGCAGCGGCCCATGATTCACCATCGCTGAATCGCCCAGGCATGCGGCGTAGTTCGTTCTCGCGTGTGCCGGAAGCCCGGCTCCCGGATCGCTCGGACAACGCAATGTTGGTAGCTCAGTCAACCAGGGCTCATATCGAGTGACGGCATGACTGGCTAAGCGTTTATAGGGCGTCGGTCCCATCGCTGGAAAGGGATCACCAGTAATGGGATCGAGAAGCGGGTTGCTGATTTGCTCCCACAGCGCCTGCTGTTCGAAAAACGGTAACAGCCCGACAAAGATGCTGAGTGAATTACCATTTCGTCCAACGATCGGATCAAACGACGCTGCTAACGGCTGGCCGCCACTTCCACCTTGGTACTGAGGTAGCTTGTTGTAAGCAGAGTGATAGTTGTGGGCCGCTAGACCAAGTTGTTTTACATTGTTGCTGCATTGCATTCGACGAGCAGCTTCACGAGCGGCCTGGACCGCAGGGAGCAACAGTCCCACAAGCACGCCAATGATTGCGATGACAACCAGCAGCTCCACGAGCGTGAAACCTGTCGCTCTAGTATTGTTTTTCATCGAAGATCCTTAGCTCCGCGGTCACAGTGTTGCTACCGGAAGTTCTCTCAAATCAAAATGCACACTTGACTATCGCCCCAGCTCCAGGGGTGCTTTTGACGAGGGCGGACGTGAAGACGCACCTGCGTAATCCGGATTTTCTTTCAAAAAGTCTGCCAGCTCTTGCTGGGACGTGACTTCTGGGGCGTCGTGACTGCCTCGTCCACACCCGGCGGAAAACACCATCAAAGCGGCTGATAAGACCGCAATCAGATACCGCCCAAGCATGTCATTCATCCTGATAAGCCTACTTCACCCTAGACTAAATGCGTTGGGTGAACGAACGGATTATACCTGGACTGAAATATGGGGGGAGGGTCTTTTTTTGTCCCTGCACGCCGAAAACTACGCGAACCAGGTCACCGCGTTTTGGAAAATCGCTAGCCCATCCCCCGCTTCCGGCTGGGTTTCGCGCCGAGTCCAAAACGGATGATGGGTATAGTCGATATGCCGCTCCGGATGTGGCATCAACCCGAATACTCGGCCGCTGGCATCGCAAACGCCGGCCACATTCGCGGTCGCGCCGTTGGGATTGGCAGGAAATGGCAAGGTTTCATCGACAATGGTGCCGTGCTCACCGTCGCTGTAGCGAACGGCCAGCCGACCTGCCGACCGAAGCTGCTCGAGCACCGAGTCGTCGGCGGTCACAAACTTGCCCTCCGCATGGGCCATCGGTAGATAAAGATGCTCAATTCCCCGCAAGAAGACACACGGTGTCTCGTCGACGGCCAAATGCACCCAGCGATCTTCGAATCGTCCGTGATTGTTCCACGACAGGGTCGCGGGGACCGATGCGTTCGTTTGAAGCCCCTCGGTGAGAACTCCCAATCGCATCAAAACCTGCATCCCGTTGCAAATGCCAAGCACCAACCGGTCGCCCTTGCCATGCACGAACGCATCGACCAACCCCGAGAGATGTCGACGCAGCCGAGTTGCCAGAATTCGTCCCGCCGCGATGTCGTCGCCATAAGAAAAACCTCCAGGGATGCACAGGATCTGGTAGCGATCCTGCAATGCCGGGTTTTCAATCAAGCGATTGACGTGGACCCGTTCCGTTTGAGCCCCCGCCCGCTCAAATGCGTGGGCCGTCTCCTCGTCACAATTGGTACCGGGGGCGCGAAGAACGAGGACTCGTGGCGACGGCATGAGATAAATGTGGTTGGGGCAAGTTGGGGAACAATGCCCAGAGTTTAGATCGCACCTACCGACTTGAGAACCGACCGTGATACTTATGGTCGATCGATTTTTATCTGCAGCCGTCGATGCACCCGGTCCCATCCGACCACCGTCGCCTGCCCTTCCCAGTTGCCTTCGCCGAGCTGCTCGAACTCATCACCGAGTTCGCGTGGCACATAGATCACCAGCGGTAGCGGCGGCTCGGTGTGTCGCGCCCAGATCGCATAGCCGTTCGGATAGACATGCGGATCGTCTTCGCCGCTGTACAACAGCCGCCGCTCCAGGGTGGCCTGGATCTTGAACGACAATCCGGTGACAGCGTCGGCTAGCATCTTTGCGGCATCCGGATTGTCGCGAACTTTCCAAAGGTGCTTCGCGGTTTCCTCGAACGTCACGACGGAATCATCCGCATGAGAGATCGCGACGTCGGCGGCCAGCGGACTCGCCGTTTGGTGCTCCAGCGGCGATCGAATCGCGTCGCCGCCTCCGACCGCTGGCAGAACGACCAGCGGCAAATCCATGCGCCAATCCGGCCAGCGTGGAATATCGACCCGCAAGTTCGCTGACCAAATCAGGTCGTTGTCGCTCAAGTCAATGCTGTACACCGCATCGCGCGGAATCTCGACGGCAAATGGAAACTCATGCGGCTGGTCGGCACTCAGCGTTGTCGGTGCGGAAAGCGATTGGAGCGTTTCGAATATCACATGCCGGTGTGTGGTTTTGTTACTGCCGCTACCGCTCACACATTGCTCGCGAGCTTCGAACTTGAGTTCGATTCCGTTGATAGTGACGTTGCGCCGTGGACGAATCGAGAGTTTTCCGGCAACCGCATCGCCAGGTGCGAAAGTGGCTTGGTCGAGCGATGCGCTCACTTCACCGAGTCGATACTTTGGTAGAACGACTCGAACCATCCAGAATGTGATGACGGCAATGGCTATTAACCCAAAGATCACCATCACGATCGGATTTGCGGCGGATGCGACGCAAAAGACCAACATGAACATCGCTGCCACCGCAGCGACGATGCTTTGGACGACACCGTTTGAAACAGCTGCACTTGCGGGCGAGATTGGAACACCCACTGTGTTGTTGGGCCGCATCAAAAACATCGCCGAAGCCTGGGGATCAAACGACCATGGGATCTTCGCCTGAGCTTCGACGTAGTGATCAATGTTCAAGTGATGGCCGTGGTAAGTCGGTGGCCAAACCGCGACCGTCAACTCGAACGGATATTCCACCTTCTCACCGGCATTCCACGCGCCCGTAAAGACGGTCACAGCTTCACTCGTTCCTGTGGCGACATTGCCTCGTCCGTGCGTTTTCCAAACCGTGCGCACCTCCAGACCGCTGCACTGAACATTCGCGTCGGCACGGACGTGAACCTTGCCGGCGATCTTCTCGCCACCAAAGTAAACACGCTCGGCATCATCCAACTCAATCGATAAATCGCATTTCGCCATGGCTGTAGCACTGGGCTTGAACTTGTTCGTACAGAAAATTTTCGATGGCACGAAAATCGGTGCCGAAACGCCGGATCAACTGCGCCGCATCATGGGCACTCAATTGGGGAAGCGGTCCTTCACGATGACGCGACGCATCGATTCGTCGACGTACCATTTCACGCAACAGCGGTTCGTGATTCTGGGCACCGATACGAATCGTCGTCACAAGATAACCGAAGCGGGCCAAGGTGCGGGCCAGACACCGATGCGTCGCCAGAACCAGCGGCGCACCTGACGAAAACACGGCCGACCTCGCCGCGCGAGGCAATCGCTGGGCTTCGTCGATCAGGATCGGCTTGCCCCAGGGGATCGGCGGACAAGGTTCGTCCTCGGCGATGTACGTATAACTGCTCTGGGCAAAGCGAGCGGCGAGGACAAGCATCCGAGTCGTTTTGCCTCGCCCTGCCCGACCGATGAATTGGATCGCCCTGCGCTCGCCACCGGCAAGCGCCGGTTCAAACCACGTGCACCATTGTTCGACGTCGATTACCGCGACCGCCACTCGTTCCTGGCGAGTCAATTCACCGAAAGGATTCCGCCGCAAATTGCACCAACCCCAAGGCAACCAATCGCTGCAACGATCGCCTGGTGTGGCATGGCGATAAAGCGGTCGCAGCGGTGACGCCGTGGAGCACTGGGGCGAAGTCGAGCACTGGGCCGGAGTCGGGCAATGGTGAGTCACGATCGATTGACACAAGAATCCACGGGAATACCACCGACGGCAAAGCGATCGGCGGGAAGGGGAACCCTCGATCGTCATTCGCCGAGCCAATGCCGGAGCGTTGAAGAGGGCCAGCCGACGCCATGAGTTTAGCGATGACGGCGATCGTCCGCAGGCCATCGATTGACAATCACCAGCCGGAATTACCGCGTCGCAAAAAAAAGCGGCACATCCCAATGGAACGTGCCGCTAAGCAATGAAAATGAAATTGGCGACCGACGACTAATCAAGGAAGCCTACGAGATCTTGGCTGCGGCTTGGCTGTTGCAGCTTTCGCACCGCCTTGGCTTCGATCTGCCGGATTCGTTCGCGAGTCACCTTGAAGATATGTCCGACTTCTTCGAGCGTGTAACTGTAACCATCACCGAGTCCGTAGCGAAGCTTGATGATTTCGCGTTCGCGATACGACAAACTCTTGAGGACTCCGTTGATTCGATCGCGAAGCATTTCCTGAGTCGCGCCGATTTGAGGACTTTCCGCTGTCCCATCGGGAAGCAGGTCGCCGAATTGGCTGTCCTCGCTATTGCCGACCGGTCGATCCAATGAAATCGGAAAGCGACTCATCGTTAGCACGCGACGTGCCTCTTCGACCGTCACGTCGGCGCGGCGAGCCGTTTCTTCGATGCTGGGTTCACGACCGAGTTCTTGCAGCAATTGACGAGCAACGTTGCGAACGCGACTCATCGTTTCGACCATGTGTACCGGGATGCGAATAGTACGGCTTTGATCCGCGACCGCACGTGTGATCGCCTGGCGAATCCACCATGTCGCATAGGTACAGAATTTAAATCCGCGTCGGTATTCGAACTTGTCCACCGCACGCATCAGGCCCGCGTTACCCTCTTGGATAAGATCCAAGAATGATAGACCTCGGTTGCGGTACTTCTTGGCGATCGACACAACCAATCGCAAGTTGCCTTCGCTGAGCTCTCGCTTGGCTTGTTGATATTCCGAATAGACCTTACTCAACATCTTGACGCGATTGCGTAGCGATGTGGGCGTTTCCTGGCATGCGGTCAAAATTTGGCGACGTTCGTGCATCAATTTGTCACGGACTTCACGGCCGTGCTTGGTGCGTCGCTGATCGTTAATCGCAGCATCAATCTCGTCGAGCCGACGTGAAAACTTTTCAAGCAGCTCAATGCGAGTTTCGATGCGTTGGGTTCGCAAACCGAGTTCTTCGACGAGCCGAACAGCGCGACGACGACGACGGGCCAGCGACCGCCACGCTTCGGCACGACGACGCTGGGACGCGGTTTTGCTGAGCGAGACTTTCCAGTCATGACGGTTGCGACGCAGCAGTGTTTGAAGTGTCCGCAAGTTGTGCGGAAGCCGACCGATGATCTGCTCCTTCTCCAAACGATCCGTAACCGATACCTGGACCGTACGATCGAAGGGCAACTGGCCGCGATAAACCTTCTTGAGCGTTTTGTAGGCTTCGACGAGGACGTAGTGGTTTTCGAGCAACTTGGTGCGAAATCGACGGCGGGTTTCTTCGATCCGCTTGGCGAGCTCGATTTCTTGTTTGCGTGTCAATAACGGAATCTCACCCATTTGAGTGAGATACATGCGAACGGGGTCGTCGGACCACGATTCGTTGTCGTCAATCGACATCAACTCATCAGGGCTGTCGAGCTGGACTTCACCCTCAGCCGCAACGTCACCAACGGCGATGGATGCACCATCGTCGTCCTCACTGTCGTCGACCGGCATCTTGCGAAAACCGCCGGTAACGACATCGGTGCTCTGAGCGGAGACGTCTTCGAATTCGTCGAGAAGGGTATCGAACAAAGTAAAAACTCCTGCAGCGGTAACTGATGACTGTATGAATTCAGTGAGACGATCGCGACAAAACAGCCACGCGGCTCACGAGCAATTGGCAATGGGGTAGGGTGCGAAAGGCAAAGTTGCGATGAGCAACACGTCCAACGGCGAGGTAAAAACTAAGAATGAAAATGGGAGGGTGGATGTCCACCGGCGATTCGGCGACGACATCAAGGGTAGTTTGGGTCGTTAATCATTCGGATTATCAAGCGACAACGATGTGACCTATCCTGGTCAGCAGGGTCCCCAAAAGCGACATGCGTTTTGAAGTTACTCGGTACTTTTCCCATGTTCAGCAGTGATGGCTGCGACAGTGCAGCATGTCCTCGCGGTCGAAGTATTCATCGTGACGCGGATGCAATCACTCGATAACTCTACCACCCCACTCGAACCACATTCACTCTGTCTACTGAAATGGAAAAATTTTCCTTTTGAGCCACATCTAACGACAGCACTTTGTCAATCGTTTGACCAGCAACGAAAAATTGCTGAGCAACAAACCATCGACTCCATACCAGCATTATCGCAGCGTCCCCTACTTGCACCAACCAAGGTCTCTGACGGTAATCGGCCACAAAGTCTCGCGGACACTGGAAGACCCGGCAGGCTAGGCAAGATACGACCGCTGCTTGCGACGAAGCAGCGATTTTATTTTGCAGAAATTTTCCCCTGTCCGAACGATCCAAAGCCCCGTGGCTTTGATGCCCTCCTGGCGGCAGCCGGCAAAATTTACCACTCGAGAAGCGAACCCAAATCCCTTGGGCCGCGAAGACGAACAAAACAGTTCGTTGTTTTCGTCGCGGGTCATCTCAGGGATGTTCCGCAGCCGACGGGTCACGGTCGTACGCATGAGCTCTTTGAAGGGACTCGCCCCTCCTGAGAATTCGACTACGTGGACTGGGACAACGACGGTTTGGAAGCGACGATGTTTGGCGGTGGTGCCGTTTGCACAACTGGATTCTAGTCACGAGTAAAATCGGGTCTAGTCGATCACCCTTCAATTCCTCTTCATTTCATCCTCATGTATTTGCTGACTTGCTCGCATTGCCAAACCTCCATCCCGGTCTCTCCAGCCCAGGCGGGCGACGAGATTCCCTGTCCGCAATGCGGCGAAGTCGCTCGCGTGCCCAAGCTTGGTGAACTGCGACAGTTGCCCACGGCGGGAACACCGGGCGTCCCTGAGGTCGGTCCCAGCGAAGTCGCCTCGGGTGGTCGCACGACGGGGTTCGTGATCTTCGGCGGTCTTGCCACCCTGTGCCTCTTGATCGCTGCTTTTTGCGGAATTCGCTGGGCATTGATCACGGTCCCCTCCAATACCGAACTGCATATCGATCAAATGCGCCAGGCGTACAAGGAAGCCCAATCGGCGCAATTGATCCGAGAATGGGAAGACATGGAGAAATATGGCGTCGACATCGTGTCCGCTTACAACTATCAAAAAATTGCGAACGAAAAGCGTCGTTGGGGGACGGACGCGGCCGTCGCTGGCAGTATCGCGGGGCTGTGTATCTTGGCCGCGTGGGGCTTTGCCCGCAGCGGTCGCCAACCGGAATCGCCCCCGACTTTGTGAGTGATTGTCGGGTCTCGATCAATGCGAGACACTTAGTCGATGCAACACGTGAGCACGATGCAGACGAGACCCAAACTAAGTGCCCGTCCGGCGTAACACGTACACGACGTCCTCGCTCGTCGAGTCGACTTCGATGGGCTCATCGATCCGGTAATGAAAGTCGTACGTCTCCACGCATTCCCAACATCCGCTGCTCGCAATCAATCGATCCATCTGACCACAGGTGTAGCTGCGCAAGACGAGCTCATCGTTGATCCGAAAACTTTTGGTGGGGCTGTGTATATCAAAGCGGATGCCGTATCGCTCGATGCGAGTTTTCGGGTTGCGATCGTTCGTCCACATGTGAGTGTTGATCGATAGATGGCCGCGTCGGGCGGACCAAGACTCGCCGTCGCTGGGCTCCGCATCGGTTGGCGTCAAATGAACTCCCAGCAAGTACAAGCCTCCGTCACGCATGGCTCGACCCATGCATTGCAAATGCGAGCGAGCAAGCTTTTCCGTTTGCAGGTGGCGAAAGCTATTGATGGTGTTGAATGCGACGTCAAAAGGTCGCTGGACGGCAAAGTCCGCCATATCGTCAACGGTGACGCGAGCCTCGATTCCGTGACGATCGAATCTGGCGTTGCAAAACGCGACGGCCTTGGGATTCAAATCCAATCCGCCCACTTGAACGCCCCGCTTTGCTAGCGATTGAAGCAAGCGACCGGTACCGCAAGCGGGTTCATAGAAACGCTTGGCCTTGCGACCGAAGAAACGCTCGGCACAGGCCAGGATAAACTTAGTCTCCGCGGCACAATCGGCGCCGAATACCAGGTCATAGTATTTAGGGTGGTCGTAGATCGAACCGTTGATGATTTCCATGGTCGCTATCGAATCGGCTCCAAACCAAGGCCTCGACGAACGAGTCCCAAATGCCCGGCATGAATTTGTTCGTGCAGCGGACAAAACAACACGGCACCGAGCTTGATGGGGTAAGCCGCGTAAGGCATCTCCACCGCTTCCAACAACACGTCGGGGTCGATGCTTTGAATTTCGGCCATCGCTTGCTCGTGCACTCGGCCCAATCGGTCCATCAGTTCGCTCGGCGAAGGCTGTGACGATGCATCGGCCGACGGCACACTGCCCCGCCCATACGCCTTGCGGAATCGCCCCGGGATCAAATCGAGATCATCGGGATTTCGTCCGCGGATACGAAACATCAACAATCCGTACTGGCTCACCGCAAGATGCCCCACATGCCAAGCGACCGGCGCCGAAAACCCCTGCGGGATTTCAAACCATCGCCGGTGTGGCACCGATTCAATGAGCTCCAGCGTGTAGCGCCGGGCAAACTCGATCTGGCCAATCGCCGCCCGGAGCATCACCACGGATTCGTCGGCGGTCGGCAGTGAAAGTGGCATTGCATTCATCGCCGGATGATAGCAGACGCCGCGACCGGCCCAAGGTGACCAGCACGAACCGCTCGGACAAAGCTCACGAGTCCCCAGGCGGTGTCGCTTCGCCCCGAACCTCCGTCGACGAGAGCCTCGGCTTTTTCCGCGCCGGCTTGCCCGTCAGCAGGATCTCGGGGACGACTTGACGGCCGCCGTGGAAAGTTCGCTTTCCCTCGATCGTGTGATCAAACACAAACACACCGGCACTGGCCCCAGGACGCCGCGAAACTCGCAAAATGGCGGGATGCCCGCATTCAGGACACTTAAGCCGGAGCCCGTGCGACTCCAGCAACTCATGAATCATCTTCGCAAGGTCTTGGTTCTGGGGCAGCGTTTCCAGCGACTGCCCGGCTAGCTTTCCCAACTGGGACTGGATCGCCAAACGAATCGAACGCTGCATGCGATTGATTTCTCGTTGCAACTCGCCCAGTGCGGCTTGGGCGTGGGCCGGTGTGAACAGTACGCCGTCGTGCATGGACCGCCAAAGATTTTGAGCTCGCTGGAAAACAATCGAATTGACTCTGGACGAGTTTATACAATTTGTATAACATGTCCAGGCACGATCGATCAAAAGCGAAGGGCGACGTTGAAAAGGCCCGGCGAGCGGTGGATCGACGCCGCCATGAATGACTCAACTGCGAGAATCGCTACGGTCGGATTGGCGAACCTGGATTTGCCTGCTTACCCAGTAGGTCAACGTAGCCATGGATGACTTGATCCATTACTGTCGACGCTCACGTTTACCCATCCCCTTCGCTCGACTATTACGCGGACACCATGTCGGTTAATCAACAGACCGTTGAGGAAACGAAAGCCCAGATACGCGGGCTGGTCAACGAAATCGCGGCGCTTGCCAAAAGCGGGGCGACCGCGGACGAGTTTTACAGCGAGCTATTAGGGCGAGTGATCACCGCGCTCGCGGCAGCCGGGGGAGCGATTTGGTTGCTGGACGAGGATCGGCAACTCCGCTTGCAGTATCAAATCAATGCCGAGCCGACGGTGTTGGCGGGTGATAGTGAAGACGCGAATCGCCACAACCGCTTGCTGCGCCGAGTCGCTAACGCAGGCCAATCGCTGCTGGTTCCGCCCTATTCGGGGACCACGGACGGTGACTCGGAAGGAAACCCCACTCGGTACTTGCTCGTCCTGGGCGCTCTCAAGCACGAAGACCACAACGACGGTCTGATCGAAATTTTCCAGCGGCCCGACACGGCCCCCGATACCCAGCGAGGATATCTGCGATTCCTGCAGCAGATGTGTGAATTGGCTGGCGAATGGCTGCGAGGTCAAAAACTTCGCAAGCTCGGTGATCGCCAAGCCCTTTGGCAACAATCGGACTCGTTCGCTCGCGCGGCCCACGAGTCTTTGGATTTAAAGGAAACGGCTCACATCGTTGCCAACGAGGGTCGTCGTTTGATCGGTTGCGACCGAGTCAGTGTGGCAATCAAGAAAGGCAACAAATGTCGCGTGATGGCGATCAGTGGCCAGGACACCATCGAGAACCGATCCAATATTGTCTCGGCGCTCAACATGCTTGCCACTCGCGTCGTTGCCGCTGGCGAACCACTTTGGCATGACGGAACCACGGTCGATTTGCCTCCCCAGATCGAAGACGCTCTGGAAGACTACGTCGATCAATCCTACGGCCGCAACATCGCGGTACTTCCGCTGCGTGAACCCCAGCGCAAGATCAACGACGAGACGGGCGCCGCCGGCGCGATCGATCGTGACAACGCTCACCGCGGCGAAGTCATTGGCGCGTTGATTGTCGAGCAAATCGAGAGCGATATTCCGACGGATGTGTTTCACGCTCGCGTCGACTTGGTATACGAGCACGGCACGCGTGCCATCGCGAACTCCATGTCGCATACCAATCTCTTCATGATGCCGCTTTGGCGGACACTGGGTCGGATGACATGGGTGCTTCAAGCACGCACTCTTCCCAAGACCATCGGCGTCCTTGCCTTGCTGGCCGCGGCAACCTTAGCACTCATTTTCGTCCCCCTGAATTTTGACTTGGAATCCGAAGGGCACCTCAAGCCCGAAGTTCGGCAGGAGGTTTTTGCGGCGATCGACGGTGAAGTGATCGATGTCCTTGTCGACCACCGGAGCAACGTCGTCGCAGGGCAAGAAATGATCTTGCTGCGGAATCGCGACCTGGAGATCCAGCAAACCGAACTCGAGGGACAGATCCTCACCACGTTGGCGGAGATTTCTCGCGTCAGCGGCCAAGTTCGTGACACCTCGCTCGAACCCTCCGAGCGAGAAGCGATCAAGGGCGAGGGCCGAGAATTGACGACCAAATTGGAGGCTCTCCGAGCCAAGAAGGCGCTGCTGGACGAACGCGAGAAGCAATTGGTGGTTCGTGCGCCTTACGACGGAGTCGTGGTCTCCTGGGATGTCGAAAAAACACTTCGCAGCCGACCGATCATGACTGGCCAAGTGTTGCTGGAAATCGCCGACTTGAATCAACCCATGACGTTAGAACTGAAACTGCCCGAGAAGCGACAGGGGCACTTGGACGAGTACATCAAAAAGACCGGCGCGAAACAATTGGAAGTCGAGTACATCTTGGCGACCGACGTGGACCAAACGTGCAAAGCGATTTTGGACGTTGACAAGATTTCGCTGCGAGCCGAAGCCGACGAGGAGCACGGCGGCGTCATCAAAATCACTGCGATTCCCGATCCCGATCGATTGAGAGAGCTGAATCCGCCACCGGGTGCCAAAGTCACCGCAGATATTCGCTGTGGCAAACGTAGCAGCGGATTCGTGCTGTTCCACGAGATCTATGAATGGGCTTACAAATTTTTCTTCTAAACAAGAGCTTTTCACTCATGCGTTCGCTCATCCTCTTCATTGCTGTGGCGCTATTGGTTCTCACCGCCAGCGCTAGCCAACAGGCGGCTGCCCAGATTGAGACGCCGTCGTCGCTGTTTGCGCCATCGCCCCAATCCCAATCGTCTCGCAATGAAATCTCCGCCGAAAACAGCGAGGTGCTGTTCATCAATAAAGTCCGAATTCCTGCGGAGGTCGAGGGCAAGTTGATTGAGTTGAATATCGAAGAAGGCTCCAACGTCGACGAGGGTGCGATCGTGGGCGTCGTCGATGATACCGCCGCCAAACTCGCACTCGAACTCAAGCGTGCCGAAGAGGAAGAGGCGTTGCTGAATGCCGCCAACGAAATCAATTTGAAAGATGCAATCAGCAGCGAAGAACTGGCTCGCGCCGAGGCTGCGGCTTACAAACAACTCTACGAGCAGAAAGCGATTCCCTACTGGGAAATGGAAAAGAAACGGCTCGAGGCCGAGCGAGCGAATTTGCGGATCGATTTGGCCGAGATGCAAATGAAGATTGAAAAAGCGAAATACATCGCGAAACGATCGGAACGAGAAATCGCCGACTTTGAGGTTCGACGACGACGAATCACCGCGCCGTTTTCTGGATACATCGAAACTCGTACTGCCCAAGAGGGCGAGTGGGTTCAAGCGGGAAGCCCGATCGCCACGCTGGTAAAGCTCGACAAACTGCGCGTCGAAGGCGACGTCGACGCACTGGCGTACTCAGGTCAAATCGTGGCTGGGACGCCCGTTCGCGTCGTGATCTACAACGAAGTAAATCGTGACCGAGCGATCACCATCGATAGCAAGCTCGGATTCGTTAGCAGCGAAGTCGACTCGGCGGATCGCTATCGAGTCTGGGTCGAAATCGACAATCAAAAATCGGGCGATCACTGGATGATCAAGCCGGGGATGAAAGCGGAGATCATGCTCAATCCGGGCAACTAATCCGTCGATCGTTCGTTCACTCGTCACACCAACAACTCTGTTTCACTTCGTTCATGGCCACGCTCGCAGAATCCCTCGTTAGCAGTTCGTCGCGACCGCTAGCGGTGCGCAAGCGACCGGACTTGACCGCCAGCCGGCACCGCTATCAAGGCACCGGTTACATGGTGGTGAAAGAACCGGTGGGGCTGCAATATTTCCGTTTTCACGAGGAAGAGTATTTCATCCTCAACATGCTCGATGGCCACGTTTCATTGCAGCAGATCAAAGACGGTTTCGAACAACGATTCGCGCCCCAGAAGATTACCTTCGGCGACTTGCAACAATTCATCGGAATGCTGCACCGAAGCGGTCTCGTGATCAGCAACGCTCCCGGCCAAGGCAAGGCTCTGCGGGAACGTGGGCGCAAAAAGAAAAACAAAGAGATGCTTGGCAAAATGGCCAACGTCTTTGCCTTGCGGTTCCGCGGTTTTGATCCAGAAAAAATACTCAACGGGATGCTGCCGTGGTTCGGTTGGATCTTCACCGTTCCCGCGCTGTTTGGATTTATTGGCCTATTCACCTGTGCGTCGCTGTTGCTGGCGAGCCAGTACGACACGGTCTATGCAAAGCTACCGACGTTCCAGCAATTCTTTGCGGCCGATCGCTGGCTGATCCTTGCCGCGACCATGGCAATCGTGAAAGTGATTCACGAATTCGGTCACGGGTTGAGTTGCAAGAAATTTGGCGGTGAATGTCACGAGATCGGTTTCATGCTACTCGTGTTCACACCCTGCTTGTATTGCAACGTGTCCGACTCATGGATGTTGCCCAACAAATGGAAACGTGTTTGGATCGGTGCGGGCGGCATTTACGTCGAGATGATCTTGGCGTCGATCGCGGCATTCGTTTGGTACTTCACCGAACAGGGCACCACCATCAATGACTTGTGCTTGAACATGATGTTCTTGAACGTGGTGAGCACCGTGCTGGTCAACGGAAACCCGCTGTTGCGGTTTGACGGCTATTACATCTTGATGGATATGCTCGAGATCCCGAATCTTCGTCAAAAGAGCACCGAGGTGCTCAAGCGATGGTTCCAAACGACTTGCCTGGGTTTGGAACTCCAAGATGACCCATTCTTGCCCACCCGCGGCAGATTCCTTTTCGGCATGTTCACGATCGCCAGCGTTATCTATCGCTGGGTCGTTGTGTTTTCAATTTGTTGGTTCGTGATGCAAGTGCTCGAGCCATATGGGCTCCAAGCTCTGGGCCGAATACTGGCGACCATCGGTTTCGCCGGATTGGTGGCGCAACCAGTGATTCAAACGTGGAAGTTCATTCGAACTCCTGGGAGATTGGCAAAAGTGAAACGTCCTCGTCTTTTCGCGTCGCTCGGGATCGCCGCCGCAGTGATTGCTGCGGTTTGCTACATCCCGTTGCCGCACCACATCGATTGCGCCTTTGAAATTCGCCCCAGCGAAGCGGGTGCCGTGTACGCAGGTACGGACGGGCAACTGGTCCGGGCCGTGACGCCT
Source organism: Pirellulaceae bacterium (assembly GCA_041741195.1). GTDB lineage: Bacteria > Planctomycetota > Planctomycetia > Pirellulales > Pirellulaceae > JBBSJZ01. The sequence goes on from JBGSKM010000005.1 coordinate 159,364, forward strand.
GGCACCGAAGTTCATGAGGGAGACACGATCGCGGTGCTCGAAAATCCCGACTTGAAAATCCGCTTGGCCCAGCTCAAGGGCGAAGAGAAAGTCGCTCAAGTTCAGTTCGAGAATGTCAATCGACGCAGCCGCGACGACCGCGACCTCACTGCTCAGCTGGAAACCCAAGCGGAACTCTTGCAATCCGTTCGCCATCTATTGGCGAAAACCCAAGAAGAAGTCGATCGTTTAACCGTCAAAGCTCGACGCAACGGGTTTGTCTATCCGCCTCCGGAACGAAAACCCCAAGGTGCAGGTGATGGCCGCTTGCCGGGATGGACCGGATCGCCGCTGCAACCCGAAAACGTCGGGGCATTGTTGACTGCCGATGATTTGATTTGCGAAATCGGAACCCCTGAGGCATTCGAAGCGGTTCTGGTCATCGACCAAGGCGAAGTGCAATTGGTAAAGCCGGGCCAGTCCGTCGATATGAAACTCGACTCGCTGCGATTGAGCACCTTTAGCGGTGAACTCACCGAATTGTCGCAATCGGCGCTGACTAGCGCGTCGTCGGCACTGTCGAGCCAAACCGGTGGCGACTTGCAAACCGAAATCGATCCCAAAACAGGAGCCATCAAACCACGGAACGTTTCTTACCAAGGGCGCGTCCCATTGTCATCGCAGGAAGTGGAGATCCCGCTTCGCCCCGGATATCGAGGCTCCGCCAAAGTCCATGTGGCGCCAATGTCGCTCGGAACACGTTTGTGGCGAATCATTGCCCAAACTTTTAACTTCGAATTCTAGCCGAGCGACGTCTGCCAAGCCCCAATCACCACAACCTCCTGAACCTCGCAATTTAACACCCTTATTACGCACTTTAACGATTCCAACTTATTTACCGCTTTGTCGTTACAGTTTTCGAACGAACGTGCCCGTCGCATCGTTGCATAACGAAGTTCAATCGATAATCATTCGTTTCCATACAAGCAGGAATCGAAGCCCGGCGAAGCTTAACCACTCACGTTTCTGACCGTTGATGAGCCTTTTGTTTGTTACAGAAGATCACTTTTCCTCGCTCGCCCTTTCCAACTGTGGAGCAATTTACTGATGGCTGATACGAAGACCGCTGAACTCGATGCCCCCGAAGCCGCTGCTGGCTCGGCCAAAGGCGCTGAACAAGCACAAACTCAACAACCCGTCCAAGTTCAAGTCGAAGACCAAAACGCGTTGGCGCTTTATGCGAACTTCTGTCGCGTGACGGGTTCACCCGAAGAATTGATCATCGACTTCGGCTTGAATCCCCAGCCGATCGGAGTTCCCAAGGACCCGATTCAGGTCAAGCAACGGATTATTGTGAACTTCTTCACCGCCAAGCGTTTGCTGGCCGCGTTGCAAATGTCGGTCGCTCGTCATGAATCCGTGTTCGGAGTTCTCGAAACGGATATCAACAAGCGCGTGCGTCCGGGATTGGGCCAAGGACAAAACAAGGGCTAGTCGATTCGGCTTTGCCAAGACCAATGAGAGCCACGTCCCCTCCGGACGTGGCTTTTTTTTTGCAATTGCCGTCGCTCGGAGCCGATTATTTAAGAAGTTTTTTCCAGCGATTGATTTGATGGCGAACTTGATCGGGCGACGTGCTGCCATAGCTGACAAACGCGCGGACGGCGTTCTTGCTTCCAAGAACTTGGAAAACGCTTTCGTCGATTTCCGCCGCGTGCGCTTGCATGATGTTTAGCGGCAGCTCGGCCAAGGGCACGTCGCGTTGCATGGCCTCACCGACGATTGCCCCGACCAAGTGATGGGCCCGGCGCTGGGGGATGCCGCGGGCAATCATCCATTCCATCAATGTCGTCGCATCCAGGTAACCCGTTTCGAGTCGCGCGGCGATCGATTCGCGTCGCAACTCGGCTTCACGAACCAAGGGAGTCGCAACGCTTAGGATCGAGAACACGGTATCGAACGAATCGAACAACGGTGGTTTATCTTCCTGCAAATCGCGGTTGTAAGCGAGTGGCAAGTTTTTGACGAGCAACGTCAATGTTTGCAAGTTTCCCATCACTCGCGCCGACTTGCCACGAGTCAATTCGAGCGTATCGGGATTGATCTTCTGTGGCATGATACTGCTGCCAGTACAGAACGCTTGCGGTAGTTTCAAAAAGTTGAACTCGACGGTGCTCCAGAGAATCCATTCTTCGGCCCAACCACTCAGATGCGAAGCGATCATCGACAACACAAAGGCCGCTTCGAGCACAAAGTCACGATCGCTGCTCGTGTCGAGACTATTGGGGGTGACACAATCAAACCCCAATGCGCGGGATGTGATTTCTCGATCGATGGGAAGCGTCGTACCGGCAACGGCCGCGACCCCCAGACTGCAGCGGTTCACGCGTTTGCGGCAATCGGCGATCCGCTCTCGATCGCGGGCAAACTTTTCGACGTAGGCCAACCAGTAATGCGAGGCCAACACGGGCTGCGCCCGCTGCAGATGCGTATAGGCGGGCAAGATGCAATCGAAGTCGGCGTCGCATCGCCCGAGAAAGGCTTGCTGCAGTTCGGCCAAACGTTCATCCAAGCGATCGAGGGAATCACGAACCCACATCCGTAAATCCGTACTGACTTGGTCGTTTCGGCTGCGCGCCGTATGCAACTTGCGGCCGACATCACCGAGCCGATCGATCAGCGCCTGTTCGATGTGCATGTGGATGTCTTCGAGCTCGATGCGAAACGGCAACTCGCCGGCGTCAAGCTGTCCATGAATCTCGGTCAACGTCTCGCGAATTTTCGTGAACTCGTCGGGTGTAAGAATTCCGACGTCGGCGAGCATGCTAGCGTGTGCGATCGAGCCGCGAATGTCATGGGGATAGAGTCGGGCGTCGAAGCTAATGCTTTCGGCAAATGCTTCGAGGCGTGAATCGGTGCCGGATTGAAAGACGCCGCTGCGAGAAGGACTTTCCACGGGAGTGACTGTTCTTGGCGAATTGAGGTCTAATAATCGAGTTGAATGGCTCTCACCCTACACTCTCGCCCCGCACGTCGGGGAGAGGGGACACGACCCGTCATCTGAAATCGGTGCTGTTGATGCGATTTGTCCTCGCTTTCGTGATTCCTTGTCTTACGTTTTGGATGCCGAAGGTGTCGGCGGTCGAGATTCTTGCTGGCGCAAATTTCGGCGAACCCTATGGAATCGCGACCATCGAGATCCCGCTTGATATTCCGATCGTCGGTGCTCCGTTGCCGCCGCTGGAAGTTCACGATCTCGAAGGTCGAGTGCTGTTTTGCGTTAGCGATGATCTTCGTACCAAAGCGGTGCGTCCCTCCGAGCAAGCGGTGCCGCCACCGGGGCAAGGCCGGCTGCTGAACCGGCTCGGAAATCTGATTCGCGAGATCGGAAATGGCCAAGAGCCACTGGAACAGACCGTCGCCCGACGTGCGATGTTCTTGTTTCACGGTGATGGGCCGCTGACGATCCAAGTGCGTGATTCACGACGGGTGATTGGCGAGTACCAACTGGAACCCACGCTTGACGAAGCGAAACGTGTCGAGCAATTGGGCCGCTGGTGGGATCGCTACGCGAATCTCGCGCGAGAGCAAATCGACGCCGCCGGCTATCCCACTTGGGTCGAGAGCTACTTGGTCGCCATGTTGTCGGGACGATTGGGGCTACCGCTACCCGATTGGTTCGCTCGTGAAGGCAATGAGGACGACAAGCTCATTGACACGATCAAGCTGATCGCTGGCATCGAAGAAATCAGTGATCGCGTCTTTCGACAAGCCGCCGCCGGGATTCCCAGTGCATCGGAACTCGCCGATCTGCCACTCCCATCGCCGCCCACTTGGGCAAATCGTCCGAGCGATATGTTGCAAGACGAACAAGCGCTCGCATCGATCGAAGTAGAACCGATGGCGACGCGTGTTCCGCCGGAGTGTTTTTACATCCGCTATGGCTCGTTCGCGAATTACATGTGGTTCCGCGACCTGTCGAACGAGTACGGCGGCGACATTTCCAAAATGGTGACGCTTCGTGGTGTCAAAGATGACTCGGCACTTCGTATCGAAAAACAGTTGAATCTTACGACGACGGATTTGACGCGAATGCTTGGCCCCTCGGTGATCGAAGACCAAGCCATCATCGGTCGCGATCTGTATTTGAGCGATGGAGCTTCGATCGGGGTGATCCTGAAATCCTCTCAGCCGTTCTTGCTACGCACGTCGCTGTTGAACGATCGAACGGCTCTGGTCACCAACGACGACCGCGTCACCCTGAGCGACGAGACCATCCTCGGTCACAACGTCTCGTTCTTGCGAACTCCCGACAATCAAGTGCGATCCTTCCTTGTTGAAGACGCGGGATACTTCTTTGTGAGCAATAGTCGTGCACTGGTTGAACGATTTCTCGAAGTCGGCGACGGGTCGCCCGCCCTCGCATCGACGACGCCCTTTCGCTTAGCCAGACAGCTCATGCCGTTGTCGCGCGATGACACGATCTTTGCCTTCTTCTCTCCTGAGATGATGCAGGGGTTGGTCGACCCGGCGTATCTAATCGAACTGAGACGCCGCATGTATGCCAAGGCCGATATCGCATTGGTGCATCTGGCTCGCTTGGCGGCGAAAACCGAAGGCCAACCTCTGGAGTCAGCGGACGAATTGGTCGACGCCGGCTTCCTGCCGCGCTCCTTTGCCCAGCGTGGTGATGCCAGCGGAGTGATCACGGTCGGTTCCCAGGTTCTCGATTCCAATCGCGGCGCACGCGGCACGTTCTTGCCCATTGCCGATGCAGACGTGCAAGCGGCCACGGCCGAAGAAACCGCTTGGTATCAACAAATCGCGATGCAGTACGACACTCGGTTCAATCAACTGGACCCGATCATGTTCGGACTGCGACGCGATCTCGTCGACGCCGCGCCGGGGATCGAACGACTCTCGGTGCACGCCGAGATCGCACCGTGGGAGCCCGCCAAGTACGGCAAGATCAGCCAATACTTGGGACCACCGACCCAGGTCGCACTGAAATTTGCACCCGATGATATCGTTGCTATTCAGGCACATGTGGCTTCCGACGCACTCGGGCCACCGACTCACTTGTTTGCGGCAATCAAAGACACGGTGCCGCCTAACCCCGAAGCGTTTGATGGGATCATCAAAAGTTATTTCGCGCTGCGCGACGTTCCCGGCTACCTCGGTGCTTGGCCGCAGCCTGGCGCGCTAGATCGCTTGCCGCTGGGGATCGGACGCGGTCAACCGGTCGGGCCCGGCATGAATCGATTGCTCGGTGGACTTTATCGATACAGCGGTGGCGGGTTTAGCATCGTGTCGTTCCAGCCAGACTTGTTGCAGGCGAGTCTGCCCCACATCGCCGCGATCGACGTTGCGGACTCAGCCCAAGTTCGTGCCCACGTCGGTAACCTTGCTGGCAGCCAACTCGAGAACTGGGTCAACGCGCAACTCTTTGTGCGAGCCGATGAAACGAGTCGTGCGGGCGCTAGTTTTCTGAATTTGTTATCGAGCCAGTTGAAGGTACCGCCGGACAGTGTCGCGACGGCGGCCAGGGATGTCCTTGGAACCGATTTGCAGTGCTCGCTCGGCGGTGAATACGTCTACGACGAACAAACGGAAGGTTGGACCAGCACCGCATACTTGGGAACTCCCATGCCGCCTGCCGATTTCATCGGCCGTGTCCCCACGGAGGTTCCTCCGGGCTACGTCGCGCCGTTCATGGTTTGGTTCCGTGGAATGGATGCGACCGTGACACAGTACAGCGATCGACTGGTCGCGGATGCGGTTGTCGACATCGCGAGACAGCCTTAATCCGACCTCAATGAACATGACGAGATCGCCGGCACATCCACCGTTGCAACTTGCTCGGACATGGGTCGCTGAGCAAAACACTCTCGCTGTCGATCATGGATCGCTTGCGCCACCAACTGATCCGGGCCTAGATAACCCGCGGTAAGAAATCGCAGGTTTGGATACCGCAACGCGGCCTCAGCAACTTGGTCGAGGATCGCTTGATGCAATCGGCCCGCGAACAGCAAGTGCGGCTGGACAATGATTTCGCGGTAGCGTCCGCTGTCGGCAACCGCATTCAACACCGTCGCAACATTCGGGGACGCCATCGCGTAAAACGCCGTCACGGTATGCTCAACATCCAAACGATGCCCGACGAGTTCACCGAACAATCGCGTATCCGCTTGGGCACAAGGATCATGGCTGCCGCGGCCGACGAACACCAGCAATCGCTGCTCCGGCGGAGCGTTGCATTGAACCATGATTTCGCGACCGCGCTGGACCGCCAACGCCACCATCGACGGATGTCGCGACAACGGCCGTGACTGTGACCAGGTCACGAACGGCGATTGTCGCTGGCAACTCGCCACGATTTGAGGGATGTCGTCCTTCGCGTGACCTGCGGAAAATAACAAGAGTGGCGCGACCATGACGTGCGACGCGCCCGAATCGACCAATTGCTGCCAAGCCTCTTGGATCGTCGGACTTTGAAACTCTAGCAGGGCGGGCGCGACGCTCATCGGCCGGACAAGCGCCGCAAGTAGCTCGGTCAATTCAAAAAATTGGCGAGTTCCTTGTTCGTCTCGCGTGCCGTGCCCCACAAGCATCAACGCCGTGCGGCGCGAATCCGCGGTCACTGGACGATTTCAGACTTCGTAAATCCCTTCTTCGCAAGCGCGGCAATTGCCGAGTTCACATCGAACCCAGACTCGTATTGAATCACGACTTCGGGATTGTCGATCACGCCTTCTTCTTTTTGCTCAGCCAGCTCGACCGAAGCGATGCCCGATTCTTGCTCCAGCGTGGATTTCACCGCGGGGTAGCAGGCAAACGGACAGTGCATTTGGGGAACACGCATCACGAGGGTGCCGGCCTCTTGCTTGACATCCGGAGCGACAGAAACCGCTTCTGCCACCGGAGTCAACTCCACACCCGGAGTCGACTCGCCCGGCATCATTGCAATGCCGACGATCATTCCAACCGCAGCCAGGACAGCGACCGCATAAGCCATCGAACGCATAGAAAGAGACCTCGTAATTGAACGTTAAAAGGAACCGGTTCAACGCACCAAACGTTGCGCGGCAATGAATGATTCTAAGCAACTGGGACCGATTTGTTCAGTCCAAACGTGGCCGCCGCGACGTTTCGTCTTGACGCGACATGTCAAAATTGCGGAACGTCGGTCCCAGCCGACATCTTTCTTGAGGAAATATGGCCGGATTGTCCAATTAATTCGGTAAACAAGGAGTTTGCCTAGGTGTTCTCACGGTTGTTGATCCCCTCGATTCTTGCGACAGTTGCCTGTGTCATCGCCGGACGCGACTCGGCCTCGGCCCAGGGCGTCGTCTACCCCGGTGGAGCGACGGTCGTGGTTAGCAATCCGGGGTTCAGCGATCCGTACGCAGTTCAAACCGCCAACGGCAACGGTGGGTGGTTCAGCGGTGGGAACGGCCCGTTTCCTAGTTTTCAAAACGGCGTGATTCCCAGCATGGGACAAACGCTGAGCGATCGCTTGTGGATTCGAGGTGAATATCTTTATTGGTTCGCCGACGGGATGGACACGCCGGCGCTGCTGACAACAAGTGCCGCTGGAACTCCGCAAAACCGTGCGGCGATTCTTGGCGAATCGGGAACTCGGACGCTCTTTGGTGGCGGTGAACTCAACGATGATGGCCAAAGCGGCTTTCGGACACGAGGCGGTTTTTGGCTCAGCCCCCAAGGTGCTTTCGGTATCGAGGGTGAGTACTTCATGTTGCTCGGTGATGGCGATGACGTCTCCGCCAGCGGCAATGGCGCCCCGATCCTGGGTCGCCCATTTTTCGACACCACCAACGACCGCCAAACGGCCCAATTGATTTCCTTTCCGTTACTCGTCAACGGCAACGTGAATATCTCGTCCGACACCGAACTGAGATCCGCACTCATCAACGCTCGCGCCGCGCTGGTTCCGATTCATGGTGGCGTCTGTGGTCCCTGTCCCGAACCAGACCGTGTGGACTGGATCGTCGGCTACCGCCACCTCGAACTGGACGACAGTTTGTCATTCTCGGAGTTCACAGATTCCCAAGTTCCAGGAGTGCCGGGAACGATCGCACTCAGCGAACAATTCAGCACCGAGAATCGCTTCAATGGTCTCCAGCTCGGCATCGTCCACCAAGCCAACTTCCAACGTGCTTGGCTCGAATCGATGCTTCGCGTCGCGGTGGGAAACAACTCCCAGCGGGTCAACATTTCCGGCAACACCACCATCACCGAGCTCGGTGTGACCGATCGATTCACCGGAGGATTACTGGCTCAAACCAGCAACATTGGTTCGTATCGCCAAGAGGAGTTCACCATGATTCCCGAGGTCGGCGTCACTCTGGGAGTGCGGATTACCAGTTGTTTGCATGCGACAGTCGGCTACTCGTTGCTCTACTTTCCCAACGTCGTTCGCGCCGGCGACCAAATTGACACGAGCGTCAATCCGAACCTAATCCCGGCGCCCAACAATCCGGTCACCGGCTCGTTGCGACCCCGCTTTTCCTTTGTCGAGACGGACTATTGGGCACAGGGTCTCAGCTTCGGTGGCGAACTACGATTCTAGACCTGCGTGTGTGACCAGTCCTTGGCGAATCGCACAGGCTGAGGCGAAATTCGGTACCCAGCAGAACGCGAGAGATTCTCAGAACCTCCAAAAAACGTTAGGCTTTGGCCCATCGACTGGCACTTCGCCAGCGTTGTTGGCCACTCCCGCTGGGAACTGATTTTTTGACTGCTCGCATTCACATCGTCGGTATTGGTGACGACGGACTCGATGGGTTGACCCGGCACGCGCGCCAGTTAGTTGACGATGCGGAGGTGCTCGTCGGTGCCGCCACACTTCTCGACAAGATTCCGAATTCCCCCGCCCAGCGAATTCCTGTCGGCGGCAACTTGGACCAATTGCGTGATTCGATCGCGGACACCATGGGTCAACGGACCGTGGTTCTTACCGGCGGTGATCCGCTGTTCTATGGGATCGCTCGCTTTCTCACCGATGCCTTCGGCAAGGAGCGATTCGAAGTCGTTCCGCACGTCAGCAGCATGCAGTTGGCATTCGCGCGAGTGAAAGAAAGCTGGGATGATGCCTACCTTTCGAATCTCGCGACCCAGCCCCTGGATCGTGTAGTCGATTCGATCCGAACGGCGGAACGCGTCGGTTTGTTTACCACCGAAGATGTCTCGCCGAGCGTCGTTGCCGCGGCGCTGTTGGATCGACGTATTGATTACTTCACCGCATACGTCTGTGAGAATTTGGGAACACCCGACGAAACCGTCACGCAAGGTGAATTAAAGTCGATCAAGGGGCAAAGCTTTTCAGCAATGAACGTGATGGTGCTCGTACGGCGGCGTGGTGCGGCGGATCGCCCCAGCGGCAGCGGCCAGCGCCGACTGTTCGGCAATCCCGACGACCTGTTTCTACAGTCGCGGCCCAAACGAGGTTTGCTGACCCCGAGCGAAGTTCGCTGCATCGCACTGGCCGAAATGGATCTCACCCCGACGAGCACCGTCTGGGATGTGGGCGCCGGTAGCGGTTCCCTGGCGATCGAAGCAGCCTCGATTGCGGCAAAGGGCAAAGTGTTCGCGATCGAGATGGATGCCGAAGACTACGGTTTGATGCTCGAGAATGCCAAACTGTTTGACGTCCCATCACTCGTTCCAGTCCATGGCCAGGCGCCTGCGGCATTCAAGGACTTGGCTCGCCCGGACGCGATCTTTGTCGGTGGTAGCGGCCGGATCGTTCCGGAGCTCGTGAGCGAGTCCTTGAAGTTTCTGGGGGATGGCGGACGCATCGTGGTGAATGTCTCCAGCCCAGATAACTTAGTCGCCGTCCAGGAAGTGATCGAAACCGCGGGACTCGAGGTAGACGTGCGAATGATCAACATCGCCCGCGGCCAGCATCAACTCGGACGCGTTCGCTTCGAAGCATTGAACCCGACCTTCCTCGTTTTGGGCCGGCGCGTTTAATGTTGCCTAAGTGATTCACAAGCCCGCGGAAGCAACGTCGACCGCCAGCACATCTCGCTTTGATGTTGGGTGACAACTATGCTTCGAGACTCGGTTTCGTGCGTTGTTTTCTCTCCCGTCGAAGATTAGATCGTCATGCAGGTCCGCAAGGCCGTAATTACGGCAGCCGCCCCCAACCAACACACGATCCCCTTGCAAAGGCTGGTGGATCGCCAAGGCCATGACAAAACCGCACTCCAGCTGATCGTCGAGGAAACGCTCACCGCAGGCGTCGAAGAAATTTGTGTCGTGATTTGCCCAGGCGACCAGCGCAGCTACGAACAGGCGGCCGGCGATCATCTGGGCAGCTTAAAGTTCGTCGAACAGGCTCAACCTCGCGGGTATGCCGACGCGATCTATCGTGCGAGAAAGTTCACCGGCGACGAACCCTTCTTGCACCTCGTCGGCGACCATCTTTATCTCAGCCGCACCGACGTCGCGTGCGCACGCCAGTTAGTCAAGATTGCGACCGAGTTCCAGTGCAGCGTCTCGGCCGTGCAATCGACGCGAGAAAATAAATTACCTTACTTTGGTATCGTCAGCGGCGATCACGTGCCACGTCATGACGACTTGTACGAAGTCCAGCGGGTGATCGAAAAGCCGACCCCAACGCTCGCCGAACAAGAACTCGTCACTCCCGGTTTGCGTGCGGGTCACTATCTCGGATTCTTTGGCATGCATGTGCTCACCGCAGATGTGATGAACGCGATCGAGCAAGTCCTGGTGAGCAATCCGCTATCGCGTCCGACACTCTCCGACGCCGCAGCATTGTTGCCCGGACGCCAACGTTACTTGGCCTACCGCGTGCAAGGAACTCGGTACAACATCGGCGTGCAGTACGGGCTGTTGATCGCACAACTCGCGATCGGTCTATCGGGCCACGATCGCGATCAAATCTTGACGGAGCTTGTCGAGTTGTTGGCGGTTCGTTCGGAGGCGTCGGCCGCCGTATGAATCGATTGATCGAAATCATCACATCGGATGACGATGCCGTCCGCAACCAATCGCTCGAATCGGTATGCGAAAACGCTTCACTCGATGTGCTCCTTGAACATATCAAGGCTCTCGATTCGTTTCGCCGACAAGAACCGAATCTTTATCGACGCGTTCGAGCATTGTTTTTTCTGGCGGCGATCTATCGCTACCACTTGCCGCACCAGCTCGACCCGACACAAACCGGGCTGATCCCCTACGACGGCTATGAGCATCTGCTGTCGCGGCGCTTCAGCGAAGCAATCGATACGTTTTTGGAATCACAGAACTCGCATGGGCCACAAGACGGATTAGCGAGCAGCCTTGCCGCGGCCTATCATCAACTCGGCTTTCAAACGCTCGCCGACCAAGTGCGTCACAGCGTCCGAAGCGTTCGCGGCAATCAATGGATGTTTCGACTGGGTCATCCCGATGACCATCCGCTGCGGATTCGCCCCGAGTTGTTAGCGGCCGATCCGGCGGGCGTGATGCCGCTACTTTGTGAAACCACGGCGGTGCGAATGGATTTTTCGCACAGCGCGTGGAGTGACATTTTTTTCCTCGGCATGGATTTTCCCGAGGGGGCTCGAGTGCTCAACGTTTCGATTGATCTCGGAGTTCGCGGACGCGACGAGTCGCCGAAACCACCGATCGAGACGTACTTTCGAGTGATCGATCGGCCCGTGATTCGGCTGGTCAGTGTCGATCTCGGCGCTGCAACGGAAATCAGCACCATTGCCGATATGTTCGATTTTGCTCGCGACTACCTTGGACTTCTCAAAGCCGCCGTGATCGCATCCGGCGTCGTCGCCCCTGGCTTGGAAGGTTGCCAACAGCCGATCGGTGATCTGCTGGAACGACTCGTGGGCCCCGGCATGGGGATCGAACTCGTCAGCAAGATCAATGATATTCCCAAGGGTTCTCGGCTTGCCGTATCCACAAACCTGCTCGGTTCACTCATCTCGATCTTGATGCGTGCGACGGGCCAAGTGACCACGCTCACCGGTGCACTGAGCGAGAATGATCGGCGCTTGGTGGCGGCGCGGGCCATCCTTGGGGAATGGATTGGCGGAAGCGGTGGCGGTTGGCAAGACTCCGGCGGCGTCTGGCCAGGCATCAAACTCATCTGCGGGACAGTCGCTGGTTCGGCAGACCCCGAGTTCGGAATCAGCCGAGGCCGATTGATGCCCGTGCATCACGTCCTGGGCCAGGACGAAGTCTCCCACGAAGTTCGCCAACGGCTCGAAGACAGTCTCGTCCTCATCCACGGGGGCATGGCCCAAAACGTCGGCCCGATTCTCGAGATGGTCACCGAGCACTATTTGCTTCGCTCTCAGCGTGAGTGGGTCGGTCGTCAGCAAGCGATGAAGATTCTCGATGACGTTGTCGACGCACTGAAAGCCGGCGACATCCGCCGCGTGGGAGAACTCACGACCGAAAATTTCGAAGGGCCGCTGCAGACAATCATCCCGTGGGCCACCAACCGGTTCACCGACCGGCTGATTGAACTTTGCCGTAAACGATACGGCAAGGAGTTTTGGGGCTTTTGGATGCTCGGCGGAATGGCTGGCGGTGGAATGGGTTTCATCTTCGACCCAAACATCAAGCTCGAGGCACAGCGGTGGCTCGGGGAAGCCGCTGTGAGCTTGAAGCGAGAGATGCAAACATCGCTTCCGTTCGCCATGGACCCGGTGGTTTATGATTTTTCCATCAACGACAAGGGATCCTTTGCCAAGCTGTACGAGGGCGCCGACGCCATGCTACCCGACCGCTACTTTGCGTTGGTATTGCCCGATCTGCTGCGAACACCGACGCGAGATTTATCGATGCAAACGCGAAGTGATCTTCAGCGGATCGCTCAGCGCTGTCACACCGATCGCGGCATGGCAACCACCGCGGCCATGTTGCTGGACAGTGTACTGCCAAGGGGCACAGAGGATTCCTCGCGTGATGCGTCGCTGGGTGAACTTCTACAATCGACCGGATTCGACCGAGAACAACATGAGCAAGTCCGCGCCGATTTGCGCGCAGGGCGCATCGGTTTGTCTCAAAATCGTTTATCCGCCAATACACATATCGACGACGTCCAAGCGGACGACGTCACCGATGTGCGCGGTGGTGTGCCGAAAAAGTACGTCGACCTTGGCAAGGCTGCGATCCGCAATGACGAGATCGCGGTCGTAACACTCGCCGCCGGTGTGGGAAGCCGCTGGACGCAAGGCGCCGGTGTTTGCAAGGCCTTGCACCCATTCAATCGATTCGGTGGACGTCATCGCAGCTTTCTCGAAGTTCATTTGGCCAAGAACCGCTGGACAGCGTCCCAATTCGGCGGCCGAATTCCGCACGTGTTTACAACGAGCTACATGACAGATGCCGCGATCCGAGATTTCGTCGAACGAAACGATCGCTTCGGCTTCGATGATTCGCTCCACCTTTCCAGCGGACGTAGCGTCGGCCTGAGGATGATTCCCATGGTTCGAGATCTGCGATTCCTCTGGGAGGAAACATCCCAGCAAATGCTGGATGAGCAACAACAAAAAGTGCGTGAGAGTCTGCGAGCGGCACTTATTCACTGGGCACAAAGTGCGGGCGAAGCGAATGACTACACCGACAATTTGCCCGAACAGTGCGTGCATCCAGTCGGGCATTGGTACGAGATCCCCAATCTACTGCGTGGGGGCGTGCTCTCGAAGTTGCTGGCTCAGCAAAGCAACTTGAAGTATTTGTTGCTACACAACATCGATACACTCGGGGCAAGCGTCGACCCTGGACTCTTGGGACTGCACATCGACAGTAATCGCATGCTGTCATTTGAAGTGATCGGACGACGCTTGGAAGATCGTGGCGGAGGTCTGGCACGCGTCAACGGGCAACCACGCTTGGTCGAAGGATTGGCGATGCCCAGCGAACGCGATGAGTTCTCGCTGACGTTCTATAACTCAAATACGAACTGGATCACCATCGACTCACTGCTCGCAACCTTTGGGCTTGATCGAAGCGATTTGAATGACAATGAAAAAGTTGACAAGGCGGTCCGTCGTTTAGCACTGCGGATGCCCACCTACATCACTCTCAAAGACGTCAAAAAACGTTGGGGCCATGCTCAAGAAGACGTCTTCCCCGTCGCCCAGTTTGAGAAACTTTGGGGGGACATGACTGCGCTTCCCGAGGTCGCGTCGGGGTTCTTCGTGACGAGTCTACGACGTGGACAACAACTCAAATCGCAAGCACAACTCGATCCCTGGAAACGAGACGGTTCTGCCAATTACATCGACTCGATCTGCCGCTGGTAATCGCTTCGTCGATCGTCAGTCATGATCCACCAATCGAACCATCGCGGGCAACAGCGTCAAGTTGACGAGCGTACCGACGGACAGGGTCGCCGCAATGAGTATCCCGAAGGTTGCGGTGGGCACAAACTCACTGGTCCCGAGCACACTAAATCCGAGCACAAGCGCCAACGTTGCCGCGATCACCGGCATCGAAATCGCGCCCGCCGCGTGCACGGCGGACGAAAAGGCATCGTGACCTCTCCAGCGGCGACGCTGGTATCCCGCGAGATAGTGAACGCTGCTGTCGATCGACAGCCCGATCGAGACGGCTGCGATCATGGCCGCACCCATATTGATCTTGTCGCCCAAAAGACCGACCACGGCAAGCACCAAAAAGACAGGAACCAGGTTAGGAACCACCGCCGCCGTCGCCAATCGAAACGAGCGGCAAGCGATAGCCAACAATAGCCACACCAAAATGCCCGAGGCGGCAAGACATCGCCATTGATCGTCAACGAGCTGACGAATCCAAGAAGCGATCAAGACATAGTAGCCGGTGACGCTCGCCTTGGGAGGTGATGCATCCTGCGTTGCCCCAGCATCCAATGACTCGAAGTGCTCATCCACCACCGATCGAACTTGCTCAATCAGTCGACTCTTTGTCTCCGCAGGTAGCTGCTCGTTGCTGCGGAGCATGATTCGCAACTGACGCGGCGCTGTACCCGCCGGGGTTAGGAGCGCATCCGAAAGCACGGGCATTGCCAATCGCATTCCCGTCAGTCGAGCTTCGACCGGTGCGAAGCCAAGCAGCGGTAGCTGTGCAATCGCCCCCTCCACATCCGCGATGCTCAACACCTTGGTCAAGCGAATGCCGTCGACTTCGATGGCACGAAGCTTGTCTTGCAATTGTCGAATTTCATCAAAGTCCGCTTGGGAAATGGACGCTGGTGCCGGAAGCACGACGTCCCACACGCCCGCACCCCCGAACTCCCGTTCCACCAAATCGTAAGCATGGGCAATCTCACTGCTCTCGCGAAAGTTGTTGAGAAAACTCGTTTCCGTTTCGAGCTTCGATACTTGAACGACAAGAATCGATAGCATCACCATCGACGCGATCGCCACGAGCTTGCGATGAATCACAAACCACGAAGCCAATTCGATACATCGGCGACGAATGCGGGTCCCATGGCGCGAGCGAGACGATGAGCTCGAGGAACGCTCGACCGCGATGGACATAATCGCTGGCGCGAACACCAGGATCGCTACCAGCACCGCTGCGGACGCAATTGCGATCATCACACCAAAATCTTGTACCGGACGAATCCGCGAATACAACAGAGCCGCGAAGCCGGCCGAGTCGGTCGCGCAGGTCCAAAAAATGGGCATTGCCAAAGTTTGGAGCGTCACTCGGGTCGACTCCATTCCCGTGGCACCGCGTCGTCGGGCCACCCGATACCGGACTCCCAAGTGCAATACCGATGCCACAGCAATCACGGTGACGATCGCGGTCAAGATGCTCGAGACGATCGAAAGTTGGATCGACAGCACGACGGCGACCGCCCGCGTCACCAAGACGCTCCAGCCAATCACCAGCGCCGCGAGTGCCACAAACCGCAAGTCTCGCAGGGATACCAGCAACACGATCGAAAGCAAAGCGATCGTCCAAATCGCCAACCGCGCGGAATCTCGCTCGATCAAGCTAAACCCATCATGCAACAGAACCGGTTCACCCACCAACACCGCCGAATCGCCCGAACCGCGAAGCTCGTCCACGATCGTTCGCAGTCCCTGGATCGTCGCCGCATCGTGGTCGGGTGACAACATCGCGACGACCGAAACGTATTGATGATCCGCGGTATGCGTGTATCCCGCGAAGATCTCGTCGAACCGCTGCGCGAATTCGTCGTCCTCACTGGCCAACGCGGGAGTCTCTGAGGCTCCGCTTGCCAGCGTCGCCGCATTGACGGGACGTAGCGTTTGAATGGCTCGATTGAGCACTGCCGGTGACAGGATGCCCGCGACTCCCGTCAAGCTTTGGATGCGATCGCCGATATCGTCATTGCGCTGGAAGCCATCTGACGAAAACGCATCGACATCGCGATAGACGACCATTGCCACCGCGTTACCGCCAAACGCCGCTTTCAGTTCTTGATAGGCGACCAAGTTCGGATCGTCGGGTCGAAACATGGATTCCAGACGTCGATCCAACGTCAACCGCGAGGAAAGGGGCCAGGCGACGAGCCCCGCCGCGATGGCTAAAGTAAAGAGCAGCCACCGGGCCGGTAGTAGTCGTGCGACGAAACCATTTGTGGAAACATCCTTCTTCATCGTTCGTTGTCCTCTGTGAAAGCCTCCTCGCGTCGTCCTGTCGCGCTCGTCGCCCTTGTCGTCACCGCCGTGGTGATTCGTATCGTCGCTTGTTGGGCGTTTCCCACCAGTCTTGATGATGACCCCGACGCCTACGCGGCAATCGCCATCACGCTCTCTCAAACCGGAACGTTTGGTCTGACGAACCCGAATGGCCAGACTCATCCAACGGCATTTCGACCGCCACTCTATCCATGGCTGTTATCGTTCCTAGTTGAGAACGATCATTTGAACCGGATCGCGGTGATTTGCCTACACGCTGGTCTGGGCGGAATCACCGTCCTGCTAACCGCGCTCACAAGCCGCCGGCTACTCGGGGATCAGGGCCTCATCGCAGGAGCGCTCGTGGCGATCGACCCGATTCTGTTACAGCAATCGACGTTGGTGATGACCGAGACTCTCGCAGCAACGCTTGCGACGGCGTTGGTTTGGTGGTGGGCCACGCGATGCCAATCCCCCAATTCACTGCGATTCGCCGTGATACTGGGGACTCTCGCTTCCCTCGCGTTTTTATGCCGACCCACGTTTATCGTTTGGGGAGGCCTACTCGTGGTGGCTTGTACATCATTGCGAGGAACCGTCCGCGAACGACTGGTTCGCTCGGCGATCTTGGCGATGTTGTTGGCACTCACGGTCGGGGCGTGGACCATACGTAACCAACAACAATTCGGACGCGCGATCTGGGCAACGACACATGGCGGATACACGCTGCTACTTGCCAACAATCCGATGTTCTACGACTACTTGCGAACACGAAGTCCCGGTGAAGTATGGAATGCCGAATCATTTTTTGTCGCCTGGGATCACCGCCAACAAGGCGACGTCAACAACGCCGAATTCTGGCTCCAAGACTGGAACAACACACCGGTGAACCTTGACGGCGCGAATGAGTTGGTCGACGACGACCGCGCCAGCGGTGCAGCCAAGGCGACGATCCGCCGAGAACCGTCGATGTTCGTTTGGTCCTGCGTCGTCCGGTTCAGCCGCCTTTGGAGCCCCCTGCCCCACCGAACTCCCGGCCGCTCCGCCAAGTCAGTCATTGCCATTGGTGTTCTCTACGGGACGATCTATGTTCTCGGTGGCATTGGCCTGTGGCGTCTTGGACGTCGCGTGACCACATCACCGTGGTGGTCGATCTGGATGCTCGCATTGACGCTTTCAGCGGTCCATACGATTTACTGGAGCAACTTGCGAATGCGATCACCCGTCACCTGCGGTATCGCGATCCTCGCCGCAGCAGCATTCAAAGCACGCGGCGATCGCACCGAAACGCAAGACAGCCATCGTGCGCTACCAAGCGTTGGACTGGAGTCGATGCGGTAGACGCGCGCGGTGATGTCGGCGCTACCGCGTCTGCAACGGAGCCCCGCGGTATTTCCAACCGGGAATGAGAAAGCAGAGGGCCGCGATGACGCCGAAGATCAAGTGCGCTTCGGCAGGAAAGATCGCCATCGCGATGGCAGCGGCCAGAAGCGCCGCGGCTTGGAAATAGAACACGCCACTGAGCATGCCCGCTTTGATGATGAACACCATGGCGCTGATGACACCGAGCAGCGGCGACAGACTCAACACCGGCAACCCCAACCACCACTCCAGCGGAAATAGCATAGCGATCGCGATCATGCTCGCGCCCCAAACGTGTGCCACCTGTCGCTCGATGAATGTGACCGGACCAAGCCGTTGTCGGAGCTTCCAAAACACCGCGGCCCACATCCCGATCCCCAGGGTCCAAAGTCCCGCGTAGACTCGGCGATCCGAAAATCCCGACCAGTCCAACCACCAAGTCACCATGCACGCAACCAACAACACGAGCGAGTGCCACATCCAGAGGACGCCCCAGTTCTCAAGCACTCCGGCGTGATGCGTTTCGCGGAACAACCGTGCGACGACTTGATTGAAGTGACCGCTTCTCGCCGATACTTTTTCGTCCGCAAGGTAGGCTTCGAGATCTGCCGCCAAGGCGTCTGCCGTCTCGTATCGTAGATCCGACGGTTTCTGCAGACAGCGGATCGCGATCATCTCCAGATCTCGATCAAGACTCGGACGCAGCGCCCGCGGCGGTGTCGGTTCTTGCTCGATCACCTGCATCACGATTTGCATTGGCGAATCGGCCACGAACGGAGAACGTCCAGTGAGCGCGAAATAAAGGACGCAACCGAGAGAGTAAATGTCACTCGTCGGTCCCACCCAGCCTCGACGTCCACTCGCTTGCTCGGGCGACATGTAAGCCGGCGTTCCCACCAGTGCCCCACTGCGAGTCAAATCTCGTTCGCTATCCAGTTGTTTGGCGAGACCAAAATCGGTGACGAGCGGCGAGCCATCGCTGGCAATGAGAATATTGTTCGGCTTGAGATCCCGGTGCAAGATTCCTTGCCGATGCGCATAAGCCACCGAGCGCGCGATCGATGCGATCAAGCGAGCCGCCTCACGTTGGGGCAATGGACCTCGGGCGACTCGATCGGCCAGCGTTTCTCCCGCGATGTATTGCATGCTAAAGAACGGTCGGCCCTCAAAGTCACCGACGTCATAGACGGGTACGATTCCCGGGTGCTCAAGCTTGGCAGTCGCCGATGCTTCCGCGAGAAACCGATGCAGGTCATCGGCACTTGCAAGCCGTCCTCGCAAAATCATCTTGACCGCGACTTCGCGATCCAGGCTGATTTGTCGCGCGCGAAACACGACTCCCATTCCGCCGCGACCGATCTCGTCGAGCAACTCGTAGTCGCCGATGGTGGTGGGAAGCGTCAAACTTTTCCAGCGGCCAGCAGAGACTTGTCCGTCATCCTCCCCGATCCGTTCATCCATGGCCGAGCCGGCGGTGTCGGTCACCAGCACCGCGCCCCAAAGTTGACGAAGTTCCGATGCCAAGTCGGGATGAGCATCACAGATCGCATTGAAGTTGATGATCTCGCCCCGACAAACAGCGTCGGTCATCTCCGCAAGCAGGTCAGCGAGTTGTTGGTCACGCGACTGCGACTCGCTCAATTGCTCGTTCACTTGGAAAGCTCACCGTCCATGCTCACTTCTCCCTGCTGGGCCATGAGCTCGCGAAGCCGACGGATCGCTCGCAAATAACGCATACTCGCCGCAGGTGCGTTCAACCCGAGCGCCTCGGCAATCTCTAGATTCGAAAGGTGCTCGTAGTGACGCATGGTGATGATTTCGCGATCTTGATCACCGAGCAATTCCACCGCAGCTTCCACCTTCTCCGCAATTTCACGCTGAGTCGCTGCGGCGGCGGGCGTCAAGGCTGGGTCACAAAGTTGGACGACGAGTTCCATCGTGGAATTGTCGGTGCCCGCCGGCGCGGTCATCGGTTGTTCGCGGTCCATATTCCGTTTAGCACTAACGCGATGACGGCGGTACGTATCGATGATGTGGTCCCAGGCGATTTGGCGAAGCCACAAATGAAACGCCATGCTCGGGTCACCGAGATACTTGTCCAGACGCCCGGTCGCTTCCATCATCACCTCCTGGACCACGTCGCTCACGTCGACACGCCGTTGGACTTTGCGATCCAATCGAAGTTGCACCAACCGTCGCACCGAAGCGCGATGCGTTTCGAGCAATTGGTTGATCGCATCATGATCGCCACCCCGTGCCGCAACCAGCAGGGTGGTGGTCGTATCATCGCTAGGCCAAATCGATTTTGACATGGGTCACTTCCGTGAACACTTTAGCTAACCGGGAATTGGCCGCTCCACTGGCGTCCGAACCACAACGTGATGCGTGGCGACTTAGATGCCTTGAAGCACCAAGTTTTTGAATCGAACCGTCATCGCGGGACCACGGTGTAGCTGGAGGGCAATGACCCCATTTTTGGAAGCTTTGTCTTCCTGGTTGTCGATCGTCTCACTCACCAACGTTCCGTTGATGTAGTGCTGGAGGTGATTGCCGTTGGCAACGACGCGAAACTCGTTCCATTTGCTGGGATGAATTCCATTACCAAGTTCTTTGGCTTCTGCGAACTTTTCTTTCTCGATTTTTCCATCCGAACCGATCGTCGCCTTTTCACCGCGCTGCGCCAAAATACCACGGCCCTTTTCCTCGTACAAAATCCCGGCGTAGGTGTTGCCAAAATCGATGTCGGCTTGGTAGCCACCGACGACGAACTTTTTGTCATCGATCATCTTGCTTCGGTACTGGATACCCGAGTTGCCGCCTTCGATCTTGAACTCGGCAACCAGCTCAAAGTCACTGGGCAGCTCGCCGGTGTAAACCAGAAACGTGTTCTCTTGGATGGGCTGTTCGTCCGTGGTGCGTCCAACGATCTGGCCCTCTTCGACCGACCAAAGATCGTCGCGTCCGACCCAACCGGTGGTGTCGGTTCCATTGAACAGCGTGATCGCATCAGCGGTCGCGGGTTCCGCGGCGAATCCGGTCACCATGCTCAGTGCGGCGAAGACGAGAAAAAAGCAACCTAGAATTTGTTTTTGCATGTTTAGAATCTTTCAACAGGAGGTAAGCAGTTTGACGGCTAGTTTACTCGATTTCGGGTCAACTCGCTCTCGCCTCCGCCGCATTCCAGGAACCGGGCACCCGATTCCGGTCGCCTGCTCAGACTCCGATCCCATCACTCGTGTTCCAAAAGCCACCTCGGGCGTGATCGAATGTCGGCTTGCGACCGCGCGCGGAGTCGTCGAATCCCGCATCGTGACTCCACACGCGGTGACCACGAACGTAGGTTGCGACGGGCCAGCCGGTAAGCGTTTGGCCGTTCCAAGGGCTCCATTTCGATTTCGTCTGTTGCTCTTCGTCGCGAATGGTCTTGGATCGCGCCAAGTCGACGAGTACCAGATCGGCGTCGTATCCGTTTTCGATTCGGCCTTTGCCCACCATGCCCCAAACTCGCGCTGGTGCATCGCTCATCCACGACGCCACTTGATCCAAGCGACAGTGACCTCGAGTGACTTGATCGAGCATCAATGCGAAGCTGTTTTCGACCGCGGGCAAACCTGAGGGGCTTTGGGGATACGGCTTCGCTTTCTCATCCAGCGTGTGCGGTGCGTGATCGGTGGCGATCACTTGGATCGTGCCATCGCGGAGGGCGTCATAAAGCTTCACGTTGTCATGCCGCGACTTGATCGACGGATTCATCTGAATGCGACTGCCCAGTCGCGCGTAGTCATCGGTGCAAAAGAACAAATGGTGCAAACAAACTTCGGCGGTGATGAAGGGTCCGGCGGCAGCGATCAACGGAATCTCGGCGGCGGTCGAAACATGCAAGACATGGAATCGATGCCGATGACGCTGTGCCAAATCGATCGACCGCGTCGTCGCGATCACGGCGGCGGCTTCGTCGCGAATTCGTGAGTGATCGGCAACGTCCGTCGTTCCCGCCAATCGTGCCGCGTTGGCTCGAACGGTTGTTTCGTCTTCGCAGTGTGCGCAAAGCGGCAGCGTCGTCTGGGCAAAGATGCGCTCGAGCGCATCTTGTTCGTCCACCAGCAAATCACCGGTGCTACTGCCGATGAAGATCTTGATGCCTGGCACTTCGCTGGCCGATCGAAGTTCATCCACGTTGTGTGGTGTCGCGCCGATATAGAAGCCGTAATTGACGAGCGACTTGGCGGCTGCGATCGCTTCTTTGGCTCGCACGCCGGCGAGTGTCGTCGCGGCGGGCACGGTGTTCGGCATTTCCAAGTAAGAGGTCACACCCCCGATCGCGCACGCGCGTGATGCGGTCGCCAGGTCTTCCTTGTGAGAGAGTCCTGGCTCGCGAAAGTGAACTTGATCGTCGATCACCCCTGGCATGAGATGCAAGCCACTGCAATCGACCACCGTATCGGCCTGAGCATGCATGCCAGCATCCGTGTCGATAATCTTCCCATCTTCCACGAGGATCGATGCGGGCCGCTGCGAACCAGGAAACACGACGATCGCGCCGCGAAAAAGAGTGCGTGACATGCCATTCATCATCGGGGAAGGGGACGTATTCGATCGGACTGAGCCCGCAAAGCACAGACTCGCGATCGACTCACCGTAGAGTCAACTCGCTACTCTTGTCTCGTGGCGGCCCGGCGGAATGCGTCGAAGGCATCGCGTAGCGCCGGGGGTGGTGGTTGGCGATTGCCGGTGTCGCGAAGTCCACGCAAATCATCTTGCTGGAGTTGACGCTGGGAGCTGGCGGTTCCAGCTGGACGCATGCCGAGACTTTCGAGAGCTTCTTGGATTTCGCGACTTTCGCCCAGGGGTGAGTCGCCCGCGGTTTGTCGTAGCGATTGCCATCGTTCATTGAACTGGCGCAACTCGTTCTCCGACCAATTCAATTTTTCCAATAACTCGCGGTCGGGCGCATCGCGGGTCTCGTTCAAATAATCGAGCACCATGTCAGTCGCTTTCTTGGTGTACTCCAAGTCCGCAGCCTCGACCGGCGTGGTCACGTCGCCGCCGCTAGATGCCGAATCGGATGCCGTACCGACGCCCGAGCCACCTTCGCCCGCCGCATTCGAACTGGGCGAACTATTGGACGGCGATTGGCTGGGAGATCCAGCCCCCTGGGCCGAGCCGTCCCGTTGTGAGTCACCCGTTGGCGGTTGCTGTGCCGCAGTTCCGCTCGGATCCGCGGAAGCAGCGTCGGAGGACGAATCACCCGCCTTGGAATTGTCGGCATTCTTAGGCTGTGACGACGAAGAGGAACCTGCACCGGACGACCCGCTCTCGGTGGACCCTTCGGATTGCGAGTCAGCGGATTTCGCATCGTCTTGGGGCTTGGTGTCGCCCGGTTGATCACCCGACGCACTCGGGTGAGCAGTTTCGGATGACGGTTTCCCGTCGCCTGACGACTCGGCGTCGGCTTGTTGTGACTCGCCTGGTTGCGACCCACTTTGCTGTGACTCGCCTTGTGGTGGCTTCCTTGGTTGTTGAGTTCCGCCGGATTTCGCGTCCTGGTCGCCCGCGGCTTCACCGGAGTCTGGCTTGCCAGACGAATCACCTTGCGACGCGTCACTGCCCGCCGGCTTTTCGCCGGACTGATCTTTCGAGCCCGCGGATTGACCGCGGTCGTCGCGTTGTTCACCACTTTTCCCAGTTCCCGAATCTGGTTGCTTTTGCGGGGCATTCTCTGCTGACGTATCGCTTGGCGTTTGCCGGTTGGGCGACGCTTGGTCCTTTTCCTTTTGGTCCAAGTAGTCGCGAATACGCTCGAACGCTTCGCCGTCGTGCTCGGGCGACGAACGAGAACCGTCCTTGCCATCACGACCACTGGATTCGGATGTGCCGTTGCCGCGATCGCCGCTGGATGTTTCCGGCTGGGAAGCGCCGTCACCAGATGGCTGGCCACTGGACGGCGACCCGGCATCGGCTTGACTCGGATCTTCGCTGGCGTTCGGTGACGCGCCGTCTTGGCTTGGTGAAGCCCCTGGTGTTGTATCGCGTGTTTGGCCCTTTGAGCTGGGTGACTGGGTACTGGGTGACTGCGAACTGGATGATTGGCCCGATGATTCCGAAGCCTGAGGCTCGCTACCGCTTGGGTTGTCGCCGGAATCACCTTGGTTGGGTTGCTGGTTGTTGGGGTCGGGCGATCCGGCGCCGGTATTAGATCCGCTGTCACTGGAGTCCGCGGGGTCTGGCGATTCGCCGGTCGGTGCAGCTTCGTCTCCAGACGAGTTTGATCCGCCGGAGCCGCCTTGGGACTGGTTCGTCCCGCCATCGGATTTCTCCCCTTGCGACGCACCACTTCCGGATTGGCCTTCCTCGCCGGACTCGCCCTGTTTGCCGGATTTTCCGCCGGATGTACCTCCAGACCCGCTGCCACCGGACTGGCCCTCTTGGCCGCCTTGGCTAGCGTCCGAAGCAGGTCGATCATCTTTCTTCGTCAGCCCATCGTTAGCCGCGTCCTCACCCGATGGGGCTTCACCCATGGTGATTTTCAATTGGATCGGATCCGTCGAAGCATAATTTGGTTCGATCGACGGGTCATCTTCAAAGAGCCGGTTGTCCGACGCGACAGCCGTCACCGAAATGACATCGCCCACCCGCAGTTCAAGCTCACTCGGACGAAAGCGGTACTCGGCGATCTGGTTCCCCGTCGCCCCAGCCTCTCTCCTCCAAAGGACTGGGTTGGCGAGCAGGTCGATTCCACGCCGAATCTCCAACTCGATCGATCTCAGTCCATAATCGGGATCGAGAGCGTGAACTTCGATATTTTGCTGGGCGTCAATTGGCACATCCTTGGGCGTTTGTTGGGGCACCACGATGGTGACCTCGGGTGCCAAGTCTTCGATGACGCGAATTGGGTAAACGATTCCATCCGGGCTGGGCTGGCCGGACGGGTCCCAAATTTGTATCCGATAATTTTCCAGCTCAACGGCGGCCCCGCGTCCACGAGGACTTCGCAGCGGAAACGACAGCTCGATGTCGGTACCGTTTTCACCGATCTGCATTTCTCGCGAACCCGCGGTCGCTTGAACCGATTGTCCGAGTTTCTGGGGGTTGAACTCGATCCTTGCGCGAGAGATTGGACGGCTTGTGGTGGCGCTGAGCTTCACCATCGTCCCAGCAAGCGCGGAGATCGCGCCACCGCTGCGGGAGTACGGTTTTTCACCGGTGTAAGCTGGCGGCTGGTAATGAACGGTCTGGCGGACAAGGACCGGGATGTCCTGGACGTGCAAGCGATAGGGTCCCGCGTTCGCATCGCCCGCTATGACTTCGTATTGAACGTCGCCTGACACGGTGTGGCCCACAGCGATCGAGCCTCGATAGCGTCGGGTTTCCGCGTCGAAGCTCAGCAATTCCTCTTGAGGCTCCCCGGCGATCGCGTGCCAACGAAGCAGTGGCGTTTCGTCGTCTCGAAGTCCACGAACTTGGGCCGACACCTCGACCCGGTGCCCAGCCAACGTTTCGGCATCGCCTGGTCGAACATCGATGATGGTGACGCGTTGGGGAGCAGCGATGGAGGCCAGCGGAGCGACGAGCCGACGTGCTGACTGGAGCGTGTCTTTCGGAGACAACGCTGAATAGGCAAGCAGCAGCACCACACTGGCGATCGCCGCTAGCCACCATGCGAATGTCCCAGTCGCCTCGGTGGGCAACCGGTCGAACGATCTGATCCGCGACGCCGTTTGGGCTCCGAGCGAACGAACCATGCTGGCGGAAAGCCCTTCCGACGCGGCTCCGCGAAGCGTGACATAGCTGAGCAGGGCTTGGCGTAATTCCGGAATGTCGCGTTCGAGCGAGCGAGCGGCATATTCCGGTCGAATTTGACTTCGCCACAAAGGCACGATTTGGCCGACGACGACGCCCAGTATCGCTACCAAGGACGCAGTAAAGACGACACTTCGCCCCAGCAAGCCTGCGGAATACACCCATTGATCCACGACCGCCCAGAGCACCAGACCGATCGTGCAGGCCGTTGCCAATTGCAAAATGGCTCGCAACAGCTCGGCCCGCCAAAGTGCACCCGCGACACTCGCTAGCCGATCGTTCACCAGCGTGTCGACGCGTGTGGCGACTAGTTCGGGAGAGGCGGTTTCGCTCGTGGCTGGCACGGAAGACATCAATAGCTCGCCGGAGTACATCGAAGGGTTGCGGTACCTTATTATAGAGCGCTGGATGCCAAATCCGCTCACCCTAACTTATCTGCTACACTACTCTAGACCGGACTTACGAGCCCCCCGACTTTGTGCAGGGTTGAAAAACAGCTTTTTGGGGCGTCTGGACTACCATTAACTACAATTAGGCCGGTGGGTAGGATTGCAGGCGGAGCAATCACACGATTCACTTTTTAGTTCCTGGTTTTGTTTCGTCGTCAACGCAGCAAAATTTCTCCTTCTCCCACTTTCAAACTCGGACTTCGATGAGATACGCATTCCGGTTGGCGGAATTACTCGGACATACCCCGGACCGAAGCAAACGACCGGGCACGATTAAATCCATCGTCGAACATACGGGGCTGGACCGCCACCAGGTCGCCTCGTTGCTCAAGAACGAAGCGAAATACATACCTCTCGAAGCCCTTTCGCGGCTTTGCGATTATCTGATTGACAACGGCTACGCGACGGCGGAACAGCTTCCCGGTGCGTTGTTCGCCGTGAATGCCGAGAACTTTTGGGAACTGCTCGCCCGCCGGGGTGAGATCGAAATCGTCGTCGGCGTCCGCCAGGGTGAGGGCGATGCGTCGCCCGAGAATGCGATGGTGGTGGCGAGCGATTCGGTCCTTGTAGGCGAACTGCTCAATGGCGTCTCGACGCTTGGCGGCGCCGCCAAGCACCACGGTAGCGGCGGCGATGCCGATGACTCCAAACCACGCGACGTCCCCATGCCGGACCGCATCCAGCAAACACTTACTTGGAGTCCTGGGCAAGTTAGTTTGGACGATGCTCGGGCTCGTGCGACCGAAGTCTTTGAAAGTTTCTGCAATGCCCAGGGCGACCGCGGCTTGGTTTGCATCGGCAGTGTGAAAAGCAATCCCGTCGTGGAGCTCGTCTTCGCGGACGCGTTTGGGTGCACGCCATTCGTGACGGAAGACGACGTGGATGATGTCTCCGCACGTTCGTGCCCGTTCTTTTTGCGGTATCGTGACAACGACCCCAAGCCGAACGGTGCTTCCGCGGGAACGCGATTGAGCAAGAACATGGATGCGCCCGAGCCAGGTTTCTACTACGAAAAAGAAGATGGCACTTGGGAGTACGCTGGCGGAAAAGGTCGCGACACGGCGCTCGTGTTTTATCTCTTCCGTGAAGCACTCGGTCGCCTGGACATGGTGCTCAGCGGATTCTCCGGCCGAGCGACGCGACTGCTTTCCAAGACCCTCGCGATTCGCGGCGAAGAGTTTTGGCCACCGGTCTACGAAGAAGATGGCATTCAAATTGGTGCGTACTTTGTCCAGTACGAAAATACCGATGCCAAACCAAGTCGTGATGACCTGCTCTACAACACCGGCGGCGCTGCTCAAATCATGCCGCTCCCCCGAAGCGCCGTCGCCCGCCGAATGGCCAAGCGATAGGGAATGGAGTTGGCATTCGCCAGTAAGAAACAAGCCGGTGGGCGAGTTTGACTCGCTTACCGGCTTTTTTTGTAGATCGGGTGTAACGGTCCGCGGCTCACTTGCGACTAGTAGGATGTAATACCGATCCGATCTCGTTTGCCAACGAACTCAATGAGCGATTTGGACAGCATTTTCGAAAGTCATGCAGTCACTGTCTGGCGAATCGCCTATCGGTTATTGAATGACGAAAGCGATGCACAAGATTGCTACCAACAAACGTTTCTTGATGCGATGGGCCTTGATCCCCGCAGTGTCCATAACTGGTCCGCGGTACTCAGACGAATCGTTACGCGTCGTGCCTTCGATGCCCTACGCCAGCGCTACAAACATCGATCGCATTTTATACCTCTCGAGGTCGACCCCGATGGCGACGCATCGCCACAATCAGAAATGCAATTCGATGAATTGCGAGTATCCGTTCGCCAAGCACTAGCGGAATTACCGTACCTCCAAGCTGATGAATTTTGCCGGGATGTAGGCAGCGCCGGAGTCAACCTGATGATCTCATGCGATGCTTCTCGGAACCGCAGGAAATTCAGGAGCGGATCTGAAGTTTAATAGGTGAGATCGAGCCCGTGGGAGACAAGTGAAACACAGAGGCACAGAGAACACAGAGCTTTCGCGATCGAAATGACTGAACTCTGTGCTCTCTGTGCCTCTGTGTTTGAATACAACCAAACGAAGGTTTGACCTCAGGTCTCAACCCTGGAGGCTTCGTCTTGCAGTCAATGGGCGTACCGGCGCCATCTTTGGGTATCCGAATCGCCTCGTGTTGAGCGCTAAGGCCATTCGGACTTTTTTATTGCGACGAACTATCCGGCGCTGCTGGTTGTTCTTCTGTCGACTTACCGCCGTCCAAGGTTGGCTCCTCGTCCAATTGCCATTGCTCGTTGAAGAAACCTTCGTGGACGACATTGCCGGCGATGATGTGATCGTCAGTCGCTTCAACGTTTAGAATCGCCCAATCGGGTAGCATCGCGATTTGACGTGAGTTGCTGGTGTTGGAAAACTCGCGAAACGTCATACCGCTGTTGACGACAATATAACGATCGGGGTTGGCTGGGTTCGGGTAACAAAACGCAGCCACGTGCGTGCTGGGGTCATATGATTTCGAACCGACTTTCAAATGCTCGCGATCCCACTGGATTGGCAAGCGACCGGCGATTCCGGCGAGATAACGATTGCTGCTAAAGTCGCCAAAGCAAATCAAATTGGAACTGGCAATTTGTTCTGGTGTGAGAAGCGTATCTTGAACCACTCGCACCTCACCGCGCATCAACCGACTCCAGCGGTGCTGGGCGTATTTGAGTTCACGGTCAATCCAGCGCTGCGCCGCACCATGCACCGCAGGGCGACTTGGAACGACGAAAATAAATCGCTCACAAAACGCATCATCGATCGGCCCTTGCAAGCCAGGTCGTTTACGCAAGCTCGTGGCTTCCTCCTTGACGCGGTCCCACCGCTTGCCATCGAAAACCAGACGGCATTGTAGCCCCGCTTTGTCCGACTCATCACTCAATCGCAACTCGACGGAATCGATCGAAATTTCCACTCGGGGCACTTCCCAAGTCTCGCCAAAATCGAACGCCAGGGACGTCACCCCCTCGGTCTTGATCGTGATCGTGTCGCCATCGATCTTGGCTTGAACACGACTCCGGTCCCAATGCCGCTTTAAACCCGTGATTTCTAGCCACTCGAGTTTCGAGTAGCGAAGTGTGTAGGTCACAAAGTCGATCTCCTCGCGAGGCTTTCGCGGCGGGGCGGGGATCGCTTTCGCAATCGCATTGAGTCGCTGGTCGATGATAACCGCCGAAAGCGGATCGATCTTGTGTCCCATCTTGGCGCCGATCACATGCTCCATCGGCACCTCCAATCGTGTCGCCTCCGCCTGCACGCGCTGGGCCGCTTGGCGTTGTTTGTCGACTTCGCCGCTGTACGCGACCAAGTTGGTGTTTTTGAAGTTTTCCACCCAAGGCAAAACGTCGTACCAATTCAGCAATCGCTTTTGCGCATCGCTCATGACGTAAGGCGGCTTCTTGTCCCAGCCTTGATAAACGAGTGTATCGACAAACCCCGCGCCGGGATTCACCGCGAACCAGGCGCCGGGATCATGCGCCCCGAGATGCCAACATCCCGCGCCACCCATGGAGAAGCCGCGCATCGCAACCTTTGACGGGTCGACGCTCGCGAGTGTCCGTGAGTGATCGATGGCTTCGTACACATCGGTTTCGCCCGCAAACTTATACGCGTTGCAGTGGCGCCCGAACGGATGCAGCACAAACGTCTTGGCGGGCGCATACTCGCCCACCTTGGTCATCCGCTCCTTTAAAAACGCCAACTCCACCTTGTTGTCACCGCGGCCGTGCAGCCACACGTCCAGGCGATGCGGCCCCACATCGTTGGCCATGTATCCCGCGGGAATGACGAGCCCGAATGGCTGGACCGAATCGTCGATCCGAGACAAAAAACCGCCCACCACGAGCGTCGGTTCTTCGGGCGAGACGTCTTTCGGTGTCAACAATTCCAACCCGCGTTTGCCTTGCACCACCGCCTCCAAACGACGCTTGGCTTCGTCAAGCAATTCGTTGGCCGTTTGCGTGTCCTTGGGTTGGTAAAACAAATCTTGGTTCAGCGCCAACCGCACGGCCCGAACGAGAACATCGACGTCTGGTTTCCAACGTTTCCAATCGTCGATCGATGCGGCTAACAATTCACTGTCTCGATCGAGTGCGTCGACGCGTGCATGCAGCGATGATTGCGAAGCTTCGTCAATCTCGATCCCGATCGGAGGTAAACTTTTCTCTTCCGCCACGCACCGCCCGGCGTCGCCTGATGCGAGCATCCCAACAACGATGAACAAAACGAATCGAAACTGGTGACCGAGATTGACTTTGCCGAAATTCACGTTAGGTCTCCCGCGATACGAACAACGTCTTCGAGCTTCATTGCATCGTCGTAAAGCGCACGGCCGACGATTGCCGCTGGCATGCCCATCGCTTCGAGCCGTTCGACATCGTCGTGCGACGACACGCCACCACTGGCAACCAGCGGAATGTCCGTCGCCGACATCATTTGGGCAAGTCCGTCAAAGTTCGGCCCTTGCATCATTCCGTCACGCGCGATGTCGGTGTAAATGATGGCCGCAATCTTGTCGGTTCGACGTCGCAAGTCACGAGCCAACTCGACCGCGGGTGTATTGCTCGTTTCGAGCCAACCATCGGTGGCGACCATGCCGCCGCGCGCGTCGATGCCGGCGGCAAGCTTGTTCGGATACGATTCGCACATCGATGCAAACCAATCCGGTTGCTTAAGCGCGGCCGAGCCAACCACGAGTCTGGCTAAGCCGACTTTCAACAGCGACGCGATGGCATCTTCGTCGCGAACACCGCCGCCGAGCTGGCATGGCAGACCGGTCTCGCGAACGATTCTCGCGACTGCATCACGATTCGCTTGGCAATCATCGCCGCGAGCCGCATCGAGGTCGACCAAATGCAAACGTCGCGCGCCGGCGTCACGCCACTTGAGCGCGAACGCGACCGGATCATCGCCAAATATCGTCTCTTGATCGTAGTCACCTTGCCGCAGACGAACGGGTTTTCCGCCTCGCAAGTCGATCGCTGGCCAAATTTCCAAACTGTCTCTCCTGGCTCATCTCGGGAGCGTGTCGCGTTGAAGACCTTTTCCGCATTGTAAAGTGCCGCGTCGAAGCTGAATAACTGCCCACCCAGTATTTCCCGGCTCATCATGTCCAAAATCCGAAATCTTCTCATCGTCCTGGGCGATCAACTGAATCATGACTCCTCCATTTTCGATGGTTTCGACAACCAGGTCGATCGCATCTGGATGGCCGAGAACCAACAGGAAGCGACTCATGTCTGGAGCCATCAGTATCGATTGGTTGCGTTCTTCTCGCCAATGAGGCACTTTCGCGACGAACTCCGTGAAGCAGGCCGCGAAGTGCTCTACCACGAACTACCCCGGGACGGTCGCGTGGCTCGGACCTCCAGCTTTTCATCGCTGCTGGGTGCGACCCTGGGCGAGTACAGGGTGGATCGATTGGTCGTCGTCCAGCCGGGGGACCATCGCGTGTTGGAGTCGCTGCGTGAAACCGCTGGCAACCACGAAATCCATCTCGAAATTCGTCCAGACCGCTACTTTTATTGTTCCCCCGAACAATTTGCGCATTGGGCACAAGGTCGCAAGTCATTGGTCCTCGAATCCTTTTATCGCATGATGCGAACCGAGCATGGGATCTTGGTCGATGCGGACGGTAATCCCGACGGTGGGCAATGGAATTACGATCAAGAGAACCGCGGCCACTTTCCAAGGACCGGTCCGGGACCGATTCCTGAGCCACCAAGGTTTGAACCCGACGAGGTTACGCGCCAAGTGATCTCGATGGTTGGACATCGCTTCGCCGATCATCCCGGCCACGTCGACGAGTTCGATTTGCCGGTGACCCGCACGCAAGCAATCAAACTTCTCGATGACTTCATCGCCAATAAACTCGCCCGCTTTGGTGAGTATCAAGATGCGATGTGGAGCGACCGACGTTTTCTGTATCATTCTCGCCTATCGCACGCATTGAATTTACATTTGCTCTCGCCCGACGAGGTCGTCCAAGCGGCGGTTGCGGCGTATCGCGAAGACCAGGCGCCGCTTGCCGCCGTGGAAGGTTTTGTTCGCCAGCTTCTCGGTTGGCGCGAATACGTTCGGGGTGTTTACTGGTTGAAGATGCCGGGCTACGAGTCACTTAATGCTCTGGATTGTGATCCACAGCAGGATGTTCCGTCGTTCTATTGGGACGGCAACACCGAGATGTCATGTGTCCGCGACGCGATGCGGTTGCTCGTCGATACTGGTTACGCACATCACATCCAACGTTTGATGGTGCTCGGTCTGTATGCCCAACTTCATGGCGTCCATCCGCTCAAGTTTCATCAGTGGCACATGGCGATGTACGCCGATGCGGTGGATTGGGTGAGTCTTCCCAACGCATTAGGAATGAGCCAGTATGGCGACGGCGGCTTGATGGCGACCAAGCCCTATTGTGCCAGCGGCAACTACATCCATCGCATGAGCAATCACTGCCAATCTTGTCGCTACCGCTACGACCGATCGACTGGCGATAACGCGTGCCCGTTCACGACACTTTACTGGGACTTTCTCGATCGCCATCGCGACACGTTTCAAAGCAATCATCGCATGGCGATGCAGCTCAAAAATCTCGATCGCCGCGATCCCGACGAGCTCAAGGCGATTCGAATCCGGGCCAAGCAAATCCGCAGCGGTCAATTGACTGTCTAACAAAAGCTCATGGGGCAATTGCCGCCATGGTTTTGTTCCACATCCACAGCACAATGGCTCCGCCCAAGGCGAGCACCGCCGCGGAATAGATGAGCACGGTGACCGACCAAAAAATTCGCTCCGCATTGGTGAACTTTTTGTTGACCCATAGCAAGGGAATCCCGACCACTCCGGTCGCGACGAACAGCATGAGCAACACGGTGGTTCGGCTCTGCAGTCGTGTCGACGGATCTCTCGCGCCCATTCCCACTCGCCCGCTCGCGTCCTCTCCAACACCATGCATCTCGGGTGGCGCCGCGATCACGGCGCTGATCGGCGAGTCATCCTGGTTACGATCGTTCATGGCGTCGGAGCCTTGGGAGGTGTCAATGGCGATGGTCTCGAGGAAGCCATCTAGTCCGGCGATGGGGCATCGGGTGAATTCTTGGGCGCAACTGGATCGCCGGCAACCCTTGCTTGGGCTCTCGCGACAAGCGGCGCTACATTCGCGTTATTACCGTACAGCTCAATCACGCTGTACCAAATTCTTCGCGCCGCCACGACATTTCCGGATTCGAACTCCTGCTCGGCTTCCTTGAGCTTCGCTTGAACAATGCGAGTCGCCTCGTCGGAATCCGTACCTTCACTTTCGATCTTCGCGATTTGACGCCGCGCCAAATTCACAAACGGTCGGTAGCTCTCCTCATTCCCCAATGAATCATCACCTAACAAGGTTACGAGACTTCGATATTGGTCCAGCGCCGTGGCGACGTCACCAAATCGTTCATATCGCTGGGCTTCCGCGTACAACCGTTCGGCTTCGTTTTTGAGCGGCAGATTCCGATTGACTTTGACCGACAACGCGTGCTCCGCCTCCACCATCTCGACACGATCGATCTGCTCTTGTGCCCACAATCGATGCTCGCCGTCGGGATACTTTTTGAGCATCGGCTCTAGATAGCTGATTCTCGCTTGGCTGAGCGCCGAGCGATTTTCCTGGGCCAGCAAGTGTTCCGCCTTGGCTCTCAATTGATCTTCGTTCAGCGGCCAAGCGAGATACGCGATGCCGCCGAGGATGAACAACAGCGATGCCAACAAGAACAACGCTTTCTCATACCAGGGTCCCGATTCCGGTATGTTCGCAACGTCCACATCGATCAACTCGCGACCGAGTAGTGCTCGTGCTTCGTCACGTTGCTTCTGGTCGGTGACGTTCAGCGGGCTAAAGCCGGCCGATGCGTGCTCCGCGACGCCACTCTTGGACATCGAACGCTTGCGAACTTCGGCGAGCGCCATTCGCACCGCCGTCGCGCTGGGCGGACGCGACTTGGGTGACTTTTGCAACAATTGGCTGATGAGTTTGTCGAACCACACCGGACAATCCATGGCGATGGTAGCCGCGGGAGCTGGCAGCTCACTCTTGCTGCTTTGCATCACTTCTTCGACAGTGTCGCCCGAGATCGGCGGTCGTCCCGTTAGCGCTAGATACAACACAGCGCCAAGCGAGTAGAGGTCACCCGAGGTGGAGATGTTTCGCGGATTGGCGATCACTTCCGGCGGCTGCAACGCGAGTTCCATAGCCTTGGGTGGCCGACCGGTGATGAAAGGCGTGTCGATGCGATTGGCGCGAATGTCAATTAGGACCGGACTCAGACCCGCGATGATGACTTTGTCACTTTGCAATCGCCCGTAAACGATGCCTTGTTCATGCAGGTAAACAAGTGCCTCAGCGATCGGCTCAGCGATATCGAGCACCGCCTCCCAAGACAATCGGCCGCGTCGCTCCAACTGACTCGCCAGCGTCTCACCTTCGAGCAGTTCATAAGCGAGATAGGCTTCCGTCTTTTCAAAACCTCCGCCATAGCACTTGGCAATCGCGGGATGATTGAGTCGCTT
Source organism: Pirellulaceae bacterium (assembly GCA_041741195.1). Taxonomy (GTDB): domain Bacteria; phylum Planctomycetota; class Planctomycetia; order Pirellulales; family Pirellulaceae; genus JBBSJZ01. The sequence goes on from JBGSKM010000005.1 coordinate 194,155, forward strand.
GAGACGTTCCCACTCGGCCGTAAACTCGGCTCGAGCGTCGGGGGTTCCTCCGAACGCGGGTGAAAATATCTTGACGGCGACAGCGCGTTTGAGCTGCACATGAATCGCTCTCCAAACGCTGCTTTGGGACGGAAAATCGCCCAACTTGGATTCGACGGCGAGGGGACCGAGTCGGCTGTGTGCCATGGAAACAAGTGAGCTGCAATAACGAACCGAAAAGTGATGCCTATCGCAGTATAGCTTTACTCGCTCGACTCGGAACGTCGTGCTTCGATTTGGTCGGTCAGATGGGCAAAGAACAGTGACTTGTCATGAGCATACTGGTGCGGGTCACCCTCCCCGCTGCGCCATCGATGGACCTTGGCTTCTTCAAAACGCACGGCGTCGGACGGCTGGCCCACCAAATGATCGCGAATCGCCAGGGAACGTTTCCAGACCATCGAATCCGGCTCCGTCAAAATGACAATGTGTGTGACGTCGCCATGTCGCGGCTTGACCAAGATCACCGCATCGCCCGCCCAAACGGGGCTGGCGATACGACGATAATTCAAGCCTTCGATCGATGTTGCGGCGACCTCGACACCCTCAGGGGCGGCGACGGACGCGACGCAGTCAATGATCGGTCTGGCGATCAACCCGGGAATCGCCGTGCTGCCGATGTGCTCAACGCCAGTCACCCATCCTTCGCACGATTGCAAAATACTGCTGCGCGTCTGTTGAAATTCCTGGCGCCAACGAGGGTCGTAGTGCATCAACCGAACGGTTGCGTCGGGCATCTCCGATCTCCTTGACGGCGAACTCCCATGTACCAAAAAAAACCGAGCCGGCCAACAATCGCGGCCGACTCGGTGATTGTGTCGCGCCCGCCATGGTAGCGAGCCGAGTTGATTGGTCCAGCTCTATCGAGCCGAAAGCATCGCCAAACGCGTTTGCTCGATGTCCTTCTTGATGGACTGGACATAAGCCGCGTCAGCCGGACAAAGTCGATCATTGCCGACCGTGCACGTCTTGCCGTTGGACTTGAGCAAGCGGACAAAATCGTCGCCAATCACGACCAACCGACCTACCGTCTCATACCGACCGGTGTTGTCCACCCACGTGCGAACTCGAGTTCGATCCAGTGGATCGGTCGATGCTTCGGTCGACGATACCACCACGTCAAATGATGGCGCCGGTGCAGGCACTTCTTCGATGACCGGTGATTGCTCTGCTTGGTCGGCCATATTCGAACTGAACAAATCATCGACTGCGTTCTCAGTGGTGGACGCGTCGGGAGTTCCGAACAAATCGTCCGCGGAGCCGGCGCCCTCAGCACCTTCGGCGGGGGGAGTGCCGAACAAATCGTCGACTGCCGGAGCCTCGGTGTTGTCAGCGGGTGGATTTCCGAACAAGTCGTCCGCTGGTGCGTCGGCCGGCGGTGCGCCGAATAAGTCATCCATCGGTGCATCTGCCGCAGGAGCCGCATCGCTTGCCGGAGCGCCAAACAAGTCGTCGGCCGGAGCGGATTCGGCTGGCGCGTCCGCAGGTGGTGCGCCAAACAAGTCGTCGGCCGGAGCGGATTCGGCTGGCGCGTCCGCGGGTGGTGCACCAAACAAATCGTCGGCAGCAGGTGCTGGCTCGGACGCCGGTGGCGCACCAAACAAATCGTCGGCGGGCGCGTCGCCAGCTGGTGCAGGTTCGGCCGCAGGTGGTGTTCCGAACAAATCATCACCAGCTTCCGGCTGCGTTTCGGGCGTCGCCGGGGCATCGCCACCAAACAAATCATCGGCAGGCGCGTCGGTCATCGGCGGATCCGCAGGAGTGTCGGCGCTGGGCTCCGGCTGAGGTGCCGCAGCAGCATCGGAGTCACGGAACGGTGACGCCGTGGACTCGCTCGGAACCGGAGGACTCGAAACGTCGCTGGGTGACGAATCAGAGGTGGCTCCACTGTCCGTGGGCTCCGAATAGGTAGGTTCGGAATACGTGGGCCCGGATTCCATCGGGATGCCTTGGTCCATCATCGGTGCGTCCATGATGACGTCGTCGCTGATCACCCCGTCGTGATACATCGGACCAACGTCACCCATGATCATCGGGGCATCCATCATCGGTACACCGTAGGACTCGCCCATCGGTGAAGCCGAACCGCAGCACGTATCTACCACGGGCGCCGGTTCGCAGCACGACTCCACTGGAGCCGGACAACAAGCCACTGGGGCGGGCACCACCACGGGTGCACAACACACCGGCGCTGGCGAGCAACAGGAAACTTGGGCGGGAGCGGAGCAACTCAAATGCTTCTTTAGCCAGCCTGCCGACGCAGGGCTAATGCCCAACACCGCCACGAGACAGACGACTAGCGTCCATTGAAGAGCTCGGCGGACGAATCGATTCATGGTCTTGTGACTCCTCCGCAAGCTCATCGGCCGCGGGTACAGCATGGGAGAATTTTGGGGCGGCGGCAGTACGAGGGAGCCGCCGAAAGGGTGAGTTGCCGAGTGAGCCTCGACATCGACAGTCCATGCTAGTTATGAGAAAATCTAACAGCAAGCAGCGAAGACTGGTTAATTTACAGATCCTGGGCGAAATTACCGGCGATTTCTGATTGTGACTGCTATCGCAGTGAAACCGAATTTCAGGTCCAAATGTGTTTGGGACCACGTCACTTGGGCCGCCAAAGTAGCCTGAAAACGCAGCCTGTCCCGAAAATGAACGCCATCCCCGTTTGAGCCAAGCGCCATGCTTCGCCTGTTTCAAGGCATCTTTGCATCGATGAGCCTCGAAAGGAAAAGCTTGCTTTTCTTCGGTTCCGCGCTGCTCGTTTTAATGGGGATCGCCTTCTGGATCGTCCAGGTGCTCGCGAATAGCATCGTGATGGAAGGCACCCGCCAGCGGGCTCGGGACTTTAGCGGCCATGAACTCGAGCGAATCCACAGCACGGCGCTGCTCAAAGAAAAGATACCCCCTGAACTGGTGGGAGACACCGAAGAAACGCTCAGTGGTCTGCGCAGCGATCTGTTGAGCGCGGATCTGAGTGCCGAGATTTTGGGGCTGCCTGATGAACAGGTTCAATATGAACACTTGCCTCCGGGAAAGCCGCCGGAATCAGCGCAAGAAGCTACGCTGCTGCGAAGTCTCGAGGCGGAGTTTCGCACCAAGCTAGCCCGAAGATTTGCTGCGGACCGCCCCGACGTCGCCAATCCCCTGGATCTGGGCGAGAACACGGCGATGAGCCGGTTCGGTCCTAGTTCGCGTCCGATGTTTGCCGAACGCGGCCCCGTGGATGGTCGCTATCTGCATTACACGCCGATCTTTCCCACCGTGAATTGTGTGACTTGCCATGTGCCCGTTGGGGCCACCGTGACGATGACCGCGGATGACGATCCCAACAAGCGAGCCGAGGAGTATCCGTTCCGCGTGTTCAAAGTGAGCATGCCGTACTACCACACGCAAGAAAAGACGACGGGGATCCGCGCGATCGTCATTTCCATGGCGATGTTGATCGTGGCGCTAACTTTGTTTGTGTTGCATGCGATCGTCCGCTATCTCGTCTTGTACCCGCTGTATCACCTGCGCGATGTGGCTGATGCGATCACCCACGGTGACACGAGCCAACGTGCCAACATCGATACCGAAGACGAGTTTCGCGAACTTGCCGACGCGCTCAATCGAATGCTTCGCAAATTGACCGAGACCCAGGACCAAATCCAAGAAGTGAATCATGAATTGGAGAATCGCGTCGATCAACTCGCTCAATTGAATTTACAACTCTACGAGGCCAACCGCCTCAAGAGCGATTTCCTGGCCAACATGAGCCATGAATTGAGGACGCCGCTGAACAGCATCATCGGCTTTTCCGAAGTCCTCTCGGGCATCGATTCGCTCAGCGATAAACAGCGACGCTATGCCACGAACATTCAAAAGAGCGGACGGCTGTTGTTGGACATGATCAACGACATCTTGGACTTGGCCAAAGTCGAAGCGGGCAAGATGGAAGTTCGACGGACGGAGTTTGATCTCGGGCGATTGGTGTCCGCCCAATGCGACATGATCCACAGCCTTTCCGAAGACAAAAACATCTCGCTCACGACCCAAATCCCCGAGCGATTGCCGACCGCGTTCCAAGACGCCAACAAACTCGGCCAAATCATCAACAACCTGCTTTCCAACGCCATCAAGTTCACACCCGAGGGCGGCATGATCACGGTCCGCATCAGCGACCAGCTCGACGGCACGTTCAAACTCAGTGTCAGCGATACCGGGGTGGGAATCGCCCAAGAAGACCAGCCGATCATCTTCCAAAAATTCCGCCAGAGCAGCAAAGTCCTCGATGGCGAAGGCCTCACCCGCGAGTTCGCGGGGACCGGATTGGGGCTGTCGATTGTCAAGGAATTGACGCGATTGTTGGGCGGCGAAGTCGACTTTGAGAGCGAACTGGGTCGCGGCAGCACTTTTTGGGTCGAACTGCCCTGGCGGCTGAGCGAAAATCGTTCGCTCGTCGCCAACGCCCCCGCAGCATCCTCCGAAGCATCCACCTCGGCCACCATGTAGGTCGATTTCCAGAAGCTGATTCGGCAAAACGTGGAACAACGTCTTTGGTGGGCAGGGCATTAGTATCTCCAAAGTGAAGCCGTTCGACTTCGGCTGCCTGTTGCCATCATTGTCAACGAACTGGCGACGCAGAGCACTTCGTTTTGGTCGGCCCGGAATGACCGTCGAAATTCTCCCGTATTACTGTCCCAGATTGTTACCATGCCATTGGACATTGCCCCAACCAAGCATTGATCGTCACCGGTGAAATGGACGGAGTTGACACGACATGGAATATCATTGATTTGATGCTGTTGCTTTCCACTACCGGCGTCAAAACATACAAGCGTTCGATCCTCATTACTCGTGACGAATCGGCTTCCATCATGACTAAACGCGATTGCGACGGTTGCCCCATCCTGACCGACGATGCGGCGCAGCTCCTTACCCGTCCGCAAGCTCCAAATTACCGTTTCATTTTCTGGCCCGTTGGTCGCCGCCATGGAACCGGTGGAATTCACCGCCAAGCATTTTAAGTCGTAGCGAACGACGATTTCTTGCTTTCGCTCACCATTGGTGGCGTTCCAAACTCGCAGCGTTCGATCCGTGCCGATCGACACAAGCACCAAACCGTCATCGCCGTATTTGGCTGCCAGCACAGTTCCATCATGTGCGTCAATCGATCGCCGCTGGATGCCTTCCGGGACTTTCCATACTCGGATGGTGCCATCCGCAGACGCGGTGGCGACGTCGTCCGCGCCTGGGTAACTCGTCACATCGGTAAGCCGATCCGAATGCCCGGTGACTACACGTAGCGGCTCGCCATCGCGAGTGGAAAACAGCCGCAGCTTGCCATCCGAGCAAGCCGTGGCGACGAGCTGGTGACGATCGACGAACGCAATCGCCGGAACAACACCGCGATGTCCAATCAACCGAATCTCGGTTTGAAAGAAATCGATCGCCCACAAACCGACGACATTGACCATCACGAATAGCACAATGATCGCAATCGCCTCTTTCAAACTTAGCCATCGACTCATGGGCTGGCTCCCGCCGTGCTCGTGAACTGGTCCGTCAACACCTTCACGTCGATCTGCGCAGCCGTGAAATGGACACTCCCGTCACAATGAAGCAAGTGCGCACCGCCGGGATGCAAACTTCGCGTCCCCGCATTGGATTCGGCCGTATTCTGAAAGTTGCATTCCAAACTTCCAGGGATGGAAACACAGTACGGGATCCAATCGGTGCTGGAATCGTCATTGATCCCCATGCACTTGGTGTCGCAATCCAGCCCCACGCTCGAAGCCCCGGCGGCAGGAAACGCCCACACACCACGATTGTCCGAGTAGTCCGGCTGGATTTGAATCTCCGCGACCGCGACGGTGTGCGAGAGTCCGTCACTGATGTGCTGGAACGCGAGCTTCGTATTCTGGCCCATCACCCCACGATACTCCGTCTTGTCCCAGAACTTGGTTCCCCAGCTCGCACTACCGAAGTTGGCGGCGTAATTGCTGCGAGAAAACTTGGCTCCGAATTGCGGCTCAAACAGGATCGATGCATTCGGGTCCGACGGACACAGGTAGGCTGGCACATTGGTCTCGCGAAATGCTTGATTAGAATCCGCCGTCGTATCCTGAGTCGGATGAAACTGCTCATGGAGTGCCGTCAACTCCATCATCGGCAAGATCGCAATTGCCCAAGTCGCCCGAGGCTGGTCGCGTCCATTGTCTTCGAAGCCTTTGGGGCGGATCGAGCCAGCCGGTAAGTGCCCGTAAGCACTGTGATAGTTCGCTAGCGCCAGTCCCACTTGATGCAGTTGATTTTGGCACTGTGCCCGCCGCATCGCCTCGCGCGCCGCCTGCACCGCAGGCAATAGGATGGCAATCAACACGCCAATAATCCCAATCACCACCAATACTTCAATCAGCGTAAACGCGAAATGGGACTGGCAGCGTATCAACGGTGGACGTTTCATTGCGGAACTTTCAATTCTTCGTCGGACACATGAAACAATAAAACGTCGGGGTAAGGCTGCTGGGCGATGGGTTGGTCGTGGAAGTAGGCGTTCTCCGGTAGCGTCAATTGATAGGACGACATCAACACCCAGCCCGCCTTTGCCGGCTTGATCGAGACCGGATTGATCCAGCGTCTCCACTCCATGTTCGCCGTCACATCGGGCGATAAATCCACAAGCATCCCTGGGTCACCAATCGGGGCCGCAAAGACCACCGTGAGTGGTCGCTGCTGTGGATGAGTTTTAACCCACTCAACCATCCGGTAAGTACTTTGTCCCCAATCCACATTGCTAAAACTCAAATGGCGCCAACCTTGATTCGGTCCGCCGACCAGGCGATTGAAAAACGCATGTGACAATCCCGGATGAGCAATCTGATAGACAACGATCCCCGCCAAACAAATCACGGCCAGTGTGGGACCTTTCCAGCTGGGTAGCACGATCATCGTCCGCGAGGCGAGTAGGAACAAAAATCCATAAACCGGTAGCACATAACGAACATGATGCGTGAACCCCGTTTGCGAACTCACTTGCGCCAGAAACACCATCGCGATGAACAGTGGCAGCCATTCTCCTGCTTTCGCAATGCCGCGGACGCTTGCCCACATCCAAGTGCCAACACCCAAACCGATCAACATCAAATATCCCAGCGGTGTTTTGATGAGCAAAGCGTTCAAATAAAAGTACCACCAACCACGTTCCTTCCACACACCACTTAAGTAACAAGGAAATCCGCGTTCAAACTCCCACTTCAAATAATCCAGTCCCAACAGCATCTGTTTGGGAAGCGGAACCGGGATCATCCCCAGCGGCCCACCTTCGAAGCGGTTTCCGGTTTGAAACATCGGCACGTCCATTCCTGTCAAAGCATGACTGATGAAACGATAATCTCCCAATCGCGTCCCACTGCCATCAAAGCCGTAGCACCAATTGACTAGCAGCAACGTCAGCGAAAACGTCACGATCAACCGCCATGCATCGCGAGTAGCGCTCCGTTCAAAATATGATAATTGGTTCCAACCAACTCCGGCTCCCCTCGCCCCGTCTCGGGGTGAGGGGCTGGGGGTGAGGGGTTGAGTCGATAAATCAAAACCCACTCGTTTCAACTCAACTTTCCGCCGCCACCAGTCAAACACCCATACAATTACCGGCAACGCCGCAATCAAGAACAACCAAGAAAACTTGCAAAGAATCGCTAGCGCAAGCGTCGCCGCGACCGTCCACGGCATCGGCCTCGATTCCAGCTTCAGCCACCGCCAAAAGTGATAACCACAAAACAAACCTGATGCAGCTGCAGGCAAGTCCGGCGCCACGACTGCTGAATGCGTGATGATTTCGGGATTGAAGCACCACATCGCTGCCGCCAACCACGCGGATGCGTTTCCGTAAAGGTCTTGAGCCCAACGAACAATCGACCACAATCCCAAAGCAAAAAACAACAAGACCGTCGCGCGGGTGATGAGCAATTGACGCGGCATGATCGATTGATTGTCCGACACCCATGCATCCGCAAATCGGTACTCCGAGCGAGCGTAAGGAGAGGAATAGGTTTGCCACTGGATCGTCGGTTGATCGACTAGCAACGGCATCGCGGCAATCATTCGCGGCAGCGGAGGGTTGACGCGATAGGAATCCATCAACCCTGTTTCCAAATGATAGAGTCCAGCGGGAATGTGCGCCGACTCATCATTGCACCATCCCGAGCGGACGACCTGGGCAAGCCACAAGCCAATAAACGCAAGCAGCATCAAGCCACCAGCAGTGCCTACCAATCCCATTCGATTCGTTGAGGAATTTGGCAGCACCGAATGTTCCTGGTGGGTAGAAGTCGTGACGAAATCGATGCAATTGAAGCGACAGATGCAAGCACGTCCGTTCAGACTAGCGGACAATGGTCAACAGCTCAAACACCATACGGCAGCTACCCTACTGCGTCCAACGCCTCCAAAAATGGCGTTCATGGGCAGCTAAGAATACTTTCGCGATTTCCTGGGAATTTGCTTGCCCCCCCCCCTCGACATCCCTTAGCATTTCGGAACGCGACGCAAACGAAACGCGTTGGGGCTAGAAGAAACACGGGGATTGTTGCTCTGCAGCAAGACTCCATTTCCTGTAGCCAGATCACTTTTCGCTCGGCTCGCAATTTTAGACGTTTCAGTTTCTCTGTGGAGGTTTGTGCAATGTCTCGACTCTTAGTTCATCTGAACTCGGCGGCGATCCTGGGTTTAGTCGCTTGTGTTGTGGTAGGATTTTTGGCGACCACCGCGACGCTGACTTCTGCCTTAAGTGAATCGGGTCAGCTGACTCGAGCATCTGACGATTTTTTTGAAGTCACAGGGGGAGCCGGCAACTACGCATGGCAATGCACCTCACCGGGATCCGGATGTTCTGCAGCCAATTCATGCGGAATTCCTAACCCAGTTGCAGGCCAATTATGCAATCCTCAAGGAAATCCTTCTAACCCTACTGTTGGACAGATCTACAACTACTGTGGGATTTGCACCAATCAGCCGAGTGTGTATTGCGTGCATATACCCGGAGGTTCACCAAGCTGCATTGGGGATGGTTCGGATCCTTGTCCGGGTCAAGTCTATATGTGTGAATTCACGGGAGCAGCTGGTTATCAAACGGTTTTGGGCAGCTCTCTTTGTTTAGGTGGCGGAAGTGCAAACACATGCACACCGTTGCCCTAGACTAGGCGATCTGACGCAAGGTGACTTTAGCAATTGCTGCCAAGTATTTCGCCGACGACTCAGAAAGGCAATGTGCCCTCCTAAACGCAAGGCAGCAAATGAGTCATTTTGATGATAAAAACCGAAATGCACTTTGGCGAATGTTAATGCGGTTACCTTCAGGCGTTTGCGTATATCAAACTTTCTACGGCTTGCCCAATGCACGAGTACTGAGCAAGCCCACCGAGTCGATTCATGCAAACGTACTTGCACATTGTTTCCCAGCTAGGCATTTGCATTCGGTTGAGCAATGTAGTCAAACGTCTACAGACTCGCGGGGGTTCGCTATGAAGACTCGGTTTAGCTTATTTTGCATGTTTTTCATTTTCAGTAGCGTATCCGTCATTGCCGACGAAGCAACCGAGGTGATGTTCAAACACCTTGATCGATCAAAGTTTTTTAGCAGGGTGTACGAATACAGCATAGACTACACTGAAGTCGCCAAGGGAAGTATTCTGCAAACCTACGGAGAAGGAGTCTGGAAGGGGCATCGGACGCTTTATGTGGGGCATTTCGATTCCGACTCTTGGACGACGCCAATACGCGTCGAACACTTTAGCGATGATCACGACGAGCCGTATCTACCGGCTGGTGATGCATTGATGGCCTGGGAGGCTTTCGCTCAAGGAGAGTCGCGTCTATTTCGGCGTGTGCTGTTTGGGCGAGGCGGAAATCGCATCGAGCATGACGGGTTCGTTAATGGCGGTTCGTTTCTGCAGTGCGCGACCACTGATTTGTTTGTAATTGCCCTATTTGCACTCACGACCGAATTGCAGCGATTTGGAGGCGTGCAATTGCCGAGACCCAAATACGAAGAGGGTTTGATCGTCAGTAGTGAAAAGCACCAGTCAATGGGTGAATTGCTGCGGATCGCCAATCGGGATGGTTCGTCCTTCGTACTTTACTCACCAAGCCCAGAATACCATTTCATTGACTCGACGTTGTCAGCCACTAAAGTGACGTCGTTAAAAACATTCGATGGAGTTGTTTATCCTGGTTCGGGAACATTTTCCACTCAAATTTGCTCTGGCAGTTTTGAGCTAACGTCAGTTAGGCCATTGCCAGATGATTTTTCGAGCTGGTTTACGGATTGGCCTCGCGGCACCGTTGTTTCCAACCAAGTTGACGGGAGTGTAACCAGAATCCCTTATAACGAGGAGGAGACTGAGAAAATTCGTCTTTTCTTCGAGGGACCGCTAGCGGCTGATTCAGCTTTTACTGCTCGAAAACAAAATTACTTGATGTACGTTAACGCTGCAATTGCAACGAGCCTTTTTTCTTTGTTTCTGCTTAGAAAGCGACTTAGCAAAGAAACTCGCTGATTGACACAATGGCTAATTGCGAAGGACAATGTGATGCGATGACGATTTACACCGTTTGGTTTCGTCTTTTACTCGGAGTCGCGTGCTTACACACGTTAGACAGCGGTTGTCAAGCGCAGGTTCTGCAGGAAGGTTATTGTGGAAAAGACGCGGTTGTGGCATGCGTTCGAGACTTAGGAGTGCGTTGGGAAGCGACGCCGGAGACCGACATACTAAAAGCTACTCCATTCGCAACGTTTGGAGAAGTTCGTGATGCCTTCAGGGCAATCGCACGTTGATTTCGTTTCGGTCCAAGGATTGCGTTGTCATTGCTGAAGTCAAGCCGCTCGTTGTTGAGTGGCGTGTTTCCCGCATGGAGGTACCAAGTGATGAACGGACCAGCAGCCATTGTTTCCAAAA
>JBGSKM010000006.1:0-1908 GCA_041741195.1 Pirellulaceae bacterium
GTCGTCGATAAAGAGTGTTAATCCGCTCCAGTGTTCGCTCAGACTAACCAGTGCCTTGCGGCACGGATCTCGCAACTTGTCATTGCCAAGCTCGATCTCTCGTTGCTTTGCGATTGATTCGATGTGAGCACGCAGCACGATAACGTCGCAAGTACTGCGTGTCTATTTGCTGTCAGGTTTTATGGCTGGCTCGCTGTCTTTCGCGTCATCGAATTCCGCCGAGAACGGATCAAGCTCGACGACCTTGCCGTCTCTCCAAAGAACAATTGGCGTTTTGTGTTCTCGCGCGCGATCGATCACGACCTTTCGGGTCTCTCTCATCACAGCATTCGTTTGCTTGGATAATTCGCTTTGATTGTCTCGAATCATGGTCAAGCTTTATCGAGATTACCTGGAATCTCTTTTCCGTTTCGCCAATCGCATTGACTCGAGCTCCTTCATCAACGGTTGCCAATACCTCTGGTCTGCTTCTCGCTCGGTAGCCTGCTCCTTCTCAAGTTCTTGGCGCAACGCGGTACGACTGGCACCGAGCGTTTCAACAAGCAAAGGCCGGATTTTTCTCATTTCATTCAGCAAATCCGGATACTCTGCGGCGACGCGGATTAAGACTTCAGGTGTCCGTGACTCGCGAAGCCAAAAACGGACTCGATCATCATTTGGTTCGTCTCGGTTTTGATCGTAGTGCGAGTCAACTAACCGACGGATCATCGGCCAATCTTTGTCTCGTTGCGTCTTTTTCGCTTTCACCAAATCTTCGATACCGAGCAACTCGTAAACGAATCCGTCGCTGTCCTGAATTGTGGTTCGCTGTTCCCAGAGCGACTCGAAGTCGCCGCAACCTCGCATCTTGGTCATCACATCTAGGCGGATACCGTCGGCATCAGGGTGCTTGCTTCGGAAATGGATCGCATGTCCGCGATCTAGGTGTTTCCAGTCCATAGGTGGCACGGCGATGCATTCGGCTTGGAGTTCACCAAGTGCTGCAGTCAATCTCGCCAAGTTCCGCTCATCAGCAACGATGACGATATCGCAGTCGCGGCTAAACTCGGCCGCGCCGTAGAACACGCACGCTTGACCGCCCATAAGCAGGTGCCGAACCCCGTGGGATGAAAGCGTCGAAAGGACTTTGAGGATCGGGTTCGGGATCAAGTGAGCCTCCTACTCGCAAATAGAACTGCCAAATTTTCATCGACTCTTCCCAACGCTCCAACGGCGAAAGGCGATACCACTCAATCCACGAGTCTTCGTGGTCGCGTGCTTCATTCAAACGATTGAGGCGTTGTTCGGGAGACATGTCAGCATTGTACTTTGTCGGACGAAGTTAAGGAACCAACGGGCGTTTCCGACTGTTCGGACAAACAAAACAAACTGTGCCTAATACGGCCGCTGTTCCCGCGGCCCTGGGGAGCGTTTCGATCGGCCGGGAGTACCTAATCTCGCCCGGTCGCTCGCGTTTTTCTGCCACTGTGGCACCCTGCCGTGACGGCCCCGACGTTCGCGTCTGCGGCGTCCTCGTGCGTCGCCGCGTCCAAGGCGAAGTTGGCTTGGTCAACGCGACGTTGGCCGACACACGCGGCTCGTGGGGTGAAGTCGCCGCACCAGTCGTTGGACTGGACGGTCGGGAACGACGCTTCATACTGGTGGTCGCGATCGTCCGGCTGGCGAGAAGCGACGGGCGGACTGCGGCGACATTCGCCGAATTATACGTTGACGGGTAGCCAGCATGCGTTGGACAGTTTCCTTCGTCACCGCTTGTTTCAACAAACAAAAACCATCTCGTTTTAGACTCCGGTCATTCATCCGTAGGCTCCCGCGAAATGATCACGCATCCGGCCAAGCAAAACGCCGCACCGATAATCTCCAAGCCAGCGAAACCAAGGTGCATCGGCGAAAACCCATCGACAATCA
>JBGSKM010000007.1:0-61013 GCA_041741195.1 Pirellulaceae bacterium
CAGGATAATTAATGTTTGGTTAAAAAACAAACGCAGTCGTTTTAAGGCTTTACTGATCAGGATGACCGTTCCAACAGCGAACAAAATGTAAGAATGGATAAATCCAATCCAGTAAAACAAGCCAAAGTTCCAATTGAGAATAAACCTGTTCTCCTGTATAGTGTTTTGAATTGGAGTACCATAATTGCCGTGAAGAGGATTGGTCCAGGCTGCCAAACAAACAACCAAAGGAGTGACCAAAAAAAGTAAATGAAGGATCTCCATATTTTTCTTCGAGTGCTTGCTAGCGGTGTCTTCGCGGTTGGGATCGTCATCGCGATCGCGGCGAGGTTCGCGGAGCATGTCCAATCGAGCTTCAGTGCGTTGATTGGTATCACCACCGACGCGTCCCAAAGCGACCCACGTCACTGCGGTCACAGCAAGGAAGATCGCGATCGCGGTCAGCAAGACTGGCGAGGGCAAGGCAATGGCAAGCAGCAGCGGGAAACACATCACATCGATCCTAAAGTGGGCGACCAGACTTCAGACGTCTGGAACACTCGGCAAACTAAGTTTCAATCAGTAACGGCGACGTAGTTCTAAACACGAATAGTAATAATTTTCTTGATCACGATCGCACCGAGCACTTGGCTGACAAGAGCCGCGCAAAGCAAGTAGCGACCGATTTCATCGGTGAACAGCATCATCACGTATTCGTAGTTCATCTTGAGCATGACGAGGAACAACACCGGTGGCAGAGCCAAGAGCACCGCACCGCTCATCCGACCTTCACCCGTGAGAGCTTGGATCTGGCCGAGAATCTGCAATCGCTCACGCACGATATAGCTGATCTTGTCAAGGATTTCCGCCAAGTCACCGCCGGTTTGACGCTGAAGGATCACCGCGGTCGCGAAGAAGCGAAGGTCCATGTTGGGGACTCGCTTGGCCATTTCTTCGATCGCCTCGTCCAGCGGAATGCCGAAGTTTTGCTCTTCGAAAGCGCGTTGAAATTCGGGCGCGAGCGGTTCAGCCATTTCGCTACCCACCAATCCGAAACCGGCGGCGAGCGAGTGGCCCGCACGCAGAGATCGGCCGAGCAACTCCAGTGCTTCGGGCATCTGACGACCAAATTTTGCCAATCGCCTGCTGCGTGTGAACATCAACCAAGCGATCGGAATGCCCGTCAATAGCGCGCCGAAAATCGGCGCGAGAAGTGTCGGAATCGGCGAGATCACGCAAGCGACGCATCCGAACAAGAACGCCCCGGCGCAAATCGCTGCGAATTGAATCGCAGTGATCTTGCTACCGGCTTGCTCCAGATAGTCCTGAAGCGCTGGCATGCGGTTGATCAACATCTGCAAAGCGTTGGCTTTGTCGTCAAAGCCGCCGGTCATCAGCAATGATGGCTGATCCGATTTTGCACCTCCGGGCCCTCCCCGACGTCCCGATGCCATGGCGGCAAGCCGATCGTCCATCGCTGACGTTTCTTCACTGGGCATGAAGACGGTAACAGCGAACGCGAGGATCGACGCGACAGCGACGCCGACGGCGATGATGATGATTAAACCGGACATGGCTGATTGGGAGGTTAGTAGGTGAGAAACTTGCAGGTTAGCGTTGGTTAGCCGATTCACGGGGCGTTCACGTGGTCTCGGTTACCGGGCGTTCAAACGCCATGGCCAAATCCTAGGCCTGCATCATGATTCGTTCGCGGAATGCGCTGGCGGGCAAACGCACGCCGGCGGATTCGAGTCGGTCCATGAAGCTCGGACGCACTCCGGTGCACTCAAAGTGACCGTGAGCCTTGCCGTCTTCGCCAATGCCTTTTTGCACGAAGCGATAGATGTCTTGAAGGATAATGGTGTCCTGTTCCATGCCGACGACTTCGGTGATCGCTGTCACGCGTCGTGGACCACCTTGCAAACGGTTGGCCTGGATCAACACGTCCACGGCGCCGGAGATTTGCTGACGAATTGCTTTTACCGGCAAATCAAAACCGGACATCATCACCAGCGTTTCCAGTCGGGCGATCGCGTCACGCGGGGTGTTTGCGTGGACGGTGGTTAGCGAACCGTCGTGACCGGTATTCATTGCTTGCAACATGTCGAGCGTTTCGCCACCGCGGCATTCGCCGATGATGATTCGTTCCGGACGCATTCGAAGGGCGTTCTTGACGAGGTCGGTCGCCGTGATTGCGCCATTGCCTTCGATGTTCGGAGGCCGTGTTTCCAGCCGAACGATGTGGTCCTGTTGTAGTTGCAATTCAGCCGCGTCTTCGATCGTCACGATGCGGTCCTCGTGGCCGATGAAGGACGACAGCGTATTTAGTAGTGTCGTTTTACCGGAACCGGTACCGCCGGCGATGATCATATTCAATCGAGCCTTGATACAACCTTCGAGCAACATCACCATCTCGGGTGTGAACGCTCGATAGTTCAGCAGGTCCTCGAGCTTGAGTGGGTTGCTGCCGAAACGCCGAATACTGACGGCGGCGCCGTCGAGTGCCAGCGGTGGGATGATCGCGTTGACCCGCGAGCCGTCTTCGAGACGCGCATCGACCATCGGGCTGGTTTCGTCGACGCGGCGACCGACCTTGCTGACGATGCGATCGATGATCTGCATCAAGTGCTTGTTGTCTCGAAACTCGACGTCGGTCTTTTGCATCCGACCGCCTTTTTCGACGTAGATGTTCTTGGGACCGTTGATCAAAATGTCGCTGACCTTGGGGTCCTTCAGAATCAATTCCAAGGGGCCCAGGCCGAACGTTTCGTCAAGCACTTCTTCGACGATCTGTTCGCGTTCTTGGCGATTGAGCAGCGTATCTTCGGCGTCGCACAGGTGCTCGACGACCAAACGAATCTCTCGTTTGAGTGTGTCACCCTTGAGTTCGCCAACGCGGGACAAGTCGAGTTTGTCGACCAACTTGCCGTGGATGCGTCGCTTGATTTCTTCGAATTGTTCTTGGCGGCTGGCTTCGGGCCGGTTGGATTGAGTGGCGGTGCGCATGGCGATTGATTTCCTCGTCGCAAGATCTGACTATTTGCGAACGTTCCGTCGATTGGACCTTCAAGCGCGATACCCCCGCGCCAGCTGGTTGAACGATCGAAACGATGGTGAGGATCGTGCCGTCAAGTTTGATTGGAGCGGGCGGAGCCCTGCGTGGACCAATGACTTTGGAACGATCCAACCAAACATAGACCGCAAAATAGGACGAGGCGGTGAAAACTAGAAAACTTTCACTTACCCTCAAGGTCACGTGATCGCCGTCAACGCGACGCCAACCAGTGACGCTAAGGACTCAGACCACCGGCAGATCCCGGGGGATGCGTTTCACGGCTTTTGCTCGAGTTCGGAGATGGTCCGGCGCAGCTCGGCCAAATCGTCCGCGGTGATTTCATGGCGTTGGACCAATTCCAAGACCATTGTCCGAAAGCTGCCGCCGAACAACCGCTTTGCTAGATCACTGATCATGCTTTCGCGAATTTCCTGGCGTCCGACGTTCGCTCGGTAGAGGTACGCTCGACCGCGCTTTCCGCATCTCTTCACGAATCCCTTGTCTTCAAGGATTCGGACGGTGGTCATGATCGTCGTGTAAGCGAGCGGCCGCGCGACGGCATCGACGATATCTGAAACGGCGGTGGTTTCGCGGTCCCAAATCACATTCATGACTTCTGCTTCCGCCGCCGTGAGCGTTCTTGGATTGTCAGGCATTGGCAACGATCTTTGCTAAGACTTGGAATCGATCCCGCCTCATTGCGTTCTAGGACACGTTGCTATTTAGTCGGAAAAACGACCAGGTGCAACCTCAGGTGAGACGCCCGCGCGAACGCCCACCAGCAGCGTGGTGATGGGAAAGCGAATGCCAGTGAAAGCGTCAGAGCAAAAAAAAACGACCCGGCGAGGGTTTCCCCCGGCCGGGTCGCTTTGGGTCACGTCTGAGGGTTCAGCCGACCTTGATTCGCGATTAACGAACCATGGTTGCACTGGCCTGAATGACGCGACGCTTGCTGGTCACACTTGCACTCGGATCCATCATCGGAGCCGGTGGCATTGGAGCCGATTCCATTACTGGAGCTGCGGTTGGTACCGACATCATCGGAGCCGACGATCCGCAGCTGCTGCATCCGCTGTCACAACCGGCATCACAGCCGCTGTCGCAGCAGCTCTTGTGGCAACCGAGGTTGCCAAAGAGTTTCTTGAGCAATCCGCCACACTTCTTTGTTCCACATCCACATCCGCTGTCGCAGCCAGAGTCGCAGCCGAGGTCGCATGCGCCACAGGCCGGTGCTTCGCAACCACAAGCTGGTTCAGCACATCCGCAAGCGGGAGCTGCTTCGCAGCAGCTGTCGCAGCCGCCGCAGCTCTTCTTGCAGCTGAACAACTTGCTGAGCAAGCCGCCGCACTTCTTGGCACCGCAACCACAAGCGGGAGTTGCATCGCATCCGCCGCATGCCGGTGCTTCGCAGCCGCAGGCTGGTTCAGCGCATCCGCCGCAAGCTGGTGCTTCGCATCCGCCACAAGCTGGTTCCGCACATCCGCATCCTGATTTGCCGCATCCGCCGAGCTTGCTTAGCAGTCCGCAACCCTTGGCTTCGCAACCGCAGGTCGGTTCAGCACATCCGCAAGCCGGGGCTTCGCAGCCGCTATCGCAAGCTGGAGCGCCGCATCCGCAAGCTGGGGCTTCGCAGCCACAAGCGGGTTCAGCACAACCGCATGCTGACTTGCCACATCCACCAAGCTTGCTCAGTAGTCCGCAACCCTTGGATTCGCATCCACAGGTTGGTTCGCAAGCCGATGCACATCCGCCGTCACAAGCAGGTGCGCCGCAGCCACAGGCTGATTCAGCGCCACAGGTTGGTTCAGCACATCCGGAATCACAACATGAGCTGTGCGATCCGCAGCCCTTCATGCCGAGCATGCGATCCAAGAGGTCAAAGCCGAAGCTCTGGCTACAGATTGAGCTGCCGAACACCAGGGTCAATGTAAGAATTGTTTTTTTCATTGGAGCCACGTCTCCCAAACGTAATCTCGCGGTGATTTTATTCGCGATGTTTCGAGTCTTCCTTGCACGCAATCGTTTGCTATCGGCGATCGTTAGGTGGGGTCGTTGGACGAAGTCGCCGACGATCACACCTCAACACATCTCGCGGGCACTTAGCAGGTCGGGTGCGGGACACCCGGCCCGCCGACTTCGTTCAGCCCACTTTCATTCCGATTCGGTCGTTGGACGTTTGGGTCATCCACTCCCGTTCACGATCGCGCTGCGTAGAAAACCTTCGCACCGACAAGACTCGGACATCCAATGTCCGAGCCTCAGGGTCCTTGTCGCTTACCAAGAGTCTTGTTGGCCACGAGCCGCAAGACCTCGATTAGCGAGACAAGGGAAATATCGACATGGCCTCGGCTCTCGATCACACTTACCGCCCATTTTCCCCCGCTTGCTAAGCTTTGCCGATCAGGCAGTGAGCCCGCAATTTGCCGTGAAATCCCACAGAATCGATCGTAGCTGTAGCGGGTAACGGCTAGCGCGATTAAACTGGTTGTCCCGCCGTCGGAAACGATCGATCGCTCCCCCCAAGGACGAAAGTCGACCCTGATTGACTCGTATGACACCCCCATGAATTCGTTGTCCAAGCCGACGGAACCCGAAGTCGTGTATTTGCCGCAACTAGTTGGGTTGCCATGTCCGTGCGGAATCGCCCGTCGGGCGTTTGCTGATTCGCTCGGATTTCCCGGAACAGTGCACCTGACGGAGATTCACGTTGACGCCCGCTGTCATTTCCATCTCCACCACACCGAGGTCTACGTGATTTTGGAGTGCGAGAGTGATGCGAAGGTGGAATTGAATGGCAAATTGACGCCGGTGCAGCCGTACACCTCAGTCCTGATTCCTCCCGGGGTCCGGCACCGTGCCCATGGAGCCATGAAAGTGCTGATTATTTGCACCCCTGAGTTTGATCCAAGCGACGAACACTTTGATGATTGAAACTGCCGTGACCTGCGCATCGACCGCCTCCAGCGATCCGGAATTGTTACCGGTGGCCGCCCGTCACCAATGTGTGGTTCGTGAAAGGGAGAGTAACAGTGACTCATTCGAACCACTTCGCGCGATAGCCCCCCGGTCTGGCTCTCGCGACACCGCCAGCGCTGGAGGTCGGAGCGACACCAGGTTCCCGGTAAAGTGTCAACGGGATCCATCGATCGCGAGTTTTGCAATCGTCGCCGTTGCCAAGGGCGAGATTTGGCCACGATACGACCCAGAACCGATGTGGCGAACGAACGCCACCGGCGAGGTGGTCGCGGATTTTTAGTCCGATTCACGGTGATGCGACAGCGACCTGGTTGCGGAACTTTGCTCAGATTGCTTTGAGGTTAGAGCCAACGAAGAAGAAAACGAGTAAAACGATTGTCCCAATCAGGGACATTGTTCGTATTATTGGCAATTCGAACTTACATCAAAATGATCTCGCTGGCGGACGCTAGCGATTTAACCTTTGAAACCAACCACTTCGTACTTTCCCCAGAATTTCATGCGTAACAAAGAATTCTCGACTTGGAGCCTGCTCATCGGCGCCGCGTTGCTAGGCAGTCTCACCACGATGGTCTTTGCCGGTTGCAAGCCACCCGCCCGAGACAGGACGGTAAACACATCGACCGATGCCTACACGATCGATGACGTCGACAGCAACACGACCGACAGCAACCTGACCGATAGCAATCTCACCGACAGCAACCTCACGGGGCTGGACAGCAACATCACCAGTGCTGTGGTGGAGGTCCCTGTGGTGGAGACCCCGGTGATGCCGCTCAAGGAATCGTCGCCTGAGAAAGTAGAGTCGTCGCCTGAGAAAGAGACAGCCGACGAAGGAACTCCCGCGGCGGAAAGTGATGCGGCGCAGGCCGAGTCGAAACCCGAGATGAAGGTTGCTGCGGCTGCCGCGACTGCTCCCGTCGCCGCAGCGGTGGTCGACAAGGTCGCGGACTCCAAACTGGCGGACAAAGAACCTGCCAAAGAGTCAATCAGCGAAAAACAGACGGAACAACTGATTTCGACGAACGAAGTGTCCAAGCCGGAGGACGTACTGAGCGCCGGCGGTGATTGGCCGCAGTGGGGAGGGACACGGCTTCGCAACAACGTTCCCAACGTCAAAGATTTGCCGGTCCAGTGGAACATCGGCAAGTTTGATCGCAAAACGGGGGAATGGGATAAGAGCAAGGCCGAGAACATCCTTTGGTATGCAAACCTCGGCAGTCAAACCTACGGAAACCCCGTGATCGCGGACGGCTGCGTGTATGTAGGCACGAACAATGGCGCCGGTCATTTGGATCGATATCCGGCCGACGTCGATCTCGGATGCTTGCTTTGCTTTGATGAAGCCACCGGTGAGCTTCTGTGGCAACATAGCAGTGAAAAGCTGATCACGGGCCGCGTGCATGATTGGCCGCTTCAAGGGATTTGTGCTGCCCCGCTCGTCGAGGAAAATCGATTGTGGTTCGTGACCAGTCGTGGCGAGGTACGGTGTTTGGACACCGAGGGTTTTTACGACGGCGAGGATGATGGTCCGGTGACTGCGGATCCGGTACGCGTGGCTGACATGATGGACAGTGGAACCGGGTCTGCCTACGAAGACTCACTGCAGGCGCTGGGCGAGGGGCGCTTGACCGACGCCGTCATCGAAACGCTTGCCAAGGCGGGCGAAGAACTCGAGGGCGATGCTAAGGTCACCGTGGTGACCGACGGAAAGGCTTGGAAGGCGACCGGTAAGTTCGATGGTGTCGATCGCGTGATCACGATCAAGCAAATCGGACCACGCTTGAGCTTTTTCAAGGATCTCGGCGTGACCGACAAACGCGAAGCCGATGTGATCTGGGTTTTCAACATGATGACCACGTTGGGTGTCAGCCAGCACAACATGTGTTCGTGCAGCGTCACCAGCTATGGCGATTTGTTGTTCGTCAACACCAGCAATGGCCTGGATGAATCCCACATCAATTTGCCAGCCCCGAATGCTCCAAGCTTCATTTGCATGAACAAGAACACGGGCGACGTGCTTTGGACAGATGCGTCCCCGGAGACCAATATTTTGCACGGCCAATGGTCCAGCCCCACCGTCGGAGAACTGGGCGGCGTGGTCCAGGCCCTGTTCGCTGGCGGCGATGGATATCTCTACAGTTTCAAAGCCGATGGCGGTAGCGATGGCAAGCCCGAACTGCTTTGGAAATTTGACTGCAATCCGAAGACCTCCAAGTGGATTCTTGGTGGTGAAGGGACGCGCAACAATTTGATCGCAACCCCGGTCATCTACAACGACTTGGTCTATATCGCTGTCGGGCAAGATCCGGAGCACGGCGAGGGTGAAGGACATCTTTGGTGCATTGATCCCACCAAGCGTGGCGACGTCTCGCCGCAATTGGCGGTCAAGATCGAAGATGGCAATCGAACTCCGATCCCGCACAAACGTATCCAGGCAGTGGAAGAAGAGAACGGCGAAGCCGCGGTGGACAACCCCAACAGCGCCGCCCTTTGGCACTACAGCATGCTGGATCAAAACGAAGACGGTGAATTCGATTTCGAAGAAGAAATGCACCGCACGATCGGCACCTGTGCCATCAAAGACGATGTGCTCTACGTCGCCGACTTTTCTGGATTACTACACTGCTTGTCCGCCAAGGGCAGTGACGATGGAAAGCCGGTGGTCCACTTCACTTACGACATGCTTGCCCAAAGCTGGGGTAGTCCCTTGATTGCCGACGGACACGTTTACATTGGGGACGAAGACGGAGACGTCGCGATTTTCGAATTTGGTGCCGAGAACAAGGAACCGATCGAAGAGATCAACATGGGGACCAGCGTCTATAGCACTCCCGTGGCCGCGAACGACAAGATTTTCATTAGTACCAAAGACAAATTGTTCGCAATTGGGTTGTCAAAGTAGCCATGGCCAAGACGCTTGTGGACTGTGGAAATTGCGGTCCCGACTACAACTCGATTCGTCAGATGGCGAATGCAAATTTCAACGCCACCGTGATTCAAACCCATGGTGCGGAGGATACGCTCGAAGTGTTGCGAACGCGGCAAGTCGATCTGGTGACCGTCAATCGCAAACTGGACCGCGATTATACCGACGGCATGGAGGTCATCCGCCAAATCAAAGCGGATCCCACGCTTGCCGGGATTCCGGTGATGTTGATCACCAATTACGACGAGCAGCAACAGTTGGCGATCGAGCTCGGCGCTGTGCAGGGTTTCGGTAAATTGGCACTTCGCGACCCGGCGACTCGGGAACTGTTGGCACCTTATCTGAGTCAGACGGCGTCGGCGCCGGTCGGATCGAACACTCACGAGGTCGGGCAGCCGGACACTCGTGCGGGGATCGATCGCTGAGGCCCTATGAACGCTTCGTTTCGAAAAATGCTCTCTGCCAAAATTCATCGCGCGACCGTTACGGGCGCGGATGTGAACTATGAAGGCAGCATCACGATCCCGCCCGAGTTGCTTGAGGCGGCTGGCATTGTTCCCTACGAAGCCGTCAATGTTTGGAACGTGACTCGCGGGAGTCGATTGGAGACTTATGCGATTTTGGGAGCGGCGGGCAGCAATGACATTTGCGCCAACGGTGCGGCGGCGCACCTGATCCATCCCGGCGACCACGTCATCTTGGCAACTTACGCCTTTGTTTCCGAAGACCGAGTGGCGGTTCACCGCCCGCGAATTGTGTTTGTGGACCACCAGAACCGGATCACCCATTTGGGCCCGGAAGTGGCGGGGCCGCAACGTCGTGCCGCCATGTCATGAGCCGGTTCCGCCTCGGAGCATTGATCGGTCGGCCATTATTCCGCGGGAAACGTGGTTGAGCGTTTTTTTGCAGGAAACTATGGTAATGCCGCCCGCGTGATCAAAAACGGTGGGTTTCGGATGCAGCGTTCGGCCCCACACCCTGTTTTATCGCGTCATAACGTCGCAAAACGAATGAAGTACCGACAACTCGATAAAATTCTTTCGCTGGAGCCCGGCGTTCGGCTGGTTGGCCAGCGCACGTTGGATTCGCGTGAAGAGTATTTACTCGACCATTTCCCGCGGTTTCCGGTCATGCCGGGCGTGATGATGCTGGAGGCATTGCAGCAAGCTGCGGTGTGGTTAATTCGCGTTTCTGACGATTTTCAGCAACCCCTGGTATTGCTTCGCGAGGTCCGAAGCGTCAAGTTCGGCGACTTTCTCGTCCCCGGAGAGACCTTGCTTGTAACGGCGGAAATTGTCAAACAACAGGATGACAGCTTCACCATCAAGGCGACGGGTTCCAAAGAAGACAAGGTGACCGTTTCGGCTAGGCTCGTTTTTGAACGTCGCTCCACCGGTGATCCCGAGCGGTTGGGGACGGATGAAGACGTTTGCGTGCGTTCGAGAAAACAATTCCAACGACTGTACGGCGACGTGGCCAATGTGACCCGTGGCCAATGTGACCCCAGCGTCGCAAATCACTGAAACATTTGAAATCAACACTTTTACCCGCTAAGGATTTACCGATGGCTCTTACGCAAGACGAAATTTTCGAAAAGGTCCAAGTCGCCCTCGTGGACGCGTTAGGCGTCGACGAAGACGAAGTGACCCGCGACGCGACCTTGGTCGGCGACTTGGGTGCCGAGTCCATCGATTTTCTGGATATCGTTTTCAAGCTCGAGAAGTCCTTCGGGATTACCATTCCTCGCGAAGAGCTTTCACCGGAGGACATCCTCACCAACAGCCAATACGTCCAAGACGGCGTGGTGACCGCTGACGGGATGGCTGAACTCAAACGCCGAATGCCCTGGGCGAACCTGAGTGAATTCGAAAAAAATCCTCGCGTCCAAGACTTTGGAAACTTGCTCACCGCCGGTGACCTTTGCAACTACGTCGAAAGCAAAGTGGGCGAGTAAGCGAAATGCGTTGGTTATGGGTCGATCGCTTCACGGAATTTGTCAGCGGCAGCCACGCGTCCGGGATCAAAAACATCTCGTTGGACGAGGAAGTTGTTGACGACTACAGCCCCGGCTATCCGATGCTGCCGTTGACCCTCATCATCGAAGGCTTGGCTCAGATCGGTGGCATTCTCGTGGCGGAACATTTCGGTTTCGAAAAACGAGTGGTATTGGCCAAGGTCGGCAAAGCACTGTTTCACCAGCCGGCTCGAACCGGTGACCAACTCCGTTATCACGTCAAGCTCGAGGCGACCCAGGACAACGGCGCGACCGTATCGTGCACCAGCCACTGTGATGGAAAATTACAGGCCGAAATTGAGCTGATGTTTGCATTCTTGGAAGAAGGAAAGTTCACCACCGGACCGCTTTTTCATCCGGGTGATCTCGGCGCAATGCTTCGATTGATGAATTTGTTTCATGTGGCGGTGGACGCCGATGGCAATCCACTGCGTCCGTACGCCAATATCTAGTAACTTCCTTCCACTCGCCCTTCAAGTTCACTCGCTATCCAGAAAGTTTGCTCCATGCGTCGACGCGTTGTCGTTACCGGGATCGGCATGATCAACCCCATGGGTCATGATACCGCTACGGTCTGGGCAGGTTTGCAGGAGAGCAAGAGCGGTGTCGGATACACCACATTGTTCGATGCCAGCGGTTTTCCGACCAAGATCAGTGCCGAAGTTAAGAACTGGGACATCACGTTAGCTGGTGAGCCCGCCGAAAAGTGGGCCAACCGTGGTCGTCACACCAAATTTGCGGTGGGCGCGGCGAAGCAAGCGATGGCCGACAGCGGTGTTCTCGATTCAATCAAAGATCCCGTCCGATTTGGTGTTTACCTTGGTAGCGGCGAAGGCAACCAAGACTTTACCACCTTTAGCCGAATGATGTCCGCGGCACTCGCGGGCGGGCAATACAACGCCGCTGAGTTCATCAAAGCGGGGCTGAAGCTACTCGATCCCACCAAAGAACTCGAGCAAGAACCGAACATGCCCGCCGCTCACTTGGCGACGATGTTCAACGCTCAAGGTCCTAATTTCAATTGTCTCACCGCCTGCGCCGCGAGTAGTCAAGCCGTCGGCGAGGCGACCGAGATCATTCGTCGCGGAGACGCGGATGTCATGTTGGCTGGCGGCACCCATAGCATGATTCACCCCTTTGGAGTGACCGGATTCAATTTGCTCACGGCGCTGAGCACTCGTAACGAAGACCCGACCAAGGCGAGTCGACCGTTTGATCGCACCCGTGATGGTTTCGTTCTCGGAGAGGGATCGGCCATGGTCATCCTCGAAGAACTCGACGCCGCCAAGAAACGTGGTGCGAAAATTTACGGCGAGGTTGCTGGCTATGGCACGACCGCCGATGCGTATCGGATTACCGATATACCACCCGACGGACACGGTGGAATCGCAGCGATGCGAATGGCGATTGCCAACGCGGGGATCAGTCCGTCCGATGTCGACTACGTCAACGCCCACGGAACGAGCACCACGGTCAACGACAAGGTCGAGTCGCGAGCCTGTCACGAGGTTTTTGGCGAAGAAGCTCCCAAGATTCCGGTGAGCAGCACGAAAAGTATGATGGGCCACCTCATCGCCGCTGCGGGCGTGACGGAGATGATCGTGTGTCTGCTCGCGATTCGTGATTCGGTGCTGCCGCCGACCATCAACTACGAGAATCCCGATCCCGAGTGTGACCTGGACTACGTGGCCAATGAGGCGAGACAGGCGCCAGTGAAATATGCGCTCAACAATAGCTTTGGGTTCGGTGGCCAAAACGTCACGCTCTGTTTGAGTCGCTTTGAAGGTTAATTCGACGAAGGCCCAACCATGTTTAGTGATGCTGAGTTAAGCGCGTTTTTGGAAGAGGCACTTCCACCGGCGCGGTCCTCAGAACTCGAGCATCGTTTGCGAACCGATCACGAACTCCGCTCGCGATTGCTCGAGCTTCGTGGTCGCGACAACGCGGGACTGCATACGATCGGTTCGATCTGGCGTCGACACCGATTGTCGTGTCCCACGCGATCCCAGCTCGGGCAATTCATTCTCGAGGCCCTCGATGATGATCTGGCCGACTACGTTCGCTTTCATCTCGAATCCATCGGTTGTCGTTATTGCCAAGCCAATGTCGCCGACTTGAGAGAAGCGGCCGCCGACATTGCCCAGCCCCAGTTACGTCGCCAGCGTTATTTCCAAACGAGCGCCGGATTGTTGCGCAAAGAATGAGAAAAGCCGCGCCGTGCAACCACAGTCACTTCCCCCCGGAAAACTGTCGTGGCACGTGCGGCTGAATACGATGAGTTGTTAGGTCGGCTCCGGCGGATTCGGTGGCACCACCGTGTGGCTAGCGGTCGAAGTCAAGACATCCGTGCCTCGCCTCTCATGCCGCCACGCGATACAGCATTTTTTCAAGTCGATCCAGTGTCGATACCAAGTCGTTCCACTGGGAAACAACGGCCAGCGTCTCAAGGCATTTGGCGTCGCGCCGATCAAAGCCTTGCTCGCTGACACGAACCGATGAGCCGAGTGTCGCGATTCGAGGGGCTCGGTCCAGTGCATCTGACAACGCGTCATGCTCCGAGTCGATCGTGCCGCTCGGGGCAGACTCGAGTTCCATCACTTGGCCAAGCACTTGGTGCACTGCCCAAACCGCAGCCTTTTGTGTCGATTCCGCGAGCACGATGGTGCGAAGCGTACCTGATTGGACGTAGTACTTAGCCATAGCGAAACTTCCGTGATGGTGAGTGGCGATTGTGATCGTGTTTTGTTAACCGGCGTCTTTCCGGTGCTTTATTATTCGCTTGGCTGGTGACACGTTAGGTCAAGCGGGCGCGAAATTTTGCCAAAGTGTTTTTGCGATGGTGGGTGGCTGTCCGCCGGTGCAGCACCATCGTGATACGATGCTGGCCTCGTGAACCGCATGCTGGCTCGTCCCCGATCCTGTGAAACACTTATGAAACTGATACATCACGGCGCTCAAGATGGTGTGACGGGATCTTGTCATCAACTGTTTTGGAGCGACACGCAAAGCTTGCTCGTCGATTGCGGAACCTTTCAAGGCAACGATGCTCGCAATCATCCCAATCCAGAGATCGAGTTTCCGCTCAAAGGCATCGAAGCGTTGGTTCTCACGCACGTTCACATCGACCACGTCGGTCGCGTGCCGTATTTGCTTGCGGCGGGGTTCGACAAACCGGTTTATTGCACCGCGCCGACGGCAAAGTTATTGCCACTGGTGATGGAGGACGCGCTCAAGATCGGCTTCACTCGCTCGCGCAAGTTAATCGAACAGTTTCTGGAAAAAATTGATCGGATGCTGCACCCGATTCCGTACGGGCAATGGCGAGAGATTTCCAGCGGGGTCAAGATCCGGTTAAGTCCCGCTGGACATGTTCTTGGATCGGCGATCACCGAACTCGAATTGCCAAGTGGTGAAATCGTGGTCTTTTCCGGCGACCTCGGCACTGGAACGGACCCGCTATTGAAAACACCTCAAAGTCCCGAGCGTGCGGACTTGCTCGTGCTCGAAAGCACGTACGGAGACAAATTGCACGCCTCCGAATTCGACCGCCAACACGAGTTGGAGGCGGTTCTCTGTAAGACGCTTAGCAACCGTGGCGTGACGATCATTCCAGCGTTCAGTCTCGGTCGAACACAAACGCTGCTATTCGAGATGAATACCATTTTTGAACGCTTGCGGGGGACTCCGATGTGCAAGGCATTGGAACATGTCGACGTCATCGTCGATTCCCCATTGGCATCACGATTCACTCAAATCTATGAACAGCTACAGGACTTCTGGGGCGAGGAAGCTCAAACGGTATTGCGAATCGATGACCAGCCGTTGGTCTTTGAAAATTTGACAACCGTCGCTGACCACCAGGAGCACAAGTCGACCATCGCTCACATCGCCAAGCATGAATTGCCAGCGATCGTGGTGGCGGGAAGCGGTATGTGCACGGGAGGACGCATCGTGAATTACCTGAAAGAATTTATCGGTGACCCACAAACGGACATCGTCTTTGTGGGTTACCAAGCGGGCGGAACCCCCGGGCATTTCATCAGTCGCGGTAGCGAGTGGGTGCGGTTGGACGGTCGCAAGTTTGACATCCGCGCCAGCGTGCATCACTTGAGTGGATACTCCGCCCACGGGGATCAAGCCGACCTGCTGCGTTTTGTGGAGCAGATGAAGGAACGTCCCAAGTCGATTCGTCTCGTTCACGGCGATTACCAGCCCAAACGAGTTCTCGCCGAGAAGCTCACGAAGCTTGGTTATCAGGTGATTTAAGCACAACGCTCGGGTTTCGGGGGATCACTTTCCAGGCGATGGCATCCGCACTGAATTCGGTTACAACAAGGACAGTCAATTTACCCTGATGCGGATGATGTTGTGACTTTGGAATTGGTGGATACGCTGCTGGGTGAGAGTCCAGACCCGATCGCGGCAGGATGGCAATTGCGCGAGCTTGCCAAAAACGAATCGGTGGACGGCGCCGGATTGCTGGCTGAATTGGTCGCGCAAAAAGAACGGTTGGCTATGGCGGATCCGGCGATTCTTGGTGGGCTGTTGCGTGTGGCTCATACCAAGCTGCTCGAATCTCGAGCTCAGGGCCTTGCCCCGCTCGGGGCCGACGACATCGACTCGGAGGCGGTCCAGATGCTGTTGGAGCAAATCAGTGACGAGGTGCCCAACCGATTTCTCTTGCTGCATCTGCTCGCGATCATTCGCACGCCCGAGGCACTGCGGACGCTGGTCGCTCGGCTTGACGAAGCTCCTCCCAAGAATTGGTTGGAGGCTGGACAGACCCTGAGCCCGTTGATGCAGCATGATGATTGGTCGGTTGATGCGGTCTTCCCCGAGGCCCTGTCGCTACTGGCGCATCCGACGTTGGCATCGGCGATCTTGGACATTGCCAACTTTGTCAAACGAAGTGGCCGAGTGACTGTCCATCCGGCGACGGGCCGAGCCGAGATGCTTGCAAGCTTGCTTGGGAACGTGACCAGTCGGTTGATGCGGTTTGAGGAAGACCCGCATTCGTTCGGCGATGATATCGATACGGTTCAACAGCGTTTGGGCGAAGCGGTGTCGCTCGCCATTTCACTTTGTGATGCCCTGGGATTGATCGGTGACAAAACGCATCTCGGCAAGCTACACCAAACCCTGGAGCTGCGTCACCGCCGTGTGCAGTGCGAGGCTGCTGGCGCGATGACCCAGCTTGGTGATGAGCTCGGTCAGAAACGTTTGCTGGAACTCGCGGGCGAGCCGGTGTGTCGACTGAGGGCGATTCATTATGCCGACGAACTTGGTTTGGGCAGCGCCATTGACGACAAATATCGCAGTGATGAAGCGACCGCGGAAGCCGAGATGGCGTTGTGGATGAGCCAGCCGCAGCAGATGGGTGTGCCACCGACGAACGTGGAAGTCGTCGAGTCGCGACGATTGCTATGGCCTAGCTTCACCAGTCCCGTCGACGTTCACCTGGTGCGTTTCGAGTACAATTTTGGGACCCAGGTTTATAGCAATGTCGGCATCACCGGGCCGGCGGTCTTTGCCATGGCTAGCGACGTGGCCGATTTGCCCACCGATGACATTTACGCCATCTATGCCGGATGGCATGCGGAGCACGACGAGATATTTGCGGTTCCAGCGAGCCAGCTGAATGCGGCGCAAAAGCGAATTGTCCAGCCGCTCGCCGATCACCTCGATCGACACGCTTATGAGAACGTCAACGCCGAGTTATTAGGATTCTTCCTCGACGAACAGGCGGCCGTGTTTCAAGCGACGCGAGACTCCGTCCGGTGCCGCGTTGTGACCGACGGTTTAGAAACGATTGATCACCCCATCGATGGCCGATTGCGTCCGCTTACGGCAATGGATTTGTTCCATTTGTACAAAGGTCGAAAGATGCTGCGCACGTTCAACGGATAAGCATCCCTTTGGAAGGAATGCGTACCAGCTTCGCGAGAGAAGATTATGCCATTGAACCTTGGTCCACTCGGAGAATCGGAGAATCGATTTCGTCAAGGCTTTAGTGAGCTCTCGCGAAACTGGGTGGTGGTGAAAGAGCATTGGCTTGATTCACAATGTAAAAAATTCGAGCAAGAGCGTCTCTCATCCATTGGCCCCGCGCTCGCTAGAATGACGGCAGCTATCCACTCGTTCGAGTCGGTCGTTCGAAGAGCCGATCGCGAGTTAAGTGATCCCGACCGAGTGTCGGAACACGCCGACTGAGTCACCGATAGGCGGCTGCCATCATTGACCACGTTTGGCCGAGCGGAGTTACAATATCGATCATGCAAGATACTTCGGTTAGCCCTCCTGGCCTTTTCGCCCTTTCGCGGTCACAGCGTTTATTGGCCTCGCTGGAGTCGCGATCGCACTGGTGGGCCGACCGTCAAGCGAAGCTCATCGAAACGCACCTCGCGGAATTGGCCGTAGAGCAGCGCGAGCACGAGCAGCTTCGCCAGCAAAAAGCGGACGCATGTCGCCAACTTCGTCGCGAGACGTTGTCACAGTGGGACGAATCCGACGAGACGCTGATTCACGAGTACGAAGTCACTTCGGTTACACTTCGCCAAGATCTCAATCGCCTCGCTGCGATTTACCGACGCAAGTTGGCGGAGGAAAAGAAAAACATCGAACGAAAGGTGGAAGCGCGGCGCCAGGCGGTATTGCACCAGTACGAGAACCAAAAAAATCAGCCGGGTATCCAAAAGCGGAAAGAGATCAAAGCGATCGATTCGACTTTGGTTCCACTTCGCGAGAGCGTCGAAGCGGCGAGGTCGATCACCGTCCAGCGGCTTGAACGGTTGCCCGAAGTTCCCGAATCATACGACGAGCCGGATATTCCAGAACCAAAAGTTTATACCGTTACCGAATCAATTGCCGCCCTCGAGGCGCTCAAGGTTTCGATGGCGGGCGTGTTGGCCCAGATGCGATCGGGGTTCGCGTCCAAAATCATCGATACGTTCTATTTGCCGCTTGGCGTGGTGCTGTTCATGGGTCTGTGGGCCGCGGTCGCGTATTTCGTGGCGCCCGATCCGCCCTGGTTGGCCATGGGCGCGGGCGGGCCGATCGCCGGTTTGATCGGATTTGTGATCTATCTCGTGCTGTTGCTTCCACTCAAGAGGATGACCAGAGAGTTGTTTCCTAAAGTGGAGCGGGTCAGCCGACTCGGTGAAGCTTGTGCGGAAGCCGGTCGTCGCATCTCGACACGAATTGCGAACGAAACGGCGGCGGAACTCGTCCAGCGTCGTGATTCGCATTTGGACGCCGCGCACCGTTGGCGCATCGAACACCTGGCTGAAACGGAAGCCCGGCTTGCGCGGGAGGAGCGTGAGGCGGTGCAACGACTGCAACAACAAATCCTAGCTTTGGATCAACAATTCAATTCGAACATGACGGTGATGACCAGCCAGATGCGAGGGCGGGCTGAGGAAGTCGCGGCCACCATCACTCGAGACCTAAGCGACAACGACGCGCGTATTCGAGATCTCAGCGACGAATCCAAAGCAAATCGGCAATTGCAACTTCATCGATTGCGCGAACGTTTGCGTCAAGGTCTCGACCGTGGACTCAATCGCATCCTGTCATCGCAATCCAACGTCAATAACCGTTTTCCCGCTTGGCCGGTGGTCCAGCGAAATGAGCAACCGGTCCAGACGAATGTCGACTATTTGCCGATCGGTGGGATCGACGTGCATCAGTATCTCTCGCGAGTCGCAGAGATGGACTTTGCTGCCGCGGAGCCGACCAGCAACGGCCACTCGTCCGCATCGCCACCATCCCATGGGACGAGATCCGGTCGAGTTCCCGATTCGATCCCCGTCGTGCTGCACCGTCGACTCCACAGCGGATTGGTGATTCATTGTCCGCCGTCACAACTCGGCGCCGCCATCGATGTCATGCACCAGATGTTGTGGCGACTATTGACCGGTGCCAAACCCGGACACACCAAACTCACACTCATCGATCCCTTGGGTCGAGGCCAGAACTTTACGAACTTCATGGCGCTGGCGGACCACGACCCGTCGCTCGTGAATCATCGAGTCTGGACCTCGGAATCGAATATCGAATCGCGACTTGGCGAACTCGCGCACCGGGTTGAAGACGTTTTGCAAACTTGTTTGCGAGATCGATTCGCGCGAATCGAAGATTACAATGCCGTCGCTGGGCCGATGGCGGAGCCTTATCGCTGTGTCGCCGCGATTGGCTTGCCCGAAGGACTTAGCCGCGAAGGCTACAAGTACTTGCGTGCGTTGCTCGAGAGTGGCAATCGCTGCGGCGTGATGACACTGTTGGTGTGCGACAGTACGAAGCCGTGGCCGAATGATATGCCGCTACCGTGCAGGGATCGTATGCTGGGTTTGAATATCGATGATCGAGGAGATTGGAGGCTTGAATATGAGTCACTCTCGACGTTTGCATTGGTGCCGGAGACCTCACCACCGGTGTCAATTCGATCGGAACTCGCACAATCCATCGGCAAAGCGGCTGCGGCGGCTGCCCGAGTCGAAATTCCGCTGACGAGTTTGTTACCGTCGGAGACGGACGGGAACCAATCCACTCGTAACGAAGTTCGAATTCCCGTGGGTAGCCAAGGTGCCAATCGTACCCTGTCACTCCAGCTCGGTGAGGGAGTGCGCCAGCACACACTCATCGCTGGAAAAACTGGGTCGGGCAAGAGCACATTGCTACACGCCATCATTTGCGCGGGAATGCACCAGTATCTGCCCAGCGAACTGCAATACTACCTTCTCGACTTCAAGAAGGGCGTCGAGTTCAAACTCTACGCCGATAGTCAGTTGGCTCACATGCGAGTCATCGGGATCGAGAGCGAACGTGAGTTCGGTCGCAGCGTGCTTCAGCGACTGGATGCCGAATTGCAATTTCGGGGCGAACTGTTTCGAGCCGCGGGAGTTCAAGACCTCCGCGATTACCGCGATGTCTCTGGCAAGGCATTGCCACGATTGATGTTGGTGGTGGACGAGTTTCAAGAGCTGTTCTTGCGGGACGACCGAATCGCGGCCGATTGCGCTATGCTGTTGGATCGCTTGGTCCGGCAAGGACGTTCGTTCGGAATGCACGTCGTGCTTAGCAGCCAATCGCTCGCGGGAGCCTACTCACTACCTCGAGCAACCCTGGGCCAGATGGCGGTTCGCATTGCCTTGCAATGTAGCGATGCGGACGCCGCAATGATCTTGTCCGATGATAACACCGCGGCTCGTTTACTAAGTCGTCCGGGCGAAGCGATCTACAACGACGCTGGTGGACTCGTCGAAGGAAATCATCCCTTCCAAGTGGCTTGGCTGGCCGTTGATTCACATCGTGAACTGCTCCGGCACATTGCCCGCCGCGACGCGGATTCGGCTCGCAACTATCCGCCGACGATCGTTTTCGAAGGGAATCGGCCGGCACGTTGGTCGACCTCGTTGGTGGATTCGGCCGTCGGGAATACTCATCCCATCAGTCCCCTGGTGGGGCTACTGGGCGAAGCCGTCGAGATCGGACCACCGGTATCGATCGAGTTGAATCGGAACGCCGGTCGCAACGTGCTCATGGTCGGAACTGGTGACAAGAAACCAGCGGTGCTGGCATCGCTGATCTCGAGCATGGCAAAGGGTCACCCGGATCTGAAGGTCGTGTACTTTGATGGATCGAGGGCTGATGATCCGCCATCGATCGCCCCGTGGCTCGTCGAAGCTGGGTTGCAAGTCGAATCCGTCAAACCACGTGAGGCTGAAACGCAATTAAAATTGCTCACGGACATGATAGGCCAACGCGCCGATGTGACGGATGATGTTGCGCCACACGTCATCGTGATCGATCCCCTTGATCGCTTCCGAGATCTGCGCCAAGACGATTCGTTCAGTTTCAATTTAGATTCGGCGTCGGCCGCATCCGCCGCCGGCGCGCTGCAATCGTTGTTACGTGATGGACCGAATCAGCGAGTGTTCACGATCCTGGTTTGTAACGGCGCCGAAACTTTGTCGCGTTGGTTGCCCCGCGCGTCCCAGCACGACTTGGAACTGCGTGTGCTCGGGGTGCTCAATGCCACCGATTCGTCGATGTTGATTGATACGCCGGCAGCGTCCGACTTGTCGGCCGCGACGATGCTCGTGTACGACGACGCCGACGGAAAACTCAATAAGTTTCGCTTTGTGAACCAGCCCAATGCACACGACGTCCGGCAATGGTTAGAAAACCATGAGGCACCCTCAACGCATCGACCTCAAAATTAAGTAACACTGCTGTGAAAACGACTTGGCGTTTGGATGTAATCCTTTCAGGCAACTTTACTGTGTACTCGCCGCACTAGGTCGTCGGTTGTTCGCGCTGATGAGTTGCCCGACGCCAAAGTGATGCGATTTCCCCAAGCAAGCTATCGGCGGAGGTGCGATGGTAAGGCGAATCGGCCGGCAGCCCCGCGGAAAGCCGACGGTGTGCTTCACCCAAATTGTGATACGGAAGACTCGGAAACAAGTGGTGCAGCGCATGATAGCGAGTTCCGATCGGTCCCCAGAGTTCTGTGATCCAAGCGTGATTTGGATAGTTGACGCTATCGAGCAATTGCTCTTCGAACGTCATCTCGTCTCCTTGGTTGGTCCAGCGATGCGCGCCCAAGGTGCGGACCTCGTTGAGAATCAAAATTCCTACGCCGACGGCATAGGCGATCGCCCAGAACGGATCGATCCACTCGTCTCGCATGACGCCACCGCGTAGTAGGAACCAGACGCACCAAACGAAGCACAATGCCTCTTGGAGATACACGATCCGCATCAGTTTCGGGTTCGCATCGGTACGCTCATAAAACGGGTCGACGACCATGGTCGAAAGGTGGCGATGCACATAGGGTCTCAACTTGGGGAATGCCCAGCAAACGGGGCTGATGACCAGGAACCGAAATAGCGCCAATAGCGGAATTATCAGGGCCTGGGCAATGA
This sequence comes from Pirellulaceae bacterium, assembly GCA_041741195.1. Taxonomy (GTDB): domain Bacteria; phylum Planctomycetota; class Planctomycetia; order Pirellulales; family Pirellulaceae; genus JBBSJZ01. The sequence continues at coordinate 21,876 of JBGSKM010000007.1, forward strand.
ATCCGATGATCATCCAAGGGCCGTGGTGCGAGAGAGCTAAGTATTCGCCGTCATGCTCGGTGCCATAGTGTTTACGCCGGTGATGGTCCACATGTGGGTAATAGAGGAACGATGGCACGAGAAAAAAGATGCCGCAGAGGGCATTCCAGGCGATCCGAAAACCACGAAATTGGGTGCGTGGCAGATGGACGAGCTCGTGGATAAACATCAACGCTCGCATGTACAAAATCACGGTCGCGGCGTAGCATCCCACGATCGCCGGCCCCATCCACGACGCGTCGGGATACCACTTGGGTAGAAAATAGATGAGATGGATCGTCACGTGCCCGGCGAGGATTGAAGCTAAAAAATCCGTCCAATAAATCCAGGGCTGGGGCCGATTAAGATCCTGAATCAACGAGCGAGCCTGAGCGAAAGAAAATGATCTCGGGGCGGTCGGATCCAGTTTCGCCGGAGTCGACACCGGTGAATGGGGCCCGGGCAAATGTGAGTTCAAAGTAGCTGGGCTGCCAAAGCTGCTTTCTGGACTCGCCGTGGGTGAGTTTTCCAACATGATGTTTGTTGAGGATGGATGGACGGCACGGGTGGGCTTGGCTCAAGGTCGACCACGTGAGTCAATGGCTTGCTTGCGCAGGCGGGCGATCTGCCAGCAACGCTGGTGGTCCACTGAAAACTGTGATCGACTTGAGTTGGGTACTCGCTTTGAATCTTTATTGCAAACCCACATGAAAATTCCAGGCCAACGAACGATGGGTTGATGATTTAAATGGATGAAAGCGGTTTGCGAGTTCTGGTCATCGGCGCGGGCGCTGCGGGCATGGTCGCCGCTGCGGAAGCAGCAAAGCGTGGTGCCAGGGTGACATTGCTAGAGAAAAACACCAAAACCGGTGTCAAAATTTTGATGTCCGGCGGCACCCGCTGTAACATCACTCACGACACGGACGCCCGCGGAATTGCCGCGGCATTTGGTAAAGCGGGACGATTTCTACAGCCCAGTGTCGGCGCGTTCGCTCCGGCGGATGTTGTACGAATGTTCAACGGATTGGGTGTCGAAACCAAGGTCGAGGAGACTGGGAAAGTTTTCCCCGTTAGCGATCGAGCCGTCCAGGTGCGCGACGCGCTTCACCGTCACGCGATCGAGGCGGGTGCGACAATTCATCTCAGCCAAGGCGTTGCACAGGTTGAGCTATCTCCGCACGGCTGGACTGTGCGAACCAAGACCGATGAATTCGTTGCCGACCGTTTGATCGTGACGGCGGGTGGCCGTAGTTGGCCAGGATGTGGGACCACCGGCGACGCGTATCAATGGCTCAGCCAGCTGGGGCATTCGATCGTTCGCACTAGGCCAGCGCTCGTGCCGCTGGTCGGTGGCGACGCATGGACCCGTGACCTCTCGGGGGTGACGATCGAAGATGTGGTGTTGACTGTGCGAGATCGCGAAACTCCCAAGAAGCCACTGGCGACGCGGCGGTCATCCTTGTTGTTGACCCACTTCGGATTCTCGGGGCCGGCGGCCATGGATGTGAGCGGGGCCATCACTGACGCATCGAATCCAAGCGAGCGAATTCTTGAAGTCGATTGGGTGCCGGATCTCCATGAGAACTCCGTCCGCGAGTCCCTGTCCGATCGCGGGTCGGCGGGTCGGCGTCGCGTGGGCCAAGTAGTCGGCCAGTGGCTGCCCAGTCGTTTGGCGAGCACTCTTGTCGCGCGGGCCACGGTGGATGTGCCCTTGAGTGAGCTACCAAAGCGGGCGATTTTGCAACTCGTCCAGGATCTCAAGCGGATGCCGTTGCCCGTGACCGGGACGCGTGGCTTTGACAAGGCCGAAGTGACCGCGGGTGGCGTGACGCTTGCGGAAGTTGATCCGCGGACGATGGCAAGTCGGTTGGTGCCGAACTTGTACATCGCCGGCGAAGTTCTCGACGTCGACGGGCACATCGGGGGCTACAACTTTCAAGCCGCTTTCAGCACCGGACGGGCGGCGGGCATCGCCGCGGCAACTCCATCGATCTAAACAACGCATGATGCGAAACGTGCCGCTGCGTGATCCGCATGCTTGAGCCGCACGACGTTGCATTAGCGGTTAAACAGATCCTGCGGCGGCATCAGTACTCGTTCTGCGGTGGTGGGTGAGTGAGAGACGGTCGAGCTGCTTTCGCTTTCCGCCGTCGAAACGCCATCACCCCCTGATGACATCTGTCGCAGAACGCGATCCTGTTTCAATCGTGAACGTCCCAGAGTATTCTCGGCTACGTCAAGTTTTCGACGACTCTGGGCGAGCATTTCCGAGACTTCGGTGAATCGCGGGTTTTGCGTGTTGCCCGTGTTGGCCGCGATTTGATTGAATTGTTGTTGGGTGGCCACCAGTTGGAGTTTGAGTTCTTCGACTTGCGCTTGTGCGGCCAGCAATTCGTCGCGTGACTCATTGAGCGTGGTCGCATCAAATTCCAGACCCGCGACACTGCGAATACCGGCTCGTTCGAGAATCGATCGAATCGTCGCCGGAGCAAAGACGATCGCAACAATGGCAAGGACGATCAATAGTTCCCTAAGTGCGGCACATCCTTCGCGCAGTGTCGACCAGCGGTTCGGGCGGGAATCAGTCATGATTACAATCCTCAAGGTCCATCGGACAAAGTTGACTTACAATTCGCTTTTTCCAAGGAACCGAGTCCAGACCAGTTTTTTGTCCGTCGGAGTGAGCAAGGGAAACGAATGCCAGATTTGATTGCCCAAGGACCACGCAGTGACCAACGTTGGCGCCGGGAAGTTCCCTCGCTGCTTTCGGGCATCGAGCCGATCATAGGGCGCACCGCGGGCAATTGGTCGATCGCTTGGGATTCGTTGGTATCGCGCCAGCATGTGCGGATCGTTCCCAAACCGGATGATCGCATCGAGGTCGTCGCGATGCCCGGGGCTCGCAATCCGGTGTTTCACCAAGGCATGAAAAAAGTCCGCTTTGTGCTAGTTCCCGGCGATCACTTTGTGATTGGCGAAACGACGCTGATGCTCGCAAAACGACCTGGCGCCAGTGAACCCGTCTCCGCGGGTGAAGTGACGGAACAGGTGTTCGATCCTCAGCTGCTTAGCCAAAAACGATACCGCAATTCGGAGTCGCGAATTGACATGCTGAGCCGTCTACCCGACCTCGTCGCGGGCAGCGAGTCGGACGAGGAGTTGCTCGTTCGAGTCTCGGAGGTCTTGCTGCGTGCGACGCCCGGCGCCATTGCGGTCGCCGTGGTCGAAGTGCGACCGGAACCGATGACCAATGACGTGCGGTCCAGCGACGTTCGAATCGACGACGGGATTCGAGTTTTGCACTATGACAACCGCGGGCTCACTGACGTGGCACCTCCGGTAAGCACGCGATTGGTGAGGGCGGCCGTCAATCGGCGAGAGAATATTCTGCACTCGTGGCCCAGTCATCGCGAAATGTCGACCATGTTCACCGCCGATGACCAAGCCGACTGGGCGTTTTGTGTGCCATTGCAAAGCGATGCTTGCCCCGGGTGGGCCATCTATGTCACGGGATGTCATCGCTCATCAAGCGGCGAACCATTTCGAGGTCCGATGGCCAGTGGCGGTTCAGATTCCGATCCGCTGGAATGGTTGCAAGATGACATGAAGTTTGCGGGATTGGTGGCGACGACCCTGTCGAGTATTCGCCAAGCGCAGCAATTGCAGAATCGTCAGGTCGCGATGCGGCAATTTTTCGCTCCGGTGGTGATGCGGGCGCTGGCCGGACGCGACACGAATGATGTGCTACAGCCTCGCGAGGTCGACTTGTGCGTCATGTTTTGTGACCTGCGAGGTTTTTCAAGGTACTCCGAGCGCGACGCCGATCGATTGCTTGAGTTGCTCGCGCGAGTCAGTGACGCACTTGGTGTCATGACGCATCGCATTCTCGACACTGGTGGAGTGATTGGTGACTTTCACGGCGATGCCGCCATGGGGTTCTGGGGATGGCCACTGGTTCAAGACGACGCGGTTCTTCGCGCCGCCAATGCGGCGCTGCGAATCCGCGAGGATTACTCCCTGCGACAATCGTCGAGCGAGTTGCGCTGCGGTATTGGAATCGCCACCGGACGAGGTGTTGCCGGGCAAATCGGCACCGTCGATCAAGTGAAGGTGACCGCATTCGGCCCGGTGGTGAATCTCGCCTCGCGACTGGAAGGAATGAACAAAACGTTTGGAACGGAAATTTTGATCGACTCGGTCACCGCATCGAAACTTCAAGGCATGGGCGGCGCCGCGAGCCAGCTCTTACGTTTGCGCCAACTCGCTCGCGTGCGGCCAGCGGGCATGCAGGCCGTCACGGAACTATTTGAGCTTCGACCTCAAACAAGTGAGGACACGGCCCAACTGACCGACCGTCATATCTCGCTCTACGAAGAAAGTCTGGAACTGCTTGGCAATTCGAGGTGGGCCGAAGCGTATGAGCGGCTTCATGAGTTGCCGGCATCGGATCGTCCCAAGGACGTGTTGCTTTCACTGATCTTGCGACACAACCGTACCGCGCCTCCCTCGTGGGACGGCGTGTTGAATTTTCCGCTGAGCTGACGGAGGACGTTCGCTAGAACAAGTTTGTGTTGCCCCAAAATTCGTCCATCGCGGCCCGACGATCCCGTCGGTCGGCGTCGCCACGATAGCTATCGGCGATCAACGAATGATTGGCGGCGATGGATTCCCCGTCGCTCGACCCAAGTCGTTCCAGGTCATCTTGAAGAATCTTCGAAATCACGTCGAGCGCGTCCGCGGCGGTGACTTGGTTGTCGCCATTGACGTCAAAGAACGAACTCAATCGATATTCCTCATCGAGTGAGCCAAGCGTATCGAAAAGGTTCAAGAAGTTGATGACTTGCAACACGTCCGAGGCGGTGACATTGCTGTCCCCGTTAACATCTTGAGGCCGAACGGCGTTGTGCATCGGCGTCTCGCTCGCGGTCACATGCAGAAAGAATGATGATTCTTGCGCCAAGTTTTGGGCCGTGTTCTGGAAGGTGCGAAGGGTCACGATGATCGGGCCAGCATCGTTCGCGGTGGGAATGCCTTGGAAGGTGCGAGTCGCGGCATCAAAGGCGAGCCACGGCGGCAGACTGCTGCCCGCTAAACTCGCTCGCAATGTCCACGTGTCTCCCTCGGGATCAACGATGAGACTTGCCGGCAACGAGACATCAATGGCGTTTCCGGAAAGCACCTCAAGCGTTGGCAGCTCCGCAACGAACTGTGGACCCTCGTTGATATCACGCACTTCCAACGTGATCGTTTTCGTTGTCGAAAGCGGTACTTCGGCCGAGTCGGTGACTTGCACTTCGATTTCCAACGCCTCGAGGGCTTCGAAATCGAACGTCATGTCCGGCAACATGCTGACAAATCCGCTATTCGAGATCGTGACCTTTTCCGCAGCGTTGCCACCAACGATCGCGTATGAAAGTGTTTGTCCGCTATCGGGATCGGTGGCAATGATTCGGCCGATCGTGCCAACCGCGTTCTCGTCAAAGTCGAGACGCTCCGTCTCGATCAACGGCGACTCGTTGGCATCGGAAACTTGGACAGTAAGGGACTGAACCACTGACAGCGGTGGGGTGCCACTATCGGTCACGCGAACATCGACGACCAATTCGCTGGCAAGATTGAAATCAATCGCATTGGGGTTCTTGACTCGCAAAATGCCCGACACCGAGTCAATCTCCAGCACCGCGGCTCCATTGCCGCCCACGATCGAATAGGTAATGCTTTGGCCCTCATCCTCATCGCTCGCCATCACGGTACCGATTTCATCACCGAGCTCCGCCGATTCGGAAACGCTCAATGTCGGAGGCTCAAAACTGGGCGGCTCATTCACATTGTTCAAGGTGATCGTCACGCTCGCGACCGCGGTTGAATTTGCCGCATCGGTAACGTTGACATTGAAAGTGAACATGGGGGTCGATTCAAAATCGATGGTCGCACCGCTTGCGACTTTGAGTTCACCCGTCGATGCATCGACGATGAAGTTGCCCAAGCCGGGTTCCGCTAGCTGGTATCTGAGTGGCTTGTCCTCGGGATCGCTGGCCAGGACGAGACCAACGACCGAGCCCGCGGTCGGATTCTCATCGAACGCGATCGCCAAGTCTTGGGTCGTCGGAGGCTCATTCGGTGCGAAACCGAAATCCTTGACAAAGTGCTGATACTTGGTCACGTCGATGTTCTCGGGCGACGCAGCCTCGTTGCCCAAGACGGTGATGCTGTAGGTTCCCGGAAAAAGTCGATCGATCGTGTAGTTACCACTAGCGTCCGTCATCGTGGCGGGCTCGAGTTGGGTGTAACGCATGCGATCGAACCGACCGAATGGGCCGCCATCGAGATGATCTTCGTCGCTGAACGCAAATACGTAAGCGATCTCATCGGACTGTGATGCAACCGTGATCGTCTGCTTGGCGCTACTGCGAAGTAGCCCGCTGACTTTTGAATCGATCAATTCACCAGCAGCATTGTAGGCCTCGATTCGTCCGTAGACCTTGGAAAGCGAGTTGTCATCACCGATCGCATCGATCGAAACGCTTCGCACCGGCTTGTAAAAATCGAATCGCAAGACATTGCTGGTCGAAAACCAATCGATACCACCTTTTGCAAAAATTCGATTGGTGAGCGTCGTCGGAAAATTGGATTGAAACTCCGCCGTCACGGATGAGGACGGGAACGAATCAAGCGAAAAGTTCGTAATCGTTACCCCAGGGAACGCGTTCACCAACGGGTATTTGTTACCCGTCGCAGGCGGCGTCGTCACGGCGTCATCGGGATCGACGATATGGGTGACCAAATCACGTGTCCCGTTTCCGTTGGTATCGGCCAAAACCACCAGTCCACCGACTTCGACACCGGTTGCTTCGCTCGCCACGCGACCGCGAACTCCACCCACAAAGTTCGGTCCGCCGACGTGGTCCAAATCTCGACCGGCATACTCGTACTGGCTCGGAACTCCGAACAAGTTGTCCGCCAATGCCCATCGCGCGGGCGTGCCGGTTTGCGAACTGGATTCGTTGACCACCGTCGACATGATCCAATCATCCGGTTGATGGCCTGTCGACTTACCGATACGACCCGCGTACCCGAAGCCTTCGGTCGCAATCACCGGAACTCCTGGTCGAGTGATGATCGGAGTCGATCCAGTTCCTATCTCCGCAAAAACAATGTCTCCATAGGCGACGGACCCGCGACCCACAAATGGCTTGAGCGAGATGGAGTCCATCACATTCCACGTCGCCGCAATCTCGGGGTCAATCAATCCGTCCGTGTTCGCGTCGATATTTTGACCGAGCGCTGGCGGCGTCGCGGATTGCAAGAGAATGTACGCATTGCCCCCGATGATAAAATCGATCCGATCGGACAGCGGATGTGAATCGGTGTAGAGATCACCAGGCAATCCGCCAAAGCCGGTCTCCGTCGAGCGCAGCACGTTGGCTCCCGCTTCGGGCACATGCGGGCTGTCCTTCTGGAGCAACACGAGATATCCGTTGTCGCCGAACGTTTGGCCACTCAAATTAAAGATGCCATGAATCTTGCCCGTGTCGGGAGATCGTTCGCTCACAATCACCAAATAGCTACCGCTGGAAAGCGTTTGATTCGGCTCCCCACGCAACTCGATCATTTGCGTCGTGTCGTTATTCCCAAACAGCGGATCGACTAGCAGTTCGCTCAAGTGAGCCGCGAGCAAAGTCCGTTGCTCCAGGGCTTGCACTCCCAGCCGGCGATTACGACTGCGGCGAACTCGGCCAGCCACGGAACGGGAGGTTTTCGTCAGCTTGATGGGAAAATTCATATTGAGAGCTCAAATAAGGCAAGATGTGCAGCGGCGGACATTGTGGCATAGCGCCCCTTTCATTGCGCGTTTGAGCGGGCGTTTCCGAATAAATAGGGGGCAAAATTGAAAGTCTGGCCAGTTCGGCACGTTGTTTGATCATCGAGTTGAACACAGGGCTCCACTCCTCCAGGGGGTATTTGCAGCATTGGAGATATTGGGATGTTTCGGAAGCTCGCGCTGGGTGGAAGTTTCGTCGCATACCCCAATGGACGCCTCCCGTTGAATGCCTCAGCCCTTAGAATGGTCTGCACTTCCCAAATCTCCCAATTTTCCCAGCCAGTACATATGAATCGATCTTGCGAAGGCTCCGTACGCGCAAGTGAACGGAATGTCCCTGTCAACGCGTCCGTTCGGCTGCCTCGATTCGATCGCGTCCTTCGAATGACGGCCTTTTTCGTCGGAGCCCTGACATCGCTCCACTTTGCGAGTGGTCAAGTCAGCGAGTCGAAGAGGTCGTTGCTGCTAGGTGCGGCGAGTGCGGCCAAGTCCCAATTAAACGCTCGCCTGCTTCCCAATCGAAAGCAGGCGACGGAAGCTTTTATGCGAGATTCCGGTGCCACCATCGGTTTCTTTGAGGCCGCGACGTCGCGGGAAAATGGTGCGAACTGGCTGCGATACTTAGAACTTGATCCGCTGCGAGACGCGATCGATTCGGACGCCTCCATTGGCGAGCAAGGTCGAAGAGCTGTTGCTTTGCGAGCACGACTCATCGGGATCGAACCGGGGCTCGAGCTTCGGAACATCGTTCAGCTTCGTCGCTCAGTAGAAAACCTCATCGCCGCCCTCCGGTTTGCTGATGCGGATAATTCCATCGAGCAAATAGAAAAGCAAATCGAGACTCTCGAAGAAACCATCGAGGAGATGGCTGAGATACCCTCGCCGGACGATCTCGGCAAAGTGGCGGCGATTGTGAGTCTGTTGCACGACGCGGGTCAAGCGACACAAGCAGTTCAAACTTTCCGCAGTGTCTTTGGTCAATCCAATGCGGTCTTTACCATCAATGAGCGGCTGGTCCAGCAAGCGGTCAATCGCGCCGTGAATCAATCTCAACCAGTGCGAGATTGCATTCTCGGCACAAGGTTGGTGGGAATGGCATCGCTCAACGGAACCGTCACTGCGGATCTTCAGCCGTCGATTGGTGCGGCACTGCTAAGCGTCAGCTTGCAGGGCCAGTTCAGTTCCAGCAATCGCGGTTACAACGGGCCGGTTGTATTGAACACAGTGGGTGTTGGGCAAGTTTTCGCAACTCGAAATCTATTGCTGAACGAAAGCGGCGTGTCGGCACAACCCGCATTCGTGCGAGCCAATTTGTCGAGTCAAATACAGTCGATCGAACATCGTTTGCGCATTGTGCGACGTATCGCCAAGAAAAAAGCAGCGGAACAAAAACCACAGGCTGACCGAATCGCTGTGGATAAATTGCGCCGACAGGTTGGCGAGCAGTTCATTCGAGAAACGAACGAATCTCAAGCGATGGCACCCGCGGATCCGTTGGCCAAGGTGCGTCCTTGGTTGGGACGGCTCGACCTAGTCGAACCAACTCGCACTTGGGGCTCCAGCTTCGATACGCTCTACATCCAAGGCTTGTTAAGTCGAAGCGATCAACTTGGCAGCCCCGTGTCGCCGCCGCCCGTCACAGGCGTGTATGACATCGCTGTCCAAATTCACGAAACGCTGGTCGACAACGCGGTGTCACCGCTCTTGGCCGGACGTACAGTCAGTGAATCCGATATCGAACCATTGCTCGCCATGTCGGGGATGACGAAAACGTCCAACGACACGTCGACCGTTGCGATTGACCCGCTGGCTTTGGAGCGAGAACGCGATGCGAATGATGAAGCCGAACCGCCGTTCGAAATTGACTTTGCTCGTGTCCGTCCCGTAATCTTCGAAGCTCGCGAGGGTCGATTGCGAGTGGGTGTGCGTGGCACTCGTTTTGCCCAAGGACAGCGAGAATTGTCCCGAGCGATGGAGATTACCGCCGAGTATGTACCGGCGATCGATCCGTCAGGCAACTATCTGTTGATTCGTGACGGCGACGTCGGCGTCACCTTTCCGGGACGCGGCCGATTGACGATTTCTCAATCAGCGATCAAGACCACGATCCAGAAGTCATTCGCGGAAGTCTTTCCTCCGCAGATCGCGGACAAGCCGATCATCGTCCCGCCCGATGCGCCATTGGATGCGATTCGCGGTCGCGTTTATCGCCCGAGCCAAATTCGTGCCGACAATGGCTGGCTGAGCGTGATGATCCGGTGACTGCTCGCGCACGAGCTACGCACCAGCGAGGCGGTGTCGAATCCTCGCTGGTGCATGTCGTTGCCGCTGATAAACCTAGAATTGGGTTTGATACTGAAAATAGAAAAACTGAGCATCGGTATCGCTGCTCACTCCCGGATTGACCGCGGGCGATGCATTGGGCGTATCGAAGTAGTCGCCCGAATTGAAGTAAGAGTAGCCAACCAAGACGCTGTTGCGCTTATCTAAATTCGCGGTGAACAGAACGTCGATCTCGTGGCCCAAATCCTTACTCACCGCACCGCCGGCTGGATTGTACGGCGTCATCACGACGCTGTACGGCGTTGTCGCCTGGTCCAAAAAGAAGTAGTGGTACCACAGCAGCATGGACACTTTCTTGCCAAAGATCGGCGTGATGAATTGAGCATTCACGTCATTCAAATTACGCCGCCCGAACAAGTCCATGAAGCCATTGTACTTATGCGCGAGTGGAAATGCGTGGTCAAAGCTGTTGTCGTTTCTTGCCGCGCCGTTCTTGTCGCCACCAGCCCAGTCGTACCAGCCCCAGATCGTGGGCGTCCAGTCGCCGAAGTTTAGTTTTCGACCTAGGCCGGCGACCACAAAACCTGTGCTCTGATCCGAGCCACCGAACTGATTACCAAACTGGACACCACCTTCAAGCTCATACAGCAAGTCGGTTCCGCCGGCGACGCGGCTTCCGATCGTGTGGTAGTCAAAGTTGTTCGCGCCCGCGTTGTCGTTGTTGTGACCAAGGTAGTACGCATCGACGACGCCAATCCCCAGTCCCTTACGAGTCGCATAGACTCCGTAGAAATCTTCGAGGCTGTCCGCGCTATCCCACTTGTCCGCGTAGGCTGCGGTACGCTTAACGGGATTGGTATAGAAACCATCGATATCCCAATTGGCGCCACTGTACATCAATCGGTAACCGTCAAATGTCCGACGAGTATTGGCCCAATCCAGAGGCGATATTAAGCGTTGGTTGCCATAAAGCAATTCTTGACGACCGACTCGTGCGGACAGTTTTCCGGCGTCCGTCTCCAGCAGCTTGGCGTCGACAAATAAGTTTTGCGCTTCGCCACGGTTTTCTTCGATCGGGCGTGGTGCGAACGATTCGCCCGCCGAGTCGGCGTACAGATACTCGCCGTAGAATCGAAAATTGTCGTTGATACGCCAATTGCTAAACATTCGGTAGCGAGTCAACCAAAACTCATCATCACGACCCGTGAGCCCGAGTCCTCGCATGTTTTCTTCGGAATGGTAGCGTACGCGTGCCTCGCCGCCGATGTCGACATGTCCGCCAGCTATTCGTTTTAGCGAATCGCCGAGATCATGTCCTTCGTAACAGGGATCGTCGAGGTAACTGTAGTCGTTTGCATAAAACACGCCCTTGTAAGCAGTCTTAGCTTTCTCAGCGAGCTCGGCTTTCTTTTTGTCGGTGCAACAGACGGTTGCGCCATTGCATTTGCCGCATTTGCAACCCTCGATTTTGTGACCGATCACCGTCTCGTCGATGAAGCCCACGCCGGAGACCCGGTCTTCCGTGGCTGCGTTCGTGACCGATTCGTAATCGGCCGTCGATTCGTAATCGTCGAGAGAAGGCCGTTGTGCGTTGGCGGCACTGAATGAGACGCCGGCGAGGGCAGTTGCAAGGGCAACTCGCCAATGCTGGCCATTAAAACGAAATTGCATGACAGAGAGACTCCGTTCTTGTCGTGGTTTTGGACGGGGAAGATCAGCGCGGTCTCTTTGGCGAAAGCTTCTGTCGATCCCGCTGCCGCCATGCAGGGTGTTCGAACAGTGAAGAAGTCGGAGACGCGGTGCGCCCAAAACGGAATCCCGGTTCGCTTTAGGAACGATGCTTGGAATCGACGAAACCAACTGCAAGCAGCCTAAAATTATCATTTGCCGGCACAGTCCGAACATTCGATCAACTCTGTCGAGCCGCCGCCCATTCTCGTCAGCGCGGTTGGCCATGTTCCTAAGCAGGACACGCGTAATCCCTAGGCAACTCGAACAAATGCACACGAGGACAAGAGTTCATGTGCGCCGGTCGGCTGCAGGATCATTGCGGCATTCGTCACCTTAAAGTCGAGGCGAAGCGTAATCGCACGCCTCTAATGCTTATTCTGCACGTCAGCGTGAATGTTGGAACGGTGCTTGCTTTACCGATCGACCGCACGCTTTTCGAGTCTCGTACCCGTTGGTTCCAACACAATGCCTGATCCCCATCTGCTGTCTCAGCTAGCCCGCAAAGTCGCCAATTCGCGTTGGCTATTTATTCTGGCGCTGACGACGATCCTAGTCGGATGCAGTGATTCCAAGATCACGCTGAGCGATCTCGAGGACGCGGTCGCATCGCCGGCGACATCGCCAAGCACTGCTGCGGACACATCGACCGTCACGACCATTTTGGACATCGAAAAACCGGAATTGAAATTCGGTTTCATCAAGCTCACCGACTGCGCCCCGTTGGTGATTGCGAAAGAGAAAGGCTATTTCGAAGACGAAGGCCTCAATGTTGAATTGGAAGTCCAAGCGAACTGGAAGAACTTGCTCGACGGCGTCATCAATGGGCAACTGGATGGCGCTCATATGCTCGCCGGCCAGCCCATTGGTGCGACGATTGGCTTCGGGACCCAGGCTAACATCATTACCGCTTACAGCTTGGACTACAACGGCAACGGCATCACGGTGAGCAACGAGATTTGGTCGCAAATGCAAGAAAACGAGCCGCGACTCAAAGAGCCTCAGCCCGAGCATCCGATCACTGCCGATTCCCTGAAGCCCATCGTTGAAACCTACAAACGCGAAGGTAGGAACTTCAGCATGGGAATGGTGTTTCCGGTCAGCACGCACAACTATGAGATTCGATATTGGCTTGCGGCCGCGGGAATCCATCCGGGCTTCTACACGCAAGAGAACATCACCGGCACCGTCGATGCCGACGTTATCCTCAACGTCACCCCACCGCCTGAAATGCCAAAGACACTCGAGGCGAAAACGATTCTCGGTTACTGCGTCGGCGAGCCATGGAACCAGCAGGCGGTTGTCAAAGGAATCGGTGTGCCGGTGACCACCAACTATGACATCTGGAAGAACAATCCGGAAAAGGTCTTTGGCGTCACCGAGCAATGGAACGCTGCGAATCCCAATACTCACCTAGCGATTGTCAAAGCATTGATCCGAGCCGGTAAATGGCTTGACGAGACGGATGGCGACGGAAAACTCGTCAATCGCCAGGAAGCCGCAGAAATTCTCAGCGGTCGCAACTATGTCGGTGCGGATGTCGATGTGATCGACAACAGCATGACGGGAACGTTCGTCTTCCAAAAAAGCGACGTTCGACAAATGCCAGACTTCAACGTGTTCTTCAAGCACTACGCCAGCTATCCGCATTACAGCGACTGCATTTGGTTTTTGACACAAATGCGACGGTGGGGACAGATCACCGAATCGAAGCCAGTCGAATGGTACGCCGAGACTGCCAAGAAAATTTACAGGCCGGAAATCTACGAGAAGGCGGCAGCCATGCTTGTCGACGAAGGCAAAATGTCCGCCGGTGACTTTCCGAAAAAGGGATACGACGGCTATCGAGCTGCGACCACGGACTTTATCGACGGCAAAAAATACGACGCCAAAGATCCCATCGCATACATCAACAGCTTCGAAATCGGCATCAAAGATTGATGTCGCCAAGTGCACCGGTTGATTCCGACACACACGTGGCTTGCCGCCTTGAGCCGCGTGACTGTGGAAGCGGCAATAACGGGCCGGACGCTCGGGGATCCGGTGCCTCGACGTCCGGCCCGGCCGTGGACCGACATATACCTCGCACAATAAACAATCTAATGCTCACAATTCACTCATTTAAAAAAGTCTTTCAATGAACTGGCGCGGCAAAGCATTGCGATTTTGTGAAGTTTCCGGTTTGCCGATCCTCGAGCCCTTTGTTCGGCTCGCCGCCGGTGAAGACCCACGGGAGCAATTTATAGGGATCGCCAAATTTGTCATTTTACCATTCGTCGCCATCGTCGCCTTCGTTGGGATGTGGTCGGTTGCCGCGAGCAAAGTGGTGACTGATAGCGCCAAGCTCCCGAGCCCAACCGCGACGCTGGACGCTGGCAAGCAACTTTTTGCGATGCATCGAGAACAAAAGAAAGCCGACCAAACCAAACGACTTGAAAAATTATCGGAAGCAAAAGCGTTGATGATCCAAGCGAAGCAAGTCGAGCTTCAAGCATCAACCGCGACGGGTGTTCGACGTGAAAAGTTGTTGGCCAACGTTGCCGTTCTCAAGACCAAGGCGGTTCAGGCCGCGAATTACCAGCCGACCAGTGCACCGACATTCATTGACCAGATTTTCACCAGCATCAAGACCGTATTCTTTGGATTTGCACTGGCCACCCTCATTGCCGTGCCGCTGGGCGTACTCTGTGGTATGAGCCCCTGGTTCAATGCAGCGATGAACCCCTTCATCCAATTGTTCAAACCGGTAAGCCCGCTCGCGTGGCTTCCCTTATCGTTCATCGTGATCATGTGGTACTACACCGGTACCACCGGTGAAACTTGGTTTCAAAAGTCATTCTTGATCTCCGCGACCACGGTGACGATGTGTTCGCTGTGGCCGACGCTCGTCAACACAACGCTGGGAGTTGCAAGCGTCGACAAAGACTACCTCAACGTCGCCCGCGTTTTGAAACTTTCGTGGAGTCAAAAGCTCTTCAAGATCATCTTGCCGGCGAGTTTGCCGCTGATGTTTGCAGGCATGCGGATCAGTCTGGGAGTGGGGTGGATGGTGCTGATCGCCGCGGACATGCTCGCCCAAAATCCTGGACTTGGAAAGTTCGTCTGGGACGAGTTTCAAAACGGCAGCAGCATGACTTACGCTCGCATCGCTTTCAGTGTGATCGTCATCGGCGTGATCGGATTGCTGTTGGATCGCTTGATGATCTGTCTCCGCAACTTAGTGAGTTTCGGGGGCCCATCGCCCGCATAGCTTTTCCCGAACCGAGGGCAATGTCCATCGATTCTCACTACGACCAGTCAACGGATCAAGCGAACAAAATGACCACCGCATTTAAAGTCCAAGCTACTCGCGAATCGCCGATCCAATCGGTGCAGCCACCGATTCCCATCATCGAAATGCGTGGTGTCGTGAAGGGCTACGGTAGCGGTGTGACTCGGACGGAAGTCCTGCACAATATCAACCTGAATATCCGTCAGGGCGAATTTTTGGCCGTGTGCGGTTTCAGCGGTAGCGGCAAGACGACATTCATGCAATTGCTCGCGGGTTTGCTGTTACCCGATCAAGGCGTGATCTTGATGGAAGGCGAGCCAATCGTAGGGCCGGGACCCGATCGCGGGCTGGTGTTCCAAAACTATTCATTGCTTCCCTGGTTAACGGTGCGTGGCAATATCGCCTTGTCGGTTGACAGCGTGTTTTCCAATTGGGCCAAGGGCGAGCGCCGCGATCACGTCGAAAAGTTCATTGAAATGGTGGGGTTGTCGCATGCCGCGCACCGCCGGCCGCATGAGTTATCCGGCGGGATGCGTCAACGAACTTCGCTCGCGCGCACGTTGGCGATGAAACCCAAGGTGCTATTGCTCGACGAGCCTCTGTCGGCACTCGATGCCCTAACGCGGGCGCAGCTTCAAGACGAAATACTCAAGATCTGGGAAGAAGAACGCCAGACATGCGTGATGATTACCAATGATGTGGACGAAGCGATCCTAGTGGCGGATCGAATCGTCCCGCTCAATCCAGGACCGAAAGCGTCGCTGGGACCGACCTTCGCGGTCGACTTGCAGCGGCCTCGGAACCGTGCGGCGCTCAATCACAACAGCACTTTCAAGAATCTGCGACGCGCCGTCACCAACTATTTGTTGGCTGTACGCAAGAAATCACGTGACGACGAAGCGGCTCATTCGAACGAGCCGATCATTCGGCTTCCTGATCTGCAACCGGTGGAGTTGCGCAGATATCCCAAGTGGATTCCGACATAAATCAACGTTTTACGATCCTGATGTTATTGACCATCACCCCCAACTAGCAGATTGATTATGGCTGGCTATGTCGAAATGTTTCGCCTGGGCAAAACATACGACACCAAGAACGGACCGGTTGTCATTGTTGAAGAGTTCAATCTCAACATGACCCAAGGGGAATACGTTTGTTTGCTAGGTCACTCCGGTTGCGGAAAGAGCACCGTGTTGATGATGGCCGCTGGTTTGAACCCGATCAGCACCGGTGGCATCGTGGTTGCCGGGCGCGAGATCGACGGGCCGGGCCCCGATCGCGGCATCGTATTCCAGTCACCTTGCCTGATGCCGTGGATGACCGCGCTAGAGAATGTGCTGCTTGGCGTGAATCAAGTCTATCCGCACGCAACGAAGGCCCAGCGACGCGACATCGCCGCGTACTATCTTTCGCTGGTTAGGCTCGGTTCGAGTTTGAACAAAAGGGCCAGTGCGCTGAGCCAAGGGATGCAGCAGCGAGTCGGCATCGCTCGAGCTTTCGCATTGAAGCCCAAGTTATTGCTTCTCGACGAGCCGTTTGGAATGCTCGACTCGCTCACGCGGATGGAGCTGCAAGAGATTTTGTTGGAGATCCTCAAGAAGGATAAAGTCACGACACTGATGATCACGCATGACGTTGACGAAGCGTTATTCATGAGTGACCGAGTCGTGATGATGACTAACGGACCTCGTGCCCGCGTCGGTGCGACTTTTCATATGCCATTTGAGCGACCGAGGGTCCGTGCGGAAGTACTCGATCACCCAGAGTACTACGAGTTTCGAAGCCGCATGATCGAGTTCCTGGAGGAACAAGACCATCGCAAGCTTCATCGCGAAGTTGAGAAGTTCACCGCTTCCCGAATGGAATCGTCATCCGATGAAGAGGAGTCCAACGTTGTTGCACAGCACTGAAACCGCGGAAAGCTCGGTCGATTTATTCGCCGGCACGCTGCTGTCGACGGTCGAAGTCTATCGCATGAGTGGCGGCAAACTCGAAACAGTTTCGGACACCACCAGCGATTTCATCGAATTGGCGTCCGACGCGACCGATCGTCGCACTCCGCTTTTAGCGTCACCAGAGTCGTTGCCCGCGGACGTAGCGTCGGCGATGGCGATCCCCATCTTTCGGGCCGATACCTGCACGTCGGTGATTGTGCTGGCGCTGAAGAAGTCGACCGCCGCGGGCGTGTTCGAAGTTTGGACGCCCTACGGGATCTATCCCGAGTTGAAGCTGGTCGATGGGTTCTATGGATCGCTCGAAAGGTTCCACAACGTCAGCTCCTTTGTACGATTTGAACGTGGCATGGGATTGCCAGGCCAAACTTGGGCATCAAACCACAGCATCATCCACCACGATTTGCCCAACCATCCGGGTTTTCTTCGTGCCGCTGGTGCGTCCGCCGAATCGTTGTGCAGCGCCGTGGGAATACCAGTGCTCGCGCTAGACTTCATCGCAGCCGTGGTGCTCATCAACTCGATCGAGTTGCCAATCGCGAGAGGGATGCAGGCATGGGTGATCGACGGAGATTCGTTCGAGTTGCCCACGACCTCATCATTTGGACTTTCGAGCATAGAGAAGCCCGACGTGCGATGTCGTGCTTCCATGGATGTCGGTTGGCTTCGCCGCAGCGTCGAAACGGGTGAGGCTTTGTGGCGCGTCGATGCCGCATCGCATGCCTGCGTCGCGATTCCATCGTTTCGCGGCACGAATCCCTGTGGCGTTTTGGCTCTTTGTTTCTGAATTTTTAGTGACTGATTGTATGTCTGCCGTACTTCCCCTCATCGCCACCGACGGAGACATCGTCGGTTTGCTGTTGCGCGAGCAGCAATCGATGACCGCGGTGGACCAATTTAGCGTCGCGCACGATAGCGGTCTTATCCGCGAGCCGGCCCAGGAACGCTACTACAGCCGATTGATGCCGGCCTCCAGCCCCCAACCGAATCAACAGTATGCGTTCAACGTTGACCTGGACGTTTGCAGTGGCTGCAAAGCGTGTGTGGTTGCCTGCCATAACCTCAACGGTTTGGAGGAGAGCGAGACTTGGCGAAGTGTCGGTCTTTTGGTCGGCGACAATACCATCCAACATGTGACGACCGCTTGTCACCACTGTGACGATCCGGGCTGTTTGAACGGTTGTCCCGTCAAAGCTTACGTCAAAGACGAAGTCACAGGGATTGTCCGACATTTGGATGATCAGTGCATCGGTTGTAAATATTGCACGATGATGTGTCCGTACGAAGTTCCAAAGTACAGCGATCGATTGGGGATCGTTCGGAAATGCGACATGTGTCATCAACGTCTCAGTGCGAACGAGGCACCGGCATGCGTGCAAGCTTGTCCCAACGAAGCGATCACGATTCGTATCGTCGATCGTCCAGACGTCAGGGAACTTGCCGGTCATCGATTGGCGCCCGGGGCGCCGCCGTCATCGATCACCCGCCCCACCACCGTTTACACTTCGCGACGGCCACAGCAATTCAGTGCAGCGAAACCTCAGGATACCGGAATCGATCACGTCGCAGAAAGTCATTGGCCGCTGGCTGTTATGTTGGTGGCCACGCAAGCGGCAATCGGTCTGCTGGTGGTTGAGAGACTCACAGCGGCATTCATGAGCGAATCGATGCCGCCATCGGTCACTCGAACGAGCGCGGCACTCGCGCTCGTGATCGCAGCCATCGGGATGAATGTCGCACCGCTTCACTTGGGACAACCGCTGAGAGCTTGGAGAGTGTTTCTCGGGCTGAGAACAAGTTGGCTGAGTCGTGAAGCCGTCGTGCTTGGCGCCTGGATGGGGTTGCTCAGTGCCGCGGTCGCGATGTTGTGGTTGCCGCTGGTGTCGGAGGCGATTCCCACAACCATAGCGACCTATGTTCCTGATTGGGCCGCGACGGCGACGTTGACACTCTGCATCCCAATTGGCTTGTTCGGCTTCTACTGCAGCGCGATGATCTACATCGCGACACGACGGCAAATTTGGAGCTATGCAAGAACGATGACTCGGTTTGCGGCGTCCATGTTCGTGTTGGGGATTCCCGCATTGGCGCTTGCGATCTCGATCGCTGGCGAATCCATCCCCTCGTCATCGACGCTCGCAGTCGTGGCGATCGTCGCCAGTGCGTTCAAGCTCGCATTCGAATCGTACACGCATTACCGAGCCAGTGGCGACGAGTGGCAAACCCGTAGTTCGCGATTGATCTGGGGACCGCTTCGTCGACAATTGCTCTGCCGTCTCGCGCTGGCGGGTGTCTCGCTCGTGTTGCTCGGATGGGCAGCGTTTGCCGGTTCAACAATCCTGCTGACGGCCGTGTTAGCGTTGTCGTTGGCGACTCTCTTGTCGGGCGAAACTGCCGAACGCCTGCTTTACTTTGCTAGTGTTGTCCACCATCGCATGCCGGGGACCTTGGCGTGAAGAGTACACCACTTCCAAGTAGTCGGACCGGGTCTCAAGTGCGAGCGAGCGTGTTGCGCGAGATCTTGCAGCGTCGAGACGGACAAATGACCCGTCAATTGTTGCTTCACCCGGGCAAGCATGGCTTGGGCATGACACACGAATCTCTTGCCGCCGATACGACCACGACCATGGTTTGTGGGTATTGCAGCACGGGATGCGGGCTTCGCATCCATTTGCGAGACGGAGAAGCGGTCGGCTTGACGCCTGAGACGAACTATCCGGTGAACATGGGGATGGCGTGTCCCAAGGGATGGGAGGCGCTGCGAGTATTGGAATCGCCCGATCGAGCCACCACCCCATTGATTCGGAGAGCCGATGGGGAACTGCACCCTGCAACTTGGGAGGAATCGCTTACACGTTTTACGCATGAGTTTAAAAAGATTCAACAAGCCTACGGCAATGAATCGGTGGCGGTGCTCAGCACTGGCCAGATCGCGACCGAAGAAATGGCGCTCTTGGGTGCCCTGACTAAATTCGGCATGGGTATCAAGCATCTGGATAGCAATACTCGCCAGTGCATGGCAACGGCGGCAACCGCGTACAAACAATCGTTCGGATTTGATGCCCCACCGTACACGTACGATGACTTTGAACAATCCGATTGTATCGTGTTTATCGGTGCGAATCCCTGCATCGCGCACCCCATCATGTGGGAGCGGCTACTTCGCAACCCAAACCACCCCGAGGTCATTGTCCTCGATCCACGACGCACCGAAACGGCGATGGCAGCAACTCAACATTTGCCGCTGAAGCCAAAAAGCGATCTCGTCTTGCTGTACGCGATTACTTCCGAAATCATCTCGCAGGGTTACGTCGACTATTCCTTTGTCCAACAGCACACCAACCACTTCGATGAACTCGTTCGGCACGTGGCTCACTTCACTCCGGAATCCGTCGCGGAGACCTCGGGAATCTCGCCGGATGTAATTCGTCACGTCGCAAAAACCATCGGCTCCGCCCGTGCCGCGTCGCTTTGGTGGACGATGGGCATCAATCAAAGTTATGAGGGAACGCGGGCCGCGCAAGCGATCATCAACATCGCTCTCATCACCGGAAACATCGGGCGTCCAGGAACCGGCGCCAATAGCATTACCGGGCAATGCAACGCGATGGGGAGTCGGCTCTGGGGAAATGCCACCAACCTGTTCGGTCACCACCAATTCGAAAGCGAAGATGATCGACGCAAGATCGCGGATCTTTTTGGCATCGAGCCCGCGAGGATACCAACAGAGCCAAGCTGGCCCTACGACCGAATCATCGAAGGCATCCGCAGTGGCGAAGTACGCGGATTGTGGGTGATCGCCACGAACCCGTCGCATAGTTGGATCGATCACCAAGAGACGCGCGAGTTGCTCGGAAAGCTCGACTTTCTCGTCGTGCAGGATATGTACACCAGTACGGAAACGGCTCGCCAGGCCCACATGGTCTTGCCAGCCGCGGGTTGGGGCGAGAAAGAAGGAACGCTGATCAATAGCGAACGTCGCTACAGCGTTCTCAAGCGATTGCGACGCGCG
Organism: Pirellulaceae bacterium; assembly: GCA_041741195.1. Lineage (GTDB taxonomy): Bacteria > Planctomycetota > Planctomycetia > Pirellulales > Pirellulaceae > JBBSJZ01. Next base: position 42,962 of record JBGSKM010000007.1, read on the forward strand.
CCGGGCCAGGCGCTTGCTGACTTCCAGATCTTTCGTGCCATCGCGGAGTACTGGGGCCTTGGCGAAATGTTTTCAAGCTGGGATTCGCCAGAAGCCGTCTTTCGAATCATGCAGCAAGCGAGCCGCGGTCAATTCTGCGACATCACCGGAATCGATGGGTACGGCCAACTCGATCGTTGTGGGGGCATTCAATGGCCCTGGAGCGAAGCGGATGCCCAGGCGGCCAGCGGTTGCGACCCTCAACAGCAACGACGTTTATTCTCCGACGGATATTTTCCTACTTCTAATGGCCGAGCTAATCTCATGGTCGATTCACCCACCCGTGTTCCTGAACCCGCTTGTGCTGACTATCCCTTCGTGTTGTTGACTGGGCGAGGAACCGTTAGCCAGTGGCATACACAAACGCGAACTAGCAAGAGTGCTGTGCTCAATAAACTCTATCCGAGCGAAGCATACATCGAAATTCATCCCCAAGATGCGATGGATCTAGGGATCCAGCATAACGAACATGTCCTTGTTCAATCGCGTCGTGGGTCGATGACGGCGAGGGCATGTTTGACGCCCACGGTCAGCCGAGGCCAAGTTTTTCTGCCGATGCACTACGACACGGTCAATCGGCTGACGCTCTCGCACTTTGATCCCCACAGTCGCCAACCGAGCTACAAGGACTGTGCCGTTCGAGTCGAGCGAGCGACGCGGACGCATTCACGTTCCAAGTAACGCCAAGTCAAATGAGCAAACAACAAAACAACGGATTCACCGAGTCCCAAAAACAATTTGTATCCGGATTTGCAATGGGTGCCGACGTGGCACGCGCGATTCGCGGCTTACCCATTCTTTCTGGATCGGCATCCCAGGCGAAACATGGCGAGATGATTACCGTTGGTGGTTCATCGCACACTCACGCTACCACTCCCGTTGAGGGGCCTGATTCGTTCGCACGACGAGCCCAGGACGCCGTGATCGCCAGCGGGCGAAAATTGTCCAAAGAAGAACAGGCCAAACGCGACAAGAACGGATTGGATCTTTGGGACGAAATCGAAGCTCGCAGTCGGGCGAACGAGTATCCAAAGGGTACGGACGTTTTCCTACAAAAGTTTCATGGTTTGTTTTATGTGGCGCCGGCTCAAGACTCGTACATGTGCCGGTTGAGAATTCCCGGCGGGCAAATTCGCTCTTGGCAGGCGAGAGGACTTGCGGAGCTGGCGGATAGGAGCGCCGCTGGCCATGTGGATGTCACCACTCGAGCAAATCTTCAAATTCGCGAGATTCCCGCAAACCAGGCCATGGAAATCTTATATGGATTGCGTGAGCTGGAGATTGTCTCGCTCGGCAGCGGCAGTGACAACATTCGCAATTGCACGGCGAGCTGTCTCAGCGGTATCGACGCGACCGAGCTGATTGAGACACTCCCACTCGCCAAACGAATGCACCATTGCATCCTCAATCATCGCGAGATGTATGGATTACCTCGGAAATTCAATATTGCATTTGATGGTGGCGGGAAAATATCAGCGCTCGACGATACGAACGACATCGGATTTCACGCAGTCAGAATCCATCAAGACAATGCGACCAGTGCGTTTCCGGCGGGCGTGTATTTCCAATTGACCCTCGGCGGTATTACCGGTCACAAAGACTTTGCTCGCTACACCGGCGTGCTGCTCCGACCGGATGAATGTATCGAAGTCGCCGCCGCCATCGTTCGAGTTTTTGTTCGCACCGGTGATCGTACCGACCGCAAAAAAGCGCGGCTGAAGTATGTTTTGGATGAGCTTGGTTTTGATCAGTTTATCGGGCACGTCGAGAGTCAGCTCGGACGCGAACTCGGCCGCATGGATGCGGATTTTCTTGATGTGACCGGCGGCGAAGACCGAACTGCCCACGTGGGATTTCACCCGCAACGACAAGAGGGTCTTCATTACCTGGGCGTCGTCCTTCCCGTCGGCAGGATCACGAGTTCACAATTGCGAACTCTCGCGGAGATCGCTGACCGCTACGGCTGTGGCGAACTACGGCTGACGGTTTGGCAAAACGTCATCTTGCCAGGAATCCAGGAGTCAAACATCCCTGCGGTCCAGGAAGCGATTCTTGCGGCTGGGTTGAACTACCAAGCAAATGCCTTCCAAGCAGGGTTAATCGCATGCACGGGCAGCGCGGGATGCAAGTTTGCGGCCAGCGATACGAAACGCAACGCAATGGAGATAGCTTCTTTGCTCGAGAGTCGCTTTGAGCTCGATCAACCCATCAACATTCATCTCACGGGCTGTCATCACAGCTGCGCACAACACTACATCGGCGACATCGGGTTGCTCGCTTGCAAAGTCGAGAACGGCGACGACATGGTGGATGGTTACCACGTGCACTTAGGTGGTGGATGGGGGACAAACCAAGCGATCGCACGCCTGATATTCGAGTCGATTGCGATGAACGAGATTCCGGATTTGCTTTCCGCGATCATTGGCGGCTACCTACAACGACGCGAACCTGGTGAATCATTTACTTCGTTTGCGGCCCGGCATACGGTCGAACAATTACGTCAGATTTCGCTGACGCCTACCTCGTAACGTATCGTTGTCTCCCTTTCCCCGTGTCACTGTGTCGAGTTTGACGATGACTTCGCTGATCCCTGATACTGCACCGTTCAATGAGGAGCAGCGTGCTTGGCTCAATGGATTTTTTGCAGGCTTGATGGGACTTCAAGACATCAATGCTCAGTCGATCGAGTCGGCGGCCACCTTCATGCCCGCTCCGTCGAACGAGCCGGATCCTTCCGCACACGAAGACTTTCCTTGGCATGATGCATCGCTTCCGATCGTTGACCGAATGCAATTGGCAAGTGACAAGCCGATGCCACGACGACTGATGGCCGCCATGGCACAGCTCGATTGTGGATCGTGTGGCTACGTTTGCCAGACCTATGCGGAAGCCATTGCCTCGGGTGAAGAAACCAATTTGACGTTGTGCAGCCCAGGTGGAAAAGAAACGAAACAGATGATCAAAAAATTGATGTGCGAAAACGGCAGTCCGGCTTCGCCATCGGTTGTCACCAATGGCGTCACCAAACCGAGTGAGATCGGCTTTTCTCGAAAGAATCCCTTTTCCGCGAAAGTCGTCGAATCCCGTCCGCTCAATCACGAGGGGTCTGCCAAAGACACTCGTCATGTCGTCATCGATCTAAGCGGATCCAACCTACGGTATGAAGTAGGCGACGCTTTGGGAGTTTATCCATCGAATTGTCCTGATCTTGCGGCGACCATCGTGAGACGTTTGGCCGCGGATGCGTTGGTAAAAGTAAACACCCCGCTGGGTCAACGAAAATCTCTCGTCGAGGCGCTGCGAGAAGATTGCTGTCTGAGGGATCCGACCGACGAATTACTCGAACTGTTGATGGGCCGGATCGAAAGTGCTGATCGCCGGTCGACGCTTTCAACCATGCTCAAGGAAGGTGTCCCCGAAGGATTCGACGTGCTGGATGTACTCGAAGTTGCGACGGGAGCCACGGTCACGGCCACCGAGTTTGTCGAAACTCTTTCACCGTTGAACCCACGGCTTTACTCAATCGCAAGTAGTATGCGCGCGGTCGGCAACGAAGTTCACTTGACGGTCGGGAAAGTGGTTTACGAGCGAGAGGGGCGGGTTCGCAAGGGTGTCGCGAGTACCATGTTGGCGGAACGTGTATCGGCAGGCGAAACGGTTCGCGTCTTCGTGCAAAAGAATCATGGTGGCTTTACAGTTCCGCCGGATCCGAGCACACCGATGATCATGGTGGGACCAGGGACCGGGATCGCTCCCTTCATGGCGTTCCTGCAAGAGCGAGCCGCAAACCAGAATACCGGTGACAATTGGCTGTTTTTTGGTGACCAACACGAAGCATTCGACTTTCTTTACCAGAACGAACTCGGCGAGTTTCAAGCGTCAGGCGTTCTGTCACGGTTGGACACTGCCTTTAGTCGTGATGGTGACCGAAAGATTTATGTACAAGACCGAATGCGCGAGCACGGTGCAGAGCTTTGGAGTTGGCTCTGCCGAGGTGCTCATTTCTATGTGTGTGGCGACGCGTCTCGAATGGCCGCGGACGTGGATCGCGCTCTGACCGAGATCTGCTCCATCGAAGGAAAGATGAGTCTTGAGCAGGCCAAACTTTTCATCGCACAACTCGGCGCCGATGGTCGTTACGTTCGGGACGTGTATTAGGTCGTCCAATGGCACAGGTTCAAGATTTCATGGTCGCCGGTGCTTCGTGTCCTGACATCGCCGGTCCCATAGGACCGCTTGGTCGGTCCGAACGGATCGTCATTGTCGGCGGAGGCATGTCGGCGTTCGGGCTGTGTGACCGTTTGGTTCGAATCGGCGCGATGACTCAGTTGCAAGTGATCGTTTTTGGCGAGGAGCCACAGCCGGCGTACGATCGAGTCAATCTATCCAAACTGTTTCAAGGTCGATCCGCGGAAGATCTACTACTGGCAAAATCCCAATGGTATCTCGATCACGGAATCAACTTCCTGACTAATCGGCGAATCATCCGAATCGACCGTGGTGCCAAACAAGTGGTTGACGATGGAGGTACCACTCATCCGTACGATCGCTTGGTGCTTGCCACTGGCTCCTCCGCCTTCGTGCCGCCAATCCCGGGGGCAAGATCCCCGGGGGTGTTTGTCTACCGAACGTTGAATGACTTGCTCGCAATCCAGGAATTCGTCCAACGCCACGAGTGCCGTTGTGGGACGGTGATTGGCGGAGGGTTGCTCGGTTTAGAAGCCGCAAAAGTGTTGTTTGACCTCGGACTGCAGACGACGGTGGTTGAGATGGCGCCCGGATTGATGCCTCGACAACTTGATGCGGAGGCCGCCAAATTGCTTCGAAAGCGTGTCGAGGCGATGGGTGTCGAAGTCCACACCGTCCGCCGAACGGAGCGATTTGAAACAACCGATCATGGCATTCGCATTCAGTTTAGCAATGCGGATTCGTTGTTGGTCGATGTGGTGGTAATTGCCGCTGGTGTTCGGCCGAGAGATGAATTGGCACGTGAAGCAGGGCTCACGATTGGTACTCGCGGCGGTGTCGTGATCAATTCACGGCTGCAAACAATTGACCCAAACATCTACGCGATTGGTGAATGTGCCTCCTATCGGGATCACGTTTATGGATTGGTCGCTCCCTGTTACCGGATGGCCGATGTCCTCGCCGAGTCGATCGCTGGTCGCGAATCTCGGTTCCAAGGGGCGGACGAATCCGCTGAATTGAAATTGCTGGGGGTTCAAGTCGCGGCCATTGGAACGGCGATCAGCCAATCACCCGCGGGTGTGGTGCTGACCTACCAATCGCAACTCGGCTACCGAAAGTTACTGCTCGAACAAGGCCGAGTGGTGGGAGCCGCTTGCGTCGGAGATTGGGACGAGCTTCCCATGATTCGGCAAGCGATCAATCAACAAACGCGATTGTGGCCCACCCAGCGAACAAGGTTTCGACGCTTCGGAACTCCTTGGTCGGCTGGATCATCTCTTCCTCCATCGGGCTGGCCCGCCGAAGCGATCATATGTTCGTGCCATGCCGTCACGCGTGGCTCCATTACCGATGCAATTGCTCGCGGGACCGAGTCGCTCGAGGACGTCATCCGAGTGACCGGCGCGTCGACTGGGTGCGGCAGCTGTCGACCTCTCGTCTGCGAACTCGTTGGTGCTCGCGGTGAGGCGATCATGGTCCCGTGGACTCGCTCACTCGCTGCCGTTTCGATTACGGCCATCGCTTTGCTGCTGCTATTGCTGTTTCTTGCTCCCTTGCCATTTGCATCCAGTGTCCAAGATTCCTGGCGGAAGATTGACGTCCTATGGCGAAGTGATTTTGCGCGGCAAGTCACTGGTTACACATCGCTCGGCTTGATGACGACGTCAATGATCTTTTCGCTACGCAAGCGAATACCTCGATTCACTCGGGGCAGCTACGGGTTTTGGCGAGCGGTTCATGGTGTGCTTGGCGTCGGCACGTTGGCCGCAGTTTGCATTCACACCGGACTGAGGCTGGGTGAAAACTTGAACTTCGTTCTAGGGATCACCGTCATCGCCGTCACATTCGCAGGAGCGTTTGCGGGGCTAGTGACTTCCCTGGAATCTCGAGTCGTCGGGGTGACTTTGATGCGAGTTCGGTGGTGGCGGCCCATGTTGACCAAGATTCACTTTTGGATCACTTGGCCATTGCCAGCGCTCATCGTCTTTCATGTTCTCAGCTTTTACTGGTTTGGGAACAATCGATGACGTCATTTGTATACGCTGGCGCCCGACAAAAAATCACGATCTTTGTCGTGATCAATTTGTTGATCGCGGGCTATCTCGGTTACGCACTGGTCGCCCCGGCATCATCGATCAAAACTACGTTGCTACCCGGCACAACGACGCACGGGCATTATCAAATCGAGCTGGATTGCAACGCTTGTCACGCTCGCGATATGAGCTTTATTCAGGACTCGTGTGTTCGGTGTCACGCGGACGAACTGAAACTTGCGGGCGACACGCATCCGGCATCCAAATTCAACGACCCCGCCAATGCGGAGCTATTGCGCGTGCTCGACGCGCAAAAATGTGTGACTTGTCACAGCGAACACGTGCCCGAGCAAACACGTCCGATTGGTGTCACCCTGCCGCTCGATTACTGTTGGCACTGCCACCAAGACGTCGCCGACAATCGGCCCAGCCACCGTGGAATGACATTTGATAGTTGTGCCACCGTTGGATGTCACAACTATCATGACAACTCCGCCCTGTATGAAAAGTTTCTCGATTCACACCACGGGGAAAGCGAGCGTCTGGAAACGAGGCTGGTCCGGACGCGTGATTTTTCTCAACGATGGCGTTCCCAACGTCCTGATCGTTATCCGCTATTGCCGGAGCATGCGGATAATCCGGTTCGAGCGGACAATTCCAATGCGGATGTGGTCGAGCGAGCAGTCGTCGATTGGGCGGACACCGGGCACGCAGCGTCGGGTGTCAACTGCAGTGAATGCCACCAGTCCGATTCGAACGATTCCTCGACGTGGTCCGACCAAGTCGAAATGGCGGCATGCGGTAATTGCCACCAAGCGGAAGTCGAAACCTTCGGTCAAGGTCGCCACGGCATGCGGCTGGCGGCAGGGATGTCACCGATGCAGCCGAAGTTCGCACGTCTGTCCATGCACTCGGATGCTGCACATCGCGAATTGACGTGCAATGCATGTCATCCGGGACATCGCTTTGATACTCGCTACGCGGCTGTCCAGGCGTGCTTGAATTGTCACGCGGATTCGCACAGCAGTTCGTATCAAGGGTCAGGTCACGCGGTGTTGTGGCAAAAGGAACTCGCAGGCGAGCTCCCCGCAGATTCAGGTGTCTCTTGCGCGACATGCCATTTGCCGCGAATCGAATCCTCCGACGCCACGCTGGTTACTCATCACCAAAATTTCAACTTGCGTCCCATCGAAAAAATGATTCGTAGTGTTTGTGGAAACTGCCATGGGCTTCAGTTCTCACTCGATTCGCTTGCGGACCCAGAGTTGAGTTTGAACTGCTACAGCACTGCTCCATCGCGGACGGTCGAAAGTATCGACATGGCTCACCGGTGGTTCGAGGCGCAGTCACAGAAGCGTTCGCGACGCAAGCAACCTTAAGTAGTTTTGATTGACGTTCGATTACCTCGTTTTGGAGTTGTAAACCATGAAGCGCAAATTCTTGATTGGGACGTTCACGTTGGCGTTGGGAGCGAGCGTGGTCGCCACCATCGCCGTGGGTACCAGTGGGTGCGGTTCCACCGAAGCCGCGTTGACACCGCCCACCGGAATCTCGCCGCAGAAGTTCGCCGATGGCGTTCACGCGGTCATGATGGCTGATCGAACCGTGTATGCGACGCATGTGGTGACCCGGCTCAAGAAGCAATCCTCGCCGGTCACCGCCGACGAGTATTGGGAAGACGCCGAGAACGCGATTCCACTTCCGGCGCAAATGTTCCGGATGGGGGCGACCCTTGTCGATGAGAACCCGCAAGCAGGATTCAACTACGCATTGCGAAGCAATTGGCCGCTCAACGAGCAGAATCATCCGAAAAGTGATTTTGAAAAGAAGGCCCTCGAATACATCGGCGAACATCCGGGCGAGAACTTTTACGGCGAGGAAGAACTCGGTGGCAAGAAGTACTTTGTTGCGGCGTATCCCGATCGTGCTGTGGCCGAGGCATGTTGGTCATGCCACAACGAACATCCCAATCGCGGCGATGGGTATCCCGAGTTTGCGAAGGACGATGTCATGGGCGGCGTGATCGTGCGTATCCCGTTGTAGGCACCGTCCCGCAGCAACCGATTCCTATCACCACTTCGACGCCAAAGCCGCCGTCAAAGCGTCCGCAAATCATTTCGCGGGTAATCTACCCTCGCGACGAACTTCGACCGTTTTATCTTTCAACGAGACTCCTAACATGACACCTGAAAAAATCGCACTTGTCCAATCGAGCTGGGACAAGGTCAAACCCATTTCGGAACAAGCCGCCGAACTCTTTTACGGACGGCTGTTCGAACTCGACCCATCACTCAAGCCACTTTTCAAAGGTGATATGAAGGAGCAGGGTCGAAAGCTGATGGCAACGCTCAATTTGGCTGTCGTGTCCCTGACCAATCTTCCAGCCATCCTGTCGGCGGTCCAGGATCTGGGTCGCCGGCACGTCGGCTATGGAGTTCCCGATCAAAGTTATCAAACCGTCGGTGAGGCATTGTTGTGGACGCTCGACAAGGGGCTTGGCGACGATTTTACCGACGACGTTAAAGATGCGTGGGCGGAAACCTACACGACACTTAGCGACATCATGCTGGCGGCGGCACATGAGGTAGAAGAAGCGGCTTGACGTCGAGTTGTTCGATTAAAGAGTTGCCTTCAATGCCGCGGCACGTTCCCGACGTCGTCTTCGCAATTCGTCCATCGTGACGTCTTGCGAGTAATGACCGACCATCTCGACCAAAGCGGCATGGTCGATCGGCTTGGATAAGTAGTCGTCACAGCCTCCGCTGAGGCAACGTTCTCGATCGCCTTTCATCGCGTCGGCCGTCAACGCGATGATTGGCCAATCGATCCCGGCGGATCGGAGGTGAGCGGTCGCTTGCAGCCCATCGACCTTGGGCATTTGCATGTCCATGACGATCACGTCGAATGGCTGGCCAGCGTCTTGGGCGCTGGTCGCAGATTCGATGGCTTGCTCGCCATTTTCTGCCGTCGCCACGGTGGCTCCCGCCTTTTCGAGAAAGTGTTGGCTGATATGGCGAACGTCACGGCGGTCATCGACCACAAGAACGCGGCAAGCCAATTGACGTGCTTCCGTTACCACTTCCAGCCGCTCGGGGAGCTCTTCGTCCATCACGGGTTGGACCAACTTGGTCGCGTCGATGTCGCCCACCGGCAATTGGACTCGAAACGTCGAGCCATTGCCCAGTTCGCTCTGGACGGTCAATTTTCCACCGAGGAGGTTGGTGAGTCGTTCACTGATTGCTAAGCCGAGTCCGCTGCCACCATATCGACGCGTCACCGAGGTATCGCCTTGCGAGAACGGTTTGAACAAACGCGTTTGTTGTTCTGGCGAAATGCCGATCCCCGTGTCGATCACCGCAAACTCGATGCGCCCGTCGTTGAATTCATACGGCACTAATCCGACGGACAAGATGACCGATCCGCTCTCGGTGAATTTGATCGCGTTGCCCAGCAAGTTGATGAGAATTTGACGGAGCCGAATCGCGTCCGTGGTGATGGTCGGAGGGACCGGGGTGTCGAACCGTATCTCCAGCGTCAAGTTCTTCTCGCTTGCTCGGACGTGCATCAACGAGCGAATATCGGCGACCAACTGGTGCAAATCGCACGCTTCAAAGTCAATCTCGAGTTTATTCGCCTCGATCCGTGAAAGGTCCAATATGTCATTGATCAACTCGAGCAAATACTTTCCGTTGCGTTTGATGATCAAGACACAGTTTCGATTGTCGGGGTCGTTCAAGTGACCCAACAAAACGTCCGCATAACCAAGGATCGCCGCCATGGGAGTGCGGATTTCATGACTCATGTTTGCCAGAAATTCGCTTTTGGATTGGTTCGCCGCCAGCGCGGCGCGCTCGCTTTGAATCAATCGCTGTTCCTGCGTTTTTCGATCGGTAATGTCTTGGAAAATGGCACTCACCGCGCTCACGGTCTCGTCGGATTTAGTTCCGTCAAGTCCCAGCGGAAAGTAGCTCGAAAGCCATGTTCGTGTTCCTCCGCTCGCTCGCATCTCGCCAACGATCTCGATATCGACGACCGGTTGTGCCGTTTCGAACACACTCGCGTAAATCGGTAACAGCTGGTCGCAGATCCCTGGAAGCAACTCGTCGATACGTCGTCCGAGATGTGCCTCCTTGGACTGGCCATTGATTTGCGTAAAGGTTTGATTGACGCGAAGGAATCGGTACTGAAGATCGATCAGCGACATTCCGACAGGCGCAGCTTCATAGATCAACTCGAGTTCGCGTTTCTGTTGTGCCAGTTCCTTTTGCGCTGCTCGCAGGTCAGTTTCCGTCTTGAGTCGTTCGGCAATTTCACGTTCCAGTCGTTCGTTGTTTGCCGCTAGTGACGGTAAATGGATGACCTTGGGGATCACACTGCCCAACGCGATGACGGTTGTCCAGGAGATGATTGCGGTGACAAGTTTTACCAGTCCCGAAACCCGATAGATCGGATGCCAGAAAATGATGGCTTCGACAAGATGTACCGTGCCGCATGCGAAGATGAAACCGCCAAAGAGCCAAAAAAGTCGCGTGAAAGGGAAGTCGCTTCGCTTGCGAGCGAAGTACACGAGCACCGCCGGAATCGCGAAGTACGCAGCAAAGATCGCGATGTCCGATCCGACGTGCAACCAGCCCAGAAAGTCGGACCAATTGCCACAATACCAACGAGGTGGAAAGTCGGAGGTGTCGAGAAATCGGCTGAAAAAATCGTTCATCAAGCGAGACCTGTTGAGCGTTTGGCGATCACCGTTTCGAAGAATTTCTATCGCCCAGGCACTATCAGCAGCTTCAAAACAGGTGACGCCGAATTGAACGAGATACGACTCGATTCGTCAATTGCTTTCGATGAATGTGTGGCGCGAGCGAATAATTCTTGTTCGTTCAAAACATGCTAATTGGTTTGGCGCGGGACATGCTAATTACGCGTCGCTGGAAACCGCTCGGGCGAGCGGCGTAGACACGATTGAAAGGAAACATGTTCATGAAGACGACGACTCATACTGTGATCTTGATCGCCATGGCAATCACCTGCGGCGGATGTGACCAAGCTGCGACCACCAATAGCGTATCGCCAGCCGTGGATAGCCCTCCGGCGGTGGCTCCGGCCGACGAGCGTGAGGATATCGACATTCACATCGACTCCGGCGCTTCGCCGCTGCAGGACGGTGTCGAGCGGCGTCAAGAACGTCGCGAGAATCTCCGCGACGCGATCGACGACGTTGATGTCCAGGCGGGGGACGGTGCTGTCGATGTTAGCGTCGACTAGGTCGACATACATCCACGCGGCCGGTGAAGATCAATGTCCCGGCCGGTCGTGTGATCAACCTTGATAGATATCGTTGAAAACAACGAATGCCATCAAGAGTAGCAAGGCGAAGACACCGGCAAGCGTTAATCGCATTTCGATTTCTTCGTTGACTCGTCGGCCGCGAACCAGTTCGTAGAACAAGAACAGCATGTGTCCGCCGTCGAGCGCGGGAATTGGCAAAAAGTTGAGGATTGCCAAGTTCATGCTCAACATGGTGAGAAACAAGAGTTGGGCCGACACGCCCCGCTCGGCTTCCGACCAAGCCATTTTGACGATGCGGATCGGGCCACCGATATGCTTCGCTTCAACGCTGCCGCGAGAAAGCATGCCCAGGGTGCGTCCGACCTGAGTGAAATCCCAATATCCACGTTGCCATCCGAGTGACAGGGCTTGGGAAAAGGAATCGGCGGTCTGCATCGATTCCGTCGGCGCCAGCACGAGTCCCCGCTGAAACCAAACTCGATCGTCTTCACGAACGGTGAATTTCGATTCCACGACGCGGCCGGTGGTCGCGCGCGTGGCGTAAACTTGGAGTTGAGTTCCCACCGGCAAGTATTGCAGCAAGCTGACAAGCTCCGTGATGGGGGCTTCGTCATCCAATTCCAGTCCGTCGCCAAGAGTTTCAACGAGTTTCGCGTAGTCTTCCTCTTGCAACGATTCGGGAACAACTCCGCCCGGCCAAATCGCCCGCACCCGCTGTAGCTCATCGCCCGCACCGAACGTTTCCGTCGTGACGCTTTCTTCACCTTCATTGGCGGCCCGGGGTTCAGCATCGGCAATGGCGTCGCTGGCCAACTTGGGCTCGACGCCGAACGCCAAACCGAAAGCGTTGATCGACAAGCAGGATGTCGTGCTCTCGGTCGGCGACATGGTTTGGAGCATATCCGAAGGCTCTAGCGTCGCTTCGATCGTCTTGGCGTCGTCACCATTGCCACGCCGCGCCTTGAGGGTGACCGGTTGGCGCTCGCCAAGAAGCCTTAGCGCTAATCCGTAAGCATCAAGCTGCGCATCGTCACCTATCGCCTCAATCACATCACCCACCCTCAGACCGGCGTTCATCGCTGGGCCATCTTTGACGAGTGCGACAATGGGGCCGACGGCAAACCGCAGACCGATCCATTTCGCCTTTTGAGTAGGCAGCGAGACGGTCTTTTGTGTTTTTGCTTCGTCATCCAACTGAAGCGTGAGTTCAATGGCTTGGTCGGGATGCGTGTACAGGTAGTCGAGCATCGGTGTCGTCGGGACGATCGAGCTATCGTTGATCGGCGTACCATTGAAGGCAACGATCTTGGCTCCCGCGTCGGCATCGGTCAGCACGGATGCGGCCGCGCTGAGCGGCGTCGCGTAGTACTCCTTGTTGATTTGCGCCGCATTGGGATTGGTGATACCAATCAGGCGACGACCACCACCGGGTGCGGGCGCTGTGTTGAGTGAATACTGGCGCGTCTCGTCGTCATAGAGGATCGAGACGTCGATCGGTTTGTCGGGTGTATCCAAACCAGCCGCAAAGATTTCGACCTGCATTTCCCGAAAGTGCATCTGCTCGTTGCGTTCGATCGAGCCCACCGAAACGACACGTCCCCCAGGTTTGATACCAGCTTCCCAGGCAGGTCCACCACCGAGCACGCCACCGATGATCGCCGGGTTGTAGGTCACACCGTAGCCGAACGCGATCGCGGCGAACAAAATGCCCGTGATCACATTCATCACGACACCCGCACTGATAATCACCATGCGTTGCCATACTGGTTTCGCCGGATAGCTGCGCGGGTCCAATTTTGCTTCGCTGTCTTCGTCGGCCGGGCTCACGCGAATGCGGTTCGCTTCTTCCTCCGCCTTTCTCGGATCGTCGTCTTGGCCCAACATTTTGACATAGCCACCCAAAGGCAGGACACCGATGCCATATTCTGTCTCGCCGTAGGTAAACCGGCCGAGGGTGCGCGGGAAACGAACCGGGCCGATCTTGATGGGGACATCGAAGCCGACGTAGAACTTCTCGACTTTCACACCGAATAGTTTGGCGGCGAGGAAGTGTCCCAGTTCGTGAACAAAGATCACCAAACCGATTCCGATCGCCACGCGAACACCCATCCAGAGCGCGCCAAGGATCGTTTGCAGCACGCCCGGATCTTCGGTCGCCGCGAGTGGAAGGAAAGCGAGCAAATCGCTAATCATCGAATATACCTTAAAGGTCGGTGTGTCATCGCCGCCGAGTTAACTGATACGTGTCATCGGGGGCAATGAGTTTGCCGATTTGGGACCGAATGGCAATGGTTATTTTACGCAGCTCACGAAGAGCATCCCACTGGTTCTAAACCACACCAGCGACGTGTCTCGTTTCGGGCCCAGAGGTCCAATTCGAGTAATCGGGACAGCGGGGCATCGGCCTCATGGTGGTGATGCTCCAAAATCGCTCGACAGGCTGCGACGATGTCAGTAAACCGAATTTGACGGTCCAGGAACAGGCCGACCGCGACTTCGTTGGCGGCGTTGACCACCGCCCCGGCGGTTCCACCGGCCGCCGCCACCTCAAATCCGAGCGATAATGCGGGAAAACGCTCGCGATCAGCGGGTTCCAGTGTCAATGTCAGCGGCTGGCAGCGATCCAGAGCCGCGGACGACCCGGCCAATCGCCGCGGATGCGTTAGCGCGTGTTGAATTGGCATTCGCATGTCCGGCGGGCTCATCTGGGCCAAAACGCTGTGGTCCTCGAATTCGACCATGGAATGAATGATCGATTGCGGATGCACGACGACTTCGATCGCATCGGCGGGCACATCAAACAGGTACTTGGCTTCGATGATTTCCAGGGCTTTGTTCATCATCGTGGCGGAATCAATCGAGATTTTCCGTCCCATCTCCCAAGTCGGGTGGGCGAGCGCGGATTCCGGCGTCGCCTCGCGCATCTGGTCAGTGGTCCAAGTCCGGAACGGCCCGCCGCTCGCGGTCAGAATCAATCGTCGCGGTTCGGCGTGCGAATCGCAAAGACACTGGAAAATTGCCGAATGCTCGCTATCCACCGGCAACAATCGGGCTGCGGAAATCCCCATTTTCTGTCGTACGAGCGGTCCGGCGACCACCAGGGTTTCCTTGTTGGCCAGTGCGACACATTTGCCCGCATCGATCGCGGCGAGGGTGCTTTCCAAGCCCGCGCGACCCACGATGGCTGCGACCACGTACTCGACCTCGGGTGCCGATGCGACTTGGCACAGTGCATCGGGGCCGAAAAGGATTTGCCAGGGGCCCTGGAGATCGGAAGTGGTCGAGCTTCCTGGGAGATTCGCAGCTGCCGAGAGCACGATCTGCTGTGGCGGCAGCCGCACGGTTCGGATTTGTTCCTCTAAACCCCGTAGATTACGGTGTCCCGATGCTGCCCACAGCCGCCATGAATGCTGTGGATCGGTCGCATCCAAGTGGCGAAGCACGTCGATTGTCGCCGTCCCGATGCTGCCGGTCGCCCCCAGCACCGCGACATTTTTGGGCGTGCCGCGGTCGGCGGCGCCGAGTTCGCAGGAGGGTTTCGATTTAGTCACGTTGTTCCTGGACGTCATTGCAAGTTCATCGACTCAATCAAACCCAATTTCCGCTAAGCTCGTTACAACCCGAACGCGTCGAGCAAACTCTCGCTGGCAACTTGCCGTTGAGGCGCGGCCAACAAAGAATGCCTGACAACACTATAAGCTTTCAACTCCCTGTCACGGTAACTGACGAACCAGCATGAGCGACAAAAAAGACCGCAAGAGTGGAAACGCGTCCGAGAATCGAAATGGCAATGTGTGGCTTGTTCTCGCCGCGATCACCGCCGCAGTCCTACTCAGTGCATTCCTGTTCGGGACGGCGGATCGCCGCATGCGATATCCCGATTTGATCACATTGCTCAAGGCGGAATCCGAAGCTCGCTCGCGCGGGGATCGCATCAGCACCGCCTCCGAACCGCTGGCCAGTGATAGCAACGCGGGCGCCGCCGAGCCCTCATCGCCCACCAGCGTCATACCTTCGCCAACGGCCGCCGAACCAGATTCGGACACCGTGACGACCGAAACCATTCCGCATGTACGAGTTTCATCGACGACCGACGCGGACGTGATCATTGAATACAGCCAGCCGCGGGATATTATGGTCGCCGACGATGCGATCACGGGTACGGTGATGTATCGCTCGCTCGGACGTGGCGGTGAAGCGATCAAGCCAGCGACACGAGTTTCCTTCAAGACGATTCGCACGATCGGCAACGAGGCCGAAGACAGTCAACTGATCGAATTGCTGGAGTCCTCGGGTGTGGTTTGGGACAATGCCCGCCCCAATCGGTTCTTGGAAAATCATTGGCCCGAGTTGTTGATGATCGGCGTGCTGGTGATGCTCGGCATCATGATGTTGCGACGAATCGGCGGCGTCGGTTCGCCCATGTCTTTCTCGCGCAGCCGCGGCAAACTCTACGGCCAAGAAGAGCTTCCCATCACGTTCGACGAGGTCGCGGGAATCGATGAAGCGGTCGAAGAAGTTCGCGAAGTGGTCGACTTTCTGCGCAACAGCGACAAGTATCAACGACTCGGTGGCCGCATTCCCAAGGGCGTACTACTGGTCGGGCCTCCGGGGACCGGCAAGACGTTGCTCGCCAAAGCGATCGCGGGCGAAGCCGGCGTGCCGTTTTTTAGTCTCTCCGGAAGCGACTTCGTCGAGATGTTCGTGGGAGTCGGGGCCGCGCGAGTCCGTGACATGTTCCAACAAGCGGTCAACCGCGCCCCCTGCATCATCTTTATCGACGAACTCGATGCGCTCGGGAAAAGCCGAAGCGGTAACGCGGTCGGTGGTCATGACGAGCGCGAACAAACGCTCAACGCACTGCTTGTAGAGATGGATGGCTTTGATTCGAACTCCGGCGTGATTGTCGTGGCGGCGACGAACCGACCCGAGACCCTCGACTCAGCCTTGTTGCGACCGGGTCGTTTCGATCGACATGTGCTTGTCGATCGTCCCGATGTCGCCGGGCGCGAAGAAATCTTGAAAGTGCACGTCAAGAACGTCAAACTTGACGAGTCCATCGACTTGAAGGAAGTGGCGTCGATCACCAGCGGGTTTGTCGGAGCCGACTTGTCAAACTTGGTCAACGAAGCCGCTCTCTTGGCGGCTCGCGGTGAAAAGGCTGCGGTAGGGATCGACGAGTTCAATGAAGCGGTCGAACGAGTCACCGCGGGACTCGAAAAGAAAAATCGGGTGATGAACGAACAAGAGAAAATTCGGGTCGCCTATCACGAAGCCGGTCACGCACTCGTCGCGGCCGCACTTCCCAATACCGACCCAGTCCACAAGGTCAGTATCATTCCGCGTGGATTGGCCGCGCTGGGTTACACGATGCAGCGACCATCGTCGGAACGATATCTGATGACCAAGAGTGAACTCGAAAGCCAGATGCGTGTGCTGCTCGCCGGCACCCTGACCGAAGAAATGATCTTCCAGGATATCAGTACCGGAGCTCAGAACGATCTCGAACGCTGCACCGAGATCGCCCGCGGAATGGTGATGGACTACGGCATGAGTCGACTCGGGCGAATCAATCTTCGTCGCAGCACACGTTCACCGTTCTTGGCCAGCGGAGGTGGTGACGGTTACCAAATGATGCACAGCGAAGAGATGGCGAAGCTGATCGACAAAGAAGTTTCGCGAATCGTGGAAGATGCGCTTACCCAGACACGCAGCATTCTCGAGCAGCGCCGCGAAGTCTTGGAAGCGATCACCCAGCGATTGTTGGAGGTCGAATCGATCGACAACGAGGAGCTGATGCGATTGATTCGCGAGAATGGAACCGGGCCATGGTTGGTTCCCGGCACCGTCACCGAAACGCCGCGAGCAAAACTGCGAGTCTCGTCGAAAGAAGGAATGGACATCGGCCCCACCACCGACGCCCAAATCTAACAACCGAGCTAAGCACAGCGGGAACAATAAGTGGTGGCGACTTTCAGTCGCCAAGTCCTGAAACGGCGACTGAAATTCGCCGCCACGTTCGAAGCATCGCGAGATTATCCACTTTCTTTGTCGACGAGGCCGTAGCCGCTCGCCTCGCGCGTTGGTGTAGAATGGGAGCGCATCTCGTGTTCCCACCTCTACCTGCAAGAGATTCCCTCCAATGTCTCGCAAGCCAACAAGCCAAACCAACCGTCGCGAATTCATCCAACGCACGTCCTTGATCGGTGGTTCTTTGATCATCATGGGGACAAAAGCCTCCGGCGCCATCAAGGGAGCGAACGATCGCGTCCGAATTGCAGTGGCTGGCTTGAATGGTCGCGGTCAGAGTCACATCGGAGGCTGGATCGGTGCGGAAAATACTGAGATCGCGTACGCGATTGATCCAGGGCAATCGCACGTTGATTTCGTTTCGGTCCAAGGATTGCGTTGTCATTGCTGAAGTCAAGCCGCTCGTTGTTGAGTGGCGTGTTTCCCGCATGGAGGTACCAAGTGATGAACGGACCAGCAGCCATTGTTTCCAA
>JBGSKM010000008.1:0-7600 GCA_041741195.1 Pirellulaceae bacterium
GCACACCAGCGCATGTTGGTGTCCAGCCTTTAGGCGCTCGGTACCGTAGGAAATACGAAGAGGCGGCTAAAGCCTGCACACCAGCGCATGTTGGTGTCCAGCCTTTAGGCGCTCGGTACCGTAGGAGAGACGAAGAGGCGGCTAAAGCCTGCACACCAGCGCATGTTGGTGTCCAGCCTTTAGGCGTTCGGCTCTGTAGGAAATACGAAGAGGCGGCTAAAGCCTGCACACCAGCGCATGTTGGTGTCCAGCCTTTAGGCGCCCGGTACTGTAGGAGAGACGAAGAGGCGGCTAAAGCCTGCACACCAGCGCACGTCTAAACGCCCGGCTCTAAATAACGACTACCAATGACAGAGGGCTAGCGAACCTTTCGATTCGCTAGCCCTTGTCGTTTTGGTTTCGTACCGACGCTGGATTGCGGGCGGGAAAAGCCCGATCACATGCGACGGGCCTGAGGGAGGCCTAGTACATGTCGTGGTCGCCACCGGTGCCGGCTGAGGCTCCGCCCTTCTTAGGCTTCTCGGCGATCAACGCGTCGCTGGTGAGCAACAACGTCGAAACGCTCGCTGCGTTGGCGAGTGCCGTACGAGTCACCTTGGTTGGGTCGATCACGCCTGACTTAACCAAGTCTTCGTAGGTATCGGTCAAAGCGTTGTAGCCTTCGTTGCCCTTCATTCCGAGGACCTTTTCGCACACGATGCCACCGTCTTGGCCAGCGTTCTCGCTGATCATGGTCAGTGGTGCGCGGCAAGCGCGAAGGACGATCTTGTAACCGACAAGTTCGTCATCCTTCAGTGTGTCTGCTGGCTTGACCGAACCGCTCGCACGCAACAGCGCCACTCCACCACCGGGAAGAATGCCTTCTTCGACGGCAGCACGAGTCGCATGCAGCGCATCTTCGACGCGAGCTTTCTTTTCTTTCATTTCGCTCTCGGTCGCAGCACCGACGTTGACCTTGGCGACACCGCCCGCCAACTTGGCCAATCGTTCCTCGAGCTTCTCGCGATCGTAATCGCTTGTGCAATTCTCGATCTCGCGACGGATTTGGTCGATGCGACCCTTGATGTCGGCGCTCTTGCCAGCACCTTCGATGATTGTCGTGTTGTCTTTATCGACAATGACCTTCTTGGCACGACCGAGCGATGTCAATTCGAGGCTGTCGAGCTTCATTCCGAGAGCTTCGAAGACCGCTGTTCCGCCCGTCAGGATCGCGATGTCTTCCATCATCGCCTTGCGACGATCGCCGTAGCCTGGAGCCTTGACGGCACAGCAGGTGAACGTGCCACGCAGCCGGTTGATCACGAGCGTCGCGAGCGCTTCGCCGTCGACGTCTTCAGCAATAATCAACAACGGCTTGCCCTGTTGCACAACCTTCTCGAGGATCGGCACCATGTCCTTGATGTTGCTAATCTTCTTCTCGTATACGAGCACGTAGCAGTCTTCGAGGACCGCTTCCATGCTTCCCGCATCGGAGACGAAGTACGGCGAAAGGTAGCCGCGGTCAAACTGCATCCCTTCGACCCATTCCTGTTCGGTATGCAGGCTCTTGCCTTCGTCGACGGTGATGACGCCGTCCTTACCGACCTTTTCCATCGCGTCAGCAAGCAACTCACCGATTTCGCGGTCGTTGTTCGCAGCGATCGATGCGACGTTGGCCATCGCCGTCTTGTCCTTGACCTTCACGGCCATCGACTTGAGCTTCTCGGTGATGTCCGCCACGGCAGCTTCGATACCCGACTTCATTTGAATCGGATTCACACCCGCGACGACGGCCTTGATGCCTTCGTTGAAAATCGCTTCGGCCAGCACGGTTGCGGTCGTGGTACCGTCGCCAGCGACGTCACTCGTCTTGCTCGCGACTTCGCGAACCATGCGAGCGCCCATGTTCTCGTAAACGTCTTCCAAATCAATTTCCTTGGCGACCGTCACACCGTCTTTGGTGACCGTCGGGCTTCCGAAGGACTTTTGCAAAATCACGTTGCGGCCCTTGGGACCGAGAGTAACTTTCACCGCTCGAGCGAGCTTGGAAACGCCGCGGCGAATCGCTTCGCGCGCTTCCTGATCAAACGCAATCATCTTGGCCATAGTAAGTTTCCAGTTGTCAGTGGACAGTTGTTTGTGTGAAGTGAGCCGGCGGCCCAGGCTGCCAGCGGGGTGGATGGTTTGGAGTGTCGCAGACTCGACGTCGTCTAGCCGATGATGGCGGTCACGTCGTCTTCACGCATCAACAGATACTCGACGTCATCAAGCTCAACGGTTTCGCCAGCCCATGAGGTGAACAACACCAAATCACCGACCGTCAATTGACTCTTGGATCGTGTGCCGTCGTCGAGCAATTTGCCCGTACCGATGGCGACAACTTCGCCCTTGGTCGGCTTCTCTTTCGCTGAATCAGGCAAGAAAATACCGCCTTCGGTCTTCTGGGAGCCCTCGGCTCGCTTGATCACGATTCGGTCGCCAATCGGCTGCAAACGCACGCCAGTGGACTTGTTCTTGGTGGCAGTCGCCATCTCCGTGACACCTTCAATAAAGGGGTGAGAAATTGAATCTAGTTGGGTTGCTTTTTGGGTCGCCGCATCGCACCGGGCATCGTCATGAGTCGATGTTGACGATGCACCGATGGCAGCAATATTTCTATCTGTCACCAACCTTAGCAATCCCTGTGCCACGCAGCTCCAGAAAGCCATAAACCATTGTCGGCAAAGCACTTACGTCATTAGGAGCTGACCTGTCCCACGGGTCTCATGCAACTTTGGCAGTCCCCCGCCGCTGCAGTTTCGCAGAACCGGGCGGCTAAAGCCTGCACACCAACATGCGCTGGTGTCCAGGCTTCAGCCGCATCTTCAATTGTCTACGTACCGGGCGCCTAAAGCCTGCACACCAACATGCGCGGGTGTCCAGGCTTCAGCCGCATCTTCAATTATCTAAGTACCGGGCGCCTAAAGCCTGCACACCAACACGATCGCCTTCACTCTTCCTCACGAAGGCTCCGCGAACAACGTCGCCGCAGAATACGGATTGTGGACCGTCGTGTCGACGATCTTTGGGTTGAACTCCGCTTGCTTCTCACTGATGGAAACAACGTAGCGGTACGAGTAGCTGCGCTCATCCGAATACAATTCGTAAATCGCGAGCACCCTCGGTTGCAACTTGTCGTAAAAGAACAACACGTGCAAGAACATCGTTAAGTAATTGACGTTCCGGTCCATCGCCAACGTCTTGATGACGGCAAAGGGCCGCAGCGGTCCAACAAAAGTCTCCACGTGACCATCCATCGGACCGCCGAAAAACTCCAACGATTGGATCGGATTCTCATGCATCCGAAAACGCTCCGACTAAACGGAATCGCGGCGCACCGTCCTGCGATTGTTCGGATGAAAATCCATCCTCCCGCTCCCGAGTCGTCGAATCCGCGATTTGAAAGCAGTGATCGCACTGCGGGCAACGAACTCGCTCGCCGAGACATTCGATCCGCACGAGCAGCTCCAAACCGCACCGCGCACAAAATGTGTTGAACCTAACGATAGTCATCGCGTTGCCCTCACCACATCGTCTCGGCGTCCTAACACTTGACGCGCCACACGGATCCAGAAGCACCAAACCCGACAGGAATGTTGATCTGCGAAAAATGCTGTGAAGGGGACGGCCACGAGAAGTTCCGAAAACAAGCCAGCGGAAAAGTAGTGTTGTGGTCCTCACTCGCTCGTCCGACCGCTGTTGTGACGAGCGATGAGTCCACTCGATCCGATGCAAATGAAGTTCCCAATTGTCGCTTGTTCACACTCGCCCAGCGACGAAGATTCCCCCACTGGATATGTGGGAATTTGCCCCATTTCGTTTCAACGACTGGTGCAACAAAAAAGGCCGCGCATCGTCGATGCGCGGCCTGAATCGGCTTGCTTGCGTTGCCACCAGTAGTTTGCTAGAAGCTGGAAAGCGACTGGAGCATTCACTCCAGCGATCAAGAACCGATGGCCAAGCCCGCTTCTTTCCACGCTTTCGCGCCACCTTCATAGTCGTAAACGTCACTGAATCCCGCAGCGTCTAACTTCTTGGCTGCTTGAGTGGACGAATCGCAATCGGCGCTGGCGCAATAAACGACGACTGGTCGTTTCTTCTCCGCGCTCGCCTGTTCCACTTGCTCGGCAAAGTTATCTTGCGACTGAGGAATATTGACGGAGTCTGGAATCTTGGTGTTGTCAAATTGCTCTGAATCAAGCGTATTGACCAGCAAAAAGTCGCTGCGGCCGTCTTTCGCTGCCTTGAGTTGTTCGGTGGTGATCGGTCTCATGTCGGTCTCCCGGTTGAAGTCATCGTCAACGTAAACTTCACAATAATCGCCGCAACCAACGTGCCATTGTCCGTAAAGCGATACCACGAGCTCCGTTCCTTCAGCATCTTTACTCCCTCCAGCGTCGCCCGTGGTCGATCCTTGACGATTCGATTCTTCGTTTGCTAACCTGCCTGGACATCTAAGTTCAAGCCAACACAAATGAAGATCAATCGAGGTAACAGATGACAGGTTTGTTCACACCGTTCTCGTTGAAAAGCGTCACACTTCGTAACCGTATTGTCGTGTCGCCGATATGCCAATACATGTCGCACGACGGAGTGGCCAACGATTGGCATCAAGTCCACTACACCTCGTTGGCTCGTGGCGGTGCCGGATTGGTGATCGTCGAAGCGACCGCGATGTCGCCCGAAGGACGTATCAGCTGGGGGGACGCCGGATTGTGGAACGACGAGCAAGCCGCGGCGCTCGTTCCGATCGTGAAAGCCATTAAGCAGTGGGGAGCCGTCCCCGGAATCCAAATCGCACACGCGGGACGCAAAGCGTCGGCGAATCGACCTTGGGAAGGTGACGATCATATTCCCGAGGGAATGCCTAACTCCTGGACCCCCATCGCTCCGTCACCGATCGCGTTTGGCGCCAACCTGTCGCGCGTGCCTCAAGAGATGACGCTTGATGATATCGCTCGAGTGCAATCGGATGCTGTGAAAGCTGTCCAACGGGCTCGCGACGTCGGTTTCGAATGGTTGCAAATGCATTTTGCCCACGGGTACCTCGCCCAAAATTTTTGGTCGACTCATTCCAACCAACGCACGGATCAATACGGTGGTAGCGCGGAGAACCGTGGACGCTATCTCGTTGAAACGCTAAGTGCCGTTCGCAAGGTGTGGCCCGAACATCTACCCCTCACCGCTCGTCTTGGCGTCGTCGAATTCGATGGCAATGACGAGCAAATGATTTCGGAATCAATCGAGCTACTCAAACGACTGAAACGCGAAGGCCTCGATTCGGTCGACGTCTCGATCGGTTTCAATACGCCAGATGCCAAGATTCCCTGGGGCCCCAATTTCCTTGGCGACATCGCTGCCCGCGTTCTGCGCGAGACCGAACTGCCGGGTTCGACAAGCTGGTATGTCGATGGACCCAAGGGTGCCGACGCACTGATCCAGCAAGGCAAGATCGACTACGCGACGCTGGGACGCCCGTTCTTGGCAAACCCGCATTGGCCGTATCAAGCCGCCAAGGAACTCGGTATCGACAACGCCGCCTGGAGCACCCTGCCCGCGCCCTACGCCCACGGGCTAGCACGTTATCGATAGCGACGTCGTTCCCGTCATTCCGTAGGCCGGATCAAGGAGCGACAGCGATCCGGCAGTCGTTTTTCGTGGTTTTTCGTAGGCCGGATCAAGGAGCGACAGCGATCCGGCAGTCGCGCACCGAATGATCGTGCCGGATTTTCGTAGGCCGGATCAAGGAGCGTCAGCGACGCCGATCCGGCAGTCGTGCACCTTATGATCTTGCCAGATTTTCGTATGCCGGATCAAGGAGCGTCAGCGACGCCGATCCGGAAATCTCGCATCGAATGATCATGCCGGATTTTCACAAAGCCTCAATCCGGCCTACGTGGGTCACTCGACTGGTTTGGTATCGGGTTCGAGTTCGACGATTGCGAGAATCGGACGATGGTCCGATGCCACTGGCTCGTCGATGACTTTGGTGTCAATGACTTGCCACGCGTCGGTTGCCCCCACGAGAACGAAGTCAATTTGTCGCGTTGGCGTCGTGACAGGAATCGTCGGCAATGGCTGTGCGTTCGTCACACGCCAGTTCTTAGCCAACTCGAGGAGCGTTTGGCTTTGCGGACCGTCGTTGAAATCACCCGCCATCAGTCGCGGTCGCGTCGAGGGTAGTCCGAACTGTTGGTTGATCAATTTCGCCGAGGCAATTCGCTGTTGATCGTCAGCACGATGATCCAGATGCGTCGACAGGAACTCGAGTCGCTCCCGCCCGTCCGGTAGCTCAATCTCGACCGACAACGCGCCTCGCTGTTCGCCTCCGTTGACATTGGGCAGCAGCGTATTGGATTGCGAAATGATCTTATGCCGTGACAAAATCGCATTGCCGTAGTGGCCACCTTGCAATTCAATATTGCCGCCGAAAGCCACATGCATGTGCGTCATCCGAGCCAGCTCGGCCGGTTGATCCACGTTGCCGCTTCGTAACACATTTCGATCCACTTCCTGTAGCGCGACCAAGTCCGATTGTGACTGCAAGATCACGTTCGCAATCCGTTGCAGATCGAGCTTGCCATCGACGCCTTCCCCGTGATGAATGTTGTAACTCATCACGCCCAGTCGCAGCGCTGCGACATTCGTCGGCGGCGGATCGGCAAGCACGACGAGTCGTTTGCCGCGATTGATTCCGACGAGCCCGCCAGTCACCGGATCGTCCGCGATCCCTTGTCCCGTGAATGGGACGTTGACTCGTCCAGCGTACTGAAGCTGTGACGAATCTTTCGGTACGCGAAGCCGAAAGATCACTGGGTCGTCATGACCCGTGACCCACAATTCATCGCCGCGCCAAATGCCGCCCGAGAGACTGTGGCTTCCGAGTTGGCCGATCAGATCCGCCGGATACGTCCACACGCCAAGCTCATTCCATTCGTCATCGAACTTAACGAGACTCGTGCGATGATTCTCGCTTCCGTAGTACGCAAAGTTGCACCACCAATGAGCTTCGTGTCGCAACACCCACGTGAGACTTCCGCCTCGATCGCCAAACTCTTTGAAGACGCTTAAACGCATCGATTGCGGATCAAGTCGCAAGATCTCACTCCGCTCTGGCGTTTTCGGGTAATTGGAATGGGCACAATAAACGTGACCGTCCCAAACGAAACCGCTGTTCAAGTGCTCGGCATCGCCTTCGCTCACCGCCAAGCGATCTCCGCTCGTACGATCGTGTTTCGCAATCCGCCGATTCGAAATCGCGTAAAAAAACTTTGTGTCTGCCGCCGCTGCCTGGTGCGCATCATCCGACGCAATCGTGCGACTTGTTCGCCAAGACGTTTGCGCATGCTCATCGCCCCAGGCCCAAGGCGATACGACAATTCCCAGCAATACGAACGAGCTGACACAAACCAAACGGATCGCTAGCGACATCATCAATCCCAAACGTAACTATTCAGCCTGCTGTCTTGCTTTTGGGTGGGAGCGGCGGGAGAAGACCGGTTGTTGAGTATTCGGCAAGCGATGAAAGGATTGTATCCAATGGCTGGTGGCCTCGCACACGCAGGGTGCGAAGCACTGACAT
>JBGSKM010000009.1:0-22912 GCA_041741195.1 Pirellulaceae bacterium
TTGGAAACAATGGCTGCTGGTCCGTTCATCACTTGGTACCTCCATGCGGGAAACACGCCACTCAACAACGAGCGGCTTGACTTCAGCAATGACAACGCAATCCTTGGACCGAAACGAAATCAACGTGCGATTGCCCTGCAGCGAACATGAAGACGATGTTTGGAGGATTCTCAGCGTGCGTTTCAACTGCATGTGCTTCGCCGAGGGTTAGGCAGCATGAGAGAAATGTTGCAATGAAGATCGCCGACATTCTCCGACACATAAGTCGCGGTCCTGTGTTGTCATTTAAAACTAAGTTCATTCTGATTTCCCGAGTTCTTCCAATGCGGCCTGATACAACTCCCTCACATCAGCGTCGCCGAGTGCATGGTCAAACAGCGCCACTTCGTCGATGCGTCCGTCCCACAACTGCATTCCATCCGAATTCGTCCCGAACCACAGTACGCCGGCTTCGCTTTCGGTCACCGGCGAGCACGGAGCCGACGCCACTTGACGACCGTCTTCGTAGAGACGGACAATGTCACCATCGGCTGTCATCACGACGTGACGCCATTGTTGCAGAGCGACCACTGAGTCGCTGGATACGGACAACAGACGACCGTCGCTATTTCGTATCGTCGCTTGCATAACGCCCTGCTCATTGAGTGCTAAAGAAAAGTTGCCGCCGTCTTTGTGGATGTTGGTCGCGACAATCCCACCTAGCGAGTTCGCTTCGCGATACACGAATGTGGCCAGCGTCAATTGTCCGGTCCGAAGCGGAGGTGGCGTGTCCACTCGGCCGCCACGTCCTGTGGAGTCGGCCAGGACGAGCAATGATCCTCCGGAAAAGACGCCTCTCGCATGAGGTGGCCGCCTTCCATCGCCCATCAACACAACGCCCGAGTACTGCGGTGGCTGGCAAGCGAGCCCCTGGTCACGAATCGCCATCCGGTAAAACGCCACAGCCGAGAGACTTTTGACAGTGCGCGAGTACCTGCGTCGGGACTCGTCGAACGTGCGAATGAACCGATCCGTCGCCAGCTTGATTTCGACGGGCTCTTCAGCTTTGTCGTTGATCTTGACAGCCTGTGACGTTCGCAGGTCAATCGCTGCCTGCCGCTTCGCACCTTGCCGCGACTTCGGCCGCACACGAACCAGCCCGTCGAACACATGCACTTCGCTCGTGCCCGACGCGACATCGAGGGAGAACTCGGTGCCAAAGTCGATGACCTCCGCTTCCGGTGTATCGACTGTAAAACCGGTGCCTTCCGGCGGGACGTTTGCTGAGAGTCGGCCTTGGTGTAGTACCAACCGTTTGCCGCTTAGCACATCGAATCGAGCAGGAGCTTCCACATAAACCATGACTCCGCCATCGAATCGCAGGTGCAGCAGGCCTTGGTGGAGTTCATAATCGCCAACGGACAATTTCGCGTCGTCCCATTGCTGATCGCCCTTCGTGAGCAAGCCGCTCACATTGCTGATGACGGTAGCCGCGACAATATCACCGTGATTTGTCACGCCGTTGCCTTCGTGCCGCATGAATGTGATGAGGAGGCAGGCCGCAGTCACAAGCCCGGTTACACTCAGCAGTAACATCCGTCGCGAGCGGAATACCGGCGCTGGGTGTTCTAGAGACGCCGAAGCAAAGGTAATCGCCGAGGCATCTTGATTGGCTTCCAAAGCATTCGTCTGAATGCATCGGCGCCGCAGAGAACGTCGCAAGTCTGAATGCAGCTCGCCACGAAGGGCAAACTGCTGAAGGTTCTCGGGAACCTTCAGCCACTCCTGTAACTGGGCAGCCTCGGCGTCGGACGCGTCTCCATCAAGAACACGATCGATGAACTCATCGTTGATCGACATCAAGCATTCTCCATCGCGAGTCGCTGTTCAATGCAACTTGCAAGTGCCGTCCGGACGCGCGAGAGTAGGACTCGCACCGAGCCGCTGGTGGAGCTGGTTTCCCGCGCCATCTCAGCGGTCGATCGTTCTTCGACGTATCGCAACTCGAGCAGCCGGCGCGACCTTGGCGGCAGTTCATCCAGACAGGCTTCCAATGCTTCGCGACGGCGGCTCCGACCGTCAGCCTGCCTCACGATCGTGTCTGCAAGCTGGCTGAGTAATTCGTGCGAGAAAACGATCCGGGTACGATTCTGAGCTCGGTAGAAATCCATCACCCGGGACTTCGCGATCCACAGTGCCCACCCAACGAACGGCCGACCCGAGTCATATTCGTCAAACCGACGTGCAAGCTCCTGGGCGATCCGCTGAACGACGTCCTCGGCATCATGAAAGCCAGCGATGGACGCGAACACGTAAGCTGATACCGAAGGCTCGGCCTCCAGCCAGTGATGCGTGAATTCTTCTCGTTTTTGATTTTCGTCCATACGCCCGGCCGATGCAAAACAACTGTGAGTCGACCGTATGCCGAAGGCGAACGGGAATTGTTAACAGCAATCCTGAAAAAACAATCCTATTTGATACCACGACACGTGATCAGCGTCGCAAGCGTAACGCCAAGGCCCACGGTAGCGTGCAGTCCCTGGACGCGGGTGGAAACAATCGTGATAGCACATGCGTCTGCATTCGCGAGCTAGAATAGCCCTCGTCAAGGCACTTCGCCTGATTCGCCTCAAGTAGTCAACGGCATCTCGCGTCGCGAGACTCTGCAAGAGTTTCTCCCGACTTGATTGCAGTAATAATTCATAGCTGTCGCCACAATAACCAGCAACCGACGGCGGCCCAATGTGACCAAGGCCTAGCACGATGATACGGACCGTTCTTCTTGCAATCGTGTTTTCAACTGCAGCGTTTTGCCGCCTTGACGCTCAGGAACGAGGCAACACGTCGCACTTGCATCCTGGCGAAATTGGTTTGTCAGCCGAAAAGCTGCAACGCATCACCGAGTACTTACAACACGAAGTCGACGAAGGCAGAATCGCGGGAGGGGTTGCGGCGATATCCAGGCATGGAAGTATCGGCTATTCACAGGCCGTTGGATACAGCGAGCTTACTACCAAGCGACCGATGCAATCCGATTCGCTATTCCGTATCGCGTCGATGACGAAGGTGATCACCAGCGCTGCAGTCATGAGCCTGGTCGAGGACGGGACAGTCTCACTCGACGACCCGCTGTCAAAACACCTACCGGTCCTTGCAAAGCTCCGCGTCCTGGAACGTGTCGACGGCGAATCGACAGAAACGGTCGCGGCGGAACGTGAGCCGACCATACGCGATTTGCTGATCATCGTTCCGGATTGGCGTATGGCTGGTTCGGGCCTGAGAAACTGGACGCGATCTACGAACGTAACGACCTACCCAATCTGTTTGAACCCACCGACGAAACGATGAGCGATCGGGTCGCTCGTATGGCTAACGTACCGCTGAAGTTTCAGCCGGCGACGGCGTGGGAGTATGGCGTCTCAACGGATGTTCTTGGGCGCGTCGTCGAAGTCGCCTCGGGGCTGACACTGGACAAGTTCTTCCGTGAACGTTTCTTTCGTCCGCTCCGAATGCACGACACGTTCTTCTATGTGCCCGAAGAAAAGCAAGATCGCCTTGCCGGATTGTACACGGTGGATGAACACAAACAGCTACGACCGGTTACGGATTCACCGGTTCAGACTGGATTCCTCAGGTTCAGCGCTGATTACTGTACCAAGCCTGGACGGTTCTTTTCCGGTGGTGGCGGATTGGTTTCGTCGGTACCTGACTACATTCGCTTTCTGCAAATGCTACTGCGAGGCGGGGAACTCGATGGAGTGCGAGTCCTGCAGCGAGAAACCGTGTCGCTAATGACAACGAACCACATCGGTGACATGACGATTCCGTTTCCCGGTCATGGCGACGGTTTTGGTTTTGGCTTTGGCGTTGTCACCGATCGTGTCGCAGGGACCGATGAGTTTTCGGTGGGCAGCTACTCGTGGGGGGGAATCTTCAACACGTACTTTTGGGTCGATCCGCAAGAGCAACTCATCGGGGTGCTGATGACGCAGGTTTTCCCGAACGATCACCTCGAGGTGCGAGATGAGTTTCGCAAGCTTGCTTATGCGGCGATCGACGATTCCGGCTTTGAGCAACTTTATCACTACCAGCCTGGCGAGGAACATGCGAATCCGCACTTCAACGCTCGGCAACTGCGGGTCAATGCAGCGGAAGTTTCGACACACCCCGAATTCGCGTCGCGTAGCGAGCCCAGATCGAGCGGAGTGGCACGCATTCGCGTCGACGAAGATCTTCGAACAATCCGCCGCGTCGACCTGGACACCGAAATTTGGGGTGGGCACCCCGGCACGACCAATAAACGGGTAACGATCAACGGCCGCAGCACATATCTGTTGCCCGAGGTGGGGACCGCGCAGCACCACTGCACCCATCAATCTCCATCGTTCAATCTACGCACCATCGATTTGGTGAACGGATACAACGCGTTGCAGTTTGCCTGTGACACCGGTGACACGTTTTGGGGACACTACATCGTCGACAAAGCCACTTTGCGAATTGGCTTGCATCCTGAGGATCCTCGCCTCGAGAAGCTCGGATTGAAGGACTTCGAGGCGAATGTCCGCGTCAGGCCCATGGCGGGGGACGTGGAAGGATTCTCGCTGGAGTTGGATGTTGTCGACGCGCTACGCCCCAAGATCGACGCTGTGCACTATCAGCTTCGGTACCGCGGCTATGACGACGATGGCAACGGCTGGCGGACCGATTGGCATGCTCTCGATGGCTCCGTGTTCGCGACGGCCATGTTACCAGCGCAACAGGGCATTGAAGCTAGGGCCTTGGTCGAATTCCGCGACGTCGCGAATTTGCGCTATCGCACGAAGTCCGCCAAGAACTTGGCCATCGAACCGCGCACGGGCGAAGCAGTCCAGTTGTTCACTTCGGACGATCTACCTCGTCCGTTTTGGTCACGCAACAACAAGGTCAAGGAGTGCACGATTAATCTCGATGTTGATCCGAAAGACATCGTCGCCGCTGAACTTCATGTGGTCGCATGGA
Organism: Pirellulaceae bacterium; assembly: GCA_041741195.1. Classification (GTDB taxonomy): domain Bacteria; phylum Planctomycetota; class Planctomycetia; order Pirellulales; family Pirellulaceae; genus JBBSJZ01. The sequence goes on from JBGSKM010000009.1 coordinate 4,978, forward strand.
CCGGCGGAGCGGGCGAGGTGAATGACTACTTTACGCTCAATGGCAAACACTATGCGGTAGCCGAAGGGGCGCGACACGAGACGATTTACTCCCGGATTTCGATCGATGTATCGCAGTTGCGACGCGGCGAGAACAAGATCGTGCTGCGATCCGACACACAACATCACGGCATCGAGATCTTTCTTCCGGGACCAGCGTTAATGGTGCGATATAGATCGGCATCGGACACTCAAGCGTCTGTCCAAGTCGACTCTGCTCGCGATGCTTCCGCCGACAACATCGAATGTTACCGGATCACTACACCGACGGCGACGTACTACTTGGATAAGGTTGGCGCGGGGTTGTCGAGCATGATCGACAGCGACGGAAACGATTGGCTTGGCTTTCACCCCAAGTCAGGGAGTGGTTCGGCCGGCGAATACCGCGGCTTTCCGAACGCTGTCTACAAAGAAGCCGGTAGCTACTTTCACGCTCGGAATTCCAGCACCGATCCATGCGTGACCAAGATCGAGGAATCGTCACCCGATTACGTCATCATTTCCGCTATCGCCGACAATGGCCAGTGGGCCGCTCGATACAAGTTCACTTCGACATCATGCACATTTACGATGACGAAGATGCCCCCGAGTCATCGCTACTGGGTATTGTACGAAGGAACGCCGGGAGGTTCCTATGACGATTCCGATTGGTGGATAACGGCCGCGGATGACAAGCAGCATCTGCTGACCGAGAACTTCGACGGTGATTTGACTGGAGCGAGCGCGACTGGCGAGTGGATTGCCTTTGGTGACAAAGCACGGTCGCGAATGCTGGTGCTGTGTCATGCAGAAGATGATCCGCATCCAGATTGGTTCTATCAGATGGAAAAGAAGATGACCGTGTTTGGCTTCGGTCGAGCCGGGATGAAGAAACACTTGAGCTCGGTACCTCAGAGCTTCTCCATCGGTTTCGTTGAATCGACGCAACCCGCCGCTGCCGTCCAGTTTGCAGCCAGTCATCATCCGCGAACTGAGGAGCGACAGTCGGGCGACATATCCGCTGTTGAGCAATTTGCTTTGACTCACACAGGCAACGCGGACGCGGGTGCCAGACTGTTTCGTGATCTTCGCACGCGCTGTTCGACCTGCCATCGGGTCGGCGAGGAAGGAGGGAAGGTCGGACCGGATTTATCCAGTATTAGTGGCAAATTGGACCGACCGCACTTGATCGATGCGTTGCTTTACCCGTCGCGGCAAATCGGCTACGGATACGAAACGACCACGGTGCTCACCTTCGACGGAAAGGTGATCCATGGAATCGCGAAGGAATCCGATGACAGTCACATCACGCTTCTCGACGCGGAAGAAAAACGCATTCGTATCGCGAGAGCGGATATCGAAGAATCGCAGATTTCCGCGACCTCGATCATGCCGACTGGGCTGACGCAACTTCTGAGCGAGCAAGAGTTCACCGACTTGATCACCTACCTCGAATCACTCGGGCCGGGCAACGGCAAGTTCGGTAGTGGAGTGTCCGGTCCCGTGCAGATCGCTGATGGTTTCCAGTTATCCACGGTCGCGACAGGCCTGTCTGGAGCCGTGGCCATGGAGATCGCACCCGATGGCCGCATATTCATTTGCGAACAAGGGGGAAGTCTGCGGGTGGTCAAGGACGGCCAATTGCTAGAGAAACCGTTCGTGACGATCCCGGTCGAGATGAACTGGGAACGCGGGTTGATCGGCGTGACAGTAGCCCCCGGCTTTCCGGCGGACCCACACGTGTACTTCGTCTATGTGATCGACCAACCGTTTACACACCATCGCATCAGTCGCTTTCGTGCGGACGGCGATACTGCGGTCCCCGAAAGCGAGGAGATTCTGTTTCAGGGAGACGACCAAAGCCAATTTGGCGGCAACGTTCCGGCCGGTCATCAGGGTGGCGGCATTCATTTCGGACCTGACGGCAAACTCTACATTGGGCTCGGCGAACAGACTGCCGGCACGCTATCGCAGCGCATGGATGCACTGCAAGGAAAAATCCTGCGGCTCAATTCCGATGGTTCCATTCCCGACGACAATCCATTCCTCGGCGAAACAAGCGGCAAGTATCAAGCCATTTGGGCAACGGGTTGCCGTAACCCGTTCACGTTTGCCTTCAGCCCCAGTGGCGAAATGTTGATCAACGACGTCGGCGGAAGTTTTGAAGAGATAAACCGCGGTTTGGCCGGAGCCAACTATGGTTGGCCTGGAGTAGAACACGGCCCGACGGACAAGGCGGGCATTACCGGTCCCATTCACGTCTATCCGCAAAGTTCCATCAACGGTGGCGACTTCTGCTCGGCATCAAGTTCATGGGCGGAACCTTATGCTGGTAAGTACTTTTTTGCCGACTTTGTGCAGGGCTGGGTCAAGTATATCGACCCACAGGATCCGAAGACCGCGCACCCGTTCCTGGCCGGCGTTCGACGCCCCGTGGACCTTCGGTTCGCCCCCGATGGCAGCTTGTACGTTCTGCTTCGCAACGCTTGGGTGGTGGATGACAAATTTGCGGGCGGAACCGGTGCACTGTTGAAGATTTCGAAACAGTAGCCATCGAAATGCGGCGGGTGTGCATCGCGACTTCATTCAGCATCGCGACGACTGTTTCAGGAAAAGATGGTCAGCCGTGCAAGATTAGGGTCGTTCATCCGGTCTACATGAACAGTGATCCGTACCACGGTTAAAGTAGACCAATGCCTCAAAGCTCTCCGGAAACTCGAGCTAGTCTGATTCTGCGTTTGCGAAACGCTGACGATCTGGCCGCGTGGGACGAGTTCACCGGGCTCTACGGGCCAGTGGTGTATCGGGTGGCTCGAAAACGCGGGTTGCAGGCGGCTGATGCGGAGAATTTGGTTCAGGAGGTGCTCTTGGCGGTGGCTCAGTCGGTTTCTCGGTGGATCGAACGAGACAATCGCGGCAGCTTTCACGCCTGGTTATTACGGATCGCTCATAACGAAGTCGTCGACACGCTGACTCGGCCATCGACCCGTTCGTTGGGGCAGGATGGCGAGCGTGGCCAAAAACTACTGGATGCTGTTTCGGTTCACGGTGATATCTCGTCGATGATCGAACATGAATGCGAACGCGAGCTGTTCCGCTGGGCGGCGGATCGTGTGCAGCAAACGGTAGCGCCGCAAACCTGGCAGGCGTTCTGGTTGACCGAGGTCAACGGCCAAACGGTACGGCAGGCTGCGGAAACAATTGGAACGACGTCGGGTCAGATCTATGTCAACCGCAGTCGCGTGATGGCTCGTATCAAAGAACTTGTCAATGAACGTGAGGCTCGGAAATGAACAGCAACATCATGCAATGTGACGATCAACGACTGAAGCGATTGCTGGCTGCTGATGACCACGACATCGGGCACGATCCGTGGATGGAACATGTGGAGCATTGTTCGCAGTGCCAGTCGCGACTGCGGGAGTTGGCGGCCGACGATGACCAGTGGCGGAAAGCAGCCGCAGTGCTTGCTTGCGACGATGAAGCGGTATCGAGTTTCGGGCGTGGCCAGGAAACTTCGGCCAGCTGGAATGAAGCGATGGCCCGGCAACTGCTCCAACCGCCGTCGCACCCCGAAATGCTCGGACGCCTTGGACGCTACGAAATGGAACGCATGATTGGCAGCGGAGGCATGGGGATCGTCTTCAAAGCCTTCGATACAGAACTGAACCGAGTCGTCGCCGTCAAGGTGCTGGCTCCCTATCTGGCGACCCGAGGTTCCGCTCGTAAGCGATTCGCTCGCGAAGCACGCGCCGCAGCCGGAGTGCGTGACGATCACGTCGTACCGATCTTCAATGTCGAATCGGTACACGAACCGCTGTTCCTGGTGATGCAGTACGTCGCCGGCGGTTCTCTACAAGAAAAACTCGATCGCGACGGGCCACTGGAAGTTGCCGAAGTGCTGCGAATCGGGCTGCAAACCGCCAAAGGACTCGCCGCCGCGCATTCGCAGGGATTAATCCATCGCGATGTGAAGCCATCGAACATCCTGCTGGATGAAGGTATCGAGCGGGCACTGCTGACCGATTTCGGGTTGGCTCGCGCCGAAGACGATGCCTGTTTGACTCGCAGCGGATTTCATCCCGGCACGCCGCACTACATGTCGCCCGAACAGGTGCGAGGTGAAGCCATTGATGGACGCAGCGATCTGTTCAGTCTTGGTTGTGTGCTACATGCACTGTGTACCGGTCACTCGCCGTTTCGAGCCGACACCAGCTATGCCGTCATGCGCCGCATCACCGACGAAGCCCCACGATCGATCCGCGAACTCAACAGCAACATCCCGCAGTGGCTCGAAGCGATCGTGATGAAGCTGTTGTCCAAATCGCGTGACGATCGATTCGATTCCGCCGAACAAGTTGCAGAGCTGTTGGTTAAATGCCTTTCGCATTTGACGACTCCGTTCACAAATCCTCTTCCTCGGATCACGTTGGGTCCCTCCTGCGTAAAAAGGTGTGTCGATACTATGAACGACAAGCAAAATTCGATGAAACGAACAAATGCTGCTGCCGTAATCTATTTGGCTGTCGGCTTTGCCGTCTTTATCGCATCATTTGTAGTGGCCTCTAGTTCTAGTCGCAACATCACGATTGTTAGTTGGTATTGGGATTCGCTCGGGTCGCTTTACGGTACGTTGATATATTTCTCAGGACTGATGGGGCTGTACGTCGCATGTCGAAACCTTTGGAATTCAAACGGATCTACCGAGATCGTTACCGCGATCCCCGTTGCTGTGTTACCAGCAGTGTTCGGTCTCATTGGCTCCGTTCATGGCTATATTAGCGTCCACCATTCCATTTCCGAGCTGGGCGCCTCAATCGATCAGACCCAAATGTCTTTTGCACATGTGACTGTGCTTACGTCACTTTTGGTTGGGCTCTGTTTTTCGATTGTGCCCTTGATCGTGATCGCAATCGCGGCTCTTGTCCGACCGAAACTACCGCGAGCTGTGGTGCAGCCTATTGGCCACGATGGATCTCCGACGACAACCGCACCCGGCCTCGCATCAGACGGGTGATCGTAAAGTCGTCACCGCTATCCATGGTTGCATCCGTTCTAATTGCCGGTCGGATATCGTCGCTTACGCTGGAGTCCGTTAGGAACACGATGGCTGTATGCGGCAATTGGCGTTCTCAAACCCCATCGTTTTGACGCTCCAAGTAACCCTTGGGCGGTTTTTAAGCGTCAACTCCCGGAGTACCACGATTGGCCTCTGTTTTCTCGCCAATGCCGCGTTTGGGGGCGAGAGTTTGAATGGCACATTGATTGCTTCCATGGTGGCTGCTTGGCAATGACCCGGATCACGGCAATTCGACGGACTTGTGGGACAAACGTGGCTATGAACCATTCTTCGATGACCGCTGATGCGGTGAGCGATCGTCAACTGGTCGAGTGGATGAAAGTCGCCCTGGCGTCTGGTCGCGAAGGCGTGCAACGTGGCGAGACTCCCTTTGGAGCCGCGGTCTGTCGACCCGACGGGGAATTAATTTCAGTCGCCTGCAACACGGTGACCTCGACTCACAATCCATCGGCTCATGCGGAGGTCAACGCGATCGCGCAAGCATGCATCTCGCTTGCGAATCCGAATTTGAGTGAGCATTGGTTAATTGCGACGGCGGAGCCTTGTCCGATGTGCTTGGCGACGGCGGCGATGGCTGGGATCCAATACATCGCTTATGGTGCCGGCCAAGCGGTTGTTGACGAAGCCGGGTACGCTAGTCTTGGCATCAGCGCTCGCGAGTTAGCTAAACTGTTCACATCGGAGCAACGACTTCGCGGGCCAATTCTGGGAAACGAATGCGTTTCCTTCTTGCTGGAAAATCGCAGCAATTCGTAGGACTGGTCATGAACGTCCAGTTTCACCGCTACTAGGCCAGTTTCACAACCACTTGGTTTTTGAAAACACCTTGTCGTTGGTGATCACCAAGAGCTATGAAACAAACGTACTCGCCAAAACTCCCTCCCAAAGCGACCGTCACTCTCCAGCATGCCCAGTGACCTAAGTTCTCGCATCGTCCAGCGATGGAAGGCCGACTCGTTCGGCCGAAGATCCATCGTGCGAGGATACGTCATTGCATTAGCGAGTTTGCTGGTGACAGGATGCGGCACGACCAAGTTACAAAACGCCACCGAACAACTCGTGCTCAGTGATGCGGTCGACCGAAGCATCGCCCAGATCGATTTTCGCCCACTGGCGGGGCGCACCGTGTTTTTTGACACCACATATTTGAGGACCGTCAAGAACGACAGCTTCGTCAATGCTGATTATGTAATCAGCGGTATGCGGCAACAGATTATGGCGGCCGGTTGCCTGATTCAAGAAACCATAAATGACGCGGAGATCGTCATCGAAGGACGAATGGGTACGCTTGGGATGGATGATCACCGATTGACGTACGGGGTTCCCGAAAACAACTCGCTCGGTGTGGCCGCGTCGATTCTCTCGACAGCACCCACAACGCCGACGATTCCGGAAATCGCTCTTGCTCGCCGCGAATCGCGAGAAGGCGCGTCCAAGGTTGCCGCATTCGCCTACGATCGCGCGACACGCCAAGCGGTTTGGCAATCCGGACTCAGTCGCGCCAATTCGACGGCGCGGGACACATGGGTGCTCGGCGTCGGACCCTTTCGCCAGGGGACGATTCGTCGAGAAACAAAGTTTGCTGACGGACGACTTCTTAAGTTTCGACGTAGCGAACCGCTTCCAACACCGCTCGCCGAAGTCAATGGTGTGCCGCCCGTAAACTTTTCGGTCGCCCAGTGGTTCGAACAGCCGACACACCCGTCCGGTCCGTTCGAGGGTGTGGAATTGTCGGGGCCCGCGCTCGCCGAGGCAGCCGAGCAGGCTGCGGACGCAGCGAACGCGACACCAATTGCTCAGAAGCCTGGCGAGACCAAAGTAGAATAGACTTGGGACCGAATCGGGTCGGAACAGCTGACTATCGATCACAAGCAGGTCCAGGCGGAGTGAGAGTTTTGACATCGAGAACGTTCGCCGAGACTCCCCCGTATCGGCTGATCGATTTTGGGGACGGCCGCAAGCTCGAGGCGCTGGGCGATTATCTCGTTGATCGCCCCTCGCCGGCGGCCATTCATGCCACGCGGGCGCGCAGCAACGAATGGTCTGCTGCGGACGCCCGTTACGACGAAGCGAGCCGCCAGTGGGCTTTTCGGCGTCCATGGCCCGAATCACTGTTGCTCGATTGCGGTGGATTCAGGATGCCGGTCCGGCCGACCCCGTATGGACACATTGGCCTCTTTCCGGAGCAATTCGATAATTGGCGATGGCTAGCGAGTCGACCAGCCGCGCCAGACGACGAGGCGTTGAACCTTTTTGCGTACACAGGCGCATCGACGATGGCGCTGGTGACGGCCGGGTATCGAGTTGCGCATGTGGATGCCGCGAAGCCGAATGTGTCCGCCGCTGGTGACGCGGCGCGTCAAAACGGATGGACCGATCCCCCTGTTCGGTACTTGGTCGATGATGCCGCAAAGTTTGTCGCTCGAGAGCGACGGCGGGGGCGAACCTACCACACCGTCGTGCTGGATCCGCCCGCCTACGGCCATGGCCCCCAAGGTCGCACCTGGCGAATTGAACGCGACGTTTGGCCGCTGCTCGACGATCTGCTTTCGCTCTTGCCACAAGATAACTTCCGACTGCTCGTTACCGGTCACTCGCCCCAGGTCGATTCGACGGACATCGTTGAATATCTACGCCAGCATCAACGGCTTCGCAGGATTTTCTCCCGTATGCACGTAACGGCACGTCGGTCACAATTGACGGACGCCAGTGGCCGCGTCCTCGACACCGGCTTCGTTGTGCGGACCCAATACACCTCGCCTGGACAAACATGTCGTCCCCAGTCCAACCCGCCGAGTTAGCCGCAGTCGACGCCACGACCCTGGTGGCGCATCTTTCGCAATTTCGCGGAGTGACCGTCGCGTTCTCAGGTGGCGTCGACAGCAGCGTCGTGGCGGCGGCGGCTTATCGAGCCCTTGGTTCGCGCGCGGTGGCGATCACTGCCGACTCACCAAGTGTGGCAAGGTCTCAACTCGAAATCGCACATCGGGTTGCCAAGGAGATCGGTATCGAACATCGCATCGTGTCGACGAATGAGTTGGGACGCGAAGAATATCGTCGCAATGATGGCCAGAGATGTTTTTTCTGTAAGCAGACATTGTACGCGGCGGTATCAGGGGTCATTGAGCAACTACGTGGTGAGTCGACGGAGAAAGACATCGCGATTCTCAGTGGTACCAATGCGGACGATTTGGGTGACTATCGCCCAGGAATCCGCGCAGGCCTGCTCGCGGGGGTGTTGACGCCTTTGGCGGATTTAGGTTTTACCAAGTCCCGCGTGCGAGCGATCGCAACCATGTGGGGATTGTCCGTGAAAGATTTGCCTGCCTCGCCATGTTTATCCAGCCGCTTAGCTTACGGAGTCGAGGTCACTGCGGAGCGACTCCAGCGGATCGAGGTGGCGGAGACGTGGCTTGGTCAGCAGGGGTTTGCGGACATTCGTGTGCGATTGCACGCTGATGATCTGGCGAGGCTCGAAATTGACCGCGAACAATGGACGCGACTAATCGATAACGATGTTGTAAGTGAATTGAACCAACGTTTTCGTCAGCTCGGTTTCAAGTTCGTCACGCTTGATTTGCAAGGGCGACGCAGCGGCAGCCTCAACGACGTTCTCGTGTCGCTATCGACATCGCAACCGCGACGGCCCACCGTGCACGCGGACTTACACCACTCGAACTAAGCGAACTTCACGATGTCCTACCATGGTGTCGACCTCAATGTCCACTAATCGAAACTCGGATCCGAAGTTCGATGCCAAGATGTCGTCCCGATACCTCGTCGGTCTACGACTCGGTGACTATCAAGTGCTCCGACGACTGGGTCGAGGCGGGATGGCGGACGTCTATGCGGCGCGACATTTGACGCTCGGTCGTGACGTGGCCATGAAAGTCCTGCAACGGCAGTATGCCCAGGACAAAGATTACGTCGAACGGTTTCGACGCGAAGCGAGAGCCGCCGCACGTTTGAATCATCCCAACATTGTTCAGGTGTACGATGTCGGCAACGTCGATTCGTTGCACTATATCACCCAGGAATTGATCGATGGAGAGAATCTCCGCGAACATCTCCAGCGACGCGGGACGTTATCCGCCGAAGAAGCGATCGAAGTGATCATCGGCGTCGCATCCGCCTTGGAGATTGCCGCGGAAGCCGGAATCACGCACCGGGATATCAAGCCGGAAAACATCATGCGATCGTCGCGTGGAATCGTGAAAGTCGCTGATTTTGGCTTGGCACGCCTCGGCCCCGATGTGGGGACCAGTCAAGCGAACTTGACTCAAGCAGGGCTAACGCTCGGCACGCCGCGGTACATGAGCCCGGAACAGATCCAAGGTCATACGGTCGACGTGCGGAGCGATTTGTACTCGCTCGGCGTGACCATGTATCACCTGCTCGCCGGACGTCCGCCGTTTGAGGCCGAAGACGCGCTGGCTCTCGCCGTGCTTCACTTGCATGAAACACCGATGCCACTGGATCGTGCGCGAGGCGCAAGCGACTTACCCGAAGCCCTGATCGCGATCATTTCGCGATTGATGAGCAAATTACCCAAAGATCGATTTCAATCGCCTCGTGAGTTGTTGGACCTGATTCGGGGTGAGAGTCCCGGTTCGACTTTCACCAACGTGGGAACCGCGGCCGCCACCATTCGCTTGCAACGGATGAGCCAAGAGGAGGCTAAACGCGCCCGCCAAAATCGGTATCGAACCCTCGCGCTGGTACTACTACCGGCGATGTGTGTCGCAGGAACGGCGTTCGCATTTTCCAGACGCACGCCTCCGAGCGTCAGTCGAATTCTTCGTCCAGAGCTCGTAACAAAAACTGCCTCCGTCGAAAGCCAGTATCTCGTCGCGGTTCGACGCAACGATCCGGCAGGATGGAGAGCGGTGGCGGATTACTTTCCTCCCAGCGAGAGTGCTGTCAATGCGGAGTACTACGCCAAGTCGACACTCCAACTGGCGAGTTGTTTAGCGAAAACGAATGAACTGAAAGAATCGGACCGAGTGTTGGGACTACTGCTCGCTAACCCCAAGGTCGATCGCTTGTACTTGGCACTCGCGCTGGCACAACGTTGCGCGGTGCAAGAGGCACTCGGTGGAGGCGAAGTTTTGTCGCAATCGTTGACGCGGCTGCGGGCTCTGTACCAAGAACTGAAGACAAACAATCCCACCGACGCGGAAATTTTTGATGAGATCGTGTCGGAGAAAGACCGCACCAAGCTCCAACTCGACAATGCGGCCAGAGCCCCCGCAGCGTCAGGCGAAAAAGCCTCTTTACCGCCCGTGTCGACAAGGCCACGCGCCGCGAACGAGGAAAGTTGATCGTCGCCCCGATGCCCGTGACCAGGGCGATCGCGGCGGTGTCACCTGGTCATCGATTTGGCAAAAAATCGCGGTGGCGCGACGGAAGTACCACTGGCTTCTCGGGCAAATAAAATTGTGATCACTGCTACAAATTACCACCGTCCAATGAAACCCATTTTCCAGTCGTCATAATCGTTACCGGTTGCTTCGGTTGTGGCTGATTATGACGGATCTTGGACTTACAATCCTGTTTGCCACTGCGACCGACCGATTCAGAACATCACCGGCGAGGGGAAGCAGAGTTGTGGACCCGACGCTTGTTTCAAACGGTTGTCCGTCGCGGGTCGTGGTGTGGGATTGCGAACCGTCGGTGGACGATGATTGGATTGCTCGAAGTTTTGGTTCAGAACGGCGAGGTGACGCATGGGCTAGTCACCTCGCCGTTTTTTATTAGCTCGAGAATAACCATGAGCCAGTCGATTTCTGACCAAGATGGTCGAATCGATAGCCTTCGAGTATCCTTGACCTGCCCGGTCCAACAGCGGACGCTCTGCTAGCATCAGCGATGCTAGCGACGGACTTGATAAGCAGGTCAGCCGCAGCACAAATTGATGATCGATCGCCATTTGTGCATGGCATTCGAATGGCGGTCCCCAGCGGCCGGTCGAATGCGGGGGCGATTTTATATTGGCTTAGGAAATTTACATTGGTTCATGAAGTTCGATTGCTCAAAAGCAATCGTCCGATCCAGAACCGTTACAGAGGGGTTTGGTTGCATCATGCCTTCCGACATCGCACTGGAATACGCTCAAGACTTTGCGACATCGGTCGCTCAGATCGCGGCGGCCGTGGATGCCTGGTTCTTTCGTGAACAAACGGCGATGCCCAATTTGGACCGCTTTGAGGATGCGATCTATCTCAAAGGGGCCGACCGAGTATTGATGTATGGCAATTCGGTGTATCAACAATCGTTTTCGCCTCGGCGATCTCCCGTGGGCCGTCGCGGCGAAGCTTTTCTTGACGCCGGGCTCGCAGCGATGTCAATCAAATCCGATGAGTTGATTCTCGGGGGCGCCGAGTCGGTGGAAGTGCGGCACGTGGGTGCCGCGAATGGGCTGGTTTACGATCAACTGACTCATAAACGGCCCATCCCTTCAAACGCCTCGGGGGCCGTGATTCTAGGCGTGACGCGACGCTTGGCCCAACTCGCCACGAGCGACACCAGCAATCACAAGTCGCTTGAGAATCAGGCAGCGTTGTTTCAGTCTTTCTCGCGAGACGACAAAGAGCTGTGTCGATTGCTCGCCATGGGTGAAACGTCCAAGGATATCGCCGAGGCGCTGCAGTGTTCGACACGCACGGTGGAGAATCGACGGGCGAAAATCATGTTGGCACTCGATCTTGATAAACCCATCGACATTGTCAAAGTCATGGTGCGATTTGCCGATCGAGGTCTAATCGAGTTCGAGATTTAAGGATGACGGTCGCACTGATCGAAGTCACGGACTTGGACGATCCGCGGCTTGCTCCCTACGTGAACGTCCGCTACACCAATACGACACGTTTTTGCAAACACTTCATTGCCGAAGGTCGCTTGGTGGTCGAGAGACTGATCGCGAGTGACTACGGCGTGAGTTCGATTTTGGTCGAAAAAGGCCGCTTGCCCGAGTGGATTCACAAAATCGAGGAACCGACCGAAGTCTACATGGTTCCGCGAGACCGAATCGAGACGTTGGTGGGATTTGATTTTCACCGGGGCGTGATGGCCTGCGGGATTCGTCAAGAGATTCCGCTGGCAGAATCGATCGAATGGGCCTCGGGCGATCGCGCGATCGCGATGATGGGTGTCACCGAACCAGAAAACATGGGCAGCCTGTTGCGATCGGCGGCGGCATTGGGCGTCAATCGAGTGCTGGTCGGCCCCGGATCGGCGGACCCGCTTGCGCGTCGAGTGCTTCGGGTCAGCATGGCAACGGCGCTCAAACATCGCTATTTCCGGTTTCACGACCCGGTCGCATTGATGCGAAACTGGCGTTTGCTGGGTAGCGTGCGAACCTTGGCAACCACGCTCGATCCCACGGCCACTTGCATCACGCAAACGTTGAATGATGACCGCCCGACGGTGTTGTTGATGGGCAACGAGGCAAAGGGATTGTCGCAAGATGTTCTCGAGGTCGCGACCGATCGTGTGACGATTCCGATGCAACTCGGAACCGACAGTCTCAATGTCGCTGTTGCGGGGGCAATCTTCCTCTACGAAATGACTCGCCGCTTTCGCGGGACCATCTGATTCGGTGATTCACTACGTCGCTCGGTGACCAGCGCTTAACTTGGCAACCAAAGCGTGTTATCTGAAGTCGGCGTCGCTTCGCTTCGTCGCCTCGCTTTGATGCGAACGTAAGGAGCTAGATAGTTCGCGCGATGTGCGAATGTTCCTCGCGCAGCTTCGGCGTCGCAGTGCATCGGCTCCACGAGATCTTCGATAACAAAGCCGGCGCGACACATACCGCCAATGATTTCTTCCCAGCGGTGCAAAAACTCCGCCGCACCCCGTTCACGTAGTCGGCGACCGGCCGCGGTTGACCTTGGGTCGTCGGGTATCGGTGCTCGATTCGCACCGCGGTAGTACGTGTGCTCGATCAAGTAGTGTCCACTGAGTGTTGGTTTCGTCGCCGTCTGTAGACTCGTCGGTTGCTTGTGTTGGCTGACGTAGAGTCCGCCATGACGCAGCACACGGGCGACTTCGTGAAACACCACGCTGATGTGATCGACATAACAAGTGCTCACCGGATGGATCACCAAGTCGAATTCCCCTGAGCGGAGCATCGACAGATCGTCCATCGACGTCTCGATGATTCGCAGCCGAAAACCTCGTTCGGCAGCGACGCGACGATCCAGTTCGAGCATGGCACCGCTCAGATCGACGACGGTGACCTCGGCACCCGCCGCAGCATACAGGGCGCTCTGTCGGCCTCCACCTGCTGCCAAACACAGCACTCGCTGGCCGGCGATCGAACCGCCTAGCCATCCCGCCGCGTCGACGGTGCCCAGCGGGTCCGCAAGCTCCGAGTCCTTGGCCGGACGGCAGAGGGGGTCGTTGGCGGCCGCCATCGCGTCGTAGACTCGGCGGTTGACATTGAGGATTTCGCTGCGTTCCACGGGATTTTGGCCTCGATAAAAATGGCGGAATCCATTGCAAGGAGATGAATTCGGCTTGGCGAGTACTCACGAAAAGTCTTATTCAGAGAGACTTTACGTCAAATTTCAGCCGCGAACCACGACTCCCCGGGGAACTTTGTCGGGGCCGCAAGCATCCCAAGACTACCGCTATGATGCTGCGGTCCGGTTGAATACGCAGGGAATTCCGCGAAACGGGATGCAGCGACGTTGTTTGTCCGCCCATGAAAATGGCGGCGGAGTAATTCACACTGAATGTCTGTACCAAACGAAATCCTCGATTCGCTGCTCAGCGGGTATCTTGACGATGCCTTGACGCCAGATGAGCGCGCCCGTGTTGAGCAACTGTTGAGCTCGGATGCCAACGTACGCCACGAACTCGATTCGATGAGTGAGTTGCGTGAGATGTTGCAGTCGATTGACCGCTTCGATCGGCCTCGAGTTGCTAAGCTGATCGGTAGTGACTTTTCAGACCGAGTGGTGGACGCGGCCATCGAATGCGCTCGCAATGAAGGAGTCCCAGAAGACCATCCGCTGCTCCGTTCGACCGAGGCTCCTAGCTATCGTCGTGATCATTCGCGTCGTGGACGCCGGCTTGCCGTTGCCATCCTAGCGTTGGCTGCGTCGGGATTGATCGGCGCCGTGATCTACGCGCCTCAATGGAACGCCGGTGATGTCGACTCCGTCGCGAACCGGCCATTGATGACCGAGGATAACACGTCGGGAAGCGATGTCGCGTCCCTGGACAACCGTTCGCAGGATGACTCCGCCAACATGGCAGCGCTCAATCGCGATCCGAACCCGAGTTCTAACGATCAAGAGATCGGCGTTACTTCGGATTCTAATTCCTCGGAGAGAATCGCATCGTCGGTTGCGGCGAATGTGCCGGCGGTGATGCCGCGTGCCGATCAAAGCCCAGCGGTCGAACCCGTGGAGGCCGAGTCGCCATCGGCGGTCGCAGCGGCCGCCAGCGGGCTGACGACGACTGATATGGTGGCCGCGACTTCCAACGGCGCGTTGATGACGGTGATGGTTCTCGATGTCCGCCGGACGGAACTTGGTCGAGTCACCAACCCGATTCGTAAGGCGCTCGAAATGGCATCGATTGGCGACGAAGCTCAACAGCCGGTCGATGGCAAGATCGTCAGTAGCATCACCTCGGCAGTTCGTGAGCTCCAAGCGAGCCAATCCCTCGACGCGGCGCCGGCCAACGAAGAGGTCACCGGTTCGGTCATGTATATCGAAGCCAGTGCGAAGCGAATTGATCGCTTCATCAATACCTTGATGGCTGACCGAGATGGAATCGAATCGGTGGGGATGAATCTTGCCATGGACGCTCCGCTGAGCAATGTGGTGCGCTCGATTGAAGCCATTGATGCGGTAAAGATTCGCGATAGCCAAGTGGTGGAGTTCAGTGGTCAACTGCAGGGTACGTCGCGAGAGTTGGTGCGGCACTTGGGCAAGCAGACTTTCATGCCGTGGAGTCGCGAGTTCACTCCCACGAGCGACAATGGCCCTGATTTTGCGATTCGCATTTTCGTTTTGGTCCACTGATGTCGGTTTGTTCGTTTCCTCGCAAACATCTTCGACGGTAGCACGATCCACCCTCGTACCGTGTAGACTGTAGGAATTAGACGGTGGGCGACAACGCTTCGCCACTTGTTTGTATTGCCCATTTGGTTTGCGGTATTGCGATGCTGGATGTTTTTCGCTGTATGACGGTTGGCATGCTCATGCTGGCTGTGTCGATGTGCCCATCTTTGGCGGACGAGGCCTCATCGGAATTGTCCGTTTCTGGGAACGATGCCACCGCGACGACTCCAAACATTTTGCTCATCCTCAGTGATGACCAAGCCTGGAGCGATTACTCGTTCATGGGGCATCCGCACATCCAAACTCCGCGTTTGGACCAGCTTGCGAGAGAAAGTCTGACCTACACCCGAGGCTACGTTCCCGACAGTCTTTGTCGACCCTCATTGGCGACCATCATCAGCGGACTCTATCCGCATCAACACGGCATCGTTGGCAACGACCCGCCATGGGACGCAATGGCCAAGGGCATCCGACGGCCGCCGCACAATCAACCCCGGTATGTGAAAGCTCGCGAGGCATATCTCCGACATATCGATGCCATCGACACCCTTCCCGAACACTTGGCCAAGTTAGGCTATCGCTCGTTACAAACCGGCAAGTGGTGGGAAGGTAATCCGAGTCGCGGCGGATTCACCGAAGGAATGACCCAGGGCGATTTTTCTCGCGACGGTCGACATGGCGATCAAGGACTCACCATCGGACGCACCGGCATTGCGCCGATCGAGAACTTTTTGGATAGTTGCAAGGAAACCGCCACGCCGTTCTATCTCTGGTACGCACCCTTCCTGCCCCACGATCCTCACAATCCGCCGCAGCGGATTCTCGACAAGTACATTGACAAAACCGACTCGCTCCCCATCGCTAAGTACTGGGCGATGTGTGAATGGTTTGATGAAAGTTGTGGACAAGTCCTCGATGCGATCGAATCACGAGGTTTCAGCGATAATACGATCGTGATGTATGTCTGCGATAATGGCTGGATCAATCTTCCCGACAAAAGCGCCTACGCACCTCGAAGCAAGCGAAGTCCCAATGAAGGCGGGATACGAACGCCGATCATGATCAAATGGCCCGGCCACGTGGAACCAAAACGTGACGACGCCACGCTGGTCAGTTCGATCGACCTGGTGCCCACCGCGCTTGCCGCAGTCGGCCTTGATATACCGCCGGAGCTTCCCGGATTGAATTTGATCGACGCCGAGAAACTATCCAAGCGTGAAGCGATCTTTGGTGAGATATTCGAGCATGACATTCAATCGCAAACCGATGCTGCCGCCAGTCTTCGTTATCGATGGATCATTCGAGACAACTACAAACTCATCGATCCCTCGAATCGATTGCCCGGCGAAGCGGTCCAGTTATATGACGTCCTAGCGGATCCCACCGAAGAGCACGATCTCGCCAACGAGCAACTGGAAACGGTCAAGCGACTTCAAGCTGAGCTAGACGCATGGTGGCATCCGTCGACTTCATAAAGCTGTTATTGCCACGGCTACCTGGCCGGTGGTTGCGGATGCCCGAAAATTCTGGCGGTAGGATCGCGATTTCGTCGAGCAACTCAGGCCGATACCGGAAGCCGTCACCGAGGACCGACAATCGATCTTCCATTTCAAAAGCCGCTTTAGCCGTCCGTCGGTGCGGTCCCGATCGGAAGACGGCGGCGACTAATCATCCGCATCAAAACGATCGATTTAGCTGCTTGGTCGCAACGGATGGTTCCCCACCACGTCTGGGCGTCGCCGGCGGGTCGCGTGATCGTAGTAGCGTGTGATAGAGACGAGGTCGGCCTTGAACATACCGAGAGAGCAAATCAGAACTATCAATACAATGGTGCCACTACGGCATCACTGCGACTCGTACGGGCTGATGCACATTCGCATACTCGAAGGCTTGCTGTGCATTATCCATTGAAAACGTTTTGCTGACAAGTTCGCCGAAAGGAAATCGACAGCGAACGCGTCGGAGAAAACTCAAAGCGTGGTCGAGATCCTCGGGTAGATAGTTGTGCAACCCTCGGACGGTGAGCATTCTGCGAACGATCTGTTCGGGCGAAACGGAAATTTCCTTCGTAGGGAATACCGAACCAGCGAGCAGAACGCACCCGCCGATCCTCACTGAAGCTAAACAGGTTTCGACCGCGTTGCTCGCGCCTGCAAATTCCAAGGCAATGTCGGCGCCACGTCCGTCGGTCAGGGACAACACGATCGATCGGATCTCCTCTTCACCGGTCGCACACACGGTGTGAGTTGCGCCAAACAAACTCGCATACTGCAGTCGCCCGGTATGAGGGTCCGCGACTACAATTTGGCGAACGCCAGAATCGCTGAGTTGAGCCGCGGCGGTTAGACCAAGCATCCCGGCGCCGGTGATCAGGGCAGTGGTACCGGCCATTGAATGTGTTTGTGCGATCAATCTTATCGCGGCTGAAACCGTTGCTGTCGCGCAATTGGAGGGACAGGCTTCTTCCTCCGTGAGTTCGTCTGGAATCGAGAAAATTGGCGTTCCGGGAACTAGCACACAGTGCGTACTCAAACCGCCCGTCGGATGGCCTTCGTCGCTCGGTTCGTGCCCGTACTTGAACAAGGACTGGCATTTTTGGTCCAGCCTGTTTTGGCAATAGAAGCATGGAGATAAGCATTGAAAACGGACCCAGGGCGTGGGGAGATCGGCGCTGAATTTTGACCCACCTATTTGGGCGACTAGCTATTCTGCGGATTTTCCGCAGGAGGCTTGCCCGAGGTGCTCAACGTGGACGACTACGCTCG
>JBGSKM010000010.1:0-27539 GCA_041741195.1 Pirellulaceae bacterium
CCGCCGGAGACGCAGCGGACCCATTCGGTGCTCCCGCCGCGGGAGCTGCAGACCCGTTCGGCGCACCAGACGCCGGTGCGGCAGATCCATTTGGCGCGCCGGCTGCGGGCGGAGCAGATCCGTTCGGTACTCCGCCGAGCGACGATCCGTTTGGTAATTAGTCTGTATGGCAACGAGATCGTTGGATACACAATTTCATCCTGAGTTGATCGATCCCGAGGCGTACATCGCCCCGGGATCGGTCGTTTGTGGGCAGGTCCGATTGCGGGCTTTTGCTAGCATTTGGTTTGGCGCGGTGGTGCGAGGGGATGCGGCAGATATCGAAATCGGCGAGTCGACGAACGTCCAAGACCTTTGCGTGGTGCATGCCGACCCAGGATTTCCTTGCACCATTGGCCGACGCGTCACGCTTGGACATGGGGCGATCGTGCATGGAGCGACGATTGAGGATGACGTGCTCATCGGCATCCGAGCGGTGGTGCTCAACGGTGCTATCATCGGTCGGGGCAGCATCATTGCCGCAGGTGCCCTCGTGACCGAAGGCACCTCCATCGCGGCGGGACAATTGGCCGTGGGAACGCCCGCGAAAGTCATTCGTGCGTGCACCGACGACGACCGTCATCGCATCGCTCATGCGGCAGAGCATTATGTCCAAGCCAGCCGAGAGTATCGCCAGCGGTTCGGCCGCTAGAGCGGTTCGGCCGTTAGCGTAAAGGATCAGTCTCACTTCCTGCACTGACCAGACATTCGAAATTGGAGCCGGTTTGGTCTGGTCCTCGTGTCTGGCCACTTGATAAGTTCGGTCGTTGGTACCCCGCCCTCTCGCGCGAAGGATCGCCGTGATGTCGCCCGCTGCCTCTCCTCGTTTCCTGATTTGTCGACTCGACTCAACGACGGACGTCATTCTGACGCTCCCGGTTGCATGCGCCCTGCGCGATCATTTTCCCGACGCCTGGATCGGCTGGGCGGTCAATGAGTCCTGCTCGGACGCCATTCGCGACCATCGTTCGATTGACGAAGTTATCGAACTACCAAGCGACTGGATCAAGACAACGTCTGGCATTCAGCATGCGAAGATGAGATTGCGAGAATATGGCTGTGGCATCTCAATCGATTGCCAAGGTACGCTCGGCTCAGCACTGGCGGGCTGTCTGAGCGGGGCCGCACGTCGGCTTGGCTTTTCGAACTCCGGGAGCTGGTTTCGGCGGCGGTTCGCCTACAACGAATGCGTCTCGCCGGTGTTTAGCCATTTGACGGATCGCACGCTTGAATTGCTAACGCCACTTGGTATCCACACGCCCCAGGTCCGTTGGGAATTTCCGATTTCACCTATAGCAAATCGCTGGGCCCAACGTTGGCGCTACGGCCTGCAAACCAGCCGGCTGGCCATTATTTCCACCAGTGGTGATTGGCAATCGAAACGTTGGGAGCCTGATCGATTCGCGAGCACGTCGCGATACATCCACGATCGATACGGATATCGCAGCGCGGTGATCTGCGAAACGTATGAAGAGCGGTTGGTCGCCGAGGAAATTGTCACTCGATCCGCAGGAACGGCTTTTCTCGCGCCAATTATCGACATCGCTCATGTGGCGGCACTGATCAAGACCGCCGATTTGTTCATCGGTGGTGATTGTGACGCGCTGCATGTTGCCGTGGCTGTGGGAACTCGCTCGATTGGCTTGTATGGTCCCACGCGCCCCTGCGACACCGGGCCCTACGGCCACATCGCCCTGCAACGAGCGTACGAGCAAGGCTCGCGTCGGAGGCGAAGTTCGGCCAACAACGCGGCCATGAAATTGATCGGTGTGGAGCATGTCTGCCAAGTGATCGATGAACTCGAAGCCGATCAACCCGCAGTCGAGCGATTCGCTGCCTAGCAATCGGTCAAACGATGCCCATTTCACTAGACCAGTGGCGAGCACCTGCTTGGGTGACTTTCAAGTTGCCAGTTTGGTCTCAATCGACGGCGGATGATCACTATCGCAGTGAGTCGAGTCGGCGCAGCGATGGTGGGGAAGCTAGATCGAGCAAGTTCGCATCCGATTGAGATGCGACAAAGCGATCACTCGGACGGCTGTCGACCGCGACAATGCCGAGCGTTTTTCCATCGGGTGAAAACTGTAGCGAGACGGGGATATCCAACGTTCGGAACGGCGCGCCGATGAATCGCCACGAGGCGGTTCGCCAAGCCAATATCGACCCGTCATGGGAGTCGACCGCGAGCAAGGATTGCCCATCCGGCGAGAAAGCTAGCGACGACGGATCATTACGTATGCTGCGACCAATGACCTTCTCGGAATACGTCCTTATCTCCCAAACATGGATGGAACGATCACTTGCCGCCGCAGCTAAAAAGGCGCCATCGCGACTGAACGCGAGCGATTTGAATGGCGACGTACCACTGCCCAATGTTCGAATCAGTCGCTGGCGTTGAGCGTCCCAGAGATGAATTTGATGATCGGACACGACCGCCAACTGGTCGCTATGAGGCTGCCACTGCAGATCATACGAATGGTTAGTCGGAATATCGGCGATCGGCTCAAGTGTCTGGGCATTCAGCAGCTTTGCCGGTACGCCCTGGGTTTGACAAGAGATTGCCATCCAACGGCGGTTGGGAGAAACACGCATTTCACACTCATGCACATCGACCGACGAAAAGCATCTTTGTGCGACGACGCGTTTCGCCGGAACGTTGTAGAGACAGATTTGGTTACCCTGCGTCGTTCCGAACGCAACAAGTGTGTCGGAAACCGCTGCGCACCGTGACCAAGCAAGTTTCGGAAGTTCAAGCTGCTCGGGTTTGGAGGAGTGATGGAGGTCGATGTAGTAAGCTTTGCCCGATGCGGTTAGGCCAACGGCGTGAACCGCGTCCGGCAGAAACGCGAATTGCTGCGCATGAAACTCGGGGGACTGCCCGTCGCGATGTTCGGTCGGTTCCGGTAAACGCCACTGGCGAATGTTACCCCCGGCACAGACTGAGATCAACGAACTCCCTTGGATGTTGCTGGCGATACCATAAATACGATGGTGGTGCGCCTTCCAAGATCGCTTGGGAACAACATCGATTTCCGTCGCACCGAAGGCCGCCGACGATGGAGAGGGAGACCACAAACGTAACACTCCGCCGCGATCTCCTGTCACGAGCCAATTGCTGCGTCCGAAAAAATCCAAGGATTGAACTCCCTCCGAGTGCGCCGCGACGTAAACGGACGAGTCGGCAGCTCCCAATCGGTCAACCGACACGACGGTCGCATGACCGCCGAGGTCCGCAAAACCGAGCAATGTCGAATCTTGCGAAAAACGGACAGCCGTACCAATGCCCGATAACTGCTGAGCCGGGCAAAGCTGCGTCTGTGTTTCGAGATCCCATATGCGTCCGGTGGAATCCGAACTCACGCTAGCGACGTAGCGTCCACAGTTGGAAATGTCGATGGCCTCGACGGTTTTGGTGTGACCGACAAATGTCCCTAGCCGGTCACCTTGGAAAGCGTCCCAGACAAAGAAATCTGCCCCTTCGCCCGCCGACACGATCTTTGTTCCATCGACCGAGTATGCGACCTGAAACGCGTGCCCAACGTGTGCTTGGATCTGGAAGACAAAATTACCGGTCGCTACCTCCCAAACTTTGATCGTGCCATCATCACCCGCCGACGCGAGCCTTGTTCCATCCGGAGAAAAAGCGATCCCATTGACTTCTCCTTGATTCGCATGGATCCGATCTCGAACCAGGTGCGACTCCGAATCGAAGATCAGGATTTCTCCACTCGCACCGGCCACCGCCAACGTCTTTGCATCCGGCGAAAAGCAGACACTGTAAGCGCATCGAACATTGGATGGATACAACTCGCACGGCGGCATCACGGTCTGACACAACAGTTGCCACTCGACACCCCGCAGGTCACGCTGCTCGTCATCCGATAAACTCGACGGAATCCATCGCTGGAGCAAATCAACGGCTTGATCGCAATCTCCTCGCTCCAACGCGAATGACGCCAACCGCATGTCCGATGAATAAGCCGTTTCGAGACTTGATTGAGTGCGTTGTTCGGCGACCGCGCGAAGTCGAATGGCTTCTCGGGCGAAAAGTAGCGAAACCAACGTTGCGACGATAAGCACCGATGCTACCAACAACGCACCGGCGATTGGCACACGCCAACGCGACGTAAACTTGCGAGCTCGATACAGTGCGCTTGGCGGACTCGCCAACACCGGTTCATTACGCAAGAAACGATTGATGTCATCCACCAGCGCGCGGGGCGAGTCATACCGGCGTTCTCGTTGTCGATCGATCGCCTTCATCACGATCCAGTCCAGGTCTCCCCGTAACATCCAGTGCCACGTGTGGGCGTCCGAGTGACGCCGCGCGGCGATCATGGGTCTCAAGTCCTGACCCTGCTCTTCGCTAGCCAATCCCGCGAATCTCTGACTGGGGCGACGCGGTTCGCGATCACGCAAGATCGCTCGCAACGTCTCGCTACTCGCTTGGCTCATTTCACCCGCATCGAAAGGCGTACGTCCAACGAGCAGCTCGTACAACATGACCCCCAGCGAATAAACGTCACTGCGCGTATCGACTTGCAAGCCAAGCGGTTCCGCTTGCTCGGGAGACATGTACAACGGAGTCCCGATGATGTTCTGGTAATTCGTCCACAGCGTTTGGTCTGTCAATTTTTGCTGCAGCGCCTTCGCCAACCCAAAATCGATGACGCGAACCAGCGTCTTGTGATCGTTGGCAACAATCAACACATTGGACGGTTTCAAATCACGATGGATGATGCCCTTGTGGTGAGCATGTTGCACCGCTTCGCACAATTCACAAAACAATCTCAATCGTTGATTGAGCGAAAGTTTTCGATTGTCACAGTACGTCGTAATCGGTTGACCATCGACGAGCTCCATGACAAAGTACGGTCGCCCCGCTCCAGTGCTGCCAGCATCCAGAATATGTGCGATGTTGGGGTGATCCATCATCGCCAATGCTTGGCGTTCCGCTTCGAACCGTTGAATGATTTGTCGCGTGTCCAGCCCCGGCTTGATCAACTTGATGGCAACTTCACGACGAACCGGCGTAACTTGGGTCGCGCGATAGACGACCCCCATTCCGCCTTCGCCAATCAATTCCTCCAGTTTGTACGGTCCGATCGATGAACCGACTTCGCTTATTTGAAGATCGTGTTCTTCGCGGGTATGGCAGTCGTCGTCGCCAGTGGCGCGGGTGCGCGTGTGACTCGGGTCGAGTCTGGTTTCGATTCTCCGCCGCTTAATCCGATCGCCCCGACAAGATTGGTCCAGCAACACATCGATCTCCACCGATGTCCGACAACGCAGCGCGGCCTCAAGGATTTGTTCGTCGCTAAGTTGTGGATCGTTCATTAGCCGGATTTCGCGAGGCGTCAGGAAGCCAGGGCGATGCTTTGGGTGAAGTAGGAAGACTGTAGGATTGAACCAACTGAGCTCACCCCGTCCGGCTACGGCCGTTTGCTCGTGGCCGTGTCATTGTAGTCGATTGGACCGGAGCCATTGGACTCTCTTATCGGGGGGGACGAGACTGAAACTCAAAAGTCCACGGGAAACTGGAAATACCAATTTCAGCCTGGGCTGATGTCAATCTGTGCCGATTGGGCCA
Source organism: Pirellulaceae bacterium (assembly GCA_041741195.1). GTDB lineage: Bacteria > Planctomycetota > Planctomycetia > Pirellulales > Pirellulaceae > JBBSJZ01. The sequence continues at coordinate 5,630 of JBGSKM010000010.1, forward strand.
ACTTTTCTCATTCGTACGACTTGGCAAGGCCGATAAGGAGAACGAGATGGTTGCGCATGCGATGGGCGACCGCGCTCCCAAATTACCCGCATCACCATTTGCACGGTCTGGCCATGTACCGCGTCAATCGAAAGTCTTACCTCATTCCAGCCGTGGCCATTTGCGTCGCGATCGCATCCCAGGCTCGCGCGGCCGAACCAAACCGACTTCGTCGCGCAGACGGTGACGTAGGCGCCTCGGTGACTCGGGGACAAATTGACGTCAGCCAAGCACGCCCGGTGACTCGTCCGTCATCAAAACCTAACCCTGTCCAGCAGGTCGGATTCCTCGAAGACTTCCAGGGCGGCTGTGGCCCCGCTTGCGGCTGCGACGCTTGCATCGCTGATCCAGGCTGCGGCTTGGAAGCCATCCATGTTGATGAACCCGGGTGCGGAGTCGAAGCAAATCTGGGTTTCGAGCCCGGTTGTGGTTTTGAACCCGGATGCGGTGGTTGCGGCGTCGAAGGATGCGGAAGTTGCTGCGAGCCGGTAGGTGGAATCGAGTCGTTCAGCGCCGGCTCCGGCGGGTGTGGCGACTGCGGACAATGCGATCAGTGCGCCAGCAACTTTGATTCGCTTCCGATCTTTCTGCCGATCCTTCGCCCCGTATGGTGTCGTTTTGATTTTTTCGCCGGTGTCCAAGGCTACAAGGGGCCAATGAATTTCGCCCCCACGACCGCAAACACTCGGGGTGAAAGCGGCAGCTTTGGGTTTTACCAGGGTTTCAATGAGGGACGCTCACTTCGTCGGCTATTCGGATGGGATATGGCTGCCCAGTTAGGCATGCGAGCGACGCAAAGCAATTTGGCCGGTAGCGAGTTCACCGACCAGACGCGTCACCAGATCTTTTTGACTGGCGGTTTGTTTCGACGCGTCGATTACGGATTGCAATATGGCATGGTCGTGGACTACTTGAACGACGATTGGTACTTTCGTGGCAACCTTGTCCAGTTGCGAGGTGAATTGAGCTGGAAGGCTGCCGCTTGTCATGAATTCGGATTCCAGTTCATGACGGGCGTGAGTGACGATACGTCGACCACCGTCACTCGCAACTCAGGCGGAGCCACTTTCCTATCGCAAGTGTCGCTGGAGCCGACGGACCAGTACCGTGCCTTTTATCGTCAACAAATGCAAAACAGTGGACATTGGGATGCATTTGTCGGTGGCACGAACCACAGCGACACCGTGATCGGGACGACCATGAGTTTGCCAGTGCGACGTCGACTCTTGGTCCAAGCAGGTGCGACCTACTTGATTCCAAGTGGCGGGACCGCCGATCCAAAATTTCAGCAAGAAGGTTGGAACGTGTCACTGGGCGTCGTCTTTCGGCCTGGCGGACCAACCGGTTGCGGCCGCTATTGCCGACCGATGTTTGATGTCGCCGATAACGGAACTTTCATGGTCGATCGTCGCTAGATCGAAGTTCAATTGGATCGCTGGAGCAACTCGACAACGCCCATTTTAGGTGCTGGCAATTTCAACAGCGGTGCGAAGGTTGCGGTTGTCTCGTCGACCGAGGCGCAAAGTTCCAGCAATTCTGCGTCGCCAAGCCCCGTCAGTTTCACGTACCCGTCGATGAACTCCGATCGTTCTTTCCACAATTCGTCGCTGCACGAGGGCATGAGCGAGGCAAGCGCCACGCACGCCTCGTCCCGCGTCGCTTGGCCCCCGGCGAGCAGTTCCGGAAGCTGAGTGTGACGCGCGATGAGCGAGACAAACACGCTGGGCAAATTCCAGCGCTGGGCGAGCAAGGCAGCCGCGTCGGCATGATCCCATCCGAACAATTCTTGTTCCAACCCACTCAACCGACGGCCTTCGCTTCTGCGCCGTTCGACGAGCGAGTGATATTGTTCGGGCAACTCTTTTAACAACAGGGGAATCGCCATGTCTTGCAGTAGCGCTCCGGCGAAGAGGTCTTCCGCGCTGGCGAGTTTCAAATGTCGGCCGAGTGACCGGGCAAAGATCGCGCGTCGGAGTGAATCCTGCCACAGCGACTTGAGATCAAAGGGGCCAAATTTAGGGTTGGGAATGACACTAAAGACCGCGTTCCACAGTGCAAAGTTGGTGATCGCACGACCTCCTACCAGCGTGATCGCTTGCTGGACGCTCATGATCTCGCGGCTAAACCCGAAATAGGATGAGTTCACAAATCTCAAGACTTGCCCCATGAGTCCAGGGTCCGCTTCGATAGGTTTGGCCAAATCCGCTGGCCCACTATCGCTGCGTTGTGAAACTTGCAGCAGCGATATCGCACTATGAGGAAGTGCTGGCAAAATCTCCGTACGAAACACGTCGTCAAGAGCGGTGGGTAAGGTCGCTGTAGTCATCGCAGATGGGTGCCCTAGAGAATTGCGTCGCTGGGGTCGACGCACGACTTGCGGAAAGTAACCGAGAATCGAGTAGCAATGGAAATCTAGGTTGCGATTCACCCGTGCTCGATCGACCCACGAGGATCCTGCGCAAAGTTCACCGCTAATCACGTGCGACTTTGCCGATTATTCCGAGTGGCCGATAGGTTCACGGCGACTGCCCATGCAACGACTGTGGTTTCACGACAACACAGGATGTTGTCAAAACTCAACACGCTAAGCCTTTCGCGCTTCCGAATTCGCGATTTAAGTCGTTACTTAGCAAGGCATTGCGAAAAGTACAGGATCGCCGACGTCGCGGGTCGGATCGGGAAGTGCTTCTTCGGGACCCATGGATTACTTTTACCTCTCGCCGCACGATCTCTGTTGGATGCGACGGCGTCTCGGTCACACCGTGCGGTTGACCTCATTGATGTTGGCCATCAGTTTTTTGGCCAACATCAGCTCGAATGAACGCAACGATCGTCACGTTTCGAGGATGGTCATGAACGAGGGGGTGGAACTTGTCGCACTTGCCGACTCGGCATTCGATTCCAACGCCCATCACGGATTCAATTCTGTGCCACCGGTGGGCTGGAGGCGAACGACACGTGGCTGGGAACACGTCAGCCAATGGGCGCAATTGGACGACTGGTCGCTGCCGAACGACTCGATCAATTCACTCTTGCAGCAGCAGGCGGCGAAAGAACCGGCGATGGCTCGGAGTGTCCTGGCGAGGGTCAGCCGGTTGTCACCGGTGACCTTTGCGCTGATTCAAATCACGGCAATACTCACGATCGCCTGGATTACGACATTGCATCGCAAGCCGAGTCACTCCACCACGTCGCCGTGATGCGTTTCGTCGGGCATCATTGCCGCCGCGCCCGTCGTTGGACGGCTCGCGGTGAATGCGTTTGAAGCCATGACAAACTAGCGGCGGTTGAGTTTTTCTTCGGCTCGCGCCGCTTGCAGAGCCGCAGCTTCACGCGGCAATTTGAACTCAGGCCCCGAAGGAAAGTACTGCACGTCATCTTGCAAGTAATAGGGGCTCGGCAAGGTTTGGCCATTGATCGACGACTGGCATCCAGTCATGGACGCCAATCCAATTCCCATCGCGGAAACCCACAAGGTACTGCGAAAAACACGTCGGCTCGTCGAGTGGTTATTCATCGTCGTCACGCCTTCCGATTCCATCGTTTGCTATAAGAGAAACGTTCGCCCACAGTCGGAAATACTGCTGGGAACTCTCAACACAATCGGTATCGGCCGAATAACCGTCACAGCTTTACATGACCCGCGATCAATTCGCAAAATAGATCAATCGCGGCGTTTCATGAGATGTTTCCCGGATGAACGTACGGCTTGCGATACTCGCGAGCTAGCAACGCGGTCGCTTCGTCATCGCTGGGGACCGTATGTGTGGCCGGATCAAACCGAATCGAACGACCAAGCGTGAGCGAGTTATTGGCCAGAATGCACGAGGCACTGCTGATGTGACCTTGTTCGATGTCGGCGACCGGTGTCGACCGGCTATCGACGCACTCCAAGAAGTTTTTCATGTGACCTCGGATTGCCGACGCAACGTGCAACTCGAGCGCCCACTGTTTTTGGTCCGTCGCATCGGTGGGATAGCGATCGAGTTCGATCACAGCGTCGCCGTGCAATTTTTTGCCACCGCCGCGTGGAGTGAAGTCGTAGGAATTGACGCTGAGTTTGAGCGTGCCTTTGTCCCCGTAGATGATTCCCGCCCACGGGTACTGGGGGTCAGGAGCGTCGCCCCAGGAGCGATGCGTCCAAACGACGTTCATGTCTTGGAAGCCAAAGGTTGCGGTTTGCGTGTCGGTGATGTTGGCTTTGGAATTCAAATCGACCAGAATTCCGCCTTCGCTGGCAATCGTGTCTGGCCATCCAAGACCGAGTTGCCATCGAACCATGTCCAGCATGTGCACGCACATGTCACCCACGATGCCGTTTCCGTATTCCATGAACGCTCGCCACGACCGAGGGTGCACGAGTTCATTGTAGGGTCGCATCGGGGCGGGACCCGTCCACGCTTCGTAATCAAGATTTGAGGGTGGCGTCGAATCTGGCGGGTTGGCCTTGGCTCGCATGTGGTAGTAACAGCAAACTTCCGCATGCGCGATGTCCCCCAGCAAGCCCGCATCGACCACACGTTCCTTGGCTTCGATCAAATGCGGAGTGCTACGTCGCTGCGTACCAATTTGGACCACTCGCCCTGTACGACGAGCGGCGTCGAGCATCGCTTTGCTTTCCAAGACGTCGACGCCCGTCGGCTTTTGACAATAGACATCGGCACCCGCTTCGACGGCGGCGATCATCGGTAGCGCGTGCCAATGATCGGGTGTTGCCACCAAGACGATGTCGAGATCTTTTTGTGCCAACATTTCGCGATAGTCCGCGTAGATGCGAGGCCTGTTTTTGGAGACCTGGCGAGACGCCACCAGCGTCTGCGCCTCGCTCAGCATTTTTGAATCGACGTCGCAGAGCGAAACCACTTCGATGGGTTCGATGTTCATGAGCTGGAGCAGGTCACACTTGCCATACCAGCCACAGCCAATCAAACCGACTCGTCGAGGCTGAGCCCCCGGTGCCGTGTAGGCTCGCGAAGCAACGGCCGCGATCGATGCCGCCGCCGCACTGGCTTGAAGAAATTTACGTCGTTTCATAGTTGGAACATTCGCTGAAAGTAGGACATTAAAACGGGAAAACCGTCAGGCTGGTTAAACCGTGCATTGACGTACGGCATCGGTCAATCCCGCCAGGGGATCGCCCTTGGGAACAAATTCATGAGCGAAATAGCCCGTGAATCCCGTGTCGGCGATCGCCCTGGCGATTGGTGGATATAGCAGCTCTTGCTGGTCATCGAGTTCATGTCGCCCGGGGTTGCCGGCGGTGTGGTAGTGACCATAGTACGCATGATTTTTCTCGATCGTGCGAATGATGTCGCCTTCCATGATTTGCATGTGATAGATGTCGTACAACAACTTGAAGTGATCGCTGCCGACACGTTTGACAAGCTCGACACCCCAGACACTGTTGTCGCACATGTAATCCGGGTGGTTCACCTTGCTGTTGAGCAATTCCATGTTCAACGTCACGCCGTGCTTTTCGGCGACGGGAACCACTTTCTTCAGCGCGTCGACACAATTCTTCATGCCGACTTCGCGATCGATGCCACGTGCATTGCCACTAAAGCAGATGACGTTCTTCCAACCTTCGGCAGCCGTCGCTTCGATTGCTCGGTTGATCTTTTCCAGAGCCATGTCGTGGAATTTCGGATCGCACAAACCATCGGGAAGCGGATGGGATTGGACCATGGTGCACGCGAGCCCATGCTTCTTGAGCGTCGGAAAATCGGGCGGATCGAGCAGGTCGATGCCGACCATCCCGAGGGAGGCACAGAACTTGGCCATCGCCTCTAGCTCAATTTTTGAATAGCACCATTTGCAGACAGACTGGTTAAGCCGTCCTTGTTTCGCATCCACACTCACTTTGTTGGCTCCTTCAGCAGCCTGGGTCGTTTGAGTTGCACTGGCCAGGGCACCTGCGGCAATCGTCGCCGTGATGCTGGCTCCAATCGCGTCACGGCGATTCAGCTGATTCGATTTTTGCACTGGTCAATCCTCGTCGGGTTTCAAATCGGACCGCCCATTGTCGCCCAGCGGAGGTTCCGAGGCAACTTGGCTGCTATTTACCCCTGGGGCACGATTGACTAACTACATGTTTTGTGAAACCGAATCGAAACGAATTGGGTGTGGATAGGATGATCAAACGCCTGTTGGTTTGGCTCGCCTCCTGGGCGATCGCTGCGTATGTGTTGCTGCTGAGGGCGACCTGCCGTGTGAAATTTGACAAAGATTCGCGTCCCGAATTGAAAAATGCCGGGAAAAACTACCTGTTCGCGTTCCTGCACGCGCACCAGCTCGCCATCGTGACCCATGGCGAACCAGGCACCGGTGCGATGGTTTCCAAGAGCGCCGATGGTCAACTGATTGTTCCTGCGCTCCGCGTTACCGGTTGCACGCCCGTGCGAGGAAGCAAGTGGCGATCCTGGGGCGCCAAGGGCGGCCGAGAAGCGATCGATGCGCTGACCCAACATGTTCAGGACGGATTTCCCGCGGCCATCGCCGTGGACGGTCCACGAGGACCCCGCGGACGCGTTCACAAGGGAATCGCCGCGATTTCGCAAGCGACCGGGGCGGCCGTTTTGTGCGTGGTCGCTGCTCCCACGCGGCGCCACGTCTTCCGCGGAACCTGGGACCGCTTGCAACTACCGCTACCGTTCAGCCAGATTCGTGGCTACTTTGCCGATCCGATTTTTCCGATCGAAGGTGAAAAGCTTGAACTCTATCGCCAACGGATTGAACAATCCTTGGCCCAGCTCGAAAGACTCGTCGATCCGACGATGGCGGATCCGCCTCTGGCGATCTCCCAACCAGTCGCCACGGAAATTCCTGAGGACCGCTCCGCCCCGATTCCGACACGGCGTTCGGCTGCCTAGCAATGCGAACCTATCGCCGGCCGACATGAGCCCTGCAATTTCCGGCATGATCGTGGCAAAGAGTCAGGGCACAGCGGACAATTGCTGCCGGCACGAACACAAAAGCTTCTGGCTGCAGGCGTACGACGCCGGATCAACGCCCACTCGCAAACCAACTGTCGAGCTTGACAAAGCGTTTTGCTTCCATATGTAGAGCGATCCAGGGTCGGAATTTCTCGCCGAGCGAATCGATTTATTGGGGCTTCCGGCACCACGCACCAAGCATGCCATCCGTTGAGCGTGGTAGATTATCCTCGCGGGAAAAAAGCGATCAATCTGGACGTCATTTCTTCGCATCCGCAATCGACGCAAGCGTTGAGATCCCACCTCATTTCAACAGGTGAGCGTGACCATGCCGAGTACGGTGCATTCGATCGTCGCAGTCTTGGCGATTTGCGTTCTTGCCTCGACCGGAAACCTTGCCGGGGCCGGAGACACCGCTGTCGCGCAAGCTAGTCACTCAGGTTTCGATCTCACCGAGGAAGTGGTAATCGAGAGGCTCAGTCTAAGTCTCTATCACACGGTGGTCGATTTGGGTGAGTTGCCTGTCGGTACGCATGGCAAAATTCATCTCGACTTGGTGAACAACTTCGATCTTGACTTTCCCGTGACAGATTTGTCCGCGAGCAAGCCGTGTACATCAGCGAGTTTCAAGAAGAAGATGATTGCTGCCAACTCGACCGCTCGTCTGGAACTTGCTCTCGAAACTCCTCGTACGGCTCGAAAATCGGACCAGTCGTTTCAGATTCGATTGGTTTCAGGGCGTGGTCAACGGCACGACGTCACCTTTGCAATTCGATATCGATTGGCCGGCTTGATTGCCTTCGGCGAAGCGATGGTGTCACATCAAGTAGGCGAGAGCGTCGAACGACAACAGCTTGTTGTCCCTTTCGCGTTGACGCGCCCGATGGATACCAAACAGGTGTCGATAGAGATCTCGCCACCCAACGATGGCGTCCTCGCGAGATTGGCCTCCGACGACTCGGGCTCGCGCGTGATCATTGATATCGAACCTGTATTTATACAGAAAGAGGGCTTCGTTGCCACGATTCATGCGAAGGATGCGGAGGACGCAATCGTCGATCGCATGTTGCTTTCACTTTACAGAGTTGACGACGTCGAACTTTCGCCTCGAACTTTGATCTTTCGGAAGGGTGGCGAGAAGGCAGCGGCGGAAGGAATTCTGTGTCTCCACCAAGTCGAGGACCAGCCACTCGGCGATCGTATTCCAAGCATCAGTGCGAAGCTTGGTAAACTAACGCTCGCCGTCGATTGCACCAAAATCGGTAAAGGAATCTATCGCGTGCGTGTCATAAGCAGCGCGGAGAATCTAGCTCGCCAACGCGAGGATTCGGACGCTGACTCAAGAATCGCATGGCATATCGTCACCGCGTCGCGTTCGGTCGAGTCACACTCGCGTGTCCATTTTTCCAGTTCTTTGAGTACCCCGAACCCCTAAAGAATTTCCGATGCGAGACTTGTTTTAAGTCCGCATTGCGCGAACTTAAATGTGGAGATTGTAATTGATGACTGAATCGAACAAGACGCGTCGCAATGATGACGCGAGTCCGGAGAAGCACGTCGGCAAGTTATTGAGATCCTGCGTTTTACTCTTGGTTTTGATTGGGTCCGCCGACGCGAACGGGCAGGACGGCGCTCCCGTCGAGGAAGACCAAGTCGCTGAGGTTGCGTCGATTTTCACCGCTTTCGCGAACAATCTCCGATCGCTCGAGACCTACGATCTGCTCATTCAAATGGAGTCATCTTGGGTAAGCGACAAGGCACCGTTGAGCCAGACGGCTAAGTACGTCAGGTTAATGTTTGACCAGGAACGACAGCGGTATTTAACGGTCCAACGCGAGACGACAGACGGTTGGGTTCGCCCCAACGAGGGCGTCCAAACACAGCGAGTGGATCTCTTAACAGCCGCCGTCAGTATCGATCACGTCACTGCACTTAGGCTCCGACAAGACATTCGTTTTCACAGCCTTAGTATGGAGGAGGGATTCTCGCTTATGCAGCACACCCCAGACATCCAAAACATAGGTCTGTACGGGTTCCCGGCAGGGTTTCGTCCACAAGGCCAGGAAAAACGATCAGTCGAGCGGCGACGATTGATGGCGCACGTCAATAAAATTGAAATGGATGAAAATCATTTTTCCGTCGAGTTCCAAGATGCTGAAACTATCATTCGTTCGATTAGCTTTGACCGCCAAGAAATGGTCCCACGTTCAACGAAAGAGTGGTTCACAAGTAAGGACGGTGATCGAAGAATGACTTGGAAAGAAGACTATCAATTTTCCGTCCATCAGGGAGTTCAGTTGCCAATCAAGCTCGTGCAAGAGAAGAAAGAGAGCAGGGAGTACGAGACCAAAAAAGTTTCTGGCGTTTCGATGATGATCGTGGATTTCCACTGGCTCAAGGTCAATGAGAGTCTTGATGACAAGTACTTCATCAAGTCCATTCTTGACGACGACAACCTGCTGATGCAGCTTGTCTCGCCTCCCGATCCACCGCTCAATTGAAGCGTGCGAAGATCAGTGAATAAGTGCGTCGACGGCCAAAAGACCCAGAAGCAAGTTCGACGCGATTGGGCATCAACTGACCGCCGTCGATGGAAGCGTTTTTAACACTGCCGTTCGTGTCGCGCCACTGGCGAGTGATCATGATTCGGGTTTCGGGACGGCGAGTTTTGAGTCCACGCTCAACTTGCCCGCCCCATTTGCCATCAAGAAGACCATGGTTCCCATCAGCGATAGGTTTTTCATGAACTGAATGATTTGCATCTGTTGCTCCTGACCCTCAAACGTCCAAAAGTCATGAAAGAAATAGGTCGCCAGAACGAGAAACACAAGCAAGAGTGCCGCACCGATGCGAATCTTGAAGCCAACGATCACTGACAGACTGCCAACGATCAAGAACACGATCGCCCCAACGAGGGAGAATTTCGGCAACGGAACACCTTCTGCTGCCATGTATCCGGCGACTGAATCAAACTGAGGGATTTTGTTACCGACAGCACTCATCAAGAAGATCGTAGCGATCATGAGACGCGCGAACAGCGATGCGGCGGCTTGCATAGTTGAGACCAAGGGAGTTGAGATTGTGAAAGACAGAAAATTGGAAACGACTTGGACTATGCCAAATCGAAAAGCATGATTTCGGCGTCGGTGTTTGCCTGGATGGTCAATGACCTTTCGTCGCTCACCGCCACGCCATCGCTGGTGCCAAGATCGGTGCCGTTGAGTGAAACGGTTCCTCGCAGAACTTGCAGCCAAGCATGTCGGTGCTCCTTCAGTTCATGCTTGATTTCTTTTCCCGCATCGATTTTTGACAAGAAGATGCGAGCATCTTGATGAATCAACAGCGAGCCATGCTCGGCATCCCTGGAAGCCACCAGTCGCAATTGATTGTGCCGCTCCTCATCAGAGAATCGCTTCTGCTCGTAACTCGGCTCGATCCCTTTACGTTCTGGCAACAACCAGATTTGGTACAGGTGAACCGGCTCACTTTCAGACGGATTGAACTCACTGTGCGTGATTCCCGTTCCCGCGGTCATGCGTTGAAATTCTCCCGGTCGCAGCACTTCGCCGTTGCCCATCGAGTCTCGGTGCTCCAAGGCTCCTTCGAGGACGTAAGTCACGATCTCCATGTCGTTATGGGGATGTGTTCCAAATCCTTGCCCCGGTGCAACGACATCTTCGTTCATCACTCGCAGCGACCGGAACCGCATGTGATTGCAGTCTTGGTAGCTTGAGAACGAAAACGTGTGGTACGTGTTGAGCCAGCCGTGGTCGGCGTGACCTCGATCATTGGCTTTGCGAACTTGAATCATGATCTGAACCCTTCAGTACGAACGAACAAGCAGAGACCGAAATGAGCTACCGACTACTTTGCGAGATAACCGTCGTCCACTGGCAATGACTTTCCGGTGGTAAATGAAACTGCTTGTGCGAGTGTTATCAACGCTACTTTTCCCGTGCATGTCATGACCAAGTCTTCGAATTTTGGTTACGTGTGAATAGGTGATGTGTAATGTATTGGTTTAAATAAAGGCTAGGGTGCCTTGCCCTGAACACTCAGACGTGCCTTTTCCAGCAGCCGACTGAGTTGTTTCAACTCCGTGGGTGTGAGATGCCCGATTAACTGATGATGGAGTTCATTCACGGGGGCGTCCATTCGCCGAAGCAAGTCCTTTGCAGAGTCGGTTAGCTCGATGTAGACGACCCGCCGATCTTCGGTGCATCGCTGCCGTCGAAGGTGCCCCTGGGCCTCCAGTCGATCCAAAAGCCCCGTCATTGCCGGGACGACCTGGATCATCCGTTCGCCGATCTCCTGGCACGGCATCGGTTTCCCTTCACCGCGAAGAATTCGCAACACGTTGTACTGGGAAGCCGTGAGATCGAACTCACGAAACAAACGTCCGAACCGATTCTGAAACTGGTCGTTAGTTCGCAGGATATTCAGGAGTGCTTCCTGTTCCGGTGAATCGAACGGTCGCTTTTTCTTGAGTTCGTTTTGAAGTTGGTTTTTGGCCAGGCGTGTTTCCTTCATGTCAATTAGATTACATGTGAAATATCGACATGTCAACTGTGCCGCGTGAGGAATTTTCCTGGCTGCCGAAAATCGCTGGTAAACCAGTGCGCACCGGTAAGTTCCACGCCGAACTTGACAGTTGGCAAGCATGACGTGCCAGCGACCTGCGCCTTAAAAATCGCAGATTGCTATGGTCTACTGGATTCACCCTCGGCGTCAAAGCACCGAGGGCGTCCAGCATGGATCGATTCGATTCGAGGTTTCACTGCCAGCTTACTTCAGTGCGGAAAGATCAGCACCGTGGTTGATGTGAAAGACTTGACCATCAATCACAAGAGCGGGAACCGATTTTACGCCGAGGTTCTCGGCTTCGGAGACACGGCTCTTTTCGCTACCAAGATGCACCTTCTCCACTTGTGACTTGAGGGCATCGGCAACGGTTTGTTCAGCCGAGACGCAGACGGGGCAGCCAGCGTGATAGAAAACTGCTTTTGACATTCGAACAATCTCTTTTCGAGTGGTTAGTGAATCCGCTCGGAACCTTGCCGATGAAACTGAATTCACTGTTCGGCAAACTTTAGGTGGACTAGAATGATACGTCCAATACGAAGTTCTGATCGAACTGATCGCCTGTGCCTATCAATTGAAAACCGATGGAATTACGTCACCTGAGATACTTCTTGGCGGTTGCGGAAAACTGCCACTTCCGAAACGCTGCTGAAGAACTGTTGGTATCGCAGCCAACCTTGTCCCAACAGATCAAAGATTTGGAACGAGAACTTGGGACGCCGCTGTTCGAGCGAGCCGGACGACGGGTGCGGTTGACGCAGGCCGGAACGACCTACCGAGAGTACGCACGTCGAGCATTGAACGTGTTGGAAGAAGGTCAATCGATTCTATTCGAGTTCGATGAGATGCTTCGAGGAGAATTGTCGGTGGGAGTGGTTCAAACGGTGAACTCGTACTTGACTCCCAAGATTGTGGCGAGCTTCATTGCTGATTTTCCGAATGTCACGCTCCACGTGGAAGAGCTTTCAGCGGACGAGATCGAAGAAGCACTGTCCAACGGTTCGCTCGATCTTGGAGTGTCGTTTGAGCCAACCCCTGGAAGTGATCTTCGATGCGAGAAGCTCTTCGAAGAAGAACTCGTTCTGCTCGTGCATCCAACGCATCGATTGGCGGCGAGGAAGCGAATCAAGGTTGCTGACCTCGGCGAGGAGCGATTCTGTCTTCTGAATAAAGCGTACTGCACCCGTCGATTGATCGAACATTGTTTCCGGCAAGCGGAGACGCCGTGCCAAGTTATCGCAGAATTGAACTCCGTTGCAGGACTCATCGCCGTTACCGAAGCAGGGGGTCCGCCAACCATATTGCCGAGGCTCGGAGTCGAGGAATCTGCGGCGAAGATCGTTCGGCTGGAGCAACCGACGCCAACAAGATCGATTTGTCTGCTCCGCGCCCAGCGACAAGCTCCGCTTCGTGCAAGAGAAATGTTCGTGGAAAGGCTGCTCAAGGCGATTAAGTGAGGGGGCCTGGATTCCGGGGAACAATGGGGGTTTGAGATAGCTTGTCGCAAGACGAACGGACGAATCGCCCTCTCAGTCTCTCCGGTTCGCAGAAACAGGGATCGAGTTGTGGCGCTCAACATGTCATCGATAGAGGCCCGATGGAAACACTTGTCGAGTAAGGATTGAGTAGGCGTTGGAGATCGAGTTTGCTCATCGAAGAGGATGATGTCAGGAAGCAAGCTTATCCCCAAACAAGCCATATCTTGATTTGGACAAAAACGCTGGAAATTGCGACATTTCCAAAGAAAAAGGCACCTCGCGACGATTCGCAAAGTGCCTATAAGTGGAGGATAACGGACTTGAACAATCGTCCGAAACACTGGATAAGCCACATCTGCTCGGTAACGTGGTACGAAATCCGGCACGGTCGGCGAAACATACCGCCGACATGCCAGTTGACAGCTCGCGAGATGAGTTCGTGTCACTATGGAATGCCGCGGACGCCGAAACGCCTCAAGAACTGTTGAACTTTGCTCGAGGGATTCTTCACCGTCGCACCTAATAACTAAGTTCCTGCATCGCGGGCGACCCGAGATGATCTGCACCTCGTAACGCCTGGACGATCGTGTCGGTTAACTTGCCCGGCATCGCCTGCAATCGCTTTTTCGCGTCGGCCCCATCGACAAACTTGGCGGTCCCATTTTGTACGGTTGCAACACGCTTGGCCAGTTCATCGCCATGCCAGTCAATCGACCGCGCGCCGTCCGCTGATGAAGCGAGCCGATCCCAATTCAAGTGCATCGCGGCTACCTGCTCGCTTCGCGTCTTGCCGTCAATGATTGCTTTAAAATCCACGCAAAACTCCCCGGGCGTTTTGTCACATACAAGGTCCCGGGCTAGTGCTCGGCCACTCAGGCCCAAAATGTGGCTACAGCCTGTGTACCATCGCTCCGACTTGGTCGCGATGCACCCCAGCTCAGCAGTGTAGCGGTGAATTTCGCAGGCGACAACGCATCGGTCCCTGACCGCATTTGGTAAAGAGGGAAAGATCTGCGTGTAGTCAATCACGTCCATTGACTTCGGCGACGGCATCGAGTGAACCATCGGCAGCCTTCAGGCGATTCTCACAAAAAGGACTGAAGGTCGGGACATCAACGCATCACCACCGACGCTACGGCATCTAAGGTCACTGGCCCGTGCCTTCGGTACGTTCCACTTGACTAGGCTGCGCCTTCGTCTGGACGGACGGGCATAGGGCCACGCGAAATCCGCTGTAGTCATGGCGGTATGTCGGACCGCCCATATATCGATAGGCTGACCGGCAGTCCTCGGCAACATCGTTGCAGCTGCCCCCGAGCATTGCTTGCCATAAACGGGTTCCTCCGCCCTGGAGATCAGGCGGCGAGGACCTCGTAGAGCTGCCTGCATACAGATGATTGTGACACCACTCATACACATTGCCGTGCATATCAAACAGCCCATGAATGTTTGGACGCAGTTCTCCTGGTAAGTGTGTTCGGCGGTTGCTGTTGGTTTGATACCAAGCATAGCGATCGAGCAAGCTTTCGTCGGCACCGAAACAGTATGTTGAATTCATCCCTGCATGGGCGGCAACTTCCCACTCCGATTCGGTCGGTAACCGGAAGCCTGGTTTCGAAAGATCGACCACCCAATTACTGTTGGATCCACCGACGCCCTTGAACGAGTGTGCCGCTTGGACAAGCGTCTTGGGATCTACGTAAGCTTGGTCGGCTTCAGTGAACCCTGCTCGCTCCGTCAACCAGCGGCAAAACTCCAAACTTTCGTCCCAACTAATTTCCACCATTGGGTGCTCGCCGGAAGGGATTTTATACGACGTTGACGTTTTGCGGTTTTTTGACGCATCAAACTCGCTACATGTGACTTCGCGATTCAAGATCGCCAATGGCCTAGACAGTCGCACACGATGCCTAACGTTAGTGTCAAATGGATCTTCTATTCGCGATCCGATTTCATATTCTCCTGGCTGAATGACTACATAAGTTTGATAAAACCACTGTTCACCTGCGTTGATCGCGATCGTGAACCACTCCCGATTGGGATCATAGGCGAGCGGAGTCTGGTCGACGCGTGTGATGACATCCGTCTGTCCCCATTGTCGCAGCAACCAACCGGTCGCACCGTGAATCGCGGAACTAGGGTCGTTGGCAAACCAGTTAGACAACTGGTCAATCAAGGCAGACCGTTCCGGCTCAGGTACATCACTAAGCGAAAACTCACCTAAGGCGAGTAGCAGTCCAAACAGTACGCGTTCTTCGATCCTGCGTGAATCGTCCTTGAGCGATTGCCGGATGCCGTCCGCAACCTTTAAACATTCAACTAGTTCCATTGGCGTTACGCCCTGTTTGCGACAGCGATGCACAAACTGTGTCAGCGACTCAGGATCATCGGTAACTCGTAAGGGTGCGAAGGCTTTTTCTAACTCACCAAATCTTAAGAGTGCCGCTGCGGCGTTCGCTTGTTGCCGTGCGAAGTGAAGCTGTTCTGTGGCCGGAATATTTGGGCGAAGCCAGAGCGAGATGCCGATTTGATTCTGTCCGTCCGTAGAATTCGGACCGCCTTTGTCATAGCTCACGATCCTATCCAAGAAGTGCATTGAAGCGGGACGAAAACCAGTTGAAATCAACTCAGTAAACGGCGATCCCTCGCCCTCACTCGGTTCGGTCAACATAATTACCGACTCGTACTCGGTTGAACGAGAGTCGACGAAATATCCTCTTAGCGGCGGGTTCTCGACTTCTTCGAAGCTTGAGTTTGGCAATAGATTGCGAGACCGAAGTTCATTGTCGATAAAGTCGGGGGCTGCGAATTTTTCGTCTCGAGGGTCCTCGGGTTTGTCGATTCGTACAAGACAAAGATCGTCGTAATAGGCGGTCCCGGTGACGGTGCTTCCGAAGTATCCTAGACGTGCCGCAACGACGATCGACTGCTGCTGCCCAGAGTGGAAAACTAACGTTCTATATTGCCAGTCGTTACTGCCGATGATGGATTCGGTCGCTAACCCACGTTCAGTTGACGACCCAAGTGCTAGCGTCGCTCCGGTGCCATTGGTTTTTTCTGTAATTTGCACATTGTCGGTTTTAATCCAACCCGAAAGTAGGTACCACGAGTCTGGTTCCACGTCGACATTGATCCAAAAGCACAAATCGTTTGGTGTAGCCTCAGTTGCCGCTAACCGGACAGATTGTTGACCTGCGTGCCTATGCTCACCGGTGGCGAAAGCGTTGTTCGGTAGGTTTTTCCATGCTTTGAAGTACCATTGTGCTGGCTTGGGGTGCTCGTTCGAAGCGGACAATCCCGTCACGTCGAGTGCGTTCGAATAATGCCGACTCGGGAATTCATCGATCAAGAATGACGAGAAATTTCTAGGCTTCGTCGACGACTCACAGACTCCGCAAACTTGCACGTCACCAGTTGCCAGGCGTAAAGTCGCCATGGAAGTCAACGCCGCGAAGCCGGACTCAGTCATGAATTTTAGCTTGGAGACGAACTCAGTTGTGCCTAAGCAGGTAACCAATCGAGTCTCAGACGAGTCATCTGGTCTCGCCGACCACAGTGCGGCATACTTGTGGCTAGGTTCGCGATTAGTGTAGGCAATATAAGGACAGGCATCGATGAGGTTGAATCCATCGATCCGCATTCTTGCTTCCTTATCGTGAAGTTCTTGTTCGCTACATCCGGATTCGATTCGCCAGTCACGTCCATCTCGGGTGAAAATCGCTGAAACATAGACTGCTGACGCAATAGCGTATGGTCTCAATCGCGTGGGCCGATAACCAGACTTTCGAAGTACGTCCGCACATGTTTTAAACTCAGCCAGAGGCATCTTTTGTACGTATGCGAAATGGTCATCGAGGAGACCGTTGGCTTTCGTGAATTTCGTGCGTATCTCGGGCGTGATCGGTTTCCATTTTGGATTGATGGCGACATCGTTCCAGTTGTAAGTAGGTTCGCGATCGACTATCGTTTCAATCTTAATTTTCGCCGCCTCCGTATGCGACGCAAGCTCATCAAATAGCGCAGCAAACTGTTTAGGCTGCGCATCGAGAAGTAGTGCAGCAAGTTCGTCGACGTTGTCAGCGGCGTAGGTTTCCAGGATGTTGGTGGCAAGATCCCGTTGATTTGGCGTGACTGTTTCGGCTTGATCGCGAAAGATTTTGCCGAGTTCGGGGATCAGGGGTGTGCGAACGGGACGGTACGCGTCGATCCATGTCACAAGGCGGAGCGGGTTTTCGTTGACGAGGAGATTGGAAACCGCACCGGCGATTTGGGACCAGCGGCCATCCTTGGGAGTGAACGTGGCGAGTGCGGCTCCGGCGGCCAGGCGCTGTTGGTTGGAGGTTTCGGAAGATCGGAGGATTGGCCAGTACGATTCGGCGATCTTGTCGCCGCTGGCATGTAGGACATCACGAAGGACAAGGACGTTTTCGGGGCTAGTATCGAGGAGGGCGTTTTGCAGCGGCTCAACTTGCGATGCGTCAACGGGGAGTAGTGCGATCCGGGCGTGAAGCTGGGTCTTGGTATCGGACGATCCGAGTGCGGCTTGCAACTCGGGATTGGCCCACTGCCGATAGGGCGTGAGTTCGGCGACGAGCCTGGGGACATCGCGGGTTTCGGCACTCAGGAGGGCGGCGACCAGGCCGCTGGCACTGGTTTTCGCTTGCTCTTCGTCAACGCGTGATTTGGTCCAAAGCCCGCCGACAAGTATCACCACGCTGGCGGCTAGGCCGAGAGTGATCCGCGAGCCGTGAACCCGAGTCGCTCGTTGCATGAGCGATTGTTGCGGCGAGGTCCAACGCTTGCGATCGGTCATCGTGCGGATGGTCAGCCATTCGACCAGCGAGGGTAGGTATCGGTTCTCGGGTTTGGCGGTCCAGAGGTTGGTTCGTTCGGCGAGCTTCAACTCGGCTCGACCGGCTCTGGTTTCTTGTTGCTTGCGTGTCAGCCACTCTCGCAGCGCGGGGACCATGTAGTCGTGCGTGAGTTGGTAGTAGCGTGTGGCGACCGATGAGCTGCGAGAGGAATCGTTCGCTCCTTCGGGCTCGGTGGGAGAGATCAATCGCAGCTCGCCGTCGAGGATTCGCAGCAAAGCATTGAAGTCAGCGGGGCGAGATTCGTAGCCGCTGTCTTGCAGCAACTCGGTGTGCGATCGCATGTGCCCTTTGATGTCGGTGGTGAAATCGGGGAGCAGCGATTTGAGGACTGCACGGGCGGCTTCTTCGTGCAAGCGATGCGTCGGGTTGGCATTGCGGCTGCTGAACGTCTCTTCGAGAAAGTTGACGCCGATGCCTTCGGTGCCACCGACATCAAGCATCGTCTGCATCGTCCACGACTTACTCTTGACCATTTCGGCAAACAAAGCCAAACGAATTGAGACGACTTGACCTTCTTCAGCGAGCCCGCCAACAACGGCGGAGACGAAAGCTTGCTCGTGATCGGCCGGCGGCGTCGGTGCGGCGGGCAGTTTTCCAAACGCTCGCCCGAACTTTACAAGGACGTTTTCGGCATGGTCGATGTTGAACAGGTCGACGGTGGCGAAGTTTTTGCCTTGCACGATTGGGACCTCTAACAGATCCATGAACCGGGCGGCGGCCATGGCAAAGTCGTCGCGGACCATGACGATGGATTGCAAATGAGTTCCATCGCATTGACGAAATGCGGTCACGAGCTCAGCGTGGGTTTCACCGCGATGCGAATGAAGCCATTGTTCGAATTGGTCGACGATAAGAACGATTTTGGGACGGGTTTGACGGCGGAGCCAGGCGAGGGATTCAGCGAGCGTGTTGTCTTTGGGGAGGTCGGGGATGTGCTTCTGCAGCGCTCGCATGATTCGCGTTTCGGTTTCGTCGGGTGTCGCTTCGATGTAGAGCGGGATCACGTCCTTGAATAAACGTGGAACAAGGCCTGCTTTGACGAGCGAGGACTTGCCGCAACCCGATGGGCCGTAGATCAGTCCGACGTTAAACGTTTGCTCGGGGTCGCGGGCTTCGATGCGTGTTTTCCAAAATCGCAAACTGGCAGGCAGGCCGTTGCGGTCGCGTGGACCTGGCAATAGATCGAGAAAGAAGTCAGCATCGTCGGCATCGAACGAACGGAGGCCCTTAGGGATGATCGATTTTTCCTGGGTCGATGTGGCGGGCCTTTGTTGCCATTGGGCAAGTTCTTCGGCCATTTCCGCGGCGGTGGCGTAGCGGTCAGCGGCACGCTTTGCGAGTGCCTTTAGACAGATCCGCTCGAGTTCCTCGGGGATGTCGTTTTCGATGCTGCGTGGTGGCGGCGGTTCAACAGCGATGATGTTGAGGTAGATCTCGTTAGGTGTGCTACCTCGAAAGGGTCGTTTGCGCGTCAGCAGTTCGTACATAATGATGCCGAGGGCAAAGACGTCGCTGCGTCCGTCAAGACGGTGCCCCTCGCCGCGTGCCTGTTCGGGGCTCATGTAGGACGGCGTGCCCGCATGTCCGCCGCTACGCAGGTGGTCTTCTTCGCGGATCGCTAGTCCGAAGTCGGCGACGTAGTGGATCCCGGTTCGTTCTTCGAAAAGGATGTTGGCGGGTTTGATGTCGCGATGGACCAGACGCCGCTGGTGAGCGTGATGGAGGGCTTTGGCCGAGGTGGCAAGCAGATTGGTGATTTCTTCGAGCGACAATAGGCGATCGGACATCCGATCGGCGAGTGTGCATCCTTCAATGTATTTGGAGACGACGTAGATCGAGCCTTCGTCGGTCCGTCCGACGTCGTAAACGGGGACAATATAAGGATGATCCAAACTGGCTACAGTGCGTGCTTCGGCGAGATACGCTTCAGCGTCCTGGGAGCCGCGAAAGCGTTCGGTTTTGGGGACTTTGATCGCAACACCACGCTGGAGTTCTTCGTCGAAGCCGAGCCAGACGCTGCCAAACGCTCCTTCGCCGAGGCGCCGTTTGATGCGATAGCGGCCGATCATTTCGCCGGGCGAATTGGTGCCGGCGATCGTCGTAGCAACGACCGATTGGCTTGGGAGCACCCAATCGCTGGAATTGTCGGTGGTAGCGTCGAGTGCATTAGTTTTGCTACCTGTCGATCGATTCGCCGCTGCACCATCGTCGAATGCGGACTGAATTACCGAGGCGTCGCTAGGGAATCGACGGAGGTAGTCAGTTAGATCGGGCGTTTCACCAGCGGATTGACGCAGGGCGGTTTCGAGCCGCACCAGTTCGTAGAGCAACAAGTCTCGGCTAGCGGCGGTTACGTTTTCGAGGAACGACTCGATGAGCGGTCGATCTCCGTTTCGCCATGCTAGTTCGAGTTGGTCACATAGTTCATCGATCACACGATCCACGCTTCACCTCGTCCACTCGCCCGACCGTGTGAGATTGTACACAGCCCCTCTGCGAGATGGCGAGCATCTGCCATTGAATTAGTCGCGTCCAGGGGACCTAGGAGACCTGGTTGATCCCGCCAAGCGAAGTGTTGTCCTACGATTCGAATCCTGACTCCGGCACCCAATTGATTCATCAATTCCTCGCGGATCTCTTTGACCAGTGCGTCAACATCGTCCTTGTCGTTGATGACTCGGTTCTTGAGATTGATCGGGACGCGGCGGACGATTTTCTCGTTGCCTTCGCTCAAGATTTCGTCCAAGCGTTCGTCAGCGGCGTCGGCTAACCTACTTCGCTCCCATCGAGAGACGTTTCCAGCCTTCTGGAAATGGTCTCAGTCACGGGTGGATACGGCGATGCTCACTGGCGAATTGCAGACTGTATTCGGCTGGTCAATTCATACCGTTGGTAGAGATAACCCGAGTTCGCTGGCGAACTTCACCATGCAAGCCAATGGGGCTGAGATGATGCGACTGGCTTGTTCCTTGGCGACCGAATCGGGCATTACCGTTTGCTGCCCCGTTCATGACGCTATCTTGATCGAGGCACCGACCGACGAAATAAGCAGTGTGGTCGCGACGACGCAGGCCATCATGCGGGAAGCAAGTCGCATCGTGTTTGACGGGTTCGAGTTGGACTCGGACGCCGAGATTGTCTCGTATCCCAATCGTTACATGGACGAAGACCGAGGCCGCATTATGTGGGATAGGGTATTTAAGTTGGCCACGATTGCTGATCAGGCAACTGGGACGGTTTGTCCCATGAATGGACAACTCGTCACTTGTTAGGGCACCGAATGTCCCACCTGTCCTTCTTATTACTAGTTTCTTCTTACTTCATACCTGGGAGTTGATCGTTAGGCTCAGCCGCTTTGGTGGCATAAGGACGCCCAGCGAAACGCTGTCGCTGCGGTGGGTCGATATCGACTGGGCCACGAACCGGATGAACGTGTACGAACCAAAGGTGGAGCATCACGAGGGCCGAGGCGTCCGATCGGTTCCGCTGTTCCCAGAGATTCGCGATGTCCTTGAGCGTGTCTGGGAAGCTGCCCCAGAGGGTGCTGAGTTCGTGGTGGACAAGCCTGCCTATCGAGAGGCAGCGATGACAGCGGCTGGTTGGGCCAACAGTAATCTGCGCACACAGCTACTCAAGCGAGTCGAGGCGGCCGGGGTCACACCCTGGCCCAGGCTGTTTCATTCCATGCGTGCAAGTCGGCAAACCGAGCTGGAGCGTCAGTTCCCCCGCCACGTGGTTTGTGCCTGGATGGGCAACAGCGCCGCGGTTGCCGCTAAGAGTTACTTGCTCGTCACCGAGGATGATTTCACTCAAGCGATCGACCTGGACGGAGCCAAAACAGGCGGCACGAAAAGCGGCACGATTGACCGCGAAATCGACTCAAAAGTGGCACGAAATCCGGCACCGCAAGTTCCTGCAACAAGCACGCAACCAAACGACAAAACCCCGGAAAACACTGGGGAAACTACTGTTTTCCCAACACTTTCCGGGGTTTCCGGGATGGAGG
>JBGSKM010000011.1:0-122533 GCA_041741195.1 Pirellulaceae bacterium
TGGAGCAGCTTATCCAGTAGACTGGTATCGACTGACGGGTCGGCGACGGCTGTGGACTGCGATTCATCCATGATCGCGTCAACAGAACCAATTTCACCGTTTCAGCCAAGATCGATTTCAACAGGCTGAATAGTTACGGTTCCGGAAAGAACCGAGGCTTTTTCGTAGGTCACTAACTAAATGGTGTAAACCTTAGAAGGTGCCGTTGAGCACTTCCGAATTCGCCTTGGTTCCAAGGGCACCCCATAGCCCATAGGGGCTCGCGGAACCTGCGGCGCTGACGCCAGTTCCGTTCCAGCGAACGTGAGGCGCCTTGGCATTCCCAGCCTCGATCGAATCAGTGATGAATTTCACGGCGCCGTCGGCCATCAACACGTGTGCGCCACCTTGGTGCCGACTCGATGTTGAATTCTGGTTGTACCGATCACTACCACCCATGCCGCGCATTTCGGCGTTAGGGGCGAGAATCGTCATGCATTGTCCAAAGTCCGGCATCGAATCAGCCCAACGGAAACCTCGGCCGTTTGCTGTACCAAGTGCAAAACCGGGCGACCAGAAACGTGGTCGTTGCGGATTGATCGCACCAGCGAATTCACGGCACTGCAGCGGGTTATCGATGAACGGATTGGTGTTGTTATTCAGCGAGGCGCTCGGACCAATGGTACGAATGTCACTGTCACCCAAATCGGTCGCGATCTCACCCATGGCGATCGTATTCGCGGTTCCATCGAGGATGTCACGGAACGCGTTTTGGTAACCTTTCAAGAAAACACCTCGGCCGGCCGCTTTGGTGTCACGAGCCAAGTTGGCCGTGGTGGTGTAGGGAAGGGTGTGACCCGCGTTGGCCGAGACGAACAGATAGCCGAGTCGGTTTTGGTGAGTCGAATCGCCGGTACATGCCACGTAGTTGGTACGGCCCAGTGAGGGCAACCCACGGCCAGGGTCGCTGGGGCAACGCAATGTCGGAATATCCGTCGCCCAAGGTGGATACTGCAGTTGTTGCGGGGTCGGCCCCATGCTCGGCCAGGGACTCGCCGCTGACCCGCCGGGTGCTGCCGTGGTCTTGTCGGTGCGGCCGATAAGTGGATTGCTGATTTGTTCCCAAATCGCTTGCTGCTCCATGAACGGAGTCAGTCCGACCAACATGCTCAAACGCATATTCGAGCATGTGTCGTCCGAGACCCAAGCGTTCAGGCCGACCGTAGCCGGATGCGTCCCGCTACCGTGCATCGGTAGCTTGTCAAAAGCGGCGTGGTAGTTGTGCATCGCCAACCCAAGCTGCTTGAAATTATTGCTGCAACTCATGCGACGAGCTGCCTCTCGCGCCGCTTGGACCGCCGGTAACAACAGTCCCACCAAAACGCCGATGATCGCGATGACCACCAACAGCTCGACGAGCGTAAATCCGGACCTGTAACTTCGCTTCACCATAAAACACCTTCGCAGGAAAAAGAGAACAGATGATGGCTGATAACGCTGGATGACCAGCCTTCCTCAGAGTGTAGCGGGAAACGAAGCACCATGGGAAGGCTTTTCCCTCTGTAAGGGAGCATAATTTAGCCATTTCGAGGGTGCCGCTTAGCCCGGCCGACTCTCGAACTGCCCTAGCCTTGGACACGTGAATGGCGCTCCGAGTTGTGACGGTGGGGACGAGCTGGGTCGGTGCTTCTGGAAATTGACCCGATGAGCTCTACTAATCGCTCCACCATTGATCCCCATGGAATGCGAATGAGTCTCAACCCGTCTGGCGCCGGTTCAGCCAAGAAATCGTCCCCCATTTTTGATCTGGAAGTCAAAGATGCGCAGTTGATTTTCAACTCGGTTTGGAAAGAGCTGGAGTCCGAGTTTGGACGGGAAAACATGCGTTTTCCCAAAGAGTTGATCCTGCTGGGCGGTGCCCCGGGAGCCGGGAAAGGCACGAACACCGACTACATTCGCGAGGTCCGCGATATTTCGGAGCCACCGATTGTCGTCAGCGAATTGCTGAACAGTCCTGAGGCGATCGCGCTCAAGGCCCAGGGGTCGATGGTCGGCGACCGCGACGTCGTACGCATCGTTTTTCGAAAGTTGTTGGAACCGCAATTCGTCGGCGGCGCGGTGCTCGACGGTTTTCCCCGAACCAAAGTCCAAGTCGAGTGTTTGAAGCTGCTGTTTGATCAAATGATCGCCTTGCGTCGCGAGTATGCGGACACGCCGACCCAGATGCATTTCAAGCAGCCCGTGTTTCACATCATGGTGTTGTTCGTGGACGAGGCCGAGAGTGTGGCGCGCCAGATGAAACGGGGACGCCAAATCATCGCGCACAATGAGGCCGCTCGCACCGGCGGCGGAGAGCTGCTCGAAGAACGGCCCACGGACTTTAGCGAACAACTTGCTCGAAACCGCTACCGCGTGTTCAAGGAGCAAACCTACGACGCATTAGTGTCGCTCAAGCAGATTTTCCACTACCACTTTATCAATGCCCAAGCGCCACTGGCGATCGTCCAGGAAAACATCCTGCGCGAATTGGAGTACCAAAGTTCACTGGAGCTCGACCCGCGGACGTTTCATGCGCTGCGCATGATTCCACTTGCGAGTGAAATTGTCAGCCACGCGCGTCGCGACTTGGTGCGTCGCTTGGACGAATATGAGTTACAGCACACGTCACTGTTTCACCAAGTCGTCCACTTCGTCGAACTGAAGATCATGCCGATCATCGTGCGACATGCGATCTCCGGACATGCGAACATCAATTCCGAAGACGCGATCTGGGAAGACAGTTTAGCACTAGCAATGCTCATTGATGTTTTCAGCGAACGTGGGTTTCGCGCCAGCGTCGATATCACCCGTCATAACGTGCCGACACGTTTCGATTTGAAGACGGGTGAAATCGAATACGTGCAGAAGAAGGTCTATCGCATCGCGGTTCGATTCAGCGGCTCGGAAATCCGCCGCGGATAGCTACCCACTCGCTACTTGCCTCTGGTTAGTCTCAAAACCGTGCCGACCGCTTCACTCTAGGTAAAATGCGTCGATGCTGCCGATTAGGGCAGGCGGCATGCAGCCCCTCGTCCGGTTGTGACGAATATGAGGTAAGAACCTATCCGAAACTTTGAGCCGACGGCGCTAGCCGCGGGCCTCTCAATAACTTTCCGATAGGCTCAGTAAGATCTGTAGCACGGAAGCACAAAGTTGAACGGAACGAGTCCATGAAGCGCCCCCAAGTACGCTCGATTCAGTTGGCGTTGATCCTGGTCGCTGGGGTGGCTTTCGACGTAAGCGCGGACGTGGTCGAACTCGCAACTGCTACGCTGAATCCGACCTCGAACGATCTCCAGCAGGTTGAACCGGTCCAATTCACGCAAGCTCCGTTGCAACCGCCGGCTACAGCACCCACTGTACCGCCACCCGCGCTGGCACCGCCCTTGTCGGGGCCGCTGCAACAAGATGTGCTGCCGACGACCCCCGGATTGCCAATCAATCAATTGGCCCCACCGCAGCCAAACGCCTTTCAAGGCGCGGGATTGGCTACGCTTCCGGCAGGCTTTGGTGCAACGCTTGGTTCATTTTCCAGCTCGCCGAACATGATCGGGGATCTCTTTGGTGGCGGCTTCTCGTTTCTCAGCGGATCGCAAACGGTGACCTTCGCCGACTACGCCGCTGGCGAAATCATTTCCGGTACGGACGGATCTCCGTCCGCCGTGTTAGCATTCGAGTTCGGGACTGATTCGGCGCCCAATGACATTTTCACATCGGGCACGGGATTGGATTTAGCTGGCCTGGAAAACGCGGCAGACACGTTTCAAATCCTCGAGCCGATTCCGCCCAGCGATGCGCTCACATCACCGGGCCCTGGCTTTGTCTTTGACGGTGGCACGGCGGTCTATACCAACAACACCACCTCGACGACGGCACAGCCCGGAACGTTCACCGATGGGCAACAGTGGTACATCGTCTACAGCTACACGAACACGATCAATGGCGGAGCGAACGGGGGAAACAACTTTCCCGGTGCGGCACGTGACTTTATCCCCGTACCCGGTCCAGGTGTCTCCGCACGAAGAATCAAAATCTCTGAGAACTTTAGCCCCGAAGTGCGTGACCGATTCTTCACGAACTACAACTTCTTTAATGATGCTTACGGTGGCTTGGGCGACATCAGCCGCTACATCCTCGGGTTTGAGCGAATTCTCGTCGAGGACTTGATTTCGATCGAAGCACGTTTGCCGATGGCAGGCACGTATGGAAGCTTTCAGGAAATCGATCGCCCCGAGCGTCGCAATTTTGAGCTTGGCAACGCGACGGTGATTGCCAAGGCAGTGCTGCTTCGGACGAATCGATTTTTACTGAGCGGTGGTACGGGCGTGACCATGCCAACAGCCGACGACACCAGTCTCACCATCGGCAACCGCGAAATTTTGCGTATCGACAATCGAACGGTCCACTTGCTGCCGTTCATCGGTGCGATCCAGCGACTGGGTGATCGAACCTCGCTCCAAAGCTACTTGCAACTTGATATCGCAGCCAATGGCGACCCGGTGCTCGCGAACTTGACCGGCGGACCGCTGGAAAACCTGGGCACGTTTACCGATTCGACGTTGCTATACGCCGATGTTGCGGCGAGCCATCGCGTCTATCAAAACCGTCGCGCCAAGTTCTTGCGCAGCGCCAATGTGAGTGGCGAAATCCACTACACCGGAACGCTTCAAGCATCCGACATCGTGACCACGTCCGGGCTCACGTACACCAACCTGAAGCGGAACTTCAACGTCGTGAACACGACCGTAGGCATGCACTTCCAACTCGGTGACCGACTTGTCGTGTCACCGGCGATCGCCGCACCGCTGCGAACGGGATTGGATCGCCAATTCGATTACGAAGCGATCGTCCAAGCCAACTACTATCGCTAAATTGGAATCGCACACGTCGGCCCAATCGCTCGCGGCAAGATTACTTCACGAGTTCATTCAAATTGAACTTCACATAGGGCCGCTCCGCCGCTGGCAAGTCATGGCTGGCATTGGCGACGTAAAAAACTCCGTCGGCCGGCACGAACAAGACATTGTGCAAGTTGGATGACATCGCCACGGGGCGGCTCATCAACCACATCGCTTTGTCAACATCAATCTTGCCATGGTGGTCGGTAACGCGTTTGCGAAGCTCTTCCAATCTGCTTCCGGCGGACAATACCACCGCGTCGGCGATACCTTCACCGAGCCGCTGGTCGGCTTGTCCGGGATCGATCAATTCGATCTTGTCCGGAGTTGCAGCAACGCCGACAGCATCGTTGGTTTTTCCATCGGCGAACACATAGTAATACTCGCAGGTTCGCGGACTTGTGGTCCAAAGATCCGTGACCTGCTTGAGCGTCGAACATTCCTCGAGTGCACGCCGCATCAGCGTCGCCATGGGCACCCCATCCCATTGTCCTTCGCCGCCCCCGCCCATCTCGCCGAGCGAGATTGCTTGGGCATTCATTCCACTAACACTGCCGGTGAATCCGGCGTAGCCGACATTGGCAAATGGTATTTTATCGTTGATCGAGACGACAAACGTGGTCGCGGAATCTTGCAAGCCGATCGTCGTCATGTAGTCCAGCACACGACCGTGGTACAGCTTGCCATCCACCGTCGCGGAATCGAACACGGCAAATCCCGAACAATGAAACAACTCGGGAAAGACATTCAGCTGTTCCAACAATTCCGGCGATTGACCGAGGCTTTGCGCCAGCGCACGCGTCTCGGCGATGTGATCCGCTGGGATATGCGGTTTTAACCGTTCGTAAGCTGCGGCGAGATCGTGACGGAACCACCGACCGCTATTGATGGTTTGCACGCTGCCGAACGCGTTGAGAACCGAGTCGATGCAGCGCAGCGATTCGTCGCGAAGCAGTTCGCCGTGCGCATTCCCTACTTGCTCGGGTGTCCCCGAAAGCAGCACCAATCGCTGGCCCCCTTCGTAGCGAAGTTCGCCATGCGGGACCTGCTTTCCGACTTTACTCGGGTGCGTGAGCAGGGCGGACGGCCACAGGACTTCCCAAGTCCGGCGGATGCCTCTGGCAAATTGCTGCTCCATCTCGGCCCGCGAGATGGCGACTTGCTCGTATTGGGTCCAAGCGGTGGCGTCTGCAGCGGAGACCACTCGATCGACGAGTGTTACGGTCAAAGCGTTCGCGCCCGCTGTCACTCGCATCCGCTGTGACCCCTCAACGGAATCAAACGCCAGCGAAACTTGTCCACCGAATCGCCACGTCAAGTTGCCATCGAGTTGTTCAATTTTGATAAGGTTCGACAGCAGCGTAATCATCGACTGGGAATCACCCAGCGAAAGCATGTTGACGAAACTGGTGATTTGGCTCGCTTCGCTGCACAATCGAGTCGCGAGCCCCAGCGGCGACAAGTGATCGCTAGCGCTGGAAGATTCGAGCACAAGCGGTCCGTTGCCGATGAAGGCTCGTTGGTGTTTCGGAAGTACCATCGCGAACGACAAATCTCGCCGGTACACTTCGACCGAGTACTGCGGATGAGTCGCGACAAAATCGAATGATTCGTCGTCGTAGCGGGCCACCTGGACTTGGACATTTTCGATTTTGTCCTTGATTTCAAGGTCCGCTTGAACATCAATGACAAAGCGATCTTGTTTACCAGACCAAACACGATAAAACGGGTCCAATTGCTCAGCCAATCGACCCAGAGATTGGCTGTCCGCCTTGACCGCGATCGCTTCAGCATGGGCGACCGGCGCTGCACTGCTTAGCAACACAACAAGGCAAGCGACGGTTACGATGACGGTGTCCCGACTTGTGCATCGAAGCCTTTTTGTCGAGCCCTTGCGTATCACTGAAAATGCCATCGAGTATTTCCTTGAACCGCGTGCATGAGTGAGCGGGAACTTTGCGAACCCCGCCAACAGGCTAGTATGGTCGCCGAGCGAGAGTCAAGAGAGTCCGATATTTCACGAGAAAACGTTTGAGTTCACGCATCCTCCGCATTGCCACGCGTCAAAGTCCGCTTGCACTTTGGCAAGCCGAATACATCGCGGCCAGATTGACCAAGATCGGTGTCGCGAGCGAATTGGTGCCGCTGGTAAGCAGCGGTGACACCGACATGCGCCCCTTCGTCTCGGGCCAGCAACCCGGCCAAGACGGACTGCAGGTGGGCGTGTTCACCAAGCGAATTCAACAGGCGCTGTTGGATCAAGAAGCGGATGTGGCAGTCCACTCGCTGAAAGACTTGCCGACCGAAGTCATCGACACGCTTGTGCTTGCCGCCGTCCCCGAGCGAGAAACGGTCGTCGACGCATTGGTCTCGCCCAATCGCATGACGCTCGAAACGTTGCCCTCCGAAGCTCACATCGGCACCGGCAGCAAACGACGCGCTGCCCAGTTACTGAATCGCCGTCCCGATCTGCGCATCAGCCCACTGCGTGGCAACGTGCAGACCCGACTCGCAAAACTTGAAAGCGGGGAATTTGACGCGATCGTGTTGGCCGAAGCGGGGCTGCAACGGCTACAACTAGATGACTTACCGCGGGTGCGATTGACGCTCGAGGCGATGTTGCCCGCGCCAGGCCAAGGAGCGCTGGGCATCGAAGTGCGAAGCGACGATCACGATGCGATACAAACGATCGCTCGCCTGTCCGATCGCCATACGTTTGCGGGAGTGATCGCCGAACGAACGTTGCTGGCGGAACTGCACGGTGGTTGCCTAGCACCAATAGCAGCCTACGGGCTCGTTCGCGACGAAACGATCGAATTGACGGCCCGAGTGCTGTCGGCCGACGGTTCGATCTGTTTGCATGAGCGACTCGCGTTGCCGTTCCATGTCGATTCATGGCACGATACAGCCAAGGAACTTGGCCAGCGGGTAAGCGAAACGCTGGCCAGCCGAGGCGCGCGAAAGCTCGTCGAGGCACTGCGGTAATCTCTACTTTTTGACAATCTCCAGACCTGATTCAAACACATGACCACGCACTCCGCGATCAAATACGACGTTGGGCCTAAAAGTATCGCCGCTTTCGATCGTGCGCGACAACTGATACCCGGAGGCGTCAACAGTCCCGCGCGAGCCTTCGGTGGCGTCGGTGGTTCGCCGCTGTTCATCGATCACGCCAAGGGACCTTACTTGTTTGACATCGATGGTCGACGTTACCTCGATTACATCGGTTCGTGGGGGCCGATGATCCTGGGACACGCGAACGAAGAAGTGGTCGACGCGATCGATCGTGCCGTGCGGCGTGGGACGAGCTATGGCGCCCCGACCGAAGCTGAATCCGAACTGGCCCAGCAGATCATTGATGCGGTCCCGAGCGTCGAGAAAGTTCGCCTAGTCAACAGCGGTACCGAAGCGGTGATGAGCGCGATTCGCGTCGCTCGCGGTGCCACGGGGCGACACAAAGTCATCAAATTTGCTGGCAATTATCACGGACATGTCGACAGCCTACTCGTCGCCGCCGGTAGTGCAGGTGCGACTTTGGGCGTTCCCGACTCACCCGGGGTGACTCCGGGTGCGGGCGCCGACACGATCGTATTGGAATACAACGACATCGCGTCATTGACCAATGCGTTCACGAAGCATTCGCAACAAATCGCCGCCGTGATTCTCGAACCCGTCGTGGGAAACATGGGATGCGTGCTACCGTCGACGGACTTTCTGCAGTGTCTTCGCAAGTTGACGCGAGACCACGGTTCGATCTTGATTTTTGACGAAGTAATGACAGGATTTCGTTTGGCACTCGGTGGAGCCCAACAGCGTTTTAACATCACACCCGACATGACGACGCTCGGTAAAATCGTCGGTGGTGGAATGCCGCTTGCCGCTTACGGCGGTCGCGCCGATATCATGGACAACGTCCTTCCGGCGGGCAAGGTTTACCAAGCGGGGACACTCGCCGGTAACCCCGTCGCCGTTGCGGCCGGTTCCGCGACGTTACGAATTCTCAAGAACGATCCGCCGTACGATTACCTTGAACAACTCGGCAATCAATTGGCTCGCGGGTTGTCCGATGCGGCGGCGGCGGCAGGCATCGACCACCAAGTCCAACATATCGGAAGTATGTTGACGTTGTTTTTCAATTCCACCGCTGTGCGAAGCTGGAACGACGCCGACAAAAGCGATCGGGCCGCCTACGGAAGATACTTCTGGGGGATGATCCAGCGTGGTGTCTATTTGCCGTGCAGCCAATTCGAAGCGTTGTTTTTTAGCCGCACGCACACGCCCGCCATGATCGACGAAACCATCGATCATGCAAAATCGACTTTGGCGAGCGTCGCGTAACGGGCGTGCTACTGGTAAACAAAGTCGATCGGTGCATCGATCTCGGGATGCAAGCTTTGGTGCACGGGGCACGTTCTTGCCGCCGCTTCGAAACGGGTTCGCATGTTGGGGTCACTAAGCTTCCCCGCGGGAACGGTGACCACGGTTTTTAGACCACCGATGCGTCGAACCGGCGTCGTGATCATTTCCTTGGTCACGTGCACACGGGTCCCGAGCAAATCGGCGTCGTGTCGTTTGGCCATCAGTCCGAGAATCGTGAGAACACACGTGCCCAGCGCGGTGGCCACGAGGTCGGTGGGTGAAAACGAGCCGCCGGTTCCGCCGTTGTCCAGCGGTGCCTCACTCACAACGACCGAGCCGCTCGGGCCGTGCGTAGCCTCGCATTTTAGATCGCCCAAGTACAACACATCGATCTCGACTGCCATTCGCTTCACTTTCGTAATCAGGTTGAGAACGGTACCGTAAAGTGGTCGCCGTCCAAATGAACCGCCTAAAATACTCGATTGATACAGCATGAACCAAGAGATCGACCTGAAGGAATTCGAGTGGCAAATTGCTGTTCGACCGATGCAGATCAGCGATTATGAGGACTTGATCGAACTGCAAAAAAAGTGCTTTGGCGACATGCCCACTTGGACTCGGGCGCAAATCGAGAGCCAGCTAAAACACTTCCCCGACGGACAACTTGTTGTCGAAATTGACGGCAAATTGGCGGCGAGCAGCAGTTGCCTCATCGTTTCCGATGACGATCAACTGGAATGGCACAACTATTGGGCGGTCAGCGACCAAGGCACGATCAAATCACATGATCCCAAGGGTGATGTGATGTACGGCATCGAGATCATGGTGGCCCCCGAATTCCGTGGAATGCGGTTGTCACGCAGACTGTACGACGCCCGCAAAGAAATTTGCCGCCAGAGAAATCTTCGTGGCATCATCATCGGCGGACGCTTGCCGGGCTATCATCAACACCACCAAGAGTTGACGGCACGCGAGTACGTCGATGCGGTGATGAACAAGTCGCTTTATGATCCGGTCCTCACGGCCCAAGCGGCCAACGGTTTCATTCTCGAAGGTCTGATCCCCAACTACTTGCCCAGCGACGTGGAAAGTTGCGGTTACGCGACCTATTTGCGCTGGAATAATCTGGACTATCAAACCAGCTCGCGACGCAAACGCTATCGGCGGAGCGTCCAACAAGTTCGAATCGCGGCGGTTCAGTACCAAATGCGCAGCGTGAGTAGCTTTGACGAGTTCGCAAAACAATCGCGATACTTTGTCGACGTGGCCAGCGATTACAAGTGCGACTTTTGTCTGTTCCCGGAACTGTTCACCACGCAATTACTTTCGTTAATTCCACCACAACGCCCTGGGTCGGCGGCGCGCGCGTTGGCCGCCTACACGCCCCAATTTCTGGAACTATTCACCGAGCTTGCGGTCAAGCACGATACGAACATCATCGGCGGGTCCCAGTTCGTGGTCGAAGACGATTTACTTTACAACGTCGCGTATCTGTTTCGACGCGACGGCAGCATCGGAAAGCAATACAAAATCCACATCACTCCGAGTGAGCGACGGTGGTGGGGTGTGACCGGTGGCAACGCACTCGAAGTGCTCGATACGGATTGCGGCCCCGTATCCATTCAAATTTGCTACGACAGTGAATTCCCCGAATTGTCGCGGATGGCGGTTGACCGGGGTGCGAATATCATCTTTGTGCCCTACAACACGGACACGCGTAACGGGCATCTCCGCGTTCGGACATGTGCTCACGCCCGCTGTATCGAGAATCATGTCTACGTCGCGATTTCCGGGTGCACGGGCAATTTGCCGTTCGTCGACAATGCCGACATCCACTACGCACAATCAGCGATCTTCACTCCCTGTGACGTGATGTTTGCTCGCGAGGGCATTGGCGCCGAAGCGAACGCGAATGTCGAAACGGTCGTGATGCATGATGTCGACTTGGAAATGCTGCGCCGTCACCGACAAAGCGGCAGTGTTCAAAACTGGAACGATCGACGTATCGACCTGTACCGCGTGCACTACCGTTACGGCGAAAGCGAGTATGCCGTGTAGCCGGCCGCGGTCTCATGATGCTAAGCCTCGCTCGCGATTTTTGGTCGTCAATTTTTCGCTCAATCGCAGGTCGAAAAAATGCCCAACGAAATCGCTGGCGAAGTAGGTATGCTATCCAAGTGGTTCCCCAACACGACGCCCCCTCACAACGTCGCCCTTTGTATCGGATTGATTGAGTTCTCATGATCGCTCGACTATTTCTTCTCACCGCCATCGTCTTCGGCATTTCGAGCTGGAGCCAGTCGCAGGAAACTCGCTCGCGAAAATTCACCAACCCGATTGCGGTGGGCCAAGACCCCTGTGTCGTCCGCGATGGCGATCGATATCTGTGGGCCCAGAGCGACAATTTTGAGATCTCGATTTTTGTATCGGATTCGTTAGTCGAACTCGGCGAACAGCACATCGTTTGGAGGCCACCACCGGGAACAATGTATTCCGAAGAGATTTGGGCACCCGAGCTGATTGACGTTCGTGGAAAATGGTACATCTACTTCGCGGCGTCCGATGGAAAAAACATCAACCATCGCACCTATGTGTTGTCGGCAAAGACGGACGACCCATTGGGCGAATACGAATTTCATGGGCCGCTCTACACGGGCGACGAATTCGAAGCCCAGTCGAACAACTTTTGGGCGATCGACATGACCGTGCTTGATCATCGTGGCAAGCTCTATGCGTTGTTCTCAGGATGGACCACGATCGATAGCGATGTCCAAAACATTTACATTGTGCCGCTAAAATCACCAACCGAGACCAGCGGCAATCGGGTCCTCATTTCCAAGTCCGACGACTACCTTTGGGAACGCGTCGAAGAGAACTTGGAAACGCGAGGACTTAACGAGGGCCCCCAAGTACTCAAGCATAACGGTCGCATATTCGTGGCTTACTCCTGTAGCGCATCTTGGTTGCCCAGCTACAAACTGGGTCTTCTCGAATTGGTGGGCGATGACCCGATGAAACCGAAGTCGTGGAAGAAATATCCGGAGCCGCTTTTTGCGAGTACCGAATCGACCTATGGTGTGGGCCATGGCAGCTTTACCCAGTCGCTCGATGGAGAATCGTGGTGGCACGTTTACCATGCCAAGAACAGTCGCGAGGGCGGTTGGTCGCGTAACATTTTTGTTCAACCGATGAGCTGGAACGATGACGGTACGCCGAACCTCGGTAAGCCCGTCGCACGCGGCCAGGAATTGTCATTCCCATAGTAGTAGGCCGGATCAAGGCTTGGCGAAGATCCGGCAGCAACCCGCAGACACTCCATGCCGGATCGGCGTCGCTGATGCTCCTTGATCCGGCCTACAAAACCCGCAAACGCACCATGCCGGATCGGCGTCGCTTACGATCCTTGATCCGGCCGACAAAACTACCAATCATTTCTCTTGCTCGATCGATCGCCCATGACAATCCAGTGGTTTCCAGGCCACATGCACAAAGCTCGACTTGAGATGCAAGCGACATTGCCGAAAGTGCATTTGGTGATTGAGGTGTTGGATGCGCGAATTCCGTACTCGAGCGAGAACCCGATGCTGGCGGAGCTGCGCGGCAACAAACCATGCTTGAAGGTGCTTGCCAAAAGCGATCTCGCCGATGAGGCGACCACCGCGCGTTGGCAATCCCATTTGGATCGCATGGACGGAGTCCGGTCGGTCGCGGTGACCAATGATGATGTGCCAACCATTCGGCGAATCAAACAGTACGCGACCCAGATGATTCCCCAGCGCGATGGCAAAGCGATACTCGCCATGATCATGGGGATTCCGAACGTCGGCAAATCCACCATCATCAATTTCTTAGCGGGAAAGAAGATTGCGAAAACAGGCAACACGCCGGCGATCACTAAACAACAACAACGAGTGAATATCGGCGATGGCATCACGCTTCTCGATACACCCGGTGTTCTCTGGCCAAACGTGGTCAATCCCGATAGCGGCTATCGATTGGCGCTACTCGGCTCGGTCCAAGAGACGGCGCTCGAATACGCCGACATCGGTTTCTTTGCCGCCAGATTCTTGTTGGCCACGTATCCCGAGCGATTGGTCCAGCGATACGATCTGGACCCGACGCCGACCACGGACTTGGAAGCGATCGAGGGAATTGGGCGACGACGAGGTTGCCTGAGCAAGAACAATCGCGTCGACATCGATCGTGCGTCGCGAATTCTCGTAACCGAGTTTCGAGCCGGAGGTTTGGGTCGGTTTACGTTGGAAACACCGGAATTGATGGAATTCGAGAAAGCTCGGACGTTGGCCGAAGTCGCCGCCAAGGAACAAGCCGCGACCACCCGCGACATCGAACGCAAGCAAAGATTCCGCGACAAACAACGTGCCCAGCGGCGATCGCGTGAAATGCAATAATCACACCGCCTGCGATGCGCGAGTGAACCGGTGACGACCCAGCAAGCGTTCGATGGGACAGCGTCCGTCACCGGCGCCAATGGCGTAGAGTAAATCGGTCTTGGACAATCGTCCGATCGCGACGCCGTCTTTGACGACGATAAAATCGTGACTGGGTTTGCGATCCATCCAACGTTGTGCAGAGTGGACGTCCCACGTCGCGCTGACATGCGGCAATGATGATCCCGGCGGTGGCACGGCATCCGATCGGTAGTGGTCGCCCGCTTCGTCATTGTTCAACAGCACTTCACGCGGCGGAATTTCCTGCGACGGTAGATCGATGTTGCGAGCTTCGGCGGCAGCCGCGATGAATACGAATCCAGCTAGGAACACGAGCATGATGTTTCCGCCGACCAGCCCGAGCACACCGAGAGCCGCCGCGGCAACTTGACCGACACCGACAGCGATGTGCGTCGCCTTGCGGTAGGACGTCACCAAAGCCAGCAATGATCGCAGGATTCGACCACCGTCCATCGGAAATGCGGGAATCAAATTGAACAACACCAGCGCGATGTTGATCCACGCCAATTGAATGATGAATCCGAGCACTTCTGCGCCGATCCCCGCGGACCACGCTGCGACAAAGGCCAATGAGAGCAACATCGCGATGACGACATTGACGGCTGGCCCCGCAACGGCGATCGCAAACTCTTGGAACGAATCACGGGGCATCCGGGCTAGCCGAGCCACACCGCCGATCGGTAATAACGTGATGTCACGCGTCGCGATGCCGAATCGCCGCGCCATCAAGGCATGTCCCAATTCGTGAAGTACCACACATCCGAACACGGATAACAACAGTATCACGGAGACCGAAGCGGACTGGACGCTGCCACCGCGCAGAACGCTGGAGCCAAACACCCAAAGTGGCAGCAACAGAAACGTCCAATGGATTTGGACCGTGATGCCCTGCAGTCGTCCGAGCCGCCAAGATGAACCCATCATGATATCCAAGAGTCGACATAACTTTCCGGGAGAACCCTAACGATTGCTCCCGATCGGACGACACCAATCCGTCCTGAACCAAGCCATAATACGTGGGCACCAGGCCCGTGGTTCTCGGGCGCGAACTTCGCTCGATTCACCACAATCCTCACCTGGCCGCCAGTTTCGGACTGCACACGGCACAGACATTGCTTTTCTACCACTTCGCCGCTGGGGGATCGCTCGCTAGTGCCAGGGGTGCCGATTGACGGGCCGCGCGTGGATCTTGCCGCGGTATGATGCTGGCACTCGATTCAAGTTATACGGATGCTGTTTTGAAACGCGCAATTACCAATCAACCTGTTCTGACCGATTCCCAGCGGGCATCCTCGCCCGACCTGGCGTGGGTCGATACATTCAGCCGCGCGCTGGATACGAGATTTCGATTCCCAGGTACGAATGTCCGCTTCGGAGCGGATTTTTTATTGGGACTTGTTCCCGGTCTTGGCGATGTCCTGAGCATGGCGTTCTCGGGGTTGTTGATTGTCACGATGGCCAAGAACGGGGCCAGCGCCAAGCTCGTTGCAAGAATGTTGGTCAACGTACTTTTCGACACCTTGGTCGGCTCGATCCCCGTTCTCGGCAACATCTTTGATCTTTTCTACAAGGCCAACTATCGCAATCTAGAGCTGATGCGTGAGTACTACGATGGCGGCAAACATCGCGGCAGCGTGTGGCCGCTGGTCGCCGGCATCGTGGCTTTCCTCCTGGTGCTACTGGGCATCACCACATGGTTGATCTTTGCGATTTTCAGTTGGCTCAGTCGCTTGGCGCCCGAAGCGGTTTAAGGCTTGGCGAATCGAGTGATCGCACTCACTTGCTTAGGTAGATCTTGCCCGACGATGTCAAGCGAAGCCTGTACATTTCCGCGCCGTGCTGAATCCAAACCTCTCGACGTCCGCGAAACAGGCTTGTCGAATCAATGACCAATAGCCCCTGGTCGACCGGCTGCGCAGCTTCACGCGGTGGCTCGTGATCATCGATCGGGCCTAAGCAGTTTGGAT
The DNA here is from genome assembly GCA_041741195.1 of Pirellulaceae bacterium. Classification (GTDB taxonomy): domain Bacteria; phylum Planctomycetota; class Planctomycetia; order Pirellulales; family Pirellulaceae; genus JBBSJZ01. The sequence continues at coordinate 15,715 of JBGSKM010000011.1, forward strand.
CGGTCATACAGTGATTGGGCAGGACAATATCGAGAAGCGCGGCTGATGAGGCTAAATTGCTTTTCGTCGCTATTGCAGCCGCTGTACCAAACTCGCACTGACGCTAAATCCGCGGTTTTCGCCCGTTCATCGCGCACCAGCGGCTTGCACACCCGTTGGTTTGCGGTGGAAATTTCGTCGTTTGCGACGCGATTTTGTCCAGCAAAAAGCGACGATTCGCTCACGCTTGTGAGCATTGCGGCGAGTTTGACGGTGTCGAATGTATCGCCCAAAGCGGTCGTGCGGAACGTTCCGATGAAAGGTGATGAAACGCATAGAACGACTGCTTACGCCTAGCTTCGTCGCGAAGGTCACGGCCTCGTTCGATCAAGAAAGATTTCTGCCGTGAAACTACGATCCATTCTCGCGATCGCGCCAGTACTCACGATCACGTTTGCACCGAGTTTGCTGTCTGGCCTGGATTTGCCAGTACCTACGTCGGATCAACGCATCACACTCGCCACACTGTTGCAGCAATCCGATACGCCCACTTTGCCAGAAGTCGAAGTCCGGCCTCCAGTGAACCAGACTCCATCGGCAACAACGCCGCCGATCGTCGAGCCGCCCGCATCCGCCAGCGCGGCTCCGCCGGTTGAGATGTCATCACCCATCGAGCAACCGCCGGCTACATTCACGCCGGCCCCGACATCGACGCCGCCTCCCGGCACCGTCCCAAGCTCGGATCCACCGCCTCAAACGCCTCCGCTGAGCAACGCTGCCCCAAGCAACTCGACAGCTTCCTCGGGTTTGGACACCTCGTTTAGTGACTCGTTTCCTTCGCTCAGCGAGCAAATGTTTGGTGGAATCGCCAGCAATCCTACGGGATTGAACAGTGTGTTTCGCAGCGAGACCGATTTGTTCAACACGCCACAGTTGGGAACGATTATCGATCGCGATGACCTTGATCGACGGCAAGCGACGACGATGTTTCGGGCGTTACAGCAAGAAGTCGGTGTGACGCTGCAACAAACCGGCAATGGTCAATTGTCACCGTTCATTCGCGGGTTGACGGGCCAACAGATCTTGGTGCTCGTCGATGGCATTCGCATGAATACGAGTATCTTGCGTCCAGGTCCCAACCAGTACGCCGCAACCATTGATCCAGGGACCATTGAGCGAATCGAAGTTATCCGAGGTTCAGAATCGGCACTGTGGGGAAGCGACGCGATCGGCGGTGTGATTAACGTGGTCACGCGCAGTGCTGATCCGCTTCGAGGGAACTATCTCAGTCCAGAATTCAGCCAGTTCTACAGCACGGCGGAAGCTTCGTCGTACACGCGAACGGGCTTTAGCGGTTGGTACGGCGCGACCGGAATCATCGGTGGCATCTCGTACTTGGATACCGGAAACTTGGACCGCGGTGGTGACTTTGGACGCCAACCGGGAACCGACTACCAACAATATGCCGCCGACATCAAACTGCAACGCATGCTGAGCGAAAACCATTTGCTCACCGTGGCGCTCCAGCATTTTGAGCAAGAAGATCTAAAACGAAGCGATCGATTCTTGCCGTTCGTCCTCGGGCCTGCGCCGGACGGTAGTGTTCCGACACAGCGACCGACCGTGTTCGATCCCCAGCAACGTGACTTAATCTACGGACGCCTGGAGGGCTTGTTGCCCGATGACGTATTCTTTGCCGATGCGTACTCGGTCACTTTGTCGGGCCAACGTACCAAGGAAGGCTCTGTCGTCGATCGCTACGCGAGCAACAACCCCGGCGCACTACCCACGCGTCGCGAGATTGGTGAGTTCGACGATATCGGCTGGGGAACCATCCTCTCCGCCGTCAAAGATATGGACGATTACGGCAAGTTGTCGTACGGCATCGACTTCTACGACGAGTCGATCGATTCAGAGCGTGTGCGGATCAACAACCCGACGCTTCCCGGTGCTACACCCACGGTGGACGATCCACAATATCCAGACGACAGTGAAGCTGATCGCGTGGGGGCTTACTTGTCATGGTACGTCCCGCTTACCGAACGACTTGATGCAACGACGAGTGTCCGTTACGAAAACATCAACATCTCCGGCACGCCAGACTTCGACACGCTGGGGCCCATGTTCTTCAAGCGTACATATCAAGATTGGATCGGCAGCATTGGCTTGTCGTACTTGTTGACCGACGAAGTTCGCTTGGTCGGCGGCGTCTACGAAGGATTCCGCGCACCAACCATCGACGATTTGACAGCAAACAAGACATCGCTGCAGAACAACGTCTCTGTTCCTCTGGTCGGTAACCTCGCCGCCGAACCAGAGCACAGCTACACGTACGAAGTTGGCTTGAAATACAACTATGATCGCTTCCGATTTCAAGCGATCGAGTATTGGACGGATTTCGAAAGCTTCCTTTCGCGGGAGACGATTGGCGGTGTCGATTTTTTGACCAACCAAACGGCCTATCTGAATGGTACCGAACTCAACGGCGAATATCTGTTCAGCCCCAACGTCGCACTGTACGGGAACTTTGCCTACGCATACGGCCAAATCACTTCCAGTGACGAGCCGATCACCCGGATTCCGCCGCTGCAAGGCATCCTCGGTTTGCGTTTCACCGAACCGGCCGCCCGCGCCTACTTTGACGTGTTCACCTGGATGGTGGATCGTGCCGATCGCTACAACCAAACGAACTTGAGCGACGTGCGATTCATTCCTGGTGGCACACCCGGCTATGCGACACTCAATATGCGAACCGGGCGAGTTTTTGGCAGCAAGAACCAACATCAGGTGTCACTGTCGCTGGAGAACATCACTGACAAGTACTATCGAGTGCTTGGCAGTGGCGTCGACGGCCAGGGGTTCAACGCAATCTTTGGCTACCAATTCGCGATGTAAGACGTCGCCGGAAAGCGTCACGAGTGCGGGTGTCGCAAGCCGAGCGAGCTGCCGCTTGGCGAAGCGGGCATGCGGTGATCACGGGCATAAGATCTTCTGGAATGCCTTCGCCGCGTCGAGCTCGTGTTTTGCCCGTGCGTGTCAGTCGGCCCTTGCAGGTCTCTGCTGCAAAGCGAGTAACCTAAACGTGATGCAGCAGCTCGTTTGGTAGTCGTGTTATCGAAAGGGTTCTTACTGTCCAATCCCGGCAAAGCCTCGCGGGAAAAGTAAGTGGTGGCGACGTTCAGTCGTCAACCCCTGAAACGTCGACTGATAGTCGACATCACTTACTAGTCCCGCTATGCCAAGCGCCGAAGCCCTCTCGTATCGATCGACGCGACTCAATCGTATTTGGCTTGCTCTTTACGAGCGGCCTCGGAATCCTCTTGCATCTGCTGGACTTCAGCATCGGACATGGTTTCCGCGGGTACCACGATCGTCTCTGTTTCGCCACCGCAGCCGACAAGGCCAAGGGATAGGGTGGACAGGAACATCGAAGAAGCCAAAAAACAACGTGACATTGTCACTCCAAAGTTGAGGTTTGAAACATATCCAAAGATTGATGACTACAGTTCGCTGAGCGACCGAGTTTCTGAATTGGCAATCGTACCGAGCGCTCCCCAAAGGCCGTAGGGACTTGCCGAACCAGCGGGAGGTGCGGTCGGTGCCGTGGTGGCTGGCGATGCGATGTTGAGATTACCAGTGTCAATACTATTGGTAATGAACTTGACCGAACCGTCGCCCATCAAGATATGAGCGCCGCCCACGTGGCGACTTCCGGCGCTGTAGATACCACCTTGGGCGTTGGTGTCATTTCCGCGATTGCAACTGGGGCCGCCCGGTGCAAATACCGTCGTGATCCCGGTGTGCATTGGTGCGCCTTCGGTCCACATACTGCCGCGGCTTCGCTGCACGGCAGCGTCAGCCGTCAGTTGTTGAGTTGGCGCATAGAACTTGGGACGAGCCGGGTCGGGCACAATATCCAAACACTGAGTCTTGGGGTTATCACGCCAGGCGTTTCCCGACGACATCCATGCGACATCGCCCACCAATTCTCGGTTTCCTAGGGAACGTGCAAGTTCGCCCATCATCACCGAGTTGCTCAAACCATCGAGCACATCGCGGAAACCTAAGAAGAAACCGTGCTTGAACATTCCACGATGCTGTCCCAAGTTAACCGGCTGAAGCATCGGATTCATGGCGTTGTTGCACTGCCAGAACCCATCCGCGTAGCTGAAGCCATAGTTCGTTGCGGCGACCGGGTAGACGTACGATCGGCTACCGTCGGATGGGCAAAGAAACGTCGGAACTTGCATCCGCCACGGGACGTAATTGATGTTGTACGGAGCTGGACCCATCGATGGAAATACGGTTCCGGTTTCGTTGTTGGGGTTGCTAATTTGTTCCCAAAGCGCCGTCTGCTCGATAAACGGCAAGATTGCAATTAGCCCACTGCAACGCATCCGATTATCCGTTAGCGCAGTGCCATAACCGACATTGAACGTTCCGGCTCCGGACCCTTTAGGCAACTTGTCAAATGCGGAGTGATAGTTGTGCAGGCCGAGACCGAGTTGCTTGAAATTGTTCGAGCAAGACATTCGTCGGGCGGCTTCGCGGGCGGCTTGGACGGCTGGCAATAGCAAGCCAACTAACACGCCGATGATCGCGATCACCACCAACAATTCGACGAGAGTGAACCCGCTTCGTAAGATCCGTGAACTTTGCAAAATATCATCCTCAAGGAGAAAAGAGAATTAGCCGTCAAGCGTTTGTAAATGCCCCAGGTAGCGAGCATTGTCCAAGGTTTTTGCATGCGCAGCAAGCTTCAAACACATGTAATCATTGGGATTTAGCTTCGACGGGCTCGAATGCCCAGGACGAAACTGGGATAAAAATGAACACGTAAAGAGTCTCAGTCCCGGCCGCAATGCCCCCGCACCTGATCGACTGCGAAATCCACTTCGCTACAGCGAAAGGGTACCGACGATCTCCGTCACACAGCTCGCTCCCAATTCCGCCAGCGCGGCGGGCAACTGATCGAGGATTCGCATGGATGCCTGCGGGTCGTAGTAATTCGCGGTGCCAATTTGGATCGCGCTCGCTCCGGTGACAAGGAACTGCATCACATCATCGATGTTTTGAATGCCACCGATACCGATGATAGGTATGTTGACCGCTTGCTTGACTTGATGAACACATCGGAGCGCGATCGGCTTGATGGCTGGACCGCTTAATCCGCCCATGCCGTTCCCAAGAATCGGCCGCCGCCGCCGCCAATCGACTGCCATCGCAAGCACGGTATTGATGAGACACACCGCATCGGCTCCACCGGCCTCAGCTCCCGCGGCAATCTCTGCGATGCGAGTGACGTTGGGTGTCAACTTGGCCAACAACGGTACCGGACACCTTTTGCGGCATTCCGATACAACGTTCTCGCACGATTGCGCATTCGTTCCGAAATCGATCCCACCACTAACGTTGGGACAGGACAGATTCAGTTCGATCGCATCAACACCGGGTTCGTTGCCGACGCGTTGGGCGAGCGCGACGAAGTCATCGACGCTGCGTCCCGCAACGCTCACCACGATCGCCGTCCCCAGACCGCGCAGGTAAGGCAGGTGGTGCTCCAGAAAAGTGTCGACGCCGTCATTGTCCAGCCCGATCGCATTGAGCAAGCCAGCGGATGTTTCGACGGTTCGCCAGGGCGCGTTGCCGACCCGAGGCTCGGCGGTAATCGTTTTTGGCAACACTCCACCCAATCGCGGAACGTCGACAATGTGTTCCATTTCACGCGCGTATCCGAACGTGCCCGAGGCAACCATCACCGGGTTCTTAAGTTGCAATCGTCCGAGCGTGACGCTGAGGTCCATCGAGATCATGTTTCCAGTATTGATCATGTTTGCAGTACTAATCCGAGGCGATCAATCGGTCGTTGATCTCAGCCACGATGCGTTTAGCAACGGTCTGTTTATCTCCAGCGACGTGACAGACCACGTTTCCTTGTCGATCGATAAGTTCGACATCGTTGTCATCTGAATCGATCGCTTGCGGGCCGTTGCTAACGATCAAATCACAGTGCTTGCGTTCCAACTTGACGGTCGCACGAAAGCGACGATCTTCGGTTTCCAATGCAAACCCCACGACCCACTGGCCCGCTCGTTTGAGCTGTCCCAGCGACGCAACCACGTCGTCGGTCTCAATCAGTTCCAGCGTTAACGGCTCGCCCGTTTTGGCGATCTTTTGCGACTTCACCAGACGAGGTTTGTAATCACAGGGGGCCGCGGCGCCGATCGCCCCGTCACAGTCGTCGAACTCACGAATCGACGCTGCGAGCATTTCTTCGGTGGTAATGACGGGAACCAAACGCGCCGCGTCCGGATACTCGACGTTGACTGGGCCGCTCACAATCACGACCTCATGCCCCAAGTCGATTGCGGCCCGCGCCAGTGCGACGCCCATTCGACCGCTCGATGCATTGGTCAGATATCGAACTGGATCAAGAAATTGGCGTGTCGGTCCCGAAGTGATCAGAATTTTCGCCACGTCTATCGGCCTGTGCGCTTCGATTGGCTACCGCCGGGAAGCGTTTCGGCGATCAATCGATCGACATCTTGGGGACTCAGGCTCATTCGCACCGCCGCCAGCGCGAATAACCGCTTCTCCGTCTCCGCGAGGTATCCGTCCGCAGCCATCATGCGAATCAGATCTTTCATCAGTGTCTCACGCTCGGCCGCCGCCTCAGGGAACTCTAGTGCTGCGTCGTCGCCGAGTCCAAACTTCATAGCGTGATGAAGGTCGTCTTCGTTCAGACCGAGTTGCTCGCACCGGTCCGCCACTAAATTGACTTCGCGCTCGCCGATACTACCATCGGCGAGTGCCATCACGACTAAATTCCGCAATTGCCGCTGACGCTGGGAAAGTGATTCGTTGTTCATAGCGGCTTACGATACCCGAGCGTGCATTGCCAAGCTAGTCGCTGGTACGGGTGGCGGTGTTAACCAGAACGTGCGGCGTGTCCATCCCAGCGACAAAACCACGAGGGCCTTCGACGCGGATGTAATTGTTTAAATGCATCCGCAAATTTGTGCCTGGTGCCGGAGTCACGTAGGCGACGGTTCGTCCCGAATTATCGGTTAGCGCGAATGGAGGACTGTTCGGGCGGGCCGAGTAGACTTGGACGAGATATCCCGTTTGCGTGGTCCAGTCACCGGGAGCGGTTGGTAGCGGCATTGGCTCGGCTCGCGATCCCGAGAACGTGGAGATCGACGATTGGCCAAGCGTTGCCGACAAGGGCGCAGACGCGGGGGAGATGGGCGGCGAAAATCGAGATGAATTCGTCGGAGCCGGTGAGCCTTGGATCATCGTGGATCCGTCACGTCGCTGGGCAATGCGTTGATATTGCCGAGTCCGTTCGACGACCGCCTGAGCTCGACTCGCTTGGACGGGATTCTCACCACTGGTTTGCGCGATCACCGCGGCGGCGCGCGCGATTGGCTCGGCTTCCTCCGCCGAAGATCCTGCGGCCATGATGCGAGACAACATCAGTTGAAGTTTATCGGTGTCGGCGCCTCGGGCTTCTGCTTCGACCCGCGCGATCGTATCGGCGTGAACGACGTGAAAGGATTGTCGGACCGAGGCCGACTCGCCGCCGAAACCGCCGACTTGAGCGACAGACCCCATTTCGCTGTGCCCGCTGGCAAGCGCGATGCTGTTCGGCATCGAAAGGTTGCTTGGCATTGAGACGGGATCCAGTGCAATTCGCCGCACGCCACTTCCCACCCAATTCGCGTCACTGGCGAGTTCTGAGCTTGCCGGGATCATGCTTTCAAAAGCACCAATCCTCTGCATCGTTGGCGCACCCACGAAAGCGAGCGATGACTTGGAGGGTTCGCGGTACGAATCGCTGATCGCGTCATCCGAGGCGTTCGCGTCGGTTCGCACCACCGCGCCGCGTGGCTGCATCTCGTCGCGCTGGTCGATCTCACTTCGCTGCTGGAGTTCATCAATTGACGAGGACACGTCGATCGCATCAATGGCCCGGCCGCGTGTCTCATTGGCCTGCCAATCTTGGCGAACACCGCTACCGATCGGCATATCGCTAATGTTTGTCGTGTTACTTGATTCGTCGTCGCGTGACACGTCGGACTCTGGCTCGTCCTCGCGGCTCGCTAATTTCTCACGCGACTCGGTCGGCCGACGCTGTACTGAAGGAATCACTTCATAAGATTGTTCATCCTCGTCACGCATTAGCGACGATTGAGCGACCAGCGCTTCGGTTGATTCGACGACTTGGTCGCGATGCACCCAACGGAATTCGCCAGACGGTGGCACAATTCGGTACCACATCTGTGGCCCATCCGGCCCGTCTCGTTCGCTTTTTCCGAGAATCGTTACTGGTTCGCCCTTGGCCAATTGGACTTGCCACCGGTAACGACGAGCACGACCTAAATGAGTACCAATCCACGCGACCGTGTGGTCCTCAAGCACGGTGGCTTGATCGCTGGAACCGCTTAACTTTAATGCGCTGGCGGGGACCCAGCAAAAGCTATCTTCGGGCGGTCGAATGCCCAACCAGCCGTCCGCCGTTTCGACATAGACCTCGAGCTCCTGGCCGTGGCGAAGCGAATCCGTGCGATAGAAATCCCCGGAGGGTCCGCATCGCGCGAATGCCTCCGCCTGGGCGACATAAACGACATATGGCTCCGCGGCAAGCGAACCATCGGCAGCGACATCGGGCTCGGATTGTCCGCTCGCCGGCGCGGCCGCGAGAACGACGAGCAAGACGAATGCGCGACGCCATACCTGCGTTTTCGCAATCATTTGCCAGGTGTTCGTACTTCGCAGGCCGCTCGCCCGCCGCGTTGACCGTTCCATGTTGCGCGCATTCCTAGTAATCGACAGTGCGTGGAATCCATTCCAGAGTTGTCGATACCGAAAAAGCGCAACCGCAGCAAGGCGAATCACACACCGCGGCTAGTCGCCACCTGCCTTTTTGGCGGACTTGGCCGCGCCTCCGGCCTTCTTCGCCGCGCCCGATCCACCGCCCTTGCCGGGGCGATCACCCGCGCCCGATTGACCCGGGTTGCTGCGAGGGGCATTCCCACTTGCGCGGGGGCGCTGATTTGCAGGCGCCGCGTCGCCGCCACCACTTCGCCCCGCGTTGCCTGGTGCACCTGCACCAGGTTGGCTGGGCGCATTGGCTCGCGGTTGGCCGATTGCCTCGGGACGTTGGCGAGTTTCGGGGTTGCCGTTGTCCACTCCGGTGCGTGGGATGGTTGTCGGTGATCCGCCCGGACGGTTCGGTAGCTGGCGATTCCGGTCAGGTCGGGTCATGGTCGGAAAGCCTTCCGGACGATTCGGACGCAATTGAGCCTCTCGGGACGATCGCAACGTCGACTCGATTTGTTGCTGAGCCTGTGATTGGCGATTGGTTTCTTGACGATTACTGTCCTTGCGTGCGTCATCTTGGCGGCCGTTACCTTGAAGAGCTTTTTGCGAATCGCGTAGCGGGTCCGTGGTTGCCCGATCAAGGTTCGGCATTGCCGTATCGCGATTCAGGTTCAAGTTGGCATCGCGATCATCCGTTCGTGCATTGTTAGGAGGTGCATTGTTGCGACGTGGACTCTCCCGACGATCCGCTGCTTGACCATTTTCTTGGCGATTCGGATTGAGGGCATCCGCGGGCCGTGGCTGATTCGAATTGACGCCAGGTAGCCGCAGCCGTCGAGCCCGATTCCCATTCTCTGCCCGGTTCGCATCCCGCGGCTGCGCTGCGTTACGCGGCTGCGTCGAATCACGTGGGCTGTCCGCGTCGGTTGGGCGATCCTTGCGATCTTGAGGAACTGTATTCTCCACATCGACCTCCGCTCCCGACTCAGTGCGACTCGTCGCGTCTTGATCCGCACGCGCCTTAGCATCGACATCGACATTCGCTTCCGAACCAGATTCGCGGCCCCGGTTCGGGTTGTCACGTGCGGTTGCGATTGCCCCTTCGATGTCCAGTCGATCGCGGCTGATTTGACGCATCGGTTCAGTTGCACTACGAACACGATCAATCTCTTCTTGCGCCAGACGCTGGAACTTAATGTCACCGTCGTTACTGGTAGCCAAGTTTTGGAGGGATTCGCCGATCGACGTCAGTCTCAACGTGGTGGGGTCGATACGCTCATCCCGCAGATCACCCTGCTCGAGATTTCGCAGAAACGCTTGCTGCGCAGAAATCGTTCGCGGTGGTCGAAAACGATCGTTGTTGGCAAAGATTTGATGCTGGTTGGTAATCCAGCGGATGTAATTGTCGTTGCCAAAGCGGCCACGTTGGTTGTACGCGGCAAAGAATGGATCATAGTGCCGGTAACCTTGAGATCGAGTGACCCACGGGTAATAACGGTTCGAGTATTGAGAACCGTAGTAATCGCCAAAGTAATAGCGTCCGTAGTTGGGTCGGATGAATAGATTCACGAACAACGAGACGCCGGTATCGATCGTATACCGCGGACGGTACGAAAAACGAGGTTGGCGATAAATGGGTTGTTGGTAATAGACCGGTGTGAAGACGACGCCGCGATAGGCAACATCAAAGTCCCAATAACCGTCTTGGAACACACATCCCCGTGGCGTCCAAATGTATTGAGCGGGCACCCAGACCCAGTTGGGTTGTGCGGCGGACCAATATCCGGGTTGCCACTGATAATCACTCGACTGGTAAACCCAATTGCCGGGAACATAAAAATGGTCGTCACCGGGCGATGGTGACGCTGGGCCTTGCTCGAGCGACTGCGGAGGTGCAGGCAAATACTCGACTTCCGCTGTTGTCTCGTTGGCCCAGAATCCGTCCACGTACTGGAATCCATCGTTGGCTCGGTCCCAATATCCGGGAACCCACTGTTGGCCAGGAGGGATATCGCGCCACACGCCGCTGATCCAGATAAAATCATTACGCTCATCGTCCCAGGACCAATACCCAGGAATCCAATTGATATTGTCTCCCGTCGGGCGGTATTCCGGTGGTACCTCGTCGATCGGTTCTGGCGGCTCTTGCGTGATGACGGGATTGGGAGTTGGGTTTTCGTCGTAGGGATTCGCAAACGCTTCGTGCAAGGGTCCACGGGTGAGATACTCGACCCCCTCGACGTTCGCCTCGTCTTGTTCCCCCCGATTCGATCTCGCCTCACCTATCGGGCCCTGATTCAGTGCGTCATCACCCGTCACTTCGACCTGGGGCTGTGGTGGTTGCGCTGCCGCGTTCAAAGTAAGCGTTAGCATCGACATCACCATGACAACGGTGACGATCGATCGTGGGAAGCGATTCCCAAGTGTGTGATTCACGTGAACATCCTCGAACACGAAAGAGACAGGTGCGTCGTACCAAGACGGATCGGTACATTGCCAGAAGACCAGTGACGCGAAGCAAAGCGTGTGCCCTGATTTGCGGGTGAAGTCATCAACGCTGGTCCTACGGCGTTTGACGGGTCGTTGCGGGCACCCCCGTCGCTGGCGCAAAATAGGCGTCCGCCGCAAAGCGATTGTGGCAATGACTCATCCAATACGCCTCCCGCGAAAAAGACTTCGGAGATTTCAATGGCACGACCCGTCACTCTGTTCACTGGCCAGTGGGCCGATTTGCCGATTGCTGAGATGGCCCGCATGACCGCCGAGTTTGGCTACGACGGCATCGAACTGGCGTGCTGGGGCGATCACTTCGAAGTCAGCCGCGCGATTGCCGAAGATGACTATTGCGAAAAGCACCGCGCGTTGCTCGACAAGGCCGGTTTGCAATGTCACGCGATCAGCGCCCACCTTGTCGGCCAAGCGGTGCTCGACAATATCGATGCCCGCCACAAAGCGATCTTACCGCCGCACGTTTGGGGCAAGGGCGATGCCAAGGGCGTCAACGAACGGGCTGCGAAAGAACTCGCTGACACCGCTCGTGCCGCACAAAAGTTTGGTGTCGAAGTCGTCAACGGATTTACCGGAAGCAGTATTTGGCACCTGCTTTATTCATTCCCGCCCGTCCCGCCAAGCATGATTGACGATGGGTACAAGTTGTTGTCGGAGCGATTCAATCCGATTCTCGATGTGTTCGGCGAATGTGGCGTGCGTTTCGCGCTCGAAGTCCACCCGACTGAGATCGCGTTCGATATATACACCGCCCAGCGGGCGCTTGAAGCGCTGGACCATCGACCCGAGTTTGGTTTCAACTTTGATCCGAGCCACTTGATTTGGCAGGGTGTGGACCCAGTGCAATTCATTCGCACGTTCGCGGATCGGATTTACCACGTCCACGTCAAAGATGCGATCGTCAAGCTCGACGGTAAAAGCGGCATCAACGCCAGCCATTTGAACTTTGGCGATCCACGTCGAGGCTGGGATTTCCGAAGTCCCGGACGCGGTGCGGTGAACTTTGAGGAAATCATTCGGGCGCTCAATGACATCGGTTATGATGGACCGCTATCGATTGAATGGGAAGACAGTGGCATGGAACGCACCTTCGGCGCTCGCGAAGCATGCGCGTTCACCAAGAAGCTCGACTTCTCACCAAGCAATCGCGCCTTCGATTCGGCTTTCGACGAGGCGACGGCGTAAGTTTTCCAATTTCGTCCCGAGTGAGTGCAATCGACCATGGTCCACCGAACTCCTTTCGCCCTGTCGTTGGTGCTTGTCTCGATCCACTTGATCGCCATCGGGATGGTCGCCGCGCAAGAACCAGCGTCCGAAGACTCCCGATCGGCTGCGGCGCTATTGCCCCAGTCGATCGCGGTGTACGCGGAGGCGACGGATCTTGGTGTTGCGATCAAGCGGTTGCTCGATCACCCGCTGAGAGCACGTCTCGAATCGCTGCCTGTTTACGACGCCATCCGCAATGCGGCTGACCCGAGTAAATTGCAGATGGCGATCGACGGGTTCGAAGCCAGTATGGGGCGACCTTGGCAAGACGCCATCGCAGTGATCGCTGATCGCGGAGCAACCTTTGCCCTCGATCGCAACGACGGCGCGATGGCGCTACTCGTTCGTTCCTCGGATCCCGAGTTGCTCCAGCGTGCTGTCGGATTCTTGCTAGCACTTCAGCAGGTCAAGGATCAACAATTCGGCGCCGTTCCCCAAGCCGATTACCGCGGGTTCACGGCGTATGCACTCAACGATCAAATCAAGCTTGCCAGACTCAATGATTGGCTGCTGGTCACGAATCACTCGGAGCTAGGGAAGTCGATCATCGATTCTTACGTCGACCGTACGCCCAGTGGTCTTGAAACGTCGCCCCAATATCAAGCGGCAATGATGGATCGAGCATCGTCGGATGAGCATTCGCCAGTCGTTGCAGGTTATCTGGACGTGACCGCGTTTCGCGGCGCCAATATTCCCAAGGATCTTTACAACGAAAAAATCGACAACCCTGCAGCGGAGTTGTTGTTGGGCGGCGTGATAGCGAACTTGCGTCATACCGAATACGCGCAGGTGCAGTTGCAGTTGGATGATTCTGAACTTCAATTGCGAGTGGCGATGCCACATGATCGGGATTGGGAACCACCGAGAGAGTATTACTTTGGCGAGTTGGAACATGTCCCCGCGCCAAATCTATTGGAAGTCGAGAACCGCTTGTTTGCGGCGAGTGCACATCGCGATTTGTCCCAAATGTGGTTGCGAGCGAGCGACTTGTTGACGGAAAACGCGAGTGACGGGTTGGCCAAAGCGGACACCCAGCTTTCGACATTTTTCTCTGGACGTGATTTTGGTGAGGATATCCTAGGATCGCTGGAGTCGGATGTTCAGTTTGTGGCCAAACGTCAAGATTTCTCCAGTGTGATGCCGCGTCCGGCAATCCAATTGCCTGCCTTCGCCATTCAAATGGAGATGATCGACCCGCAGCAAACGACGTCGGAGTTTCGCCGAGTTTTTCAGAGCTTTGTAGGATTCTTGAATGTCGTGGGCGCCATGAATGGCCAGCCGCAACTTGATCTGGGCATGGAGTCGATCGGCGATGCCCAGCTCGTGACCGCAACTTATATCGCGGATGCCGATCAAAAGGAAAGCACTGCCGCGGCGATCAATTTTAACTTCACCCCGACGCTGGCTTTCGCCGGACATCGAATGATTCTTTCCAGCACCACTTCGCTGGCTCGTGAACTAGTGGGGGTTACGACACCGCGGCCGCTGGACACATCCACCACCAACACGCATGCCATTCTGGAAGCGGGAGCGCTCCAGCAAGTGCTGCTCGACAATCGCAAGCAATTGGTGGCCAACAACATGCTCGAAAAAGGTCACGACAAACAGTCCGCTGAGCAAGAGATCGACACGTTGATGCAGCTCATCGACATTGTCGATCGTGCAACGGTGAGCTTAACCGTGACCGACCAGCAACTCGAGTTCACCGCCGGTCTGCGACTGGACGCCGAATAAACCACTTCCGGTCCGCAAACAGCATCGACTTTAACTCCGACTTTCACTCGGACTTCTTCGAGCGGTCAATGTCGTTTACCATTGGCTTGGCGTTGACGGCTTGGCCGATGGCGTAGGCAAGTCGACCTATCATGGCGAAGTAGATAAAACAGGCCGCGACGCCGAGGAAAATACATGCGACTCCTCGCACCGGCACCGCAAACGACGACGTCATCACAAAGGCTAAGAAGAGCACCACAAAGAGAACTCCGGAGCTGAAGTAGAATCCGCCCCAGGACTCTTCGCATCGCGTGATACTTCGAGCGACTTCCGGCGAAAATGGCGTCGCGACACTTTGCATGTCAAGGATCGATAGCAGGAGAAACGGGAACGCTGCATAAATCGCAACCATGGTAATCGCAACTGACGCAAGATTCTGACCAAACGCCATATAAGCTGCCGCGTAGGCAGGCACCGCAGCGATCCCGATTGCCGTCGACACCGCGAACAACTGTCCGAACCACTCCGCCGGATCGAATGCCGGCCACTCGCTGACTCGTTCTTCCGAATTCGCGACGGACTGTAAAATCGCTAGTCCGCATACCAGCACGATGACGCCGAACACGATCCCGCCTGGGAATAGGCCGAGCATCAAAATGCGAGATTCGAGTGCTAAGGCGATGAACGCGGGAATGGACGCGAATACCGACAAGATCAACCAGTGGGCAACGACGCCCGGGTCACGAAAAATCCCAAAGACATTTCTTGCCCACTCGCGGATGCTCGGCACGTCGTAGTCGGGTTCGGGCTCCTCTTCGTTCTGTTTCTCTGCATTGCGAAGCAGTTCTTCGGCACTTTTGAGAAACGGATCCGCGGGCCGATCTTTGGCTCCCGAATCGCCGAATTGGAACGTCGGCGCGTTCTCCATGTCGATGACCACCTTCTTGGGCAATCGCGGCGGCGGTGGGACTTTGATCGGCGAGTGACAATCGGAGCACTTGATGGTCGAACCCGCCTGAGACGCTTTGGCGTAAGTCATCGTGCCGCATCTCAAACACGTGACGCGATACTCCTTGGCGTATTCCGGCGGCGTGTTGGCGGGCGTGTCGAACCCACCAAAATCTTGATCATTTGACGGTGTCGGGGGCTTTGTTCCCGGTAAGTTTTTTCCAAGCTGCGACGCGATGTCGTCCTGGGGCCGGACCCTGGGTAGCGGTGGCGAATCCCCGAGATCATCCAACGCTGTGAAGTCCCCTGGCGCGCTGGTGGTCGGAGGCCGCGACACTGGTGGCAGCATCTCGAACGGAGGCAACCCATCGTCACCAAGATGCTCTCCACCGGACGAAAAGAATTCTTCACTGGGCGGTTGATTCGCGTCGGGAAAGGTCGACGTCGGTCGCACCTTGGGAGGGCTGATAGGTGTCGCCGAGTCGGACTTAGGTATTGCGGCATTGCCGGTGGGCGGTTTCGTCGCAACTGGCTTTACCGGCGGTGGTGGGTCATCAAGCTGCAACCAGTCGTCGTCGTCATTCGTCGATGTCGCAAAGCCCGGAACCAGAAACGGTTGTGAACAGTGGGGACACTGAACTCGAGTACCGCTTGCATTGTCGGCAACTTGGACCGAGCGCTGGCATCGCGGGCATTGCAACGAATGAGGCATCGACGGATTACTCCATCACTTCGGCTTCACGATTCTTGGCCAATTCAGATGCTTCGGCTTCGTACTTTTTGGTCAACTCTTGCACCGACTCTTTCATCTTCGCGCAATCATCTTCGCTGAGCGATTTATCTTTCTCGGCCTGATCGAGCGCCTTGTTCGCATCACGGCGAATGTTACGAATCGCGACCTTGGATTCTTCCGTCAATTCTTTGATCCGGCTGACCATCTTTTTGCGGACTTCGGTCGACAGCGGCGGGACGTTCAAGCGAATCATGCGACCGTCGTTTTGCGGGTTCAACCCCAAGTCACCTGCAACAATCGCCTTTTCGATTTCTTTGATCGTGCTCGCGTCGTACGGTCGAATCACAATTTGTTGAGGTTCGGGAGTCCCGATTGAGGCGAGTTGCTTGAGCGGAGTGAGTGAACCATAGACTTCGACTTTGAGAGAATCGACCAGACCCGGATTGGCTCGCCCAGTGCGAATGCCCGCCAACGAGTGTCCCAAAACTGAGATCGCCTTCTCCATTCGCTCTTCTGCGTCCATCAAGACTTCGTCGCTCGTCATGTCAGCATCCTTTTAAAATAAGACTTTCAAACACCAAACTTGAGTTTAACTTACCTGGCTTCGCCTGTGGCGATCTCAGCCGATCGAAACACGTTGCCGCGACACGGTGTCTCAACGAAACACTACCGATCGGCCGATTCACAATCGATGAATCACGGACTTCGTTTCTCGGGCCCAATCCAGGTACCCACCGTTTCGCCAGAGATTGCTCGCACAATGTTGCCTGGTTGTTTGAAGTTGAACACCAGGATCGGCTTGGAGTGTTCACGGCACAACGCGATCGCTGTCGCATCCATGACCTTCAACTTCTTTTCCATGACGTCGTCGTACGTCAATGATTCGTAAAGCACCGCGTGCGGGTTCTTTTCGGGATCATCGCTGTAAACGCCATCGACCCGCGTGGCTTTGAGCACCACGTCGGCGTCGAGTTCCAGGGCCCGCTGGGCCGCCGCCGTGTCGGTCGTGACGAACGGGCTACCGATGCCCGCGGCGAGCACCACGACGCGACCTTTTTCCAAATGCCGAACTGCTCGGCGACGGATGAACGTCTCGGCGACCGTATCGACGCGAACGGCGGACATGACCCGAGTTTGGCAACCGACCGCTTCCAGTCCGTCTTGCATCGCGAGCGAATTGATGACGGTGGCGAGCATCCCCATGTAGTGTGCCGTCGCATCTTGGACTGAGGCGTTGGCGCCACTGAACTGCGCGCCTCGCAAGATATTGCCGCCGCCGATCACGATCGCGACTTGGCACCCCGAGTCGTGCGCCGCCTTGATTTGCATCGCAATCGCGCTGACTTCATCGCCGTTGATGCCGCGTTCGCCGGAGCGACATAGACTTTCACCGCTCAGCTTCAAAATCACGCGGCGGTAACGCAAAGATTCCTTGGTCTCAAACTTCGCTGAACTAGCATCATCGGGCATGGAAGCGCGCCGGGGTTCGATAGAGAATGGGGTTGGCAAAAGCATCAGCAATCGTCAACGCGACGACCGCATCATCATAAACAAAAACCTCGTCATGCCCGATGGGGGCATGACGAGGCTTGATGGTTTTTCAACAACGAGGGAGATCCCGGATGGCCCCCAGGCGGCAAATCGCTAGCTCACTGAAACTCGCTTGAACTCGACAATTTCAGCTTGGGGCGAGAAATCCTTGATGGCCGCTTCGACCGTTTTGGTATCGTCCAACGCATAAAACTGGCTGAGCAGGCATCGTTCTTGGTCGAGCAACGTATTGTCGGCGATGAAACGATCGAGCTTTCCGGGGAGGATCTTGTCCCAGATCTTTTCGGGCTTGCCTTCGGCCTTGAGTTCCGCCTTGATCGCATCCTCGGCCGCCGTCATGACCTCGGGGGTCAATTGACGCTTGCTCGCGTATTGCGGCACATTCTTTTGCGGCTTGCCTAGGTTTTCGCGAGCGTTGAGCTCATTCTCGGCAATGATTTGGGCTCGCAAGGCTTCCGATTCCTTGGTCACGAACTCTTCATCGAACTCTTCGGGACGAAGAATTTGTGGCTTCATCGCGGCGATATGCATCGCGACGTTACGGAAGAATTGCGGTGCATCCGACTTGCCGCCGTCCTTGTAACTGACAAGCACACCAATCTTGCTGCCGGCGTGAATGTACGACGCGATGTGCTCGCCGGTGACACGCTGGAAATCCGACACTTCAATTTTCTCGCCGATGACCCCGGTTTGCGAAATCAATTTTTCGCGAATCGTCGTGTCGTCGTACGTCAAGTCGAGCACTTCGTCGACCGTCGTGCACTTTTTGTCATAAGCCGACTTGGCCATGCGATTGACCATGGCAATGAAGTCATCGTTCTTGGCCACAAAGTCGGTTTCGCAACCGATCGCGAACAAAATACCATCGGTGCCAGCGTCATTCACGATCGCCACGACGACACCCTCGGTCGTCTCGCGGTCCGCTCGCTTATCGGCCACTTTTTGGCCCTTCTTGCGCAAGAAATCCATCGCGCCGTCAAAATCGCCGCCGGATTCTTCCAACGCGGCTTTGCAGTCCATCATTCCGGCGCCGGTGGCTTTTCGTAAATTGCTGATGTCTTTTGCGGTAACAGACATGTTCTTCCTTCAGATCAAAAAACTGTAAATCGGAGTGTTCGCGAGTGCGAATGAAGAGCTCGATGACTCACATCACCGGCCCTTTGGATCGAAACGGTACCCTGTGCTCACACGACCCACGATGGATCGCGGGTCTTGTATCGTGTGAGCCAAAGTTGATCGCCGAATTAGCCTTCGGTGCTCGCCGTTTCTTCGGTGGCTTGAGCAACCATTTCTTTCTCGGCGTCGGACTTGGACTCGGTGGTCGGAGCCGCTTCGCCCTTGGCGGCTGCAATTTGACCCTTTCCGGCGATCACGGCATCGGCAAGCTGCTTCAAGATCAACTCGATGCTACGGATGCCGTCGTCATTGCCTGGGATCGGCAAATCGACTTGCGACGGATCGCTGTCGGTGTCGATCAATGCCACGGTCGTGATACCCAATCGCTTGGCTTCACGAATCGCGTTTCGCTCTTTGCCGGGGTCTACCACGAACATGCACTCGGGCAAGCGATTCATCGAACGCAAACCGTTCAAGTTGCGGTACATCTTGCGATATTCACGCGTTAGCGACGATTGCATCTTCTTGCTGTAGTTATCGATCTTGTCGCCACTACGCAAATCCTCGAGCTCTTCCAAGCGTCCTAGGCGATTGCGGATCGTGCGGAAATTGGTGAGCGTTCCACCGAGCCAACGCTCGCTGACGAACGGCATGCCACAGCGGAGCGATTGCTCTTCGACGGCTTCACCCGCTTGACGCTTGGTTCCGACGAACAGAATCAAGCTGCCACCCGCGGCCACTTGGCTGAGGTACTTCTTGGCTCGAAGCATCCCGCGCAACGTTTCGCGGATGTCGAGAATGTGAATTTGGTTCTTGCGACCAAAGATGTACGGCGCCATCTTTGGGTTCCAGAGACTGGTGCGGTGCCCAAAGTGGACGCCGGCTTCGATCATCTCTTGGACGATTGGGTTTGCTGCAGATGCCATCAGTAAAATACTTGTCCTTTTGTGCCACAATAGCGGGTTCCGAGAACCATCCGTTGTAGGCGAAAACGCCTTCGTGTCGGGTAGTCCCAGGGCATCGAAACAGCACTCTTCCCACAATGGGAAAAGCACCTCTCATCGCCCTTCGCCCCCAAATGCCGTGGCAATGGGTGAAAACGATCCGGAGCGCGGAGTGCGTCCCAGACTGATTGAGCGGAGAAGGTTACATCAACTGGCCAGTTCTCACAAGTTCACCGCGGGTATTTCGAAAAAACCCGCAAACCACCCAGTGGAACGGAGACTTAGCTGACGTTTTGGCGGTCGGCGAGCAGGACGACCGTCGATCGCGATTGGACCAGATAGTGAGAATCGTCGCTCAGCGTTACGCCAGTGGTAATGTCATGGGGCGATTCCAGGTCGGTATCGATCACCCGTCGCCACGTCTCGAATTTCGCAGGCACCTTGGGCAGCTCAAAATTCAGCGGTTCCCAGTACGCGTTGAAAATCAGGTGGTACCAGCGCTCATGGGTCGGAATGGTGAACGCGATGCTGTGCGAGTTTTCGCTCCAGTCCGGACAATTGAGTTCTCGGCCGTGCCAGACCACCCGCGACAACATGATCACGTCGGTGAGACTCAGTTGGGGATCGGCACGCTCGGGCAAGCTCTTGCGATAGTCCAGCAGCATCCGGACAAAGCGGTGCAGCCCCGCGTGTTTGTCGAGCAGGCTCCAATCGACCCAACTGGTTTCGTTGTCTTGGCAATAAGCGTTGTTGTTGCCGAGCTGGGTTCGACGCATCTCGTCGCCCATCACGAGCATCGGTACGCCGAACGCCAGCACATTGATGGCGAACAAATTCTTGATCTGTTTCGTTCGCAGCCGTTCGATCGCGGGATTGTCGCTCGGGCCTTCGACACCACAATTCCAACTTACGTTTTCATTGTGCCCGTCACGATTCTTTTCCAAGTTCGCTTGGTTATATTTTTTTTGATAGGAAACCAGATCGTTCATCGTGTAGCCGTCGTGCGACGTGACGAAATTAATGCTCTGTTCCGGTTCGCGATTGCGGTGCCCGTAAATGTCGGGGCTGGCGAGGAAACGCTTGGAAAAAGTCGCCACGGTGCCGGGGTCCCCTTTGACAAACGATCGTACGTCGTCGCGAAACCGCCCGTTCCATTCTTTCCAGTGATCGCCAAAGAAGTTCCCGACTTGGTAAAGCCCGGCGGCATCCCAAGCTTCGGCAATCAATTTGGTACCACTGAGCACGGGATCGGTTTCGATGTCCCACAAGATCGGTGGATTGGCTTCGGGATTCCCGAACACGTCGCGTGATAGCACGGATGCGAGATCAAAACGAAACCCGTCGACGTGCATTTGTTCGACCCAGTACCGCAGACTGCTCAGGATCAAACGTCGGACGACAGCATGGTTGCCATTGAGCGTATTGCCGCAGCCGCTGAAGTTTGCATAGCGAGAGTGATGATCACCGACATGATCCGAGTGGCGATTCATGATGTAATAGGCCGAATTCTCCAGTCCCTTGAAGCTATACGTCGGCCCGGACTCGTTGCCTTCGGCGGTGTGGTTGTAGACGACGTCCAAGATGACTTCGATGTCCGCACGGTGCAGCGCTTTGACCATGTCCCGAAACTCGTCCAGCACCGCCAGCGGTTGGTCGTTCGTCGCATAGCCACCATGGGGAACAAAGAATGACACTGGGTTGTAACCCCAATAGTTCGTCAATCCCGGCGGCGCTTCCTGGGGATCGAACTGGAACACGGGTAGCAATTCGACGGCGGTGATGCCAAGTTCCTTGAGATACGGAATCTTGTCGACTAGGCCCGCATAGGTGCCTCGTTTCTCGGCCGCGACTTGCGAGCTCGGGTGGATCGTGAATCCACGAACGTGCATCTCATAGATGATGGACTTACTAAAGGAGCGATAAAGTGGCTGGTCGCCTTCCCAGTCATAAGTCGACAAATCGGCCACGACGCTTTTCATCGCCACCGCCGCCGTGTCACCGGGCCGCGAGCATGCTTGGCGATCAAACGCTGCGGGGATCGCGATCGCTCGGGCATACGGATCGATGAGCACCTTCTCGGCATCGAACCGCAACCCATTGTCGGGATCGAACGGACCGTGAGCTCGAAACGCGTAGATCTGGCCCGCCCTCAAACCCTCGACGTGCACGTGCCAGTAGTGGAAAGTGCGGTGCAGCCCGGGTTCTAATCGGATCGATCGCACCGGTCGCTCGTCGTTAACGTCGTCGAAAAGCAACAATTCCATCCAGGAACAGCTCTTGGAGTGGACGCTGAAATTGACACCGCTGGCCGTCAGGGTCGCGCCCAACGGATAAGTCTTGCCCGGCGAAATGGTTGACATGTTTGGTCTAACTGGCGTGCGAAATCGAGTTACCCTTACAATAACTCGCCCCGACCTGCTGTCCCCCCTAAAGCCATCTTTTCCCGCAAAAACGGACTCGTTTGGGGCCGCGGGGAGTGCCGTTTTCCAATTGGGTCGATCGTGCATGCGGCCCGATGCTCGCGATCACGACGTGGATACTCCGAACTCGACGTCTCCGCCGGGGCTCTTGAAGACTTCGCCCGTGACATCGTTGGCCCAGACATTCTTGCTGGTCATGCGGGCATCGCCATTGAGGGTCGAAAAGGAGACGTCGGCAGCGTCGCGGCCCACCCCGATTCGAACCAATCCGCTGACCAAACTTAGCCGAGTCGGATCGAACAGGTACCACTGGCCGTCGAGAAACGCTTCCATGAATCCGTGAAAATCCGGCGGCTGGAGATTCACGGCGTATCCGGCGACATAGCGTGCGGGAATGCCCAATCCGCGACAGAGCGCGATCGCCAAATGCGCGTAATCTCGGCACACACCGGTTCGTTGCAGCAACACGTCGGCGGCTGTCGTCGTGACATTGGTGCTTCCCGGCGTGTAATCGAGCTGTTCGCAAACCCAATTGCAAATGGCTTGTACACGGCTGTAACCGCGATACAGATGACCGAATTCTTCATACGCGAATCGGGCAAGCAAATCGCTTTCGCAATAACGACTCGGGTTCAAGTAGGTCAAAACGCTCGGGGGCATCTGCGCCGTCATCGTTTCGCTGATCTCGTCGACCGATTCAATCTCGGGTTCGAGTGACATGTTCGCGCGATAAGACACGTTCAACTGGCACGGCTCGACAACCACACGATGCACGCGATTGCCTTCATCGCCGGCGTTGAATGCCTCGACATTCAGTTGTGGACTGAACTGCAAGCTTTCCGACTGGATGCTTTGATGCGGTGTGGATGCGCAAGTGATCTGGAACAAAAACACGGTGGTCTGGCGAACTTCGTAGGAAATGTCGCAACCGACTTCGACTTTTAACATAATATCGATTGGGTAGGGAGGTATGCAGCTTGAAGGTTTTTGGAACAAGGTTATTGGAACATCGAATCGATCCACTTGGCCGGTATTTCCAAAAGCGCTTTCTCGAGCGTTTTTGACCACCAAGTCGTGGACTCCGCAAAGTCTTCGTCATTGAATCGTCGCAGCGTCAACAATCGATTGCCCTCGGCAAGCACGGCGACATCGATCGGCCCATCCACGTCGGTAACGCTGGCTCGCGTGGCGTCAAACGCCAGCAGTGCCAAGGACGTCGCGATCCGCAGTGGCGTTTCAAAGTTGAGCAAGCGGTCAAGAATGGGCTTCCCATAAGACGTTCGTCCGATGATGAAGTAAGGGGAATCGACCGCCGCCTCGATCCAATTCCCCTGCGGATACACATAATACATCTGTGGCGAACCGTCGGCGCCCAAGCGACCGCCCAAGATCGCGTGCGAGTTGAAAGTCAAGCCGCTAGAGACGATTGATGCTCCGTCCTCGTCCCTTACTCGGCGAAGTTGATCGCCAAATAGATTCGCAAACTTGTACACGCGGTCACACGGTTGCTCCTGGGACTCGAGCTTTTCCTCGACATAAGTCAATGTTTTGTCGCGGATCGAGCGCAGACCGCTGGTCATCGCGAACAACGAACCGCTGTTGTGCGAGATGACGGTCAACTTCTGTTTGTTGTTCTGTTCGCTGCCGACGACGATGCGAGAATCGGCGAGCGCCACGATTCCTTCGCGAACTTTAATGCCGATACAAAATGTCATGAAGGCTTAACTGGGAGCAAGAATGCGACGACGAAACGCGACAAAATCTCGCGACTCACGTGCGTGATGCAATCTGCGGGCCAAAAAGGGGGCGCGGCACGAGGATCGGCCCGTTGGTACGATACGTGAACCGCGGTTGAAAAAATCTGTGCCGCAGAAAGTAACCCTTCCTGAGCTGACGTCGATGCGTAGGTCCGAATTTTCCAGAAGCTGTGCCCTGTTGTTGCTGGTCACTTGGTGGGCTATCGCGGGAGCTGGCGTGGGCATGGCCCAGCAAACAAGCGATCCGCAAGCGAGCGACTCCGAGACGACGTCGCCAATGATTCCGGACAGCTCCCCGGGCGATTGGCCGTGGTGGCGTGGACCCAACTTCGACGGCAGTGCCGAGCCCCAACCACAACCGCCGACGCAGTGGAGCGAGACCGAGAACATCGCTTGGCGGGTCCCCATTGCCGGTCGCGGCCATAGCTCACCCGTGGTGCTGGGCGACGAAGTGCTGTTGGCGACCGCGGACAGCGACCGAAAGGTGCAACTCGTGATCTGCATTGATGCTGCGACCGGAGGAAAGAAATGGGAAACGATCGTCCATGAAGGAGGCCTCGACACCAAGAATGCACTGGCTGGGAATTCGAAGTCCAGCTTCGCGTCGTCCACGATCGCGTCGGACTCGAAGCATCTCTACATCAACTTCTTTAACCAAGACGCTGCGTACACGACGGCGCTCAATCGCCAGGGCAAGATCGTATGGCAGCGAAAGATCACGGATTATGTGATGCACCAGGGCTATGGATCGTCGCCGCTCTTGTACGGACCGCTGGTAATCGTGTCCGCGGATAACAAGGGCGGCGGAGCGGTCGCGGGGTTGAACTGCGATACAGGCGAGATCATTTGGAGTCGCCAACGTCCGGCCAAGCCCAATTACGCTTCTCCCGTTGTTCATCACCTTGACGGGCGTGACCAATTGATTCTCACCGGATGCGATCTCGTGACCAGCTTGAATCCACTCACCGGCGAAACATGGTGGGAAATCGAAGGTGCGACGACCGAGTGCGTGTCGACAACCGTTACCGATGGAACTCACGTCTACAGCTCCGGTGGCTACCCCAAAAATCACATCGCGGCGATCGTTGCCGACGGCTCCGGCAAAATCGCTTGGGAAACGTCGACTCGATACTACGTGCCATCGATGTTGATTCGCGATGGGTTCTTGTACTTGACCTTGGACGAAGGCATCGCGGCGTGCGTCGATGCCGACACCGGTGAAGAAATCTGGAAGAAGCGACTGGGCGGAACCTTCACCAGCTCGCCGGTACTGGTCGGAGAACTCGTTTACGCGAGCAACGAAGAGGGCGAAACCTTCGTGTTCAAGGCGTCACCGGAGAAATTTGAACAGGTCGCCAAGAACAAACTCGGTGAAAGCGTCTTTGCGACCCCAACAATCTGCGGCGGCAAGATCTACACGAGAGTCTGTAAAATCGAGAACGACCGGCGCCAAGAGTACCTCGTTTGCATTAGCGAAACCGACTAGTGCTGTGAGAACGACTTGATGCGGCATCACAACCCGACGCGTGACGGCGTGTTGATTTAGTGAGCCGACGGCGCTAGCCGCGGGCCTTACGGTGAATTAGAAGCCCTTCGATGCCCGTGGCTAGCGCCATCGGCTCACAAGAATTGCCTAATCCACTAACTCAACACGCCGGTGAGCGAGGGAATCGCGGTAAGTCCCTCGCTCACTCTTCGGGTTGTGATTCTTGCCAGAAACGTGAACCCGATTGGTATCGCGAACACTTTGCTCTCTCGTGGAGTTACATTGGGAGCTCTGGCAAACTATCTCAGTAGTCTCTAGGTGACGAGCAAGATGACGAGTCGACCGCTTTCGTGCATGTTGATGCTGGCTGGCCTGATGCAATTTGTCTCCGCAGCGATCGCGGATGGACCGGCGGACAACAATGTGTCGACGGTCCGGCGAATTCCCAAAGCCGGTATCGACGTTCCCGATGAAGTTGCATCGCGGCTGAAAGAGAAACTCGGCGAGCTGAATACCCAGATCGAAGTGCTGCGTCAACCAGGATCCAATGATGCTGACTTGCTGCTAGCCGACGTCCTCGTGATGGAGCGAGCGGTACGATCGGCACTCGAGCACCAGGAGTTCTTTGCGAAACCAGAATTCGACCATGCGGACAAGATTCTCGATGAGGGGCTGCGTCGAGCCGCGGCGATCGCTGCTGGCGACGACACTCCGTGGACCTTTCCCGGCCAACGAATGGTACGGGGATACATCAGCAAGCTGGACCAAACCGTCCAGCCCTATGGTTTGGTGCTACCCGATCCCAAAGTCCTGGACTCGGGCGAACCCCTTCGATGCGACATCTGGTTTCATGGTCGTGGCGAGACCTTGAGCGAGCTGAACTTCATTTGGGACCGCATGCACAAAAACGGTGAGTACACACCGGCCAATACGATCGTGCTGCATCCCTACGGACGTTACAGCAACGCGTTTAAGTTTGCTGGCGAAATCGATGTGTTGGAGGCGCTCGAAGAGGTCAAAAAGCATTATCGGATCGACGAGGATCGCATCAGTGTTCGTGGATTCTCGATGGGCGGTGCGGCGTGCTGGCAATTCGCCACGCATTACAGCGATCGTTGGTTCGCCGCAAACCCCGGCGCGGGTTTTGCCGAGACGCCACGATTTTTAGAAACCTTTCAAAGTGAAACGGTGAATCCGACGAGTTGGCAACGCAAGCTTTGGAATCTGTACGATTGCGATCGCTATGCACTCAACCTTGCCCAGTGTCCCACGGTTGCGTACAGCGGCGAACTGGATCGCCAGAAGCAAGCTGCGGATGTGATGGCGCAGGCGCTCGCGGAGCACCAAATTCGCTTGCGACACGTGATCGGTGCGCAAATGGCTCATAAGATCGACGATGCATCCAAAGCGACCATCGAAGCGGCAATGCAGTCGTTGGCAAAGCGCGGCCGCCAATCGATCCAATCGCAAATTCATTTTGAAACGTACACACTCAAGTACAATCGAATGAACTGGGTCGCGATCAACGGTATGCGCGAGCACTGGAAACGAGCTCACGTCGATGCGACGTTGATCGTCGACAAGTCGAAACCCCGAATTGCGATCGAGATCCAAACTTCCAACACGACCGACATCGAGCTCGATTTCCCCGCCGGTACGTTCTCCGACGCGTTGATGGTTCCCGACGTGGAGATAACGATCGGCGAAACCAAGATTTCGGCCAGTGGTCCGACAAGCGATGGTGCATTGAGCGTCATCTTGGCGCGGAATGCCGTGGGTACTTGGAATGCCAGCGATGGTGAGGCGACTGGCTCGCTTCGCAAGCGACGTGACTTGCAGGGGCCGATCGACGACGCCCTGATGGGTCCCTTCGTGTTCGTTCGACCGACGGGACAGTCGCCAAACGAAGCACTCACCAAGTGGGCGGACAGTGAACTCGACCGAGCCATTGAGCATTGGCGACGGCACTTTCGCGGTGATGCTCGCGTCGTCAACGACGTCGATGTCACGCAAGAACTCGCGGACTCAGCCAACCTAATCCTCTGGGGTGATCCGGCGAGCAACTCCGTGATTCGTCAAATCGCGACGGACCTGCCGATCTCGTGGACGGCCGAAAAGATTACGGTCGGTTCGAAATCGTTTCCGGCCAGCAATCACGCCACGATTCTTGTTTACCCCAATCCGATGAATCCGAATCGCTATGTGGTGCTCAACAGCAGCTTTACGTTTCGTGAGTACGCGTATCTGAACAATGCTCGCCAAGTGCCGATGTTGCCGGATTGGGCAATCGTTAACCTCGATACTCCTCCCTCAACCGTTGATCCCGGCAAAGTCGTGCTCGCTGACTTTTTTAACGAAGCGTGGCAATTGAATAAGTAGCATTGGTGGCGAACCGGATTGTCCAGCTCCATTTGGAAAAATCGGCTCATCCAAGGTGTTGGGAGCGTGGTAGAATAAGACGGTCGATTCAATCTTTGCCAATGGTCACAATATCGCATCATGGGTTTGACGTATTTCAAGCGGTACCGCATGGAATTCGATTTCACGGACCCGATTTGGGACGTGATGGCACCGGCCGGTTATGAATTGGTGGCGTTTAGCGAAGATCTGCTCCGCGAACACGCCTCGGCAAAGTATCGAAGCTTTTCGCACGAACTCGATGCGAACGTGTTCCCCAGCTTGGGGCGCAAGGATGGGTGCTTGCGGTTGATGCGCGAGATTACCTGCCGGGACAACTTTGTTCCCGAGTCGACATGGCTACTGCGTTATCGTGACGCCCAAACGGGAGGTGTCGATGCGATCGGCACGGTCCAAGGGATCAGTTGCGACGGCTGGGGAGCGATCCAAAATTTAGGAATTGACCCGGCGCATCGCGGACGTGGCCTCGGTAGCGTGCTCCTGGGTCGAGCGGCCATTGGGTTCCGTAGCGTGGGTCTGACTCACATGCATTTGGAAGTCACCAATGACAATACTGGCGCAGTGCGACTCTACGAACGTCTGGGTTTCAAACGAGCTCAGGTCGTCTACAAGGCCGCGGAAGTGGCTGGAGCTTAACGAACGACAGCCACCCGATCACCATCAGCCACTGGAACAAAAACAAGTTCATCGTGAGCTCGATCCCCACGTGCAACGCGATTGCCGCGATCATGCAAACGACGCGGAAGCGTGGGAACCAAATCAAGATCGAGACGATCAACTCGATCGTGACGGCGCCCCACGTCAGACTGCGATAAACCCAGGGTTCGTCGAACCAGGAGCTCAACAGGGACACTCGTCCAAAATAATCGCCCATGTGAGCGACGTAAAACAACGCGGTACCATCCCACCACGTCTGTCCAAGCAACTTGCATACTGCGGACGATAGAAAGATGACAGCCATTTGGATTTGAATTAGCCGCAATGCCCACGTTTGCGCCGGGGTCTCTGTCGACTCGCGACCACGGAACCACCGCGCAAGTGACCAGCGATAATCCAGCGGCAAGAAGATCATGATGAATGCGAACCAGCGGAACACAACGTCTTCGCCATCCATCGTCATCAAGTTTCGATGCTGCAATGCGACGATCCAAATAAAAACAAACGCGACTTGAAGACGCGACCAGATCCCCAGCAGCAACATCACCGCGTGAACCATCAAGATCCCGAGGCACCATCGGACCGCTGGCGCCGACGAAACAT
This sequence comes from Pirellulaceae bacterium, assembly GCA_041741195.1. Classification (GTDB taxonomy): domain Bacteria; phylum Planctomycetota; class Planctomycetia; order Pirellulales; family Pirellulaceae; genus JBBSJZ01. Next base: position 44,637 of record JBGSKM010000011.1, read on the forward strand.
AGAAAAATGGAGAGCCGTGTGCGTCCCCCGTCATGCGCCGCGACGTCGCCGCAGTCAACACTCCCTCGTCGGTAAACCAACGATCCGCATCCGGGAAAAGAACCGCGACATAGATCGCTAGCAGTATCGAATAACCGATGCGAAACAGTGACACGACTCGCGGATCGCATCCGTCAAAGAAAAACCGATCAAACGACTGCCGAATTCGTTCCACCGCTCCGTGTTCCTCGCTTGTTGAACGGATTCTACCCGATCTTTCGAGTTTAATACCCAGCGACATCGACGGCGCCCAGTCTATCCTGATTTTCTCACGATGTGATCGAAGCCAACATGCCAACTTCTGCTGCCTCCGCCGACGAGATACGATGACCACCTGGCACTGACGATGGGAACGTGTTTGCCGAGTCCTCCATTCAAAGTCAACGACATGAAATCGACGAAGCCTCCGGTCTTGGTTCTCGCACTCGTTGCCGCTGGCCTGGTCGCATCCAGCGGGTGCAAGTCGGACGCAACTGGCGCTGCGAATCTGGGCAGTGAGCGACCGCCGCAAAGAGTGACGATTGTCCCGGCCAAGCAAGAACAGGTCACCGACTACCTGGAGCTTGCTGGACGCACCGCAGCAAGCGAGAGCGTGAAGATCCAAGCTCGCGTCTCAGGATTCTTGCAAAAGAAACACTTCGTTGATGGCCAACGAGTAAACGCCGGAGACTTGCTGTTCACGATCGAGCCGGAGGAATACGAAGCCGTCTACCAACAGTCGGTAGCCCAGATCGAAGTCGCCAAGACGCGACTCGACATGGCTCAAAAAACCTTCGCCCGCTCCCAAAAGCTGCTCGACAATAGCGCGATTTCACGCGAAGAGTTTGAACAGAACCAAGCCGCAGTCGCTGAGGCTCAATCACTTGTCACCGCAGCCAATGCTGACGCGGCTCGCGTGAAGTTGAATGTGGACTACACCCAAGTCAAAACGCCGATCACTGGACGCGTCGACCGCGCGTTGCTCGATGAAGGCAACTATGTCAACGGCGGGCTCGGTGGCGGCACGGTACTAACGACGGTCGTGAACGATCAACCGATCAAGGCGATCGCGAGCGTCGACGAAAACGTGCGGCTGAAGTTCATGCGACGTCAACGCGATGTCGCGGGCGATAATTTCAAGCAAGCCGATAAGCTGACCGAACTCCAGATCCCCTGCGACTTGCAACTTCAGGACGAAAAAGATTTTCCGCATAAGGGCATACTCGAATACGGCGAAACGGTCATTGATCAACAAACCGGCACGTCGCAGCTACGCGGCATTTTCGACAACCAAAACGGTTTACTCACGCCAGGTATGTTCGTGCGGTTGCGCATTCCTGTGTCTAAACCCTATGACGCGGTGCTGATTCCCGAAGTCGCGATCGGGACCGATCAAGCGACTAAGTTTGTATATGTGGTCAACGGTGAGAACGTCGTTGAAAGTCGAACCGTCGAGTTAGGTGACCGCAAGGGTTCGATGCGAGTGATTAAGTCGGGTGTCAACGTGAATGACTCCGTCGTCGTCGTGGGGCTGCAGTTGATCCAACCGAAAATGAAGGTCGATCCGGTGCTGCAAGAGGAGCCGTCTAAAGAAGTACGGCTTCAAAAAGAGCAGCCTCAAGAAAAGTGATGGTGAGTGTTTTTGTTCCTCGCAGCTGCGAGTTTCGATATCCCAATTCACCAACGCAACCCCCATCGCCTCCATGTCACAATTCTTCATCAAACGACCGATCTTCGCCTGTGTGATCTCAATCCTGATCGTGCTGGCGGGCAGCATCTTTGTGTGGACCTTGCCGATCGCACAATACCCTGAAATCACGCCGCCGTCGGTGCGAGTGACCACGAAGTATCCCGGCGCGAGCAGCGAAGTGGTCGCGGAGACCGTGGCGGCGCCGATCGAGCAACAGGTCACGGGCGTCGAAGACATGTTGTACATGTCCAGCCAATCGACCAACGACGGTGGTTACTCGTTGGCCGTGACTTTCGAAGTCGGCACGGACTTGAACATGGCTCAAGTGCTGGTTCAAAACCGAGTGAACTTGGCGCTTCCGGTCTTGCCTGCTGAAGTCAAAAGCATCGGCGTATCGGTCGTCAAAAGTTCACCGAGCGAGTTACTGGCAGTGAACTTTTTCTCTCCCGACCAGTCACGCGATCAACTTTATCTGAGTAACTATGCGACGATTCGGATCAAAGACGAACTGTCGCGTGTCCAGGGCGTGGGAAGCATCAACATCATCGGCCAACGCGACTACAGCATGCGAGTTTGGTTGGACCCCGATCGCATGTCATCGCTCGGGTTGTCCGCAACCGACATCATCGCCGCGCTACGCGAACAGAACATCCAAGTCGCCGCCGGTGCGCTCGGTCGCCCGCCAGTGCCCAGCGGCGAAGATTTCCAGTACACGCTGAAAACGCTCGGACGACTTTCGTCGGCGGAAGAATTCTCGGAGATCGTCGTCAAGACGGGCGATGACGGTCAAATCGTCAAACTCAAAGACGTCGTGACGGAAAAACGTGTCTCCGAAGACGGCAAACAATTCGGCGGCATCGACTTCGGCGCAGGGTTCGAAGACACCAAGTGCTTCCTCGACGGAGTCCCTTCGTCGGGGCTGATGATCTATCAATTACCAGGCTCCAACGCACTGGACACTGCGAACGACATCCGCGTCAAGATGGAAGAGCTCGCGACAAAGTTTCCTCCCGGTGTCGCTTATTCGATGAGCTATGACACGACACCGTTCATCGGCGAGTCGATCGCGGAAGTGTTCAAGTCGCTGCGTGACGCGATCATCTTGGTGGCGATCGTGGTCTTGGTGTTTTTGCAGTCGTGGCGTGCGGCGATCATTCCGTTGATCGCGGTGCCCGTCGCCATCATTGGAACCTTCGCCGTGATGGCGGGCATCGGATTCAGTTTGAATAACCTATCGCTGTTCGGCTTGGTGCTCGCGATCGGGATCGTCGTCGACGACGCGATCGTGGTCGTGGAAGCGATTGAACATAAACTCGAACACGGACTCAGTCCCATGGAGGCTTCGCAACAAGCGATGCGTGAAGTCACGGTGCCAATCATCGCGATCTCGCTCGTGCTGATGTGCGTGTTCATTCCTTGTTTGTTCATCTCAGGAATCACGGGGCAGTTCTTTCAACAGTTTGCCGCGACGATCGCCGTGTCGACGTTCTTCAGCGCGGTCAATTCGCTGACGCTCAGCCCCGCGCTGAGTGCCTTGTTGTTGCGTCCCAAGTCGGAGCAACGTGATCCGCTCTCGCGTTTGATCAATGGATTGTTCGGTTGGTTCTTTGCGCTATTCAACCGCTTTTTCAATTCGGTCTCCGGCGCGTATGCGAACCTTGCCGGATGGCTGATGCGATTGTCGCTTCTCGTGCTCGTCGTCTACGTGGGGCTGCTCTGGGCAACCTACAAAGGCATGACGACAGTGCCGGTCGGCTTCGTTCCCGCACAAGACAAAGGCTATTTGCTCGTCGATATTCAGTTGCCTGACTCGGCGTCGCTTGAGCGCACTGAACAAGTCGTCAAGCAAATGAGCAAGATTCTTCTGGGCGAACGAAGCGGCAATAGCCAAGCACTTGCTGAATCCATTGCCTCGGCGCCAGAGGAATCGTCCGCCGGTGAAGGGCATGAGTCGCCTGAAGCAACCGATGGTTCACACGGCATTGCGGGCGTGGATCATACGCTCGAGATAGTCGGCCAATCGTTCATGCAGAACGCAGTTGGTTCGAACTTCGCATCTCTGTTCGTAATTCTTGATCCGTTTCATCATCGCGAAGATGATTCTCTCTATTCCGAGCGAATCGCGACACGCATTCGACAAGCGGCGGCAAGCGAAATCATTTCGGCACGCGTCGCCGTGTTCGGACCGCCGCCTGTGGATGGTTTGGGCAGCGGCAGTGGTTTCAAAATCATGGTCCGCGATGTTGGCCAACTGGGGCTCACCGAGCTTGAGAGAGTTTCCACCAAACTTGCTCGCGAGGGTTCGAGCGAACCGACAATTTTGGGGATGCAAAGTGCCTTTCGCGCCAACACTCCCCAGATGTACGTCGACGTAGATCGCGAAAAGTGCAAGCAGATGAACGTCTCGCTCAGCGAAGTGTTCACGGCGCTGCAAACTTATTTGGGCGGTTACTATGTCAACGACTTCAACGCGTTTGGTCGCACCTGGCAAGTCAATTTGCAAGCCGATCCGCTCTACCGATTGTCGCCCGAGCAAGTGACCCAGCTGTACGTACGGAGTAATCGTGGTGACATGGTGCCTCTCGGTGCGCTCGTCAGCGTCATCGACACCACCGGCCCCGCGCTGGTCACGCGATACAACGGTTTCAACGCGTCCGCGATTAACGGAATCGCGATGCCCGGTGTAAGTTCTGGCGATGCGATCAAGACCGTCGAACGCGTCGTCGCCGAGATTCTGCCCTTCGGGTTTGATACCGAGTGGACCGAGCTCACATATTTGCAGATTCGCGCCGGCAATACGGCGCTGGTGGTATTTGGATTGGCCGTGGTGTTGGTCTTCTTGGTTTTGGCAGCGCAATACGAAAGCCTCAAATTACCGCTTGCGGTCGTGTTAGTAGTTCCGATGTGTTTGCTTTGCGCAGTCGTCGGCATCGCCATCACCGGCATGGACATCAACATCTTTGTGCAAATCGGATTTGTCGTGTTGGTGGGTTTGGCCAGCAAGAATGCGATCTTGATCGTCGAGTTTGCGAAGGAGCAACAGAACGCGGGACTGAGCAAATACGATGCAACGATTCAAGCATGTCGACTTCGATTGCGTCCGATCATCATGACATCGCTGGCCTTCATTCTCGGCGTCGTCCCACTCGTGCTCGCTTCGGGCGCGGGAGCGGAGATGCGATCGACGCTCGGGGTCGCGGTGTTCTCTGGCATGCTCGGCGTCACATTCTTTGGGATCTTCCTTACGCCAGTCTTCTACTACGTCCTCGCCCCGCCCACCAAGACCGAAGTAGTCAGTCGTGCAGCCGAACCAGCGACAGAAGCGAGTCCTCATTCGCACTAGTCCTTGACCAATCAAAGTCTGATTCGGATTTTGTTTGAGAAGCACAAAACTGGTCACGGGAGTGTGTTCGACCTTTGACCTTTCACGTCGAACATTCCTGTTCCCGCGAGAACGGATTAAAAGCCTCATTGCACGACGCGTCAGCGAGGGATTGACCGAATTTCTAAGGATAACGGAGTCAGTGGTCGGTGAAGCGTGCCGCCATCTGCAGCAAGTTTTTTCTTCGCAGAAGGTCCGCCGTTTGCGATAGCCAGCTTTTGGGTCTTCAAGGCGTAGACGTTGACTAATCGCAATCCGCTTCCAATACGGTTTAACTCAACAGATCGCCCCCGGGCGAGCAAATATTGGATAGAAGAATCGAGCTGGCGATGCGAAGAGCGTCCAGAGCGAAGTTGGCATATGTCGCGTCGCTCGATCAAGGCATCACTCGACAGCGGCGTGGCAAGGGGTTCACTTACAAAACGCACCGCGGCAAACCACTCACGAGCGAGAGCGTGCGGCAACGCATCGATGCTCTTGTGATTCCGCCTGCCTGGCAAGATGTCGTGATCTGCTCACGCTCAAACGGGCATCTTCAAGTTGTGGGAACCGACGAAGCAGGACGCCGACAGTACATCTATCACGAGCGTTGGCAAGCAGTTAGCAACGCTGACAAATTTGATCGGATGCACCGCTTTGGAGAGTTGCTACCGAAGATTCGTCGCCAGCTCACCAAAGACCTAAATTCGATCGGTTTGTCACGACGTCGAGTCTTAGCGGCAGTCGTGAGGCTGTTAGACAAGGGTCACTTGCGAATCGGAAATCGGCTCTACGCTAAACGCAACGGTGCTCACGGAGCGACCACGTTGCTGCCTGATCATGTCGAAGTCCAGCGGACACGCGTGCGACTCGATTTTCCAGGCAAAAGCGGACAACAACAGGTGGTTGAACTGAACGATCCGAAAGTTGCTAAAGTCATCCGACAATGCAAGGCACTTGGAGGTAATTTTCTATTCCAGTACCTCGATGAGTACAACGAACCGCATTCAATTAGCTCCAGCGACGTCAACGAGTCGTTGCAATCGCTTTGTGGCGAATCCATCACTGCAAAAGACTTTCGTACATGGTGGGGGAGCACTCTCGCCTTGGCCGAACTTCTGAGCATCTCCAGTGACGACAGCAAAACCGATCGTAAACGAAGAATAGCAGCGGCCATCGAAGTTGCGTCCCAGGAGCTCGGCAATACAAAAGCGGTTTGTCGGTCGAGCTACGTTCACCCCGGATTAATTACTGCCGCAGAAACTGGCGACTTGGCCAATTTGCTTAGCTCGCTACCAGTGGAACCCAAGCGTGGCTTGACGATCGGCGAGCGGCGCTTCTTGGCAATCTTGCCGCTATTGGATGACGCTTTGACGCTCTCTTGGTTCTGCGAGTGAGTTTAGGTTTCGTTATTAGCGATTGCTGCTTGCTCGGTAAGCGACGTTAGCACTGATGGAGACCAGACCGACTCACTTTCATGACCTCGAGCGGACCGGCGACCTATGCCGCCCATCGCGGGCAATACGTTCGCGGCCATTGCTAGAATTTCTTGCGTTAACTCAGGATGAATTCGTTGCAGAGCGATTGCCAGATTCAGCGGATTGTGAATGAACAGTTCGCCACGGCCGTGACGACAAGCGAGAAGTATTTGTTCCGCGGCGGTCTCAGCACTCATCGACAACACCGGCAACGAGTCGGCAATGCTGAACCACGCATACTCGTTCCGATGTCGGCCTTTAAATATCGCGTTGCGGGGACTACCGGTTCGCATCAGACCCGGGCACGCCGTCGTGACGAAAATGTTTTCCCGTTTAAGCTCGGCGCGCAATCCGTTGGACAAACCGACCAACGCAAACTTGCTCGTAGCGTATGGCAGCATGTGAGGTACTGCAAGTCTGCCGCCCAGTGATGCGATGTTCACAATACGACCCCATCCGCAGGCACGCATGGATGGCAGCACAGCGAGCGACGTATGTAACGCTCCAAAGCAATTGGTCTGCATTGAATCATGAAAGTCATCCAATGTCATCGCATCGAGCGGTCCCACGCTGATGATTCCAGCAACATTGATCAGAACATCGACCCCACCAAATTGCTTGATCACGTGATCGACCAGACCGCTCACTTGTGATGTATCCCGCACATCACACGGGTGGACGATGACTTCAGAACCTCGCTGCCGCAGCTCCAGCGCTGCTCGGTTCAGATCTTGCTCGTTGCGAGCCGTGATTCCAATACGAGCGCCCTGCTCGGCCAACTGGCGAGCAATCACGAGTCCTAAACCTCGCGAAGCGCCGGTGATCAGGACACGTTTTCCAGCCCAATCAAAATCACGGCGATGGCGCACAATCATCCGCACCGCTTCTAGCCCCGCATAACCGGCCGCCAGTGTACACGCTAACTTACCGAGCGGGGTCATCGAATTGCCTGCTATGGATGTCGAACAGTTTGCCAAAGTTAGAGAGTCGAGCAAACGAATGCCACGCAATTGGTGCGCCGCAGCAACGCCCCTTCTGCAATCATTAAAGTGTTCTGGCAATCGATCGCAATTTCTCGTCGAGTCGTTATCATTCAATTACACGATGTATCGGTTCCAACCGCCGTAGGATTGAGTCACGACACCACGAGGAATCGTGAGCAAGAAAACGCTGGCTGCAATGACCGAGCATGCAACGGCGTACGATGTGGAGGAGTTGTTAACCAACCAAGGGGCCACGGCGACGATTACAGCCAGCACGAGATTCAAGTAGCGTCCTGCGCGAATGACCTCGCCCATGCAGATTACCGAAACGGTGACAATCAACATTCCGCCAAGGTGCCCAACATCGGCGGCCGTCGACTTGATGTCGATGCCAAACCATGACGGAAAAAACACCAGCACAATGCCGAGCACCGAACACGCAATCAGCGTCCAAGGGAAACTCATTCCCACAATCGACGCTTTGAACACTTGCCACGGTTGATCAGGAAACTTGATGATCTCAGGTGAATTATCCGCATTGGTGCACCCCTCTGCCTTGCCACCTTTCCAGAAGATCGCCCAAAACGAACCGCCGCGATCACCGCGACGTTTGGCTTGATAGACATGCTGGCACATCGCTACGACTTCGTCGACTTCCAGTGGCAACATTGGCAGCATGAGCAACGCGGCCAGGATACACATCGAACACCAATAGTGAACGATCACGGGCTGCGAAATCACAAGGATGATGTGAACCAGTCCGAGCGGAATGACGAGAATGCCGAAGAAAGCAACCATCCAAGGCATCGTTCGCCAGCGCGACGGGCTTCCCATGTAACCCATCAAAAACTCGAAGGTGTAAGCGATCGCACCGAGACCACCATCGGACACCGGCCAGCCATGTGACATATTGGAATTGAGAACTTGCTTCGTTCCCGCGGCGAATCCGAAGAACGGGTCCCATACATAATCGATATAGCCAAGCTGGAACATGGCGAGGTAGCGCGACACGATGAAGCCCGCAAAACCGGTTGCGATCATGCTCCACCGCTGCCGCCAGCTCGACGGGTTGTAGCTCCAACCGGGTGGCGTGGCGTTGCCGTGTTGCATGTACATGACCATGTTCGGCATGCCCGGAATCAGAATCGTCAGCGCCATGACAAGAATTCCGATGAACGAATCGTTCATATAAGATGCTGCATGTCAGTGAGCTAGCCGTTCAATCGGCGGACCTACGAGTCACGTGAGTAAGCAAGAAGCGAACGCGTTGTCTACCAATCTTTGGGATGACCAGCAGCCGCAGCGCGACAGCACTGCGGCTGCTCTGCTTTGGACGGAGCGAGATCATCAACAAGAAAGCTCTCGGGTAACCGTCAAACGGGCTCCATCACGATTGCCGCGTGGCCAGGGATATGCCAATTTGAAGTATTGAGCAGTGCGGTTCCGCTTCCCCCATACCGTGGATCTTCACTTGAGAACATGATCTTCCACTGCGTATCGGGAACCGGCGCAATCAGCGGTTCCGCTGATGGTTGCCAATGCAGGTCGCGTGCGAGATTGACGAGCAACAGTCGATCATTTTTGGCCTGAGCGGTGTAGGTGTAGTTGTGCCACCGCAGGATGAAGCAGTCTCGATTGATAATTGCCCCTTGGATCATGCCACACTCCTGCCGTGAGAACGTGGGATCGGTTCGTCGAAGATGTAACAAATCACGATGCAGCAGCACATCGGGCGAATCTGGACGGTAGCTCGACCAATCCAGCTTGCATGCCTTGAAAGTGGTATGATCCGAGGGATCTGGTAAAGCAATCGAGTTTCCGGCGCCTCCGGCGATTCGCGGGAACTGACGCAGTGCTTCCCAGCGGCCTTTGCGAACCAGCGTCGCTAGCTCGACATCGTGATCGGCAAAGTAGCGAAAGGGAGTTCGGGTTCCGAATTCTTGACCCATAAAGAACATCGGTGTGGCTGGGCCAAGTAGCCAAAATGTGGTGAGCGCTCGATACGTCCCCGGCGATGTAAGATCTGGCAAACGAGAGCCATGGGCAGAATTCGAGACCTGGTCGTGATTCTGCAAGTAGTTAACGAATCGCCATCCAGGAACATGCCAAGCGGGCGTCCCCCGCCATCGCTTTAGCGCTTGAGAGTATTGCCCTTGAAACAGGTAACCAAAACGAGTTGCCGATACCATCTCCTGTGCCGATCCAGCAAAGTCCGCGTAGTAGAACTCGGCATGGCCGGTTGCCGCCACACGACATGAATGATGAAAATCATCGTTCCAGAGTCCATCGAGGCCGAAGCCATTGCTTTCAACGGTTTCGACATGACGAACATCCTGCGCATCGTTCTCGGCAATAATGATGATGTTTCGAGCATCGCCGGTGACAGTCTTCGCAGCCGATCGCGCGGCAGTGGACAAATCGGCAAGCAAATGCCGCGGCGAATCGTCGAAGATGGCTTGAGTCGCATCAAGTCGTAAACCGTCCAGATGGTACTCGCTGATCCAATAGCGAACATTTTCTGTCACAAAGTCGCGAACACTCTGGGCGCCTTCCCCATCGTAGTTGATTGCATCGCCCCATTCGGTCGGATGACGTTTCGAAACGAAATAGGGCGAGAAAGCGGCGGTATAGTTTCCGGTTGGGCCAAAGTGATTGTAGACCACGTCCAAAATAACCGCCAAACCGAGCTGGTGTGCCGTATCCACAAAGTGGCGAAAGTCATCTGGCGATCCGTAGTTGCGAGTTGGAGCAAACCACTTGACCCCGTCGTAACCCCAACCGAAGTCGCCGTTGAATTCGGCAACGGGCATCACCTCCAGCACCGTTATGCCAACCTCTTTTAGCAACTGCAGTTTTGTTTCTGCAGCTCGCCATGTGCCTTGTGGAGTGAAGCAACCAATGTGCAGCTCATAAATCACTTGACCAGGCAGCTCGACACCCCTCCAGTCCTCATCGTGCCACTGATATGCGGTGGGATCGACAACTTGTGATTCGGCGTGAACGCCATCGGGCTGGAATCGCGAGGCAGGATCCGGGTAAACGCGTTCCTCGTCGTCCAGGCGAAAACAATAGCGAGTGCCCGCCTCCACTCCATTGGCCTGGCCGCTAAAGAATCCGTTGCCTTCGGATCTGAGTGGCAACCGATCAACTCCCTCCGCAAACTGGACGCAAACATGCGTGCGTCGAGGAGCCCAGACTCGAAAGTGAACGGAATCGCCAATGATCTCGGCCCCAAACTGAAGCTTCCGCTGAACGTTTAGATTCACTTGATATCCTCGGATATATTCATCGGCTTTGCGCCGTACTTGATAGTAGGAAGTGTCGCGGGCACGCGCGAAGCTCCCCCGCTATGCGAGGCCCGCGATTCGCCGATCCAGTTTGCAAACTCGGTACCACATTTGCTGAAGTGTCTCGCCAAAATCAGTTGTCAACCAGTCAGGTCGATGCAGTAGGGCAGACAAGAACAACAAATGACCGCAACCCGTTCCTCGTTACCGGGGTCTGAGATTCAACAGTCCAATCTCGTTAACCGTCTACCCAGAGCCACCTATCGCTTGCAGTTGAGTACCGAATTCGGACTTGAGGAATGCGCGTCGCTGGTTGAGTATCTCGATCGGCTCGGAATCAGTGACCTATACTTGTCGCCGCTCTTTCACGCTCGCTCCGATAGCCAGCACGGCTATGACGTCGTTGACCATACACGTGTCGAAGCGGCCTTTGGTGGGCGCGCGGCACTTGATCAACTCGGCCGAGTGGTGCGATCGACTGGATTGGGCGTGCTGCTTGATATCGTTCCCAACCACATGGGTATCAACGACCCTGATAATCACTATTGGAACGATGTCCTGGAGAACGGTCCTAATGCTCAGTTTTCAAAGTATTTCGATATCGATTGGGATCCGCCTGGATGCGACTTTCCCGGTCGGGTGTTGTTGCCTTTTTTGGGAAGACGATTTGGCGAAGTTTTGGAAGATGGAGAATTAGCAGTTGTGCGCACCGGCGATGGGTTTGTGCTCAAGTACTTTGATCGCCAGTTTCCGCTGACGCCGCTGAGTTGGCCGGACCTGTTGCAGTCAGCGATTGACTATCTTCCAGGTGACATCGCCGGTGCAACTCGCGATGAACTCGAAAGCATTATCTTCCAGTTACGTCAGCTATCGACAATCGCCGTATCCGTCGAGGATCGCTATCGCGAGCAATTCGTTGCGCGTCAACGACTCAAAGTCTTGCAACGCCAAAGCTCGCAAGTCACGCAGGCAATCGACGCGGCGTTGGAGCAGCGGTACAGCGATGCAACCAACGAAGATTCAATCAATGCCCTTGAGAAACTGCTATCTCAGCAGTTCTATCGACTTGCATACTGGAAGGTCGCGGTTGACGAAATCAACTATCGACGATTCTTCGACATTAATGATCTTGCTGCGATTCGCGTCGAGAATCCCGAAGTATTTGAGTCGGTTCATCGATTAACTTTCGACTTATTGGATGCTGGCTTGATCACTGGTCTGCGAGTGGACCATCCCGATGGTTTACTTGATCCTGCGGCATATTTCGAACACCTGCAAACCACTTATCGGAGATTGTCGGTACAGGATCAACATTGGAGTGCGTCAAGCGGACATGCGGCGACTTTGTATGTAGTCGTGGAGAAGATTTTGTCCGGTGACGAAACCTTGCCGGAGGACTGGGCGGTCAGCGGCACGACGGGCTACGAATTCCTGAATCAACTGTCCGAGGTGCTCGTGGATCACGAGAAAATGCAAAGGCTGCAATCGAAGTACGCTGAAGCCACTGGCATCGATCAAACGCCCCGCGACATCACCTACGAAGGCAAGCAGACGATTTTGCAGGATGCGATGGCCAGCGAGCTGTTCGTATTGGCGTCGCGTTTGTTTCGCTTGGCACGCGCACATCGATACTCCTATGACTTCACTCTGCCAGTATTGCAACGAGCGCTACGTGAATACATTGCCTGCTTTCCGGTCTATCGCACCTACGTTCGGCCCCAAGGATGGGACGTCGGAACTATCGATCATGGGCACATTCGCGATGCCGTTCGCCGCGCAAAGACTCGCAATCCGACCATGTCCTGGGCCGCCCTTGAGTTTCTGCAAGACGTTTTGCTTTTGCAGTTTCCGAAGGGCTTAAGCGAGGACCTTCAATACCAATGGAGGCAATTCGCCAACCGTCTGCAACAGTTGACTGGTCCCGTCACTGCCAAAGGTTTGGAAGACACGGCATTTTATCGATACTATCCCCTAGCATCGCTGAATGAAGTCGGTGCCGAACTAGGATCCAGCGGGAGCTCCGTCGGATCATTTCACTCGCGACAGCAACGGCGCGTTCAAGACTGGCCGCGAGCTCTTTCGACCACCGCAACTCATGACACAAAACGTGGCGAAGACGTCCGTGCGAGGATGCATGTCCTCTCGGAAATCCCAGATCGATTTGCAAAGCAATTTTCGCAGTGGTGCGAAGCAGCGGCCGCGGCGTCAGCGACCGTCGAAGCACGTGAGGCTCCAGATGCAAACGCAAAGTACCTGATCTTCCAGACGTTGCTAGGAACGTGGCCGGTCATGGATAATATGACGTCGCCTCACCCGGCCACATCAAAAGAATACTCAAATCGAATGCAGGCTTACTTCGAGAAAGCATTTCGCGAAGCAAAGCAGCATACTTCATGGCGGACTCCCTCGTTCACCTTCGAGACCGCCATCAAAGAGTGCGTGGAACAATTTCTTGCAGATCCCGAATCACAATCGTTCAAGTTGCTCGACGACCTGGCGTTTGAAATCGCCGGTCCCGGCTACGTTAATGCGCTCTCGCAGTTAGTGCTCAAAGCAACGTTACCTGGTGTTCCCGATTTTTATCAGGGCACCGAGTACTGGAGCTTCTGTTTGGTTGATCCCGACAATCGCCAGCCAGTCGATTATAACTTGCGTCGAGCGTCGCTCGCTCGGTTACAGGCCGATTGGGATTCCAAAGCGTCGCAAACATTGCAGGACCTAACGGCTAGCTGGCCAGACGAATTGAAGCAATTCTTCGTGATGCAGTTGCTGCGAATGCGACGTGAACATACGGAACTGTTCTCCAGTGGCGACTACCATCCATTGGAAGTTCACGGCAAATGTGCAGACCATGTGATTGCATTTTGCCGGCGATTCCAGAATCAAATGAATGTCGTCGTTGTTCCTCGCTTGCCGTATCAGTTGACGCAGTCGCGGCGTACGGGCCAGCCGAACAACTTGATGCGATTGACCGACTTCGTAGGGCCCATTTGGGATGATACCACGGTCGAGTTGAGTAAGAAAACGTCGATGCGATTCCACGAGCATCTCACCGGACGCACCTTCGACGTGCCAACGAATCAGCTTCGACTGGCTAACCTGTTCAGCGAGTTGCCATTTGCGGTGTTGACGATGCCGATTTCCCATGACGAGTTCCTCTAACCAATCATTGAAACGTACGAATGTCTCCAAATCGAATGTGGCCCGGTCGTCCTTATCCTTTGGGCGCCACTTGGGATGGACGCGGCGTCAATTTTGCGCTGTATAGTGAGAACGCGACGAAGGTCGAGCTATGTTTGTTTGGTGACCCAAGCGACAAAGTCGAATCCAGCCGATTTGTGATGGCGGAACATACCGACATGGTGTGGCACGTCTATCTGCCGGATGCGCGTCCGGGACAGCTGTATGGATATCGTGTCTACGGGCCGTACCAACCGAGCGACGGACACCGCTTCAATGCCAATAAACTCTTACTTGACCCGTATGCGAAGGCGATCGGTCGGCTGCCAAATTGGAGTGATGCGAGTCACGGTTACATTGTCGGCGACGGGAAATCCGACGAGTCATTTAGCCCCGAAGACAATGCTGCTGACGCGCCTCTGGCGGTCGTGATCGATGAAGCCTTCACCTGGGGCGATCATCGCTTTCCCAAAATTCCGTCTCATCAATTGATCATGTATGAGATGCATGTGAAGGGATTTACTCGCTTGAATCAGCGGATCCACGAACCCTATCGAGGAACTTACGCCGGTCTGGGGTCGCACGAAGCGATCAACTATTTAAAGGAGCTCGGCATTAACGCAGTGGAATTGCTACCAATTCACTTGCACAGCGACGACCGCTATTTGCAACAACGTGGGCTGACGAATTACTGGGGTTATAACACCATGGGGTTCTTCGCACCCGATCCACGGTATGCGGCCGCGAATGAGCCGACGGAAGTTGTTCGCGAATTTAAAACGATGGTACGCAATCTACACGATGCGGACATCGAAGTCATTCTCGATGTGGTTTACAACCATACCTTCGAAGGGAACGAATTGGGACCGACAACGTCATTTCGCGGAATCGACAATGCCGCCTATTATCGCCTTTCGCCCGAAAATCATCGCTACTACATGGATTATACCGGTTGTGGCAATACGCTCAATGTCCGCAATCCACGCGTATTGCAGTTCATGATGGATAGCCTGCGGTACTGGGTAACACAGATGCACGTCGATGGCTTTCGATTTGATTTGGCGAGTACGCTTGCTCGCGAACTTCACGAAGTTGACAAGCTGGGGGCGTTTTTCGACATCATCCACCAGGACCCCGTGTTGTCTCAAGTCAAGTTGATTGCAGAGCCTTGGGATCTGGGCGAAGGCGGTTATCAAGTGGGCAACTTTCCGATCGGTTGGTCCGAGTGGAACGGACGCTATCGCGACTGCGTACGACGCTTTTGGAAGGGTGATGGCGGACTCGCATCAGAGTTCGCGACTCGCATCAGCGGCTCGAGTGACTTGTACCAGTGGAATGGTCGTCGCCCTCACGCCAGCGTTAATTTTGTGACATGTCACGATGGCTTTACACTCAATGATCTCGTCTCCTACGACCACAAGCACAACGAAGCCAACGGCGAAGACAATCGCGATGGAGCCGATCATAATGACAGTTGGAATTGCGGTGCCGAGGGTCCAACCGATGACGATTCGGTAAATGCGCTCCGAGCAAAGAAGCAACGTGCGATTCTAGCGACACTGCTCCTGTCCCAAGGCGTTCCGATGCTTCTTGCGGGCGACGAGCTCGGACATACGCAGGACGGCAACAATAACGCGTACTGTCAAGACAATGAGCTCACTTGGCTGGATTGGGAACTTGACGAACGCGCGACTGAACTTTTGAACTTTACAAAGCTGTTGATTGACTTTCGGCGATCACAACCTGTGCTCCAGCGCCGGAGATTCTTTCACGGGAAAGCGATTCGTGGGATCGATAGTCCAGATGTGACATGGCTAGAGCCCAATGGCAGCGAAATGAGTGAGCAGACGTGGAACAATCCCATCGTTCGTTGTGTCGGCGTCCATTACTGCGGTGGCAAGATCGACGTCGACGAGTATGGCGAGACTATCATTGGGGATCATGTCCTGATGTTGTTCAATGTGGATCATTCGACGACGATCGAGTTCAGTTTGCCGAGTCTGGCCAGCGGCCAACCGTGGCAGCGAGTGTTCGATACTGCACATCCCCAGGAGAATGGGGCTGACATATTGCAGAGCGAGTACACGTTGGGGCCGTGTAGTGTGGTTGTGCTTCGAAGTCGGGTCGAAGAGTCCGACGTGACTGCCACGACGCTATCTGGCGAGACACTTAATCAAAGCGACCGATAGTCCCTTGGAGCCAGCTACTTCTTAAGTCTCGAGGATGAGCCCGAGATCTTCCAATGTTCTGGTGACGCGTTTTCAGACCATCAGACTTCTTCGTGGCCACGTTCTTCGGCCGGTCCGCCTTCAGCGGTCAGGTTCCTTGCGGTATTGACGAGCCCCACGTGCGAAAAGGCCTGTGGAAAATTCCCCAGCATCCGCCTTGCGCGCGGATCGTATTCTTCGGCGAGTAACCCGACGTCGTTCCTCAAACTCAGAAGCCGCTCAAACAGTTGACGAGCTTCCCCATGGCGTCCCGCAAGGCAGTAGTTGTCGGCGAGCCAGAAAGAACAAAGCAAGAATGCTCCCTCGCCTTCGGGCAGTCCGTCCACGTTGGACTCGGTGCGGTACCGTACGACAAACCCATCGCTGACCAGACGTTCTTCGATCAGTCGGAGTGTCCCTTCCATCCTTGGATCGGTGGCTTCTACAAATCCCACTAGCGGCAACATGAGCAAGCTGGCATCGGTCTCGTCGGAACCATACGACTGAACGAATCCACCGAGCTTTTCATTGTAACCTCGAGCATGGATCTCGGCGGCAATATGGTCTCGCAGCATTTTCCACCGCTGTGCCTCGCCCGGCATTCCAAATAACTCGATATCTTTCACCGCACGATCTGCTGCCACCCAGGCCATGACTTTCGAGTGCGTGAAATGACGCTTGGGGCCGCGTATTTCCCAAATACCTTCGTCTGGATTGGACCACTCCTTTTCGACAAACTCGAGTACTGCCGCTTGCACTCGCCATGCTTGTTCGTCGGGATCGATTCCATAGCGGCGAGCCAAGTGCAACGCTTCCATGATCTCACCGGGAACATCCAGTTGATGTTGACGGTAAGCCGCATTACCGGTGCGCACCGGAGCGGAGTTCTCATAGCCAGGCAGCCAGTCGAGTTCGATTTCCGTCAACCGACGTTCGCCCGCCACGCCGTACATGATTTGGAGCTGCGATGGGTTTCCGGCCGCTGCATTGACCAGCCACTGCCGCCATGCCTTTGCCTCTTCGGTGTAGCCACCGATCAACAACGAATATAGTGTGAACGTTGCATCACGTAGCCAGCAGTAGCGATAGTCCCAATTGCGAACGCCGCCGATATGCTCGGGAAGCGATGTGGTTGCTGCCGCGACAATGCCGCCCGTCGGCGCATAGGTCAGCGCTTTGAGGGTTATTAGCGACCGGACCACTTCATCGCGATATCGTCCTTTGAATGTGCAGCGACTCGACCAGTCGCGCCACCACGCAATCGCGTCCGCTAACGTCTGTCGAACGTTCTTTTCCAATGACGGTGGGTCTTGAGTCCGCGTCCAAGTTAACTGAAAGGCGGCTTGCTGATGAGCTGCCAGCGTGAATCGCGAGACAGCCGAATGGTCCTCGATTTCCATCCGCAAGTCGCTGATGCAATCGATCCGCTCGGGGCCCGCGATCATTCGAACTCCACGATCGAGACGCGTCACCCATGGAACAATGGAGCCGTAATCAAAGCGAGGGCTGAGCCGGCTTTCGAGTTCGACGTTTCCGTCGAGACATTCGACCAAGCGAAAGACGTCCGACTCAGCTGTCTGCGGAGCCATGAAATCAGTCAACCGCACCACACCTGTACCCGTAGACAAATCGGTCTCCAGTACTAGAGTCCCTTCTACATAGCGACGGGAGACGCGATGGACCTCAGCGACTGGAGCGATCCGCCAACAGCCATGACGCTCGTCGCCCAACAAGGCAGCGCAACAGGCGCCGGAATCAAAACGCGGCAAACATAGCCAATCAAGTGATCCACCCCGATCGACTAACGCAGCGCCACCACAATCACCCAGCAGCGCGTAATCTTCAATGAGTGATGCCAAGAGCTTACTTCTTCAGTGGTCGCATTGATTTCTGATGTTCAATAATCTAAGACCGCTTGGCACGGGGCACTCGCGCATTCAACTTGATGTGCCGATTGCGTGCTCACTAAACATCCGCTGGTCGGTGAGACTAACTGCTAACGTCGAACGGGCCAGGGGACAGTCAACTGGTTGTTCAAAGGAAGCCGAAAAAGTATTGCATCAAGGACGCTGGTCCGCCGCAGCAATTCCGTCCGCTTCGATCATCTGTTTGAATCGTCGAAGGTCCTCCCCAAGTTCCTGCTCAAGACCCTGGCGCAGCAAGTTCGCCAGACCTGCGAGCGTGGCGCCGCCAGGTGGGTCGTATTTGAGAGTGACGACAAGCTCGGTGCCTTCGCCATTGGCAGGTGGCGTAAAGTGCACTGAGCCAGCGGTGTGAACTTGCGATCCGGGAAGCGATTGCCAAGCAAGGACCTCGCCGGGACGATCGGTGATTATTTCGGCGTCCCAACTCAACTGCTTGCCCATCGGGCCTCGGGCGACCCAATGCGATCGCTCATCGTCCAAAACTTGGACTGATTCCAGGTGGTGCATCCACTTTGGTAAGTTCGCCAGGTCTCGCCACGAACTATAAACTTCGTTCCGATCACGATTGACGTGAACGCAGCGTTGTACTTGGCGCCCTCGCCCTGCTCGGACACCGACACCATGCGACTTGGACGTATCAACGCCAAGCGTGTCATATACACCGCAGTGGCCAGTCCAACCGCGGTATAGCAGCGATGCCCCCGCCGCTAAGCCAATCCAGCTCAACGATGAACGACTTGTGAGTCCGTAGATCGCACAGGCTCCACCGCCAATCAACGACACCCATTGTTCACGCTCACTGATGTTGCGTTGATGTCGCGACGGTCGGCGTCCGTCGGATTCGACCATTTCCGGATGGTGAGTTCCTGCGCGATAAGTCGCTTGGGCGATTTGAGTCATGAAAAAATCCTGGCGGGTTGGGAGTGGACGGTAGCACTAACCGTTGGAGCATCTCGCATGCCATTTTTTTTCCAACCGCCGGTCGAACTACGCTCGATCGACGTCCGCCAGCCTACCCGACGGCGGTCCTATCCATCGCACGATGACGTTGTGCCAGGTTTGCAACATCGTCCTGATGCTAGGGCATGGAGTGACCCACCGGTATCACACGATGCGGCTAGCACCTAATGCCGGTACAAATCGAAACTTTACTGTTCGATTTGTACCACGTTCAGCTCTTTGTGATTTTCGGCGAGTTCGTCGAGCACTTCGTAGCCGATGCTAGTGTTGGCGACGTTGAGCACCTTCAATTCGGGGAGCGTTGCTAGTTGACGGAACGAGTCGTCCGATAGCTGGGTGCCGGCGACCGTGAGATCCTTGAGCTTAGTGAACTTCATCAGCGTCGGAAGTGATTCGTCGGTGATCGATGTCGCTTTGAGGTCCAGCGTTTCGAGATTGACGAGGTCGCCAAGACCCGCGACCGTCGTGTCGTTGGTCTTGGTTTCCCACAGACCTAGATACGTCAATCCCGTGAGCTTGCCCAACTTTTGGATGCCCGTGGGTGAAGCCAAGCGGCATTCGGCGATGTCGATGTAATTGACTTTGGGAAGGGCAGCGATGATGGCGAGTCCCTTGTCATCGATGGACGAGTCTCGCAATTCGAAACGTTCGAGATTGGTATTGCCCGAGACATGCTCGATACCATCGCCCGTGACATCGCATCCGCGGATACGTAGTCGCTTGAGCCGTTGGAGACTGGCAAGCGACTTCATGCCTTCGTCGTTGACGTTCGTGTAGTCAAGCTGGATCGACTCTAGCGTCGGTATTCCGCCGATCACAGCCATCGAAGCGTTGCTAATCGAGGTGCAGTAGTTCAGGTTCAGCGACTTCAGTGGCAATTCCGCGAGATTCTTGACGCCCTCGTCGGTCACCTTGGATTTCTCCAATTGGACATCGACGAGCGTTTTGATCTTGCCCAAGGGAACGGTCGCGGCGTCGTTGACGTTGGTATTGCGTAGATCGATCGCGCGAAGTTTCTTCAGGCCACTAAGTTTTTCGAGACCCACTTCGCTTACCGCCGTTCGACGCAACATCAACACCTCGAGCGTCGGGATTTTGGCGACGCTGGCGAGTGTGACGTCGCCGATCGACGTTTCCGAAAGATCGAGCCACTCGAGTTTCTGGAGCGATGCAAGGTTTTCCATTTCTGAGTCGTCGATGCCATTGCCTTTGAACAACGCGATCTCCACGTTCGGGACGCCAGCTAAATGCGAGAGCGAATCGCTAATCGGTTTGTCGCTCGCCACGGTGAACTCGACCACGTTGCCGGCTTTGTTCTTGACGAGCTGGTAGCCAGCCTCCTCGAGGGCGGCCACCGCAGCGGGGTCATCGGCAGGGACGCTAGCGGCCGGTTTGGCGACTGCGGGCGACGTCGGCTTAGGTTTCCCACTGTCCGCTGGGCCGGTCGTCGATTTGACAGCCGTCGAATCATTGACGGGTCGGTTGCAGCCTGCCGGAATGAGCGTACAAGCGGCAATGACGAGATGAGAAAAAGTTAGCAGGTGATATTTTGACATGCGAATGCGGACGGTGGAGGGGGGTTGGGTGTCGAGAGGCGGCCTGGCGAGCAATCGCGGCCCCTGTAAAGAAACTTAAACGCAATCGTGCCTGGAGGCAACGAAGCGAGCGGCCGCGAATCTGCCTTAATTGGCGATTGTTTGTCGTTTTGTTCGCGGTTATCGTAGTTAGCTGAACGCTTAACCCCATCCAAATCAAGGAACTGGCATGCAAAAACAGCCAAAACCAAATTCAAAGCCGCAAGTCAATCGTCGTAAGTTCATGGGCCAATCGGCCGCGCTGACTGCCGGCGCTGGATTTTTTACTGGCACAGCTCTCAAGTCGCATGCACAACCTTCGGCGCTGCAGGCACCATCGGCCGCTTGCATCGGAGTCGGCGGCAAAGGCGGCAGTGATACCAGTCACATTGGCGATCACGGCGTATCGATTGTCGGCTTGTGCGACGTTGACGCTGGCAACTTGACCAAGAAAGGTCGTGAATATCGCGACGCCGAACAATTCAGTGATTTTCGCGAGATGCTCGACAAGCTGGGTGACAAAGTCGATATCGTTGTCGTCAGCACGCCTGATCACACGCATGCCGCAGCCGCCGTTCGCGCGATGCGAATGAAGAAGCACGTTTATTGCCAAAAGCCGTTGACGTGGTCGATTCGCGAAGCGCGTCTGATGCGTGAGACGGCCGAAGAGATGGGCGTGATCACGCAAATGGGCAACCAGGGAACGAGCGAAGACGGACTTCGCGAGGCCGTGGAGGTCATCCGCAGCGGTGCGATTGGCGATGTGAGCGAAGTTCACGTTTGGTCCAACCGTCCGATTTGGCCACAGGGCAAAGGTCGTCCCGAAGGCGAAGACCCAGTACCCGAGGGTTTGAACTGGGATGCATGGATCGGCCCAGCGCCGATGCGTCCATTCAAACTCAACGAATACCATGCGTTCAATTGGCGCGGTTGGTGCGACTTCGGTACCGGTGCGCTTGGCGACATGGCCTGTCACACAACGAATATGCCCGTGATGGCGCTCAAGCTGTGGGATCCGATCGCGGTTACCGCGGTCAAGAACCCAGGCATTGTCGAAGGCGAGACCTATCCATCAAGCTCCCAATTGATGTTCGAGTTCCCCGAGCGCGAAGGGCTTCCGGCTTGCAAGTTCCATTGGTACGACGGCGGTAATCTGCCGGGCGAAGAACTGATCAAGCAACTTCCCGAATCGTTCCAAAAGCAAGTGGCTAAACAACGCGAAGGTGGAAGCAAAACCAGTGGCGCGCTCGTCGTCGGTAGCAAGGGACTCGTGTTCTCCGCAAACGACTACGGTGCCCAGTACACGTTGCTGCCTGAAAACCAGTACAAGGACTTTAAGCTTCCCGAGCAATCGCTACCGCGAATTCCATTCAAGGGTGGAACCGACGAACGACAAAAATGGGAGTTCGTCAACACAGTCAAGGGTGAGTATGAGCCAGGCACGATGAGCAACTTTGGCTATGCCGGTCGACTGACCGAGACCATTCTGGTCGGCAACTTGGCAATGCGTGCCGGCGAAGGACAGCGGATCGAGTGGGATGCGAAGTCCCTCTCGAGCTCCAACGTTCCCGAAGTCAATCAGTTCGTCCAACGCGACTATCGCTCAGGTTGGGAACTGTAAACATCGCAGCGACCACGCCCGCCACCCATGGACAATGGGTGGCGGGCCGCTCTGGATCGCAGGCGATTCCCTGACCCACGATCGAGTCTATCACGAGGTGGACTTGGCCTTCGTTGTGTGTCAGCTTCGCGCGTCAGGCTCGCTAGGACACAATGGGACAATCTGGCTCTCGCAACATCCCCTTCAACTCACCCAGAACGTCTCAATGTCCAAGCACTTGCAACGTGGCCTTGATGAACTTCGTCGACAATTGGTTGGGCAATTTGGCGTCGTCGAAGAAATGATCCAGCTCGCGGTGAGGTCATTGGTCGAGCGACGTGCCGAGCTTGCCGATCGCGTCATCCAAACCGACTCCGCGGTCGACGCCACCGATATTCTGATCGAAGAGGAATGCCTTAAATTGCTGGCCTTGCACCAGCCGGTGGCAATTGACTTGCGATGGTTGATCACCGTGATCAAGGTCAACGGCGAACTGGAGCGAATGGCGGACTTGGCGTGCAATATTGCCGAGCGTTCCAAGTCCCTCGATTTGTATCCGTTGTTCCCGGTGCCCGACCAATTAACCGAGATGGCGACCAGCGCGACCAATATGGTTCGCCGTGCGCTCGACGCATTTGTCGAAAGCGACGTTAAGAAAGCTGCGGATGTGATTCGTAGCGACGATCGAGTCGACGCGCTCAATCGAATCGTGATTGATCATTTGCATGAATTGATGCGAGAAGACCGCGAGTACATCGAGCCGGCAGTGCATTGCTTCAGTGCTTCGCGACACTTGGAACGGATTGCCGACTTGGCCGAAAACTTGGCCGAAGAAGTACTCTATCTCGTCGACGGTGAAATCGTGCGACACCAACATGGAATGTTTCTCAACGCCTCCTCGGCCGACGCATCGGACTGAGAGTCGCCCGAGTTCTCGCGGTCACTCGACCAGCACCTCGACGCGGTCGCCGCAAATTCGGACTGGATAGGTTCGCTGGAGGGGTTGGCGATTGATCGTTTGGATACCCGTGGCGAGTTCGTATTGCCAGCCATGCCAGGGACACGTCACGCAACCGCCTTGGACACTACCTTTGGCGATCGGGCCGCCCTGGTGAGCACACATCCCGTCGATCGCAAACAGAGTACCGGCGTGCCAGAAAACGGCGATGATTTGGCCGTCAACGACAACTTCGATCGCGCCGGATTGCTGGACGTTGGCCAAATCGGCGACATCGGTCCATCGTTGCTGAACTGCACTTTCTTGGTTTGTCATCGCTGGATCATGTCAGTGGTCTTTCCGACGTTGCCCCCAAGACATTTGGTCATTGAGATGCGCTTCGTCGCTTCTCCCGTTATCGCTGATTCGTCCGGTCGCTACAATCGAAGCCGAGCAACCGAGTTTTCGTTACTGCCAAGTAGAGGCCCGTAAGATGAATCGCGTGATCCCACGACCCATTTGCCTGTTTATGGTCGCTGTGACGTTTTTGTCGTCGACTGCCACCCTTGGCGACGAAAAAACGACCACCGAGTCCGCCGCGGCTGCCGACCAATCCACCAACACCACTGACGGATCGAGCGAGCAATTGATGAAGGTTACTGAGATCGAAGGCATTTCGGAGTATCGGCTCGACAATGGCACCCGAGTATTGTTGTTCCCCGACGACAGCAAGGATTTGGTGACCGTGAACATGACGGTTTTCGTCGGTTCGCGTCATGAGGGATATGGCGAAGCCGGAATGGCTCACTTGCTCGAACACATGTTGTTCAAGGGCACGCCCGCGCACCCCGAAGTTCCCAAGTTGCTCAAGGACCGCGGCGCCCAATTCAATGGCACGACATGGATGGATCGTACGAACTACTACGAAACGTTGCCCGCCAGCGAAGACAACCTGCGTTTCGCCATCGCGTTGGAAGCCGACCGGTTGGTCAATAGCAACATCAAGGGCGAAGACCTCGCGTCCGAAATGACGGTTGTCCGCAACGAGTTCGAACGCGGTGAAAACTCGCCGATCCGAGTGCTGATGCAACGGATTCAATCGGCTGCCTACGAATGGCACAACTACGGCAAGAGCACGATCGGAAACCGCAGCGACATTGAGCGAGTTCCCGTCCAAAAGCTGCGTGCGTTCTACAAAAAATTCTACCGTCCAGACAACGTCCTCGTCGTGGTTGCGGGCAAGTTCGACCCCCAAACCGCACTCGACGCGATCGCGGAACATTTCGGTTCGCTGGAGCAGCCCAAAACACCGATTGATGAAACCTACACCACCGAGCCCGCCCAAGACGGCGAACGAACCGTCGTGCTCCGCCGCGTGGGCGACGTGCAACTCGCCGGTGCCGCGTATCACATCCCCGCGGGCGGACACCCCGAGTATGCAGCGATCAAGGCGCTGGTTTATATCCTCGGCGACGAACCCAACGGTCGACTTTACAAAGAATTGGTGGAGACGGAGATCGCCAGCAACGTGTATGCGATGACTTATGCATTCCGTGAACCCGGGTTGCTGATGGCGCTTGCCGAAGTCAACGTCGCCCACTCGCTCGAAGCCGCTCGCGCAAAATTGATCGAAGTGCTCGAAGACTCGTTCGCGGATAATCCGGTCACCGAGGCGGAGGTCCAACGGGCGAAACAACAGATTCTCAAAGAACGCGAACTCGAATCTGCGGACTCCGACCGCATCGCGATTTCTCTGAGCGACTGGGCCGCCCAGGGTGATTGGCGTTTGTACTTTCTGTTTCGCGACAACGTCGAAATGCTCACCACCGAACAAGTTCAAGATGTCGCCAACCGGTATTTAACGCAAAACAATCGCACCGTCGGACTGTTCATTCCCAGTGAGAAATCCGATCGAGTCACGATCCCCGAGTCGCCCGATCTGATCACGATGCTGGGTGAATACAAGGGCCGCGAAGCCATGACGGCCGGCGAAGCATTCGATCCCGATCCCGAGAATATCGAACAACGCACCGAACGTGGCGAGTTGGTCGGCGGCATCCGCTACGCCCTGTTGCCCAAAAAATCTCGCGGCGAAACGGTGGCGATGATGGTGACGATTCGATTTGGCAATGCCGATACGCTCAAAGACAAGATCGGCGCCGTCGAGCTGCTCGGGTCACTCATGTCGCGGGGCACCGAAAAGCTTAGCTATCCAGAGTTGCAAGATGAATTGACGCGTTTGCGAGCAGAGCTTGCGATGAACAGCACCGTGGGGCTGCTGACGATGCAAATCAAAACGAAACGAGAATTCGTTCCCGAAGTTATCTCGTTGGTCGGAGACATTCTACGTCGCCCACGACTCGACGAAGCTGAGCTCGAAGTGCTTCGTCGTCAAATCGTGACGAGCTTGGAACAGAACAGCAACGATCCCCAGTCGGTCGCCCCGCGAGCCGTGCGCAAGAAATTGTCGCCCTATGGACCAGAGGACATTCGATACGTCCAGACGCTCGAAGAAGAGATCGCCATGTACCGCGACGTCAAAATCGATGAGATCAAATCGCTGCACGAAAAGTTCTTGAGCAACCAAGCGGGCGAAGTTGCCATGGTCGGCGATTTCGATGCCGAACAAGTGAAGCAATTGATGACGGAACAATTGGCGGATTGGTCATCGTCGATTCCGTTCGAACGTGTGGACCGACCGGCGCACCCCGAGATCTACGGAACGCTGACCCAGCTCGAAACGCCTGACAAGGCAAACGCCGTGTTGTACAGCTCCCAGCAGTATGAGTTGCTCGATACCGATCCCGACTACTCATCGCTCGTGCTGGGCAACTACATCCTTGGCGGCAGTTCCCTTTCGAGTCGGTTGGGTGATCGTGTCCGCGGCCAGGAGGGATTGTCCTACGGGATCGGCACCGGAGTCGGCGCACGTCCTCGCGACAATCGCACCGACTTTACACTCTACGCCATCACCAATCCTCAAAACAAAGACCGTATACTGGAAGTAATTCGCGAGGAAATGGATCGTATTCGGAAGGACGGTGTCACGGCCGATGAATTGACGAAAGCCAAGGAGTCGTATCTGCAGAGCAGCCGTATCAGTCGTACGAATGATGCAAACTTGGCGTCGGAGTTGATCAACACGATGTTCAACAACCGGACGATGCTCTACCAGTCGGAGCACGAGGCGCAAATCAAGTCGGCGACGATCGATAGCGTCAACGCGGCCATCAACGAGTACATCCAACCCGATAAGCTCGTCACAGCGATCGCCGGTGACTTTGCCGCAGTCGAAGCGGAAAGTGCCGCGAAGTAATTCAGCGACTCCCAGGCATCGAGCGTGACGTAGCACAACGATCACGCTCGTAGCCGTTCTGACGCAAAGCCGCCTAGGATTCAGCGTGTTGAATCCTAGGTACGTTGACGGCTTTGCGTCCACCCAGTCTCACTCTCGCTCATTTCGGCGGCGCGGGTTGATGATGGTGGTTGAGCCAATCGGCTACCTCTGCCAGCTCATCACGGCTAAGTAACCCGTCGTGATTCTTGTCAATCGATGTGAAGTGCGGAGCGATCACACCAACGGCTTCGGGTTCCGAAATTAACCCGTCGCGATCTCGATCACCCGCCAGCAACTTCTGGGTGAAGTCTGACTTTTCCCAATATCCGGCGCCTTCGCCACGTGCACCTCCGCCATCGATCGATCGATCGCGATGGACCAAGTATTGCTGCTGAACTGCATGACAAGTCTCGTTCACGCACGCATGGTACGTCACGGTGATTCGGATCGGTTCGTCCCTCGGCCATGACTTGACTTGCAACATGAACTCACGGGGATCCGAGTCTGTCGGTGCATCAATTTTTGCAGCTGCATCTTGTCGACGGTCGATCACCACATCGTCGGAGCATTCGATCTTGAACGAAAGCGGCTCGGTCAAATTGTTCCAGTGGGCGTGATGAAACGGATCAATGTGAAACCCCAAGTACAAAGATCCCGCGCCGTCTTGGACCAACCCTAGGTCGCCCTCGGCGCGAAGTTTGGCAAAAAACGGCAACTTGCTTTGTTCAACCAGAGGCTCGATGGTTAGCGCGGCCATGTCAGGGCGAGCCACGCGTTCAACGACGCCGCGCTGAGCCTGGGATTCGACGAACTGACCAATTCGAAGGTTCAAGTCTTCGACACGAGTAATCTTGTTGACGGGACCCACCAGGTTCTGTAGCTCCTTGCGAACCAACCCAGGATGACTCCACGCGCGTTTGCTGACAATCTTTCCCTCCGGGTCGACAATGAATTGCGAGTTCGGACGATCACCGAGTGCGCGTTTGAGTCGGTTGTCCATTGCATCGACGAGCCACGGAATCTCGGTGCCAAACTGAAACTTCGCCTGCGCCGCATGCTTCAATCGCTCTTCGATCGTAAACGGTTGGATGTAGTTCCCTGCCAATTCAGGATGCGCAAGCGCCTTGTAGACGAAGTAGAAATGAACCCCCTTGGGCCCATAGTCACGCTGCACCGCTTCAAGTCCCGAGATATTCCACATCGACGGTGGGCATGTCAGACACCCAAACGTCAGAACGGTGTAATGTCCGCGAAGTGAGTCGGTGTTGAATGGTTTGCCATCCGCCGAAAAAATCTCGACGCTTGGCATCACCTCGCCGACAAGTGGCGGCGTGGTCATGAACTCCTTCTCGCGTTCCTGTAAACGCTGAGCGGAAACATCTGTTTGAGCGGCTAACAATAAAACTGCAAAAAGAATCAACGTTGAACGTGTGGAATAGTTTTCGAACATCAAAGTCTCGTGAAAAGAATGGTGACGATAGGTGGGATAACGAAATCTTGTTAAGGCAAGATAGTCATTGCTGACTTACAAAATGGCTCGAAACACCGTGAGAACGGGTTCGGTGCCAACGACATACGTCACGGTCTTTTGACGCGGTGACGCACCTGCCGCTTCAACGAGCGTCAGCTTCACTTCGCAAAACAGGTTGGCATCTTCCTCGCGTCCCTGGCCCAATAGCTCATAGCTTTGCAATTGTTCGCCGTTGGACCAGGCGGATTCTTGAACCACGATCTCGGGCTCTCTCGCTCGAAGTTCATCAATGGTGCCGCCGTTCTTCCATGTTTCAAGAACGTCGATCAGGGTCGATCGAGCGAGTTCGGGTTGAACGTCGGGTGCTCGATGGGTGGAACATCCCGATGCAAGCAACATCAATAGCCCGAGCGAAAAGTGTTTGCCGATACGCAACCGTTGTGAACGGAAATGAATCGGAAAACGATTTGTTGAGGTACTCATGAGTTTTCCTACTTGAACTCGATGACTTCGTGGCCATCGCGAGTGCCGAGGGCTCGCCATAGGGCGAGATCGACACTTTCAGTTGTGAATTGGACCGAACCATCGCACATCAGCACATGGACGCCACCGATATGTCGGCTGGTGGCGGTCATCGTCGCCTTGCCCGCGGGCTGGAATCCGCACGAGCGCGCGTTGGGACCGCTGACATGTTGGTACGCGTGCTTTCCGTCAATCCATGGCGCTCCCATGAACTGCGGAAATTGATTCGCCAAATCCGAAATATCAACCGCCTCGCACATTTCCGTCGCCTCCTGTTGCGTCGTCGGATTCCCGCGACTTAGAAACGCGTCGGACTCGGGTGAAATCATTCCGTTGGATCCATCACCCACGATTCGTTCGCTGAACGCGGCCGTGTGGCTGGTACCATCCAGGATGTCACGAAACCGCGTGGTGCTGCGAACGAACATGACTCCATTGGCATCCGGATCGTTCCAAAGGATGCTCGAACCCTTGTTGGGGCAGAAGTTGACAGCTCCGCCCGATGTCGGCTGCGAATTCTCTAAATCGGAAGGACATCGAAACAAAGCTAATTCGGTGAGCCTGGCTTGATCATTGTTGGCGTGGGTAATCGGACGGCTGAAATCGATCTTTTCAAACACGCTCGTCTGTTCCATGTAATGCAGGAACTGACTTAGCCCCGAGAATTTGTTCCCCGTACCGCCCATCGCGAACGGGAACAGATTGACGGCAGAATGATAGTTGTGAAGGCCCAGCCCGATCTGTTTGAGGTTGTTGCTGCATTGCATGCGGCGAGCGGCCTCACGTGCCGCTTGCACAGCCGGCAGTAGCAGAGAGACAAGGATCCCAATGATGGCGATCACAACCAATAGTTCGACGAGTGTGAATGCTCGGCGACGAGAATGACTCGATGACAAAAACATAGCGATTAACCTCGAAAGAGATAAAAAATGAATGCAGGAGCTAGCGATAACCGTATTTGGTCAAACAATGAATGAGTAGCCGCGCTTCTCAATGGGCGCACGCAAGCAACGACCCGCGAGTGAACTGCGGAATCGTCAGACCAGGCAGCATGAGCGGTTAGCCGATGCGCATTGACCGCTGCGTTAGCCTGCATGGCACAAACGCATTCGCGTGGTGAGCTTGCAAGGAAGCATCCAAGCCGAATCAAATGCGCAATTGTGCAAGAGGCGAATCTGCGCAATTAGGCTCGATTGTGAGCAAAGCGTCTCACATAGCCGAATTGCAAACGCAAAATCGCAGCCTATCGGTCAACAGCAAAGCATGCTGAGGGACGTTTAGATAGACTTAGGAGGCGGCGAAGCAACCTCGAGAAATGGCGATTGGGGCATGCGACTGTCTGCAGCCCTGCTCCATGCATCGCGTTCAAGCGCCAAACGTGCCAATCGAGTGTTACTGATGAAATCGATGCGTTTGACAATGCTCACCCGCAACGGGTCGCTGGGCGGCGCAAGCGGTGCCGATTGGCAGTTTCCGTTTTCACATCTTGTGCGATGTGCAGGCGTCGGAATCGCCTGTCGGCCTGCAACAAGACTTGCAAGTTGCCCATCCGTCGTGACCATGTCCGATGGCATCCGATGATGATCGAGCAAGTAATCGCCGCAGCTTGCGAAAGCCGACGCTGACGACACTGCAGCGATAGCAAACGCGACCAGACAACCGACGCCGCGAAGCGCTGCAAACGATCGATTTGCTGGGCCGTGAATCATCGCAGCAACGGGAGGAGAAGAGGAACACCTGTATGTGACCCAATAATGCTATGTTGCTGCGACAATTCGTGCAAGTGGACGGGCGTATCGGCAGAATTCCACGGGAGCGAGCAAAACCCAGATGTCGCCAAAAGCAAGCCAATGGCGCCCTGAATTGTAGATGATTCGCCGGAGTAGCTTTGGAGCTTAATGATGAACAACGCTGAGAACGATTCGCGCCCCAATCCTGATCTGTCCACACGACTTCACATCGACGAGATTTGTGATCGCTTCGAAGAACTATGGCGCAGCGCCGAGTCGCCGCCGGACATCAGTGAGTTTGTTCATGAACAAGCGCTGGCACTTTCATCGATCGACATGGAATGCTTGTTGTTGGAATTGATCTCGATCGATCGTGAGTATCGAGATCGTGCCGGTTTGGCTGCGGACGAGCAACTTTATCACGCCTATTTTCCGGAATCCCGAAGTTTGGTGGAGCGGTTGTTTTCGGGCAAATCGATTTCGACGCGAAACCATGACGAACATGCCGGGGCGGTCGAACCCGACAAAACGTGTTTGGCTGACGATGCAACAATTGACACGTCGATGACCAGCGACCGGTCGGTTCTGCTGGGCGACAACCGCATTCGCTACTTCGGCGACTACGAGTTGATCCAAGAGATTGCTCGCGGCGGGATGGGCGTCGTCTATCGGGCCCGCCAAATCAGCCTCAATCGCGAGATTGCATTGAAGATGATTCTGGCTGGCCAGATCGCTGGTGACGACCAGATACGACGATTCCAGATCGAGGCGGAAGCGGCGGCGAACCTCGACCACTCTGGTATTGTGCCGATCTATGACATTGGCCAACACAACGGCCAGCACTACTTTTCGATGAAATAAATCGAGGGCTCCACGCTGAGTGAGTACTCGATGAAACTGCGTGACGACCACCCGCGGATCATCGAAATGGTGATCGCGATCGCCGACGCGGTGCACCATGCGCATCAACGTGGGATTCTGCATCGCGATCTGAAGCCTGGGAATATCTTGATTGACCACAAGGGCCAACCATGGGTAACCGATTTCGGATTGGCGAGGAACTTGCAATCCGATTCTCAAATCACGCATACCGGTGCGGTGGTCGGAACACCTGGGTTCATGTCACCCGAACAAGCCAGTGGCAGCGGGGTGACGACAGCGACCGATATCTACTCGCTTGGCGCCATCCTGTATCAATTGATTTGCGGACGACCACCACACCAGAGCGAGACGGTGTTGCAAACGCTCAGGGCCGTCACCGACGATGAACCCGATCCGCCTCGCAAGTGGGCTCCTCAACTCGACGCTGATTTGGAACTGATCTGCTTGAAGTGTCTGGAAAAGCAGCCCTTCAACCGCTACACCAGCGCGGGAGAGTTGGCCGATGAGTTAAGGGCGTTTCGAGCTGGTGATCCATTGCACGTAAGACCGCCAACGGCTCGTGAACTGACCAGAAAGTGGCTATCGAAGCGAGTCGGAAACGCGGCTTGGATTCCTGTTATTGCGATCTTCGTCGGACTACTTTCGGGCTTCGCAATTTGGGTAGGAACCGTCGGCGAAGATTTGGCGAATTATCTACCGACTTATCAAGCGTATGCCTCCGAGCCGATGCCAGCGCTAGCGATCGACTGGCCCGATTGGTTCGCAAAGCTTCTGATTCTTGGGTTTTTGTTCACTTCGTCAACCATTGGGTGGTGGACGGCAAAACTCGTGCAGACGAAGAACCGTTTTGCTGACTTGGGTGCTGGCGCCTCAGTCGGATTGTTGAGTGGGCTGATCGCCACCATCGCCGGCGTCGGTACGCCGTTCATT
Organism: Pirellulaceae bacterium; assembly: GCA_041741195.1. Taxonomy (GTDB): domain Bacteria; phylum Planctomycetota; class Planctomycetia; order Pirellulales; family Pirellulaceae; genus JBBSJZ01. The sequence goes on from JBGSKM010000011.1 coordinate 76,709, forward strand.
TACCTCGCAACGACTTCCTTGGTCAGCGATCTCGATCTGCTACACACGCTCATCGCCGGTGGCCAGATCAACCAAGGATTGCCACCCATCGATCAACGGTATCCGGATCTGGAAGAGTTCAGTTCCCTTCAAAAGGCTTCGTTACTGGTCAACAAAATCAAGGGCGATCGAATTATCGCGACACTCGTCGGTCCAATGCTCGGAACGATGTTTTGTTTGCTCACATTTGGCATCGCCGGGACCTTCCAAACGTACGTCGCCGGACCACTTCTTCGAGAACGCTCGCGCTGGTCCGCAATGATCAATTATTCGGCATTCGCGATGGCGTTGGTAGCGATCTTGTTCGTCTTTGGTTCCGAACTAACGATGTACGTAATACTCGGAAGCGGAAGTTGGTTCGATCCGACCGGCCCGCTATTGATGGGGAGCTTGGCGATGTTGACGATTGTCTCAATCATTCGTCGATGGGTGTGGCCCGTGTCGGCCGGACTGAGTCTGCTGTGGTTGATCAATTTCGCTACGGTAATCTTTAATCCGCACATCCAAGGACCTGTCCCGCAGACGCCGATGAAACGAAATGCGATCGCGGACGCGCGTCGGTTGATGGCTATCGATCCCGCAAGACGTGATTACCAAGTCGCTTTGGCGAGGGCCGAGTTCGATTACGGCGAATTGCTTCGTAATCATGGTATGCCGAAGCATTCGCTGGAACACTACCGCACGTCGTTGGAGTTGCTCGCCACGGATCAAGCGAACGTGAGCTTGGATCCCAACATTTCAGGTTTGCATTCGGCCGCGCTGTTCTGGGGCAGCCTTGCGGCGATGCAAGGAGGTGACGCAGCCACCGCAGCACAATGGTCGACCCAACATCTGAGTCGTTACGAGTCGTCAAACCAAGCCGCCGAACTCTACGTCCGGTCGGTCGTCGCGTCGGGCCAGCCGGTCGAGAAATTCATCGCGCAAGGCGATGCCCTTTCGCCAGATGTTTGGTGGCGAATCGCACAGCAACTCCGCAGCCTGGCGATGCACCATTTCGAAAAGCCAGGTGCCGGCAAACAAGATTGGCTCAATGGCCAAGTCGAACAAGTGCTCACAGCGACAACGAACCAACAAGTATCCGAGGCGTGGGCCGATCGACGCCTGGAATTAAAATCATGGCTACTCTCCCAGCAGTCTTGGGAATTGTACGGTCCGTTCAAGACCGCTGGAACGAAGACCGATGCGTTTCAATCGATTCACGGCCCCGAAGTAGAGCTAATCGCGGGCGAACCAGTTAATACTCCGAAAAGAACCATCGTCGCTTATCCGGGTGCACCGGTTTGGCTGCAGCAACATCTAACGGCAAGTGACCAAGTGGTCGCGTTCGCGTCGAGCCGCGTGAAGCTAGACCAGGCTGGTCCACTATTCTTTCGCTTGGGTAGTGACGATGCCATCAAGATTTGGATCGACGATCAATTAGTGTTTGCTCGCAATTTGGATCGAGGGTTGTATCCAGTCTCGGACGTCGTGGAGCTTCCAAGGCTTGACGCTGGTGTGCACCGAGTGCTCGTCAAGGTCTACAACTGGAATGGTGATTGGGGATTCGCGATCGACGGTGGTACGTTAGAGCGTTGGCCATCGGCACTTTGGAGCAGCGCCCAGTGAGTATTGATCGAACGCCCGAGTCCATCAACGTGTGGTTTGAACAGCTTCGTCAGGGTGACCCGGAGGCGGCCGCAAAACTCTGGACTCGCTTTTTTACACGTCTGGTCCATCTTGCCCGGACGGAGATGCGGACTGCCAATCGACGCGTTGCCGATGAAGAAGACATCGCGATCGGAGTTATGGCGGCTCTATGCCGTTGTGCCGATGTGTGCCAATTGCCTTCGGTGGATGACCGCGAATCCCTGTGGCGAATGTTGTTAACGTGGACACGCCACGACATCGCCGATCACGTGAGGGCCGATCGACGACTCAAACGCGGCGGCGGTCGTCTTCGTGGCGATTCGGTGTTTGAGAATGGTTGGGACATTGACGATAACTCGCTCGCGGACCCAGCACTGCTGATGGAATTGAACGAGCAATACCTGACTTTATTAGGCAAGCTGCCCAACGAGACTTTCCGGACGATCGCGGTGCAAAAAATGGAAGGCCAAGACAACTCCGAGATCGCCAAAAACTTAGGCGTTACCGTCCGCACAATCCAGCGCAAACTGGAGTTGATACGAGAGTTCTGGCACGACGAGTGAGAGCCCATCAAGGACAAACGGCATCGTCGATATCATCCGTCAAGCGAGTGAGCTGAACAAGCTCCGGCGGGCGATACGTTGACTCCTCAAAAGTTGTGACGGTCTACTGGTTCGAGATTTCGCATGGTCGTGCTGTGACGTGATTCTGGGTTTCGCGTCGGCATGTCTAACGCTTGTTTGCCTGATAGTTCGCTAATAATTGCCGAAGAACTTCTGGCTCGGCTGGCTTGACCAAGTGATGATCGAAACCGGCTTTACTAGTTCGATCCCGATCTTCGTCTTGTCCCCAACCGGTGAGAGCGACGAGCAGCATCTGTTTGCCCCAAGCCTGTTTTCGAAGGTTACTTGCCGCTTCGTAGCCATCCATTCTTGGCATACCGAGATCCATCAAGACGACGTCCGGCAGAAAATCGGCGGCGATCTCGATCGCTTGTTGTCCATCGTGCGCGGTGCGAACTTCGTTGCCGAGCATTTTGACGATCATTTTTAACATCGCCGCTGCGTCCTTATTGTCGTCGACCACGAGAATTCGCAACTTGGGGGTGACGGTCGGATTTCCTTGAAGGACTTCATTGCCAACGACGCCCACTTGAATCGGCAGTCGCACGCTGAATTCACTGCCCTTTCCGGCACCTCCACTGAGTACTTCGACACTTCCACCGTGCATCTCGACGAGTCGTTTTACCAACGTCAGGCCGATTCCAAGCCCGGTGTAGCCCTCTTCTAAAGGCCGTTCAATCTGTGTGAACATCTCAAAAATTTTGTCCAACATGTCAGCGGGTATGCCTAAGCCGTTGTCACGCACCGTGACGACAGCTTCCCCGTCCTCGCGATCACAGATGAGATCAATACGACCGCCGTCGGGAGTGTATTTGGCGGAGTTATTGAGCAGGTTCGATAGCACCTGAGCGAGTCGATTCGGATCGGCCAGGAGGTAAATTGGTTGTGCGGGAAGCCTGCTAGTCAACTTGTGATTCGCTTCGTCGATGAACGGGCGAGCTGCTTCGACGGCACTTCGTATAACTTCCGATAGATCCACTCGACAGGTTCGCAGAACCATTTTCCCTTGGGTGATGCGGGAGATATCCAACAGGTCATCGATCAATCGAACCATTTGCTGCACCTGGCGCTCCATGGTGCTAAGGACGTCTTGAATCGTTTCGGCATCGTCTTTCACCGTTTTTAGGATTTCTATTCCTGTGCGAATGGGTGCCAAAGGATTTCGAAGTTCGTGCCCGAGCGTGGCTAAGAACTCTGTCTTGCGTCGGTCGGCTTCGGACACGTCGGCAGCATATTGCCTCAGCTCCTCCTCCAATTGTTTTCGCTCAGTCTGATCCCGCATTACTTTCATAAAGCCGAGTAGTTTTCCGCTGTTGTCGTGTAAACCCGTGGTTACACCTGTTGCCCAAAAGCGAGTCCCGTTACGTCGTATCATCCAGCGATCATTGCTTGCACTTCCGGTCGCTGCGGCTTCGTCCAGCTCTGATTGAGGCACACCAAGTTCTTGATCTTCCGGCGTGAATATCGAGGAAGCAATATCTTGTTTGAGAAACTCTTGTTCCTTGAAGCCCAACACTCGCAACACCCCTTCGTTCCAACTTGTCGCGCGTCCTTCGGTATCGGTCATGAAGATGGCATAGTCCTTTACTTGCTCGACCAACATCCGAAATCGCTGTTCATTCTCTCGCAGTGCCGCCTCGGCGCGATTGCGGTCAGTGAGATCGACGCCTTGCACAAGGATCCCGGTAACCGAGCCACTTGGGCTACGAAGGGCTTGGTAAACGAAATCAACGAACCGCTCCTCCGACAAATCTTGTGGACTCCGTTGCAGTAGGACCGGTACATTGGTGCCCAGGAACGGCTCACCACTTCGGTAAACGTCATCAAGCAACTCGATGAATCCTTGCCCCCTAATTTCCGGCAGAGCTTCTCGAATCGATTTACCGACAAGGTCACGGTGTCCGACCAGCTGGTAATAGCGGTCATTGGCACGTTCGACCACATGATCTGGCCCAGAGAGGACACACATGAATGACGGAGCATGTTGAAACAATCCGTTCAGTCGCTCTCGCTCAGACTCGACTTCTTTCAGCAGCCGCTCACGCTCAATGTCGGTCTGCTTGCGGGCGGTAATATCATTGAACAGAACAGCGACTTTTCGACCGTCCGCACTACCGACCGGGACAGCGTAGACATCGAACCAGCGTCCAAGCTGTTTGGCTTCGTTCGAAAACCGAATCGATTCACCTGTTGTGACCACCCTACCATATATCTCAAACCAATGTGGATCATGCTCTGGAACAAGTTCCCGCATCCGCTTTCCGGTCACGTCTCGCAGGCCGCTCTGCTGCTCAAACATTTGGTTGGTTTCGTGAAATATGTAGTCGATGGGATGACCAGATGTATCGAACAACACTTCGATCACACAAAAGCCCTCGTCCATCGACTCGAACAACGTCCTGTAACGCTGCTCGCTGTCTCGCAATGCTGCCTCGCTTCGCTTTCGCCCCGTGATATCCCTGGCAATTTTGGATGCACCGATCACCTGTCCCGACGAGTCCTTAATCGGCGAGATCGTTAGCGACACCTCGAGTTCTCGACCATCGCTTCTCAGACGCACGGTTTCAAAGTGCTCGACTCTTTCGCCCTGCCGAATACTTTCGATAATCTGCTCTTCCTCGTTGGCTCGCCCTTCCGGGATGAGGAACGAAATATGGCGACCTATCGCTTGTTTGGAGGTGTAGCCAAAGATTCGCTCAGCAGCGACGTTCCAGCTCTGGATAATGCCGTCCAAGGATTTGCTGACGATGGCGTCGTTGGAGGACTCGACGACGGAAGCCAGCAGCCGCTCGCTCTTTTGGACTTGTTTTCGTTCTGTGATGTCGTCCATCGCGAGCAATATCAACTCGGTATGGTTCTCACGGCGGAACTTGCGGGCGTTGAGCAACATCGTTCGATATCCTATCCCTGGATGCTCAAGCTCGACTTCGAAATCATGAACGATCGCATTTGTGCGGATCACGTTTTCCAGCAAGCTCAGCAAAGTGGGAATGTTCCACTGCCCATTTCCCAATTCGTGTAACAGGCGGCGTTGCGTGGTCTCGGGCGAGACAGCAAACGACTCATAGAAAGATCGGTTTGCTGACTGCACTCGTAATTCACCATTCAGGACAAGCATTGGCTCGCGCACCGTATTGACGATGCTCTCTGCATACTGCAGTGCATCCTGCACCTGTCGTTCGGCCTTGCGACGCTCGGTGATGTCTCGAAAGATCAGTACGCTTCCGACCAGCTTGTCTTCCGCGTCGAGGATGGGGGCGGCGCTGTCGTCAATCGGTCGTTCCGTACCATCCTTGGCGATGAGGATGGTGTGATTTGCCAGTCCGACGACTCTCCCCTCTCGCAAGGCGCGCAACGCAGGGTTCTCAACCGGTTGACGAGTCGTCTCGTTGACGATGCGAAATACGGTTTCCAGCGGGATCCCGATGGCATCTTGACTTGTCCAACCCGAAAGTTCTTCGGCGACCGCATTGAGCAAGGTGATGCTTCCCTTCGAATCGGTTGCAATCACGGCATCTCCGATACTGGCGAGCGTGACTCGCAGCAATTCAGCCTGCTCCCGTTCACTTCGAAGCTCGGTTAACTCATTGAGAAGCACTTGCGTAGGCTCGACATTCGCCGCCACTGGGTCACGCAGTACGCATTCAGCCAGTGCCTCGTGAACGTCTAGCAGTTGCGTGATGTCTGACTCTAGCTTGAGTTCGGGATGCACTTTTGTCCAAAAGTGAGCCGTGCGAACAAACGTCAAGAAGACAAGTAGGTGTTGGAGAGTGTTGTGATCCAAGACCTCACGGAGCGCCGTCAGGCAACGCGACGCTTCTGGCGTTTGCAGAAAAACATGCGTCGCACAAGAAAAAATTGCCTCTTCGACGGACGAATCGGTCGCTGGCAGTTCCGCAAGGGGCGATTCGCGGTTCTCACAGAGACGGATGTGCGGTTCGAGCTCGCCGCCAACTGGAAACGGGCGTTGTAGGAGACGCACAATTTGCTCGATCGACTCGGCTGGGCACTCTCGGTCCCCCGATGGCTTACCTAGGCCAAGGAGAAACCCCACGTGCCGAGATATGCAGTAACGAGCTTCACAGAATTGCGAGAGATATACAAACAATCGCTCCTTAAACAGCGAAGGGAGCGGGTTGTCCAGATATCCAAACTTAGCGAAACCCCAGAGATTTTCAGTGATCTGCGGGGCGTCTGGGGCCAGGCGAAAGAAATTCGGTAGGATGCCAAGGCGATCCTCCACTTCCAATTGCCATTTAGTAGGGTCTTTTGGTTGATCGCTCATCCCTAAAGTCTCCTTCCACAAATTCCGGTCCAATCGATGTATTGTCGCTGACGATGCCGGCCGACTTGGAATGCTCAAGCATGTCACTCCGACAAGCCGTTCAAACCGTGTTCTGGGGAGGCCATAAAGATCATGATCAAGGTTGACAAGCGTCGATCATTCGTTGCCCAAGCGTGAGAGTCGGCCCCAGGGACGGGAAATCAACAGTCTATCAGCAGAACGCTTGATCGCAACGGAATTGATCGCGGCGATATGCCTCGGTTCCCCGAGTGCCAATGCCTTGATTGCAAGTGTCGAGTGCGACCCGACGCCCGGCGCTTTCGACCACTCGACTGTCTCTAAGTGCCTTTGGTGTCGATTTCGTCGTCAGCCGTTCGACGAGACTATCGAACACCGAGTTGCTGTGCACTCCAACGCGGGTCGCGGGATCGATGTGCACCTATCGGTGACGCCCTGGATGCGTTTGCTTGGCCACTACTCGCGTTGGGTCGTTTACCGCTGCGACGCGGAAGCCGATGTTCATGTCGTGGCATAGCAGTCGATAACTACTGACCCCACTATCTTGAAGAAGAAGACAATGATCGAACCGACAACACCCCGAATTGTGACCCGTGAAGAATGGGAGCTTGTTCGTGCCGAATTACTCGTTCGCGAAAAGGCTCATACTCACGCCGGGGACGAACTTGCCGCGGAGCGACGAAGACTGCCGATGACGCCGATGGATCCGATCGTGGTAACGGGCCCGAAAGGTCCGGTGCCGCTGCACGATGTGTTTGAAAATCGACGCATGTTGATGGTATATCACTTCATGTGGAAAAAGGGATCACCTCATCACTCGCAATGTGAAGGGTGCACACACAGCCAGGTGGCGATGTCTGCCGCGGTCTGTGCTTATCTAGCCGAGCGGGATGTGAATTACGCAGTATTCAGCGACGGGAGTTGGGACGAGATCGATGCTTATCGAGACTTCATGGGTTGGTCGATGCCGTGGTATTCGACCGCCGAGTCGGGTGTGGCATTGGCAACTCGAAACGGTGGCGACCTCCGTTGCTATCTGCGGGTCGACGACCAGGTGTATCAAACATATGAAACGAAGTGGCGCGGAATCGAGGCGATGTTGCCGACTCTTCAGCTACTCGATTTCACTCCTTATGGTCGCCAAGAGACATGGGAGGACTCACCGGCCGGTTGGCCCCAGGACCGAGCGGGGGCGTGGTGGCGCCGCGATGGTCGGCCCGTTGCCCAGTGGACGCGAACCGATGTCTCGGCAGGGTAGTTAGGGACGGCAAAGCCGTTCAGGCAGCGCCAGTCGTGGGTCAACGCACTCCTGGGGTGTCCATTGTTGGTGTTGCCGGATGGATGGTTTGATGAATCGAATGTAACCTTTCGGTCAACGAGAAAGGCGATCGATTGAATCTCGCGAATCATGATACCACCACCAATAATTCTGTTGAAATCTCGCGTGAGCGTCGAGTCGCGATCACCGCATTGGTTGCCGTCAACGCGATGTGGGGATGTTCGTTTCCGGTGATGAAGGTGCTCAACTTCGAAGTGGATGAGCATTTTGGAGTATCGGAGTTCACATCGTCGGCGGCGCTGAGGTTTGCGTCGTCGGCATGGATGCTCGCGATTCGTTTTGGCTTGGCGTTTGTCTTGTTCGCCGTAGTATTCCGGACGTCGATGCGCCGCGTGCAGTGGCCGCAAGTGGTCGCTGGAGCGGTCATCGGAGCCGTGTTCTATCTTGGGATGATGTTCCAGGTGTCGGGACTAGCGACGATTCCCGCGTCCCGAAGTGGATTCTTGACGAGTTTGGTGGTGATATTCACTCCCCTCGTGCAATCGGTGGTTCATCGACGGCCACCACGAATGGTCGTCATTGTCGGGGCACTGATCGCGTTGGCGGGGGTTGGTGTTCTGACGGGTTTGGTCGAGTATCGCGGCGGATCGCTCCATTTTGCCGACGATGCCCTTTCACACTGGACGATCGGAGATTCGTTGACCACCTGTGCCGCGTTCATTTTTACTGGCCAAATCATGTTGGTCGATTATTTCGGCAAACGACACGAGTCGGTGGGATTCACGCCAAGCATGTTTGCGACCACGTCGATACTTGCGGTGATCGTGTTCGCATTCATTCACTCCTGGGTCCCGGAGCCGGTGACGAGCCGTTTGCCAGACGCGCAGCCGGCGACCCAAGCGTGGACATGGTGGGCGCTGACGATTCAGCCGCGGTTCATCTTGCTGCTGGCTGGGTTGAGCGTCTTTGCATCGCTTCTCGCGTTCGCGTGGATGAACAAGTACCAACCGGTGCTTTCTGCGGGCGAAGCGTCCGTGGTTTACACGCTAGAGCCGGTCTTTGCATCCGTGTGGGCGATGGTGCTACCGGGGATCCTCGCGGAGTTCACTGGGATCGTCTACGCCAACGAGACGTTGAGTCTGACGCTGGTGATCGGTGGCGGTTTGATCATGGTCGCCAACGCGATGGTGTTGTGGCCGCAGCGAAAATCGATTGTCGAAGCGAGTTCGACATGAACGACACCGCCGCGATGGGCGATTAAGTAGCGTTGTCGTCGTTGGTCCCGGAGGACTCCACTTCGGGCGGCTCGATTTTGTCGATCGTCTTTTGGTAAGACTCTTTGTATCGATCACTCTCCGCTTCATCGCGCAAACGTTTTAGAACTGGTAAAGCATCCTTGGCATCGGGTCCGATTTTACCGAGCAAGAAAATTGCATAGAAGCGACTCCGTCGATCTTCGGACTGCAGACCGTCGATCAGCGCGGGGACGGCGGTCGCGTCGGCGTCATCAATGCTTCGAAGTGCCCCGCGAGCGGCGTCTTGATCTAGTTCGCTTTCCAGCATGCGAAACAGCGTTGCGACGGCCGACTTGGCAGGGCTGCCGATTTCACCGAGTGCCTGCGCCGTGTCGCGACGTACCGTCCAATCATCGTCGCCAAGCGATTGAATCAACAGCGGCACCGACTTGGTCGCGTCAGTTTGAATCTTCGCAAAACACAGGACGGCCGCTCCGCGAACATCGACCTCCGGATGACGCACCAGGTTTGCGACCAGATCAGCGTTCTCGGTAGCGTGTTCACCCATTTTGGCCAGCGAATTGAGAGCACTTAGGAGAACACTCGCGTCGGAGTCGTTCAACAATTCGGCGAGTGCGGCGGCGAGTTCCTTGGATGCTGATCCGGTCGCCCCCACCGCCTCGACGGCAATAGATCGAACACGCGTATCATCGTCGCTCATCAATCGCACGAGTTGCGGCACGGCGTCTTTGGCAGCCTCGCCCAATCCGGCCAAAGTCTCGGCAGCCCCCAATCGTACATCGGCGTCTGGGTCCGTCAGGGCGTTCGTCATTTCCGCAATCGCAGCCGTCGCTTTGTCACCCATGACGGCCAATCCGCTCATCGCACGGATCCGAACGACGGTCGACTCATCGTGGAGAGCCGACTTTAGTAGCTCGATGACTTGTTCGTGGTCGGAATTCGTTCTTGCGATCGCGTGAATGGCAGCACCACGCACACTCGGAACTTTGTCTTTGGAAAGTTCGATGAGTTTGGTTTGCACCTGGTCATCAATGCCCGCTCTATAGTGCCCCAGTGCCACCGCGGCGGCTTGGCGTAATTCGGGTGTTGCTGCACTCAAGCAAGTTACCAAGGGGCCAATCGCAGCCGATGGAGGCGGCTGTATTTCTCCGAGGGCTTGGGCAGCTCCCGCTCGCGCCAGCATCGACTCGTCGCCGAGCGCCTCAATCAACGCTTCGGTAGCGCGAGGACCGACACCGGCGAGTGCGCTCGCGAGGGCGGAGACGTCTTGCTCGGGATCGCTTGCGGCTCGCAGCAGCATCGGAACGGCCGGCGGTCCAATTCGACCGAGCGCGCGTACGATTTCCGCGTGATCACTTGGTGACTTGAGCGCTTCGATCAGATCGGGGACCGCCGGGGCGGCCGTCGCACCGAGGCTAGCCAGAGCGAATGCGGCGGCATCACGCACCGCCACATCACTGGCGGTAATGTGATTCGTCAACGGCGACATGACGATCGACAAATCGTGGCCGAATCGACGCATTGCCAGCACTCCGCCGCTACGAACGCTGGGCTCAGTGTCAATCGTCGCGCGGACAATCATTTCGGCGAGTTGATCGGGTGGTAGATCGCTGGACGTTAGCGCGACGACGGCCCATGCGCGAACCGCGGGCTCTTGGTCCGATGACAATTCGACCAAACGATCACGCGCTGCAGACGAAATTTTGGAAAGCATCGACAGGCCTTCGGCGGCCAGGGCGCGGACCGTCGCATCATCGTGGTGAAGCGCCGTTGTGAGTGCATCGCCGGCCGGTTCGCCCAGCCGCGAGAGTGATTTGACCGCTTGCTGGCGGACCTCACTCGCTTCGTCGTCGAGCGATTGGGCAATGATTGGGACCAAGTCGGCCGCATTGTTCTGTAGCCATCCCATCGCATCGATCGCCGCTTCGCGACGGACGCGTGAATCCGACTTGGATGCATCGACGAGTGCCGGGATCGAGGCGGGACCAATTTGTGAAAGCGCCCACGCGGAGCGATATCGCTTTTGCAAATCATTGTCGCCCAAGCTTTCGGCGAGTGCGTCGATCGCGGGTACGGCGTCCGTGCCAATCCGAGCGATTGCCATCGTGGACTGCATCCACACTTGTTCGTCACGATCGCGCATCGCGAAGATTAACGCGTCGAGCGCCGGGTACGCGTCGTTACCGAGCTTGGCAAGTGCGTACGCCGCATCGCGACGCTTCGCCAACTCGGGGCTGGCGAGATCCTCGGCAAGTTTCAGCGCCGGTGACGCATCGGCATCGGCTTTATCCGAAGCCACCACGTCGAGCGCCGGAAAGGGCAGGCAAAGGGCCAGCAGTATCAGTGTGCGAGGCAAGTCAGGAATCACGTGGTCGCTCTCAATCCTTGAAGGCGCCCCGTGCTATCCCCGACGAAGTCGACGGGGGTGCCAAAGCGATCGAGCATGGACAGGAACAAGTTGCACATCGGCGTCTCGTCAGCGACACGGATATGTCGGCCTTGGTCGATGGTTCCGCCACCGCGACCGGCCAGCAAGATCGGAAGATTCTCGTTGTTGTGTCGATCACCATCGCTCAATCCGCTGCCGTAAACGATCATCGAATTGTCAAGAAGCGAGCCGTCGCCGTCGGGAGTCGCTTTGAGTCGTTGCAAGAAATAGGAAAGCTGTGCGACGTGAAAGCGATTGATCTCGCGAATCTTTGCATGCTTGGCCGCATTACCGCCGTGGTGCGAGAGATCATGGTGACCGTCGGGAACATTGATATGTCGATAGCTACGATTGCTACCGGCGTCGGCCAACATGAAAGTGGCGATTCGAGTGCGATCGGTTTGGAACGCGAGCACCATCATGTCGCACATCAAACGAATATGCTCGGCATAATCGCTGGGTGTTCCCTTAGGCACTGGATAGTCGACATCCACGGAGACTTTCGGTTCACTGTCGGAACGTTCAATACGGCGCTCGACATCGCGGACGCCACCGAGATACTCGTCGAGCTTTTGGCGGTCGCTGGTGCCGAGTTGGGACTGTAGTTTTCGAGCATCTTCGGCGATGTAATCCAGCACGCTCTTGCGAAGCGCCTCGCGTCGGATCGCGTTCTGGTCACGGACACCCGCGGTCGGCTTGTCACCGAACAGTCGTTCGAACACCAATTGAGGATTTGTTTCCTTGCCCAGCGGTGTCGCTTCGGACGACCACGACATATTGGACGAGTAAGCGCAACTGTATCCGCTATCGCATCCCCCGGCGCTGCGTCCGGGTTCGCACCCCAGTTCGAGCGATGCGAAACGCGTGGCATGTCCGGCGGCTTGCGCAGCGACTTGGTCAACGGACACGCCCGAACGAATATCGGACCCTTCGGTCTTTCGGGGTTGGGCACCGGTCAGGAACACCGACGCACTGCGCGCATGGTCGCCTGGCCCGTCGCCATTGGCGCGTCCCTTGTCGTGCGTAAGTCCACTGATCACCGTCAAGTCGTCTTGGACGGGCGCCAGCGGAGCGAGGATGTGCGGCAAGTCGTAGCCATAACCAAGATTCTTGGGTGTCCAATCGGGCAAGTGAACGCCGTTGGGGACGAACATGAACGCCATTCGACGTGGCATGCCGGGCGTCGCCGAGATGGAGGCGGCGGAAACACGAGGTGCCAGGGATTCCATCCACGGAAGCGCCATCGAAACACCGAGCCCACGAAGAATCGTTCGCCGCGAAATTCGACTCGTTTCAATACTCATGGGTCCCTCATCACTTCTCGCATGGTGAACGGATCACTGGTGACAATCGCCGCCACCAGTGAGCTAAATCGATAATCGTTACTGGCCAAACGGCTCACGGCATCATTGATCGTACATCGGTCGTAGGACACAAGACCCCGGCCAAGCGCATAGGTCAGTAGCTTTTTGGAAATGCATTCGCTGAATTGACGTTTCTTTTCTTCACCAAGAATATCCATCAACTGGGCCGCACCGTCAAATTTGCGACCGCCGGGCAACTCGCCCGACGCATCGATCTCGTACCGGCCGTCACGATCACGGAGTGCCCCGATCGCATCGAACCGCTCGAGTCCAAAACCCAAGGCGTCCATCGTCGTATGACATACCGCACAGGACGGATTGGCCCGGTGCTGTTCCATTTGCTCGCGCAACGAACCGAGCGTCTCCGCTCCCTCTTCCAGCAAAGGGACGTTTGGCGGCGGAGGCGGAGGCGGCTCGGCCAACATGTTTTCCAATATCCACTTACCACGCTTGACCGGCGACGTGCGCGTGGGATTGGACGTCAACATCAGGATGCTCGCGTGAGTTAGCACACCGCGGCGGCCTTGCGTCAACTCCACACGGCGGAACTCGTCACCGGTTACGTCGGTCATGTTGTAGTGCCGAGCCAATCGCTCATTCACATAAGTAAAGTCCGCATTCAAAAACTCGAGCACGCTACGATCTTCGCGGATCATGGTCTCAAAGAACGTCTCCGTCTCCTGGCGCATCGCCGTGCGAAGGTCGTCGTCAAAGTCGGGAAACTTTTGCGGATCAGGTTGCAAACGCGAGACGTCACGAAGTTGCAACCATTGGCCGGCAAAGTTATCGACTAAGCCGCGAGCCTTGGGGTCCGCCAACATCCGCATCGCCTCTTGGACGCGTAGCGCCGGATCTTGCAACGCACCCTTGGATGCGAGTTCCATCAGTCGCTCGTCCGGCATGGTGCTCCACAAAAAGTACGACATCCGCGAAGCGAGTTCGAAATCGTTAAGCTCGCGGATTCCGTCGTCATCATTGGGCCCCGGATCTTGTTCGACGCGGAACAGAAAATTCGGACTGGAAAGGATCGCCGAGATGACCGTTTGATAGATTTCCGCTTCGTCCGCATCCTGGCTCCACGCCGCGAACATGATCGCGAACAACCGATCCTCTTCGCCGCTTGTGAGCGGACGGCGATACGCTCGGCTGGCAAACTCACGAACGTTTCGGCGGGCGACATCGACTCGCTCTTCGTCGGAACTCGGCGAATGTGGAATGACTCGCCGGCGCGCATCTTTGTCCTCGTACACCCGCTGGGCGATCGTCATCGCTGCGCTCAGATACTTTTCCAGCAACACCGGCGGAATCGAAAGCACGTCGCCCATGTTGTCGAACCCATTGCCGACATCATCGGATGGAAAATCTTCCGCGAGATTCAAATCCAACCCGACCAAATCACGAACTGTATTGTTGTACTCAGCCTTGTTCAGCCGCCGGATCGTCACACGTCCGGGATGTCGCTCCGATGAGCAATCAAACGCCGCCAGCTCCGCCTCGATGGCTGCCGATACCGCGATGACTTCCTCCGGCGACGGCTGTGGCTCATCCGCCGGCGGCATTTGGTGTTCATTCACCAGCCGGATGATTTTTTCCCAGAGCTCATAATCTTTCTGCACATTGGCCGAAGTCGTAAATCGATCGAGCGCGACTTCGCCTTCGGCAGAATCAGCCCCATGACAGCCCACACAGTGCTGTTGCAGAAACGGCACGATCGTCCCAGTAAACTGGTTGGGTGCCGCCAAATCCTCAGCAATCACGCTGCCAATGGGCGATAAAATGATGGCCGCGGCCGACAAGGCCAAGAAAGTTGACTTAATCATGAGAACATTGTAGCCGCAGTTGCCACTACACGACAAACGCAAACGTTCTCAAAACCGAATTCTCTCAATACGCAATCTAGCCACTAAAAGTAGCTAAGAAAAATTGGGGGTCGGGGGCCGATAGTCGCTCAGGCGGATTGTTTTGAACCAGTCGACGGTATGACGCAGTCCCTCGGCGAGTTCGATCTTGGGTTCCCAGCCGAGTTCGCGTTTTGCCAGTGAGATGTCGGGCTTGCGACGCGTGGGGTCGTCCGGCGGCAAGGGGCGTTGGACCAGCTGGCTTTTGGAACCGCACATTCGGATCACGTGCTCCGCCAGTTGACGGATCGTGAACTCATGCGGGTTGCCGATATTGACGGGACCGACGAAGCCGCTCGTGTTGTTCATCATGGCAATGATCACGTCGACCAAATCGTCTCGGTAACAAAACGATCGCGTTTGTTCGCCGTCACCAAAAATCGTGATCGGCTCGCCCGCCATCGCTTGGCGAATGAACGTCGACACCACGCGGCCATCGTAGGGATGCATGCGAGGCCCGTACGTATTGAAAATCCGCACAATGCGAACATCCACTCGGTTGCTGCGGTGGTAGTCCATGAACAGTGTTTCGGCGACGCGTTTGCCCTCGTCGTAGCACGCGCGGATGCCGATGGGATTGACGTTGCCGCGATAGTCTTCGGTCTGTGGATGCACCTCCGGGTCGCCGTAGACTTCACTCGTGCTCGCTTGCAAGATCGTCGCGCCACACCGTTTGGCGATGCCGAGCATGTTGATCGATCCCAGCACACTCGTCTTCATGGTCTTGATGGGATTGAATTGATAGTGACCGGGAGCGGCCGGGCAAGCCATGTTGTAGATCTGGTCGACTTCGAGAAAGATCGGCAACGTGATGTCGTGACGAATCAGTTCAAAATTGGATCGCGTCAACAAATGTGAAACATTCGTCTTTTGGCTGGTAAAGAAATTGTCGAGACAAATCACATCGTGGCCTTGCTCAACCAACCGTTCGCAGAGATGTGAACCGAGAAAACCAGCGCCGCCGGTGACAAGAATGCGTTTGATCATAGAGCTTTGTTAGTTGAATTCAATCGGTTCGTTATCAATCAATCGCGTTGTACCAACGCGAGCGGCGATCAGCGCCACGGCGGGGCGTTCGAGCGTCGAAACGCTGGACAGGGTTTCGGCATCCACGATCACGGCGTAGTCGATGGAGTCGACGCCAGCCGCGGGTGTCGTTTGTCCGGGGTGGTCACTCAATTCGCCCAGCAATACTTGTCGCATCGCGTCCTGCAAATGCGAGACGGATGTGACGCCTTGACGCACGAGCGATTTTGCGGTCATGAGCGAGCGATGCAAGAGCAAAGCTCGATCGCGATCTGCGGGTGACAAATAGCGATTTCGGCTGCTCATCGCCAGCCCATCTGGGTCTCGAACTGTGTCGCACATCACGATCTCCATCCGCAAATTCAAGTCTCGCGTCATGGATTGGACCACTTTGACCTGTTGGTAATCTTTGCGGCCAAAATACGCCCGGTGTGTCGGCAAGGCGTGAAACAGTTTCAGAACTACCGTGGCCACGCCGCGATAGTGACCTGGCCGTGCCACGCCCTCCCACGGTAGCGATACCTCGGGCGGGTCGACATAGGTGCTGAAACCCTCCGGATACATCTCTTCGGCCGACGGCAGGAACACCGCGGTAGCTCCGCCTTGTTCCAAGCGATTCAAATCGTCCGCCAATGTTCGCGGGTAACGATTCAGATCCTCACCCGGCCCAAATTGGGTCGGATTCACAAAAATTGTGGCGATCGTTTCATCGCACTCGCGACCGCTTTGATGCACCAGTGACAAATGCCCGTCATGCAGCGCACCCATGGTCGGTATCAACCCAATGAGCCTCTGGGCCTGCCTCGCCTTTGCCACATAAAGTTGTGCTTCATCGATCGTATAAAGTTTTAACATCCGACTACTTTTTCATCATTCAAAAGCGCTTGCAACACCCACGGGATCATTGGCCATCCCAAGTCCCGAGGTCACACCTCGGGCGTCGTCGGCTCGCAGAGCGACACCACGGGGTCTTGGTCCCATCCGGCGGCCCGTTCCATCGACGAAATATCCACGGCGGGTCCATCCGTAATCAAACGCGCCGAACGATCGTGGGTCAAGAACGTCCAACCCCATTGCATCAACACGAGCAATCGATTTCGGAACATGGTGATATACATCAGGTGGATGCCCAGCCACAGCGCCCAGGCGACAATTCCCTTGACTTGCCGCTGTCCAATCAGACCGACGGCCGAGTAGCGACCGATCACCGCCATACTGCCGCGATCATGGTATTTGAATGATTGGCGTGGTTTGCCATTCAAATCTGCAATGATGCCCTCCGCCGCATGCTTTCCCATCTGCATCGCCACGGGTGCGAGTCCGGGAAGTGGTCCAGTCTCGCCGTGGTCGAACCAGGCCAAGTCACCCGCCACAAAGATACGAGGATGACCGGGCAGCGAAAGATCCTCGTTGACGGCCAAGCGGCCACCGCGAGCCGGCACGACGTCCGTCGCCTTGGCGAGTTCTTCGCCCAACGGACTGCCTTTCACGCCGGCGGCCCAAATGACGGTTCGCGTCGCGATCACTTGCGATTGGCCCGTGGCGGTGTCGGCCAGGGTGACACTCGTCGCGGTCACGTCGGTCACACGAGTTTTGACCATCACCTCGACACCAAGCCGCCGCAGATCCTGGGCCGATCGCTCACCGAGTTCACGGGGATAGAACTCCAGTGTCGACGCAGCGGCTTCGACAAGAATGATACGCGCGTCACGCGGATTGATGCGGCGAAAATCTTCTCCGAGCGTGTAGTTCGCTACTTCGGCTAGTGCCCCGGCTAGCTCACACCCGGTCGGTCCGCCGCCGACGATCACAAAAGTCAGCAATTGAGAGATGGCTAGTGGGTCATCACAACGCTCGGCGGCTTCAAATGCCGCCAAGATTTGTCGACGTATTTCCGTCGCATTCTCGATCGTTTTCAATCCCGGCGCGAACTGGGACCATTGTTCATTGCCGAAATAATGGTGCGTCGATCCGGTCGCGAGTATGAGGTAGTCAAAAGTGATGGTTCGATCGGTCAATCGGACTGTCGGTGGATCGAGATCGAACCCGATCACTTCACCAAGTTCCACGAACGTGTTCTTTTGTTTGTGCAAGACTCCACGGATCGGCGTCGCGATATTCGCAGGTGAAAGCTCACCCGTGGCGACTTGATACAGTAGCGGTTGGAAAAGATGAAAGTTGCGACGATCGATCAAAGTGACTTCGACAGGCGCCTTACGCAACGAGCGGGCTGCTCGGAGCCCCGCGAAACCGCCGCCGAGAATCACCACACGGGGCAGCGTCGTGGACGACCGGCGGGTCAACAACGGGGCGGTCGATTGAGGAGGTTCGAGTCCGGGATTGGTGCTTGTTTCCATGATCCGTTACTTTCGTGCATCCAACAAATCGTGTCCTGGCGACCTTTATCTCGAATCCCATGCGTGAGAATCCAAGTTGAGCAACGGCCAAAAAAAATCACGCCGACATGCGAAGTTTCGCCAGAAACTGTATCGTCCCTTCAAGCGCCGCAGCGGTGTCGGTGCGGCACCCGGTTCAGTACATCACGACAGCGAGGCATCGCCAAGCCGTGTTCGTCGATTTGTTTACTCGGAAAAGTCGTTCCAAGAGTTCGACGATCCGGCCGCGAAAAAGTTGGCGGATGTGAAGGACGGTGTCCAGTGGATCGACGTCGTCGGTCTCGGCGATATCGAACTACTGCATCATGTCGGCGAAGTCTTCCAAATCCACCCGCTGACGTTGGAGGATATTGTTCACACGCACCAGCGTCCCAAGGCGGAAATAGTCGCCGATCGCTTGGTCGTGATGCTGCGATCGACTGACCATCAAACACCTCCGACGTTCGAACAGATTTCCTTGATCCTGTGCGGCCGAACGCTGGTGACGTTCCAAGAACGCGAGGGCGATTCGTTCGATCACGTTCGCCGACGACTTCGTGACTCGCTCGGCAGCCTTCGTCAAAGCGGTGCTGATTTTTTGATGTATTGCCTCGTCGATGCAACCTTGGATGCCTACTTTCCCATGCTCGAAGAATACGGACGCGTTCTCGAACAGCTCGAAGACAATGTGTCGCTCAGGGCTACGTCGGAAACGAATCTTCAGATTCGCGAGACCAAACGCGAGTTATCGGAGATTCGCAAGATCAGCTACGCGCACCGCGAAGCGATGAATCGTTTGGTCCAAGATGCAAGCGGCCAGCTTAGTTCCACGACACAATTATTCTTTCGCGATTGCGTTGATCACGCCACACAAATCCTTGAAGTGTCCGAGTCGTTTCGTGAAGTCGTCACGGACTTGCGAGATCTCTATTTCACGCAGCTTAGCCAACGCACCAACGACGTGATGCGAGTGCTGACCATCATCTCCACCATTTTTATTCCAATGTCATTCGTCGCTGGCGTTTATGGAATGAACTTCAATCACGACACTTCGCCGTGGAATATGCCGGAAACCGAGTGGCGATACGGTTATCCGTTTTCGCTAATGCTGATGGCGTCGATGGCGATCGCGATGATGCTGCTTTTCTGGACCAGGGGTTGGCTCCGGCGATAGAGAACGGGCGATTGTTCCAAATCAAGCATGCGATTTTATTACACCGATCATTTCGAACTGCCGCTGCCCGTGGGACATCGGTTTCCGATGAGCAAGTATCGGCAACTGCGCCAGCGGCTTGCGCAATCGCCCGACCATCGGTCGGACGTGTTCGTGGTTCCAGGTGCGGCCAGCGACGAGCAGTTGTTGCATTGCCACTCCCATCGTTATGTCCGCGCCGTGACGACGGGCACCCTTTCGGAAAGCGAGATTCGGCGCATCGGATTTCCGTGGTCGCCAGCGATGGTGGAGCGGTCGCGACGCAGTACGGGAGCGACGATCGCATCGTCCCGCGCGGCGCTGGCCGAAGGCATCTCCGCCAACTTAGCCGGCGGCACGCATCACGCCTTTGCCGATGCTGGCGAAGGCTACTGTGTCTTCAACGATGCCGCCGTCGCGATCCGCACGCTCCAGCACGAAGGGGTCATTCGCCGCGGCTGTGTCATCGACTTGGATGTGCACCAGGGAAACGGCACCGCATCGATTCTCGCCGGTGACAACGACTCGATTACCTTATCGGTCCACGGCGCAAAAAATTTTCCCAGTCGCAAAGTTGCCAGCGACATCGATATTCCGCTGGCGGACGGAGCAGACGATGAGACGTATCTAGCGGCCGTGTCGACTGGATTGAGTTTGCTCGCAGGCATGGGCCCCTTCGATCTTGCGATTTATCTCGCCGGTGCTGACCCGTACAGTGGCGATCGTTTGGGCCGGATGAATGTAAGCAAAAGCGGCCTTTCCCAGCGCGATTCAATAGTCATCGCTTGGGCCGCCCAGCGCCAACTGCCGTTGGCAATCGCGATGGCCGGAGGGTACGCCACCGAAATCTCCGACATTGTCGACATCCATGCGGAAACACTGCGACAAGCTAGCATACGGTGGCGAGTCATTGCGGGAACAGGTCCAGCCCATTGAGATCTGTTTCGCGTACACGAAAGGGGGGTCGTTTGTGTGTTGCACGGTTACGGGTATGATTGATGACAGTGCTTTTGTCGTTGAAAGTTGCCGTCCCGTTGAAAGCCTTGTTGCCCCATGAGCTCGTCCAGATGAGTTCGATTACCGAGCTACTGACCCGCAGCCGCGATGGTCAAGCGTGCGAGACTGATCGGCTCTTTACGATCATGTACGACGACCTCTGCCGTTTGGCGGGACGTTTTCTGCAGAACGAACCGATGCGAAACCGGTTGAGTTCATCGTCGCTGGTACATCAAGCGTACATGCGGATGATTGACCAGTCGCGGATCAATTGGCAAGGCAAGACTCATTTTTTTGCGATCGGCGCGACGGTGATGCGACGGATCCTCGTCGATCACGCTCGCAAGACTCATTCGCTCAAACGCGGCGGTGCTTGGGAACGACGGGTGCTCAGCGATGACGTGACATTCCAATTGAGCCAAGATCGCGATGTGGTCGCGCTGGATGATTTGCTCAAGACGCTCCAGGAACTCAACCCGCGACAAGCAAAAATCGTCGAGATGCGATTCTTTGGTGGAATGACCATGCGCGAGATCGCTGCGGAGATGAATCTCGGGCTGCGGACCATCGAGAAAGAGTGGGCGATGGCGCGGGCTTGGATGCGTCACCAGCTTCGTGAGTTCGACCCAGATCCCGAATATGACCGCGAGGTGTATTCACACGATGATGGCGACTTGTCGGATTCCGATCATCCGCGTGAGACGCCTGTGAGCTCGACCAAGCACGACACGACTGTGCCGGATGTTCCTGGGGGGAGTGATTCGGCTTGATGGACGCCCAGCGCTATTCCCAGATCCGGGATCTCTTCTTAGCGGCTGACGATCTACCACCTGACGAACGCGACTCCTTTGTTCGAGCTCAAGCAGGCGATGATGACGACTTGATTCGCCAAGTCCTCGCGCTGTTGGGCGAACACAATGCCGAGGCCGCGAAAATCGAGGGTGAACGTTCGTCACTGCCTTCAGTCGTCAAAGCTGGTTCAGCTCCAGCGGGGGATGACTCGTCGAGTTCCAAGCGACAGCGCGGTGAAGCGTCCCGATCGACACCCCCGGCATCGACGGCAAGCGACAGCACACTCCGCTGGGCACAACGAACACACGCCCAGCCTCGATTCACGGACGACGTCGCGCGACCGCAAAAGCCGGTGACCGTGTCGGCGCCGCGCGTTCGCCAACCGAGTGATTCGCGACCGCGTTGGCCGTTGTGGTTGACGTTGTTTGGCATCCTGTTGCCCATCGCATTATTCGGCTGGATGAACTACAAGCGAGCGGTCGAGGTCATCCTCAACGCCGAGATGGCGATACTTCGGTCGAGTGCCCGCACCGCTGCGTCGGACGTGTCGAAACTACTGAGTCGAGAAATGCATGATGCGCGATCATGGGCCAGCGACGCGAGAGTCCGTCAATGCGTGCTCGAGCTCGTCGAGATCGCGCGAGAGAATGGTGACTCGCCAAGTCCCGAACTGAGTGAAGCGTTATTCACTGCGACTCCGCTCGCCGAACTCAATTCCGTTTTGGAAGAACTTTCGAGCAACCCGTCCGTCAAATTTGCGGTATGGGACCGAGCCGGCACAACCTTGGCAACTTGGGCGGACGACCCCAGCAAATTCGGTGAGACGGTCTCGATGGATCACGTCGAACAACTGTCGCGTGTCATGCGGGGC
Organism: Pirellulaceae bacterium; assembly: GCA_041741195.1. Lineage (GTDB taxonomy): Bacteria > Planctomycetota > Planctomycetia > Pirellulales > Pirellulaceae > JBBSJZ01. The sequence continues at coordinate 98,777 of JBGSKM010000011.1, forward strand.
GAGAGCGTGTTCTTTGGCCCAGTGCGCCCGGTGTCATTGAATTCGACAGGGGATGATGAATTGTTGTCGCCCGTACTTGCGGCGATCGTGCCGGTGCGAACCGAAAATGGCCGCGTCGATGCCGCCTTGATGATACGAGGATCGAAACTGTACGCGCGGCTCAATGCGGCACTTGATGCGTGTAACGAGCGATCACACGGCGATTATTATCTCGCCAATGACCGTGGAGTCATGATCTCCGAAAGTTTTCATGCGAGGCAATTGGCGCTCTCGGGGGCAATTGATGCATCGCCGGATGAGTTGGCGATGATGATGCGTGTATCTGACCCCGGGGTTGGCGGTGCACCGATCAGCCACTCCCAGCGACTGGGGCAACCCCTGACGACTGCAGCGGCCGCGATCGTAATGCGGCTGACCAACCAATCGCGAGAGCCGTATCGCAATTACGCCGGTGAAACAGTGCTTGGTGCTTGGCATTGGCTCGACGATATCGGCATGGGCGTCGTGGTCGAACGTGACGTCGACAATGCACTTAAACCCGCTCGGCAGCTCGCCTGGAGTTTTCTGGGGCTCGCAACTCTGCTGAGCACCTGTGTGCTGGGCGCTAGTTATTTCAATGTGTGCCGCAAGACGCCCGACGAGAAACCGGATCCGCTCTTGCAATACGAGATTGGTGAGCCGCTGGGGACCGGCGGCATGGGAGTCGTCTTCAGGGCCAAGCACCGGCATCTCGGGCGACCGACGGCGCTCAAAGTGTTACGTCAAGATCGCCAGGAGCCAGACGACCTGTTACGGTTCGATCGCGAGGCGCGCGTCGCGGCGGCGCTCGACAGCCCCCACATCGTTACCGTTTATGACTATGGAAGGACCGCGGACGGCGAGTTCTTTACGGCGATGCAGTTGCTGCGGGGGCTGACACTCTATGAAGTCGTCGCACGTAGTGGCCCGCAACCGATCGGCCGAGTGCTCTGCATACTTCGCCAAGTTTGTGACGCTGTGATCGATGCACACTCCGCCGGATTGTTGCACCGCGACATCAAACCGCAAAACATCATGCTCTCTCTCGATGCGTCCGTCGGCGATTGGGCGGTCGTATTCGATTTCGGTTTGGCAAAACCGCTCGAGCCCATCAAGGGGATGTACCAAACCAGCGAAGCGATCTGGGCGGGAACACCGATGTACATGGCGCCGGAACGATTTCGAGACCCGATGGTGATGGATTTGCGCAGTGACATTTATTCGCTTGGCTGCGTCGCTTACTTCTTGCTCAGCGGACGTCCGCCATTTTCCGAATGCGATCCCGAGTCGCTCTTTGCTCTGATCATCAGCCACGAACCGATCAGCCTCAAAACACACTTGAGTGAGCCGGTGCCCGATGCGATCGAATCCCTCGTGCAGCGCTGCATGGCCAAGAACGTCACGGACCGATTTCAGCAGGTCGCCGAGCTTGCCGACGCTCTCGACGTCCTTCGAAGCCAGCATCCATGGACCACCAAACAGGCGAAAACTTGGTGGAAAACCAACGGCGAAGACTAATCGCCACTCGATCGCCCAGCGTTCTCAACCGCCCGTGTTGGTCGTTCCCGTGACACGATCCTTGTACAGCGACAACCGCGACAAGACGAGATTCAAATCGTGCGAGGATACGCCGCGCTCTTCGAGTGCGTCGGCGAAATGCCCGCAAAACTTAGCAAAGTGATGTCCATTGATCCCGCGTCCCTGGTGCGCCGCTGTCATCTCGGAACCCGAATACGTGACCGGCCCGTCCAACGCCGCGACCAAGAACTGGTACTGCATCGTGGCAAGACGATCCATCGAGGTGTTCGCAAAGAACGGTGCCAATTCCGGATCCGCCAACACGCGGGCATACATTTCTTTGACGACCTCGGCGACTGCAGGCGGTCCACCCAGGCGATCGAGTAGTTCTTTATCAGCGTCGGACATTGTGCATCGATTCTAGTACGTCGAAGATTGGCAACCGTAGTATATCCTGGCGTCTAATCATCGTTCCAACAAGTAGCGATGCGACACGCCAGGACCGAAAAAGCCAAGCAGCCAATGGGTCGACGTGTGCGGTAATTGCACATGCATGAAATAAAAACGCCCGCGGACAGATAACTCCGCCGCGGGCGTAATCGTGATCAATCGTTACAACAGGTTCACGACCCGATCGGCCAGTCCGCCAGCGTCCTGGTGGCGCGGACCGAGTACGATCTTCATGTTACCCGCCGAAGCGATCTTTTCGAGAACTTCCAATTCTCGCAGCCGCATCAGTGTCGGGTTATCGGCCAGTAGCTTTGCCGTGTTGGCCTGGCTACGCATCGCCGCCGTTTCTTCACGACGTGAGATCAAGTTGGCTTCGGCCGCCTTCTTGGCTTCGGTCACCTTGTTCATCAAGTCCTTCATGTCACCCGGCAAGATCACATCACGTATACCCACCGAAACGACTTCCAAACCGAGCACTGACGCGCGGTCGCGGACACTTGCTTGGAGCTCTTCGATCAAATCGTCCTTCGCGCCAAGGAACGCATCGAGTTCTCGTGCGCCGACAGCGGATCGCAAAGCCAACTGTGCCTCGCGGTACAGCGACTGGCGAACATCCGTCGACGAACTCACGGCACGACGAGCATCCTTGACCACGTAAGTGATGATGGCGTTCATTCGTAGCGTCACCTTGTCGGCTGTGAAAATCTCTTGACCACTCACATCGACTTGTGACTCGCGCATGTCCAGCTCGACCACGCGAGCATCCGCCGCATCTCGCCAGAAAGCGTACAAACCGGCCGACAACTCGCCCGCGAATCGTCCATCCAAGAACAAAACGCCGACGTGATCACGCTCAACTTTGCACACATCCAACCAACGATTCGCGTCGCAGCCTCGCACGATTGATGCCAGTTCCTTGTGCTCGAAACGTACGCTGTCGATCGAAACGATTTCGATGCGAACCTCGCGGACGCCGATCCAGTACGCGTAAATTCCCGGACCAAGAACGCGATTGAATCGACCGTCGATCCACACCAGTGCGCGCTGGTGATCCTTCAAGTCGACGACTTCGGCCGAACCCGCCAACTTGCCCGAACGAACAATCACGTCAAGCTGCTCGTCGATGATCCACGGATCACGCTTGCTAACCACGCGAACGTGGACCTTGCCAAAGCGAGTCCAGACGTAATGCCTTCCGGCGCCCAAGAGTCCGACGAACTCGCCGTCGCGCATCTTCAAGCCAACTTCGTAGCTACGGATATGAATCTTCTTGATCATCATGATTGCTGGCGGATCTTGTCAAAGATCCCTGGTGCGATGGATCTTTCACGAGATCCACTACGAGGAAAACGAAACGAATGTTTGAAGGAGGCTTTTGGGCAGCCAATTGTTCACGGAATCACCCACAACAATCGCGGAAATTCGCTTCAAATCGGCGAGCGTGCTCGGCGTCCGCTTGATTGAACGGCGTTCTCGTTTGTCATCTTTCGAAGCCAAACGCGGTACGCTGCCACGGCAAGTTTCGTCCGAGCTTGCTGGGCGATTCGTCTGCGAACCTGCAAGGCGTCGTTGTGTGTTGGCGTGCAATGATCGTTGCTCAATGCAACGTCCACCCACGCCCGATCCCGCGAGGCAACCGACTGCCCGCCAGCTTCATGGTGGACACGTGCGTGCCCTGGAGCCATCGGCTTGTTGCCAAACCCGGTGGCAGTTTGCGTGACGGGAGTCGAACCCGTGACCGTCAGAGTCTAAATCTGATGCTCTACCCACTGAGCTACTTCGACCGATGTTCGTTTAGAACCCGTTTGCACGGAACACGGAATCCCAATCGCAGTGATGCTGGGGGACGACCGCGCCGCCGGAACCCCACCAGTCGATCGCACGGATACAGACACACCGTGACCGCCGAAGTTCGCGGTATTTGCAAGGTGCAACAATCGCGAGCCGAGCGTGTGCGATCGTCTCACGATTCTTCCATATCGCTCAATTGCAAGTCCAAAGCCTTGACCGACATGCGAATTTCGACCAGCGAGATTGTGAGAGAACCGACCATCAAAACCAAACTGAATGCGAAAACCACTTTGCCCAAAAATAGCCATCCAGCAAACAGCAATCCCATGCAAACGGTGCACGACAACAGACTCGCGACACCCAGCGTTTGCATTTCGCGGATCAAATTCACTCGCTTCCGCAGGTTCGCGATTTGAGCGGCAGCGATCGGATCGGGCGCCGTCCGATGTTCGCGGTGAAGAGCACGAATCACCGTCGCCAACGCGAGAAAACGATTGGTGTACGCCAGCAATAACAAGGATATCGTCGAAAAAAGCAATGCGGGCGTGGTTAGGTCAATCGTCATTTTGCTCGCTTGTGTAGAAACTCATGGAAGCAACCACCAACCGTCCGGCGATTCTTTCGCATACTCGTTCGCAAAACGAAGCGGCATCCCGTTGGGCAGCGGATTGACGATTCGCAGCGCTACGCCTCGCCTCGCCCCGGCCGCTTGCTCGCGGGTAAGCTCTGTACTCCAAGTCCGCGACGCTTCGCCGGGTAGCAAGTTGTTGACAGACCAGTTCACGGCAATCGTCTCGTCAATCCCTTCATCGCCAACGGTCGCCAGCTCGACTTTCCAGGGATAGTAAAACGGTGCGACTCCCATGTTCCGGATTTGCAATTGGATCGATATACCTCCGGATGCCAGCGTTCGACGATCGACCGACTCGATGTGGAACTCGTATCCCATCCGCTGAACGTGCCGCACGGCATTCGCGATGCGCTGATCCGATTGACGCTCCCTAAACATTCCCGAATCCATCAACCAAGTGACGTGCGTTTGCGAGATACATTCGGCAAAATTCTGCGTCTGAGGATTGGCGGGTTTTTCGTCAAAGATCTCGCCCCAAAGTTCCGGGCGAATTTCACCACCGATTGGCATTGTCCGCCATTTATCCACCGCCTCCGTCCCAGCCGACTTCAGTGCGGGAACAAAGTACCAATTGTCTTCACGTCGCCCTGTGTCCAAAGTCGCCCAAGCGAATGAGTCGTCGTGATACCCCAAGCGTCGCTGGTGATTCGCCGCGTGTGCCCATGCATCCTCGCCCGCCGGATAACGCAGCAACACCGGCGTGATTTTGAAGGCGCGCTCATACGCGTCCATCACTTCCGCTTGCACTTCCTTGCTGGCCATCAGCTCGGAACGTGGATACGTGTGCCATTCACCCCAAGTTCCCAACAAACCCGCAGTGATGAATGCGATACGCGGATCACCGTCGTACTTCTCACCCAGCGCGGCGATGAACGATCGCAACGCGGCCCGCAGCGGCGGATGGTTGTAGTCGGGAGTGCGAATATTCTTTGGAGGAAAAGGCGCAGTGTTTGTATTTAACCACTCAGTGACCTTCATCCCCGACTCTTCCAGAAAACTCGGAATGCCCTCGTCACGTCCTGGATACTCCATCCAAATTCGAAACACCGTCTGGTGGCGACGTGACGCGATGTCGTTGAGCAACGCTTCCATCGGTTCCCAATTGAACTCGTTCGGTCCCGTCATCACATCGCTTAGCGGCAGATAGCTGAACTCCATGCTATGTGGAAAGCGTTCCGCATGTGGCCTCGCGTAAGGCACAAGGCCCTTCAGGGGATTGTCGGGCGGCGCCGGAACATATTTCAACGGCTCCGCGGCCACGAGCTGGAACGTGACGACAAAAACAACCAACAAAACCAAACAAGTTCGCACCGGACCGCCTCCAACGGGATGATAAGCGATTGACCTCGCCCGCCATCATACCCGCAAGAACGTGATGATGCTCATCGGAGCAATCTGTCGCTGGGAGACGGGGGTGCGAAGCTCCTGCTGAGCCAAGCAATCTGCTGCTAGAAGTACGAAGCTAAGCCGACCAATCGATCGGCTGGGGCCAAAGTCTACCGGTACAAGGGCCGTCTTCGCCGTCGCACGAGAACGCAAGGGACACACGGTCCAGCAGTCGAGTGGTCCGGTCAAAACCGCCTGTTATTCGCCATTTCAGAAAAATTTGACGGGCTGGAGAGTTTTCTTGGCGGACGACGCGGGTGTTTTCCACTTCTGTTTACAGCTAGCAACACTTTCAGGTGAAAGTGTTATTTTCTCCTTTTTTGAAGGCCCCAGAACATGTACTTGAAACGAGCGCTCTTTTTCTCCGCCGCATTGATGATCCTTGGTCAGTGTTCCGCCCAAGCCCAGACACGCGTGCGTTTGCAAGCAGACCTGTCACTAACGCGACTTGGCCAACAAGTGGAAGCACTTGCATCCGGCAAGGCGAAGTACGAAGCACGTGCGAACTTCAGCAAGTTCAGTTGCGAGGTGGAAGACTTGGTATTCGTGGAGACCATCGCTGTCTATCGCGGTGGAACTCTACTCGGATTCGCCGATGTCGATGGCCAAGGATTTGCGGACCTCAACTTGGATACGCGCCTCGGACATCGCGTTCCTAAAATGGCAGCGGGCAATCAAATACGCGTTTTTGATTTTGACACCGGGGCCTTAATCTTCACCGGACGCCTTTAGCCCGCTCTCACTGCGTAACGCATCACCGACGATACACGCTTGGCTCTTGGTCCCCTGAGTTTTCACGGGCTCAAGGGCCGCTCGCGCTATTAGCACGTCGGAACGCTCCGGTCGCTGGCTTGACATTTGTTCACCTCGCTGGTTGAATATCTTTTCGCCCCCAAGTTCGACCAGTCGCAAGAAAACTAGCTTTTTTTGGCGGACGGTTGCGATGTTTTCAACTTAACTTCTTAGACCGAACCTCGTATGACCGAACCCACCGAAACGTCTGGAGGTGATGTTCCGCAAGAGACTTCGGATCGCTCACTGCTTGCGCGGGTGAAGGGCGGAAATGCGGACGCGGCAACCCAGTTGTACCTGCGTTACGCGGAACGGCTCAATGACTTTGCGATTGCCAAGAGTTCGCGTGCGCTCGCCGGCAAAGTGGGAGCGGAAGAGATTGTCCAATCCGTGTTCGGTAGTTTCTTTCGGGGAACGAAAAACGGCTGTTACGACATTCCAGATGGTGGCGAGTTGTGGGGTTTGTTTTTGATGATCACTCTCAACAAAATTCGAGCGAAAGGTGCGTTTCACCTCGCGGCGAAGCGAGACAGTCGGCTGACTAAAGGCAGCGACGTTCTCGATGGCCATATCGGACACGTTGAAATCGGTGACCAGATTGCACTCAAGGCCCTTGAGATTTCGATCAGTGAATCGCTCGAGAGCTTTCCCAGCAACTACCGAGAGATCGTCGACCTTCGGGTTCAAGGTTTCGAGATCGAGGAAATCGCGAAACAAACGAAACATTCCAAACGAACGGTTGAGCGAATCTTGCAGGAAATTCGAAAGAAGCTGTCTCATTTGATGGATGAACAGTAACATGCCTGAAAGTTTACGTCTCCAGTTTTCATTGAACGCTGCGGTTGGTGCATTTGAACTAAACATGGAAGGTGGCCAAGAGTGCTGCGTCGCCGAACTTGCGAATTTTCTGCCGCCGCTTAACCACTGCGAGTATCGCGACACGCTTGTTGAACTGGTGCGAGTTGACTTGGAGTACGGATGGAACCGAGGCACGCCCAAGGCAATCGACGAGTATTTGCAGCACTTCCCAGAGCTAAAGAACCAACCGCAAATGCTCGATGCGATATGTTTCGAGGAGCATCGCCAGAAAATCTTGGCCGGTCATGCATCCGACGCCAAAGACTATGAATCGACTTACGGCGTGAGAGTCGAAAGCTGGCGGTTGTCACGTGGTAGGTCGACGTCCGCAACTCGACCACTGGATGACGCTGATGACAGGAAAGACGGATTGCCATCCGTCGGTGAATCATTTCTTGGATTCGAGTTGATTGCCGAGCTAGGACGCGGCTCATTTGCCCGCGTGTTCCTTGCGAGGCAAACAGTGCTGTCCAACCGAATGGTCGCACTCAAGATAACGCGGAATCGGTACAGCGACTCAAGAACGCTTGCGAGACTGCAACACACCAATATCATCCCCGTCTATTCCATCCAGCAACACGGCGACTGGGAAGCGATCTGCATGCCGTATTTCGGTGCGCTGACAGTGAATCATTTACTGGGCAAAATTCGTCGACAACCCTCATTACCGCCATCAGGAAAGTTCATTTATGACACCGTCGTGCACGTTCGCGAAGAGACGCTCAGAGATGTTCATGATCTGGCCGATACTGTCCCCCGCGAGACGGATTCCGCGGAATCGCTAGTACCGCAGCCGTGCGCTGACGGGTTTCATGCACTCTCCGGTATGTCGTATACCAAGTCGGTGCTTCTGATTGCAAAGAAGCTCGCATCGGGACTAGCTTACGCGCATGCGCGAGGCATTGTTCATCGCGATTTGAAGCCCGCGAATTTATTGTTGGCGGACGATGGCGAGCCGATGATCCTTGACTTTAATTTGTCGATGGATCTCGTCGATGCGACCGACTCATCACAAGAATTCATCGGCGGCACCTTGCCATACATGGCGCCGGAACAGCTTGCGAACTTTCAAACTCAATCCAAAAGCAGCGGCGATCCACGAAGCGATCTATTTTCGCTCGGCATCGTGCTGTACGAATTGCTCGTGGGCACTTCACCTTATCCAGTTCATCATGGGAATCTTGGGGAAGTCATCGCCAAGAGTATTGCCGATCGGCAACGTGGTCCGCTTTCGATCAGTCATCGTGAAGCGACCGTTTCGCCGGCGATTGAGTCGATTCTCGCCAAGTGCTTATCACCACAGCTTGAAGAACGCTACCAGACTGCTCAAGCACTTGTTGATGACTTGGAATGTCAACTCGTCGATTTGCCTCTGCGTCATGCCCCCGAGCCATCGCTACGAGAGCGAACTCAGAAATGGATACGACGCCACCCACGCGTGATTTCGGTGAGTGGCGTCGTTGCGGCTGCGGCAGTGCTGTTGCTGGCGATGATGTCGGTATTGGCGATCCGGAACGAACGTCTCGCCGGTTTCGAGTCGCAAGTTACTTGGCAAATGTTCCAAGACCGCGTACGTGAGGCCAAATTAAAAGTAACGAGTTCATCGGTCGCAGAATCCAGCACCGTCAACGAAACGATCGAGGCCTGTGACGCAGCATTAAGTGTGTACCAGATTGATGCGACACAGAAATGGAAGACGCTGCCGTCTGTCGATAAGTTGGCCTCCGATCAACGTGACCAATTGTCGAGTGATGCAGGCGAGTTGCTGTTCCACAAGGCAACAACGCTCGGACTGAAAGCGGACTTCGCTACGGATTCCTCCGAGAAAACGCGAATTCTCTCTTCGGCTCTCATGCTCAACGAACTCGCGCGTGCATGTTATCCAGACAACGAGTTTGGTACGTCGCTCGACCGTCAAGCCAAATGGCTCCGCCAAAAGCCGATCGTCATCGAGGAGCGGCTCCATCCGAGTGAACTTGCAGGTGCTTCGACGCGGAGCATTTGTGAGCAAGCAAGCTTGTTGTCAGCTCAGCGTCGATTTCGAGAGGCGACACACTTGTGGCAGACCGCATCAATGCGTGATCCGCAGAATTTATGGGTCTGGCATGGACTAGGGTATTCACTTGAGCAAATCGGTTCGTACTCGCGTGCGGCTGAGTGCTACAGCGTTTGTATTTCATTGAACCCAATGGACACCACTTGGTATTTCAATCGTGGAATCACTCGCCTTCGTACGAATGAATTTGAATTGGCTGCAGCCGACTTCTCAAAAGCGATTGAACTTGATCCCGGTAATCCTGAGTCGCACTTCAATCGGGCAATCTCGCTGCTTGAACTTGAACAATACGGTGCCGCTCAAGCAGACATCAACAAGGCGATCTCGCTCGGTTTCGATGATCCACAAGCCTACGTGTTGTTGGCACAAGCGAATGCAGAGCTTGGTGATCGCGAGGCGGCTGACCGTGCACTTGCCAAGGCGAATAGCAGCGTGCCCAAGAGTGCTGCTTCGTGGGTCACTCGCGGAGTCGCGACGGCACGTTCGAACCCGGAACAAGCACTTGATGCATTTGACAATGCTTTGAAGTTAAATATCCACAACTTGGCGGCGCTGGAAAGCAAAGCAAGTGTCCTCGCGGAAACGCTAAGGAAAACGGACGAGGCGATCAGTGTGCTGGACGAAGCCGTGCGTTTGTTTCCCGAAGCTGCGGAGATTCGAGCTGTCCGTGGTGTGTTGCACGCACGTTTGCGTCACCGGTCCCAGGCTCTTGCCGACGCCGAATACGCTTTGAGCCTGGACGATTCGCCGGCAGTCATGTACCGGGTCGCCGGAATCTACGCACTGTTATCGCCGGACTCGGGCGAGCACGGGCAGCGGGCAACTGAGCTTTTGGCTGCGTCGCTGAAAGTCGGCTACGGTGCTGATTTGCTCGATATCGACCCAGATTTGGACGCCATTCGGGACGTACCGGAATTTCTCCAGCTCCGGGAAGCGGCTGGTATCTTAGAAAAACGTTCAGTACGATACATAGGTTTAGACTGACGAAGTTGAACGGCGAAATACCTCATGTTGCCTCGTAGAAAACATCTCCTGCTCGAACGCTTGGAACGCCGCGACTTGCTCGCGGCCTTCGCCGTTCCGTGGCCAGAGATCGGGCATCTGCGACTAAGTTTCGTTCCCGATGGAACGCATGCTGGCGATCACAAAAGTGAGCTCTTTCGATTTCTCGAAAAGGTTGCCCCGGACGCCGATGCTGAGTTGGAGGTGCTGCGAGCTTTTCAAACTTGGGCGAACGAGACGAATGCGAATATCGGTTTGACGCCAGATCAGGGCCAGCCGATTGGAACGCTTGGTTTCAAGCAGGGCGATGTTCGCTTCGGTGATGTGCGTATTGGTGCCTTCCCGATGACTGACGACGTCCTTGCCATCGCCAATCCCTACGACCCCTTCATCGCGAATACTTGGGTCGGGGACGTCTTCCTCAATAGCGCAAACTCGCTACTTGAGAACACGGACGACCCGAGCGGTACGTTGTACTCGATCATGTTGCACGAGGCAGGGCATGTGTTTGGCATCGGACATAGTACTGACCCAGCGTCACCGATGTTCCCGAGCTTCCAAAGTACACCCACCGTTCTCACGCCTGGCGACATTGCTCCACTTCGATCGCTGTATGGCGTTCGAGAGGCTGACGATTGGGAAGGCGACAGTGGAAACGAATCGACAACGGACGCTGCGAATGTTGATCTTGTCGACGCGAGTGGAAACTTGGTCGCTCCGGAGTGGAGTGCCGATATCGGTTCACTCACCGACGTCGATACGTATGCACTCATCGTCACCAGTGATATCACTTCGCTCAGTGTCGACCTGCACGCTTCTGGTACGAGCCTTCTCATAGCTAAACTGTCTGTTCTTAATGAACGCGGCGAAGTGGTGAACGCGGTAGTTGCGAGCGATCCGCGAGACAATGACCTGTCGTTGGTAATACCGAATGTCCAAGAGGGCCAACGGTTTTATGTGCAAGTGGAATCGGCGGACGAGAGCGTGTTCGGCATCGGTGCTTACCAATTGCAAATCACGCCACGCTCCGTGTCGGGTGCTGCACCGCTGGAGCACGTGTTGGAACTGACCGAATTGCCCGTATTGGCGGAAGAGGAGTTGCTGGTAACGACACCGGGATACGTTGAGCACACGTACTACGAAATCGCCGGTCGATTGAATCCAGCTCACCCGTCTCAATTATTCCGAGTCCATTCACCGAGTGTAGCGCCGGAACTCAGCAACGTCTTTACGATCGTTCTTGCCGCGGAAACGGGATCCGTTGACGAGCTTGCCGTGACTGTGACCGACGCGAGTGGCAATGAGGTCCCGCTTGTAACCATTCCAAGCCAGAACGGCAAACTTGAATTTCAGGTCGAGAACGTCGAGTCAGGCGTCGATTATCTGGTGCTGGTTCATGCGAAGGATCCGCGCTCGATCAATTTGATCTATGAGATTGAGGTCGATTTTGCACAGGACGGACGTCGATTGAAGACGCTCGTGAACGATTCCTTGGACGCGAGTCAACCGACCTATGAGCATCTGTATCGCGTCGAGCAAAGCGGACAGTTTCACTTTGTCGTCTCCGCTTCGGATTGGAGTGATCCCAGTGAGTCGGGACTACAGATGCGAGTGGTTGATTCGGTTGGCCAAACTCGATCGTTAACTCAGGTTCGTGACGGAGGTTCACTTTGGTTGGACTTGTTCTTGGATCAAGGCGACTATCTTTTTGAGTTCACCTCGCCAGGCCGACTCCAGGCTTCGAGAGTGCTGTTTCAACTCGATGTCGAAGCACAAAGCACACCGATTGGTCCGCAATTGCGAGATACCACTCGAGAGCCAGTGGACTCAGCAAAACCGTCAGCGCTACTGCCCTTGGTCAACCACTGGGTTCCAGGCGTCTTGACTACGTCAGGCGAGAGCCAGGTCGCGGCACGTCCGTCAAAATCGCAATTCGTGGGTGAGTTGACCGCATCCACAATATCACGCACGACTCAATCATATGACAGCGACGATTACTTCAGTCGCTCTCAAAAGGAAGACGACAAGTCGGACTCGCTGGACTCTCGTTTATCGCCATCGGAGCTCTCACCCGGTGAACGTCCACAGAAAGGTTCTGGAAGAGCACAGCCTCCATCGAGCCGGCGACCCCCAAAGCAATCTGTTTCGTCGAATGAGATCGAGCAGCCACAAATGCGTGAGGCTGCAGTGCAACAGCCCACAGCAATTCCAGAGAACTCACAATCACCGACGGCAGTGACAGCTGCCAGCATTGACATCGACCCGAGCACTCAAGCTCGCCCGCTCGCTTCTGAAACATCCACGGACGATTTCTTCCAAACGTTTTCTGGCGATGAACTTAGTTTGAAGCGCTCTCCCTTAGACACTGCTGCAGCACTCGTTTTTGCCGGTGTCACCTTGATGGCAAATCAACGCCGCACCTTGTTGTTGATGTCGACCAATCGACGATTTCGCGTCGAACAGATCCGCTAGCTTTCGCGACGCTCGCAATTTCTAGAGTTTTTGGCGGACCCAGGAGTCAATTCCTACTTCTATTGGTACAGGCGATTTGCTTCGCCTGAAACAGAGCTGTGAACGAGATTGGTTCTCGGGCAAATGTTCTGTGGGCGGAGCCGTCTGGCTTCGCTTCCATTTCCCACTTTTTGTTGCTTCGAGCACCAAAGGAGATTCCCATGTTGGCTTTCGTTAAAAGCATGTTCGGCATTTGTGCCGCACAAGAAGACGTCGCATTGTCAGTTAAGAGCGAAATCAAGGCTGGTCGCCGTGGCCATCGACGCCGTGGCACGGACGATGGTCCGAACCACCAGTAGTTCATCTTTACAAGTTCTGCGAGCTGTCCTTTTTACAAATTTGGATGTTTGCAGAACTCCAGTCGGTTATCCAACTGGCGGTTCGATTCGCTCGAGAATTCTCGAGCGAATCACCGTCATGGATTTCCAGTTCTAAAAAAACCAGCCCAACTCTTGTTCCTGTTATGCCTGCGGACTTCTCACGAACGACTCACGCGCTGGAGAAGGAACGATTAAGAGTCTTTCGTTTTGTTGCGGTCGCGATGGTCATGGCATTCGCATGGGGTTGGTGGCTAACTCAATCACGAGTTGCCGTTTACCATTCGACTCGGGTCGCTCGCATCGAAGTCGAGTCGGCTGCTCACGCCATCGCATCCGAGGTGACTGGTCGCGTTGTGCATGCAACACTGAAGGTCGGAACTGCGGTTAACGCGGGCGATGTGCTCGTCGAATTGGATGCGACCCTAGAAAAGCAATCATGCCTTGAAGCCAGACTTCGCCAGCAGATTCATCTTGCGACGCAGAGAGAGTTGCTGATCGAGATCGCTGCCGAAGAGGAGGCACTGAGTTTGGCTTCGAGCGCTCGAGCCGCAGCACTAGGCGAGTCCGATTCTCTCATTGACGAGGCGCTCGCACGACAATTGCTTGCTCAGAAAGAAGCAACGATGTCGAGCCAGCTTCGATCGCATCAAGCTGTAAGCGAGCTTGAATTTCAACGCACACTCGCAGAGGCCAAAGCTCAGGAAGCAACGGTGGCAAGCGAACGTTCCTCGCGAATTAAAACAGACCAAGACTGGGCGCTCAGCGTCCAAGAACGTCGTGTCAGACTGGCCCAGTTACGACGTCAAGCAAACGAAGCGGGAGGCGCAGCAGAACTCGAAGCAGCAGCCGTTTCTCGTTTGGAACATTCCATTCGCCAGCGATCAATTGTTGCGCCTATCAGCGGAAAACTGGGTAACGTTGCGGAAATCCATCCTGGCGCCGTCGTTTCCGCTGCTCAGGTATTGGCAACAGTGATTCCAATCGACAAACCTCGCGCCGTGGCATTCTACCCAGCTCAATCGGTTGGACTTCTCAAGCCCAATCAATCAGGCTCGATGCGTTTGGATGGCTACGCCTGGATGCAGTTCGGGGCCGTGCCTGCGGTTGTTCGCAGTGTTGGAAGTGAACCGAACGATGGGTTGATTCGAGTTGAACTTGAGTTGCGACCTCCCAGGGACTGTCCGATTCCATTGACGCACGGATTGCCAGGCAGTCTAGACATTCAGGTCGAACGCGTCGCACCGGTGACGCTGGTACTTCGTGCGGCGGGCCAGTACTTGGCTCCGCGTAAACAAGGCACCGCGCCGGTGAGCATTGCCTATTCCAATCTCGACAAGTCTGGTGGCACAGCGACCCAGGGTGCAGCCTTCGCGTCCGTCGAGTTGACGCCATGAGCCGACGTTACAGCGTCCCGGAAGTGGTTCAAACGTCGGGGATGGATTGCGGTCCAGCGGTTCTTGCAAGTCTGTTGCAAGGCTTTGGGATCGACGCAAGCTACGCGCGGCTTCGCGATGCATGCCATACCAATGTGGATGGTACATCCATTGATGACTTGGAGAGCGTTGCGTCAGCGCTTGGGCTCGATGTCCGCCAAGTGATCATGCCGGTGGACCAAGTTTTGATGCCTGGAGCAAACCTTCTTCCGGCGATCGTGGTGACCAAGTTGCCGGGCGGATTTGCGCACTTCGTATTGGCTTGGCGACGGCATGGTTCGCGAATCCAGATTATGGATCCAGCGGTCGGTCGACATTGGGTTTCGGAGAGTGAGTTTCTCGAGTCGCTCTATATTCATGAGCACACGCTTTCCCAGTCAACTTGGCACCAGTGGGCTACTTCCGAAGGCAATTTGTCTCTCTTGAGGACACGGATTCGTGAACTCACGAGCGGCACGAATGCTGCTCTCCTCATTCGCGAGGCAACACAATCAGACGACTGGCGTGATATCGCTCGGTTAGATGCGGCAACTAGGATGGCAAAGTCACTGTGCCAATCAGGGATTCGGCGAGGCTCGGAGATTCGCAACATCCTAAAGTCGCTTGTCAACAACAACGAGCAAGCGCCACGAATACCCTTGTCGTTTTGGACAGCTCGTGCGACAAACCAAAGCGACGATACGGTCATTACGCGTGGTGCGGTCATGATCCGTTGCGCCGGTGTTGCAAATTCCAAATCCAAAAAGCAAGCACACGCCTGCGGCGAATCATTGAATGATTTGTTTGACGACGTGATTGAACCTCCACGCCAGCCATTTCGCGAACTGTGGTCTCTCATTCCGAAAATGCGGTGGTATGCCGCAGTGTTGATCCTGCTAGCGCTAGCACTCGCCTCGATAGCGACCTTAGGAGAAACCATGCTGTATCGAGCGGTCTTGGACGCAGGCCGTGAGTTGGTATTACCCGAGCAACGAATGTTCGGGATCCTGGCGATGCTTCTGTTTTCCCTGTCGGTACTTGTGCTCGACAAGTCGATTGCCGACTGGCTCGTAGGGATTGGCAGATCGCTTGAATGCAGCCTTCGACTCCAGTTGCATCGCAAGATGCCAAAACTTGCTGAAGAGTATCTAAGTACACGTCCGACGTCAGACACGGCAGAGCGAGTTCACGCCATCGCCGAGATACGCTCACTGCCGATGCTATGTGGTTCGATGGTGCGTGCAGTCGTTACGCTTCTGCTTACCGCATCAGCCATTGCATGGATTGATCCCACCAGTGCTCCAGTCGCTTTCGCTGCTGCGATTACGGCTGTCGTTGTGCCGATCTTCGTTCTTTCAAAACTTCGAGAAATGGATCTGCGTGTTCGGACTCACGGAGGAGCGTTGAGCATGTACTATTACGATGCATTGATGGGACTCGCAAGCATTCGAGCGCATCATGCCGATCGAGCGATGCGGCGAGAACACGACGCTTTGTTGCTCCAATGGGTTCGCTCAAGCCGTCGATTGGTCTTCGCGTCGGTTGTAGCTGAGTCGATTCAGTCAATTTGCGGTTTCTCGCTCGCGGTTTGGTTGATGTTTCTTCACTCCAATCAGTTTGCGTCCGCGGGAAGTGCTTTGCTCGTTGCCTACTGGGCGTTGTCGTTGCCAACATTGGGTGAGCAAGTGATCAAGCTTGTTAAACAGCTGCCCATGCATCGCTCCGTAGCGCTTCGTCTTCTCGAGCCGCTCACGGCACCAGAGGAAGATGGGTTGGATCACGACTCGTCCGAATCGAAAATCAATCAAACCGGTTCCGCTGAGCCGTGTGGTGTCCGAATCAACTTTGACAATGTCAGTGTCGTAGGAGGCGGTCGCACAATTCTTTCGAACCTCGATGCGGATATTCCAGCAGGGTGTCACGTCGGCATCGTCGGTGTGTCCGGCGCAGGCAAGTCGACGCTGTTGAGTCTGCTACTAGGATGGAATCGAGCCGCGGAAGGAAATGTGCGAATCGACAACCAAGTTTTGACAACTCAGCAACTTCATTGGTTGCGGAGCGTGACGGCTTGGGTTGATCCGTCCACACAACTTTGGAATCGCTCGCTAGCAAGCAATCTAACGTATGGAACCGAACTAGAGTCGACTTCGGATATTGGCGACATCTTGGATCCGACAGATTTGACGAGCATGCTTCAACGGTTGCCCGAGGGTTTTCAAACAAAGCTTGGTGAATCCGGATGTCTGTTGTCCGGTGGCGAGGGGCAGCGAGTACGCTTCGCCCGGGCGGTTCTCCATAAGCAAATTCGCTTGGCAATCCTCGACGAACCGTTTCGTGGACTCGATCGCGGCACAAGGCGTCGTTTATTGACTGAAGCAAGAGGCTTCTGGAAACACGCAACCCTTTTGTGCGTGACCCACGACGTGAGCGAGACGAAACAATTTGATCGCGTGATGGTTGTCGAAGACGGGTTGTTGATCGAATATGGCGAGCCTCAGCAATTGATGCAGCAATCTGAGTCTCGCTATTCAGCGTTGCTGGCGGCTCAGATTCATACCGACGACAAGATCTGGAACGGACGCGATTGGACGCGATATTCACTTCAAGGTGGCCAACTTCAACAGCCGCTGTCCAGTGCAAACAACATCAAGATCAAACGAACGGATCTTCTCAAAAATGCTGGATACCACGAACTCAACGCAGAAGCTCTCTCGATAGGCGCTTTCCAATGAGTGCTACGTGTGAACCATGGGACGATTACAGTTGGCCGTGTGAGCGAGCTTGTGACGCGTTGACGCAACTCGTTCGAGTCGGGCGATTGAATAATCGTAATCCCGAGATCAGCGATCCACCCGAGTCAGTGTTTACCAGTGTCAATCGCTTCGGCATGTGGTTGGATGCTGTTAGCATCCCTCTTGGTATTGAAGTCGAAGAAATCGACGCGGGATACGCTGATGTCGAGGCGATGTTAAAAACGATCGGCCCCGGAATCGTGCGAGTCGCAGGGACGGAAGGTGTTCGTCTGCTTGTGATCGTTACCAGTCGTCGAAATCGCGTACGATTGCTTTCACCAGATGGAGAATCGAGGGAAGTGCCCGTCAGTGAACTTCGCTCGCTCATGTGCCACCATTTAGAGTCGGCTGCCATGAATGAAGTCGAAATGGCGCTGAGTTCCGTGCGGCTGACTTCGCGACGTCGTCAAGCCGCAACACAAACTTTGCTGAATCACTTACTCAGTGAGCAGCGGGTCTCTGGAATTTGGACGTTGCGTCCATCGAGTGATCGAGGCACGTGGGAGTTACTCAAATCGTCGAAAGTGCCGCATTGGGTCACGGCGACCGCGCTGGCGCAATTGGTCTCGTCGAGTTTGTTCGTGCTTTCGTGGTGGCTGCTTGGCGACATGATGCTGAACGGACGCTTAGAGCTTAGTTGGTTGACGGCTTGGGCAATCGTGATCGCCACGATGCTTCCTTTTCAGATGTTTGCCTCGTTCGCGGAGGGATTCATCGCCATTGCTGCCGGCACTCTTTTAAAGCGAGAGGTTCTCAAAGGTGCAATCGCCATGGACCCAGACCACGTCAGGCAGTCGGGTACAGGACAGCTCGTTGGCTATGTCATTGAATCAGAAATCGTCGAATCGTCAGCTTTGAATGCGAGCTTCCATGTGCTTCATGGCATACTTGACCTTTTACTGGCGTTAGCCATTCTTGCTTTTACAACGAGCAATCCGCTAGTCGCCGTCGCACTAATCGTGTTTCTCGGCATTGTCGCTTTCTTCGCTCATGGTTACTACAAGCTGCGATCCCAATGGACCGACATGCGATTGGCGATGACGTCGGATCTCGTTGAAAAATTGGCTGGACATCGAACCCGATTGGTCCAGGAACCTCGATCTCGATGGAGTGCTGGCGAAGACACACCCCTCGAACAGTATTTGTCACTCTCCAAACGATTGGATAAAATGTCCGTGCGGTTGCAGGTCGTGGTGCCGCGTCTGTGGTTGATCATTGGACTTGCCGCTTTGTCACCTAGCCTACTCGGCACCAGCGACACGTCGACCATCGCAATTGGAATTGGCGGAATCATGCTTGCGCAACAAGCGATTCGTTCGTTGACTATGGGAGCGGTGGATTCGGTGGCAGCTTCGATTGCTTGGGATCGTATTCGGCCCTTCTGGGAATCGGCGTTAACGAAGCGTGAAGAGTACGACGCCACCTTGAGTGCGCTAACGGAATGCTGCAAAACAAGAGCAGGCGAATCAATCATTCGAGTCAAGGGCTTACAGTACTGCTATCCAAGTCGCGGTATTTCGATTCTTGATGATGTTGATCTTGAAATCAAATCAGGTGAGCATGTGCTTCTCGAAGGAACGTCAGGATCCGGTAAATCGACACTTGCCGCGATCCTCGCTGGCTCTCGTGAACCAACGTCTGGGCTCTTGTTAGCGGGTGGTCTTGATCGAAAAACGCTGGGCGAACGTGCTTGGGGGAAAAAGATTGTGGTCGCACCACAGTTTCATGACAACCACGTGATGTCGGCCACTCTCGCATTCAACGCCCTCATGGGTTGTGACTGGCCGCCGCGCGAAGATGCTCTTGCGGAAAGCGAACGCGTGTTACGAGGCCTCGAACTAGGCCCCCTGCTCGATCGAATGCCTTCGGGACTTTTTCAAACGGTCGGTGAAACTGGATGGCAACTAAGCCACGGCGAGCGAAGTCGTCTTTATGTTGCTCGCGCCCTTCTGCAAAAAGCAGATTTGCTGGTCCTCGACGAGAGCTTTGCCGCTCTTGATCCGGAAACGCTAGAACAAACAATGAGCTTTGTCATGTCCGAATGCCCCTCACTCATGATCATTGCTCATCCGTAATGATTCCCAGCACCAACCAATTCCTGAAGCTTCAGAGAAGGGCGGCGCACAGCATTTTCCGTTACCAACGTTGCGATTTACCTGCGATGAAGTGCCATCCGGCTCACACTGCATGGTGAAATCGTCTTTTTTTGGCGTATACTAGTCTCCAAATCCACTTCTATAGTTGCAGGTCGCCAATTCCTTTCTTGACGCAACCATGAACACCTCCGAACCGACGCCTAAAAAGCCAGCGAGTGATGCGACGCTTTTGGTGCGTTTCCGGGCGGGGGACGAGGACGCGGCGACGGCGCTGTATACGCGTTATGCCAGGCAGTTGCTTTCACTTGCCAATCGAAATACTGCAGAGACACTCGGGTCGCGTGTCGATCCTGAGGATATTGTCCAGTCCATTTTTCGGACCTTCTTTCGTCGTGCCGCGCAAGGGCATTATCAAATCCCCGATGGCGAAGAGCTTTGGAAGTTGCTGCTGATCATCGCACTAAACAAGGTGCGTTCGGTCGCCGAGCACCACCGAGCGCTCAAACGTTCCATGACAATGACACAGTCGCTTGGTAGCTACGATGTGAGCGAGACTCAAGATTCTTCCGAGATGCTTCGGGTCACTATCGAGGAAGTGCTTGCTGATTTACCCGAAGAGCACCAAAGCATCGTACGTGATCGCATCGACGGTTTCGAAATTGCCGAGATTGCTCAACGTAACTCGGCTGCCAGACGTAGCGTCGAACGGGTGCTGCAAGGTTTTCGACATCGCTTACGTGCTTCGTTGGACTTAACATGATTGACCAGCGGTACACATTGACCACCGACGCGTCGCCACAAATCGAGGCCATGCTGGCTCTTTTCGATCGCCAACGAGCCCTCGGTCCCGTCAAGTGTATGGCCGAGTATGCGCCCGATCCCGATGATCCGGCTTATGCAGCCGTCGTCACCGAGATCGCTCGTGTGGATTTGGAACACTTGTTCGATGAGTCTGGATCGGGTTCGGCATCCATTTACGTTGAATCGTTTCCCGACGTGTTTGCCGACGATCATTACAGGACTCAAATCGCCTACGAAGAGTATCGACTGCGACGCCGGTTCAATGACGATGTCGAGACAGTAACGGTCGGTTCGCGCTACGGTGTTGACGCAAGTCGTTGGGCCAAACTTCCACTGGGAGAATCAGGGTCAACACAGGATTCGAGTAAACGAACTTTGTCGCTGTACACCCCGCACGCAATTTCCACGGACTCGATCAACTACCCGAGTGTCGGTGATCGTTTTGCAGGCTACGAACTGATCGCCCAGCTCGGTGAAGGCGCGTACTCGAGAGTGTTCTTGGCACGCCAGGACGAACTCGCACGACGATTCGTTGTCTTGAAGGTGACGCCACTGGATGCAGAAGAATCCGACAAGCTCGCTCGGCTTCAGCACTCCCACATCATCCCGATTTATTCGGTTCACCGCCAAGACAACCTGTCGGCGATCTGTATGCCGTTTCTCGGTGCGACGACGCTGGCTGATTTCTCAGCGCTGAGTGGACGATGGATGTCGCTTGACGGACCGGCACAAGAACTTGTTTCGACGGTGCGAGCGAGGCAGAAATCGACGATCCTACTCGTCGCCAGTTCGACGGCTAGTGGCGCGAGGACGCACGAGCCAAAGCTGGGATCGCACGAAGCGCCGGTACAACCGTCGAGCAACTTTAGTCAGCCAAACGAGCCGACATTCACGGGATTGGAGCGACTTTCCTCGTTCGGTTATGTCGATGCGTTGGTCGAACTTATCATTGGGGCCGTCGAAGGGGTCGCTCATGCGCACCGCCGAGGCATCGTGCACCGAGACTTGAAACCGGCGAACGTGCTCGTCACGGATGAAGGCAGCCCTGTGGTGCTGGACTTCAACCTGGCGATGACAACTGAAGAGCTGGATGTTCGCGTCGTTGGCGGCACATTGCCGTACATGTCGCCTCAGCAACTCGAATCGCTTCGAACAGGCGCGATTTCTGAAACCAGCGATGATGTTTTTGGGCTCGGCGTAATTCTTTATGAGCTGTTGACCGGACGCTTGCCATTTGCGTCTCCAGAGAATCACGATTCGTTTGATCTGAACGCTCTGGTGCAGCAGCGTCGGCAAATGCCGCAGTCACTGCGTTCGATCAATTCGCGAATTTCGCCGGGACTGCAATCGATCGTTATGCGTTGCATCGCTAGCGATCACGCCGAGCGTTACGCGGACGCGAGCCAATTGCTGGAGGACTTGCGACTGCATCGCGAGAATCGTCCGCTCAAGTTTGCTGCGGATCGTTCGATTGCTGAGCGAGTTTCGAAATGGTCGCGGCGGCATCCTCGGTTGGCCTCAGGGACGACGGTCAGCATGGTTGCCGCCATTGCTCTTCTAACAATCGCGACGTTGTGGTGGCAGGGAAAGGTCCAAAACGCGCGACTCGGAGCAGAAGCAAAACTGCAACAATTCAGTTCATTGTTGCCCTCCGCCATCATGTCGCTGTCGACTCCAGGCAAAGAGCCGGAGTTGTTGAGCGATGGGCTTCGGCAATCACGCGAACTCCTTGAGTCTTGGGAGATCCGTGACGAGCAATGGCGACAAACTTCGGGAGCGAGTCTGCTAGCTCCTGAGGAACAATCGTATCTTGCCCGCTCGATGGCCGAGTTGTTGGAGATCAACGCAGCGGCGGAAGATGCGTTGGCAAAACAGTCTGGCGATGATGAAGCGAGCCGTCATAAACACGAGTCGTCTGCGCTGGGAATGCGTGAACAAGCACGAAGGCTCGAGCCGAGTTCGGATTCACTGGTTTCTTGGATGTCAACCATGCCGGAATCACTCAACTTGCGAGGGTCGGTCATTCGTGAAAAACTGCAGCGTCAGCCAACCAATGTCACGCTATGGTTCCAGCTCGCGACCACCCAGATGCAGCGAGGGGAACTCGAGTCAGCGATCGCGAGTTTTGATTTCTGTGACAGGATGCTGCCAAACACAGTACCGACCATCTTCAACCGCGGCGTCTGTCGTTCGTGGCTCGATCAACATGCGGAGGCGGTTGCTGATTTTTCGCACTGCCTGGAACTACGCCCATCGCTAGTCATCGCTCGTTTCAATCGCGCCGCAGCCCTGCATGAACTGGGTGAGCATCAAGCCGCGATCAACGATCTCGACACGGTGATCAACGCCGGAGATCCGAAGTTGCGAATGCTATTGTTTCGAGCGGAAGTGCATGAGCGTGTTGGCAATGCCGATTTAGCAGAATCCGATCGAGCGGCCGCGTTGAAGATCGCTCCGCGCGACCTCAACGACTATTTGGCTCGCGGTTATTTGCATCTGAAAGACTCGCCGCGCGAAGCACTTGCCGACTTTCAGGCGGCAGAACGCATCGATGCGAATAACCCATCTGCGCTGCAAAACTTGGCAAACATTTATGCGGAGCGTTTAGGTGAGGCAACTAAGTCAATCGCGTATCTCGATCGCTTGATCTCGCTGCGGCCCAGTGAAGCTGGTCCGCTCGCGTCGCGTGGCATATTGAAAGCTCGGCTCAAAGACTTTCAAGCTGCCATCGCGGATGCGGAGGCTGCGGCAGCAATGTCGCTCAGCGGGCGAGAGAAATTACAGATTGCTGGAGTATATGCCATGGCATCCGCACACGCCTCTGGCGAGCAACCACTCGCTTCAGGCGACAAAGGCAAGCTGCGTTCGCTAGCAATCAAATGGCTCGCGCGGGCGTTACAGGCCGAACCGGCATTGGCTGGTCTTGCGAAGGCCGACTCTGATTTAGATCCAATAAAGGACGATCCACAGTTTCGGCGGTTGATGGACTGGTCTCAATTGCTGGACCGATCGGCACGCTAAACGTTGTTTGTCAGACTTGCAGACTTTTCGAAAAATAGTTTGGCGGTTCAAGAGCCTGGAACCAGCTTCTTTTGGGTGAAGAACGCACTCGACACGAAACGATCGGTTGATTCGCGTGATTTCTCGTCACCAACCTTAAATCGAGGCCTAAAATGTTCGCTAAACGAAACCGCTCTCGCCGAGGACTCCGCTTGGAGTCGCTCGAGAATCGAATGTTGCTCGCGTCCGACAGTTTTCACAATTTCCTTTCGCCGCACGACGTCAACGACGACAGTCGTGTGAGTTCTGCGGACGCGTTAGCG
>JBGSKM010000012.1:0-254687 GCA_041741195.1 Pirellulaceae bacterium
ATGGAGCAGCTTATCCAGTAGACTGGTATCGACTGACGGGTCGGCGACGGCTGTGGACTGCGATTCATCCATGATCGCGTCAACAGAACCAATTTCAC
The DNA here is from genome assembly GCA_041741195.1 of Pirellulaceae bacterium. Classification (GTDB taxonomy): domain Bacteria; phylum Planctomycetota; class Planctomycetia; order Pirellulales; family Pirellulaceae; genus JBBSJZ01. The sequence goes on from JBGSKM010000012.1 coordinate 99, forward strand.
CGTTTCAGCCAAGATCGATTTCAACAGGCTGAATAGTTACAAACAGCTTAGGTCAAAATCGGGTGTCTGTCCCCGGGATAAGGCCGCAGCGATTTCGCCGAGCACGCTCGAGAACTTGAACCCATGTCCCGACAACCCTGCGACGACGATGACGTTCGGATGTGTCGGCAAAGCATCCACAATGAAGTGCTTGTCCGGAGTCATGGAATAATAACATCCGCACCAATGTTTTAGTTCGGCCGAAACCCCCGGCAGATGTTTGAACAGGAACGACTCGATCGCCTCCTGGGTCGCCGGATCAGGGAAATGGTCACCCGCGGCGACGGTACCCAGCGGTATGCCTCCGGTATGCCGGGCGACTTTCAGTCCACGCCCATTGCGAGATGGCACTCCGTAAAAGTCTCCATCGTCGGTCTCGAAGTAGAAACACGGGAATCCGGAGGCTTCGCTGTAGGAATCATCGGTTCCATACCAATACGAATACTTGCGAAGGACGGTCAGCGGCACGCCGTACTTCCACAACCATTCTTCCGCCCACGGACCTGCGGCAAGTACCAATGAGTCGGCGTGGTACGACTCGGATTCGGTCGTCACCGTGACGCCACTTTCGTCGGCTTGCCAATCCACCACGGTTTGTTCCATCAACAGCGATGCGCCGTGTTGCAATGCGCCCGCCAAATGGGCACCCACGCAATCTTCTACGAGCAAATAGCCAGCATCGCGTTCGAGCACACTCGACCAACCGTCTTGACCCCGGATCATCGGGTATCGCTGGGTGATCTCCGCCATGCACATCGATTCGATCGGCAAATTGAACTGCGATGCGCTCCGCTTGACCCCAGGAACGACCTCGCCGTCTTCCGGACCGATCTGTATCAGCCCCGTGGGAAAATACAACTGTTTGCCGCACTCCTTTTCGAGTGAACTCCACAACTCGTACGCTCGACAGGCAAGTGGCACGTAGCTGGGGTCTTCGAAGTACGCTTTGCGGATCAAACGCGTGTCGCCGTGTGAGCTGCCAAACGAATGCGGGGGCGTAAATCGGTCCAATCCGAGGACTTTCTGGCCCGAACGAGCAAGGTGATAGGCCGCCGCACTACCGACGCCCCCCAGGCCAATGACCACACAATCGTAACGCGAGTCGGAAGCACTCATTCGGACACTGGATTAGATCTTTGCGGGATAAGATGACTGCCGTTATCCCCAGGATTCTATCGCAGTACGCGCGCCCCGAGAGCACTGGAGATGCAAAATCCTTCGCATTTGCAAAAATGATTTCGCTTGTGGGCAGTTGCTTGTAGGAGGGTCGGGGGCATCGATCTGCGATTGCGTCGCCGCTAAATCGTGAGCCGACGGTCTCGGGCGATCACAGGCCACCGCTGGACGGCGTGACCGTCGCGCACGACCCAAGCTTCGTGGTGCAGCGCTACCGTCGGGCATACATGGAGCGGAATCCCATAGATCACAGTTCCGACGGGTAGACTCGGCGCCTGAGAAGTTTCCAGCACCATGTGTTCTTCGCTATGAATCACAGCTCGAGCGTCCGCCAATCCCAGCCAATGGACTCGAGGCAGCGGCATTTCCGACGCGACCGATTTGTGGCCGACATCGACACAGACGCGGTTCTCTCCCGGCCGGCTAATCACACGGGCGAGCAGTACCGCGGCATTCAAATAGTCCAGATTCGGCGTGATCGTTCGTTGTCCGTGATCCCAGAGCACCATGGTTCCCGCACTGACCTCCAAATGAGTTCCCGCGTCCATCGCGTGAGTGGCTAGGATGGCGGAGGTCGGCGTTCCACTGGCCACGACCGTCGGCACTGACAATCCGCGTGCCTTGAGCTTTCGGATCATGGCCCAAACCGGTTCAAAGGCTTCCTCCGCCTTGGACCGCAACACGGCGTCGTCCGATTCATGCAAGTGACCGTCGTAAATGTGCAGCCCCGCGGGGCGCACACCCTCGATCGCTTCGATCCGCTGGTACAAGTCGATCGCACGGTCGCCGCACTCGATCCCCGTCCGATTCATTCCCACGTTGACGTCAATGAACAAATTGATCGAGACTCCCAAACGCGTTGCCGACGCGGCGATGTGAGTGAGCGAAGCGGCGTCATCGACGAGCGATGAAAAACGCGTCTCGGGAAACCGTTTTACCAATGTCGCCAAGCGATCGGCATTGGGCCCGACGCATTGGTAGGCGAGCAACACATCGCGGCCGCCGGCCGCAGCCGTCATTTCCGATTCCGCGATTGTGGACGTCTTGAACTTGTCGATTCCCATCGCACGCTTCATCGCGATGATCGGCGCCATCTTGTGCGTTTTGACGTGCGGTCTCAAGCGATCGACACCGCCAGCCATCGCAATCATGCGACGCAGATTTTCTTCGATGCGATCTGGATAAACGAGCAACGCCGGCGAGGGAATCTCGTCGGCGTTGGCGACAATGTACCAGTCGTTCATGGGCAACACAAAATGGTTGGTTCTACTAACGTGAAGTTTCCAGTCGGCGCTCCACGACAATTACATCCCCAAGTCACCGAACAGCGGCGTGCTGAGGTAGCGTTCACCGAGGCTGCACATCACTGTGACAATGCGTTTTCCTTTCATGTCCGGTCGCGCGGCGACTTGCGCGGCCGCCCACATGTTCGCACCGCTGCTGATCCCGCCGACGATGCCTTCTTGCTTAGCGAGTTGGCGACCCCATTCGAACGCGTCTTCGTCGTCGACCAACACGACTTCGTCCACCAGCGACGTGTCGAGATTCTTGGGGATGAAACCGGCACCGATACCTTGGATACGGTGCTTTCCAGGTTCGCCACCGGAGATCACCGGCGAATGCTTGGGTTCGACCGCGATCACCCTGAAGTTCGGGTTCATCTTTTTCATGAAGCGGCCGACGCCGGTGATCGTGCCACCCGTGCCGACACCCGCCACGATCGCATCAATGTTGTGTCCGCTATCTTCCCAAATTTCTGGACCCGTCGTCAGTTCGTGGATCGCAGGGTTGGCGGGATTCTCGAACTGCTGGGGCATGAACGAATTGTCGGTTTGCGAGACGAGCTCGTGTGCCTTGTTGATTGCCCCCTTCATCCCTTCGCCAGCCGGCGTGAGTACCAAATTCGCTCCCATCGCACGCAATAGCGCGCGGCGTTCGACCGACATGGACTCGGGCATCGTCAACGTCAACTTGTAGCCTTTTGCCGCACACACGAAAGCCAAAGCGATACCGGTGTTTCCGCTGGTGGGTTCAACGATATGAGTCTTGGCCGTGATTTTTCCGTCACGTTCCCCGGCTTCGATCATCGCGACGCCAATGCGGTCTTTGACGCTATTGAGCGGTTGAAAGAACTCGCACTTGGCAAACACCGTCGCCGTATTGGCGGGTACCAATCGGTTGATTTGAATCATCGGCGTATCGCCGATCGCCGAAGGTGCGTTGGCGTAGATTTTTCCGCGAGGCATGGGGAAGGTCTCAGGAGTCAGGGGGCAGGAGTCAGGGGTCTTCAACTCACCGTCCAGCAATCGCCGCTGGCGTAGAGTGCTTCGAGATCGCCGTCGCCCTTGGCGTTGCGGGCTCGAGTGACTTGGTCGTTGATTTGGTCATCGTAAGTCGACACGCCCTCGACCGCTCGCAGGACTCCGATCGGTTCGGGCATCTCAGGGTATCGCATGCGAGCGAGCATCATTTGGATCGATGGATTCGGATCTTTCTCGTCGTGGATCAGCAAATCGTCGATGGCGACTTCGGACAATTTAACGACTTCCAGGTGGCTGCCGGTCAATCGAATTCCCTTGTCTCGCTCGGCGCCAAAAACCAGCGGCTTGCCGTGCTCGAGTTCGATGGTGTTCTCCGCACGTTGGGATTTTTCCTGGGCATAGGCCATCGCGCCATCATTGAACACGTTGCAGTTCTGGTAGACCTCGACCAGCGACGTGCCCTTGTGCTGGGCAGCACGGACGAGGGTCTCGCCGAGATGCTTGACGTGGGCGTCGATACTACGAGCCACAAACGTGGCTTCCGCGGCGAGTGCCACCGACAGCGGATTGAGCGGGTGATCGATCGCTCCCATCGGCGTACTCTTGGTGATTTGGCCTTCCACACTGGTCGGGCTGTATTGACCCTTGGTCAACCCATAGATTCGGTTGTTGAACAACACGATGTTGACGTCCAGATTACGACGCAAACAGTGGATAAAGTGGTTGCCACCGATCGACAGTGCATCGCCGTCACCGGTAATGACCCACACCATCAAATCGGGCCGCGTGCTCTTGAGCCCCGTCGCGAACGCGGGCGCACGACCATGGATGCTGTGCATCCCATAGGTGTTCATGTAGTACGGAAAGCGACTGCTACAGCCGATGCCGCTGATAAAAACAATCTTTTCACGCGGGACGCCCAAATCCGGCAGGATCTTTTTCATCTGCGCCAAAATCGAGTAGTCACCGCAACCGGGGCACCAGCGGATGTCTTGGTCCGACGCAAAATCAGCAGCTTTTAAAACAGGAAGGTTCATGAGAGTTTAGGGGGTATCAGGAGTCAGTTAACGGAGAAAACGCAGGGCGACGAGTTCAGCTTGCCACGGCCTTGCTCCTGTCGACTGACGACTGGCTACTGACGCTTGCTTTGCTCACGTGCGACTGGATCGCTTCAGTGAGTTCCGCGATCGAGAAGGGCTTGCCCTTGACCTTATTGATGCCGATGCAATCGACGAGATATATCGATCGCAGAAGCATGCGAAGTTGTCCGGTATTTAGCTCGGGCACCACCACCGTTTTGAAACCTCGCATCAAGTCACCCAAGTTCGATGGCAATGGGTTCATGTAGCGAACGTGCGCGTGGCTGACTTTTTGGCCGGCGCGTTGGCATCGTCGAACGGCAGTGTGGCAGGTACCGTAAGTTCCGCCCCACGAAACGACCAGCACATCGCCGGTCGTTTCGCCATAGACGTCTTGTGGCGGAATGCGTTCGGCGATCTTGGCGACCTTGGCGGCACGTGTATTGGTCATGTGTTGGTGGTTGTCCGGGTCGTACGACACGTTTCCCGTGATGTCCTCCTTTTCCAATCCGCCGACACGATGCGTCAAACCGGGAGTACCCGGGATGGCCCACGGACGCGCCAAATTCTTGTCGCGTGCATACGGCATAAACGGTTCGGTGCCATCGGTCCCTTCGGGATGCTTGACAACGATCGTTGGCAACTCATCCAGCTTCGGTAATTTCCACGGCTCGCTACCGTTGGCAATGTAACCATCGGAAAGCAAGATCACCGGACACATGCACTCGACGGCAATCCGCCATGCTTCGATCGCCATGGTAAAGCAATCGCCGGGCGAACGAGCCGCAAGGATCGGGAGTGGCGACTCGCCATTACGAGCAAACATCGCTTGCAACAAATCGCTCTGCTCGGTCTTGGTCGGCAACCCAGTGCTCGGGCCACCACGTTGGACGTTGATGATGATCATCGGCATTTCCAGCATCAACCCAAGTCCCATGCCTTCGGCCTTGAGCGCGATGCCAGGTCCCGAGCTAGCCGTCACGGCCATCGAACCACCGAAGGCAGCACCAATCGTCGAGCAAACCGCCGCGATTTCGTCTTCGGCTTGGAACGTGCGAACCCCAAAGTGTTTGTACCGCGTGAGCTCGTGCAGAATGTCGCTGGCCGGCGTGATCGGATACGTGCCGTAGAACAATTCCTTGCCGCTCAGCTTGGCGGCCGTCATCAAGCCCCACGCGAGCGCCTGGTTGCCCATCATGCTCGTGTACGTGCCCGGTTCGAGTTCCGCCGCTTCGACCTGGTAGCTTTCACCGAATGCTTCCGTCGTCTCGCCATAAGCCCAACCGGCGCGGAGTGCCGCCTCGTTGGCCTGGGCGACATCCGGTTTCTTGCCGAACTTGTCATCGATGAATCGAAGCGTCGGCTCGAGCGAACGACCGAACAACCAATAGACCAACCCCATCGCAAAGAAGTTTTTGCATCGATCGGCGATCTTGGGCGAAAGTCCCTTGTCGCTCACCGCGTCGCGCGTCAGTTTGGTCATCGGGACTTTGAACACGCGGTACGTCGATTCGAGCACCTCGTTTTCCAGCGGGTTCTTGTCAACCTTGGCCAGCTTGAATTCTTTGTCGTTGAACCCATCTTCGTTGGCGATCAGGATGCCGCCTTTGCGAAGGTCCGCAAGATTCGTCACCATCGCCGCGGGGTTCATCACGACGAGCGCGTCGAGTTGATCGCCAGGCGTGAAGATCGCTTCGCTGGCAAATTGGACCTGGAAGCCCGACACCCCAGCACGTGTTCCACGCGGGGCGCGGATCTCCGCGGGAAAGTCGGGAAACGTCGCGACATCATTGCCGGCAAGCGCGCTCGTATTGGTGAGCTGCGTTCCCAGCAATTGCATGCCGTCGCCGGAGTCGCCACAAAGACGAACAGTAATTCCAGTGACCGCTTGTACGGTCTTGATCGAAGTGGTTGAAGCCTGCATGGAGAGTCGTTGGCGCGGGCAAACGCGCCGCCAAGTTCGAGATTGGAGGGTGGGTTTGTAGGGGTTGTATCGATCCTTCCAGACACGGAAGGTTACGAATTTTGCTAAATCTGGTGACCAAACGTAATGTCAACCAGCGGGTTCAGGTGCGAAATTAGGCAAGAAAAACCGTTTGGGCCCGTTTGGAGGAGCTGTCGACGTCAATCTTAGAGCCCTTGGGCGTGTCCTTCTTGGCAATTCGGGCAAAGGAGACAGTTGGCACTAGTCGAACGGCACTAGTCAGCGAGCTTCGCGACGCCATGTCATCCGTCCACCAAAGTCGCCTCCCCCCACAGACTCGGGTCCTCTGCAACGGGGAACTCCGGACCGATGGAGAAGGTTTGCCAGCCAAGCTCGCGGTCGATGATGGCAAAATAAAAGCCAAGTCGACGTTGCTGGGTCGCGTCGTAACCCGTCAATGCGGCCGCCGGAATGATTCCTGACATCTCGTAACCGTCATGCCTTGGTACGGCGTGAATGAGCAAGGTGTTTTCACCAATCGGCTTCGGATTCGATCGGGCGCGATGGATCGGCAACAACGACGCCACCGGACGCTCTCGTTGAGGACCGCCGCCAGCCGGCATCCACAAAAATCGGTGGCAATACTGTGTCGCACGGTGAATGTTGGGACTGCACCGAGTATCCACCCACCACTGGAACCCGTCGCTGTCCTCCAGTCGCGAGTCGCGACACCAGGGCAATTGGCGTTTGCCATTGACCAGAACGTGCAAACCCAAGCCCGTGACGTCCCAAGCGAGTCGCACGTCGGCAAACACCGGACGGTCCGAAAGCGCTCCCAGTGATGGGACGCGATGCGATTCCGGTAACTTTAGCCCCTTGGTGCCCCAATCCAGCTTGTGTCGCCGAATCGGAACTTCGAAACGAAAAAGGAAAGTCGGATCAAGCAATGCAGTCTTCATTCGATGCACCATAACATACGCGACTCGCCCCTTTGCACCCCACCGTTTTCGCGCCTGAGCTAGAGCGTCAGAACTACTGGGCTGCTGAGCCACAAAGCCAGCGACGGTTGTCCGATGATCATGCGGCGATCAATTCGCTTCGTCGCCAACGAATTCTTGGCGAGTCAAAACGCCATCGCCATCCGCGTCGAAATTCTTGAAGCGAGACTCCACATTGTCTTGGTTCTTGAGACCTCGCTTGTATTCAGTGAGGTCCAGCTTGCCGTCGCGATTGATGTCCCAGCGTGTCAACGCCGCGGCCCGCTGTGCTGACATCGTCCTTGATTTCCCAGTGCTACCGCCAGTCGTCGTTCCCGTTGGGCTCGCTGAATTCGTTTTTGTTCGCAGGGCTGGATCAACCGACTTGGGCAACGTTTCGAACCAAGCTTCGATCGCCGATTGCATTTGTGCGACCCGCTCCGGTTGATCGGGAGCGACGTTTCGTGATTGGGTCCGATCATCGGTCACGTGGTAGAGCTCGGTACGCTGTTTCGTTTCATCGAGAACCAACATCCAGTCGCCGTCACGCATCGCGTACGCTGGCCAATCGTCGCCACTGTGACCGCCTTGCCACCACCAAAACACCGGCTTACTGCGAGATTGAGGTTTGCCCTGCCACGCTGGTAACATGTTCTCGCCATCGGATCGGTATCCACTGGGCGAAGGCGTTCCGGTTGCCGCCAGCAACGTTTCGAAAACATCCACTCCGGCGAGCGCAGTGTCTTTGTCGACGCGCCCCGCGGGCACTTGATCGGGCCAGCGAACCAGGAATGGAACATTCACGCCGCCCAGCAATAGACTGCGTTTACGACCCTTCAAGCCACCGGTGCTGCCGACGCTGTAGTAGAACTTGTCGGTCACGTTGGGATGCGAATTCTCGGGCCCGTTATCACTCGAGAAGATAACGATCGTGTTGTCGGCAATCTCAAGCTCGTCAAGCAGATCAAGGATGCGGCCCACTTGGCGATCCGCCCGCGAGACTGCTGCATAGTAAGTTCGCTGCGGCTCGGCGGTGTCTGGATAGATCCTCTTGTCCTCGTCGGTCGCGGAGACGAGGTGGTGAGTCTCGTGCAACCAAAGGTTCACATAAAATGGCGAGCCTTGGGAACGTCGAATGAAGTCCACGGCATGTCCCGTCGCCGCGACACTGATCCACGATGCAGCCCCTCTGTCATGCGCCGACGCTTCTCCGCTTACGAAATCACCGTCGAACCCATCGAACACATGCCGACCAGGACCCGTCCAGACGGCTGCGTCGTCGTAGCCATAAACTTTCGGCAAAGGTGCGTCGGAGATGCCGCCACCGGAGAGATGCCATTTCCCATAGTGCGCCGTTTTGTACCCGGCATCGTTCAAAATTCGCGGCAACAAGGGTGCTTGGGGATCAAGCCAATCAGGCATGCCCCGCGCCGCATTCTGTGCGGGTGATGCAAAGTGCTGATGCACGCCCCAGCGAGAGGGAAATTGTCCCGTCACGATCCCTGTGCGGCTGGGCGAACACACGGGATTGACCACCGTAAAACTCCAAAAGTCAGTCCCCTCGCGAGCTAGTCGATCAATATTCGGCGTCTTGATATGGGGATGCCCGTGACAGGCAATATCTCCGAACCCAAGATCGTCTGCGTAGATGAATACCACATTCGGCGGAGCGGTTTGAGCCACTGTTTCCGTGGCACCAAGCGAAGTGATCAAACACAGCCAAACGGTAATGCGACAAACACCGCACGCCAGATCGCAACGAGTTGAAACTCTCATGTTCGTTCAATTTCAACGAGTGAAGTCAATCGGGGCAACAACAACCAAACGTCGTGCGGGTCTCCAGGCCCGCATCAACAATAACTCATGGTCGGGCCTGGAGACCCGTCCTACTTGGATTAGGCGAGGATCTCGTTGACAACTCGGCCGTAGACATCGGTGAGACGAAAATCGCGGCCCGCGTAATTGAACACGAGCTTCTTGTGATCTAAACCGAGCAGGTTCAACAGCGTCGCGTGCCAATCATGGATGTGAACCGGGTTCTCCACGGCTTGATGTCCATGCTCATCTGTCGCTCCGAAACTGAACCCCGGCTTCACACCACCACCGGCCATCCAAATGGTATAGCCCTTGTTATTGTGGTCTCGCCCCGTGCCGCTTTGGGCATCAGGAGTTCGTCCAAACTCGCCCGCCCAAACAACGAGTGTGTCGTCGAGCATCCCGCGCTGTTTGAGGTCCGATAGCAGTGCAGCGACCGGTTGGTCGGTTGCTCGACAGCTCTCCGCCAGTTTGTCTTTGAGCATGAAGTGATGATCCCAACCGACCGGCGAGGTGAGTTCAATAAAACGCACGCCAGCTTCAGCCATGCGTCGCGCCAGCAAACACTGACGCCCAAAGCGATCGGTCTCCAGTCCCGATCCGACGCCATAAAGCCGCAGCATTGATTCTGGCTCATCGCTCAAGTCCAGTAGCGCTGGCACTTCATCTTGCATGCGAAACGCAAGTTCAAACGACTCAATCGCCCCTTCAATCTCTGGATTGAACTCATCACCCTGCAACTTGCGTGTGTTCAAGTCGCGAATCAAATCGAGCTGGCGTCGTTGTTCGCCGAGCGACAGTCGCGGATTTTTCATGTTTTTCAGCGGCGGCCCCGGTTCCTGGTCAACCTTCAGCAGGGCAGCATAAAAACCTGGGATCTGGTTCGTGCCGATTTTCGTGCCTTGGAAAATTGCTGGCAGAAAAGCACTACCGTAATTCGCCGCGCCACCGTTGTCGGCCGGAGGATTGATCGTCACGAATCCTGGAAGATTTGTATTCTCAGTTCCCAAGCCGTACAACGACCAAGCACCCAGCGACGGCCTGGTGAATTGAAAGCTGCCGGTGTGCATTTGAATGAATGCTTGCGAATGGTTCGGAATGTCGGTGTGCATGCTGTGAACGAAACAGATGTCGTCGACATGTTGAGCAATGTGTGGGCAAACTTCCGACACCCACGCGCCGGACTCGCCGTATTGTGCGAATTGAAACGGTGATGGCATCAAGTTCGACTTCGTCCCCTTGGTCGACGTTCGCTGCAGCGCTGGTTTGTAGTCGAACAAATCCATGTGCGACGGGCCGCCGTTCATGCACAAGAAGATGACTCGCTTCGCACGCGCCGGGAAATGCGTCGGCTGGGCTTGAAGCAGTGATGAGCCCGGAGCTGCTTCGCGAGCCGCGGCCTGTTGCGCCAGGCTGGCGAATGCCAAGTATCCAAAGCCAGACGCCGCCGATTTGAGTAGCGAGCGACGCGATGGCAAAATTTGATCCGCCAATGACGCTGTACCGCTTGTGGTCGTGTCGTACATATTTCAAATCGATGGATGTTGGTGGATCTAAACGTTTCAGTCCAAGTTGCGAAACTCGGCGGTACACATCAATGCTTGACAGAAACTAACGAGACGCGTCGACACCGTATCGGTTTCCGCATTCTCAACACTCAAGAACTGAATTGAGCGTTCCATTTCGGCCTGATCCGGTTCGCGGTTGTAGCAGAGCAAAAACGCTTGACGTATCTGCTGCTCGTTGGTGTCACACTCCCGGTTCAATCTCGCTGCGAATGAGGCGGCACGATCCAGGACGAAGGGACTATTCAGCAGATACAACGCTTGGATGGGTACGTTCGTCGTCTCGCGATCGCCCGTGACCAACTTCGGTTCGGCGAAATCGAACAGATCCAGCACATCCGGCAAACGATCGCGTATCACGGGCAAGTACACCGATCGATGAACGGATCCGTCCAAGTCCGCAGGCAATCGCTTGTCCAACCCGATCAGCGAAATCGGTCGGTCACCGATCACTTTGCCCACCAACGATCCGACTGGACGATCCAAATCCAGCTCTCCAGAAACAGCGAGCATCGCATCGCGAATGCACTCAGCCTCCAACCGACGCTTGGACGCGCGCCACAGGAGCCGATTGTCTGGATCCAGATGAAACGCGTCGACCCGGTAAGCCGATGACTGGCGATACGTGTGGCTGAGTGCGATCTCGCGCACCAACCGTTTGATCGACCAGCCGTCTTGCACGAACTGCGCCGCCAATGTGTCAAGCAATTCGGGATGTGTCGGTCGCTCGCCGGTGGAACCGAAATTATCCACCGTCGCCACGATCCCTGTGCCAAACATGTGATGCCAAACACGGTTGACAATGACTCGCGGAGTGAGCGGATGCTCGGGATCAGCCAACCACTGTGTTAATTGCAATCGTCCGCTTTGTTCCCCCGGCATCTCGATGGCATCGTGGATGCGAATCACTTGAGGAACCGCACGCGGAATTGGAGTCGACGGTTTGTTGATGTCACCGCGCTGGAGCAACGGGGCGCTGACAATTTCGTCGCTGTCCAGAACTCCCATCGCTAGCGGAAGAGCCTCGCCCGTATCCGAAACCTTCTCCAGCTCACCTTCCACGCTTCCGGTTTGCCAGAAAACTCGCAGAGCATCGCGCAGCGTCACTTCCTTGGCGGGTTTCTTGCCACTGAACATCATCATTGTCGCTTCGTCCATCTCGGTCTTTTCGGCACGCAATTGAGCGAGCTGGGTCTTGAGCGTTTCAACTCGCGACTTGGGCAGCGACGCGTGCAGGACGTGTTGGCCGTCGACTTTCGGGAGCAACAACGGATCGCCGCCGATACGGTTCGCGGGCGACACGGAGGTACCGAAGAACGTCTTGGAACTGGCAAAGATGCCAGCGAGTGCGTAGTAATCCGTCATCGAATACGGATCAAATTTATGATCATGGCATCGAGCACAAGCGACGGAGCCAGCAACGATCGCGCGAGTTACCGTATCGATTTGTTCGTCGATAACGTCCGCTTGAAATTGACGTTGATCCACCGAGTCCAGGTTCTTGGGTCCCAAAGCCAAAAACCCAGTAGCGATCAACAGCCGCGCCCGATCAGCTTCATCTTCATAGGGCAGCAGGTCACCGGCGATCTGCTCGATAAGAAAGCGGTCGAAGGGCACATCGTCATTGAAACAATTGATCACGTAGTCGCGATACCGCCACGCATAAGGAAACGAGATATTCGCTTCGGTGCCGCTCGACTCAGCAAAACGCGCGACATCCAACCAATGCCTGCCCCAACGTTCGCCGAACTCCGACGACGCCAACATTTCGTCGACCTCCAACGCTATCGCCGCATCCAATCCCTCGTCGTCGATCCGCTGTTGAAAGCGTTTCAAGTCAACGTCACTCGGCGGAAGACCTACCAAATCGAAACGCAACCGACGCAGCAATGTTTGTGGCTGGGCATCACCAGAAGGAGCAAGCCCCTTTTCCTCGAGCTTAGCAAGAACGAAATAGTCGAGCGGTTTCTTGGGCCAAGCGTCACTCGTCACGTGCGGAGGTGCTGATTCGGTTGGCCGTTGATAGGCCCAGAAATCTTGGCCAGCCTTGATCCAAGCTGGCTCCTTTGCCATCGGTGCCTCGGTGCGCGGATCAACCGCGCCACGCTCGATCCATTTTTTGAAATCGGCCAGCACCGTATCGGGCAGTCGTTCACGTTTGGGCGGCATCCGCAAGTCGTTATCTTCGTGCGACATCGCCAGCCACAACCAACTCGATTGCAAATCTCCGGCAACAACGGCGGGTCCGCGATCACCGCCCTGGCGAGTCGACTGGCGTGTATCGAGTTCGAGCGACCCTTCAGCAGCCCCCGTTTGTGCCGAGTGACATTCGTAACAGTGCTCCACCAATACCGGCCGAATCTTAGTCTCAAAGAACGCGATCTCAGCCGAAGATTCCGCCGGCGCAGCTCCGCACGTGGTGGTCGTGAACACCGCGACCGTCAAGAGCAACACGTAACGAAATGGTAAAATGGGATTCATGAGTACAGGTCGCTTGAGTTTCCGGGTGCCGTCGCTTGCTCTTGATCTGCGGCACAATCAACAAGCATCGCACAGTTGCAAGTAGCGAGGAAACACCACTTCATTGTTTCATTGTACGATCATTCGAGATGCGACAGCCGCTGGAAAACTCGAATCTTTCTCACGACTTCGTTTTTCTGGCTTTCTGTTTAGCTTTCGGTTTGTCGCCCTGTGCGGAAACGATTTCTCGCATGGTCGGCCCGTTGGCGGCGACAAGCTCGTCGCATCGCGTTTGCATTTTGGAGAGTGCGGCTCGATTCGCCTCACTGAGTTGGTCGACGGGAGTCGTTGCCAAGTTGATCAGTTGATCGGGATCGCTTCGCAAGTCGTGCAAAAACTCGAATGGCAACTCGTCGGGGCCATCGACATAATAGCGGGCATAGACCCAATCCTTGTCGCGAACGCCCTCCCACTTTGGAATCGTGTTCGGAACGGCAAGAAACTCGCACAAAAAGTCGCTTCGCCAATCCTCGGGTGCATCGCCACCGAGCAATGGCACAAGACTTTTCCCAGTATGCGTGCTCGGAACGGATTCACCGGCAAGTGCAATCATCGTCGATCCGAGATCACTGTTGAGAACCATTTGGCTTTGCACGTGACCACGATCGGACTTCGGTGCTCGAGGATCAAAGACGACAAGCGGAACTCGCAACGACTCTTCGTAGTGTGTCCATTTTCCAGCAAAGCCACGATCACCCAGATAGTAACCGTTGTCGGCGGAATACACGATGATCGTGTTGTCGGCTAGACCTTGCTTCTCAAGTTGTTCGACCAAGCGGCCGACCACGTGATCGATCCCGCTGAGCATTCGCAGGTACGCTCGCATGTTCGTTTGATATTTCTCGGGAGTGTCCCAGCGCCAGAAAAAACGTTGCCGATTGAGCGACTCTTTCAAAAAATCGGGTTGGGACTCGTAAATCTCTGGTGCATTCAAACGTGGCAATGGCATCGTTTGGTCTTCGTACATCCCGTCGGTGACTTTGGGCCAAGGGTAGTGGCCGATACCCGGTCGTTTGTCACCGTCCTCGGCGTGCGGAGCATTGAAACTGAGCTGCAACAAGAACGGTTGGTCCGCGGGTTGTTCGCGGATGAACTCCGTTGCCCAATCACCGAGTATCTGCGTTTCGTGTCGTTGGCTGCCGTCGGGTTGAGGCTTGAAATAAGGATTGCGCCCGAGTTGGCGACGCACATCGAACATCATCTCCGCCGATTCGTCACCCAACTCGACGTGCTCTTTACCGAGATGAGCAGTGCGGTAGCCCGCTCGTTTGAGCACCGAGAAGTAAGACGTCGCACACAGGTTCGGGTCCAGCGGTCCAGGCTTTGCCCGATAAAGGTGCCGGCGTTCGTAACAGCTCGTGAACAAACAAGCCCGGCTAACCCAACACGTCGATGTGCTCACAAACATGTTCTCAAATCGCACGCCTTCCTTCGCGAGTCGATCGACGTTAGGTGTTTGGACGATCGGATGTCCGGCGCAGCCCATCGTCGTATTGCGTTGATCGTCGGTAAAGAAAAACAAAATGTTTGGTCGTTTGGCTTGGACGCTCGATTCACCAGTCGAGCTCGAGTCCGTCACGCGAGCGTTGATCGAGTTCGCATTCGCTGATTCCGCATTCGCCGAGTCCGTGATCGTTGCGGCAGAGTCGGTTGTGGCGCTGCGTTTCTTTTTCGCTCCCTTCTTCTTAGGCGACTTCTTACCCGTTGTATTCGAACTCGGCCCATCCGGTTTCGGCGCCACACCGACCTTCCGCTGGTTGACCAGATACCAATCGTTGAGCAATCCGGTGAGCTCACGAACCAATTCTGGTTGCGCCTCGGCGAGATTTACTTTCTCGTGGGGATCGGATTGCAAGTCATACAACTGCGGTTCGCCACTAGCGGGCGGGTATTTCATCGAACCGGCGCGACCATCGTACGTCAGTAGCAGTTTTTGGTTTCCGCGAATCACCCAGCGGAACAACAACGATGCTTGAGGATCATGGATGTCGGCGATATCGTGCGCGTAGGACTCGCCAAAGATCGTATCGCGTTGGATGCTCTCACCGCTTTTCAAATTCGGAAGCAAGTTCAGTCCCGGCAACGTCGTCGGGGACTTAGCGCCGGTAGCCGCAAGAATCGTCGGCACGATGTCGATGCTGGAGCATAGTTCGGTGCGATCCATCGGCTTGATTGCATTGGGCCAACGGAACATGATCGGCGTCCGCGTGCCGCCCTCGTACGGACTGCGTTTGGAGCGTGGTGCGTAACCGCTGTCGTTCGGGTTTTGTATCCAGCCGTTGTCGGTCACATAAATCACCAACGTGTTGTCGGCGATCCCTTTCTGGTCGAGTTGATTCATGAGCTCGCCACAAGTTTCGTCAAACCATTCACACATCGCAAAGTACTTGGCGATTGGCTCGGGGCGTCCATCGACGGCGTATTTTTTTAACAGACGATCCGGCGGATTGTGGGGCGAATGCGGCATGAAGGGTGCGTACCAGAGAAAGAATGGTTTCTTTGCCTCGGTCGCCATGTCGATGAAATCATTGACCGGATTCATCCCATCGCGTCCGATCTTCAGACCGTCATCGCCGTGTCGGCCGCCTGGCTTCGGAAAGCCGCGGGTCATGCCGTGAGTGAATCCGCCACGCTCGTAGCCACCCTCCCACCATTTGCCTGATTGAAAACTCAAATAGCCCCGCTCGGCCAATAATCGCGGCAACGTCGGATGTTTGTCGATGTTTGAGATCAACAATTCGCGGGCGTCTTTGTTTGAGTCCGCCGCATGTTTTTGGTTTTCGCGGGTGTCCGCCGGATCGTTCCCCGTGATCAGGTTCTGTTGCGAATACAGCCCGGTGACGAGCGTCATCAACGAAGGGCGGCACAATGCCGTGGGCACATAGCCACGACGAAACGTCGCACTCTGTTTGGCCAGCTTGTCAAGGTTCGGCGTCTGGATCGCGTTGTGACCCATGAACCCGTAATCGGTCCACGATTGGTCGTCGGACAATATCATCACCACATTCGGTGGCTGGTCGGCAACCAAATTTGAGTAAAAGCTCGTGATGACAAGCAACAGCAGTATCGCAGATTTCTTCATGGGGAATCACTCGGCAGAGGAAGCGTGCGTGACGCAGTGGAGGTGGGGAAAGCCATTGTAACCGCCACGGATTATTGCAAGCGTGGCTGAACACGTCGCGGGATCAGACGTGGATGAATGTCTTTGTCGCCGGAAAGTTCACGCCACCGGGACATCTCGCTTCGCATTCGATCCAGATGAGCCGAGTGCGATTGATCGTGCACCAAGTTGTTGATTGCCCAGGGATCGACATCCAGATCGTAGAGCTCTTCGGGTGGCGCATCGCCCATGCAAAGTTGGCGCAGCAATTCGTAGGGCAAGGGTTGAGTATCTTTGTTTCGAATCGCTTCGTCATGCAAATCGATCGCGTACTGCGGTCCGGGATCACCGTATTCTCCGTTTCCACTGCCGATGAAAACGGTTTGTTCAGGTGGGCCGTCGACCCTTTCTTGGATGATGTTCCGGATGTAGTAGAATCGTCCGTCACACACGGCTCGAGCCATCGTCTTGTCGCCACCACCGGGTGCCGACATGAAACTGTTGTTGGTCTCGGTCATGATTGACTCGCGATCGGCTAGTTGGTTGGCATCGCCGGAAAGGATCGGCCACAGTGACGCTCCATGACACGCACCAATCGGTTCGATTTCCAAAGCCCGAAGGAACGTCGGATTCAAATCCATCTGTGACACCGGCGTGTCGATCACGCGTCCCGCTTTGACGCCGGGGCCTCGGATGTACAGTGGCACGTGCGTTCCCGCGGGGTAGATGCTCGTCTTTCCCCGTTGGACCGGGATTCCATGGTCTCCGGTGAACACGACGATCGTGCGTTCGGCTTGACCGCTGGAAGCGAGTTTGTTCATCATCTCGCCCACAAACTCGTCAATGATCCGAATGTTCGAGTAGTACTGGGCAACATCAATCCGACACGCCGGAGTGTCGGGCAGCCATGGCAACATTTCGATCTCCGCGGGATCGACGTCCTTCGGAGCAGAATTGCGATCTTTGGGATTTGTCAATTTGTGCTGAACCGATTTCCAAAATGGTGCGTGCGTTTGGCCCGGGTTGCACCAAAAGAACCACGGCTTTTCGCCAGCCGATTGGATGACGGCATCCAGATCGCCCGTATCCACGAACGCATCCCACGGAAAATTGCGAGCCGGTTGCACGTGAAGTTTTCCGGACAACGCACAGTAAACATGGTGTGCTTTCATCCGTTGCACCAAGTTTGGCAAATCCTCGTGCATCCCGGGCACCGCAAGATTCGTCGGATCATTTTGCTTTGTCAGCGGACTGGGCAGCGGTATCCAGTTCTCCGGACCACCATGTCGTGGATGATGATTGTGAACGTTTCTCCAAATGCCATTGGCGTGCGGAAGCAAACCACTGTAGATCGCCCCCTTGCTGGGCGAACAAACGCTTTGGCCACAGAACGCTCTCGTCAACACCACACTTTCGCGAGCGAGTTGATCAAGATGCGGAGTTTGTAAACCAGCGATCTTGGCCTGCGGCTCGCGCGACGCCCGCTCGCTGGTGTAATAGCCCAGGTCCTCGACGTAGATGAACAAGATGTTTGGACGGGGCTCCGCCGCAATCGAGCTCGATATCCACATCGGCACTAGCGCAAACGCGACGGCGAAACATCGTCGGATAATGGTACCAATCATGGCTACTTTGCTTTGCCATAGGTTTTGTGCTGGGGATTGCCGCCGGACATGATGTAGGCGACCAAGTTTCGCAGTTCATCGGCGTTTAAGCTGTTTAGCAACCCGGATGGCATCTGTGAAACGGGCGAAGGTTGGATCGCATCGATATCATCCCGCGAAACACGTGTCGGTTCGGCTTTGGGATCGGGTGAATAGACAAGGATCGTGTCCGGATCCTGCTCGACGACCAACCCCGTGAGCACCTGGCCGCTGTCGAGCAACAGCATCGATGACTGGTATTGATCCGAAATATTCTTGCTCGAATGGATGATCGCTTCGACCAAATACGAGGTGTCGAACTTATTCGGGACGCTGGTCAAATCGGGACCAACACCGCCTCCCAACCCGTCGAATCGATGGCACGCGCCACAACTGACTGCGTGGAATAAACTGCGCCCTCGTTCAAAACTCAACTTGCCTCGGGATCGGCCGTCGACCGCTGCCATCGCTTCGTCCAACGTCCACTCGTGTCCTGGACCGGAGGGCGGTTCGATCGGGAAATTCGGCATTGGATTGAAGTCTTCACCGGTCAAATCCGCCAGCGCAACTCGCTCCGCGTCGGTGCAGGTCGCTAAGGCTTCGTCGCGTAGATTCGCTAGATAGCCAGGATAGCTTGCACCACCATCGGCCTTGCCGGCGCGATTGAGAAAAGTGAAATATTGGCGCCGTAACTCGGGCGTCCAACCGTGATCGGTCAAACGAAGCATGAATGCATAGAGAATCGCTTCTGTGGGTGGCGGATTGCTGCTCAGTCGCTTCAGCGTCGCCCCATAGCGCGCGTTCAGTTTTTCGACGCCGCCCCAAGTGATTTTCGACGAGCGGCCATGGTCGTTGATCAATCGCATGCCCTTGGCGACAACATCAGGGGCTCGCAGATAGACCAAGACCCGTAACAATTCGGTGTTAATGTCAGCGTCGCTTGCGGGCAACATCGGATTCAGTTCCGAAATCACCGCGTCTCGCTGAGCATCGCTCGGTCTTCCCAATCGCTCGAACGTCAACGCGTAAGCGCGAAGCAAACCCAATAGCTGCGACTTTGGCAATGATCCGGCGTCAATCGCTGTCAAGCAGTCGACGACGTGCGGTTGCATCGCGGATGTTCCCATTCTCGCCAACGCCACTGTGCCGGTGATGCGAGCTTGCGAATTGGTTTCGGTGAATACTTTGTCGGCCCAGTCAGCAACCGGCTGGGACTCGATCGCGACTCGCGCGGCATGACGCAAAAAACGATCATTGCTCGCCAAATGAGGCCAGGCGATTTCGATGGCCTTGGGCGATTCGATCCCATGAAACGCTTCCAGCTCGCGCCGCGTGGTGGCTTCACGTGGTAGTGCTGGTGCGACCGCGGGCTGCGTCGATTCACCGCCGACGTAAACGACTCGCATCAGTTCCGACTTCGCACCTCGGCCACCGGTCGTAAAGTACAACGCACCATCGCGTCCCATGACCGCGTCCGTCACGGGCAGCGCCGGTCCCGAAACAAAGTCTTCAACTTCGGCAGTGTATCCGGCACCCTCGGGTCGAACGTGGATCGCTAAAATTCGACCGTACGTCCAATCCAACGCAAAGATCGCGTGTTGATACTTCTCGGGAAATTTACCACCGCGGCCGCTGACCACTCCGGTGGGCGAGCCAGGGCCAATCTCGACCAGTGGCGGCAAGCTGTCTTCGTAATAAGTCGGTGACTTGCCCGAACCGCTGCGCCAACCGTAATCACCGCCGCTAACCGCTAAACAAATTCGCGTCGGTCGATACCACGGTAGCCCCAAGTCCCATTCCATGTCGGCATCATAGGTGAACAAATCTCCAAGCGAGTTGACCGCCACGTCGTATTCATTGCGAAAACCGATGCAGTAAACATCGTGGGTCTTGGTCGCTGGATCGAATCGAGTTATCCAGCCACCCGGCGCGAGAATGCCACGTGCGTGTCCTCGAGGATCCCATTGCCGCGGCAGCAACAAGTCCTCTTTCCACGACTGCACGCGTCGACGAACGATGCTCGTCGCCGCGGGTAACGGAGTCTGATTGCCGGAAACGGCATAAATCTCGTCGCCGTCCTCGGTGTCCACCAACGCGTGGTTTCCGTGTTCGCCACGACCAAAGTAAGCTGAAAGCAGTTCCGTCGTATCGAATTCTCCATCGCCGTCGGCGTCACTGGCTCGATACATCCCTTCGCTCGTAACCGACGCATACAAGTCACCTGATTTCCAAAGCAAACCTTGTGCGCCGGACAACTCGATCGGAAGCTTCTGGACGCTCGCGCTACCGTTGGTGATCGTCGCTCGGAACAGGCCCTTTTTGCCCTGGTCCGACGCTATCAAGCGGCCACGATCATCGATCGTCAACGATACCCAAGACCCTTGAGTGTCAGCGTCAACCGAATGGACACGTTCGACGCGAAAGCCTTTCGCAACGTTCAAACCATCGAGCTTGATCGCATGGTTGACGGGTCGATCGGACCCAAGCTGATCGGATTGCCTCATCGACACCAAGTCGCTCATGACGCTTGCGGCGTCCGCGACATCAAGGCGACGCAATTGCAAATCCTTGAATTCGACTCGCATCGGCGCTCCGCGATGAAGTTGAAGCCCAAGGTTTCCGCTTGCAAGTGCCGATGGATGGTGATCCGTCACATCAATCGTCGTTTGACCGTTCACTTGATGGATCAAACGATTGCCGACTGCAACGATGCGGATATCGTTCCATTGCCAATCCGTCAACTCTTGCTTGGCGTCCAATTTGCCGATGACATTCACCTTGCCCATCGCGTCGATCTCAACACGCTGACCTCGGGTCGCGATCTTGCCGCGTTTGTCGTACTTCTCGGCGTACAACATCCCAAAGAAGTTTGGGCTTGGATGCAGATCCATTTGGTAGCCCATCATCGACAACGACATCTCGTCGACAAGCTTGCTGCGATATTGGACACCCGAATTGTTGCCTTGGTATCGAACTTTGGCAACGAATTCAAAGTCGCCAACATCGCCACCGTCCCAAACCAAGAATGTGTTCTCCTCGATCCGGTTCTCGCGCGTCGTTTGGCCAACGATGACGCCATCTTCGACACGCCACAGCCCGTCGCGCCCACGCCATCCATCGAGATCATTGCCATTGAAAATAGGCTCCAAGTCGGCCGAATCACCGCGGGAGTTCGCAACGATGCCCCCTATGACAATGAAAGCCACGGACTGGATCAAAATTCGCATCATCATTCAAGTTCCATTCGTTTCTGTGGTCAGATTCACACGTGGCGATGGGGATTCATACGGCTGTTTCGCCATCCAGAAGGACTCCCGATCTCATGTTGGTTTTCATCGCGCGGAACATTCGTTAATCAAGAGTCACCGGTGTGCCTTGGCTGGGCACGAGCTCAATGCTCTTGAAAACGGTTATTCCCGAAGGCACGAGCACTCGCACGTGCACCAAGTCATCGGTGGCCAGCGTCGTCACAATGGAACTTCACTGGGCGGTCGGTTTTACGTCGAGTGCTTGGTGATTTTCTCGCTCAAAGCCTTTGGTCGCCGAGGTCCGCCAACTAATGCCGATGGGACCCGGGTTGGAGGTCTTTAGCGTCAGCTTTACCGTGACGGGGCCTTGCAGACTCAGACCGCTGCGAGTCAGAAACGAGGGTTGTCGTTTGGGCGTCTCCGTCGCGCGTACGACCCATCCCTCCTCACTCTCGACGATCGTCGCGTTGCGAGCTTGCCAACCTGCGGCGACCGCCTCCCCGCGTTTTGCAGGGGTGGAGGTGGCGCCGGCGGCATCGGGAAGCGAGGGTTTCTTACCGTCCAAGTAGAAATCAAAGTACTCGCTCGCCGCGCCACTCAGTTTTCCGTGGGCAAGTCCTGGCGGTGTCAGCTCATCCGCCCACGAGTTCAATTGCTTTCGTAGTCGATCCGCCACGTCGGGATGCTTCGTCATCAAATTTGTTTGCTCCGACAAGTCCGCATCGAGATCGAACAGGTACTCTCGGTTGCCTCCACGAAGCAGTTTCCATTTGCCCGAGCGAATCGCTGATTGGGAATCCCACCGCCACATCAATGCTTCATGTGGTGGCGACTGGTTCTCGCCCGAAAGAAACGGCACCAGGTTCACGCCATCCAATTCACCGTCGGGGACATCGATGCCCGCAATGGCGACCGCGGTTGCCGCGACGTCCAAAGCACTCACCGGATGAGGATACTCCTGGCCACCGGGAATCGTTCCCGGCCATGAAATCACAAACGGCGTGTGCATACCGCCTTCGGCCAACATTCCTTTTTCTCCGTTGAGCGGATCGTTGAGCGAGCCGTCCCAACCCGGGCCGCCACCCGGTGCATCGAGCTTTTGGATTTTGAGCGGTGCCCCATTGTCACCGATGTAGAACACCAGCGTCTTGTCGGTCAATTGATGCTCAGCGATCGCTTCCATCACTAGCCCGACGCCATCGTCAACGGCGGAGATCATTGCGAGTGCCTGGCGACGTCGCTCTGGCATTTCGCCCGGGAATCGCTTCAGGTACTTTCCAGGTGCATCCAGTGGTACATGGGGAGCACGGTACGCGATGTAAAGAAACAGTGGTTGGTCGTGATAGCGATGGATCAGTGCGGCAGCGGCTTGGCTGCATCCGTCCACGTGATACGCCTGGGGCGCGAGCTTATCCATCGGTCGATCTTGACCGTCCAGGGTGATGTTCGCGTTAAAGGGTTGCTGTGCGTTTTGGGCGAAGACATGCTTGAACCCGTGGTCGGTGATGCGGTCGGTTGGACCCAGGTGCCACTTTCCGAATTGGGCAGTCACGTAACCCACGGACCGGAGTCGTTGGGCGATTGTCGTCTGCTCATCGAATCCTTTGAGATCACTACCGTTGGTCTCGACACCAAACCGTGATTGGAACCGACCGGACACCAGCCCGGCGCGCGATGGAACGCACTGGGGCGCGGTGCTGTACCCGTGCATTGCTCGGACACCCTGTCGAGCGATCGCATCCACATTGGGCGTACGCACATCGTCGAAAACGCCCTGGCACGACAGATCAGCGTGTCCGTGGTCGTCGGTATAAAAGACAATCACGTTCGGCCGATCGGCAGCCGTGCAGAAAACCGTTACAGCGAATGACGTGGCAATCCAAGCGATCATTGAACAGCAAAACGGCAAGTGAAAAGGACGCATGATAAAGTCAATCTCGCGGGGATAGAAAATTGCTCGCAATGGAAATGTTGGTGTGCAGGCTTTAGCCGCCTCGTCACGATCCGTCGTCACCACGACGAGGGGAAAATCTTTCACACCAGCACCTTAACTTATTCGTGGATTGAAAACGCATGTGGCTCCCCAGGCTTGATCACCTGCTCGGTCCGCCACCTGGAGCTGTTTTCCTGCTGATCAGGCAGCCAGCGTCGTCCCCGCTTGGCGAGTTCGTTGTGTTGGACGATCTGGTCCGGTGACAACGCGTATTCATAAATTGCCAGTTCATCGATGATTCCGCTGTAAGGTTCTCGCCGCAACCAACCACCGATCATTGCCGATCTGGGACCACCGCTTTGGATGCAGTGTCCGATCGGAAACTGGTGTGTAAAGCATACGCGACCATCCACGGCGATCGACTTTGTTCCTGAGAAACTATCGTACGTCGCGACGATGTGATGCGGTTTGCCGTCGGCGATTTGATCGACGCGAGGACGTCCCTGTCGTCCGTCCAAGGGCATATCCAATTCGCTGTATCCGAGTTGTTGCAGGAAAATGCCAAACGATAACACTGGCCCTGGATCAACCATCGGAAGATCGAAGTCATTCACGTTGTGCTGCAAACTCAGCAAGATTCGATTCGGGCCATCCTCCTTGCGAAAGATCACGTCCTGGTTGCCCTTGTCGGCTCGCCAATCCGAGACGATCAACGCTTCGATCGATAAACCGCCACCGAACGAGAACGAGCCGCTGCCAACGGTTGGCTCTGTCCCTCCGATGATCTCGGCATAAGTCATTCCGCGATCGACAAACTGGAGCGAGCCATCTCCCACGATTCCAGCGGTGAAGGACGATTTTCCACGCAGCCGGAAAGGTAACGTGCCATGACTTTCCGAATCGAAGGACCAAGAAAGTCTCGGACCACCAACGCGAGATTGAATCTCGACCGTTGCGTCGTGGACCCTCAGTTCCGCTCGAGTGGCGTCAAGCTTTCTAAGATCGAAATTCGACCCGCGGCTCAAGATCCGTCGATCACCGAGTTCAATGGCATACTCGGCGTGACGATCACTCATTGTCACATTGACGCTTCCTTGGAACAGCAAACCTAAGGTGTCGGTCGAGAATGCATACCGCGAACCTGGCGTGACGCTCACAGCCGCGCCGCTTGCCGCCGTCATCATCGTCGCCGAATCTACTCTCGCGTTGGAGCCGGCGGCCACGGGGGTGCCTCGTTCAGGATTCTCGGCCGAAAATGCGTAGCCGACGGTACGAATCGGGATCCGTTCCAAGTCATACTCGATGTCACCGGCGCCCTCGTTGGCTTGTCGAACGATCGCGAGAGAGACGATGGCGACGAAAATCGATGTGGCGACGGCTAACATCAACATCCACCGCGGGCGTTGGGAATCCGGCGAGATGTTCGAAACCACCGCTGAGCGTCCATCGAGCGAATGGGTCGCGAAATCGATTGCCCCGGCCGATCTCATCTCATCCGCCAACATGGCAAGTTGGCCGTGCATCACAGTCGCCGAAACGAACTGTCGTCGTGCCTGCGAATTCCTCCGCAATACCTGCTCGAGTTGTTGCAACTCATCGTCGTTGAGAGTCGCGTTGAGATAGGCATCGACCAGCAAGCGAAGTTCCTCGTTCATGTCTCACCCAGCTTGGCACCAACGCACTTCTGTAGTTCCTTGCGGACTTGGCGAAGTGCGTTGTAGACAGCGTGCACGTTGCGATTCCATCGTTGTGCCATTTCCGTCGCTGTCACTCCTCCACCATAAAAATCTCGGACCAGGTCACGTTGCCGCGCCGTCAACATACTCACGCACTCTCGAAGCGCCAGGTAACGCCGTTGATCATTCTCCAACAGGCTTGTCACATCATCCGCGAGTTCGCTGATGAGCGTCTCACTGAACACAAGCCGATCGCGACGTTTCGTTCTCCAGTGCTTGAGTACCTGGTGACGTGCGACCCCTAAAGCCCAACTCGCAAACTCCCGTTGCGGATCGTACTGGTCAAAACTTCGCCAAAGCGCCAAACTGGTCTCTTGCAGCACATCACTGGCATCCGCCGGATCCACCACCATCGCACGAACAAATCCGGCGATCCGGAACTGGTCGCGAGTGAATAAACGCAGAAACTCTTCGGACAATGGTTGTCCGCTCGAGTTCGATGATTCCACTGTATCGTCGTTCATCATGCCTTGTCGAATTCTGAAACACCGGAATGGTATGGCGCCTTCGTCTCGGGATTTGCAAAACTTCTGGAAACTTTTCCAAAGATAATTTGCTTGTGAATATCGCAGCCCTTGGCTGGGCTTCTACAGCCAATCGAGTCGAATCAAGTTCAACTTGCGCTCAATTGTCCGTTCGGAAACTTGCAAATGCTTGGCGATTTCGGCATTCGAGTAGCCTTCCATTCGCATTTGCGCGATTTGACGAAATGTGTCGTCTCGCAACTTTGACATCAGCCCCGCGAGGCTCTCGTCGCAGATCGCCAAGAACTCGGGGCCCCACTCATCGGAGAAAACGTCATCGTCGAGCGACAAGACAATGTTGCCATCGCCGCGTTTTTGACGCTTCCGTCGACGCACTTGGTCGATGACACGGCGTCTCATGGAGGTCGCGAGCAACCGCCAAAGATCGTCTCGACTCTTGACTTCGTCAAGTCGGCCGTCGCTGGCACCACGGTAAAGCAGATACAGTGCACTTTGGGCCGCGTCGTCGGCGCCGTAGGCGACATGGAGCCCCTTCGAAAAACGCTCGCGGGCTAAACTCACCAGCTTGGGAAAATAGAATTCCCAAAGAGCGTTCATCGCTTGCTCGTCACCCGATTGTAACTTTGTAAACAAGCGAGTTACCGAGACATGCCCTTGGTCATCATCGCGATCGGTCATGAAAGGTTGACGAGACAGGCTAGAATCCGTCGCGCTGGTGAATGGATGTCGTGAAATTGCCGAATGGCCAGGGTTCCCACCTCCGGCGTCCTCTCGGTACCGGCGTAATCCACGGTGCAACGCCGCTGGGGAGCTGGCGTTCATTCTACATCACCACCGATCCGCCACCAAACACGCAGCACGAGTCCGCGGGGCAACATCGACGTCACTGCGTTGAGGAATTATCACTTTCCGAAGGCTGCCCAGATTGGCGACGCCGCATGTGCTTTTGGCCCCAGCCTTTTTTTTGTGCAATGTAGATCCCGATGCCGGCACAGAATCCCGAAACCGCTCCGCTGCCGATTTTGCCCAGGACTTGGTCCCAGTGGCCTTCGAGCATTTCTCCCAAACCGAACATCGTCATGAATCCTACCGACATCGAAGCCGCGGACGCGAGCCAAGCCGGGACGGTGATCAATCGCAGCACGCGGATGGTCGCGACGATCATTGCCACTCCGATCAATCCCGACACACCGAATTTGAGTCCGCTGAGACAAGCGTCAGGCCAAATAGCACCGGATTGAAAAAGAGAATTCACCATCCCCATCACGAAAAAGGCGATGAAGACGAACGCGATTGATGCGTAACCGGCTCCATACAACATCGCCAATTCGTCTTGCTGGGTCGTAACCTTGGACTCCGAGGATGGCGTAGATTCAGTTTCCATTGACAAAACTCTCGTTTAGCTAGTTATATTTTGCATCGATCGATCGACAACGAAGGAAGTCGCTGTCCAGTATTATCAACGCAGTTTTTCGCGTTCACCCGACAGTCGCAAGCGAATTTTCGCGAAGACGTTCGAAGTGTTGGCGGGCGGTTGCGTTTTTTGTCGTTCGCAAGACTGTACAGTAGCCTCGTGGAACACGAAACGCATTGGCAGTTCCATTCAACGTATCGCGAGCAGGTCTGAACATACTGCGATGGCAAACGATGACGAATCAGATCAACGAGGGCGCGTCTTCCAACATCAGCTCGACGAATTGTGTGATCGGTACGAACGAGAATTGCAGCGAGGCGATGCACCCGATCTGCTGACAATCCTGTCGCCCTTTCAAGCCGATCATCGTCAGGTCGCATTCGAGCAACTTTTTGTACTGCTTGTGGATTACTCGAAACGCGGTCTCGTTCCCTGCGACGTTGCGGCGATTTTAGAAGTGTTTCCAGAGTACGCCTCGATAATCCGCGAGTTGATCGCAAGCGATGCGTCACCCTCGCCCGCAGCGTCGGGATACGAAAAGACGATTGATTCGAAACCAGCCGTACCTCGCCAAACCGCGACCGATCCAGACAACAATCACAGCGATTCTGCCCACGAGCAAACTCTCGCCGGCTCCGATGTCACCGTCGGCGACTTTCGCTCATCGTCGCGACGAATCCGATACTTTGGCGACTACGAGCTGGTCGACGAGATTGCTCGTGGCGGAATGGGGATCGTCTATCGAGCTATTCAAAAATCGTTGAACCGTCCGGTCGCATTGAAGATGATTCTCTCGGGGGAGCTGGCCGGACGAGATGAGATCACCCGCTTTCGCAGTGAAGCGGAAGCGGCAGCGAATTTGGATCACCCGAACATCGTGCCGATCTTTGAAATCGGCCAGCATGAGGATCAACATTACTTCTCGATGGGCCTCGTGGATGGCCCGAGTTTAAGTGATCGTCTTCGCGAAGGGCCACTGGATGCGAGCGAGGCGTGCCGAATCGTCGCGCGTGTGGCCAAGGCGATTGACTACGCACATTCCAAGGGCGTCATTCATCGGGATCTAAAGCCGGGAAATATCCTGATCGACGCCGACGGCGAACCACATATCACCGACTTCGGTCTGGCGAAACAATTGCACGGCGCCGCGGAGCTGACGACCACCGGTCAAGTCATTGGCACTCCGGCGTACATGCCGCCCGAACAAGCTCGTGGCGATCTCACGGGCATCGGACCGACCAGCGATATTTACTCACTTGGCGCGATCTTGTATGCGACGCTATCGGGTCGGCCACCACACTCCGCCGGCAGCGCCGTTGAGACATTGCGTCAAGTCATCGAAGTCGAACCGCTGGGAGTGCGGTCGCTGAACCCGTCCATTGCGAAGGACTTGGAGACACTATGTTCGCGTTGCCTAGCGAAAGAACCTCGTCAGCGATTCTCCACTGCCGGTGAACTCGCCGATGAATTGAACCGTTTTCTTCGCGGTGAACCGATCCAGTCGCGACCGGTATCGACGCTTGAGCGATCTTGGCGATGGGCAAAACGGCATCCTTCGATGGCATCACTCTCGTCGGCGGTTGTCTTGTTGACTTCGACACTCGCCATCGCCGGTCCGCTGGCTGCGGTTCGACAATCACAGTTGCGTCGTGATGCCCAGCACAACGAACAGCGAGCGATGGCCAGCGAACGCAAGTCGATCGAGAATGAGCGTCGCGCGACGGAGATGGCGATGAACGAGGCGAAGGCCCGGGACGCGATCGAACGCAGTCGCGTTGAGTTGGCCGCCGAAAAAGATCGCTCGGATCGTGCGCTCTACGCCCGAACCATCTCGTTAGCCTACGGACAATGGCAAGACGGAAATCTTCGCGTCGCCGAAGACACGCTTGCGGCCATCCCCGCGGCCCAACGGGACTTTGAATGGCACTACGTGAACTCCCTGTGCCACCAACACCAGCGGGCTCTCGTGGGGCTGAAATCGGTGCCGCGGTTTGTCACCAGCGTCTTTGGAACCGATGTCATCATCGCTGCGGGAAGCAACTCAAGTTTTGCACGCGATGCCGCGATCTATCTTTGGAGATCCGCAAACGACCAGCCCACAGAGGTTCGCAACGTCTTGGGGTTGGCCCATTCACGTGACGGTAAGCGGTTGGTCGTGATCGCTCCGGACAACCCCGAGCGGTTCCAAGTGATGGATACCCTCAGTGGCGATGTGGTGTGCACCAGCGATGGGCACCCAGGCGGAACGATCTATGCCGATTTTGGTGGTCCCGACGAATCCCAAGTCGTCACCGTGGGACGTGATAAATCGGTCAAGGTTTGGAGTGCTACGGATGGAATGTTGCAAGTGACGCTGAACACGCCGCAGCGACATCGACTTTCGCCGGCGGCGCTTAGCCCGGATGGGACGTTGGTTGCTTGGCGTCGATCGGATGATGGTGTGATTGAGATTCGCCAACTAAAGAAACGATCGGTTGACGACAAAGCACCACCGGATGCGACCACCCAGCCGGTATTTGAATCCGCGCGAGCGAAACGGTTGGAAAACTGGGAGGCCTGTCTGGCGTTTTCCCCCGATGGAAAGTTGCTTGCCGTCGGTGGACATGGCGAAACGGAATTGATTCGAACCAGCGACTTTGGTCCCGCGGGACGTTTCGACGGATACCGAGGTCGCACACACGCGATTGCCTTTTCATCCGATGGAAGTCGAATCGCCGTCGCCAGTACGGAAGCAAAAGTTCGGCTCTATGACGTGATCCGGCGGCGACCGCTAACCTCACTGACGGGGCATGGCGTCGGTGTGGTATATGGAATCACCGGCGTCGCATTTGATGAAAGCGGCGATCACGTGATCACCGGTGGAGCAGACACGGTGGTGAAAGTTTGGGACGCGTGGAATGGTGACCAACACAATCGCGCCGAAGTCACTTGGCCCGCCGAGCCGCCGGAACCAAGCCAAGCGATTGACTACTTGACCAAGTTCGCGTCGGTTGTCGAAACCGTCAAACTCTCGCGCGACGGCAATCAATTGATCGCCGCGGGCGCCGATCGAACCGTCCGCATCATCGATCTCACCGACAACTCGATCGTCAAAGAATGGACCAACTTGGAGCAACCGATGGCTGCCGTCGATTGGCATCCCGCAACCAATCGTATCGTCGCGGGCTCCGGCGGTATCAATTCCAAAGACCCCGGCTTTGTCGTCGCGTGGGATGTGGACACGAGAGAGGAAAAGTGGCGTTTTACAGAGGCAAATGGTCCGATCCGCGAACTCGCTCACACTCCCGACGGAAAGCTGATAGCGATCGCCGTTGGCAGCCAGACGGTTTCGGTCGGCCATGTCTGGGTGCTGGATGCCGCCAACGGCTTACCAGTTTGGAACAACAAGGTGGCAGTGGCCAGCCAACGTGATCTGGCGATGTCACCGGACGGATCTTGGTTTGCAACCGTAGGCTCGGGCGGCGTCTTCCTGTGGCAGACTGGGACGGGTGAAGTTCGCAACATCGACGGCGACCGCAACTTTGTCTCCGTGGCAATGAGTAGCGATGGGCGCCGCATCGCGGTCGGAAGCCTTGATTGGAGCGTGCGTGTTTACGATGTCGAAACCGGTAACGAAGTCTGGTCAACGCTGAGCCATCACGGTGCGGTGACGAGTGTTGCCTTCACCGCCAGCGATCGTCGCGTCGTGAGCACATCAGTTGATGCAACGACTCGAATTTTCGACGCCGCATTTGGCGACATGATTCTTACCATGAACGAGGCCGCCGACGAAAACCTGTCGTTAGCTGCGACCGCCGATGGTAGCGTCATCGCTGTTTCGGGCATCGGCCCCTTTATCCAATTGCGCCGAACCGATGCTGCGCTTATAAACAGCCGCGATGCGCTCGATGCCAGCGTCGCCACTTCATCACTTGACAAAAATGCATGGAAGATACATTTCGCCGACGGCTTCAACCGTGCCGAATTGGGAGACGACTGGAACACGTATAGTGGTGAATGGGCAATCAACGAGGGTGTCGCGATCGGCAGACTTCGTCCGAGCAGCTTCTCCGCAAGCGTGTTCTCGGCGCTCCTCGTGTGCAATCGACTTGTACCTCACGACCACGAAGTCAGTTTCGATGTGACGGTCGATCAACCGATGATGGTGGAGACCAAAATCAGCGATCGTACGCACCAAAACGCGATCGGTACCATCTTTATCGGGGCACCGATGTCAATGTTCAACTATGGCGAGAAAGGAGGCATGATCTACCGGACGGTCAGCGGTGCATTTTCACAAGAAGCGTCTCGCCGCGACAATTTATTCCAGTTCACACCGGGACGTACTTATCGGCTGGCCACGCGTCGCGAGAATTCCACCCTGAGCATGTCGATCGATGGCGAAGTTTATCGTTCCGCGAATGTGCCGTTCGACGTGCCGATACCGTTTGTGAATATCCAATCGATCTTTGGTCCGATCGACGGCAAGATCTCCATCGACAATGTCGAAGTCCGAGTTCCACCAGACAGCGACGTGCCATGCCATGCCATGGAGCTGGTTCAAGGATTGTTTGACACTCATGAGATCAAACCGCTCGTGATGGCCGCGATCGATCCAGTGGAGTGGGATGAATCGAAAGACAAAGACGCTATCGCCCAGGAGATGAACCGACTGATTGAACTTTGGCCCCAAAGTGATGAGATGCTGGTGGCTCGAGCCGAGGTCCTCAGTACGTCCGACAAGCACGCTAGTCGCCAGCCGCTGGTCGCCAAGGATTTCCAATACTTGCACGATTGGTTGGTCAATCGGATTCGTTCCAAGACGGACACCGTTTGGCGAACGGCCGCGGCCTGCGCTTGGCGAGCAGGTGATGTCCAGGCGGCCGATGAAGCTCGCCGCGAATCGCAAACCTTGCACCAGTGGCGTCACGGTTGCCCACACCCCATCGATGTCGCACTGCAAGTATTGAGCTCCGCACAGCGCGGGGATGTCAATGAATCCGGTCAAAGTATGCGTCTGTTGGGACAGCTCGCCTTGGCCCGACACTGGAACGACGACTCCTCGATTTCTTATTGGGTGGATCAAGCTAGTAGCGCCATTGACGCGTCGACGATGCCGGCCGATGCCAGCGAGGTGTCACGCGACGATGCCGACGCACTGATACAACTGACTTGGGACATGCAGTCCGCATTGATGTTGGATGGAAGCACCGAGCTATTTGCCAAGCTGCTTGCCGACGATGCCGTTCGGATGGATCGACGATCTCCGGATGACCCCCGGCCGCTGGTCGTTGACCGCGAGCCATGGTTGGATTCCGAGATCGTCCAGTGCATGGCGGGGCCGATCAGCGGCAATCGCCTCACGCGGACGGATGTCCTAGTGAGTGGATCATCCTCCCAGCCGCTGGTGACAAGTGAGTTCGTGTTTGAATTGCCAAGCGGCCATTTTCGCTGGATGCAATTAGACGAGTTTCGTCGCGGGTCAGACGAATTGCCGTTTCGTTTGATCAAGCAAACGGTGCAAGTGCTGTACATGTTCTATCGCGGGAAAGAATTCAACGTTCAACGCGACGGTTGGATCGCTTTGGATGCCAGCGTCCAAATTGCCCGAGAAAAAAAAGACAAATCACTCGAGATCGATGCATTGTCATTCGCCGGGCGACGGCAAGAAGCGTACGAAGCTTGCGAGGCCTACGCCAACGAAGTGAATACGGCCGGAGCGTTCGTGCGGCTGGCTGAGTCGGCGCGTGATATTCATCGCGGTGATTGGATGCGGGCGGCCGCGACCCGAGCCATCGAGCTTGACCCGATGATCGTGGGACCTCCGTATATCCGAGCGTTGGCGACGCAACAGTCGATGACCGATGAGCACCATGCGTTTCCTCAGGGCCTTCAAGTCAAGGTGCCCAAGTTTTATCGACCATCACAAATCGAACTATTGGGATCGGCCAGCGGGATTGTGGTCTGGCAACCGACCCCGGATAGTCTGGTTGGAATCTTGACAATACCGCGCCCCGAGACGAATGACGGGACCAACGGATTCGAAAAAACCGTGGACGATCTTCGCGCGAACCGAGAGTCAGCCATGAGTCTGACCACCGTGCGGCAACGTCGGTTCAGCGTCGATGGTCATCCAGCGGCAGAGTTCGTTCAACGTGGAAACGGCATTGGTCGAGCGATGCAAGCGGCCGGCCAGGGGCAAGCGACCTTGCAACGTTTCGTGCTCATCGAACGCAGCGATGATATTTTGACGCTATTGGTGAGTGCGTACGAGAACGAGTTCGTGAATCGTGACAGCGAGTTTGAGCAAGTCCTGAGAACACTCGAACTTTCGGATCATTAGAACCACTCTGAATACCATCAATTTTGTCCGACCGATTTGTTAGGCAGCAGTCAAGTTGCAAGGTGACAGTCATGAAACGTTCAAACGCATTTCTATTTTGGGCACTTCCGATCGGGTGGATCATCGCACTGAGTCCTTTGACCGGCGATTCAAATATCTGGACGGCATGGTGCTTGCTGTCGGCTTGGATCGGAACGGTTATGGGATGGACGGCCAGCCAAGGCTTGGCATCGCTCGTGCTTGCGAATGAGTCGTCCGCAATTCCTCCAGCGAACCGGCTTCGTCACACTGTGATTGGGCTATTCGCGTTTTGGGGACCGAACATCGCGGCGATCGCATTCGGAATATCGTTGGCTGGATCGCTTCCCGAGGGAATGCGTCCGGAAGGCATGCGTGGCAGTGATGGTTCGCCCGCATGGATGCTGCAGTGTTTCTCGATGTACTTTTGCTCGACAGGAGCCGCTTGGTCGGGTGTTTGGCGATTGCGAAAAGAAGCGATGATCGCGAATGGATAATCAACTATCGACTCAAGTTGCCGTCTCGGTTCGAATCGTCCGGCAGGAACAACGATGGTAGGTCGGTACTCACAACTGATTCTTGTCCCGGGGTTACTCGAGTTACGATGTTCGTTGCTGGCAATGCAATGGTCGCTCGGCAAGGGCGGGGTGCCCGTGGATCGATGGCGCGACCGACTCGTGTTCCGCTCGTTGCAAGAAAGCGTCAACCGTCTGGCCGTCGCGATCGGTGGTGATGCCAACGAGAGCGGCTCGATCGGCCTTGTCACACACAGCTTTGGTGACTGGGTCGCGCGGTCGGCAATCGCTCAATCGAAACAGCATCGAGTGAGCACGATGGTGTCGCTGGCTCCGGTGATGCGATCCGGATTTCTCACCAGTCTGTTGTATGGATTGTCCGGCAACCTAATCCCGGAAATCGAAGTCATTATGGATCGCGACAAGGCAGCGGCGCATCTCGATTGTGACGCTCGGATTCGACGATTGGTAATTTGGTCGCGTTTTGATGAAAGCGTCCGCAGCATCGATCTGGGACATCTCGCCAACGTTCGAGTGGCACGGGTTTGGGGGACGCATCATTCGATGGTTTGGCAACCCAATGTGATCCGGCTCGCATCCGCGTTTCTGTTCGAAGACGCGGAACTCGGAAAGCTGTAGCATCACATGCTACGTCGCCCCGACAAATTGAGCGATCTGTGCCACGTTCATCGCTCCCGATTGTCGCGAATACTCTTTTCCCCCTTTGAACAAAATCAGTGTGGGGATGCCCGTGATGTTGAAACTTGACGATGTCCGCGGATTGGCTTCGGTATCCAACTTTGCCAAGATCACCGAAGGCGAAAGCTTCGCGGCAGCCTGGGCAAACGCGGGCGCCATCATGCGACACGGGCCACACCATGGCGCCCAAAAATCGACGAGAACCGGTACCTCGTTTCGACCAACGAATTTCGCGAAGGAGACATCGCTGAGTTCGACTGGGCTTGGCGGCAATAGTAGCGAGCGACACTTGCCACACACCGGTTGGTCACCCCGCTTCGATGCCGGAACTCGATTGACCGACGAGCATTGAGAACAAACCAGATGGAGAATACTCATCGACAAACAAATGGAGCGGCGGATGGGACAGGGACGTGGCTAGGGGGCATTGGCCCGAGCAGGCGTCGACCTCGCGATGCTCAAATCAATCACCTCGACGTGCCCAGTATCGTATCGCATCCTGACGATTGCGGGGCCGATTATCGAGCAAACAAAGTTTCACGAACTGGCATAGACTCATTCCGCGCGGAATCGCTAGTCTCGCGTGCCCGCGTGGGTCACCCCCGTGGGCTCGTCCCCTTCGGTCGTTTAACAACATTTATGAAGATCGCACTTGCCTTCTCAGGCGGCGGAGTCCGCGCGACGGTCTTTCACCTTGGCGTGCTCGCGCGATTGGCCAGGGAAGATCTACTTCCGCGGGTCAAAGTGATCTCCAGTGTCTCCGGCGGAAGCTTGGCGGCTGGTCTTGTATTTGCTTTATCAGGCCATCGCTGGCCAAGCAGCTCCGAGTACTTGCAAGACATTGTTCCCCAAATTCATGGGCTGTTGACGTCGCGCAATCTCCAGTGGAGTTATGCGATCAAGTCGCTCATGTTTCCGTGGCGATTGGCCGCCGGTCGTGCGTCCGTTTTGGGTGATGAGCTCGAGCGTCAATGGCACATCAGCGGCAAACTCGCTGACTTGCCGATCTCACCGCTATGGATCATCAACGCCACGTGCTTCCAGACGGGTAAGAATTGGCGATTCCAGCGCGACGTGATGGGTGACTATCAAACCAAGTATGTCACCAGTCCGGAATTCCGATTGTCCCATGCGATGGCGGCCTCTGCGGCCGTCCCCGGTCTGGTTGGCCCCCTGATTGTTCACGCCAAACGATACCAGTGGAGCGAGAATGGCGGGATCGAAAACGGCGACAACCATTGGCGACCGGTCCCCCCCAAGTTCCAGCAATTGCACCTGTGGGACGGAGGCGTGTACGACAACCTCGGCGTTGAATCGTTATTCAAACCCGGTGAGGGACTTCGTCGAGACACCGATTTTTTAATCGTGTCTGACGCATCCAAACCACTAGGGTCTGCACCACGTCGTTTTCGTTGGCGACCTGGATACTTGGATTCGACATTGCGACTTGTCGATGTTGCGACCGACCAAGTACGTAGTCTTCGAACGCGGATGTTGATGGACCACTTCAAGCAGAACCCTGGAAGCGGAGCCTACCTGCGACTGGGTCTCAAGCCACGGCCCGTCATTTTTCCCCGTGCGAGTCAGCGTCATCCAACGCTCTCTGAGATTGAAGTGAGACAAGCATCTCAGATTGAAACCACGCTGCGAAAACTAACTCACGTTGAGTTCTCATTATTGTTTCGTCACGGCTATGAAGTTGCCGACACGACGCTCACCAAGCATTGTGACGCGATGCTTCGACGTGTGCCGCGACAACACATTCACTTCAATGCTGCTTAGCTTGCAAACGACGGTTGCCTCGTTGTTGATTGCAGCAACGTCAACGTCACGGCACCAAATGCGTCAATGTTTCGATTGACTCGCTGGTGCTGTTTCGAGCATCTTCGCTCCCGACAAAAATCTCTCTCGCTGCTTAGTCGTTCAAAGCGGTCGATCTTGACGATTTGCTGGACGCCAATGCGAGTGAGAATGCGAAAAGCAATTACGATTTGGACGCCCTCGTGAACGACTTGTTGGACTCCGTTTCGTGAGATTGAATCCATTGCAATTGAAATTGCACCGCGACAGCTTGGATCCACAAAATGGGTCTGAGCTGTTTCTTTTGGTTGCGAGTAAATCCGAACCAAACGTTTGTCGAGTTTCGATGGTGATACTCTTGGGGGAATGGCGGTTGACGCGGCACGCGATGCGGAGTCGGATAATAATGTTCCATGTTCCTCCCAATCGCGGTCATTGATTGAGCTCTCACCTATCTCCCTGGGAACCGCTCCGCCAACCGGTGTATCGCGCGTTCTGGATTGCTTCGCTGGCATCGAATCTGGGGACTTGGGTCCATGAAGTCGGTGCCGGGTGGCTCATGACTAGCTTGGATGCCTCGCCGGAGATGGTTTCGGCGGTGCGAACCGCGATTTCTGCGCCGGTATTGTTACTGGCAATCCCCGCCGGGGTGCTTGCGGATCGCGTCGATCGACGCCGGTTGCTTTTAGCAACCCAGGGTGTATTGCTTGCGACCGCACTTTGTTTGGCATTGTTGACGTTCCTCGACAGCATCAGCGCGTGGGGCTTGCTCGGGCTGACCTTTGTCATTGGATTGGGCATGGTGGTCCACGTTCCCACTTGGCAGGCATCGATCCCTGAATTGGTACCGCGATACCAGTTGCCTCGGGCCGTCGCACTAGGAAGCATCAGTTTCAACCTGGCACGCTCGGCCGGGCCTGCGGTCGGCGGACTGATGATTGCCAGCTTTGGTGTCTGGAGTGCCTTTGCTTTTAACGCCGCGTCATTCGCCGGGGTGATCACGGTGCTTGTCTTTTGGCGACGCGAGCGAACGGAATCCACGCGCGGATTGTCGTTCGGCATGTCACTGGTCCAGGGCTTGCGCTATGTCGCGAGGAACAAAACTCTGCGGCACGTGATGATCGGAGTGGTCCTATTCGTCTTGCCCGGAAGTGCGTTCTGGTCCCTGTTGCCACTCGTTGCACGAGATCGGCTCGGCTGGGAAGCGAGGGGCTACGGGTTGCTCGTCACCGCGGTCGGCGTTGGAGCGGTACTCGCGGCCAGTGTGATGCCAAAGTTGGTTGGGCGCTTCGGTCGCGACTGGACAATTTCGGCGGCGATGTTGGCCTACGCGATCGGGTTGATGCTATTGAGCCAAACCACGCATGGCGTCGTGGCGATCATGTCGGCGCTGATGATGGGCGTCGGCTGGATGATCACGCTGACAACGCTGAACACCACCGCGCAAGTGGTGCTGCCACGACGGCTTCGAGCACGGGGCATGGGTTGCTATCTGAGCTCGATGGCGTTTTCGATGTCCGCCGGATCATTGATCTGGGGGCGATTGGCCGGTGCGACCACCCTGCAGACCGCGATCACCACAGCCGCCGCCGTACTGGTGGGTACGGCGCTATTGCGGCTTCGCTTTCGGTTGGAACTGGCAAGCTAAAGTAGCTTACGCGAACGTGTAACCTTCTTCGCCGTGGTCGGTGATATCCAAACCGCGTTGTTCTTGCTCCGCGGGAACGCGAAGCCCGATGGCAACGTCCAGCACTTTGAGCAGAATGAAGCTTCCAATACCGGCGTAGGCATAGGTTACCGCCACCGCCGCGGCTTGGCCAATCAGGAGATTCGCATTTCCGGCTTCGATCAATCCGAGCTTCTCGCCGCTGGCGATATCCCAGCATGCGCGCGTCGCAAATACGCCGGTGAGCAATGCGCCGAGCGTTCCGCCGACACCGTGGACCCCGAATGCATCCAACGCGTCGTCATAGCCAAGCTTGTGTTTGAGTTTCGAGCACGCGTAGTAGCAGACGACTCCCGCGCAGGCACCCATCAGGAGCGATGGCATCGGTTGGACAAAGCCAGCCGCGGGAGTGATGCAAACCAAACCGGCGACCGCACCGCTGCTCGCGCCCAGGACGGTAGGCTTGCCGTTGAGCAACCATTCGGTCAGTGCCCATGCGACCGCACCCGCGGCGGCCGAGAAATGCGTCACCGCGAAAGCGCTGCTGGTTAGGTCGTCCGAAAGCAATTCACTACCGGCGTTGAACCCGAACCAACCCACCCACAGCATCGCCGCACCGAGCGCGGTGTAGGTCAAGTTATGCGGCTGGTGCGGTTCGCGGGGAAATCCCAATCGCGGTCCGATCAAGATGGCTGCCACGAGTGCCGAAATACCACTGCTAATATGAACCACCGTCCCGCCGGCAAAGTCGAGGGCGCCGCCCATCAACGCTCCATCGGCTCCGAACGCCAAAAGGCCACCGTCCCAAACACAGTGACAAAGCGGGCAATAGATCAACAAACCCCAAAGCACTGAAAACATCACCATCGCGGAAAATTTCATCCGTTCGGCAAACGCACCGCAGATCAATGCGGGGGTGATGATAAAGAACATGCCCTGAAACAACATGTGCGTCATCATGGGAATGGGAATCGCGTCGCTAAACATCGGCGTAACCGGGGCGCCGGCAGCGTCATCCCAGTAGCGCTGGACACCGTCCATGAACAGGTACTCAAGGTTGCCGACATACATCCCCGCACCGCCAAAGGCGAGCGAGTAACCGACGATCGCCCAGAGCACGGTCATCAATCCCATCAAGAAAATGCACTGCATCATCACGCTGAGCACGTTCTTGCGACGAACCAGTCCGCCATAGAACATCGCCAGTCCAGGTGCGGTCATGAACAGCACCAGGGCGCAGCATACGAGCATCCAAGCGTTGTCGCCGGCCATACGAGCGACGGCAATGTCGGCTGCGTAATCGGGAGCTTCCGCGGTTTCAGCTTCGGCAGTGGCGAAAGTCGCGGGCTGTTCCGGTACAGCAACAGCTTCGGGCAGCGCTTCTGCCGCAGGCAACGTTTCGACTTCGGGCAACACTGCCGCGTCCGTCGATGGGTCAGGCGTTTCCGATGGTTCCGCTGCGGCGGATGGATCGCCAACGGTCGCCTCCTGTGCGAACACGGGCGGAACGGCCAGCAAGGATGCGATGAGTGCTACTATCGCCAAGTAAGATCGAAATCGAATCACGGAACCCACCTCGACGGGGAATGTAGAAGCAAAGTTGAGCTACCGGCGCAGCCCACACCGCTGGCGACGCTTCAGTCGCTCGAGCCGATTCCGCCTTCGTCCCAAGCAAACTGTCGTCGCCGAGCAGTCACGTACCGCGATAACATAAATCCGAAGCCCCGCCGCGGGTAGCTGGCTAGTCCCCGGCGCTGAACCGACCCAGATACTGCTTGAGCCGCAATTTTTTTCGAGTGCTGTCGCTTGTCATGTAGCGGACGCTGCCGAAAATCGGTCGCTTGGGGCCCCATGCCCGGTCGTATCGCCCCAGCACCCAGAAAATTCCCGAATACGAATTCGGATCGCGACCATCCAGACCGTATTTGTTGTTCAGTTCAATCATGATCGCCAGTGCATCCCGCGGCGTTTGCGTCCAATGCAGAATTTTTTTGCCCCACAACATTCGCAAGTAATTGTGCATCGTTCCGGTCCGAACGATCTCGCGCTGGGCCGCGTTCCAAATCTCGTCATGGGTTTGAGCCAGTTCGAATTGCTCGAGCGAATAGATCGCCGGACGTTTGTCTTTGGCGTGTTGCTTGAGCGTCGCCAGAGCCCAATCGGGTAGCGATTCGAATTTGTCATAGGTGGTCGGATGTCGAAACGACATGTTGAATCCAATCTCGCGCCACGTCAGCACTTGATCGAGAAACGCCTCGGCCGGCTCGCTCACATTCCAAAACCCATGATTCTTTCCGTTGGGCTTGGCGGCCTTGTCGGGCGTCCACTGCTCATGCTCCAAAATCCTCGACACGATCTCATGACTACTGATGTGGCCAAAGTGCAAATGCGGACTCAGACCCGTTGTCGCGTGCTCATCGGGATGGTTGCGATCATCGGCGTACACCGAAAGCACGGACTTCGTAAACCGATCTAGTCGCTTGGCAGCTTCGACGGGACCGCCCGGCGTTTCCCGACTGGGATGCACTTGATGATCGATCGGTAACTTTTCGATCCCACCTCGATCGAGCAGCGCCTCGAGATCCGCTGCGGGCCAGCGCTTCGTGATCGCGGGTGGCAACTTTTCCAGAAGCGGTAATTTGACTCGCGCCAGCGGATCCGATTGTGGCGGTTCAGCCAACGGATCGAGAATGTTTTTTTGCATCCAGCGACGATAGCTGTGCGCGACCGTGAAGGTTCGATCCGCCGATCGAAGCGGCATGACACCGTTGCTGTCGACGCACTCGAGTCGCGACGGCAGCCCGTCTTTGACCGCGTCGATCATGTGCGGCAAAAAGAAACAGGGATACTCGTCCGTCACCACCACGCATGCATGTCGAGCGAGTCGATTGAGCAGTGGCGTGCCTGCGCCGGGTTTAGGTTCGACGTAGGGATAATAGGTAACCGGCTTTTTCGCAAGCGCGGCGGCATTGTCGCGCATGCCTTCGATTACAAACCGATGCAATCGATCGCTCGCCCATTGATATCGAATCCTCAGCGGTTCAAAAATGACGAGCGGTTTGCGCAGCCGACGAGCATGATCGACCGCATGCTGGAGCGAGAAATTCCACGTCGTTCGACGGAAGGCGATCATCCAGTAAAGAACGAAGTCGCCGTCGTCCCGGATGTCGCGATCATTAGCGATGTGAATTCGGTTGGCTGGAATCATGAGTGGCGATCAAATCGCTTCCTGCATCCGCAGGGCCCAAAATTGGCGAGCGGCCTGGACAAACGGAGCGTGGCGTTGGATTTCGGCGGGTGAAAGTTGTCGGAGTCGTTGTTCGTAGTCGGCTTGCCAAGTTTGAAAATATTCGACGGCCGCACGTGCGACTCGACGTCGTCCGTCAAACTCGATGTACCACG
The DNA here is from genome assembly GCA_041741195.1 of Pirellulaceae bacterium. Lineage (GTDB taxonomy): Bacteria > Planctomycetota > Planctomycetia > Pirellulales > Pirellulaceae > JBBSJZ01. The sequence continues at coordinate 41,436 of JBGSKM010000012.1, forward strand.
GAGCACTGGTCGCCGCGCGAAAGTGGTCGTCAAACAACGTGACAACGCGGACGAGCACCCACCCACTTTCATCGATCGTGAGAATCGGGATATTGCCGCCCGCCAGTGCGAATTCATCGAGCCGAGCGCTGTAGTGCACTTCGCCGTTGTGCACGACTTCGAGATAGTCAACGGGGTCGCGCACAGACAACGTTAGCTCCAAGGCAAGCTCGAGCACTTCACCCCGATTTGCTGTGAACGTGTGCCCTGGCAACTCGCCCGCCAACTTGGGTCGGAGTAGGGGGCCGTTGGTCGCCACGCTTTGTCCCGCCCAGGCCGCCGCCCACCACTGGGCCTCGGAGTCGACGGGTCTCGCTTCTTGAGGAAACTCGTTGGCGTCATCGGCCGTGTATGGCTCGTACGACGACAACGGCTGGGCGACGTAGAGCCGGTTGTAGCCGACCGGAGTTCCGCTCGCGTCGTCGCCGGTGCCAGCGAGCGGTGGGATTTTGAATCCGGCATCGAGCATGTTCCAATAGATCCGCTCGGCCGAACGTCCGAGCGAACGCCCTTGCCCGGTCGCCAACCCAGGTGGCTCGCGGCCGTCGGTCACTTTGAGTACCGGACGATCCAGTCGCAACCAATCGCCCAGCACAAAGACACCGTCGATCTTCTGGCTTGCCAGCCACACCGGGACTGGCCACGCAAATGGGTTCTCGATCGCCACGCTCGTTCGGTCGTCGACGCGGGCTAAACGTTCGACGGGCAGCGTCGATGCGATGTTCACAGAGCTCAGTTGCGATGTCGCTTCGCCGGTTTCAGTGGTGGCGTTTTCAGTGATAGCGTGGTCATCATAAAACGCCAATCCGCCGCTGACATCGGCGCGAGTGCGGTTCCACACGGGTTCGAATTCCAGCGGCTCGTCCGTCTTGTTGGCTGGCACAGGCAACGTTTCGACTTCGCCCATCACGGCCGCCACGTGCAGATCCTCCGACGCCATCCGGAGGTCAAGATCTGCATTCGTAGCTGGCACAAGACAATCGCCGCTCGTCCAGCCCAACTTGAGCATGTCCACCATTCTTGGTAGCGCAAAGCTGCGTTCATCGAGACTGGTTCGCTCAAGGGAAAACGTGCCGCTGAGCACACGGTATTCGGGGCCTCGAATCATTCGAAACGCGAAATCACCCTCGGCCAACGAAACTTCGACACTGCGATCGAGCACCACGCCAACTCCCGCGGGAACGGTCCTGCGAAGCGGCATTGGTTTTCCCGTCGCGGTGCCTCGGAAAAGCTCGAATCGAGTGGCGACAGGCTTGCGGCTTGCCTCGTCCTGAACGCGGATGGTGAGCGATCCCGCGGCTTGCACTGGCATGGTCGCAACAATGTGCACGAGCACGCCCAATACAAGGTGGCGCGAACACGTTACAAAACTCCTACGTGACACCGATGACCGGATTTCACCGCGGTGTAAGCTTTGCTGTAGCTCATCTCGGGTAGCCGAATCGTGCCGAGTGTGCCAAGTTGGCATTCGCGATGAACCTCCCACGCATGTCACCCATTTAGTGAAGTAAAGACGGAAGCACTGTGGCTGAAGATCTGTATCAAGTTCTCGGCGTCTCGCGCGACGCCAGCAAGCCGGACATCCAGAAAGCGTACCGCAAGCTCGCGCGCAAGTACCACCCGGACATGAACCTGGAGAACGAAGACGCCAAAGAAAAGTTCAAACGCGTCCAGGAAGCATACGATGTGTTAAGCGACGACGAAAAGCGCTCGGCATACGATCGCTACGGAAGCGACTTCGAGAAAATCCGCAGCGGTGGTTTCCAACCCGGTGCCGGTGGTGACTCGTTCGAAGGGCTCGATTTGGAATCGATTTTCGGCGGCGCGAATCAACGCGGTGGCAGTGGCTTTGAGGGCGGGTTCAGCGATTTCTTTGAAGCGATGATGGGCGGAGGCGTCCGCGGTGGCGGGGCACGTGGGGGCGGAGCGCGGCGGCCCCAACAACCGACTCGCGGTACCAACGTCCGCCACGAGCTAGAGATCCCGTTTCGCACCGCCGTCCTCGGTGGCAAGACCGAGTTCTATCTCAATCGCGGTGCCACCAACGAAAAACTTTCGGTCAACATTCCCGCGGGAGTCCAAACGGGTGCCAAAGTGCGGCTGCGCGACAAAGGCCACTCGTCGACCACCGGTGGGCCGCCCGGTGACCTGATTTTGATTTTGAAAGTCTCCGAGCATCCCGCTTACCGTCGCAACGGGAACAACCTCGAGATCAAGCTTCCGGTATCGATCGGTGAAGCCGCGCTGGGCGCCAAGATTGATGTGCCAACACCGTCGGGGACCGTCACGCTGTCGATCCCGCCAGGTACCAGCAGTGGCCGCAAGCTACGACTCAAGGGTCAAGGCGTGAAGCCAGCCAGCGGCAATGCGGGAGATATTTTGGTCGAGATCCAAATTCGATTGCCATCAACCATCGACGACTCCTCCAAGCAACTCATCGAACAATTCGAGCAAGCCAACCCGCTACAACTACGTGACGACTTGATGTTTTAGCAATTGCATTCGTTGCGAAGGATCAATTTTTTTGAATGGCAATCGGGACAATTTGGTGAAAGAAATGGGACACCAAGACCTAATACTGTTACATGCCGCATTATTGGTGATCAGGAGCGGTGGCGGGCCAACATCGTGTCGAAATGGGTTCCAAATGGGAACGACCCGCTGCGCGGATTGTAGGGATCGTAGGGCGGCGAGGATTGGACGTTTGCCAATCGTTGTGAGCTAGAGTTGCTCAAGGCTCCGCATGCGATTGATTGTACGGGAGCCGATCACGGATCGGACTGACTCACGCATCAACGACAATACGATGATTCAAGCAACCGGGCTTTGTAAACGTTACCGAGACTTTACCGCCGTTGATGGACTGACTTTCTCACTCGGCAGCGGCGAAATCTGTGGACTTGTCGGACACAACGGTGCCGGCAAAACAACGACGATGCGTTGCCTATCGGGGCTGTTGCGGGCCGACGAGGGCACCATTCGCGTTGCCGGATTCTGTCCCCAGCAACAACCGCTGGAGCTCAAGCGACAAGTCGTCTACGTCCCCGATGATCCACCGTTGTTCGATGACTTGACCGTGCTTGACCATTTTGATTTCATCGGTCGAATCTACAACATCCCCAACTATCGCACGCGATCGCAGGAGCTACTCGAGCAATTTGGGCTTCAGCATCGACGGGGCAATCTCGCTGGTGAACTTTCACGCGGCATGCGCCAGAAAACAGCGATCTGTTTGGCGTATCTTACCAGCGCCCGCGTCATGCTATTCGACGAGCCGATGACGGGATTGGACCCGCCGGGGATTCGTTTGTTCTTGGACAGCATCCGCGAACTCGCCCAGCAGGGGACGACGATTGTCTTGAGCAGCCACCTGCTAGCGATGATTCAAGATGTCTGCACGAGGGTCATGGTGATGCATCGCGGTCAACTGCGTTTTTCGGGGTCGACGGTGGGGTTGCGTCATCGATACCCCGAAGCGGACACGCTCGAAGCAGCCTTTTTTGCCGCGATTGAAGACCAAACCCTGACGGAGGCGGCTTCGTGACGGCAATCGGTTGGGACTCCCCGTCGACCATTCTTCATCTCGCCGACTTGCACGCACGCCAAGTTCGTTCGCGGATCAAGGTGAGTTGGCAGCGGATCGCATCGCCGCAGCGTATCGTGGCGACATCGCTGGCGGTTTTGTGTTTGATCGGGTACGCGATCGCCGGTTTGACGATCCTGTCCCAGCGAACGCCTGTCGCGTCCGAACAGCTTTCATTGTGGTTGAGCGGGTCGATGGTCGTGTATGCGCTGTACCATGCGATGCGAAGCGTCTGGTCCACGTCAATCACCGAGCGTAATCCCGACACTTGTGATACCGAATTGGGCGAGGCAGCGAGGCTTTGGTTGATGGGGGGACCACTGAGGCGTTCGTCGATCTTGGGATATGAGTTGATCGGATCAGCCACCCAGGCGGTGCTAAAAACGATCCTGATCGCCGTGATTTTGTTTCATGATGTCGCTCGGTTGGAATTACTCGTGACCGCGTTGTTCGGTTCCATTTTCCTGTTAGAAATCGTGCGACGATTGATTGACCGTGCGATACAATCGTTGTCACCTCGAACATTGATCGTCGGTCGTGTCGGCCTTTCACTTGCCGCACTCGCGCTTGCCACCGAGATCTTGGTAAACGTTTCGTTGTCAACACCCATCGGGTCGCCGACGGGCGTCTATTTGTTTGGTATAGCGAGTTCGCTCGGTAATGTGGCTTCATCCACCCTGGTCCAGTGGCTTGCGTTTCCTTGGTGGTCCGCGTCCAAGTTGGCTGTCGCGGATCGATATGGCGCACCCACAATCATCCAGTTCGCAGCCACCGTTTGCGTGGTGCCGTTGGCGATGATGTGCTTGGCGCTGGTCGACCAACACTGCTGGCAACGTTTGAGCGAGTTCAACCGCCGGCTTGAACCGACGAGTCGTTCGGTTCGTCGATGGCGTCAATGGACCGAGCGGCGTGATAGCGGGATCATCGCACGGTTCCGGCAACGGATGGATGCGAACTTGTCGGGTTCCACTGGCCAAGTGATGACGTTGGCGAGTCGTCAATGCAAATCACTTTGGATGCACTGGCTTACGGTACTGTTGAGTTTGTTGATACCGGTGCTGCTTTCGCTCTCACCGCTGTTGATCGATACGACGGTAGAGCAGTGGCTTTTCGTTGTCGGTGGAGTGATGCTTTCGACGCTGCTATTGGCTCCGCCGGCATTGAGGTTAGATTTTCGCCGAGACGTTCGTCGGCTTTCGCTGCTTTCGAGTCTTCCGATGACTCCGCAGGTTGCGGTGATCGGCCAATTGTGGTTGCCAGTGACGTTGACGGTGATGTTCCAAATCACCACGCTTGCGATCGCTGGTTCGATCGTGCGACCGGGTTGGATTCAGATGTCACTTTGGCTGGGCATCATGCCGTCGTTGGCGGTCATCGTGTTTGCGGCTGAGAATGCGATTTTCTTGGCTTTTCCACACCGAGAGCGCGCTGAAGGGATCGCGATGGTAATTCGAACCAAGGTTATCTTTCTGGGGAAATCACTGTCGCTGCTACTACTGCTTGGGCTTCTGGTGACCTGGGCCCTGGTCTGCAGACGCTGGATCCCCGAAGCGCTGGTGGGTAGTGTTTACGTCGTGACCACGGTTGTCGGGGCAGCCGGGATCGCAGGCTTGGCCGTACGGATAACCTCGCGGGTTTGGCGAAGGTTTGACTGCGCGAGCGACGCCCCGTTGGGATAACGGCGGGAGTTCGCCGCGGCGGAGGAGCGAGACGAGGTTCGTGCAACGACAAAAACGGTTAAGATCACCGCACGAAATCGACGGCGAAGGATTTGCCAGCGTGTGGGCTCTGGTAAACGTCGCGGTTGATTCGATCGCGGTTCGATTCGTTATTCTACAGATTGATCATCGATTCCTCGGGATCATCCCTTTCGCATTCCTATCGGTTGACGGGCTTCGGCATGTCTGGATTTCAAATCTCGCTCCTGGTAATCGCCGTCTTGATCGTGGGAGTCGTCCTGCTCGGGATCTTTCAACCGCGGATGTTGGTACGCGGGTTCTTTCGCATGGTGCTGGGGATTCTTTATCGTCGCCGAGTGGTGGGACTCGAAAATCTACCCAAGGACCGCGGATGCTTGTTGGTCTCGAACCATGTCTCGTGGATTGACGGGGTCATCATCTTGTGGATGTTGCCGCGGAACGTCCGGTTCGTCGTCGATGGTGCCAATTTTTCCCATCCGATTGCGAACTGGATGGGTAGCGCGTTTGACACGATTTACATGATGTCGGGCCCCAAGTCGATTATCCAGGCGCTTCGCAAGGCTCGCGAAGCGATGGAACAGGGCGACGTGGTAGGCTTGTTTCCCGAAGGCACGTTGACACGAACGGGGCAGCTACAAGCGTTCAAGCTAGGTCTGAACAAGATCGTCAAAGACAGCGACCAAATCGTCGTCCCCGTTTGGCTCGACGGCATGTGGGGCAGCATCTTCAGTTTTTCTGGTGGCAAGTTTTTCTACAAATGGCCGAAAACGCCTCGACGTCGCTTGACGTTGTACATCGGTGAACCGCTCCGAGGTGACACGCCCATCGAGCAGATGCGATCGCGAGTCCAAGTGTTGGGGTCGCAAGCCAATATTGATCATCGCGATGAGTATCCCGTGCTAGCGCAGCGAGTGATCCGAGTTTGGCGTCGCGCCGGCGGCAAACTCAAAGCGGCGGATTCGATGGGCACGGAAGCGAGCGGTCGTGACATGTTGGTCCGAACGCTGGCTCTCCGCCGAGTCCTCGCGCGAGAGATTCTGGAGCGAGACGAACAATTTGTCGGCGTGTTGTTGCCACCCAGCGTTGGTGGTGTGGTGGTGAACGTCGCGCTGGCGATGGATCGACGAATTTCGGCCAATTTGAATTACACGGTCGATAGCAGTGTGCTTAACCACTGCATCGCCGACGTCAAAATCAAGCACGTGCTTACCAGCGAAAAATTTCTCAGCAAGTTCGATTTCAAGCTGGATGCCGAAATTGTGTTGTTGGAGTCACTCAAAGACAAAGTCACATCGCTCGACAAAGCGATCGCGTTCATTCAAGCACGTTTGCTTCCGGCTTGGGCCGTCGATCGCATGTTGGGACTTCATCGAGTCAAGTGCGATGATTTGTTGACCGTCATTTTTACCAGTGGCTCGACGGGCATGCCCAAAGGTGTGTTGCTGAGCAACGCGAACATCAGCCACAACGTGGATGCGATTGACCGAGCGGTCAAGCTTGACGACCAAGACATCGTACTTGGCATCCTGCCGTTCTTTCACTCGTTCGGCTACAGCGTGACGCTGTGGTCGGTGATGACGCTTGGACCGGCGGGCGTATACCACTTCAATCCTTTGGACTCGCGACAAATCGGCAAGCTTGCCGAGCGCTACAAAGCGACGGTGCTATTAGCGACACCGACGTTTTTGCGTGGTTATTTGCGCCGTGTCGAACCATCCCAATTCTCGACGCTCGATGTCGTCGTGGTGGGAGCGGAAAAAATGCCGTCGGATCTATTTGAAGCGTTCGAGAAGCAATTCGGAGTGCGTCCGGTCGAAGGTTATGGGGCGACGGAGTTGAGTCCGCTGGTGAGTGTCAACATTCCACCATCGCGATCGTCAGCCAAGTACCAGATCGATCGACTGGAGGGCAGCGTGGGGCGTCCACTTCCCGGGATCGCGGCCAGAATCGTGTCCACCGATGACGGGACCGAGATGCGCGCCGGCGAAGATGGGATGCTGTTGGTCACCGGCCCCAACGTCATGTGCGGTTACGCGAACCAAGAGGAGTTGACACGTAAGGCAGTCCAAGACGGTTGGTATGTGACCGGCGATATCGCTCACGTTGACGACCAAGGGTTCTTGCACATTACCGGTCGGCTTAGTCGCTTCTCAAAAATCGGCGGCGAGATGGTGCCTCATGTTCGGATCGAAGACGAGCTGTTGAAATTGGTCGGCGAAGACAATGACGATGGTGCACCGGAAATCTCAGTCACGGCGGTGCCCGATGCTCGCAAGGGAGAGCGGATCATCGTGCTGCACCGACCGCTCAACAAATCGGTCGATGAACTACGGGCTGGATTGACCGCCGCCGGACTTTCGAATTTGTTTGTGCCTTCCCGCGATAGTTTTATCCTGGTGGACCAGATTCCGGTGCTGGGCACAGGCAAGTTGGATCTCAAGGGAGCGAAGGAGTTAGCACTGCAATTGTGCCGCGAGGACACTTCGGCGGCCGCAGAGTAGTGGCGATAGAAAGTCGACGAGCAAGGCCCTGGTCCTCTACGGCTGTAGAGTTTTCTGATATCCTCAGCCGGAATTTGCCCCGCCCGCCCCGGTTTACGGACACGCATTTCGGGCAATGATCGACGTAAAACCTATACTCGTTTGGATTTAAGCTCGTGCCGCGACGCGACGACATCAAGAAAATCATGCTGATCGGCAGTGGCCCCATCGTGATTGGCCAAGCCTGCGAATTCGATTACTCCGGGACCCAAGCGTGCAAAGCCCTACGTGAAGAGGACTATCAGGTGGTGCTAGTGAACAGCAATCCAGCCACCATCATGACCGATCCCGCCACCGCCGATGCGACCTACATCGAGCCGTTGACGTGGGAGATGGTCGAGAAAGTCATTGCCAAGGAATTGCCATGTGCGTTGCTGCCGACACTCGGTGGCCAGACCGGTTTGAACTTGGCCATGGATTTGGAAAAACATGGTGTCCTGGCCAAGTACAACGTCGAGCTGATCGGGGCACGGGCTGACGTGATCGCCAAGGCCGAGGAGCGAGATCAATTCAAGGAAGCGATGGAAAAGATCGGCCTCGATGTTTGCGTCGGCAAAATGGTGACATCGCTCGCCGAAGCCAGAGAGGTGTTGGCCGTGGTGGGATTGCCCGCGGTCATTCGTCCCAGCTTTACGCTCGGTGGATCCGGATCCGCGATCGCCTACAACCGCGACGATTTTGATGCACTGGTGCAGAACGGATTGGACCAATCGCCCGTGCACGAAGTGCTCGTCGAAGAATCCATCATCGGCTGGAAAGAGTACGAGATGGAGGTCATGCGCGACCTCGATGACAATGTCGTGATCATTTGCTCGATCGAGAATTTTGACGCGATGGGCGTCCACACCGGCGACTCGATTACGGTCGCGCCCGCTCAAACTTTGACCGACAAAGAATACCAACGGATGCGGGATGCCACGATCGCGGTCATGCGCGAGATCGGTGTCGAGACCGGTGGCAGCAACGTGCAATTCGCGATCTGTCCCAAGACGGGACGAATGATCGTGATCGAGATGAATCCCCGTGTCAGTCGCAGTAGCGCGCTGGCGAGCAAGGCGACCGGGTTCCCCATTGCCAAGATCGCCGCCAAGCTCGCGGTCGGCTATCGCTTGTGGGAGTTGAATAACGATATCACTCGCAAAACGAAAGCCTGTTTCGAACCGTCGATCGACTATGTGGTGACCAAGATCCCACGATTCGCTTTCGAAAAATTTCCCGAAGCGGATTCGACGTTAACGACGCAAATGAAAAGCGTTGGCGAAACGATGGCCATCGGTCGCTCGTTCAAAGAGTCGCTTCAAAAGGCTTTGCGTGGTCTCGAAGTCGGCGCCTTCGGACTGGGCAGCGACAGCAAGGACCTTTGGGGCACCGATAACCAGCCTGACGAAGACGAAATTCGAGCAAAGTTGAGCACGCCGAACTGCGAACGCATCTTTTATCTGCGCTACGCGATGAAAGCGGGCATCCCAGCGGATGAGATCTATTCGCTCAGCCATATCGATCCGTGGTTCTTGGATCACATTTCCCAAATCGTCGAAGAGGAAGATCGACTCACCGCGATCGGTAATCTTGATGCGATGTCGCGGGATGATCTGTGGCAAGCAAAACGCTTCGGTTTCTCTGATCGCCAACTCGCCAAGATCACGTCCACGACCGAATCGAAAGTACGCGCCAAACGAATCGGCTTGGGCGTCAAGCCGGTTTACAAAAGCGTCGACACCTGTGCCGCCGAATTCGAGGCTTATACGCCGTATTACTACAGCACCTACGAAACCGAGGATGAGTTGCCGCCCGCGACCGAAAAGCCTCGCGTGATGATTCTCGGTGGCGGTCCTAACCGCATCGGCCAGGGAATCGAGTTCGACTATTGTTGCTGCCACGCAAGCTTCGCGCTGCGAGAAATCGGTTGTACAAGCGTCATGGTCAACAGCAATCCGGAAACGGTGAGCACCGACTACGACACGTCGGACATGCTGTTCTTTGAGCCGCTGACGATCGAGGATGTGTTGAATATCTGCGATGCGATCTCGCCCGCGGGAGTGATCGCCCAGTTTGGCGGTCAAACACCACTTAATTTGGCTCGCGGCTTGAAAGAAGCCGGTGCGCCCATCATCGGAACGAGCGTCGAGACGATCGAAGCTGCCGAGGACCGCGAGTTGTTTCAACAGCTCATCAACGAACTCGGTTTGCGTCAACCGCCTTCGGGAATCGCTCGCAATATGGCCGAGGCACGACTGGAGGCCAAACGCATCGGATACCCGGCGCTGGTGCGACCGAGCTTCGTTCTCGGCGGCCGCGCCATGGAAATCTGTTACGACCATGCGCAATTTGAACGGTACGTCGCCGAGGCGTTCATCGTCGCCGATGGGCAACCGGTGCTGATCGACCACTTCCTCGAAGATGCCACCGAAGTCGACGTGGACGCGATCGCCGATGGTACCGATTGCGTGGTCATGGGAATCATGGAACACATCGAAGAGGCCGGAGTCCACTCGGGCGATTCGGCATGTTCGATTCCACCGTACAGCTTGACCGAACCAGTGCTCCAGGAAATTCGCGAAGCGACTCGAAAACTAGCGATGCGATTGAACGTCATCGGGTTGATGAACATCCAATTTGCCATCAAGACCGAGGACGGCAAGCCGACGGTCTACATCTTGGAAGTCAATCCTCGCGCCAGTCGCACAGTTCCATTTGTTGCCAAGGCCACGGGTGTCGCCGTGGCCAACATCGCGACCAAAGTCATGTATGGAATGTCGCTGCAAGAACTGGGAGTCACCAGCGAACCGATCCCACGCCATGTTTCCATCAAAGAAAGCGTGTTTCCGTTTCGCAAGTTCGCGGGCGTCGACATCGTGCTGGGCCCAGAAATGCGCAGCACCGGTGAGGTGATGGGGATCAGCGACAGCTTCCCGCTCGCATTCGCCAAGAGCCAGATCGCTGCTGGCACTGTGTTACCCGACCATGGCAAGATTTTTGTGAGCCTTTCGAGCCGACACAAAGAGTCCGTGGGGCCACTGGGCAAGAGCCTGATCGAGCTCGGTTTCGATTTGCTCGCTACGACCGGGACGGCGGCTCGACTTGAAGCCGACGGAGTGAAAGTCACGCGAGTAAAAAAAATCGCGGAGGGTCACCCAAACTTGATCGATTATCTCAAGAACGGTGATGTTCAATTGATTCTCAACACGCCCAGCGGCAAGGGCGCACGAACGGATGAAGGTAAAATCCGTGCGGCAGCCGTCCAGTACGGTGTCCCGTGCATCACCACGCTCGATGCGGCCGAAGCAGCCATCAGTGCTATGCGTGCACTCCGGCAGGGTACGCTCCAGGTCCAATCGTTGCAGAGCCGTTTTGCAGAAAAATAGCTGAGTCAAAAAAAGAAGCCCCCGCGGGTGGGGCAGCAACCCGCAGGGGCTCTCAGTCGAGGGGGGTCAGGGCAGTGACTCCCCCCGTGCTACTTCATTTGCTTAATCGACAATTATCCACTTGTCCTTGAATTCATTAATAAGCCACGACCGGACGACGCGGCAAGGGGACTTAAGGAGCCATAAAAGTGAGTGCAAGCCAGGAATCATCGCCCGAACGATCTGCCGGCGAAACACAGCCGATCGTCATCGGAACTAGCGTTCCCAGCGACTTTCGAGTGCTGGTCGTTGATAATGAAGCGGCGCACGCCCGCGCGATGAGCGAAAGTCTCGAAAAAGTCGGATATCGATGTGAGATCGCGACGAGTGGTCCCGACGCGGCCAAGCTGATCGAGCGAGAAACGTACGACATTGTGATCACCGACATGGTGATGAACGAAGTCGACGGAATGAAAATCTTAAGCATGTGTCGCGAGCGATTGCCCGATTGCGAAGTCGTGATGGTCACGGGACACGCGACGGTGCCCATTGCCGTCGAAGCGATGCAACAGGGTGCGTTTAACTTTCTCGAAAAGCCCATCACCCCCAATCGTTTGCGCATCATCGTCGAGAAGGCGTCACAAGCGGTATCGCTGAAACGCCAAAACACCGAGCTGCGTCAGCGTTTGGATGAACGATTCGGCTTTGAAGGCATCATCTACACCAGCAAGAAGATGCAAACGGTGATCGATCGCTTGCGTCGGATCGCTGCGACCGATGCCACCGTGCTGATTACGGGCGAAAGCGGCACGGGAAAGGAAATGATTGCCCAAGCAATTCATCAAAACAGTCCACGTCGCAACAAACGCATCGTGGCCCTGAATACTCGCGCGGTCTCCGAGAACCTGGTCGAGAGTGAATTGTTTGGTCACGTCAAAGGCTCGTTCACCGACGCAGTATCCGATCGCGAAGGAGCCTTTCAATACGCCAATGGCGGGACGCTGTTCTTGGATGAAGTTGGCGACATGCCGATGAACACCCAAATCAAGCTCTTGCGGGTGCTGGAAGAAAGCCAAATCACGCGAGTGGGTGATAACAAAACGATCAAGGTCAATGTGCGACTGATCTCGGCGACCAATCGTCCGCTCGAAGAGATGGTGGAGTCCGGAATCTTTCGCAACGATTTGTATTTTCGACTGAAGGTGGTCACCGTCGAATTGCCGCCGCTTCGTACGCGACGCGAAGACGTGATCCCGCTGATGGACCACTTTCGCAAATTTTTCTTGCGTCGTCACGACAAGCCGACAGCTCATTTCACGCCCGGCGTGACCAAGAAATTCTTTGGCTATGATTGGCCAGGAAACGTGCGACAGCTTCGCAATTTTGTCGAAACGATGGTGGTGCTCGATACCGACGGATCCTTGGACGTCGATGACTTGCCGCCGGAATTACTGGACGAAGACGGCGAAGTGACGTCTACCGAATCAACCATGATCGGTGGCGGTGGCGAATCGGCGCTCATCGGCCAACCACTCGAAGTCATCGAGCGCTGGGCGATCGAAGAAACGCTCGCTCTCACCGGCGGCAATCGAGAAAAGGCCGCCGAGGTGCTCGGTATCGGAGCACGAACGCTCTATCGACGCCTGGACCAGTACAAAAAAGACGAAGACTGATTCGCACGTGCGGATGCTGTGTCGTGTGCGTGACGAACGTCAGCACTCTTCTTGGGAACCATGAATCTCGCGTGGCACGTATCGACCGGGTGCGTCGCTGGAGTAGTGCTCGTTGAGAACGGCGTGGAACTCTTCGCGACTTCGAAGCCTCACGAATGCCAATCGGACGACGTCGTGGTTCGGATGCGAGGCGGCGTACTTGATACAGAACTTGCGCATGAGCAGGGGTGCCCGTTCCGCTGGATAACTTTGTTCGCAGAGATCAAAGTGCCGCTGCATCACGGTCGCTTGTTCATGTAGCGTTGGTGGCGGCGGAAGCGGACGACCCGCCGCCAGCTCACGGGCTTGATGAAAGATCCACGGATTCCCGATCGCCCCGCGAGCTACCGTCACGCCATCGATCCCCGTTTGGCGAATCATGGCGAAGCAGTCGTCTGCCGCAAACAGATCGCCGCTGCCCAAAATCGTCATGCGATCGCCGACGTGTTGTTTGACATCGGCAAGAAACTCCCAGCGGCTTGGTCCCACGTAACGCTGGACCACCGTTCGTCCGTGGACCGTCGCCGCATCAATCCCGATCGCAAGTGCGCCCTCGAGGATCTCAAAGAAGTGATCACGAGATTCAGTGGAATCATCGATGCCGCGTCGCATTTTGACGGTCACGGGGATGTTGCTCGGAACGATCTCGCGCGTCCGGCGGAGAATCTCGATCGCCACCTGGGGCTGAGACAAATGAAATCCACCGCGACAGCGGCCGAGTACCTTTTTGACCGGACAGCCGAAGTTGACGTCGATCACATCGAACCCGGCTTCCGCCAGCTTGGCCGCACCCTGGGCGAACTGTTCCGGTTCGGCGCCCATCAACTGGCCCGCGACGGGATGTTCGTCGGGATGAATATCAAGAAAATGACGAGTCTTGGCCCGATTGCTAAGGTTGACAAGAAATTGGTCCAGCATCACCTCGCACAAGGTATAGCTGGCACCATGTTCGCGCGCGATCACACGCATGGGCAAATCGCTGTAGCCCGACAAAGCCGCTTGCACGATCGGGAAACCAATGTCGATGGATCCGATGCGAAGCGATGGCAATTCCGCAGCGGGATGCGATGTTCTCGGCGAGCTAATGGAAACCGACATGAGTTGATGAATTAAAGAGCCGGCTCAGGTAGACTGGCCGAGCGAGTTCGAAATTTAGATCACAGTGCTTGGGTCTACGGTACACCAAACGAAGGCGAATTGTCATGATGTCCACCCGCGTTCACGCCGAGTGGCGATGCTGCTGGAGAGTGTCACTGGCGGTTGCGTGCCTTTTTTGCTCACCCAGTTTTATTTTTTCCCCCATCGTCGCGGCGCCACCCGCCGAGGCCCAGTCAGATTCACCTACGATGCAGATTCAACAAGATATTTTTGGTCAAACCGCCCAGGGCGACGACGTCACTCGATACACCTTGACCAACTCACATGGGCACAGCGTCCGTGTGATGAGCTTCGGCGCCACACTGCTCGAAGTGAACGTACCGGATCGCAACGGCAAGCTTGCCAACGTGAACCTGGTGTTTGACTCGCTACAGCCTTACCTCGGCAGCCATCCGTATTTCGGTAGCACCGTGGGTCGTTTCTGCAATCGCATCGAACTGGGCAAGTTCACCATCGACGGCACGCAGTATCAACTCGCGACCAATGCCGGCAAGCACCATTTACACGGCGGCAAACAGGGTTTTGCGCACCAGTTGTTTTCGCATGAGAGCTACGAAAAGGACGGCGCGGTGGGCGTGCGATTTACCTACACCAGCCCCGATGGCGAAGAAAACTACCCAGGAAATGTCACCACGACCGTCGACTATCAATGGAACGACTCCGACGAATTGGTCATCGCGTTCGAAGCAACGACAGACGCTCCGACGCATTTGAATCTCACCAACCACAGCTATTGGAATTTGGGTGGCGCCGGCAGTGGGACAGCGCTGGATCATGTCGCCACGATCCACGCGGATCAAGTCCTCGATGTTGATGACGATCTGATCCCCACTGGTAAACTCAACGACGTCGCCGGTACTGGCTTAGATTTTCGCGAGCCAACCGATTTTGGAAAGCGGATCGACCAGTATCCTGGACCCAAGGGTTATGACCACTGTTTCGTGGTGCGCGGCGAAGCGGGAAAGTTGCGTCCCGCCGCGGAAGTGTATGACCCTGAATCGGGCCGAGTGCTGCAGATTGAAACGACGCAACCGGGGATCCAGCTCTACACCGGCAATCACTTGGGTGGCAACGCGAGTTCCGGTGGCGCGGCTAGCCACGATGCTTTCTGCTTGGAAACCCAGCACTTTCCGAATGCCCCGAATCGGCCTTCGTTCTTAACAACTTTGATTCGCCCCGGCGACGTGCTCAAGGAAACAACTGTGCATCGTTTTTCAGCACGCTAAGAGATTCGACGCTCGCCTTTTGCTCTTCGATGCGGATCTTCGGATGTCACCGCAAGTTTCACGCACAATCTTGATTGTGCCCGCGGTGTCTGCTGCGCAGCACCCTCCCGTGTTGCAAAATACGGGCTTTTCGCTCACATCGCGTGGATTTTTCGCGCGTTTGACGAGAACTTCTAAGCATCCCAGTTTCACACGGCCAGACACTTCGGCCCGCTGTTTGCTTTCCCCTTAACATTGTGTTGCCGGATTGCTTTGACAGCGTTCTGTCAAGCCATTTGTCAGTTATTTGCGGTTTTCGTGCCTATATTTTCCCGATAGCGGTAAATATTGACGAATTCATCTGCAAACGTTAACATAATATTTACATACGGGATGTCGGCAGGCTGGACCGGAGTGTTTGGCGCGTGTTCGGGCGAGGGAGAATTGCTGTGGGTTTAGATCTAGCTTTCGCAATCACGGCGATGTCCTCGCTAGGCTTGGCAGCCTTCCTGTTCGGCATCAGCGTCTCTTCCAAATCCAATAGCCGTAGTAGTCTGCTGTTCATTTTCTTTTTGCTGCTCACGCTTGAGGTGGCATGGTACCAGGCCGGAAGTCTGGCTTGGGCCGATTGGTTTGCGGACAGTGCCGTCGTTTACTGGTCGAATTTGATGCCGGTGTTACTCGGAATGACTGCGGGTTTAGCGATGAACGCCCCGGGGCTGGGTCGTTGGCACCGGCCGTTCTCTGCGGCGGTCTTGGGGATGCTTGGCATCGGTTACATCCTGTCACCCGTAGCTCGCCCGGTCGTTGCTCCCGCTGTGCTAGACATCGATACCACATGGGCCGACGATGTGTGCTTGCAGAGTCATCCGGCCAGTTGCGGGGCCGCGGCGGCTGCCACCTTGTTGCGGCTCAACGGCGTAAAGTCCACGGAACAGGAAATGGCGGACGTGTGTTTGACAAGCGCTCATGGGACCATGCCGCTGGGACTGTATCGCGGATTGTCTCTAGTGGCGTCGCGTCATGGCCGCAGTGCGAATGTGGCCGCGAACGATCCAGGGCAATGGTTGCGGATGCGTCAGCTTCCGGTGGCCGCGATGATCCAATTTCCGCCAGATTTCGCGACCGATCTTGAAAGTGGGCCGCTCAAACGCTTGCTCGGCCCGCGCGGCGAGGGACACGCGATTGTGATCATCGGCAAGACGGACGCTGGCCGATGGATCATCGGTGATCCGGCAGTGGGACGTATTTGCTGGACCGACAAAGAGCTGCGTGATCGATTCACCGGTGAAGCAATCTATTTGAGTCGTGATGTGAACTGACCGGTGCTCCACTAGCGGCCGGCGGCGTTGTTTTCGCCCACGGCGGTGAATTTTCCATCGCTGGCGATCTTGTAGACTGGTGACATTCCCATTCACGCCGCGAGTGTACGTTTGCGTCCAGTTCCCCGATTTCGCTCACTGAAACATCGTTTGCTCGTCCCGATGATTGCGATGGCTTCGGTGGCTGCCATCCTCGTGGCGGTTCTTTCGTTGTGGCTAGGGAAACGTTGGGCGACCGACGAGATGGAGACGCGATTTGCGGCCATTGAACGGACTCTTTCTCGCTCTAATTTTCCGCTGAGCGCGACGGTGCTTCAATCGCTCGCCGAACTCACCCAGACGGAGATGATGACGCTGAGCGAATCGGACCGCCTACTCGCGAGCACACTGGCGGTGACCGACAAGCCGCCACTGACCGATCGCGGCGGGGTGTCCCTGGGCGGTCAGCGATATTTGTCATTCCTGTTTCCCACCGTCAATTCATCGATGCGTTCCGATCGAGTGGCGCATGTGGCGGTGTTGTTCAAGGAGACGTCGCTGGATGCGAGTCGTCGTCGCGCTGCCGTTTTACCGCTCATCACGGGCCTATCCACGATCCTTGGACTTTCCATGATGACTTACGCGATGACTTCGCGATGGGTGCAGCGCGTCGGACGGCTCCAGCGAAGTGTGGAAGCGGTGGCGCAAGGCAACTTCGACTCCCTGGTCTCCGACGATGGCGGTGACGAGATCGGCAGGCTCGGCGGTGCTGTGGATACCATGGCACGCCAACTCGACCAACTTTGGCAACAGGTCAATCGTGAACAAGGCGAGCGGCTTCTTCACCAGATCGCAAGTGGGATGGCTCACCAGCTACGCAACAGCCTTACCGGCGCGCGGATGGCGATCGAGTTGCACGCGAGCGATTGTTCATCATCCAACGACGATGGCATTCGAGTCGCAATCCACCAATTGGAAGTGTCCGAGGACTATGTTCGCCGGTTGCTGATGGTGGCCTCGGGGCGCCAGGATGAGGAACACCCGATGCCGCTAGAGGTTTGTTGGGAGGACGTGCGCACGAGTTTGTCGCCGATCGCCCGCCACTTGAACATCGATATCACTTGGCGAAAGCGGAACGAAACCGAAGATCTCGAATTGCAAGATGGACCATCCTGGGTCGCGGCGATCACCAATCTTGTCCAGAACTCGATGCAGGTAGCTGGGCAAGTCCAAGTCGAGCTATCCGTCCTTACTTCGACATTGAATCACTCGGGTGAGATGGTGCGAGTGCGAGTCGAAGACAACGGACCGGGTATCGACGTATCGATCGCGAGCCAGATATTCGAACCGTTTGTCACTTCAAAACCCGAAGGACTGGGGCTCGGACTGCCCGTCGTCCGGCGAGCCGCGCAGGGTCTGGGCGGTGACGTACGTTGGTACCGCGAGCATGATCGCACCGTGTTTGAGTTGGACGTATCGGTGAGGCGATCATCGGGAATGAGTCGCCCGCCCAGCAGCACGTCGCGTTCTGGAATGAATTGATCCAATGAAAAAAAAATCAACGGTACTCGTCGTCGACGACGAACCTTCGATCTGCTGGGCGCTGGAGCGAATGCTCGTCGGCGAGGGACACCAGGTCGTGACGGCGTCATCCGCCGAAGAAGGCTTGAACTTGGCGACAAGGCACATGCCCGATGTGGTCATTCTTGATGTTCGGCTTCCCAAAGAAGATGGTATCTCGGCGCTGCCAAAGTTTTTGAAGGCGACGGGCAATGCACCGGTGATCGTGATCACCGCGTTTGGAGATTTGGAAACTGCGGTCGCCGCCGTCAAAAACGGTGCTTCGGATTATTTAACCAAGCCATTCAAGCTCGACGATGCCCTCCGCGTTTGCCGCGCGGCATTCGAGAAATCGACCCAGCGATCGGTACCCACGGCGACTGGTCCCATGGCGCTGGGTCAATCAGTGTTGATCGGATCATCGCCGGCGATGCAGCAGGTGTTTCGCCAAATCGCGTTGGTTGCCGACAGTGACTTGTCCGTGCTAGTCACCGGTGAAACCGGGACGGGCAAAGAATTGGTTGCCGCCGCCATTCATCGACACAGCCGTCGTGCGAATGAAGCGTACATTCCCATCGCTCCGGTGGCGCTCAACCCAGAGTTGGTGGAGAGCGAATTATTCGGTCACGTCAAAGGGGCGTTTACCGGCGCCAGCGATGACCACGCGGGGTTGTTTGAACGCGCCGAAGGTGGAACGGTCTTGCTGGACGAAATCGGTGATTTGCCCTTGGCGACGCAGGTGAAACTGTTGCGAGTGTTGGAGCAGGGCCAGTATTCACGAGTCGGTGATGTTAAAATGCGTACGGCCAACGTTCGTGTGCTAGCCGCCACGAACAGCGATCTGCACGACGCGGTATCGTCGGGAACGTTTCGTGAGGATCTGTTTTATCGACTCACTGGAGTCCAGATTCACCTTCCGCCACTGCGGGAGCGAATCGAAGACATCGGGCCATTGTGTCAACACTTTCTCGAATCGCGAGGGTACGTTTCCGCGGGGACGGCGATCGATGCAAAGTTGCTGCAGTCGTTGCAAGAACGACCTTGGTTCGGCAACGTTCGCGAACTAAAGAATGCGGTGGGGCATGCTGCGGTCGTCGCACGCGGACGTGAATTCACCATCCACGATTTCCCGCCACCGATGCCTGGCCGCGAAATCGAACACACGACCAAAGTGGACTCGCTCGATAAAGCTGTCCGGGACTGGGCCGCCAAATCACTCGCTAACCAAACTTCGGGAAACGAGTTTCTGCATTCGCAATTTCTAGCTGCGGCCGAACCGGCGCTGCTGCAAGTCGTCTTGGGACACACCGGCGGGAACCGCGCCAAGGCCGCCGATTTGCTCGGTATGCATCGTGGTACGTTGCGTGATCGGCTCCGTGCGTACGGAATTGACGACGCGTCCGAATAAAACAATTCGTCCGGCCAACGTGACGTGGCTCGAAATCTCCGTGAGCCGGAGACGGGTAGTGGTACAATTGCGACTCCATGAGCCGCGCTTCCGACACTACCGTTTTTCGCGCCGTTGACGTCGCCAAGATCTATCAAATGGGCGAGGTCGCCGTGCATGCGCTGCGTGGAGTCTCGCTGGAACTATTCGAACATGAGTTCGTCGTACTGCTGGGCGCCTCCGGGAGCGGAAAATCGACGTTGCTAAATATACTCGGTGGATTGGATGTCCCAACGTCCGGCACCGTGCGGTACCAAGAACGCGATTTGACCGCTAGCGACGATGCGGAGTTGACTTTGTATCGCCGCGAGCACGTGGGGTTCGTGTTCCAGTTTTACAATTTGATTCCGAGTCTGACCGCTCGGGAGAACGTCGAATTGGTGACGGAGATTGCCAAGTCGCCGATGGACTCATTGGACGCTTTGGACTTGGTGCGTATGAGGGAGCGTGCGAACCATTTCCCCGCTCAGCTATCGGGCGGCGAGCAACAGCGTGTCGCCATTGCTCGCGCTATCGCAAAGAATCCGCGTGTGCTGCTATGTGACGAACCCACGGGGGCACTCGATGTAACCACCGGCATTGTCGTCCTCGAAGCGATTGCCAGGATCAATCGAGAGCTGGGCACCACGACGGCGGTGATCACACACAATGCCGCCATTTCCCAGATGGCGGATCGAGTCATTTCGCTGTCCGACGGTCAAATCTCCCATACCGAAGTCAACTCGACAAAGATTCTCGCGTCGGAGTTGTCCTGGTGACGCGATGAGAAAACTTGATCAAAAGCTCATTCGTGATCTGGCGCAGATGAAGGGGCAAGTGATCGCGATCATGTTCGTGATTGCCGCTGGAGTGGCGACGTTTGTGATGTCGATGTGCGCTTCGAAGTCGTTGCAATGGAGCAAGCAATACTTTTACCGAGAGTTCCGATTCGCAGATGTCTTTGCCGAGACGCGGCGAAGCCCCGACGCGATCAAACGACGGATTCAAGAAGTATCCGGGGTTGCCGCGGTCGAAACTCGCTTGGTTTACGACGTCTTACTGGACGTGCCGGAAATGGACGAACCGGCGACCGCGAGGCTGATCTCGGTGCCGTCGCTCGGTGAGAGCCAGCTCAACCGAACGTATCTGTCTCGAGGTCGAATGCTGGAGCCCAATCGAGTGGGCGAGGTTGTCGTGTCCGAAATTTTTGCCGACGCGCATGGCTTCGTCGCTGGAGATACGGTCAACGCGATTATCAACGGTCGATCCCAATCGTTGAGGATCGTCGGAACGGCGTTGTCGCCCGAGTATGTCATGCAGATTCAGCCCGGTAGCATCATGCCGGACAACAAGCGATTCGGCATTTTCTGGATGAATGAACAAGACCTCGAAGCCGCATTCGATATGGAAGGCGCTTTCAATAGTGTGTCGTTAAAGCTGGCTCAAGGTAGCAACCGCGATCAAGTCGTCGATCAATTGGATCGTTTGCTTAAGCCCTACGGTAGCATCGGCGCCTATGGTCGCGATCAACAACTATCGCACCAATACTTATCGGACGAACTAGCGCAACTTCGGGGCATGGCCATCATGACCCCCGCGATATTCCTTTCCGTCGCCGCGTTTTTGTTGCACATCGTGATCTCACGAATCATTGCCCAGCAACGCGAGCAAATCGCCGTTCTCAAAGCGTTCGGCTATTCGAACCTCGAAGTCGGTTTGCATTACGTTTCATTGGTCTTCGTGATCGCCATGGGGAGCACGATCCTTGGAACGCTTTTCGGGATCTGGATGGCTTCGGGGATGACCGAAATGTACGGGGCATTCTACAAATTTCCGGTGCTGGAATTTCAATTCGATGTGTTGGCAATTGCCCTTGCGTATCTATTGACCGCGACGGTGGCACTCGCCGGAACGTGGGTTTCTGTCCGAACCGTAATCCGACTTCCACCCGCCGAGGCGATGAGGCCCGAGCCACCGCCGACGTTTCGTCTTTCGCTGGTCGAAAGGTTGATCCCGCGCCATGCGATGCCTCCGGAATTGCGAATGATTGTCCGGAACATCTCGCGGAAACGAGTCAACTCCGGCTTATCGATCTTGGGAATCGCGATGGCCGTTAGCGTCATGGTGCTGGGGAATTTTTCGCTTGACGCGATGGAGTATCTGATGGACTTTCAATTTCGACTTGCCCAACGGCAAGACCTCACCGTGACGTTCGTTGAACCGGCGACCGCGTCGGTCCTCTACGAAATGAAAGAACTCGACGGCGTGCTGGAAAGCGAAACGATGCGCAGTGTTGCGGCCCGAATCAGTTTCGAGAACCGCTCGCGTCGAATTGGGATCATGGGCTTGGAAGCCGACCCCCAACTCTATCGGTTGCTCGACAAGCAGGAGCGTGTCGTGAACGTACCGGAGTTTGGCATGATGCTGAGCACCAAACTCGCGAGTCTGCTCGGAGCGACGCTGGGTGATACCATCACCGTGGAGATCCTCGAAGACAAACGTCCTCAATTGACGGTCGAAGTGACCGCGCTCGTCGAAGAGTACGCCGGATTGAATGCGTACATGAATAAAGAACAATTACACCAGATGCTCAAAGAATCATCCGTTGCGACCGGAGCGTTCTTGAGAGTTGATTCGAATCGTATTGACAGCGTTTATCATGATTTGGAAATGAGACCCGCAGTCGCCGGCGTGACGATCAAGGATGCAGTGCTTGATAGTTTTCGAGCGACGGTGGCCGAAAACATCTTGGTGATGCGATCGTTCATCATCTTTTTTGCCGCCGTGATCGCCGTGGGAGTCGTTTACAATAGTGCCCGCATCTCGTTGTCCGAACGAAGCCGCGACCTAGCAACCATGCGTGTGGTGGGTTTTACCAAACGCGAAGTGTCACTGGTTTTGTTGGGCGAGATCACGTTGTTCACGCTGGCAGCGATCCCGCTGGGATGCGTGATCGGGTATGGTTTGGCCGGCTTGATGGCGAGCGGATTGGATACCGACAATTATCGGATTCCGCTGGTAGTCAGCCATCGAACTTACGGTTTGGCGGCATTGGTGATTGTGATCGCCACCTTCCTATCGGGGATGGTGGTGCAACGGCGCATCAGCCAGTTGGACTTGGTGGGCGTGTTGAAAACCCGCGAATGAAGCGGTAGCTCTGTGGGTGACATCGATCGGAGTCCGATCGTGCTGGTAAACTCGAGACCATGGCCATGAAGTTTTCGATCAAATCGCTGTTGATATTCACTCTAGCGATCGCGATGTCCATCGTCGGGTATCTCGCACTCTATCCCGATCCGGTGGAAGTCGAGACAGCGTCGGTTAGCTTTGGATCGCTTCGAGTCACAGTCCAGGAAGACGGTAAGACCCGAATCCGTGAAAAGTACACGGTGTCCGCTCCGGTCGCGGGCCGCGTCTCGCGAATCGAACTGGACCCCGGTGACGCTTGCACCGAAGACACGTTGCTGGCGGTGATCCTTCCCAGCGATCCGGCCATCCTTGACGCGCGAGCGAGGGCGGAAGCTCTGGCAAGAGTTCAGGCGGCGGAGTCTGCGGTCCAACGAGCTAAGTCGAGTGGCGAACAAGCCAAAATCAGTCTTGAACTCAATGAAGCAAAATTTGAGCGAGCTGAAAAACTATTGCCGTCTCGCGCAGTATCGCAAACCGAGTACGACGTCGCCCGAGCAGAGCGATTGGCGAGCGTCCAGGCGATCGAAACGTCGCGGTTTGATCAAGAGATCGCGGCGTACGAATTGGACATGGCTAAGGCGGCGGTCAAGCAATTTGACGGTGAGGATGAATCGGTGAATCCGTTCGAAGTCCATGCGCCGATCCGGGGACGAGTCTTGCGAGTGATTCAGGAGAGTTCCGCGGTCATCGGTGTTGGAACACCGTTGATTGAAATCGGCGATCCGGGCAATTTGGAAATCGAGATCGATGTGCTCTCGACGGACGCGGTACGGATCCAACCGGGTAGCGAAGTGTTGATCGAACACTGGGGAGGAGGCTCGCCGCTGAGTGGATACGTGCGAGTGGTCGAACCAGCCGCATTCACCAAGATCTCGTCACTCGGAGTGGAAGAGCAGCGTGTGAACGTGATCGCCGAATTCAATGAACCGCCAGATCGGATCGCTGCCCTGGGCGATGGCTATCGCGTCGAAGCAAAAATATTGGTGAGCGAAATCAATCGCGCTTTGTTGGTTCCCAACAGTGCATTGTTTCGACACCAGCGACAATGGCATGTGCTGAAAATCGTCAATGGATATGCCGTCTTACAACAAGTTGACGTGGGGCTGCAAAACGAGTCGCACACCGAGGTCCTCGATGGTCTGGTGCTTGGTGACCGAGTCATTGTCTATCCCAGCGATTCGATTTCACCTGGGACGCCGGTTCGACCGTCTGTCAACAATGCATCGCCGTGAATGCGGCATGTTCGCTTACTTCAGAATTTCTTGAATAGCGACTCGTCGGAGCGTCCCCTGGTCGCCCACGAAAACGACCTGCGAATGGGTCCCAACCGCGAGCGAATGATTCCAACCGTCGGAAACTCGGACGGGCCCGGAGATAGCAACGGTTTCTGGGTCGATACTGTAGAGGTTTCCATCGCTGCATGAGGCGATCACTCGCGTTCCATCGGGCAACCAAGCAAGGTCGAGCGGCTTGGATTTCAACCGAGCGAATCGAACCATGCGTCCGATGGTTGGCTGCCAAAATCGTATCGTGCGATCATCGCTTGCCGATGCGACCATGGGTGGCACCGCCGCTAAGCTCGGCGTCATCGGACGCACCGCGAGTCCGTTGACTTGTTGCGTATGAATGGCCAATGATCGAATGACCTCTCCGGTGCGACAATCCCAGACCTTCAGCGACCGATCGATGCCCGCAGTCACCAACGTCTCACCCGCATCGCCTAGGCTGATCACCGCGAGCACTCCGCGGGAATGTCCGACAAGGGCCGTTCGCTGGAGGGCTTCGTCGACGTTCCAAATGCTGACGGTTCCATCATGGCTTGCCATCGCGAGCGTGTCGTCATTCATCCAGCAGACGGAGGTCACGACATCCTCGTGATTGCCGAAAACACTGACGGGAGCCAATGACGGAAACTCGACGATCTGGACTTGCCCCGAGGATGCCGGTGAACCACCCGCGATCGCGAGTCGCGCCGCGTTCGGTGACAACTTGAGATCATGCGGCGATGCGAATGGCAATTGAATGGTGCGAGTGCGTTGAAGCGAACTCGGGTCGAAGATGCCAAGTCCGTGTTGCGAACAAGCGAGCACGCTATCGCCGCAGAGCAAGATCGATGTGATCGGCGGCTCCGCTGCTTTGACTGGCTCGATACATATTAAAAAAGTGATCGAGAGGGCTATCCGCAACAGTGGTTTCATCCGGTGAGCTCTCCGATCACCCGAGCCTCGTCGGCAGCGATCCGTACGGGGCGTCCGTCGCTGGTGCGGACTTCTTGGGATGGATTGATTCCCAACAAGCGGTAGATCGTGGCCGCCAAATCCGATGGCGTCACGGGGCGTTCGTGAGGAAACTCAGCCAACGAGTCGCTTTGACCAATGACTTGTCCGCCGCGGACGCCGCCACCGGCCATCGCGACGCTGTAGACATTGGGCCAGTGATCGCGGCCGGCTGCCGAATTGATCTTCGGAGTCCGACCAAACTCGCCCATCACGCACACCAGCGTCTGTTCCAACATGCCTCGCGATTCGAGATCGCTCACTAAGGCGCTGAGTGCTCGATCCAGTGATGGCAAATGAGCTCCCCGATCGTTGGGGAAACGACTCTTCAAGTTCACGATGTTCTGGTGCGTGTCCCAACCACCACTGTGAACCGTGACAAACGGGACACCTCGCTCGACCAAGCGTCGAGCCAACAAACAACTTGGTCCGATGCCTTCTGCTCCGCCTCGTCCATACCGATTTCTCATCGCGTCTGATTCTTCCTCGAGTCGAAACGCGGCTTTGGCATCCGTCGATGCAACCAATTCGTAGGCTCGATCGAGATCTGAATCGCTCTCGCGTCGATTGATATCGTTTGCATGATTGGCTTCGTTGAGTGATCGCAACATGTCTCGTCGTCGTGCGAGTCGCTGCAAATCGAGTCCTTCGAACAAGTGAAGATCGTCGACTCGAAAGTCCGGTTTTTCTGGGTTCCCGCCGAGCGAGAAGGGAGCCGTGGATGCTGGCAGGAATCCATTTCCAGAAACATTGTCCGTGAATCTCGGAATCGCGATGTTGGACGGCAACTCGCTGGTACCGGGTCGCAAGAAAGCGATCGCCGACCCCAGCGTGGGATACTCCAGTGCCGGTGTCGGCGGGTATCCGGTCAACATGTAATGGGACGCGAAATTGTGTTCGCCCAGTGGTGACGTCACTGAGCGTACGAGCGCAAACCGATCGATGATTTTGGCCGTTTGCTCGAGACATTCGCCGATCCGGACACCGGGCAGCGACGTCGCGATGCTGGCCATCGGACCACGAATTTCAAGCGGAGCGTCCGGTTTCGGGTCAAACGTTTCGAGGTGGCTAGGTCCGCCATCAAGCCAGATGATGATGCAAGCCTTTGCGGTTCCGCCATGCGGATTCGCTGCCGCTGCCCCCAGTCGCTGGGCGCGAATAAAGTCAGTCAAGCCGAGGCCAAACGGCGCAAGCGTTCCGACTTTCAAGAAATCGCGCCGCGACGGATCGAGCAAAGACATACGACGCATCGTGATCTCAGTGGTTAGTGATGAATTCGTCACAACAAAGGAGCGCCCAGACAAAATCTTCCAAGATCTCGTGCTGGATCTTCGTCTCGGCCCCGTCGAGTGCTTGCTGCCAACGGGATATCTCCTGTCCGGTTGGCGCGCGATGTAGCGCCGCAAAATAGAACTGTTCGACGATTTGCATGGGATCCTGCGACGATCGCAGTGCCATCGCAAGTCGGCCACGCGGATCATCGATTCGGACATTCAGCAATTCGCCATTGAGCAGATGCAGTTGCTGTTTCAACCCTCCTCCTCCGCCGCGTTGCGACTCACACGTCGACATGGCACTACAGCGACCAAGGATGTCGAGTGTCTTGGAGGCTACCATCGGACTTGCCAACGTCACTGCCCGCGTTCCAAGGGGTTCATCTCCGTACTGTAGGGCGACGCCGAGCACGTCGGAAATCGCGTCCGCGAGCACCTCGGCCGAAAGTGGGCGGGGTAGCGAGCGTGAGTAAAACGCTTCGTCCAACGCATTGACATCAACCGCTACTGAACTTCTGGAATACGTTGCGCTTTCGGCAATCAATCGCAACGTACGGCGAATACTGTATCCGTGATCGACAAAATCGTGAGCCAGCGCGTCAAGCAATTCTGGATGCGTCGGTGGGTTGGTCGAGCGGAAATCGTCTGGCGGGTCGACGATCCCACGCCCCATCATCGCATCCCACAAACGATTGACCACGACTCGTGCAAAGTAAGGGTTGTTGGGGTCAATCAACCATCCAGCCAACTGTTCTCGAGCATCAATCGCCACGTTGTCCGCCAAGGGATCGACTATGCCCGGAATTCGAACCACCGCCGGTTCCAGAGTCGCCGGATGGATGACTTCACCGCCAGCGATGACTTTCACCGTTTGGTCCATTTGCACGTTGGCGAAAATGGCTGCCAAACCGTGGTAATCTTCTTGAGTCCATCGGTCCAGTGGATGGTGGTGACAATTGGCACATCGTAGTCGACTGCCCATAAAAACTTCGCTGAACAGCTCCGCTTGCTCTCGCGGGCCAGCGACCGTGCGATAGAAATTCGCTGGGCCAACTTGCTGGGTGTCGCCCGACGAAACAAGTAGCGAGCGAACCATCTCGTCGTACCCGACGTTGTCGCGTAACTGGTACGACAACCACTCGTGATAGACGTGCGTGGCCAACGGGTCGTTGGATCGCGATCCGACACGGAGCCACTTGGCGATTCGAAACGTCCAATATTCGACGAATGACTCCGACGACATCAATCGATCCAAATATTGTCGCCGATCGAGTCCGTCGGGATGGACATCCGACGCGATCGGCAATCGTCCGGTTAAATCCAAGCTCACACGGCGAACCCATTGCTCATCGGTCGCTTGCCCCGATGCGGGCAAATGCATCTGATTCAATCGCTCCGTTACGAAATCGTCGATCCAGTTGTGGCTGGGGACAGAACGGGCTTCGAAATCATCATTCAGTGGTGCGATGATCTCGATGGGAATCACTTGATTCAAATAGCGAGCAACGACCAAGTGGCGACCACGGCGATGGACGGTCAAGCGATGGCTATCCTCATCGATTGACACCGACGTGTCATCTTCGGGCGAAAACACGGTCCATCGCGTGACATCGCGAGCCGTTTCGTCGTCGAAACTCGCCGTGACCTGCAATTCGACCGATCCGCCAACACCAAGATTCGAAACTTTGGATGGTGACACCCGAACCTGTTGCAACGACCGCGGTGAAAAGTTTGAGGGGCCTTGTTCGATCCAAGTTCGCAGCAAACGGTAGGCTTCGCTGTCCTCGTCGATCAAGTATCCACCGCCGTGCGCGATTGACTCCGTCGGCTTGAGCAGAATCAAACTGTTTTCGGGGCTGGCAATGTTGACACGTCGCCCTTCCCACTGGTGCACCATCGCGTCGAAGTCGCTTGCCGGATCGCCTCCGTAAAGTGACAACTTGAACCCGCCGCGACCGGCCGCGGATCCGTGACATGATCCGGTGTTGCACCCGAGCTTGGTGATCACGGGAACGATGTCGTTGGTAAAGTCAACGCGTTCGTCCGCGACCACGTTACCACTGGCGCAGCACATCGCGAGCAACGTCAATGAACGAATCACGTTCATCACTCAATCGCCCCGCGACTTACGTTCTGGTGTGTCGCGCCGCATCGGCATCGCCGACGTGTCTGCCAACCACTTCGACAAACGGTCTCGCTCGACACCGATGAGTTCTGCGATCCCGCCGAGAACATACGGATCTGGCCGCAGCATCGGCTGGGTCATCGCAAAGTTGCGAGTCACCACACCATTCTTGACGAGCACGATGGTCGAGCCCACATTTCGATTGAGTCCCAAGTTGCCGGGACCATCGCGGCCATCGCGAGAATACGTCAACACAATTTCGTCGGCCGCAAAACCGCGAATCTTTGCGGCCGTTTTTGCCAGCGATGCGGGGTCGTCGCCCAGAAACACGATGGTGGTACGAATATCCGTTTCGCTTTGATCGTTGATCGATCGGAGCACTCGCATGAAGCCAGCGAGCCCGCGAAGTGCGACGCCCGTTTCATCTTGAAAGATGAATACCTGCGGTTGGTCCAGTGGACCATCAACCGGGTTCGACTCTGATGATGATCCGTCACTCCCGACTTCCATGACGGAGAACGATGGCAATTTTTCAGCGGGCTGTGGTCCCGAGAAGATCGCTTCGCCCTGCAGGTGCGAGTACCCCTCGGGGTCCGCCACTTGGATCACCACATCGCCGCTTCGCTTTGCGACGTCGCTTTGCCGGTTCGTATCCGATCTAGATTTGTTGTCCTGGGCCGTTGAGACACATGGCCATAGGGTGGAACACAAAGCAATTGCGGCAATTGCGCAAACGAGAGTTCGCATGAAAGCGTCCCCGAGGAGGCAAAGAAAATGACGGATCATCAATGCTGGATTGTAAAGGATTGATGCCTCGCCCAGCGAGCAAGAATCGGACGAGAAAACAAGATTGTTCGCCGTCCAAACCGGAGGCCGAGGGGTCAAGCGATTAGCGGGCGCTAGCCAAGCAACTCCTCGACGACACGCGCTGGTTCGACTCCGGTAAGACGGAAATCGAGGCCTTGGAACTTGTAGGAAAATCGATTGTGGTCGATGCCGAGCAGATGCAACATCGTGGCGTGAAAGTCGCGAACGTGCACCGGGTTTTCGACCGCGTTATAGCCAAATTCGTCGGTCGCGCCATAGCTTCGACCGCCGCGAATGCCACCGCCGGCCATCCACATCGAAAAGCCCTTGATGTGGTGGTCACGACCGCTTCCCTGGGCCATCGGAGTCCGTCCGAACTCGCCGCCCCAGATGAGCAACGTGTCCTCGAGCATGCCGCGCTGGCGCAGGTCTTGCAGCAACGCCGCCGTCGCTTGGTCAACAAACTTGGCGGTCGTGGCAACACCGCTCTTGACGCCGCCGTGATGGTCCCAGCCTCGATGGTAAAGCTGGATAAATCGCACGCCGCGCTCCGCCAAGCGACGCGCAAGCAAACAATTGCTGGCGAAGGAACCATCGCCTGGGCGACAACCGTACCTATCGATGATGTGTTGTGGTTCGTCCGACATGTCGGTCAGTTCTGGAACCGATGCTTGCATGCGGAACGCCATTTCGTATCCCGCTAATCGAGTGGCGACTTCTGGATCCTCTAGTTCGCCATTTCGGATCGTGTTGATGCGAGAAACGGCATCGACGATGTCTCGTTGTTGGGCACGTCCGACGCCCGGCGGGTTGCCAACATAGTGCACGGGGTTTCCCGTCGAATGCATTTGAACGCCTTGGAACCGGCTCGGCAGAAACCCCGAATGCCACTGTCTCGAGCTGATCGGCTGTGCTTGTCCGCCTCCCTCGCTGGTCAGCACGATGAAACCGGGCAAGTCCTGGGTCTCGGCCCCAAGACCATACAGGACCCACGATCCCATGGACGGTCGACCGCTGATCGCCGTGCCCGTGTTGAAGAACGTGTGCGCCGGGTCGTGATTGATTTGCTCGGTGTGCATAGACTTGATCACGCACAATTCGTCGGCGAACTCGCTGATGTGCGGGAACACGTCGGATATCAGAAGTCCGCTTTGACCCCGCGGCACGAATTTGTGTTGTGGCCCGAGTACTTTTAGTGGCTTCCCCTGGAGCTGCGCGATCGGTTGCCCTTTCGTCATCGATTCCGGCATCGGTTGCCCATCCAGACGCGCGAGTTCGGGTTTGTAATCGAATGTTTCGAGATGGCTTGGACCGCCAGCCATGCACAAGTGAATGACGCGTCGCACTCGAGGCGGATGGTGCAGTAACGGACCACGCATTTCAAGTTCGAGCGACGAGCCGCCTTGAACGAATGATGGATCGAGCAACGATGCCAAGGCGACGCTTCCGATGCCCGACCGGCGCAAAAAAGTGCGACGCGCGAGTCGGGTCGGTGAATTTAAGTTTTCAATCGGATGCATCGTCATTCGACTAGTAGCGAGTAATGGTTTCGTGCAGGTTCATGATGACGCGAGCGACGCTGGTCCATGCGGCCAACTCGGCGACGTCGACATCGATTTTGACGGGAGCGTCTGTGGTCGCCGTCAACAGCTTCGCGTCAGCCACATTCTGGCGGTAGTGTTCCAAGTGCTTGTCGTAGACTCGACGCAGCTCATCAGCGACGTCCCGAGGTGGATGACGTGACACGGCGGTCCGATACGCCCAGTCGATACGCGAGTCGAAATCTGGCCCGCCTTCTTGGATGATCCTTGCTGCGAAAACGCGTGCAACTTCGACGAACGTCGGATCGTTTAGCAAGACGAGCGATTGCAGCGGTGTGTTGCTGCGAGATCGCACGGCGGTGCACTCTTCACGACTTGGCGCATCGAAGGCCTTGAGCATCGGGTGCAGGAACGTGCGTTGCCAATGCGAGTAGACGCCACGTCGGTATTGGTTGTCGCCCCGATCAGCTACATAGGTACGCTTCGGAAAGTTAAGTTGGTCGTAGTAGCCGTCGGGTTGGTACGGCCGTACGCTCGATCCGCCGATTCGCTCGACCAGCAACCCACTCGTCGCGAGCGCATTGTCGCGAATCATTTCGGCGGCGATTCGAAAGCGTCCTTGTCGCGCAAACAACTCGTTGTACGGATCATGCTCCACAAGATAGGCCGTCGGTTTGGACGAGCGACGATACGCGTTGCTGGTGACGATCTCGTAAATCAAGTGCTTGATATCCCAGCCCGATTCGACGAATTCGACCGCCAATGTATCCAGCAGGTCCGGATACGACGGATACGTCCCTTGGCCTCCGAAATCATCGACGCTGGCACAGATCCCGCGACCAAACAGCAAACTCCAAAGTCGATTCACCATCGTGCGGGACGTCAACGGATTGTCCGGTTGGCACAACCAATTTGCTAAGTCGAGCCGAGTCGCACGTTTGTCCCCGGTATCAAGTTTTCCCAGAAATCCAGGAATTGCCGGCTCGACGACGTCGCCGGAGTCATCCATCCAATCGCCTCGGGGTAGCACTCGTATCTCTCGAGGCTTGACGGACTTGCTAACAACCGTGAGCGGCGCAAGCTCTTCGGTGCTATCGCGGTCGTTTTCCCGCGCACGAATCTTTTCTTGTAGCGAGATCATCGGCTCGGCGCGAGCAACATAGTAATCCTGCAGCGTTTTGGCTTGTGCATCGCTTCGTTTTTCTGGGGCCAGACGTAACGTGTTGGCGACCTCTTCGGGAATTCGATCCGTCACGATCCATCCCGCGTCATCCCAGTGCGCTAGCCCGCCAAACTGAGTGAATGCGATGCCGCTGACCTCTTGCCCAGCCTTCAACCCCACTTCGACCGCGGGAACCTCCAGTCGAAACCATTCGTTGGTAGCTGGCAATTCACCACGTCGATGGTAACCCGCCCACGACTCAGACTTGCGACCGTATTCAATCTCGTCGCCACCCCAGACCGCTCGATGGTCCCACGAGCCATCGTTGAATTGCAACATGATGGATCGCGGTGGATTCGCCGGATCCAGATGAACCCATGCGTAGAACCGCGTCGACTCGTCAACTTTGACCTTCACCGTCGCGTCTTGAACCAGATGCTGGACGAGCCCTTCGGATATTTGGCGCCGAGATTTGGTCCCGCTGTGCACGGGCCCTTGCGCTGAGTTGATATAGTTCCAGTCGCCATCCTTGGTGCCGACTTTTGTATCTGGTTCGTCGATCCACACTGATTCAGCTTCTTTGACGCTATCGATGTTCGCTACCGCGTCGAGTTCCCACTGAGATTGCTTGGTCAGCAGATCTTCACGGAGCGAAGTCATTTGCGATTGCAACGCCTGGATTTGTTCGTCGATCGTCGCGAGTTGCGTTTGCAATTCGGGCGACAGGACGCGCATCATCGGCGGTCGCTGCCTGGCTCCATAAACGCCTTGCTCCTCGATGTCAGCAAAGAACGCACCCATCGCATAAAAATCACGAGTTGTGTACGGATCGTACTTGTGATCGTGGCACTGGGCACATCCAAGCGTCGCCCCCATGAAAACCTGGGAGACATTCCGAACACGATCGGCAAAGTAGATGGCTAGGTACTCTTTTGCCTGCGACCCGCCCTCTTCGGTCGTTTGGTTGAGCCGGTTGTAACCCGAAGCGACATGCTGTTGCAGTGTCGCTTGCGGTAACAAGTCACCCGCCAATTGTTCACGAATGAAACGGTCATACGGCATGTTGGTGTTGAATGCGTCGATGACGTAGTCGCGATACGGAAATTGTGAAACGTCTTGGTCGCCGTGGTAACCGACGGTGTCCGCGTAACGAACCAGATCGAGCCAGTAGATCGCCATTCGCTCGCCATAGCGTGGTGAATCCAACAGTCGGCGAACATGGTGTTCGTAGGCATCACGCGATGGATCGCGAGTGTACGCTTCGACTTCATCGAGCGTCGGCGGCATGCCCGTCAAATCGAACGACAGTCGACGAACCAAAGTCACGGGGTCCGCTTCGCCCACCGGTTCGACCCCTTCCTCATCCAGTCGAGCGTCGATGAACCGATCGATCACGTTGACGGGTTGAGTGGATGCAACCTCGCGCGGCTCGCGGCGCTGGATCGATGTGTAAGCCCAATGGGATTCGTAGTGCGCCCCTTCGGCGATCCAGCGTCGAAGAACGTTCTGTTCATCGGCACTGAGCTCTTTATGAAACTCCGGAGGCGGCATGCGCTCATCAGGATCATCGGAGACGATGCGGCGAATCAACTCACTCGCGTCCGCATCCCCAGGAACGATCACACGGCTGGGTTTCGTCGACGCGTCGGCCAAGTCCAATCGCAAGCCGCCCTCGACCGTCTTTGCATCGGGCCCGTGACACGCAAAGCACTTGTCGCTTAGTAGCCCCCGCACGTCGCGATTGAAACGGATCGGTCCTGGGTCGGCCAGGGATAACGTTGACGACACGGCGCTGCCAATCAAGACGTACAAAAGGAGCGCGTAATCACGCAGCATGTCGGGCGTCCGTTGCGGTGGGTGACGGGAGTGGGTCAACGCGGTGGGGGCGGGAAACAGTCAATCGTCATTGTAGTCCTTCGGGATCAACTTCGCTCGCCATGGCCATCGAAGGGAATTCGTGGAAAGATTTCAAGTGATCGTGCAAGGTTTCGCTGTTCGCTAAGATTTAATTCATAGGCGAAGGAGACTTACCGCGGCGATGATCATGAACCCCGAGACACGAGCGAGTCTGATTCTGCGACTGGGTGATCCCGAGGACGATGTCGCTTGGTCGGAGTTCATGCAGATTTATGAGCCGCTTCTGTTGCGTTTGGCAAGACGATGGGGCTTGCAACAGGCCGATGCATTGGAAGTTGTCCAAGAAACGCTCTTGGCCGTGGCGAGGGCAATTCCCCAGTTTGATCGTCATCAGCATTCAGGAGCGTTTCGAGCTTGGCTTGCGGGGATCAGCCGCAACAAGTTGGTCGATCATTTGACCCGGTCTCGCCGCCAGGTCCGTGGCTCTGGCGAGTCCGATGTGCATCGTTGGCTCGACCAAGTTGCCTGTGAATCATCCGATGCGAGCGTCTGGGATTGGAACCAAAAGCAGCAAGTGTTTGCCTGGGCCGCCGATAGGGTTCGTCAACAAGTCAGCGCGTCAACTTGGGAAGCGTTCCACCGAACGAGCGTGCTGGGTGAGACGGTGGCGACAGTCGCATCGGAACTCAACATGCGTGTCGGGATGGTGTATGTCGCTCGCAGCCGTGTGATGTCTCGCTTGCAAAAGATGGTCGCGGTTTGGCAATGCTCAGCCGTCGATGATTTCGAGCCCAGGAGCGGAAAATGAACTGCGATCGAGATGTGCTCGGCACGCTCGTCGGTCAAAGTGCCGAACCGGGTGCGGAGATTGAATCGATCGCCCATCACTTGGAACAATGCGAGAGTTGTCGACGAGAGCTAGAGAAACTTGGGGGCGATGATCAAGCGTGGAACGAGACGCGACAATGGCTTGCGTCGCCGCCATCGTCGGATGCGCATGGCGAGGACGGCTTTTCACCCCACCCGGCCATCGATTTGAGTTTCCTGGAACCACCGACTCATCCTGAAATGCTGGGGCGGATCGGGCGGTATGAAGTCGAAAGCTTGCTCGGCCACGGTGGCATGGGCGTGGTGTTTCGTGCTCACGACAGTGATTTGAATCGTTCGGTGGCGGTGAAAGTGCTCGCGCCGCAGTGGGCAGCATCGCCGGCGGCCCGACATCGGTTCGCTCGCGAAGCGGAAGCGGCGGCGAGTGTCGCGCATGAAAACGTCATCCCGATCTACAACGTCGATGCGAATGCAAAGCTCCCGTACCTGGTGATGCGGTATATCCCCGGAATGACGCTCCAGCGTTGGGTGTTGACCCACGGACCGCTCAACGTCGGTACGATTTTGCGTGTCGCTGGCCAATTGGCCGAAGGTCTCGCCGCTGCCCACCGCCGCGGATTGGTCCACCGGGATATCAAACCCGGAAACGTGCTCGTCGGCGAGAACATCGAGCGAGTATGGATCACCGACTTTGGGCTCGCCCGCGCCGCAGATTCCATGACGCTCACGCAGACCGGAGTCATTGCTGGGACACCACACTACATGAGCCCCGAACAGGCGCGTGGCGAAACGATTGACCATCGCAGCGACTTGTTCAGCCTCGGATGCTTGCTGTACTTCCTCTGCTCGGGCCATCCGCCGTTCGATGCGGACAACACACTCGCGGTGCTGCACAAAATCGTAACCGAAAAACCAAAGCCGCTCGCGCACTGGCGCGACGACTTGCCACCAGCGTTCGTGCGGCTGGTTCACTCACTATTGCAACGATCCGCCGACCGACGCCCCCAGGATTGCCAAGCCGTGATTGATGAACTCGCCAACGCACAAGTGGAACATCAACGTGGTCATATTCCCGGATGGCGAAAGCTTCCCACGCGGCGGCGATTGGCAAGTATTTCCGCGCTCGGCGGTGGGCTGGTCATCGCAGCGTGGGGATTCGGCCAGTTCGGCGTCAACCGCTGGTCCACTGGCGAGCGATTGATGCGGCCAACGATGTATTGGCCGGTGTCGCAAGATTCCGGGGCCAACGCGACTCGGCATCTTTCGGTGAAGGACGCGAGGTTTTATCTGGTGTCCGACCGAATCGCTGCGGCGTTGAATGATCCAAAGCTCAATCAGCAGTACATGGCACTCGAGCGAGGAATCGCGAGCGCCTACCGATCGCCACCGATGCCCGTGGGCAATCTACTGCAAAACGACCAAGCGATCTGGGATGCGAAAGTCGCTCCGATCCGAAATGGTCTCCGGCTCCAACAGCCACTCGTGAATCCACTGTCCGGACTGCTTAATCGCGACGATGAAAAGTGGCGATCCGACATCACCGAAATCGAATCGGCGATTCAAGAGCTTAGTCAACCCAATCCGTCGTCTCGTCTTCCACTTCTACTCCCGTCAAGGTAATTCCAGATGATCAAGTCGTTGCTCCTTTCGCCCGTTTTGTTGATCTCGCTGATGTGCCCCGCGCTGACTCAAGACGCTGCTACCAATGCACCTCCGTCGGCTACGACGAAGCCGATTGACAACCCTTTTGACGATTTAGCGAACGGCGAGGGTGGCATGATGGGAAGCGGGATGGGCGGGATGATGGCTGGCGGAATGGACGACTCGATGGGAATGGGAATGGCTGAAGCCGGTGGCGACATGTACGGTGGCGGCATGGGCGCTGGCGACATGGGCGGGTATGGCATGGACATGGGCATGGGCGGTGCCGGCGTGTCCCCGGAGGAACGTTTTCGTTTAGCCTTGAGGAAGGCGATATCGAAGCTGAGCAGCTCGCAAAGCGACGAAGAGAAGGCGACGTTGATGCGGTACACCCAGGATGCTTTGCAGCAGCAGTACGACGTGATGATCCAGCGCCGCAGAGATGAGCTGAATCGACTCAAGCAGAGTCTTGCCAAACTCGAAACCGATCTCCAAAAGCGAGAAGCCGCCAAAGATCGCGTGATCAAGCTGCAAATGCAAACCGTCACGCTAGCCGCCGAAGGGCTCCTCGACCTCAACACGTTTCAACCATCCGCGGAAGGTTACGATCCGTCCAGTGGGTATGGTGGCGCTGGAATGGGCAACTGAGGAAGCGTCCGCAAACGAGGGCAGGCATCGGAAGCTTGGTTTGCAATTCAGTTCTTCGCGTCGTTTTTCCAAAATTCGGAAAATCTCGGTCGCATTGTGCCGATGGGCGCAGGTGTTACCGCGACGTCTTGACTGAATTTGGCCCCGTCGCGAGCTATCTTACGATGTTTTTCCGATTTCGCCGCGTGTTTTGCATTTGTCCTGTCATTGCCTTCGGACTACTCGCATGCGGGGCGGAAATTGCCAATGGGCAGTTCACACAATTCGCATGGAACGGAACCACGACCGGCAATTGGTCCGATGGAGCCAACTGGGTCGGTGGCAATCCACCGCCGACCGGCCCAACGACGCTCTTGAGTTTTGGGAATGGGACAGGGGTTTTCACCGCGACGAATGACCTGGGTTCGTTTGAGTTGGGTGGGATGAGGTTTAACCACATCCAAACAGCCGTGCCAACCACGCGGCTCGTGATTGCGGGAGATCCGCTGTTATTCAACCGCGATGGCGGTTCCTTAATCCAGCAAGACGCGCCGCCACCTGGAGGTTTAGGTACGGGTATCCCACGGGGAGGAGTACGAATCGACGCGAACGTCACCATTGTAGGAACGGGCTTGTCGATTCAGTCTGGACCAGGTTCGGGCGGGCAGGGGCCAATTGAGTTTGCTGGAACGATTGGTGGCACCGCGTTATTTCAAAATTCGAGTCGTGCTCCTGTCACGTTAGCAGGTGGTACAGCGCCAGGTGGCCTGGGACAGATTCGCAATGATGTCGGTGCAGTCCAAATCTCAGGCAACGGGAGCGGCAATACGTACGACATCGACTTTATCCGAATCGGTATTGAAAATCCCAGTGGCCAGAATACCGCAAGTTTATTAGTCGCTGGTGGTGCGATTGTGAATGTGTCCGATCAACTTCAAGTTGGAATCGGGGCAGCGACACAAGGCAGTGTTAGGGTCAACGGCGCGGGCACAATTTTCAATCAAGCGGCCACGGCATTCATCGGCAACGACGGCAACGGATCGTTTGAGGCGCAATTCTCCGGCACAGCGAACTTCGCGAGCACGGTGAACGTTGGCGTGAATAGTGGATCGGCCGGAACATTCACCGCATTGGATGGTACCGCGAATGTTTCCACCAATTTCAATCTCGGCGTCAACTCTGGGGCAACCGGCACCCTGGATGTTATCAACGGGAATGTTGTCTCGTCGACAGCGGCCGGTTCGAACCTCAGCGTCGGAATTGCGGGCACTGGCTTTCTCAATGTCAACAATGGCGGAACCCTAACCGTCGGCAGCTCGGCGAACGTTTTTCCGGATGACAACGAATTGGTTCTGGGACGCGCGGCCGGAGGTGTCGGCACTGTGACCGTCCGTCATAACGGTTCGTCGGTGATCGCGAGCAACCTCGTTGTTGGCGAATCAGGGACTGGGACACTCCATGTGAGTCAACAAGCACTTGTCGATGTGAACGGAATTACCGCGATCGGATTCAATGCCGGTGGTGTTGGTACCGTTTCAGTCGCAGACGCAAATACGCTGTTGAGGTCGGGAGAAATGCAGGTCGGCCTGGCTTCGACGGCCAACAGTTCACTCGCGGTATCGGCCGGGGGAGCTGTCCAGACAACAACCACAACCTTCGTCGCGGCGATCGCGGGAAGCAATGCAAGCGTCTCGATCACTGACAGTGGTTCCTCGTTAACGACTCAGTCACTGCAAATCGGAGGAGCGGGCAACATGCACGGGGGCGTCGGCAATGTCCAGGCAGTAGGCGGTGGTTTCATACATGCGTCCGCGGGCATCACCATCTATGACCAAGGCACACTCAGCGTCGATGCGACTTCGCAAATTGATGTCGGATCGATGGGCGGTATTGTCGGCTCGGTGAATGTGAACGACGGCGGACAGTTGCTCGGGACGGGAAACATAGAGGGCGATTTACGTGTGGGAAGTCTCGGTATACTGGCTGCGGGAGTTACCACCGGTGACGTCGGGTCGCTGAACATTGATGGCGACGTTTTCCTCGCGTCAGCTTCGCCGCTTTTGAGAAGCAATTACCTGTGGGACATTTCAACGGCGGGCACCGCCACGAGTCTCCTGGGTGGAAGTTCGGCGACCGCGATGCACGACCAGCTCTTGGTGGACTCCGGAAGTGTGACCTTTCAAAATGCGAATCTTCAAATCAACGAACTCTCGGGATTCGACAGCTCGTTTGATCCCAATGCGTCCTACAGTTGGCGGATTTTTGAAATTAACGGCCCCGGCAGCATCAACTTGCTCGGTTCCAACTTGATCTCCTTCGCGGGAGCCTCGAGTTTACAAGACGCAGTCAGCAACAATTTCGGTACTCTCTCATTTGACATCGGTAATTCCGGTGGCATGAACCAGTTCTTGGCGCTCAACTACGCTTCCGTCACGGCGGTTCCGGAACCAAGCGGCCTACTGGCTGTCGGGTCAGTCTTGGGGATCTACTGCGCGCGACGACGCAAGCTATCAAAGTTTCAAGAGGCGGAGGGTAGATAGGTGACTGCACTCTCAATGTATCCCTCGCTCGCCAAGCGATCGCTGGCAATTGCAATTTTGTTGATACTGGCGGGGCCAGTTCGCGGCGAAGTCGTCGCCTCACTGGGGCTTGCCGATGCCATCGAGTGCACAGAATCGTCGTATGCAACAGCGCTTGGCAACGTACGTGAGTTGCTTCAAACGGGTGATATCGATAGCGCGAGAGAGCAGCTCGACGCGATGAGTGCGACGATCA
Source organism: Pirellulaceae bacterium (assembly GCA_041741195.1). Lineage (GTDB taxonomy): Bacteria > Planctomycetota > Planctomycetia > Pirellulales > Pirellulaceae > JBBSJZ01. Next base: position 81,106 of record JBGSKM010000012.1, read on the forward strand.
GTGACGCACCGCATCCGAGTGTTCATGTTTGTCGACTACTCATCGAATCGGGGGATGTCTCGACTGGCCGGCGCATGTTGGAATCGCTTCCACTTGTTGAGTCATTGGACTACGAGGTGAGTTACGCGTTCACGAGTCTGGCCGTCATTGAAAGGCGTTGGTTTGATGGACTTGTTCTTGTCGAAAGGACGCAGTCCTTGGCGATCCCGGACCGATGGAGTAGCCGTTACCAATCCATCGTTCACGCCGACCTTGCCTACTTGAAAGGCGTCTGCTGCGAAGGCCGCAATGATTGGGAAGCTGCAGCGAATGCGTACCGGAATGTGCTCCAAACTTTCGCCGAATCAAAACTGGCCATCGCAGGTTCGGCTCGTGCCGAGTTTCACCTCCGGCACATTGAGGCGTCGTTCGCACAGTTCAAGCGGTTGTGCGAAGTAGAACCGACCGCATTACCTCCCGAAGTTCAGATTGCGCAGCTCTATGATGCCATGGGTGACGCGGCGCAGACGGAACGATGGTTTCGTCAAAGTCTGGCAACGGCCAGCCAGGATTCGTCGGCAACATCCCAGCGAGCCGCCGCGCAATTGGCATTCGCTCGCTGGCTGATCTGGAACAATCGCCCCGACGAAGTGAGATCAGTCATGTCGGAGACTCCGGTGCCCGTCGAACTGGAGGCGGAGCGGGCGTATTTAGCCGCATTAGTCGCGAGGATGGAACGCCGATTCGACGTCGCCCAACGCATCCTTTCCAAGCTACACCGCCAAACTCCCGCTGATCTTCTGGTCGGAAATCAACTCGCGCTCGTTCTAATCGAGTGCGATGACGAAGCTTCCCGAGCCAGGTCTCTGCAGATCGCCGAGACGAATGTTCGCAATCATCCACAGTTGAGTGAGACATGGTCAACTCTGGGATGGATCCAATATCGGCTAGGCGATTCAAGCAAAGCGACTGAGAGCCTAGCAGTCGCCGCGCGATCAGGAGTCGTGAGCCGTGACACCGCTTACTTCATCAGCCAGTTGCAAGCTCAAATCAATCCAGTCAATAAAAACGAGTCGCTGAAACAGGCAATCACTCAAGCAAAAGGGCCATTCTTTTATTCGCAATAGCAAGGCATTCATTGCCAGTAGCAGTACCGTCGCGCGATCTTCTTGCGAAGTCGTGCTACCAGCGTTTGACAATTGTTCTCGCCGGGCGAAAGCCGTTGTTGGAGATCCGCATATCGAGCGTGTCGTTGGTGCGGTAGGCGGAACGAGAATGTCGAGCCGAATAGTCAAACGAACCGCCACGAATCGATCGCCGTTGGTTGTGATTCGCCGGTTCCGTGTCGCCCACGTCCATGACAAGCGTCGGAAAGGACTCGCCACCCAAATCTCGATACGATCGGTAAAGGTCGTGACACCACTCGTACTCATTGCCCAACATGTCGAATAGTCCGAAGTCGTTTGGCCGCAGCAGGCCCACTTCGTGACATTGGTCATCCGCGTAAGGCGAATGCCACGCGTACTGCGTCAGTAGAGAATTCGCATCGCCATAGTATCGCCGTGTCACCGTTCCCGCCCTACAGGCATACTCCCATTCGGCTTCGGTTGGCAATCGATATCCCTCTAGCTCGAGGAATCCATCCCTCGCCTTCATGCCTGGTGCGTATTCGCCGTCTTCATTCGGTTCATAGCACCACTGATCTTCCGGAATGCCGTCCTGTTCGCTGAGCCAGTTGCAGTAGGCTGCCGCGTCGTACCAATCAATCGCACCGATAGGACAATCGGTTCTGCTTCGGGTTCCGCGCTGGATGATTTCGAAATCGGGTCGCCAGCGCAGAACGGCGCCGCGTGTCACTTCCGTGGTCGCAATGGCGAACGTGCGATCGACCATCCGATGGTGATGCGTTTCGTCCCAGTCTCGACCCATCTCGTCGTCCATGGAGCCCATCATAAAGCTGCTTGCGTCGACGATCGCAAATGTTTGGCCTTGGCTGCTAACAAACCAACCATGATGCTGGTCCATTGCCCGGCGAAACGTGGTTAAAGCCGATTCATGGGACTCGATCGTCTCCACCCCCAGTCGCCGATAGAGCCACTCGATCGCGGAGTGGACTCCCGCGTTTGATTCGTTGGCATACCAATGTCTGAGTTGGTCATGAACTTCCGTTGGCAGACCGATCTCGCTGTCTTGCAAGTTATACCCGCCGAGGCAGAGTAACAGTGCAAACCGGATCGACGTGTCAGGCTCCACCAACAGTCGCTCATAAATCGTGCTGAAGGGAACTTCCAATCGAGGAAATTGATCGATCAAGAATCCTCGCAGCCCTGGGTCGGGCGAGTGTTTTAGCAATGGCCATACGGAATCGCCGTGGCCGCGATGCAACAAAAATGCCGCTGCCTTCGCTTGCCGTCGGGCAAGCAATTCGTTCGCCTCATCGTTCGTCGCCAACGGACGCGATTGATGCAGACAGTCCTTTGCCAGTTGCATCATCGATTCGTGGTTTTCTGGAATTCGCCCCAAGATCAAACGAAAGCTCGTTGGTTCGGACTCGACCAACAACTCAAAAAGTTTCTCCGCATCGTTGGCAAGATGTTCGGACAACAAGTCGATTGCGAACAGTCGTGACTGTTCCGGCACCGCAGCATCGCGGCGAATGTCTTGCAACGGCAGAGTCAAATGGTCCATCACGGGTAGCAACAAACCACGCCATCGCCCCAGTTGCGACGGAGCAACGTTCACCAATTCTCTGGCGACCACTACCGCTTCGTCTCGATTGACCCAAGTCGATTGAGACGGCTCGTCAATTGCCAATGCCGTCGCAATTCGAAATCGTTGAACGTTCGTTCGCTTTGGTTCGCGAAGACGCGAAAGGCATTGCGACGAAAACGAATCGCTGTGGGCTGCAAGCGTTCTCGTGATCACGGGCAACTGTTCCGGTGTGGCCTCCATCAAATGCTGCCAAACGAAATCGTGATGTGCCGCGTTACTGGACAAGAGCGCCAGCGACACATTCAAACGTTGGCTTTTGGTAGCTGACTCGGCCATCTCCGACCACATCTGCTGGAGTTGTCGCTCCACCGATTCTCGACGGATCTCCATTTGCTGCAACAGGTCTGGCAAGTGACCGACGTCGGCGTTGATGATCGCGGTCGCCAAGCCCGCGACTTGCAACTGCTCTGACTGCCTTTCTGAGCTCGCCCTCTCCATTGATGCGACGGTCCAAACACTGGCAGCGCCAAGAAGAACACTCAGCGGCAACATCACCATCAAGGTTGCCAGCCACGGGCTCCGCCTTGCAAATTTTATAGATCGGTCCACAAGCGTGACTGGCCGAGCGAGAATGGGACGGTGCTCCAAAAAAGCCTGTAAGTCAGCGGCCAACGCCATCGCCGATTGGTATCTTTGGTCGCGTTCTTTGTGCAAACACTTCAGACAAATCGTTTCCAAATCACGGGGGATTTCGGGTCTCAATTTCCGCAATGGAACCGGGTCGAGAAATTTAACTTGATGCAACGTTTCGACGGTCGTCTGTCCCTTGAACGGCGGTCGTCCGACTAAGAGTTCGTAGAGCACCGCACCAAGCGAGTAGATATCGGCGGTTTGGGAAACCGTGTCTGGCTCTACCGATGTTTGTTCAGGCGCCATGTAACTTGGCGTTCCCAATACTGTGCCCGCGTGAGTCAAACCTGAATCGCCATCGAGTTGCTTGGACAAACCAAAATCAGCGAGCTTTGGAATCTGGTCACTGGTGAAGAGGATGTTCGCGGGTTTAATGTCGCGATGAATCAAACCGGCTTGATGAGCAGCGTTCAAGGCGGAACAAATCGAAGCGACCAAACTCGCTGACCAGCGGGGTGCTTGTGGTCTGCCATTGGTCTTGGTCGCAAGGTCGCCTCCGTCACAAAATTCCAGTACCAAATAAGGTATCCCGTCTTGTTCGCCGACTTCGTGGATCTGAACAATATTCGGATGTTGGACGCGTGCGTTGGAGATCGCTTCGGTTTGAAAACGCTCCAGACCTTGGCTTGACCCCATTTGTCGAAGGTTAAGAAACTTGATCGCAACCTTGCGCTGCAATCGACGATCGATTGCCTGAACGACAATGCCCATTCCACCGCCGCCGAGTGGAGACTGCAGCTCATAGTGGGGTAGATTCGGCACTGAGTAGACAGTGTCACTCAAGTTACCCGGCGCAGTGAGCAGCGATGCCTGGGTGACGAACGTTTGCCGTCGAACCAAGGCATCAATCGTAGGGAGCACATCTCGCAGAACAGACGCGTACTCTGGATACGCCTCGAGATACGTCGCCAAATCGACAGGCTCGCCACTTGCGCACTGCACGGTGTAGGAGTCGATGATTTGAGCCAAGATCGAATCTTCAGAATGGGAATCTTGGCGGATCATCGAAAGTCAAATGTTTCGGCTACATGGGGTGATTCGAGGAGTCCGCTTCTTGGTCGCGTAATCCTTTGCGGACTTTGAGTAAGGCTCTCGCGAATCGTTTACTGCACAGTCGTGGGTCCAAATCGAGGATGTTTGCTACAGTCGCATTGTCGAGCCCTTCGCAGGTGCGCATCAAGATCAGCTCGCGATCGTCATCGGATAGCTGCGAGAGAAATTCGTTCACTCGTTTTACCAGTTCGTCACGTACCAATTTACTCAGTGGTCCTTCCTCCGACCGAAACACAGCATCCACGATCAGGAGTGAACCCGATTTTGGAATCGAAAGCTCTCGAAACGGAGAACGGCTTTCGGTGAACAAATGCGTTCGCCGCAAACGGGCCAAATTCTGGTAGGCCGTTTTTCGAAGCCAAGTTGCAAATGGCATCGGTCGGCGCTGAAGAAAGTCCTCCAGTCGCTGGGAGACTTCAATGAGTGTTTCCTGCACAACGTCCGACGGATCGACCCGCTGGGCAAGCCCGCGATCGATCCGCAAGCGAATGAACTCACGAACGAGTGGTCGATGCGAAGCAAGCAACTCATCTTTGGCGCTAGCATCGCCCCCAGCAATTCGCTGTAGCAATCGCTCGACGTGTGAACTTTGGAGTGCCACTTTGGATTATGTACCTAGCGATTTTCTCACACCACCGTTGTCTCAGCGGTCGGACCAGACCGCCAGTTCGTTATTGCTTGGTTCGGCGAAGTGGAATCGACGTCCTCCGGGGAACGAGAAAATGGGCAGCACGATGCGTCCGCCAGCGGGCTTGATCTTGTTGAACGTGTCTTCCAATGACTCGCTGTAGAGGACGATGAGGGCCGAACCGCGATCGACGCTCGCCGCCATGGGCGACCGATAGAACCCGCCATCGAGTCCTTGGTCGGAAAACGCCGTGTAGTCGTGACCATAGTCGGTGAAGGTCCAACCGAAGGCGATCTGAAAAAATTCTTTGGTCCGGTCGAGGTCCGAAGCTGGAAACTCGACATAATTAATCTTCTCGTGCCGATTCATGTTGCATCTCGATGTTTACGTTTTTGGCAAAGCAGACTCGATGTGATACTTTAACCGATGGAGTACGTCATCCCATTGCTTGGAAATGGAGTCCAGCGCGGCGTGGGCTTCGGTGATGCCCTGGTGACACGCGAGAAACCGTCGTTCACGTCCCTGGATCTGCTGGGTCACCAAACTCGCTCGCTCTAGAACTCGCAAGTGTTTCGTGACGGCTTGCCGTGTGACCGGCAGGTCCAACGCCAACTGCGTGATCGACTTAGCCTCGCCCGTTCCCAATTTGACGAGCAAACGCAATCGCGTCTCGTCACCCAGCGCAGCAAACATCGCTGCGCTGCGCTGCGGGTCGATGACTTGGACGCTACCCGCGGATGCTCGTTTACTCGTTCGCTTGGACATGATTTCGAATGTTGATGATCTGCTGGGCCCACCCGCCATCGTTCATACGGAACGCCTCGTCACGACGATGTGCAGGAATTCCATCGAAACCGGATTCACTCACACGCAGCACCGTCCCTCCGCTCGTCGTCGGTTCGAGTAGAAACTCCACCAAGGTTCGAGGTTCCGCCGAATAATCCACTTGCGGGTCGATCGCGTAGGGGCGCCACCAAAAAGCAAACCGCTTCTCGACTTCCATCGCCTCCACAATCACCTCCATCGTAACATGCTCGTAACCGGGATAGGTGATCTGGCCACGCGAGGTTTCCGCCACCCGAAACGGGCCTTCGAGATTCACGCGAAACCACTGACCAAACTCGCGGTAGTCGGTGAGCGCCTGCCATACTCGCGAAACAGGCGCCGCGATTTCAATCTGCTTTTCGATACGGTCGGAAGTCGTTGACGACATGTTCAGTTTCTCCACGTGAAGGAATTGCTATGCAACACAAAGGTTGCATATTTGCGCCGGGCGAACTGGCTGTCAAGCCAGGATCGCGGCGTCCGTGGCCGAAAACGACGCCGTTGGAGGAGAAATCTCGGCAGCGTGTCGATTGGGCGGTCGTCATATCGACTATGTTCGCAAGCACCGCTTTTGTTGCATCGCACCATCATGATAAGAATCATTCACAACACCCTGGAACAAGGAATCATCGCGATGAAGGTCATGGTCTTAGTCAAAGCCACGCAAAGTTCCGAAGCTGGGACGATGCCCAGTGAACAATTGCTGAGCGCAATGGGCAAATTCAACGAAGAACTCGTCAACGCGGGAGTGATGAAGGCTGGCGAAGGGTTGAAGCCCAGTTCCCAAGCCAAGCGAGTTCACTTTCAAGGGACGCAGCGGATTGTCACGGATGGACCGTTTGCGGAAACCAAAGAGCTGATTGCCGGATACTGGATTTGGGAAGTCGGCTCGATGCAGGAGGCGATCGACTGGGTCATGCGATGTCCCAACCCCATGATCGAGGATTCGGACATCGATATTCGCCCCATCTATGAAATGACCGACTTTGCCGAGTTCGATCCTGATGGGTCCGTAAGGGCTCAGGAGGAATCGATGATACGAACGATGGCGATGCAACAAGCCAACGTCCAACCGTATCTATTCTTCGGGGGCCGTTGCGAGGAAGCGCTCGAGTTCTATCAAGCCGCGCTCGGCGCGACGGTGGCGATGAAGATGCGGTTCGACGAGAGTCCTGACGCGGTCCCCGATGGAATGCTTCAATCGGGGTTCGAAAGCAAGATCATGCATTCGTCATTCACCATCGGAAAGATGACGTTGATGGCGTCGGACGGTTGCAACGACAAGTCCAAGTTCGACGGGTTTCGACTCGCGCTTTCCGTGACCAACATCGATGCGTGTGACGCCGCCTTCAATGCACTTGCCGATGGTGGAACCGTGGATATGCCACTGACGAAGACATTTTGGTCGCCGCGTTACGGGATGGTAACGGACAAGTTTGGTGTCGCGTGGATGGTCATGGTCCCCGAACATCCGGGAAATTGAGCGATCGGTGACGCACTCGACATCATTCCCATCCACTGCCGCCGCGTTGGTTTCGGATGGGAACCGGCTTATTCGGCAACGAGTCCGGCGAAGTTGACGGCGAGGGTGATGAAATTAAGCACGGCGTGAACGACAAAGCAGGCGGTGATGTTGCCGGTCTGGCGATACAGGAACCCGAGTCCGAGCGACAAGAAGAACAACGGGATCGGTGCGGCACCTTGCCCCAGGTGCAAGGAAGCGAACACAAGGCTCGCCACCACGATCGGCCACCACGACGTCGGCCGAAACGATTTGGCATCATCCCGCGAAATTTCGTCGCTTGACGTTGTTTCAAATTCGGAGGTAGTCACGCTGTACGGGTTGGTGTCATGCGTCGGGGTTGACACCAATTCGACGCTTGGTGAATGGGTCGTTCGATCTGCAAGCGACTGAAGACCACCTTGCAACAGGACTCGAAACAAAAACTCTTCGACGAACGGCGTTACCAGGGCGGTACCGATCAACATCGACACGAACAACCCGATGCCCGGTTCGGCTTTGAGCGAATCGAGCACGGGATGATGGTACTCGACAAGATTTGACACAATTCCGCTGATCAGCATCGTCGGTGGCAAGATCATGACGGTCGCAAACAGACCCAGTCGCGCGTCGGGCCACGTCGGAACGAGCCCCAGTCGACGGATGGCGCCCGGTGTCGACTTTTCCATCACAGCGACGGAGCCGCCGACAGCGATCAACCCACCGAGTGTATTGAGCAACAACTGCGCGGAGAGCGACTTCATCTCGGGTGCGCCGATCGCGAGCGCTGCCAAAAGAGAAACGACAAAGATGTAGACGCCGAACACCAACAAAAAGTGGGACGGGTTCCAGAACGGTTGCTCGCGCGGGCGCAGGGGAACTAGGTGCGAAACTGTTTCGCGTCCGTGAGATGCGACCGCTCGACTCCAAAGCAGGAACGACGCGGCATAAACGGTGATGATAACGAACCCAATGGCTACCTGAATCGGACTCGTGGAGATCGACTCACTCAATCGCATTGTCCTCGCGGATCACTCGCGACGCAGCGATCACGTAATCGTAACCGGAATAGACCGTCAATCCGATCGCCGCCCAAAGTAGGATTTGGGAAGTCATCGCCAACCACATCGCTGGCGGATAGCTGGCCAAGCATAGCAACTCGGACACCACGGCGGCACATTGCAGAACCATCTTCCACTTACCGAGCCAACTCGCTGAGAAATCGCCGCCGGAGCCTTCAATCAAACCTCGAAGGCTGGTTACCAGAAGTTCGCGGGCGACGACCAGGGTCGCCATCCACGAAGCCACGTTGCTCTCCAGTACACCGGCGAGTGCGATGAACGATCCGCAAATGATGATCTTGTCGACAAACGGGTCAAAGATCCGGCCCAGTTTTGTGATTTGACCATATTTCCGGGCCCAGTAACCGTCCATCCAATCGGTCGACGCGGCGATGAGAAACACGACGACGGCGCTACGGAACATACCCATCGGCACAAGGGCAATCACTGCGATCGACAACGCAAACCGCATCGCGGTGATTGTGTTGGGGACGTTGTAAACCGTCGGTCGGGCCTGGGTGGACATGAGAAGAGAACTAATCAATGAACTGTAAATAAATTGGACGTGTGCTTGAGTTGATCTAGACAGAGCCCATCACCACCGCCGCGCTGCGCAATTCACTGCAAGATGAAATCCCAGCAAGCTGGTAGCTCGGCGACGCGGGTGCAATTCCAATGTCAGCAACGGTATGACGCGACCTTACTCCAGCGGCGCGGCGATCAAGTCATAATCTTGGGTGGCGACGATTTCACAACGGACAATGTCGCCAATCTTGATCGCATCGTCGCTGGCTGCCCCCGAAACATAAACGATTCCGTCGATATCGGGTGCCTCTCCCTTGGTGCGTCCGATCCAGGCGCCCGGTTGGTCGGGCACGGCGGAATCAATGATCACGTCGTCGATCTGTCCCACGCGCGAGTCATTCCAGTCGAACGCGATCTCTTGCTGGATCGCCATCAACTCGTCGCGTCGGGCTGCTGCGACTTCGGGATCGACGCGGTTGGGAAGTTTTGCCGCCGGGGTGTCCTCTTCGATGCTGTACGTGAACACGCCCAGATGATGAAACCGCTGCTGCGAGACGAACTCGGCGAGTTGAGCGAAATCATCATCGGTCTCGCCCGGAAAGCCGGTGATCATGGTGGTCCGCAAGATCAGCGAATCAATGCCACGATGCAACGAACCAAGAATCGATTCCATGTCGGCCCGCGTTGTTTTGCGAGCCATGCGTTTGAGCATGGTGTCGCTCGCGTGTTGCAGCGGCATGTCAATGTACGGCAATATTCGCTTGGCACTACCGATCGTTTCGATCAGCGCGTCGTCAATGTACATCGGATAAAAGTACATCAATCGAATCCACTGGAGCGACTCGATCTTGTCAAGCTCGGTGAGCAATTCCTTCAATCGCGGTTCACCGTAAAGGTCTTTGCCGTAGTAGGTCGTATCCTGGGCCACGATGTTGATTTCGCGAACACCGCTTTCGCCGAGTCGAACGGCTTCCTCGATCACCTGCTCGATCGGCTTGCTGTAGTGTTTGCCGCGCATCTTGGGGATCGCGCAAAACGTGCAGAGCCGGTCGCACCCTTCGCTGATTTTCAAGTACGCGAAATGTCGCGGAGTCACCGCCGATCGGATCGCGTCGCTCAGCGGCCGGACGGCTGCGGGACGGAACACCGTGCGTTGTTCGTTGAGTCCCGAGTGAAGCCGCTCGACGATGTCGACAATCTCGTTGCGGCCAAAAACACCGACCAACGCATCGATTTCGGGACGGGCTTCGAGTAGCGATTCGCGTTGTCGTTCCGCAAGGCAACCGGTCACGACCACGCCGCGGATTTTGCCTTGGCGTTTGAGGTCGAGCATTTCGTCGATCGCCCCGAGTGACTCGGCGCGGGCACTGTCGATAAATCCACAGGTATTGACCACGACAAAGTCGGCTCCCTCGGCGGAGCCAATCATTTGGTAGCCCTCACTGTCGAGTCGACCGAGCATTTGTTCGGTATCGACCAAGTTTTTCGGGCATCCCAGGCTGATGACGGCGTATCGACCACGGGCTTTGGCGTCGGGCTCCCCGGCCACACCGAGATTCGAACTGGTGCGGGGGTCTGAGATTACGGGGAGCTGCATGGACAAATCGTCTCTGGAAACCGGTGCGGACCGCGGAAACCACCAATTAAACCGAACGGAGCGGTTTTACGCAAACCAAACGCACCGGACATTCGCTCTAGTGAGATCTGTGCAGTGGACGAATGGGGGTCGGCTTGCGAAAATATCCGCAACTCGCTCGACCGCCGTCACCACCACATTTCCCCCACCATGCCCCTAAATCCTGATGCGTCGCCGCCACCACGGAAGGATCGTGGTGAACCGCTTGGAATGCGACGAGCGATCGAACCGGCTGCCCCGTCGATGTACGTTGCCTCCCTGGGAACGTCCCGAATCTATGTGACGTACGCGTTGCCGATCGCAATCGCGGCCAGTGTCGTGCTTGTGATGCTGGTACGCCAGCAACCGAATGTCGGTGATGTCGCGACCGCGTTTCTCATTGGCGGAGCGTTTTGGGTCGGTGGCTGTCTGGTCCAAGTGGTGTCGCATTTGGCAGTTTGGGGCGTCTGGAATGAGCCCTGCGAGAGCGTCACCGTCGGGTTGCTGGGCGTCGAGTTTCCGCCGGTACACCAGCGGCCGCGAAAGCTAATTGCACTGGCCATCGCCACCGTGACGCCGCTGATTTTGGCTGCGATTGCCAGCACGATGGTGGGTGTGGTCTGGGCCGACGAACCGTTTTGGTTGGCAAGTGAACGGTGGTCGATGCCGTCTCTGGGGGATTCCACCAGCGATCATATTTGGCAGGCCGGGGGGCTGTTGCTCGTGGTCCAGATGATTTGCCAGTTCTTTCCACTGCCGCGAACTCCCGGACGCCAAGTCGTGCTGGCACTGACCGCCGAGGCACTGCGTCACTTGGATTTGCCCCAGATTTTGGTCGTCGCCCGACGTATGCTGGTGCTGATCGCGGTGATTTTGGCAATGGTGGCGCTGGCGATCATGCCCCTGGAGTCTGGATCGGTGGCCCAGCGCTGGCCAATCCTGCTCGTCGTATCCGTCATGCTGTGGGTCTCCTCACGAAGCGAAGATGTGGAACTGTCGCTGTGGAGTCTCGTGAATTCAGAAGCCGCTCGGCGCGGGCCCGCGACACCACGTGGCACACGTCACTCCAGCACTTGGCTACGCGGTCAAATGCAGAACTTACGTTCACTCAAAGGGCGTCGGCGATTGCGTCAAGCGATCGCCAAAGAGCGTAGCGAAGCGGTCGATGCATCCAAGTTGGATGAGATTTTGGCAAAGCTACACGAGCAGGGTGAAAGTTCGTTGACGCCCGACGAGCGGGCCATTTTGCGTCGCGTCAGTGAAACACTTCGCAAACGCGACGAGTGATCCGATTGACGCGTTCTCTGGTATCCAGCGCGTTGATATATCAAGCGAGCAAACCGCTGACGACTTTGCCGTGAACGTCGGTGAGTCGAAAGTGTCGGCCTTGGTACTTGAACGTCAGCCGTTCGTGATCGATCCCCAACAGGTGCATGAGCGTTGCGTGCAAATCGTGAATGTGAACACCGTCACTGACCACGTTGTACGAGTATTCGTCGGTTTCGCCGAAAGTGACACCTGGTTTGACACCGCCGCCGGCCATCCAAATGGTAAAGCACCGCGGATGATGGTCGCGGCCGAAATTCTCGCCTTCGATTTTCCCCTGGCAGTAGCTGGTGCGTCCGAACTCGCCGGCCCAGACCACCAGCGTGTCGTCGAGCATGCCGCGTGATTTAAGATCTTGCAAAAGCCCGGCGGTCGGCTTGTCGGTTTGTTTGCATTTGTGGCGAAGTCCGTTGGGAAGTCCCGAATGGTGATCCCAATCGGGGTGAAACAATTGAATGAATGGGACACCGCGTTCGGCCAGCCGGCGCGCTCGCAAACAATTCGCAGCGTAGGTGCCCGGTGTGGTCACATCGTCGCCATAAAGTGCAAGCGTTTCCGGGGATTCGCCGCTCGTGTCCGTGACTTCTGGGATGGACGACTGCATGCGGTACGCCATCTCGTACTGGGCGATACGAGTTTCCAGTGCCGGGTCGCTCGTTTGTGCCAAATCGATCTCGTGCAATTGTTGCAGGCGATCAAGCGCTTGGCGTCGGCTTTGACGATCGATCCCCGCGGGACTGTTCAAATACAACACGGCGTCCGCGTCGCTGCGCAATTCGACTCCGTCAAACTTACCCGACATAAACCCGCTGCCCCACAATCGTGACGCCAGCGGCTGTCCGCCTTGACCATTGGTCACCAGCACCACAAACGATGGCAAGTCCTCATTCTCGCTACCAAGTCCATAACTCAACCAAGACCCCATGCTTGGCCGACCTGGAAATTGTGACCCCGACTGCATCATCGTGACGCCGGGTCCATGATTGATCGCTTCGGTGTTGAGTGTCCGCACAATGCACAATTGGTCGGCCATCTTGGCGGTTTCCGGCAACAGTTCACTCATCCATTGGCCGCTTTCACCGTGCTGAGAAAACTTGAACGGCGAACCGACCAATGGCAAGTTCGCCTGAAAGCCACTCATACCCGTAAGCCGCTGGCCCATTCGCACTGACGCTGGCAACTCTTTGCCATGGTCTTGGTTGAGGCGAGGCTTGTAGTCGAACAAATCCATTTGCGATGGCGCGCCCGATTGAAACAGGAAGATCACTCGTTTGGCCTTGGCGGCGAAGTGCGTCTTGCCGAGCACGCCGGAATCCGCGAAAGAGTGAGACGGATTGAGCAGCGAGCCGAGTGCCAATCCGCCGATCCCATAGGCGAAATGGTTCAAAAACTGGCGTCGTGTTCTCGATGTCGATTGGTCGAAACCGGTGCAAAGTTGTCGTTTCATTACTTGTGTCTCACGCATTCGTCGAGGTTCATGATCGAATTAACGAGCACCGTCGCGGCGGCCACCTCGACTGGGTCAAGATCGCTGGGCGAGGCAGCGACTCCGACTTTTAATAGCTCGTTCGCTTGCTGCGGCCGCTCGCGGAATTGTTCTGACTGTTCCTGGAAGAGCTTCACCAGCACCTCTAGCTCATCCGGCGCCGGCTTGCGGCTGGTTAGCAATTCGAAGGATTCGCTGGCAAGTTGCTCGACATCATCTTGGTGAGTTCGCACCAGTTTGGCGGCAAGCACGCGCGACGCTTCCACGAATTGGACACCGTTCATCAACACCAATGCCTGGAGCGGCGATGGGGCGATCTCGCGTTGGACTCGACATACCTCTCGAGTGCCCGCGTTCATTGTCATCATCACGGGAGTCGGTGAGGATCGTTTCCAAAACGTGTAGAGACTTCGCCGATACAAACCATCATCCTTGGCCGCGCCCATCGGGTTGTACGCCAACTCCAGGTCATAGGGTTTTGCCGGAGGGCCACCGACTTTGTCGACGAGCAATCCGCTAACCGCTAGCACATTGTCACGAATCATTTCGGCCGACAATCGTTGACTCGGCCCACGCGCGAGCCAACGGTTTTCGGGATCGCGATTTCGAATCTCGCGAGAGACTACCGAGCTTTGGCGATAGGTGGCCGACAAGGCGATCTTGCGCAGCAACTCGCGTACATCCCAACCGCTGTCGATAAAGTCGCGGGCCAGCCAATCCAGTAATTGCGGATGCGTCGGCGGGTCACCCTGCAATCCAAAATCTTCGGGCGTTCGCACCAGTCCCTTACCGAACATCATTTGCCAGTAACGATTGACGGTCACCCGCGAGGTTAGTGGATGATTCGGATCAGTCAGCCAACGCGCCAGTCCCAAACGATTGCGAGGTTGGTCGATCGGGAAATCCGGAAGAGCCGCGGGCGTCGCCGGTTCCACTCGCTCACCGTGACTGTCGTAGACACCCCGCTTGAGCACGTAGGTTGGTCGCGGTACTGCGCGTTCTCGCATCACGCCGATCGCTGGGATCGAGTCCATCAAGGCATTGCGTCTCCGGTGCGCCGTCAGCACGTTCTGGCGCGCCGCGATCGCGGGTGCATGGATGCGACTCAGAAAATACTCTTTCAGCTCCTGGTGATCTCGATCGTCGAATTCATCCTTCGGTCGCGACATGCAATCTTCAATCGTTTTATCGTCAAACAGTTGCCTCGTTTCGATGGACGTCAACTCGCGATCGTACACTTGGAACTCGTCGACGGCTCCGTCCTTGAAGCCGCGGTCACGGTACCTCGAACCGATGGCAAGATCGTTGTACCCGCCATTCCACTGGGTGATCGATCGAGTGAGATGATCTTGGACGATCACGCTCGGAGCGATGAAACCGTTCAAGTAAATCTTCAAACCGGTGGCGCGGCTTGTCCCGTCGTAAGTGACGACGATGTGTTGCCAAGTGCCGCGTTCAAGTTCGCCAGTTGTCTCGACGCAGATCGCGTCGCCGGGCCAGAAATGACACAATTTTGCGCTTAAATGGCCATCTTCTTGGATCAGCTCGTAACCGACACTCCCGGCGTCGTCCCACCCGCGCGAGCGACGATAAATGACTGCACGCTCATCGTCGTCCGGAAATTTAGCCCACAGTGAAAACGAGAACTGTTGGTCACGCGTGAAGTGACCGCTACCCGGGATCACGACCGAGTCGTCACCGGTAAGTTGAATCGCGGAACCGCGGTGTCCGGGCACGAGTCGATTGGTCGCGAGCGTCAGTGCTTGCTTGCCATCGTTTGCCGTGTTGGCAAACGCCAGACCCGTGTCAGCGTTCAGTGGTTTGCCCTCTTCGGTCTTGGCGTCGGCGTTGTCAATCGGTACCGCAGCGTCGAACGAGATACTCGCGACAAGCCCGGCGATCTCATCCGATGTTTGCCGCTGGCTCAACCAAGCGTCAAAACCCTCGTCGGATGCGTCACACACTCGATCAAATTCTTTGGTGGCAACCTCGATCGCTTCGGTCGCGGCTTGCAATTGACGCGATTGGTCCTCGCTGCACAACGGCATCGCCGGGGTGGGCACGGCACTGGTGAAGAAAGAAATCAAACCGCGCTCGTCGATGTTGTCGAAGAACGCGCTGAGCTGGTAATACTCCTGCGTCGTTAGTGGATCGTATTTGTGATCGTGACACCGGCAACACTCCATCGTCAGACCCAAGAAAGCTCCGGCAACCGTGTGCGTTCGATCGGCCACATTCTCGACACGAAATTCTTCGATCGCGACACCGCCTTCTTTTTTGTGCGAATGCAATCGATTGAATGTGGTAGCCAACACTTGGTCCTGTGTCGCGTCGGGAAGCAAGTCACCGGCGAGTTGCCACTGGATGAATTGGTCGTAAGGCATGTTGTCGTGGAAGGCTCGGATCACCCAATCACGCCATGGCCACACGAATCGCTCGTCATCGCGTTGGTACCCGTAGGAGTCCGAGTAGCGTGCCACGTCTAGCCACTCGGTCGCCAGTCGTTCGGCACAGGCTTCGGTGGTGAGCAACCGATCGACCACTTGCTCGTAAGCATCGGGGCTTTGGTCGCTTGCAAAGCGTTTGATGTCCTGCAGCGTCGGCGGCAAACCTGTCAAATCGAATGTCACCCGCCGCAGCCACTTTTCACGTGGGGCTTGGGCATTCGGTTCCAAACCGGCTTGCGTCATCCGCGCTTGAACGAACGAATCGATGGGGCCGCGCGACCATGTCGGATCGATGGTGTTCGTCGGCGCGTCGACGGAGGTGGGGATGGACGTAAAAGCCCAGTGAGCTTCGAACGGTGCGCCCTGTTCGATCCATCGATCGAGAATGTCACGCTGGGCATCGGTCAGATCTCGCACCGCGTCCGGTGGCGGCATTCGCTCGTTCGCATCCGTGCTACGAATCCGCGCGTGCAATTCGCTGGCGTCGAGATTTCCAGGCACGATGGCGGCATAGCCGCCCAAGTCCGCGAGCGCATTGTCGCGAGCGTCCAAACGAAGTGCCGAATCTTGGTTCTCGGCGTCGGGACCGTGGCAATGGTAACAGCGATCCGACAAAATCGGTCGTACATCAAGATTGTAAGAGACTTCGTCAGCATCACTGGCCTTGCAAACTCCGAGGGTGAGTGCGAGGCCGGTGAGCATCATCCAGCGACGTGGCGACATCCGAGAACCGGGTGGGGAGGGTACGACTTTAGTGTCAAGTGTGAAACGTCCAGCGACGGCTACTCGATTCAACGCATTGACGGTTCTCAAAGCGTTGACCGATCGCCAGCACGGAGGACATTTCACACCCTCATTAGTCTAATGACTTACAAATTCCTCAAGTACTCAATTCCTTGGCTGAGTTCATTGACCGCGTCTTCCTCATCGACTCCTGGCCGTCCCAGCACGAAATGGCCTCGATATTGGCGGTCTTCAAGTTTTCCTAGAATTTCAGGGAAATCCGCAATTCCGCGACCGAGGGGAACCGCGATTCCGCGCCCGGCGGCCAAATCGACGACACCGTCGATCGCATGAACGAGCTGGATACGTTCACCCAGAGCTTGAATCGCGTCGGGAACGCTGTGCCGATTGATGATGAGCGCACCGGGGTTCAGCACCACGGCGACGTAGCCGTCATCGCTCGAGTTGAGTATTTCCGCCAATTTGTCACCTGGTTCTGACCCCGTTTCGGCGGCCAAAAACGCTCCCACGCGGGCGCCGTGGCGTCCCAAATCTTCGAGCACGGAC
The DNA here is from genome assembly GCA_041741195.1 of Pirellulaceae bacterium. Taxonomy (GTDB): domain Bacteria; phylum Planctomycetota; class Planctomycetia; order Pirellulales; family Pirellulaceae; genus JBBSJZ01. The sequence continues at coordinate 98,244 of JBGSKM010000012.1, forward strand.
TGCATCGCCACCCACTCGGCGGACTCAGTCGATTCGGGAACGCGACCGACTTGATTGACAACGACGGGGGCCCCCAGACGATACGCGAACTGCATCGCCGCCTTGGTGGCGCTGACGCGGCGGTCCAAATCCTCCGCGTGATCGTAGCCACGACGAGTTTGAAATCTCAATGCTGCGACCCGCAAATTCGAATCATCCAGCATTTTCCGCAATTGCCGCAGCCCAGTGTCCGACAATTCACTAGGGCGAAGGGTTTCGCGCGCGTCAATCTCAATCGCCGTCGCGCCGAGTGAATGGGCCGCGAGAAACGCACGCTCCAAATCACGCGAAGTCTTAAGCTCCATGGGGAGCGATTCCAGCCGAATCGCAACTTTTACTTCAGCCACATTGTTTTCCCAAACACGAACACGTCATTTCCCAATCACGATTGTTCATGACCGGTACAGCCGCTTTGGGCATCTTACGTAACAGCACCGTGACCACAAGGACCTCGCGAGCGTGTGAAACTCACCGGCGTGCGGTTGGAATCGCTGCGCAAGTGTCACGATGCCTGGGGATCATTAGCACCTGGATCGCCGTCACCCTCGTCTCGATTTCGCTCGCCACGGCCAATGACAATTCGAGCCCATCGCTGCGTGGTTATCAGTGGGATTTCGGGCGCAGCGATGACGAAGACTTCAACTCGGTGCCCGATGGCTGGCTACGTCGCAAAGGTGTGAAGTATCCGAACTATGTGAAAATCGAAATCGCCGCGCACGATCCGTTGTTGGAATCCAATATCCGCTCGTTCGATACCGCGATGGTCAAAGCGTGGCGTAGCGTTCAAGCGTTGATCCCGTCGGTCAGCTCGTTGCCACCGTCCCTCACGGACTTGATTGTTGATCGTTTCTTGCTCGTTGAGCTCGATGGCGGACTCGCGGAGATTCAGTCGCCCCATATGCCGACGAGTCAACTGTTCCAGTACCGGTTCAGTTGTCGGCTAATGACCGAAGGGCTCAAGTATGATGCGGCTCACGCGAGTCTGGTGTTTCTGGATGCTGAACTCAAAGAAGTCCAGGTGCTTGATACGCCCGTGATCACCGGGACAACGCCTTGGCGCCGCGTCGAGATCGATCGAGTTCGACCGCCCCAGAACGCCAAACACATGTGCGTTCGATTGATTGTGTCGGGCAGCGAAGATGGGATCCAGGACATCCGTGGTCGAATCGGCATCGACGACATCCGTATCGAGCCGTTTCCGCAACTTCAAATCACGACCGATGAACCGCTCGGCGTTTATGATCTTGGCAAGCCGATCGTGGCCACCGCGAAAATTCTCGGAATGCCCGTCGATTCGTCCCTGGTCGAGTTTCGCTTGCTGGATCACCGCGGCGTCGAACTGCATCGCCACCAGGCGGAAATTCACTCCAGTCCCGACCCTAGCAACGCGATCAATTCGACCAAGTCGTCCACGAAAAAAAATGCGGACGGATCGCCGACGGCGACCTGGACGTTGCCGCCCATCACATCCGGGTTCTACCGGATCGCCAGTGCGTTCGTTGATGATCATTCGACAAGCCTTGCGACGGATACCACGATCGCAGTGATCGAACCGCTGCGCATCGGTGAAGTGGCTGGGCCGTTCGGCTGGGCGTTGCCACAAGGCAGCCAGGGTATCGACACGCGCGAGTTGACGGCATGGCTCACCAAATTGGGAGTCGCTTGGCTGAAGTATCCTTGCTGGACGGCACCCGAGGATACTGTCGCGTTGGAGCGCAATGCGGTGCTGGTGGGCCGAATGCAAAGCGTCGGCATCCAAATGGTGGGCGTTCTCGATGCGCCACCCACCAGCGAACTTGTTCATTACGAAATCCAATCTCCGCGGGATGCATTGATCGCGAACTTGTTCCGTGACCGCGCCGTGTGGCAACAGCGACTGGAACCGATCATGTCGCAATTGACTTTGAAAGTGCGTCATTGGCAGCTTGGCGCCGACGACGACCAAAGCTTTCTCGGACGACCGCGACTGCAAGAACAGGTGTCGTCGATTCGCACAGGATTGCAGGGCTTTGGACAATCGATTGATGTTGCAATCTCATGGCCATGGATGGAACCCATGCTCTCGGCCGAGGAGTCGTCTTGGCAAGCAACGAGCCGGACGAGCGATCGAAACCCCCTGACCGCTGCTGAACTCGATGCGACGCTTGACGTGGAAGCGCGAGCCAAGACGGGTCGCGAGCCGCAGACGTGGCTTTCGTTGGACGCGATCGATGCGAATCGCTACGAGCGAAATACGCGGATCGCCGATCTCGTGATGCGCATGGCAGCCATTCGTAACCACGACGTTCAATTGGCGACGATTCGCGACCCCTATGATTCACGATTCGGTCTGCTGCGAGAAGACGGACGACCCAGCGATCTGCTGTTGCCTTGGCGAACCTCCAGCTTGCTGTTGGGTGACACCCGCTTCGTCGGAACACTGTCGCTTCAAAATGGCTCGAACAACCAAGTGTTTGCCGGGCCCAGTCGAGCGGTGGTGATGATGTGGTCACCCACCAAGAAAGTGGAAGAGATCTACCTTGGTAAGGACGTCAAACAAGTGGACGTCTGGGGCCATGTGTCACCTGTTCCGGTCGTCGATCACGCGGGGCACGAGGCGCAAAGGATCGAGACGGGGCCGATGCCCATCTTCTTGATCGGTGTGGATGCGACACTGCTCGCATTTCGCATGTCGGTCGCTATTGCTGAAACGACGCTCGACAGCTTTCTCGGACAAGTCCAACCGCTGCATGTCGTCTACACCAACCCGACGCGTGATTCGATGGTCGGCGAGATGCGCATTCGGCATCCCGATGCCTGGCAAGTCGATTCGCCAACACGTTCATGGGAACTGCTCGGCGGAAAATCAGCCACTCAGGGATTCGATATCGTGCTCGGAAACTCGGCGATGATCGGTGAATACGATATTGCACTGGATTTTCAGTTTCAAACGACGCCACCGCGGGAGATCACGGTCTACCGCAAAGTGAACGTCGGTGTTGCCGGCTTGAGTGTGAAGTTGAAAAGCCGAATCACGAACGACAATGAATTGCAAGTGACTGTCGAGATGACGAACACATCGCCCAAGGCGCTGTCGTATGATTGCATGTTGTTTCCGCCACCTGGACGACAGTACCAACGTCGATACATCCGCGTTGCGCCAATGGAAACGACCGCACGCGATTTTTTCTTTTCCAACGGAAGCGAGCTGGTCGGCGGACGAGTGCTCCTTCGTGCCGTCGAACAAGACGGGCGTCGTGTGTTGAACTACGATGCCGAAGTGACGCCGTAAATGGTTTGCGAGCGCCATGCTAGCCGGGCATCATTGTTTGCCGCGACCTAGCATGTGCCGCCGATCGCACTGTGGATGACTCGAGATCGGATTGGTGACTAGAATATGCTACGTCGTATCTAGCTCCCGAACGATTACCCACGCCGAGCATCATCATCGTGCACGTCCGAATTCATTTGCCGCCAATGTACGTCGCTCTCCTCGTTTGCCTTGCGGCCCTGCAATGCGCTCGATCCGCTGCCGCCGATGCGAACGCCGCTCGGCCCAATATTGTTTACATTCTCGCCGACGACATGGGCTTCTCCGATATCGAGTGCTATGGGGGCGAGATCAAAACACCGAACTTGAACCGCTTGGCCGAAGGTGGTCTGCGGTTTACCCAGTTCTACAACACCGGACGATGCTGTCCGACGCGTGCCAGTTTGCTCACGGGGTTGTATCCGCACCAAGCCGGAGTGGGCCACATGATGGAAGACCGAGGTAGCGAAGGCTATCGCGGACAACTCAGTCAACGAGCGGTCACCATCGCCGAAGTTCTAAAAACAGCAGGATACAAGAACTACGCCGTCGGCAAATGGCATGTGACCAGGACTGTGCATCCGCAAAACCTTGCCGATAAATACAACTGGCCGCTGCAGCGGGGGTTTGACCGGTTCTACGGAACCATTCATGGTGCAGGCAGCTTCTTTGACCCCAACTCGTTGACCCGTGATAACGACTTCGTTTCACCCTTCGCCGATCCCCAGTACAAGACGGATGATTACTACTACACCGATGCGATTAGTGATCACGCGGTACGTTTCATCAACGAACATCATTCCACTGATTCCGACAAGCCGTTCTTTGTCTACGTCGCATACACGGCCGCTCACTGGCCCATGCATGCCCGCGAATCGGACATCGCCAAGTACGCCGGCAAGTACGATGCGGGATACCAATCCATTCGCGACGCCCGGTACGAACGAATGCTCAAACTCGGTGTTATCAATTCATCGAGTACCGAAAATTGGCCCATCCCTGATGACTTGAAAGAAACCGAGTTCTGGGATTGGGACAAGCGAAACATGGAAGTTTACGCGGCGATGATCGATCGTATGGACCATGGAATCGGCAAAATCATTGACTCGCTCACCGCGACTGGCCAACTCGAGAACACGCTGATTTGTTTCCTGCAAGACAACGGTGGTTGTCAAGAAAACATGGGCCGCGGAAAGATCGGCAAGCCACGGGCGAGCGACCCATCGTTGCCCCCCTTGGCCGATGACTACTTGCAACCCGATATGATTCCTAAGCAAACGCGGGATGGATTTCCGATGCGACAGGGGAAGGGCGTTATGGCTGGCGGGCCGGATACCTACCTTGGTTACGGTATCGGCTGGGCCACAGTATCGAATACTCCGTTTCGCATGTACAAGCACTTCGTTCACGAGGGTGGAATTTCGACACCGCTCATCGCACATTGGCCCGCGGGGATTACGCGTCACGGCGAACTCGAATCCACTCCCGGTCACCTGATCGATTTGATGGCCACCGCTGTCGACGTCTCCGGCGCGACGTACCCACAATCGACTGATGCGGGTGATATCATACCGCTGGAAGGAAAAAGTTTGGTGCCCGCACTCCGAGGCGAACCGATCTCACGCGACGCGTTGTACTGGGAACACGAAGGCAATCGAGCGATTCGCGTGGGTGACTATAAGTTGGTTTCCATGTTTCCCAAAGATTGGGAGCTCTACAATATTGCATTGGACCGCAGCGAACTAAATGACTTGAGCGCCACTGAACCGGAGCGAGTCGAAGAACTCAAAGCAATGTGGCAAGCGTACGCCGACCGCGCACTGGTCAAACCATGGAAGAATTGATTCGTGCCCCGAGTCGTATGATGAAGTTGCTCCGAGTCGGACGCCTTGGCGTGAGATGGACGTTCCTGTGGCTCGTCATTTCCGCGCCAGCGGTGGCTAAGGATATCCACGTGACGGATATCTCCGAACTGGAACGAGCGGTTTCCATTGCAAAACCCGGCGACAATCTCGTGTTGCGCCAGGGCGAGTGGCCAGACACGCACGTTGTCTTGACGGGCAACGGAACCGCAGCGGCACCGATCACCTTGAAGGCAGCGGTTCCTGGGAAGACGATCTTCACCGGCACGAGCAGTTTACGGATTGGTGGCCAGAATCTTGTCGTCGAAGGATTGTTGTTCGATAACCCGAGCACGGAAGTGAGCGACCTCATTCAGTTTCGCCAGGACTCGAAGCATCTCGCCCACCATTGCCGACTGACCAATTGTGCCGTCATTGGCAGGTCATCATCCGAATCGTCCAAAGAATGCCGCTGGGTCGGACTGTATGGCGAGGGACATCGGGTGGATCGATGCAGCTTTGAGGGAAAGTCAGGTCCGGGGGCGACGTTCGTGGTTTGGCTCAGCGACGAGAGCAACGGCAAACATCGCATCGATCACAACTATTTCGGTCCCCGCGAGAAGCTCGGAAAAAACGGCGGCGAGACGATTCGGATCGGCGACAGCCAAACGTCAATGCGTTCCGCTGAATGTATCGTTGAGCACAATCTTTTTGAGCGATGCAACGGCGAAGTCGAATGCATCTCCAACAAATCATGCGGTAATGTCTATCGTGACAACACGTTCCTCCGCGTCAGCGGAACGTTGACGTTGCGTCATGGCAACAATTGCCTGGTACAGAGCAACGCTTTTCTTGGCGGTGGGGTAAAGGGTAGCGGAGGAATTCGAATCATTGGCGAAGGCCACGTCGTTCGGGATAACTATCTCGAAAAACTCGCTGGCGACGATGCCCGGTCCGCAATCAGCCTGATGATGGGCATCCCCAATTCACCACTGAACCGCTACTTTCAAGTTCGCAATGCTCGAATCGAGAATAATACGATCGTCGACTGCAAGAATTCGATTTTGATCGGATTGAGCGATGACAAGCTGGCGTCGCTGCCACCTGTGGAAACCACCTTGATCGGCAATCGAATCGTTTGCACTCGCTACACGGCAATCGAAGCTCGCTGTGATCGGGACGGCATCCGTTGGGTGAGCAACCAAGTCTTGGCAAAGACTCTCGGGATTCCAGCCGTCGTTGGCATCGATGCGAATCGCCCGGCTATCGAAACTTTGGCCGCTATCCCGCGCCATGATGTGGGGACGACTTGGTGAACGCCGCTCCCAGGTTCAATCGGGGGACTTATCGCCCCGTTGCTCATTGATTGAACAGCGATTGTTTCCACAGCTTTTCTAATTCCGGCAAGCTATGCGTGGTTCGGTCGACCCAAAGCTTTTCGTCGTATCGTGTCTGGCGAGCCGCCGCATTGAGATGTTTCAATAGGTCTTGATCATGATTGCGAATCACCCAATCGAGAAAGTTTGCCGTCACGCGATAACTGGCGTCATGCTTTGCGCCCTCCGCTCGTGCCGGTGATATCTCCGCACCCTTGGACTGGGGTTCATACTGGAACCAACGAACGTAGTCGGCAACGCCTTCCACGACCCAGCCGGGGGCTGGCCGTGGATTGGGGATGGAACGAATCCGACGCTGGTACTGCTGGACCACATGGACCAGTTCGTGGACAACGGCACCCTTGGCTTCTCGGTCAAGCTCTTTGCGAAACCACGACGAATTCAGATGAATCGTATTGCCCATGGCGTAGGCTGGCACTCCTTGCATCTGATCACGAAACCGAAGCCGTACTTGCTCGGGAGCCTTATAGCCTTCGCTGGGTAGTGCATCCACGATTTTGGGATACCAAGCCTTGACGACTGGGACCAACTCTTTTTCAGTCCACGCTTCCAAGTCGGGCGCCGCGCTCATGTCAAAATGAAACTGATACTGATCGTCGTCACTGGCGACCGACAACATCTTTCCAACCGGTTGCTCAATCTCTTTCGTGGCGACGTCCCCGCGCGACACCACGTCCAGTTCGCTAAAGAATGTTTGAGCGAAAGGGTCCGCGGGGTCGGGTGATTGAATATCCAGCAACAAATAACGAGCACTGTTGGGAGCCTCATCGGCGATGGAGATTGTCACACTCAGCGGTGCGGAACGATCGGCACCACGAGGCCCTTGACCGCGAGTGTCCACCCTGCCGACGAGTCGCCAACCGCATGTGGCTGGATCGAGCGGACGCTTGGGAAGCAACTCGGTGGCTGAATCGTCGCAAGCGTAGACCTCGAAGACTTGGGGGCCTCGCACCGTCGGATGCCAGGAATAGGAACTCAGTGATGCGATCGATTGAACCGAACGGAGATCCACTCGCAGTCGTCCACCCTCGCTCGCGGCGCGGAAAAAGAAGTTGGCTTGTGGTTGATCTTCATCGCTCGGCAATCGATCGTCGTGTAACGCATCCAGCCCGCCACTATTAGGGTCGATGGTTCCGTCGACCAGATCCCACTGAGCGCTTGATCCCAAATCTCCCGCGAGCGGTTGCTTAGCAGACTTGAATCGGAACCCCGACTGGATCGTCGATCGCTCGATGACCGGCTCGATCGCGTGGGTCGAGGCTGCACCGATCCATCCGCAGGCGAGCCCGGCGGCAACACCGATGCCGCGAAATACTCGGGCAGCGACCACCATCACTTGACGGTTCGATGGGAAATCAATCACGTAGGAAATCCTGGGTTAGTCGATTGCAAGCGCCATGAAATGGTTTCCGAGCCTTCGATCTTAACACGATCTTCCGCTGCGAGCGTCCAGGCCCGAAAAGAAGGGCCGAAGGGCATGCCAAAACCAAGGCCGTGCGTTTTAAATTCACTCGATCTTCACATGACCCTCGACACTCACTCACTACAATTTCGCCGGATCATTGTTTGTACAGTGGGGCGTGGAGTAGGTAAGTGACAAAGATTCTGATTGTTGATGACAACGAGATGGATCGCGTTCTTGCGGCTCACCTTTTATCGAATCATTACGAGGTCATTCATGCCTCCGATGGAGAGGAAGGTTTGGCATTGTGTGAGTCGGAATGCCCCGATGTGGTTGTCACCGACTTAGTCATGCCGAGATTGGACGGGATGCAACTGCTTGATGAGCTGCAAGTTCGTCACCCCGACATTCCCGTCATCATGATTACTTCCGAAGGAAGTGAAGCGACGGCTGCGGAGGCGCTGGACCGGGGCGCGTCCAGTTATGTTCCCAAGATGCATGTCCCCGAGCGGTTAAGCGAAACTGTCGACCAAGTTGTCGACTTAATGCGGGCGGATCGTGACTATGCCCGGTTGCTCCAGCGAATGACCTATTGCCGTTACACGTTTGTACTCGAGAACGATTTTACGTTGATCGAGCCACTCGTCGAGTTTCTACAACAAATTGCGTTTTCCGAAGGCTTCTGCAACGAAGGTAGCCGAAGTCGACTGGGTATCGCATTGCATGAAGCACTTTTCAATGCGATGTACCACGGCAATCTCGAGTTGCCCGAAGAAGCAAATCAACTCGTTCGCAATCTTGTTCGTGAAGGTCGACCGATCCCGATTGTGAACGAGCGACGTGAAGACGCAAACTTCGAAAATCGACGGGTGCTTGTCGACATCAAGACCACGATGGACGACATGAAGATTGTGATCCAGGACGAGGGGGATGGCTTCGATCACTCTCGCTTCGGCGGCAGCAATGGTTCATCCCGCGATTCGGATTCCCACCGGGGAATCGTATTGATCAAGAGCATCATGGATCAAGTCGCCTATAACGACGAAGGCAACAAGCTGACTCTGGTTAAACGACGAGGACACGACTGACGGACAAGATTCGCGTCCAACGAATGAAATGCGATGACGATGTTTAGATTTAGCGTAGATACCGTGTTGAGTTGATTATTGGGCGGGTGACGCTTTTGCCGTGTACGAGAACTCAGTGGCACGATCATCGATATCGTTATAGATTTGATTCCTCCCAACTTTTCACCGTCGAGCTACGTCCAGTGCGGCGATTTAACGATGCACGATAACACGATCGCCGCTCCCGAAGACCTGGACCTTCCAGTGGGTGAAGAACTGCTGCTGAAGCCGATTGCGAAGCGGCCGAACAGTGAGCATCTGTTGACGCCTGAAATTGCTGCGACGGTTCGCGTGGCCACTCGCAAGAACGCCGATCGTTACCAAAAAAATCCGCACGCATCGCTGTACGCGGTTGATTCGGCGGCCACACGCTGGGTCGACTTCGATGAGCCTCAAGAGAGTGCCCGTCGGCGAATCAGGACAAACTTCGAAGCGAAATCGAGCAGCCAAGCGTACTTTACCATTCGCTTGGTCCAAAAAACGTATCGCGTTCTTGCCTATGCGGTGATTCTTATTGGGGCAATGTCACTGGTATTCCGCTTGCTCGAATTAATGTTGGTATCGAGCCAACTATTACTGTCGCACGCGGTTGGGTTTTTTGAGTACTCGTTTACTGTGATTTCCACGACATTGTTGATCGCTGCAAGCCTTTTGGGCGCCGCAGAATTATTACAGATCGTGATTAACATCCACATGGATTTTTCGATTGCGCTCGAGTCGGATTCGGGTGACTTGTAGCGTTTGCGAATGTTTGTCGATTCCTCGATCATTGCGAGTTGAACATGCCAAATGAACGAGACGTCGTGAATATCGATATCAATTGGGTCGACAGAATTCGAGTACGCTACGTCCTCGCCCTGCTCGTGGTGTTTTCACTGATCGGGCTGAGTGCTTGGTTTGAAAATCAACAGCGTGCTGAACTACATAAGTTCCTTCAACTATCGAAGTCCTACGAACAAAGTGAACCTGGGCAAACGGACAATTCGCTGCTCCTACGTGACCTGTTGTTGAATCGCATCGAAGAACTCCAATCTTGGGAAAACCGGTTTCTGGCCGCAGCGTTGCTGGCAATTCTCGTTTCGTTCATCTCCATCTTTGAACCAATCGGTCGCCTGCTCGGTCGTGTGATCGGTGAACGCGAGAACGCAATGCGGGTCGCTTTGGAAGCATCGCAACACAAGAGCCAATTTTTGGCCAACATGAGTCACGAAATCCGCACACCCATGAACGGAATCATCGGCATGGGTGATCTGCTGGCCAGCACTCGGCTCGAGCCGGAACAGCGAGACTATTTGAATATGATTCGCCAGTCCGCCGAGTCGTTGCTTCGGCTTCTCAACGACATACTAGACTTCTCGAAGATCGAAGCCGGGAAGTTGGAATTTGAATCGGTGTCGTTTGGCTTACGTGACTGCATCGAGAGCACCACACGAACGCTCGCCGCTCGCGCGTCCATCAAAGGACTTGAACTTGCATGCCGCATCTCGCCCGAGATTCCTGACGTGCTTATCGGTGATCCTGGGCGACTGAGACAGATCGTTGCAAACCTTGTCGGCAATGCGATCAAGTTCACCGAGTCGGGCGAGGTTGTGGTCGACGTCGAGAGCACTCCCGGTCGGTCGGTTGCGGCGACTACAGATGCTCGCGAACTTCCACGGCCCGGCCATGTGATGCTGAAAATTTCCGTGTGGGACACCGGAATAGGGATTCCGCTTGATAAACAGCAGCACATTTTCCAAGCGTTTGGCCAAGCCGACACTTCGACGACACGTCAATTCGGCGGCACCGGACTTGGTTTGACAATTTCGTCCCAACTCGTCGAAATGATGAATGGTACGATTCATGTGGAGAGCGAAGTCGGCAAGGGAACAAGATTTTGGTTCACCGCAGAACTTGGAGTCGATGAAGACCAGAACTCGCTGAAACCAGCTGACGTGGGCTGGATAGAGAACATGCGAGTGTTGATCGTCGACGACAACCTGACGAACAGGCTCATCTTAAAAGAGATTTGTGAATCTTGGAAAATGTCGCCAGTGTTAGCCGACAGTGTATTCAATGCGCTAAAATCGCTACAGGAAAGTGGCGATCCGATCCCATTGATCCTGACCGACTGCATGATGCCAGTGCAAGACGGGTTTGAACTCACCGCATTGGTTCGACAAACGCGATCGGCCAACGAATGCAAAATCATCATGCTTTCGTCGGCAATCCAACCGGGCGATTCTGATCGTTGTCGTGAACTGGACATCGCCCGCTGCCTTGCCAAGCCGGTCGCCCACTCCGAGTTGCTCGATGCGATCCTCACACAATTCGGACACAAAGTCGATACAAAGTCAAAGCGGACACGAGTGTCAACAACGATTCAGCCACGATTGGTCCTACTCGCCGAAGACAACCCGATCAACCAATGTGTTGCCGCCGAGTTCTTGAAGCAACGCGGACACCAAGTGGTCATCGTCGAAAACGGCGAGCAAGCAGTCGATGCTGTCGCTAGCACGCAATACGATTTGGTGTTGATGGACATTCAAATGCCATTGATCGATGGATATGAGGCGACAACGATGATTCGTCGCAACGAAGAAGGTATCAATCGACGTACGCCGATTGTGGCGATGACGGCGAACGCGATGAAAGGCGACCGCGAACGATGTCTCAGTGCTGGCATGGACGGTTACGTGTCCAAGCCGATCGACGCCCAGGAGTTGTTTGCCGCCGTCGAAGCTGTCCCAGCGATCGCACTCACCAGCGGCGATAAACCGAAATCGTTGCCTGGTCGATCACGGCGAGCAATTGGTGACCGGCACGTGCCGCGATCTAATGAATCGGCAAACCCGCTGGAGATGCTGGTCGATAGCAAATTAGCGGAACCCTTAATCAATTGGGAACACGTGGTACAGCGAATGCCAGGCGGCGAAAAGATCGTACGAACACTTGCAAAAATTCTGGTCTCGCAGTCATCAACACTGATGGACCAGATGATCCTCGCGCATTCGCAGGGTGACCAGAAGACGTTGCACCGCGCAGCTCATACATTGAAGGGATCTTTGGTGACGTTCCAGGCACGACCGGTCGTCGAGATCGCTCAGGGTATCGAGTCAGCGGCTAAGAACGGAAACTTGGATCACGCCGGCGAGCTAATCGCGACACTGCCGCCGTTGCTCGAGCAACTGAACGTCGAGGTCGCTTCGTTTCTCCAACAAGACGAGGCCCTGGTAAGCCCATCAGCACGTGCATGACCGACACGGCAATTTAAATCGAGATGGCCTCGATCAACATGGCACGTAAATCCACATCTTCGATGTCTCGCTTGGATCGAAGTTTGATATGTCGCATGTGTTTCCCGTCTCCCTCCAGCAGTTTTTTGGGGTCGGAAAGTGAACTGCCGTTTTGGAATCCAAGAGTAGCGTGATTCTTGGTTGTATGCAGATAACAGAACAATCCGTTGACGGTGGAATAGCAGGGGCGATTCCATTTCAGCTCTTCAGTCGCATCGGGCACACATTCGCGAATGAACGAACGCATGCGATCAAGAATCGGACGCTGTGTAGCTGGCAACGCATTGAACCATTCGTCGACGGGGTTATTCGTCATCGGGGTTTGATCCTCATGCGCTTGGAGGTCGGCTGCTCGTCCAGCAATTCAGTTTACTCGAAGTCGCCACTGGTTTAGCACCTAAATTAAAATGCTGCACTCCACTCGGAAGCTCTCCCCGATGGGGAGAGCGACTTGCGGCGGGACGCCATTCGTGGCGAGTCGGAGAGGGCGTTTAGGCGGCCTTCTTGCCGCGCTGTGCGGCGGGGGCCTCGAGCCACTGAGAGATCGAACCGAGATCGTGTGCCCATTGATCGCAGGTTCGAACGTCGCAAAACGCGTGGAACATCATGTCCACGGTTTCGCTCAGCGTTCGGATCGCTTCGATACGGTCGTCGACTTCGAAGTCCGAGTCATCATCCAGATGGATCTTCGCGCCGCTGATCGCAAACGTCTCCGCTTGCAACACGAGGTCGAATTGCTGACTGTCTCGAACGATCGTCATGCCAGTTTTTCGTGGTAGCTTTCCGGATCGAATCGCTTGCATCGCTTCGGCAAGCTTCACCGGGCTTTCGGCTGAGATCGACTCTTTACCATTCTCGCCGCATGGGCATTCCAGTGAGAGCGTTTTGGTGAGCATTGCGGTCACCTCGCTGCCGTCTGCTAACTTGATCGTGTCTGATTGGTTTTCGAGCGACCACCACAACCACAGCAAGAACTCGTTGCCGAGAAAATCAGGTGCTGGCGAGTGTTCGTTGGCCCACGCGAGTTGTCCAAAGCTCTGGTTGGCCACAAAGCTCGTCGGCATCAAGTCGTCGAGTTCGGCGACACGATCCGCCTCGAGTGCCCAAGCTTGTGCGATCGTTCCCGCACTCATGCGGCGCAATTCGACATTGAAAACACGCTCGAGCAAATCGGCACAATGTCCGCTCGCCGCGCCTGCCGATCCGCCAAAGTACAGCAGGCTTTGCCGCTGGTCCCACAAGAACGGAAACTGGGACATGCGACGATATTTGCCGGTCGCCGCTTCGACTTCGCATCGCTGTTCGACCGCCTCTTTGGCCTCCTTCCGCTGCGACTTGGACGCCGTACCGCTGGGGCTGTCCTTTGCAAATGCGGCGAGCTCCATTTGCAACCATGCTTTTCGGATGGCAGAAGGAATTTGGTTAGTGTCGATACGAACCGAGCAATGGACAGCTTCGTTGATCAGGTTCTTTGCGAGGTCAAATTCTTGGTCGAACAAGTGCGTCCCACCAAGAAAACCGACGTGGACGTTTTCTTCGGAGTTGGTTTCGATGTTCCCTGCAGCGTTCTGTTGGAGCAGATCGATATGCTCATCTCCGAACGTGGGTGAATCAAAACCGTCGACACTGAATCGTTCAAACGCGAGACTACCGGCGAGGAATGGCATAGACGTTCCCGAGCAAAGGGGGTGGAGGCGGGGAGGAGTACGTCGATGGAGGAATCGACCGTACACGTCTATCGTCCTCATCCACACCACGAATTTGCTCGCCGGGTCGATGCAAGTGCGACAGTCGCAGATCAGAGAATCGTGTTTCCCGGTGAAGCGACCAGCAATCGATACAGCTTGCCTAACTCAGCAACAACCCGGAGTATTACAACCCATGGTAGGCAGGTTAAGTTTGGCTGATGGGTGGGGTGACACATCGTCGTCCTCGCCATCAAAGTCCACACTTCCAAAGTCGAAGTGTTCGGCGAAGGGCTCTCGCGAAAGCGTTTCAAGCGTTAACCGGGTGACGAAAGTACTCTCGCCTCGTTCAAACGTATGACCGCGCTCGTCCTGGATTCGGGCAAACGGGCCGCGGTAGACGACCGATGCGACCGGCTCGTCGTCTTCACTTGCCGGCTCCAAGTCCTCACCCTTGTAAGCGATGACGGTGGCACTTCGAAATTCGATGTCCTCAACCGTTTGCCAGGGTTCTCGCTGCAGCGACTCGAGGGTGATTCCATGAAATCCGGCTTGTTCAAACGCGAGCAAGAACTCTTGCAATTCGAATGCACCCGAGACGCAACCGCTCCACAATTCGGGATCGTTCTGCAAGGCTTCGGGCACCGGTTCGTCCGACACGATGTCACTGATCACGGCGCGTCCACCTACTCGTAGCACGCGGAAAATCTCACGAAACAATTGCTCCTTTTCCGCGGCGTCGACCAAATTCAAGACACAGTTGCTCACCACGACATCGATCGACTGGTCAGGGATCATCGGCGACGTCGCTCGCAATTCATTGATGGTGGCTTCCAGACGCTGGAAGTCCGCCTCGCTGCGAATCGGATTGGCTTTCAAATATTCGTCAACTTCATCTCGATCCAACGCCAAGTCCTGGATTTTTCCTTTCAAGAACGTCACGTTGTCAAAGCCGATCTTGTGCGCAACCACGGGTTGGCTGTTACGTGCGAGCGCCAGCATGTCATCGTTCATGTCCACGCCGATGACCTCACCGGCAGGGCCCACGACTTGAGCCGCGATGAAACAGATCTTGCCTCCGCCACAGCCCAAATCCAGGACGACTTCACCTTCGCGAACGTATTTTGACGGATCACCGCACCCGTAGTCTCGCTCGATTACTTCCGCCGGAATCGCTTCCAGATACTTCGCGTCATAGTCAACGGGGCAACAGAGTGCGGTTTCGCGGTAGCTGGCGGCGGATGAGTAGCGCTCACGAACGGCTTGGTCGACGTTGATCTTGGTCATGTTGGCGAATGCGTGGGGACGGGGGCGAAGTCGGAATGTCACAAATGTACCACTGTTTTGCTGCGATGGCGGCGCCCGATTGCTCATCATGGCTGTTCCGAGCGACAAGCCGCCGTGATCGCGGAACAATCACTTGTCCGCTGGCCGACATATTGCGGCAGATTTCAAAACCGAAAATTGATTGACCTGTGTATCGGCGTCGCTGCTGGTGAAACGGGCATTCGACCAGTTTAACGAAAACGGCGTTTCACAAAGACTGCTCACGGCACGCCAATTGCGTTATCTGCTCCCTCGATATGCGAGCGTTCACGTGCCGCCTTGTCGGCAACAAACAACCACAAACTGGAGAATAATCATGCTTTACTGGGCAGCAGTCTTTTTCATCATCGCGCTGATTGCAGGCGTCATGGGATTTGGCGGTATCGCGGGTGGAGCGTCATCGATCGCGCAAATTCTGTTTGTCGTGTTCCTGGTGCTATTCGTCTTGAGTCTCTTGTTCGGTCGCCGCGGACGCATTACCTAGACAATCGCGTCCGAGGGATCAGCATGATAGCGATCAACAGCATACTTGGCGGACTGGTTGTAGCGGCCCTCATCTTTCTGGTGAGCGGATCGTTGCTGGCGATCAGTTCTCACCCTCACTGGTTCATACGCGGTTGGGATTTTCCACGCGTGCAGATCTTGGTGCTGGGTTGGATCCTCGCGTCCGCCTACTTGGTCGTGGATTACATCAGGCCGCTGCCATGGACTTGGCTTATCTGGGTGGTTTTTGCATTAGTGATGTTGCTCACCGCATGGCACGTACCTCAGATTTACCCGTACACTCTGCTCGCTTCGACTCAGGTTAAATCGACTTCTCCGGAGCAGCGGAGTGCCGGCCGGGAGGGCCGTAGTCTGCGACTAATCATCTCCAACGTCGAGGAGGAGAATGATCAACACGGGCTTTGGATGAGCGTCATTCAAGCTCAACAGCCAGATGTGTTGATTGTGTTGGAGGTTGACGAGCGATGGGTCAAAGCGACAGAGCAGCTCTTGGAAACTTATCCGTTTCAAGTCATTCAACCGCAAAGTAATTGGTACGGGATGATGATGCTTTCACGATTGCCGATCGTGAGTCACGAACTCAAGTTCATGGTCCAGGAAGATATTCCATCGATCGATGCGAGAATCAAGTTAAATAACGGTGACACGATTCGTGTCCTGGGAGTGCATCCACGCCCGCCAGAACCGATCCGGGGCAACGATGCGACGGCACGCGACGCTGAGCTAGCGATTTGGGGACGCGAGCTGAGCGAGGACAGCGGTCCAGTCGTGATCGGCGGCGATCTCAATGACGTGGCGTGGTCTTCGACGACGCGTCACTTTCTGAGGACCAGTGAACTACTGGACCCGCGACGAGGGAGGGGATTTTTCAACACATTTCACGCTCACCATGCTTACATGCGGTTTCCGGTGGACCATGTGTTTGTGTCATCTCACTTTACCGTCGATGGAATTCAGCGATTAGGTTTCGTGGGCTCCGATCATTTCCCTATCCAGATCGACCTTTGCTACCATCGGGTCGAGCAACCGGAAAATGAAGTTCTGGAGGAAGAAGCTGACGATGATGAAGTCACCGAAGAGATGATCGAGCGAGCAGTCGATGATCAATCGATGCAAGGGGACGCCATCGAAGGCGAGCGAAAACAACCAATGAGTCGGTAACTAGTTCGACGCTCCACCGATTTCTCGAAGCACTAAAGTGAGGGCGGTGCGGTCAATTGGTTTACTCAAGTAGTGCGTGTAACCGGCCCTTAGACACTCTTCGCGGTCGCTATTCATGGCGTTCGCAGTCAGCGCAATGATCGGCTGGCGGAACCCGTTCTTTCGCAATTCGCGAACGGCGGTAAAGCCATCCATCTTGGGCATCTGGACGTCCATCAATACCACGTCGAATTCGCGTCCGGCCTTAGCCTCCGAAGTGATGACGGCAATCGCCTGTTCGCCGTCCTCAGCGGTCATCACTTTTCCGCCCAATTGCTCGACCAGATGCTGACTTAGAAATCGAATATCGCGACGGTCGTCAACAATCAAAACGCTAAGCGCCAGCAGACCAGAGTCGGTCGCGTGGGACGTCGGTTCGTTCGACGTCGTCAGTATTTCCGACGCAGTAACATGGCTATCATGTAAGTCGTCACAACGGATGGTCAAGGTGAATCGGCTGCCGTGTCCCAATTGGCTTTCGACGTCAATGCGACCGTTGAGCAACTCAGCCAAGCGCTGGCTGATTGCCAAACCGAGTCCGGTCCCTCCGTATTTGCGAACGATCGATGCATCGCCTTGTTCGAATGGCTTGAACAGCTTTTGCTGTTGATCGTCCGACATCCCCGTCCCAGTGTCGATCACATCGATGTGAAGATGACTCGACGTCGAATCGTATCGGACCACCAATTTGACACTTCCGGACTCGGTGAATTTGATCGCGTTTCCGGTAAGGTTGATTAGGATCTGGCGCAACCGAATGGGATCGCTCTTGATCTTTGCTGGAATCGGTTCGACGTATTCCACTTCCAAATGCAAACCCGTTTCGAAGGCGCGAACGGACATGAGCGAGCTCAATTCTTCGATCAACTGTCTCGGGCTAAACATGACCGCTTCGACTTCGAATTTACCGGCTTCAATCTTTGACAAGTCGAGAATGTCATTGATGATTTCTAGAAGGAAGCCTGCATTTCGCTGAATCGTGTGGATGTGCTCGAGCACTTCATCATCCACGACTCGCTCGGCAATCAGTTCCGCGTATCCAAGGATCGCAGTCATGGGCGTTCGGATTTCGTGGCTCATGTTCGCAAGAAATTGGCTCTTGGATTGATTGGCGGCAATGGCCAATTCGCGAGCCTCGGCCAATGACTTTTCAAACTGGTGCCGTTCAGTCATATCGGAACCGGTGCATACCACGAACAGCACATTTCCGTGTTCATCCAGCGCCGGCGTATAGACAAAGTCGGAATATCCGAGCGAACCATCGGGGGTAAAATAGGGCAGTTCTTCGCGGTACGTCTCTCCTCGCAGGGCGACGGCAAAATTCTGTCTGAGTTTGGCTTGAGAATCGGGTTGGTCACGCCACCAATGGGTCTCCCAGAACGGTAGCCCCACCATCGATTCACGCGAGATTCCGAAAGGTTTCAGCGCACTTTCGTTGATGTCAAGCAAGTTTCCGTCGAGATCAAGAATCCCGGTGTAGTAAAAGACATTGTCAAAGAGCACGCGAAGCTTGGCACTGGCAATTCTCGCTTGTTGTTCCGCCGCATAGCGATCACTAATGTCGACGCCGGATGGGATTAAAAATTCGATTTCCCCGTGCTGGTCATGGACGGGGGCGAGCATGAAATCGATCATTAGCGGCGTGCCCGTCGTCGAATACAGTCCCACGTCAAACCGGACAACTTCGCCGGTGAACGCTCGTTCCATGGCGTCGCGCATCTCGTTGGCCAAGGTCGCATCGTAGGTCCACCACGGGCAATTTGCGAAATGCTTGCCAACGACGTCCTCACGCGTCAGTCCCGCGATACTGAGCGAGCGATCATCGACTTCGAGCAGTGTTCCGTCGGTTCCGATCACACCGACGAGGCCGAGTTGATTGTTGATGACGCGGCGCAAATGCGCCTCGCGATCAATCAACTCGCTTTCCCAACGCTTGCGTTCGGTAATGTCGATGTTCATTCCGACCCAGCGACGGATGGAATTGTCGGGAAGCCGCTGGGGCACCGCGCGAACTTGGGTCCAGCGATACACGCCGCTGTGATGCCACAGCCGATACTCGTGCGTAAGCGGCACACCTTTTCGAACGCATTCGTCCCATACTTCCATAATTGACTCGCGGTCGTCGGGATGAATGACTTTGAGCCATCCATGCCCCTTCCACTCTTCGACGGTTTGACCCGTAAAACTTCGCCAGCTCGGTGAGTCATCCACCACGCGTCCTTCGGCATTGGTGAGCCAAACGATTTGGGACGATGCATCGACTAGTAATTCGAAAAGCTCGCGGCTGCTGCGAAGCTCCGTCACGTCGTTGAATGTCACGGCAATGCCCTCCGGATCACCGCTTGGCGACTGGTACGGCATCACGCGACGGATATAGGCTTTACCGGAGTTAGCGACCACCGTGTGCTCGACCACATCGCCGGGCTGAAGCGACTTGGGATCGGGAAGTGGTGGCAAGTTCTCGACCAGTGGAACGAATCGAGTGATCGGTCGACCGATGTCGGCGGGCCGCAGGTCGTAGATCGCTGTGAAGGACGGTGTGAAGCTGCGCAGGCAAAGATTCTCGTCCAAAAACGCGGTGGCGATATTGATGCTACGCATCAAATTCTCCACGTCGTTGTTACTCGTCCTCAGCGATTCGTTGCTGGCTTGCAGCTGGTCCTTGGATGTCTCCAGCTCTTCGTTCGCTGACTGCAACTCCTCGTTCATCGACAACAGTTCTTCGTTGGATGATTTGAGTTCTTCGTTGGACGCTTCCAGTTCTTGGAGTGTGCGTTCGAGCGTCTCGCGTGTGGTGGCGAGTTCCAACTCCAGTTGCTCGATCACTCGATCGGCCTGATCTCTTAGTCTCGTCGCCGCGCCGTCCAGCGTGTATCCAGACAACTCAGGATCAATTCGCAAGGGGGTCCCGATGCGATGAAACGCGACCAAATGCAGCCCCGACTCGGAGCCCATCTCGGGCATCGGTTGGACCGTGATGTGGACCCGCTGGATTCCGTTGTCGACCGGCATCGACATGTCTTCGGCCAGCGATCGACGGCGCGTCTTGATTGCTTGGCTAAACGCCGCACGCAATCCGATTCGCAAGTTCTCGTGGGCCAGGCTCACGATATTGTTCTTGAATGTCCCCGCGGCCATTTTCAAGAACGGTGACGGGTCCGATGACAGCTCGTGAATCTGGCCTTCATCGTCGACCACCGCCCACTGCGGCGCAAACTCACCCAACACGATTTGTTGGGCGAATCGATACAAGTCCACGTCCTGGTACCGTGCCTCCAAACTCGGCACCCGAGTGCGACTGAGTGCGGGAAGGTCAAGCGACCTCGGTCGGTCCAGGGCCGTGATGCGTCGTTGGTAGATGCGGTGTTTGACATGCAGTGTGCGGAAGAGTTCCTTGTTCACCGACAGGGTTTCGGCCGGCCCCAAGAACAGGTACCCGCCGGCGCGAAGCGAATAGTGAAACAGCGGGATGAGCTTCTTTTGGAGATGGCTTCCCAAATAGATCAGCAAGTTTCGACAGGACACCAAATCGACTTTGGTGAACGGTGGATCGCTGATCAAATTGTGAGCGGAGAAGACGATCATGTCGCGGATCGTCTTGGTGACAAAATAGCGATTCCCGCGTTTGACGAAGTAGGTTTTCAGCCGATGCGACGTGATTTCGTCTTGAATCCCGATGGGGAAGCCGCCGGACCGTGCCGCCGCCAGGGCTTGTTCATCCAAATCTGTGGCAAAAATCTGAACAGCGGGTGACTTGCCATAACGCAGTGACGCTTCGTGGATGAGGATCGCGATCGAATAAGCCTCTTGTCCAGTCGCGCATCCGGTGATCCAAACACGAATCGGTGTCGCGCCATCGTTTTGCTCAACCAGCTTCGAAATCGCGTAGGAATCTAACGAAGCGAACGCATCGGGGTCGCGAAAGAATTCCGTCACGCTGATGAGCAAGTCGCGAAACAGTCGCACGGATTCTTCACGCGACGATTGCAACAGTTCGACGTAGGCTTCGACCGACGGAAGCTTCAGAATTTGGATCCGACGCCGAATTCGCCGAGCGAGCGTGGTGGTCTTGTAGTGCTTGAAGTCGTTCTCGGTATGCTTTTCAATGGCCGCAGCGATCGCGGGAATCGCCAACAGAATTTGGCGATTCAATTCACCTTGAACCTCTTGCTCATTGGACATCGTCATGTGCTCGGCATGATGCAGCAACTCTGCCGCAATCTGGTCGGGCGAGAGCGTGTGGTCGACCACCCCTAGCGATGTTGCTGATTCGGGCATGGATCGATCCGATGCGGACGTCGGCTGTTGTGCGATTGTCATGCCGCCGGCATCACCGATAGCTTTCAAACCGAGCGTCCCGTCGGTACCCGATCCCGCGAGGATGACTCCCACGGCATTTGATCGCAACTCGGCCGCGAGACTGGCAAAAAAATGATCGATCGGAGCCGCATGCTTTTTCGCCCCAAGCTCCACCGTCGACAGCATGCCGTTGTGAAGTTCGACGCCTCGCTGTGCCGGGGGCACGTACACAGTCCCAGGCTGTGGTGCGACTGGCTCATCTTCGCTGAGCACGACGAGCTTGACGGATGATTGCAGTCCGGCCAGGCGCAGGGCTTCGCCACTACCCGCCGCGGACGGGGCCACCACGACTGCGAAAGGAAAGTCTACGCCAAGATCATTGATGACCTCGGCGACCACCGCCACACAATCACGCGACGTTCCGACACCGACCATGAAACAGGGCGACTGTACTGCCGACGACTCATCAAGTACAGAAATCTCGGACAACGCGGTCTCTCGATCGAATGGAAGTAAGAATGCAAATTAATAAGCCGATTCTCGGGTTTCAGCTTCAATCATGCCATCCCGGGCCATCGACCCGGTGGCCAATTCGGGCCCCACAAACATCTCGATCGCGCCGGGGACCACTTCAAAATTGATAGGCTCTTCGTCGATCACCTCTCCGTCGAGCGTGAACCGCATCGCGGGACTGGACGACAACCTCAGCGTACGAACTTGACGGAAGATTACCTGCTCCGACTCCAAAAAACTCGACAATAAGGTCTTTGAAATGATCTCGACCATGTCGACCACGTTGCCGTCGCGAATGACGATCACGTCGATCAGCCCGTCGTTGGGCGACGCTTTCGGCGCCACCGGGATTCTACCCGCATTGGTGCGTCCGTTGGCGATCAAAATGCCCCAAGAATCACATTCGATGATCTCGCCATCGCACTCGGCTCGAACGTGATACGTCTGCATGTCGGCAAGCACTCCCACGGCACCACGCATGTAACAGAAAGCCCCCCACGTCGCTTTGATGTCGTCGGTCAGCGCCTCGCTCACTCGGACGCTGTTTCCGCCTGCAGCGATGTTGGCATAGTACCTCTGAAATTGATCCGCCGAAATTCGTACGACATCGATGGGTACCACGCGACCGGTACGGAGCAAATCAACAGCGGCGGGGAGCTCATCAGGTATCGCCAGTGTCCCGGCAAAGTCGTTGGCGGTTCCGAGCGGCACGATGGCAAGTCGAGGCCGCCGACTCGCATCAAGTTGTAACAGCGAATTGACGACCGCGTTGACCGTTCCGTCACCACCTGCGGCAATGACGGTGCGACATCCGCGGTCGAACGCCTTGTCCAGCGTCTCGGTTAAGTCGACGTCGTGGGTCAGTTCCAAGCTGGTCGTCGGACCAAACGTTTCGACTTGACGACGAACCTCTTGGACCACCGCCGCTTTTCCAGACCCGCCATTCCAGAGAAAGAGTTGTTCGTTCATCACGATGCATCCTTGAAAAAGCGTTTCACGCGTCCTGGGAGAAAATCAAACAAGCGTAGGCGCCAATCGTGATCGACGCCGAAAAATCGAATCCGTCGTGCGCCGTTGCTTCGGCAACCAGATCCAGCGACGTGGTCTCGTCCATTTGTGAATCGTAGATCGACGAATCGCTGTTGAATCGCAGCTTCCATGTCCCGGCATTGGGCAACCCGACGCGATAGTCTTCTTTGCGACCTTCCGCAAAATTCATGATCACGACGCACTCGTCACACGCACCACCGTCTTTCCAGCGTCGCATGGCAATCAGTTTTCCACTGTCGTTGCTGTGGTACACGTGCACGTGTTGGCCCGACAAACCGGCGGAGACACCAAGGGTGTTACGTCGCAGCTCAATCAGGTCTGAGTACAAGGTGACGATGCCGACGTAGTCTTGGGCGCGTTCCCAATGGATCGGGCGACCGTCGTCGAACCACTTGTCACGTAGAAATTCTTGGCCTTGCATCAGCATGGGAATTCCGGGCGAAGTCATCATGAGTGCAGCGCCGAGCGTCGAGCGTTTGATCGCATATCGATTCGGTTCTTCGCTCGGATCGATCTCCGAGACGACTCGCTGTTTTCCATTGGCGACTTCGTCATGCGATTCGGTATAGATCACGCGCCCGAAAGCGTCCAAGTTGTAGCGATGATTGATCGCGTCACCAACGGCGGACATGGAGCGGTTGGCGTCATCGATTTCGATCAGAGCCTTTCGCACGGGATGGACAAACTGTGCGTCCCATTGCGAGCCAAAATTGGCACCGCCACCGGATTCATGCGCCGTGATGAAACGATTGTTTCGCAAGTCTTCCGCAATCGTGATCCGGCCGGGAAAACGATCCTGGATTTCGCGGTTGATCCACTGCGCGAGACTGAATCCTTCCGGAATCGTCTTGCTTTCGTCCCCGTCAACGCTGCGCATGTAAAGCGTCATGTCGTAACGCAAACCATCGGCATGAAACTCTTCCAACCACATCATCGCGTTGTCAAAGATGTACTGCCGGACTTCGCCGCGGCCGTAGTCGGGTCGCGTATCGCCCCAGGGCGTTGCCGAACGCCAATCGTTGTAAAAATAGATTCCACCCTTGTCGTTCTCGCTCCAGCCATCGAATTGCCATAGATCCAAATCCGACGGCCCAAAGTGGTTGTAGACGACATCGACGATCACGGCGATTCCGTGGCGATGGGCAGCGAGAATGAATCGCTTCAGGGCGTCCGGGCCACCATAGGCGGTTTCAACCGCGAACGGGTGCGCCGGGTTGTATCCCCACGAGTAATCGCCCGCAAACTCGGCCAACGGCATTAACTCGATCGCGTTGATACCGAGCTGTTGCAAGTAAGGTAGACGCTCGATCGCGGAGTCGAACGTTCCGACGCCGTCACCGGTGGCGTTGAATGTTCCGATGTGGAGTTCGTAGATCACCAGCTCGTTCCAACTGGCGATCTGGAAATTGTCGTCGGCCCAGTCGAATTCGCCGCTGGCAATCACGCCGTTTCCGACGGAGTTTGTGACCTCCCTCGCCCGCGGGTCAATGCGGGTAAATTGTTTGTCACCGTTTTTTATCGCGAATCGATACTCATCACCGACCTTTGCCGAGGGCACGTCCGCGTACCAATTGCCCCCATCCTCGCGCCGACATGGATTCGCTTTCTCGTCCCATTGGTTGAAGGAGCCGACGACCGAAACCATGTCCGCGTTGGGCGCCCAAACGCGAAAAGCGATGCCGTCCAGATGCTGGATCGCACCCATTCCCGCGATAGCCGACGTCTCAATGAGCGCTGTCATGCTGGTTCGATCCTCGTTGCCTGATAGGGTTGTTTACGTCGCTAAATGCCGAAGTTTCGACCAGATCGTTTTGCCACGGCGCCTCACTTACAGCAACATTTGTGCCGCAATCAAGCAACATCCGTGCCGCTTCGACTCGACGATATCGATAAAATTCCCTCAAACCGCGTTATGCATTGGCAAACCGCGCTCGGGGTTTGTCTGTTTTTGCAAATCGAGTATCCAATGACCTGGCGATCGCCTGCGCCAGCATCGTGGAAACTTACATCTCACCGGGAGCTACTAATGCGTGCTACTGCGTTCATTGTCGCACTGTTTGTTTCCAGCTTTGCGCCCGGCGATCTCGCAGCGATCGTTTTTGGCGAGGAACCAGGAAAAATCCGGGCCGATCCCGCGAACCCGATTTCAGCCAGCGATGTAATTGGCAAACAATATCGAGCGAGGGATACGCTCTCGATCGGCGAAGAACCCAATGCCGATGCCCGCGAGTGTCTTGATGGGTTGTCGTATGCACCGGCCGAGTTCACGGTCCAGTGCAAAGCGGCGCTGGCATGGCGCTATGATTCCCTGGTACGGTTCCCGTCGGTGGTGGATACCGACGATCCGCTCAATGACAACGTGGCGGTCGAATGGCATATGGCACGTGATGCGACGGGCGAGATCGTGATGGGGCCCGCGGTCCTCGTGGTCCATGAATCGGGACGCAAGATGCCGGTGGGAAAGACCCTGGCGATGTTACTGTCCCGACACGGTTTGCACGCGTTTATGATTCACTTGCCTGGCTATGGCGAGCGACAAAGCGAGGCGCGTCCCAAATCTGCGGCCAGCCTGATGCGGTTGACTCGACAATCGATCCTCGACGTGCGACGCGCTCGCGATGCGATCGCTGTGCTGCCGATGATCGACGGGCGCTGCATCGCCGTTCAAGGAACGAGTCTAGGCGGTTTCGTCAGCTCCACGGCCGCGTGTCTGGACGACGCCTTCGATGGCGTGTTCCTGATGCTATGCGGTGGAAATCTGTTCCAAGTGTTACAAACCGGACAACGGGACGCGGCGACGATGCGACGCAAGATGGCGGAAGAGGGACTCGAGGGCGACCAACTTCGTCAATTGCTTTGGACAATCGAACCGACTCGAGTCGCGCACCGTTTAGCCCCCGATCGGACCTGGTTATTCAGCGGTCGCTTCGATGATGTCGTTCCGCTTGCCAACGCGGAATTGCTCGCTAAATCCGCCGGATTGGATGCCGATCACCATATTCTTTACGATGCGGATCACTATTCAGGTGTCGCTCGCATCCCCGAAATGGTCCAGCGAGTGCGTGCGGAGATGGCGTTAATCGCGGAAAATCAGTCTCCTTAGGCGACGGTTGCGGGGAAACTCCTGGACCTTGGCAACGAATCGGTCATAATAGGTAGGACGCCGTCGAGCGTCTCCCGCCTACCGCTACCGCCTTACTGAGCTAGTACTACGGATGCCCTCCAGCACGAGAATTCTCCACACCTGCATCGTCGCATGCTGCATGGTCGTTCCGCTGATCGTAATCAATCCGCTTCAATCGTCGGAACCAGGTTTGTCTGCGGGTGACCCGAAACCGCTGAGTTACAACCGCGATATCCGTCCGATTTTGACCGACAAATGTTTCGCCTGTCACGGCGCCGACAGCGCGACTCGCGAAGCGGGGCTGCGGCTTGACGTTCGCGATGATGCGATCGCCGGAGGTGCGATCGACCCTGGGGCGATCGATACGAGTGAACTGATCGCACGAATCAATTTGGATGCGGACGACGATTCGTTGATGCCGCCGGCAAAGTCGCACAAGACAATGACGCCCCAGGAGAAGCAAACACTCACACGTTGGATTGCCGAGGGAGCTCCCTACGAAGCTCACTGGTCCTTCATCGCGCCCACCAAGCCTGACTTGCCCCGGGTTTCTCAGCCCCAGTGGCCGCGAAACGCGATCGATCATTTTATCTTGGCCCGCTTGGACGCTGAGGGGCTCGCGCCAGCACCGGAGGCGGATCGCCGCACGCTCGCCCGCCGCGCTTCGCTGGACGTCACCGGTCTTCCCCCCGACCCCACACTTGTCGAAGCCTTTGTGGCCGACAAATCGCCCGACGCCTACGACAAGTATCTCGATCAACTATTTGCTCAAGAAGGCTGGGGCGAACATCGCGCCCGCTACTGGCTCGACTACGCTCGCTACGCGGACACGCACGGCATTCACTTTGACAATTTCCGCGAGATCTGGGCCTATCGCGACTGGGTCATTGCTACCTTCAATCGCAATCTGCCCTTTGACCAGTTCAGTATCGAACAACTCGCCGGCGACATGCTTCCCGAACCGACGCTCGATCAACAGATCGCGACGGGATTCAATCGATGCAACATGACGACGAACGAAGGCGGCATCATCGACGAAGAATACGCGGTGCTGTACGCCCGCGATCGCACCGAAACGACTTCGGCCGTTTGGATGGGGCTGACCACCGGTTGTGCCGTCTGCCACGATCACAAGTTCGATCCGGTGACGCAGAAAGATTTCTATTCGCTCTCGGCGTTCTTTAACAACACGACCCAAGCCGTTCGCGATGGCAACATCCCCAACACGCCACCGATCGTCGTCGTCCCGCGATTGGAAGATCGCGAACGTTTCAAGGATTTGGCGGAGCTGATTCCGTCGACACAGTCGCAAATCGACACGATGAAAAAAGAGGCGATCGACAAGGTCGCGACACTTGGACTGACGACCACGTCGCTCGCTCGCGTGATTCCCGCTCGCGAACGCTTGGTAATG
This sequence comes from Pirellulaceae bacterium, assembly GCA_041741195.1. GTDB lineage: Bacteria > Planctomycetota > Planctomycetia > Pirellulales > Pirellulaceae > JBBSJZ01. The sequence continues at coordinate 125,729 of JBGSKM010000012.1, forward strand.
CATGCGCCGTTGGGCGAGGGCGCCACCGATTCAACATCGGTGCTAGTCAATGGTGATTTGATTCCGGTTACCGCGACGGGAGCATTGACCTGGGGCGACGGACAAACCCATGCAAAGTCGCTCGTGGCTAAACCCAACGCCAAGATCATGGTGCCCGATGCGGGCGACTATGACTTGCGAGAACCGTTCGCGGTCGCCGCGTGGGTTTATCCGGAGCGAAATGACATCAATGGTGCCATCGTCGCTCGAATGGACGAATCGCTGGGATACCAAGGTTGGGATCTGTGGATGAACGGCGGTCGACTCGCGACCCACATCATCCACAAGTGGCCTGAGAAAGCGATCAAGTTAATTTCGCGCGAGCCGCTGGCCGTGAACCAATGGAGTCACGTCGCGCTGGTCAACGACGGGCTGGGCAAGCTCGAAAGCATTCGCCTGTTCGTCAACGGCGTCGAACAAAACAATCTCGAAGTCGCCAACAATACGCTCGGCGATGAATCGATTCGTACCACCGCGCCGCTGACAATCGGCAGCCGCTTCCAAGCGGATTACCTCGACGGACTTCGTATCAACGATTTGCGGCTCTACAACGATGCATTGAGTGGTGCACAGATTCGCGACATCGGTGACGCTGGGGCGGCCATGTTCGCCGCGTCGCTGCCCGCCGACGCGATCAAGGGGGCGCCGGCGGAGTCGCTCGCTCGTTGGTGGCTCAATCATGAAAGTCCCGAGTACCGTCAAACCCTTCAATCGCTGGAGGATTTGCGCAGCGAGGAAAGTTTGATTCGCAAACAGGGCACGATCGCCCACGTCATGAATGAGAAACCCGAGCCCGCGGTCGCACATGTCTTGAACCGTGGCGAGTATGACCAACGGCTCGATCAAGTCACGGCGGATGTGCCTGGATCGCTGCCGGAAATGGGCGACTTGCCACGAAACCGCCTGGGGTTAGCGCAATGGTTGTTCCGTCCCGATCATCCGTTGACCGCACGCGTAACGGTCAACCGATTTTGGCAGGAAGTGTTCGGCACGGGACTCGTGCGGACCAGTGGCGATTTCGGAATCACCGGCGAGCTGCCGAGCCATCCTGAGTTGCTCGACTATTTGGCGGTGGATTTTCGTGAAAGTGGCTGGGATACGCGAGCACTGTTTCGAATGATGTTGACTAGTGCCACCTATCGTCAAAGCGCTCGTACGACTCCACGAGGACTGGAGATCGATGCGGAGAATCGATTGCTGTCGCATGGACCACGATTTCGAATGGATGCGGAAATGGTCCGTGATCTCGCGATTTGGTCCGGTGGATTGCTGACACCGAAAGTAGGCGGCCCATCGGTACGACCCTACCAACCGCCAGGCGTTTGGGAAGCGGTCGCGATGCCCGAGAGCAACACACGCAATTACAAGGCGGATGAGGGTGCCGCGCTGTATCGCCGCAGCATGTATACGTTTTGGAAACGCGCGGCGCCTCCGGCGTCGATGGAGATTTTCGGGGCGCCAAATCGAGAAGTGTGTACGGTGCGCCGCGAGCGTTCCAATACGCCGCTGCAAGCGCTCGTCACGCTCAATGATCCTCAATTCGTCGAAGCATCTCGGAAATTGGCGAGCATGACACTCGCTCAAACCGACGGGAGTGACGACAAGTCGCGACTGCAATTCATGTCAGCACGCTTGCTCTCACGCCCTCTGGATGATCGCGAACTCAAAATCCTGTTAAGCGCGATTGCTGAGTTGCGTGGTCACTATGTGACCAATGCTGGTGATGCCGACGCGTTGCTCTCGGTCGGTAACACGAGCGTTGATGATTCATTCGCCAAGCCAGAGCTTGCCGCATGGACGATGCTGGCCAGCGAGCTCATCAATCTTGATGAGGCCCTTTGCAAATAGGCCTTTGCGTTATCGCCTTTTTAATTTCGCACAACCAATTCAATTGCCATGAACCAACTTGCACGTCGTCGATTCCTCACTGGCACCGCTCAAGGTTTGGGCTACGCCGCGCTCGGTTCACTGCTCGGTGGTAACGCCAGCGCATCGAACATCGATTCACCGCTCTACCCGTCGTCGCGAATCGGCGGCATACCGGGAATCCCACATTTCGCGGCGCGGGCGGAACGTGTGATTTATATGCACATGGTCGGCGGGCCGAGCCAGATGGATTTGTTTGATTACAAGCCGGAAATGAACGCCTGGTATGACAAGGATTTGCCAGAGTCGATTCGTAACGGCCAACGTTTGACCACGATGACGAGTGGTCAATCGAGATTTCCGATCGCGCCGAGTAAATACAAGTTTGCTCAACACGGCGAATGCGGTATGTGGATGAGCGAGTTGTTGCCACACACCTCGAAAGTCGTCGATGAAATGGCGTTCATTCGCTCGATGCACACCGAAGCGATCAATCACGAGCCGGCGATTTCTTACATTCAAACCGGCAATCAAGTAACCGGTCGTCCTTGCTTGGGATCCTGGGCTTCGTACGGGTTGGGATCGCTCAATTCGGACTTGCCGACCTTTGTCGTGATGGTCGCCCAGCCGACAAACAAGGACCAATTGCAAGCGATCTCCGGACGACTTTGGAGTAGCGGGTATCTGTCGGGAACACACTCGGGAGTATCCTTCCGAAGCCAGGGCGATCCGATCTTGTACATCAAGAATCCCGATGGCGTTCCCAGTGAACTCCGCCGCAAGACACTCGACTCCATCGGGGCAATGAACCAACTTCGCTACGAAGCGCTGGGCGATCCCGAGACGATGACTCGAATCGAACAGTACGAGATGGCGTATCGCATGCAATCGAGTGTCCCAGAACTCGTTGACTTGTCGACCGAATCCGCGAACACGTGGGAGTTGTACGGAGACGAAGCCAAGAAGCCGGGGACGTTTGCGAATTCGGCGCTACTCGCGCGACGGTTGTCTGAGCGAGGCGTACGGTTTGTGCAAATCTATCACAACAATTGGGATCACCACGGGAATGTGGCCGGGCGGATGCCGGACCAATGCAAAGACGTGGACCAAGCCTGTGCCGGACTCATTCGCGATCTCAAGCAGCGTGGCTTGCTCGACTCGACCCTCGTGATCTGGGGTGGCGAGTTCGGTCGGACGATCTATTCGCAAGGCGGTTTGAGTCACGAGAACTACGGCCGCGATCACCACCCGCGTTGCTTTACGATGTGGATGGCAGGCGGCGGAGTCAAAGGAGGCACCATCTACGGAGAGACGGACGAGTTCAGCTACAACATCGTCCGCGACCCGGTTCACATTCGCGATCTCCATGCCACGATCCTTGACTTGATGGGAATCGACCACGAACGATTCGCTCACAAGCATTTGGGACTCGACCAACGGCTGACGGGCGTCGAGCCGGCGAAGGTTATCAAAGAATTGTTGGCTTAGTAAAACCGTCGTCGAGTTTCGCTGCAGTTACAATTGTGCCAGAATTCGGCAGATTGGATTGCTAGAGCGTCACACAAACTTGACCCGAGATACGTCGTGCACAAGGTCGAACTTAGCGTTTGGGAAGGCAAGAAAGAGCTTTGGAACGGCATTTCGCGAACGCCGCTGGAAATAGGGCGCCAACAAGAGGGCGACGCCGGTCCGCTTGAATTGCAAGATCTGGGCCCCTGCCAGCGACTGGTGATCGCGCCGTTGGCGGCTCGGGCGATCCCTCGACAAGCTCTACGGGTCGAATCGCTTGTCGAAGGCAGCCTGCGTATCTCAAATATTCACCCCAGGTTGTCGTTCTACATCGGTGCGAAAGCTCTGCCGCTATTGCCCGGCGAAGTGTACGAAGCGACTGAAGAAATCATCGTTACGTTGCCCGAAAATCGCGCGATTCGAGTCGCGGTCTGCTCGCCGGAGAGCCAGGAGTCGCCAACCAGCCAGGCCGAAGAACCGTTTCGCACGATCCAAGGCTCCGTCGATTCGACGCTACCGAACATGGCGCCCGTCCGACTCAATCAAATCACTTCGGGCACACAATCCGAAGACAATGGTCGCGTCGCGGTTGACCTAGTGCGCTCGGCACTCACCGTCGTTCGCCAAGCCGCGGGATCCAATGAGTTTTTTGGTGCTGCGGTTCGCAGTATCGCACAAATGATCGACTTGGATCGCGCACTGGCCCTGGTGCGTGAAAATAACGAATGGGTCGTCAAGGCGTCGCACAGTTCCGATCCGGAAGCGCCCAGCGACAAAAGTGGTCGCGTGTCATCGTTCAGCCAAGGGCTTCTTGGCCGAGTGCTGAAAACGGGCAAAACGGTCGTGTATGACCCAAAGAATTTCTTGCACACCCAAGACTCTTCGATGATGGCGCTGGATCGAGCCGTCGCCGCGCCGGTGATGGACGAAAACAATCGTGTCATCGGTGCACTTTACGGCGACCGACGGTTGGGCTCATCGGAGAACGACGAACCGATCGGGGATCTCGAAGCGGCACTCATCGAAGTCATGGCGGGTGCCGTCTCCTCCGGTCTCGCACGCCAACGCCAAGAGAAAATCCGTTCTTCGTTGAACCAATTCTTTTCCCCCGAGATCGCCAAGCTGCTCGAGGAAGACAACGACTTGCTGTCCGGACGCGACGCCGAAGTCACGGTGTTGTTTTGTGATATCCGAGGCTTTAGCTCCATTAGCGAGCGAGTCGGTCCAAAACGCACGATCGAGTGGATCAATGATGTGCTAACCGAGCTGAGCCAATGCGTGATGGACACCGACGGAGTGCTGGTCGATTACGTGGGCGATGAACTGATGGCGATGTGGGGCGCTCCGGCGGAACAGCCCGATCATGCCGTTCGCGCCTGCCGCGCTGCCTGCAAAATGTTCGCGCAAACCGAGTCGCTGCGCGAACGTTGGAAAGACATCACGCCCGACAAATTCGGATTCGGCATCGGGATCAACACGGGAATCGCTCGCGTCGGTAACACCGGCTCCAAAGTCAAATTCAAGTACGGACCGCTGGGCAATACCGTCAACTTGGCGAGCCGGGTCCAAGGGATCACCAAGAAACTTGGCGTCGCAGGCTTGATCACGGACTCGACCGCGCGGGCCGTCGGACGAGCCTTCGATCACCGACGGCTTGCCGTCGTTCGTGCCGTCGGAATCCAGGAACCAGTGACGCTTTATGAACTTAAGGCCGCCGCGGGCGAAGAGTGGCGGCAAATGAGCATGCGTTACGAATCGGCACTCACATCATACGAAAAAGCTGACCTGACGGGCGCCGCACGACAATTAGCATCCCTGGTCCACGACCATCCCGATGACAATCCGAGCGTCGTGTTGCTGGGGCGAGTTGTCGATGCACTGACAAGACGCGACCAAAACGTGGACCCCGTTTGGACAATGGACTCCAAGTAACGCCAGCCACCCGGAGCTCGAGCGAGACGAATTGCGACCCCAAAACTCTCAGCGGCTTCGAAACGTTTCGCTGGCGACGATTGCCAATACGAGGTCGCGCAAACCGTTTGGATGCTGACCAGCGATATCCGCGATCGCTTGAATGTCCCTCGAATCCGCAAACGTCATCTCACGTCCGCAGGCATACATCAACAACTTGGTCGTAAGGTTGCGAGTGAACAGGTCCTTTCTTGCCAGCAACTCTCGTCGCAAATCCGCTTCGTCATGAGCGACGATCCCCGACGGCAACGAACTCGAACCATCGATCGCTTTCCCTTCGCGTCGTCGAGCGATTCGGCCTCGACCAGTGAAAATCGTGTAGTGATCACGGTAGGCACCGACCGGATCGAAGTATTCAAGTGCAAAACCCCACGGATCAATCTTCGCATGACATTCGGCGCAGGCGACGACACTACGATGCTTGGCCAGCTGTTCACGAATCGTCGTCGCACCGCGTGTGTCTGGTTCGATCGCTGGCACGTCCGGTGGTGGTGCCGCGGGTGGCGTTCCCAGCAAGCTCTCCAGAACCCAGACGCCACGAACCACCGGTGATGTCTCCACGCCATTGGCAGACGCTGTCAACACGCTCGCGTGACCGAGCAACCCGCCTCGATGCATCGTGTCGGGGATCATGACTTTTCGGAACGATTCACCCATCACATTGTCGAACCCATAATGGCGAGCCAACGCATCGTTGACGAACGTGTAATCCGCATTGATGAAGTCCGTCACCGGACGATTCTCCGACAATACGTAACGAAAAAATGAACGTGTTTCTTCCCGCATCGCCGTCTCCAAGCGATGGAAATAGTAGGTTGGAAACTGCGCCGTACTCGGTGGCATCGACCCGAGTTTATCCAGCCTCAACCAAGCATCGACAAAGTGCTTCGTCAGCGCCTCGGATCGTGGGTCGTCGAGCATCCGCAGCGCTTCGGCGACGATGGTTTCCGGTTTTGCGAGCTCTTTTCTTTCGGCTAATTCAAGTAAACGCTCATCAGGCATCGAACTCCAAAGAAAGAATGACAGTCGCGATGCCAGTTCGAAATCAGTCAACCAACGATCCGCTTCCTCGTTTCCTTCATCCAAGTAGAGGAACTTTGGCGAGGCTAGGATCGCGGCCAACCCCAACTTCAATGCATCGTCGCGGGCTACACCGGAGTCTATTTTCTGATGTACTAACTGGACGTAGTGATCAATCTCCTTCGGATCGATCGGACGACGGAACGCCGTGGCCGCAAAATTCGTCATCACCTCCCCAATGTTCACACCCGCAGGATCGGTCTGCTCACCGACGACGCGCCGGTGACTCGCTGGCGGCCACTGGTCGTACAGCGGCCCTTCGAGTGTCATCTCGAACAATCGCACCCTTGGTCCTTGATAGACATCCGACAAGTGCAACGTCGGTAGCGGTTGTCCTTGTGGGATCGCTTTTCCTTGCTCCCGTAGTTGGTCGATCTCTACGTCGGTCAACACGATCGTGTCGGGATGATAGATCGAGCGAATTTTTCCCAGCAGCGGTTTGGAAGATCCTTCGCCGTTGATCCAGTGCACAAATAGCGAAGAGCCAGCAGGCATCCAAACGGTTGATTCTGACCACGTTGGAACATCGTCCACTAAGTCGAATGCACCGACGAACACTCGGCCCTCCGACGCCCCAGCCGCAAGCAAGCGCTGGTTGGGGACATGCCACAGGCCTAGTTTTAGCGGTACTGACAAGTCCGCCTTGAACAAACTCCGGTCGTAATCGTTGCGTCGACCCACCGCCGTTGCCTTGATTCGGACCCGATACACCCCAGCGATCGGAACGCCATGCTGTGAGAACTTCATCGGGAAGGTCGGATACCGTTCGACGGGCTCGCCGTGTCCGATATCGATGTACGTTTCGTCTTTGTCGATGACTCGATAGGCAACGCGAGCATCTTCGAAAAGCGAATGGACAAAATCGATGGGCTTGAATGTCCAATGCTGTCGCGGTGGCTGGGCCTTCCCGAACACGAGAGCTTCGTCAATGTAACGCTGCGCGACCTGTAGATAAAGTTGCAACTGTTGCTCCGACAACGGTTGCTCCGAGCCGATATTCGCGAACCCATCCAATTTTAAATCTGGTGGAAACGTCACCATGTTGTCGATCGATTCGGTGTCCAGGCCCAGTAGATCGCGGAGCGTGTACTGGTATTCGTAACGAGTGAGTCGACGCAGTACGGTGGTGCGTGGTCGATGAGATTCGCGTTGCTCGTTCAAGTAGCGTGTGACGCCGGCAACCATTTCGGCTCGCTCGCGATCATCCGGTTGGGAAATGTCGGCATCCCGTGGAGGCATGTCGCCCAAGTTGAGTTGATCGACGACTTCGCTGAGCAGCGTCAAGGTGCGCTCGTCGGTCGATATACCCGCGCGATCATGGAAGCGCACGAGTGACTCGAACGATCGGTCACCCTTGTGGTTTTCATCATCATGACAACCAAGACAGTAGCGACTGAGAAACGTCGGTACTGACACCGGTAGTTCGGTCGCTTGGCTAGCCGCTACCCATCCGGTCACGACAGCGATGTAGACGATCCAGCAAAACGTCTTCGCGTGGAGGCAGAGACCATGGTTCATCCGACCATCTCCAGTCCCGGCAACGAACCCGTCGCAAGATTGAATCGATCGGTTTCCACTCCGAATCGCTGCAGCATCGACACAAACAAGTTGGAAGCGAGCGTCGTGCTGGCTTGCGAGCGTTTAGTCTCAAACGAAAGGTGACTTCCATGGCGGAATCCACCACCGGCAAGAAGCAGCGGCAGATCGCGATTCGAATGCGAACTCGCGTTACCCATTCCGCTGCCCAGCAGCGTCATCGTGTTATCCAGCAGCGTCTTGCCGTTTGGCTCGGTGACATTCCGAAGCAGATCCAAGAATCGTGCGAACTGCGTCATATGGAACGTCTCGATGATCGAAAGCTCATCCAGGTAGCTTTCGACTTTCCCGTGATGTGTCAACTGATGATAGCCACGCGAAATGGGAAGTCCTCCGAAATTCGCTCCGAGGTCCGAGATCTCAAACGTGATAATGCGAGTTGAATCGGTTTGCAAGGCCAACGCGATCAGGTCGTAGTACAGCGGGATACGATCGACGAAGTTCATTTCATTCGCGTCGGTGGGCAACTCATAGCTCACACGCGGCTTGGGGCGATCGATCCACGCCGCGGATGCCAATAGCCTGCGTTCGACCGAGCGAACATTCGTAAAATATTCCTCCAGCTTGTCTTGGTCATCCTTGCCAACACGTCGGAGCATCTGGTTCGCATCCGTGCTTACCAAGTCCAAGATGCTCCGTTGATCTGCGTGAAGCTGTTTTAGCGCGCTCCGCTCTTGATCCGTCGACTGTTGAAATAACATGGCATGGATCACGCGTAGGTCTTGGATCGGCGGAACCGCAACGCCCGAGGTCGTCCACGAAAGCAGATTCGTTGGATCGCTACCCGAAGTTATCTGCATCGATGCATACCGAGTCGCCTTCCGGACATGTTCGGCTGCTTTTTGATCGACGCTAACATTCTGTTCCGAATAACCTTTGGAATTCTTGGAGAGGATGCCGGACAAGAATGCGTGAGTTCCCTGGTGTCCGCCAATCGCGTTCGCACCGTGGTCCAGGTGCGAGAGGATGGTGAATTGATCGCGGTGTCGTCGCAAGGGCTCAAGCAGTTTGGGCATCGTATAGGAACGCCCGGTCTGCTTCGGAAAAAACAGTTCGGGGATAAAGCCGAAAGTTGTCCCGATACATACCATGCGAATGGGAACGCTAGCCGTTTCCGTCTCCGTTGCCATCGCATTCAGCAGCGGCAACGCGAGCACCGATCCGCCTGAACCGCGTAGGAGCGTGCGTCGGTCAATAGAATTCCGTCTTGACATCGAAGTCGTTTCCCGAAAGCGTTGGGCTGAGTGCACTTCGGAATTGTAGGCGAGATTGAGTCGCCGCGATGGAGATCCCCAGTCCGGCCAAGGCTCCGGCCAAATGCGACATGACCAGTGGCACAAACGCCGACGAGTCGACGAACAGGGTTTGTCCGGTCGCGGTTTCGTAAGTCAATTTCGCGGCCAGGCCCACCAGCAACGCGGACCACGTCGCTGTGGCGTGCGACCGACGCTGGCGCCACGCCTGGACTGCCTGGTCGGTGGCGAACCAGACGAATAGACCGGTATCGATTCCGCTCAAACCACGATAGGTCCCGATTTCGGGACAGCCGACCGCGATCGCCGCACCAATGATGACTGACATCAGGACCATCGCCGGCCCGAACCAATTTCGGTGCATCCGTTCGCACAATGAGCCAAGTGCCACAAACATCACCAAGTCCCAAAACAGATGACTGCCGCCAAAGTGCGTCCAATGGCCGGTCCAGATTCGCCACCATTGGCCATCACGAACTGCAGCAAAGTCCAACTCGAGCCAAACAATGGATTCGGGTATCCACCACGCCATCACAGCAACCAAGCCAACGAAGCAAGTGACGGGACAGCTTTTGATGATTCGGATCATTTCATTGGCCTAACATGGACGTTTGCGACAGAGTCGGGCTGGGATGGTGAAAACCTTGATGAGTGTGCGCCGTAGGTGCTAGCCTCGGGCCTTTGCGATCCATGACGTGCAGTTTCAGGGCACGCGGCTGGCGCCGTCGGTTCACTTTTCACCATCCCAGAGTCGGGCTCTCGGGCTCGGAGAGGGCCAAGTGCGCGGTGACCTCTCATCGGATGCCCTCAAACGCCGAAGCTATTTCCCCAACAACCCCATAGCTTCTCATTCACGCGTCGCTTGCTTGCGTCGACGTGAGAGTGCCGCGGCCCCGGCCGCCGTGAGTGTTGCGATCGCCGTCAATGGGTCGATCGCCCCACCGCCACCTCCGCCACCACCGATATTGAGATCCACTCCTCGTTGAGTTGGCTCCGGTTGGGGCATCGTCGGGGCTGGTTGGTTTGGAGCCGCTGAATCGGGCGAGCCCGCCGGATGCGTGTTGACTAACTTTTCGCCACGATTGACTTCGAAGTTTTCTTCGGATCGTTGTCGCAGTATCGCCAGCTTCTTGGAAACTTCCGCTTGCGACTCACGATCACGTTGTATGCGGACTGCATTGCGCTGCTCGATCTTCCAACGTTGGTATTCTTCATCGTTTTCAAGCACAAGCATCGATGCGTACGTCGATACGATCGAGTATCCTTCGCACAATCGAACGATCTCACGACGATTCACTTGCGGATTGGATCGTTCATCATTGAGCAGTCGCTCGACTCGCTTGGCCGCCCACATCCGTTCGATCTCGCTGTTTCCTTCGTCGGATTCCGGCAAGTTCATTTGCACGGTTTGCTTCCAAGAGGCGCCTTGGATCTTGCCTCGTAGCGTTACTTCGACGTCGCCCGTCGATGCATAGCGACCAAACAAGCGAAGTGGCGATCCATAGAACAGATCGCCCAATTGAGCCGGTTCAATGTCATGAACGCCGGCGTCGCCAAATTCAATGCTGATATCCTCAATCGCAGGTCGCACCAGTTTTCGTCGCATCAATTGGGCCTGGCGGGCAAAACTGTCTTCCGTGGAGACGAATGCGGCCAGTCCGCCCGCTTCGCTAGCCATTTGATCCAACAACGGACGATTGACTTCATTACCCACACCAATGCAAAACACACGAACACCGGCGGGGCGAGATTGGATCAACCGCATCAGTTCGCCCTGTTCACCGACCTCGGTCATCCCATCGCTGAGCAGCACCACGTTGAGCGGTCGATCGTTGTCGCTATAGGCGTAAGCGGCTGATAGCGCCGGTTGCAACACGGTGCCACCGCGAGCACGTTGCGCTTCGAAAAAGGTTCTCGCTTCGTCCATATTCGCTTGCTCGGCCAATTTCAGTGACTGAAATAGCGGTGTCGGCGCCATGTTGAATGCCAGGCAATCGAATCGGTCTTCGGGGCCAAGCGAGTCGATGAACGCGACCACGCTTTGTCGGCTGATTGCCAGCTTGTCATCGCGAGCCATGCTGCCCGATACGTCCAACAGAAAGACATAGTCCATCGGTTCGGCGGTTTCACTGAGGTCGCTGCCGGGCGTCAAGGTCATCATGAAGTAGCCGTCTTCGCCCTTGGGCTGGCTGGTCACCAGGTCCAACCCAGTTCGTGGACGTTTGGTTTGCATCGCCATCACTATGTCGCGAGACAGGTCCCCCTGGTTGAGTTCCATCGAAGCTTGGGCGTAGTTCGATTGATGGTTCACGACCACAAAATCGTCCGCGTGCGATTCGCTGTGCAGTGACTCGATCGGCACTTCACTCTTGATGTCCACCGTCATCGAGAATTTGCCCTTGACTTGCGAATCGATCGCTTTTCCGCGAACATCGGTTGCCAGTGGATAAACGTACGTGGCCCAATCGTGATCAATGTCTAGCTGTTGGTAGTATTCGATTCGTATTCTTTGCTCAGCGCCAGCAGGAATCGGAAAAATCCGCATTTCAAATTGCTTGTAGTCGACTTGCTCGAGCAGTCCCGGATCGCGGCGTTTCTGTTTGTAGCTTTCATAGATTTGTTTCGCTCGCTCCTTCTCGACCACTTCGCCGATCATCTCTTTGCCGGCGATCCACATGCTGAAGTTGGATACGCTGGCTTCACGAGGAACGGGAAAGGTGTACAGAGCTTCGACTTGGCGGTTTTCGGTGTTCAGAAACACCTGATCGATTTGAGTGACAGCGATGGAGTTGTTGATCGTCACCCGCACGGTCTGTTCTTTGATTTCTAGGACGCCGCCGAAGCCTCCCTCGGCGACCAACAACCCTGCGGCGTCGGCATGCTGGATGGGTGTCGCGGCGAATAGCACGAGGCCAGCAGCGACGCTCGAAAGTAGGCCGGCAATCGGCCGGCGATTTAATTTGTTCATGGTATCTTCCGGGGCTCAAACGACGAAGAAACGCGACCAAACATTCGATCGCCATTCCTCACGGGAGCCTGTCATCGGCGGGACGCTGCGCGGATCTTTCGGCAAGCGTGCGATGATTTTCGCCGCCGCCATTTCCACCGAATAAAGTCAATCACGGTCACATCCCTGGACGCTAGCGCGACCGCCGGTACGCTACGACGGCACGATGAATCCGGCGGGTGCCGGGTTTTGCAGTACGCAAGATCGCTGCTGGCGAGGTAATGATTCCTCGCACCGCGTTCAGGACTCCCCTGGGCACAGCTCCTAAAGCGGTCAAATGTGTCATCCGCAGCTCGCGACCTAGACGCTATCGCTCGACAAACGGTGAAGTTTTCACACAAACAAAGTAGCGCAATTAATCAAGCAGAACAAAGGATTGAATACACCCACCCGCGAATCGCGCGAGGGTGAAGTGTACGCTATACCGATGTAGTTCTTGCCCCCTGCTTACTCACCACGCTAGGACGACCATGCTTAAATCGAATTGCTGTCGACTGATTTCCTTGCTTTTCGTTGCCGCGTCGAATGCTCATCTGTTTGCCGAATCGGCGGATTTGATTTTGCATCATGGGAAAATCGTTGCCATCGATGATGCGTTCACGATTCATCAAGCGATCGCGATCAAGTCCGACCGGATTCTGGCCGTCGGCGACAATCAGCAGATGCTGGGGCTCGCCGGTCCCGATACCAAGTCAATGGATCTGGCGGGCAAGATGGTGATTCCCGGATTGATCGACTCGCACGTTCATGCAACCGGAGCTGCAGTCTACGAGTACGACCATGATATCCCCGTGATGGAAACGGTCGACGATGTGCTGGCGTATGTGAGGTCTCGCGCCGACGTGTTAGAAGACGGAGAATGGATCAGCATCAGCCAAGTTTTCGTGACTCGACTGAGTCCACCACGTTTTCCGAGCCGCGAAGAACTTGATGAAGTTGCCCCGAACAACCCTGTGTTGTTTCGCACGGGTCCCGATGCGGCACTCAATTCCTTGGCGCTAGAACTGAGCGGAATCGATAAAGACTTTGTCGTTCCAGAGGGGCAAACCGGTGTTATCGAGCGTGATCCGAATACCGGTGAGCTTACCGGTATCATTCGCAGCGCTGGTTCGTTTGTAAAAAGTTCGTCTAGCGAAAAGTCGCCTACGGAAACCGACAAGTTGGAACGACTGCAAAAGTTGCTTGCCGATTACAACTCGGTGGGCATTACCAGTATCGCTGACCGCAACGCCAGCGATTCTGGGATCGCAGTTTACGAGAAACTACGCGAGCAAGATAAACTCAGTTGCCGAGTTTATTTGTACTATGGCGTGAATGCCGGAGCGAGTCTCGAAAAGATAACCGAACAGATTTTCACGGCATCCACGAGTCCGCTGCATCAGTACGACAATCGTCTGTGGCTGCGTGGGGCGAAGATCTTTCTTGACGGCGGTATGCTGACCGGCAGCGCTTATATGCAGCAACCTTGGGGTGTCAGCGAAATCTACGGGATCAGTGATGCGGACTATCGTGGTGTTCGTAATGTTGACCCAGAAAAGCTGTATCAGATTTGTCGCCTAGCACTGAAGAACGATTTGCAAATCACGGCCCACTCGGTTGGCGACGCAGCCGTGCAAACGTTGGTGGACGTGTATGCCCAGATCGATCGAGATGATTTCTCGATCAAAGGCAAAAGGCCTTGTGTGACTCATTGCAATTTCATGACTGAAAGTGCGATTGAAACGATGGCGAAGCTGGAGATTGTCGCCGATTTGCAGCCCGCTTGGTTGTGGTTGGACGGCAAGACGCTGCAAAAGCAGTTCGGTGACGTTCGTTTGACTTGGTTCCAGCCTTACAAGACGCTGTTCGAAAAGAAGGTGATGGTGGGTGGCGGTTCGGATCACATGCAAAAGATCGGCAGCCTGCGTTCAGTCAATCCCTACAACCCGTTTCTCGGCATGTGGGTAGCATTAAAACGGGAACCACGCGGCATGACGGTGCCGTTGCATCCCGAACAAAAAATTTCTCGCGAGCAAGTGTTGCGACTCTACACGATTAACAACGCGTGGCTGACTTTTGAGGAAAAAGAAAAAGGTTCGCTCGAAGTTGGCAAGCTGGCCGATTTGGTGGTGCTCGATCGAGATATCTTGGAATGCCCGTTCGATGAACTGAAGGATACCCAGGTGCTGCAAACGTATCTGGGCGGCCAGATTGTCTATCAGCGTGCTGATTAGATTCGCCAACACATTCTCTCATCGCGTCTGCCTTGTTGACGCATGAGTGGCCTGTTCGTGGCCGGCACCCGTCACGATGGCCGACTTGAACTGTGTCGCCGATCAACGAAGTCCAACAAGCCCCAACGGGGTTCTACATCAAAGCCCAGGGTCGCGCATCGCACACTGGGAATACTTTTTACACGTCTGACCAACGCGTTAATTGCGTTTCGTTACCCTGCTCAAGCACATGGCACACGCGAATGGGATTTGCACAAAGCTACCGCTGCAAGACATGTAAACTAGGCGCGACAGTCAGCGGCGGGGACGATGTCGGCTTCTACGCACGGACTCAGACTCGATACTGCCCGAAATGTGAGGCACTTGTTGATGTATGTACTGAACTTTGGTGCAAAGAAATTCTGCCGGGATTACTTCCGCAGGGCAAGCTTGACGAAATGCTCGAACTTGAAAACAAATATGGACAATGCCAACTCTGTAAGAATGTCACCGAAACGGTTTGGAGTGCAGGTGATCCATGCCCACGTTGCGGTGGCGAAGTCGACGCAACTGGCGAAGAAACGATCGATTGGGACTGAGCCGGGAGAATCAGGTTTCGTCGCTTCAATCCATAAACGCGGGATAGCAAAGATCGGCATCGGGTCCGGAAAATCGCACAAAAGGGATCGCACAAAGGGGTCAGGCATCTTAAACGTCAAAGAGACCTGACCCCTTTGTTCTTCATCAAACGCGGCAAGATCAAGGCGGCACCAATCACGATTATCTTCTTCACCAGCCGATCGCGGCGATTGCTGCGATTCTGAACGGTCGAGTGGTACGTCCCTTGAACGTCAGCCGTAACCGGATTCAGTGTTCCGAACGATCAAACCAATTTTGGCCCGTGAGGTCGCACTCGGTGTTGGATTGTTAGTAGGTTGTTTTCCCATCATGGTGATGGATTGAACTTTGGCGCTCGTTTCCTTTGAGCAGGTGTTGGCGCGTCTCGAGGTAGGCCGACGCCTCTTCGGCGAACTTGGCGCGCAAGTACGGTATCCGCAAGATGACATCGACGCGGACGACGGTATTCAAGATGTTGCACCAACGGTTGCACCAACTGGAGTCAAACCGTGTCAAAATCCGTCAATCGATGGCAACATGGCTACGATCGCCGACGAGGAGTGCCTAGAAATGACAAAACCCCGTGGGTTACGGGGTTTTATCGATGCGGCCGAGAGGACTCGAACCTCCACGGGATTAACTCCCACAAGGCCCTCAACCTTGCGCGTCTGCCAGTTTCGCCACGGCCGCTTTTGTCGTGCGAGGATGTTTGCTTAGTAGCAGGTGCGAGAGTTTCTCAAATCTTCACGCGGAGTCAACGCCCCGACGCAGGATTGGAACGCGAATTTTCAACGGAACGACGCGATAGGCCGATTTTTCGCTCGAATCGCTACTCCGGGTCGCTGATGGTGACGGCAAAGCAGACTTCGCAGCGGTTTCTCGCGAGCTGGCGAATGCGGATGTCCGCCACACCCCAGCCCTGGATGGTGCGCCGCCAAGCTTCGATTCGATCCGCGGAAGAGTAGTCGCCAATTTTGAGCGTGATGAGCAACCCCACTAGATCGCTGTGCTGGTTCGTGACAATGTTCTCGACAATTTGCAACGTTTGTTCGGGTTTGCTTATCGTGTCGACGAGCAACCACTTGGCGCCGCTGTATCGTCGACGTGGCAAGTCACCACCCCGAGCCTGAATGTGCGTGTAACGCGGATGCAGCATGATCGATTCGTCCATCTCGGCCGGATCGATACCGGTGACGTGAAGCCCGAGTTCGAGCAGCCGCTGGCACGCGCCGCCGGGTGCACTTCCGATTTCGATGGCTTGGTCACCGGGACGCAAGTTGAATCCGCTCCAGAGAATCGACTCGGCTGCTTTGTAGTACGCGCGTGACACCGGTGGTTCGGCCAGTTCCAGCGGTTGGACGCCGCCGGGCCAACGCGTTGGCCATGTCGTGGCTTCGTGAAAACCGATAAACCAATGCGTCGGCTCGACCAACACCACATCGAGAACGCGTTCACCGGGTTGGGCAACCACATTGAGCGTACTGGAGCGAACAAACGAATCACCCAAACGTTCCAAGATCACACCACCCACCGCGCGTGATACTTCGTCGACGCCCGGTTCAAAATCGAACCGACCGATGACCGCCCTGTCCTTGGGCCACACGTGCAATTGATCGAATGGACGCGTTATCACGGATGAGTCGCGCAGCCGTTCGACCAGCATTGCCAACATCTCGTCACCTCGCCCGTAGCCCGAGGATGTATCGCCGCGAACTTGCCCGATCGAATGCGATGCGGTGCGAACAAAGATACCGCGTGGCAATTGTCCGATCGTCTCCGGAGACGTCGATTCGCGTTTGAGTGTGACGAACCCGGGACGCGAAAAAGCGAGACGCCACCCCTGGTCGGCAACCTCGTGCTTTACCGCAGGTTCGGCGCCGTGCGCACAACAAACAAAAGCAAATTCGGCGGTATCGGACACGAGCGTCAATTCAGTCTGCGGGGCGTGGAGAGATCGATTAGTGAGTAAACTTTTTGAGTCGTTCCGCAACGCCTGGAATGAGTTTGGAGGCGTTCGCGTGGTACAGCTTGATCAAGACGTCATCGGGTAGATCGACTCCGTAGATGTTCCACAGCCCCTGCGGCGGCGGCAATTTTTCGCTGTACGGAAAATACTCGTCACGCGTTTCAAAGAATTGCCAGTAGTAATTCAACCGCTGTTCCGGCCATGGTCCATCGGTCCCGAACAGCAAACGATCCGCGTACTTGATCAAGAAATCTCGTGCCGTGAAAGGTTGTCGTCCAAGTTCGCTGATCCGCGATGCCGGTTCGATCCAAAGGTTCGGATAGCGGTCAAGCCACTCCGCGACCTGGGCAAGGTTCTCGGAGTTGTTGGCGATGTGGGCACCGATGAATTGAGTGTTTGGATGCCTTGCGATCACACGATTGCGAGCTTCAAGCAGGTCGATTCGCGACGGGAACTGATCGCCGTGAAAACTCCAATTCGGATGTCGGCTGAGTTCTTCGTAGCGTTCGTTGTTGGCGTCGAGGGGTTCAAAAAACGCCGCAGGGTCAGCAGTGTGGATGATCACTGGGATACCCGTGTCGCCGCAGGCTTTCCAGATGGGGTCCCAACGCGGGTCATCGATCTTGATGAGCGTGCCATCGGGATTTTTGTACTCCAAGCCAAACTGTTTGAAAACTTTCAAACCGCTGACGCCGCTTGCAGCCGCCTCACGGATCGCGGCAGCGGTTTGATCGGCAAACCTGGGTTCATGGCACGCCCACGTCGATGGATCATCGGTCGATCCCGAACCACGCCAATCCACATTCGTGAAGATGACGAAGCGATCTCGATACTTGGTCCAAAGATAAGCTCGATGTTCCTCCAGCTGGCTACCCAATTGTCCGTCCAGCGAAACGCAAACGGCGATCCGATTGCGATCCATCGTGGCCACGAAATCGTCAAGTGCTTGGACGTTGTGTCGCATCTTGTAAAAGAAGTGCGTATGAACGTCGACGACCGGGAACTTCGCTCGCACTTTGGGATGCGTCGGCACCACCAATTGGCTCTGCGGATGAAAATCGCTGAGTTGCAGTGGCGCAGCGGTCGTCGCGGGGCTGACGGGTTCGGCCGACTCCATCGGCTTTTCGACACTCGTCGCTTTCGACTCGGCGGCGTTTTCTTGGGCGATCGCGAAACTGCCCCAGATGACGAATAGTGCGGCTGGCAGTGCGATCACCGACAATCGTAAACGATTCGCTACAATACGTGGAAACTGCGATTGGCACATAGCGTGGTGCATTGAGGACATTGGGAAGGATAATGCGTGAGTGACGACCAGACCCAGCAGCAAACGCTCGGCCACCTAGACGCTAGCCAGCGATTGTCCCTCGAACCGACGACTCCGCCAGCCGCCGTGCCCGGTTTCCGACTCAAGCGATTCTTAGGCGCCGGCGCCTTTGGCCAAGTTTGGGTGGGTTCGGACTTGAATACCGGCCGTAGCGTGGCGGTAAAATTCTACTTGCACCGGGGCGGCGTGAATTGGTCGTTGTTGTCGCGGGAAGTAAAAAACTTGGTGCAATTGTCCGCCGATCGGCACGTGGTCCAAGTCCTCGAAGTCGGATGGGATGCGGACCCTCCCTACTACGTGATGGAGCTCGTCGAAGGCGGTTCGCTGGAGGACTTGCTCAAGACACGAGGTCGCCTGCCGGTGAGTGAGGCCGTGAATTTGTTTCGTAAAATCTGTGTCGGACTCAACCACTGTCACAACAAGGGGGTTCTGCACTGCGACGTCAAACCCGCGAATATATTACTGGCCCAGGACAACGAACCGCGACTGGCGGATTTTGGGCAAAGCCGAATGTCGCACGAGCAAACGCCTGCCTTGGGGACCCTGTTTTACATGGCGCCCGAGCAAGCCGACTTGCAGGCCACGCCGGACGCGGCTTGGGATGTTTACGCCGCCGGGGCGATTATGTACCGCATGATTACGGGCAACCCGCCGCATCGTGATGACACGCTGGTCGGCCGAATGGATACGGCCGGGTCGCTTTCCAAACGGTTGGAAAAGTACCGCGAGGCGATCGCCACGAGCCCCGCGCCGGATCAGCATCGACGGCGCCGAGGAGTCGATCGCAAGCTGGCCGAGATTGTTTCGCGATGTGTGGCCCACAATCCGACGGAACGTTATGCCAACATGCAACAGCTTCTACAGGATCTCGATCGGCGAGACGAATCACGCGCTCGCCGACCGCTCATCATGCTCGGAATCGTCGGTCCGTTGATGCTGTTGACAGCCGTTTCCATTTTCGCGCTGCGGAGTATCGAACAGGCGAGCTCGAGTACCATGACGGCGCTGCGCCAGGAAGCGTTTAGCAGCAATAAGCTCGCCGCTAGGTTTGCCGCTCGAACCCTCGAGAGCGAACTGGATCGCTATTTTCAGGTGGCTCGAGAGGAGGCTTCGCGAAAATCGTTGCAGCAACAATTGAAAGACGTGATTACGCACCCCGAGATCGAACCGCTGTTGCAATCAATCGCCAATGCGCCTCAAACGCAAGCGGCAAGTGCGGCCAGAGAAACACTTTTGGATCATCCGGTCCGCGTGAAGTTAGATGAACTGTTACAGGATCGGCTCAGTCGCTACGCGGGGGCGGGTGAATATCCGCGGCTGCCTCGATTGGCAACACTTTTCATTGTTGACTCGCGAGGAACCATGGTCGGAATTGCCTATGACGAGCCAGTCCAGCGAGATCAAAACAGCGCGGGAAAGAACTTTGCATTCCGGACTTACTTTAATGGAGGCCGCAACGATTTGCCCCCGGATACGCCCGTCGATTCCATCGATCCGCTGAGCGTCACAAGACTCTCGGCAGCCTTCCCCAGTACGGCGACTGGGATGTGGAAAGTCGCGGTGAGTACGCCGATCCACTTGAATTCGGATTCCAGTATCACGGATGCCGTGTTCGTGGCGACGATCAATTTGGGCGATTTCCAATTGCCACAAAGCGATCAAGGGGCCAATCAAGTGGCGGTCCTCATCGATGCTCGTCAAGGAAAGCTTCGTGGGACCGTGTTGCAGCATCCGCTGATGGATGCGCGACGCGACTCCGGACGAGATTTTGGTGCCGAGAACTTTCAAGTGCCGTCGGACCTGATGGATCGATTGGTCGATGGTGGCGACATCGACTACCGCGACCCCATGGCCCAAGCGGATGACGGGCAAAGTTATGCTGGCCCTTGGATTGCTGCAATACAACCGATCGCCCTTCCCAATGAACTGGCGCCGAGTACCGAGCAAGTCGACCGTGAGCGAACGCCTACCGACGACGAAACGACCGACATGGTGGTGCTGATGCAATATCGCTTGGCCAAGGTGTTCGCACCGGTCGGTCAAATGCGATCATCGCTGCTGTGGGAAGGCGCGGCGGCCATCGGCTCGATCCTACTGGTCATGTTCACACTTTGGTACATGGTTTGGCGCGGTATGAATCCGCCGCATGACCAAGAGCCCTCGGATGAAGCTCACACCGGCGCCACCGAAACCATTGTCGCACGGTAGTGAGTCGAGTTCGATGAATCGTCGATCCGAGCCAGGTGTCGACGTTCGACTTTGTGGGTCGAGAAGACCGAATCCGCGATGCACTCCCAAACTCGGCGTTGCGGTGGTTGGGTTCGCCGAGTTTGATCTTAGGCACCCACGATTTCGCGATCGCGCCGTCGTGATTGGCGTCGGCGAACCCAGGCTCCGACGCCCGCGATCGCCATCAGTGCCGCAGCGGACGATGGTTCGGGGACTGCCGAAACGGACACATTGATCGTTCCCGGATTCAATTCAATCACACCAGCAAACAGGTCAAAGTTATCATTAAATACCATAAGATCGCTCAACGTGATGGTGAACGCGTCACCGCTAACGGGAGAGGCTGCGGGGTCACCGACAACGGTAAATCTTCCAACTAGTTTGCCGTTCGATACATCCACAGAATCGAGCACCGTCAAATCCGAGAAAACGAGTCGCTGCGGGCTTCCGGAGTTAATTGTAAGAGGGTCACTATCGTTGATTCCTTCGAAGATGTAGTTACTTGTATTTCTGAGCGTCGGAAGCGCCATACCTTGAAACTCGGTAAACTGCAACAGCGATGAAGGGTTCGCGAGGTTGCTGATGGTTAAAGCGTATTCAACGGCGGAAACTCTAAGACCGGTATCAGGGTCCGTTGTCTGCATCACGACGTCGAACGTCGTCGACCCGCCAGGCTGGAGCGTTGCGTCCTCGACACTAACGATGAGCCCGCCGTCAGCAACGTTTGCATTTCCCAATGCGAAGAGTGGGAGCATCACGAAGAGACATCGGAAATCGAGTTGATTCATTGGTAACATGTTCATCATCATTTTCTTAAGATTAGGTTAATCATGCTGTGGAAATTTTAACTCGGCTCAATCGTCTAGGGGGAGGCCGGGGTCAAGTTGGCGGTTTTGGGCCTGCGTAACACGGATTCGATCCAGAACATTGATCGAACCATCGCCGTTTACGTCGGCTTCAGGATTGCTGCCCGTTGTCACGGCAGCAAGATCAAGTTGGTCGACGATTCGATCGCCATTGATGTCGCCGAGCAGGCGATAAAATTGTAATTGGCTTTCGTAACCATTGGAAACGTCTCCGTCGAGATCGATCGATAAACGATAGTAGCCGTCGGCGACATTCGAGTTGCCTCCTCCGGGCAGACCGGGGCTGCCAAAGTCAATCTCCAGCACTCGATCCACGGCCGAGACGTGCGTCGACAAATCGATGGTAGTCGGGGTTCCACCGCCCTCCAAATCGAATTGCTCCAGTTTGACCCGATCGTCGGTCGCGTCGCCATTAGCTAGGGATGCGACAATCGCGTCCACCAATTGGGCTTTAGTCAACGTCGTTTCGATGTGGTTGATGAAGGATCGCTGGGTTTGTCCATTTTGGACATCGAAAGCGGTTACCCGCGGCGATCCGAGTGTACTGGGGTCCGTAATCGGTAGCGTCGCGAGGATTTCATTCCCCAAGCCACGTCGGACAAGGGCGCGATCGATGACGTTGACGGTCAAGTCGCCGTTCAAATCCGATGGGTGTGTTCCGGATTGCGACAACGCACTATTCACGTTCGTTTCGTCGGTCCCGTCGACGACACGGTCGCCGTTGGTATCACCGAGCAACCGATAGAACGAGAGCAGCACTTCGTTCCCGTTGGTACTATCCCCATCGACGTCGACTCGCAATTCGTAGTAACCATCACCCGCAACCGTATTACGATTACCGCCGATTCCTTGGAGACCGAAATCGACATTGATTGTCGAGTTGGCGGCCGACACCTTGTTCGTCAAGCTCACCGGGACGCCCGTGCCAGTGCCGTCATTGGCGAAGCGAACGAGTGACATGCGATCGTTGGTCGCATCGCCATCGGCAAGCGTGGCGGCGATGTCGTCGGCGAGGGTCGACTGGGACAGGTCCACGTCGAGGTATCGGATGTAGGACCTCGCAGCGATGCCGTCCTGGATTCGGAAATTCGTGATCTCGGGGTTCGTCGAAGGATTGAACGCGACCATGACGCTTACGTCGTCCGTGCTGCCTGGAACCGCTTCACGGTTGCCCGCCGCATCCACTCCGAGTGTGAAGAACCGGTACGTGTGGGCCACGCCATCCTGGATCGCGGGGACGGTGAGACTTCCGTTGACCGTGCCGGTCGCCGGTGGACGGTACAGAGTTCCAGCCGACTGGGGCGTGCCACTATCGATGCTGACGAACAACTCGAAAGCGACCAACCCGGAACCGCCCGCGTCACTTCCACTGAAATTCACCACCATCGACGGGGACAACGCATTGACGCTTGTCACGTGTGTCACAGGCACATCAACGTCGCCAACGAAGATCGCAGCTTCACGTGTCGGTGTTCCGCTCTCGCGGTTCCCCGCGGCGTCGATCGCAATCGCGTAAAAGCCAATCGTTTGATTGCTTTGGCTCGTGTAATCGGCGGTCGGGTTGCTCGCGGGCACCGTGGTCCAGAGCGTGAACGGGCCACCGTTGACCTGGGAATAAATCTCGTAGCTTGCGACGCCCGACGAGACGCCACCACTGGTGGGATCGTTGCCAATCACGGTGACCGGGAAAGTCGCGGCCCGCACAAAGCTACTGGCAAGCTGGATCGTGCCGGTGGGAGACGTGGTATCGACGGTCCATGTACTTGTCGCCACCCCTTCGCCGACGTTGCCAGCGATGTCGCGAACCGTGTTGCCTTGAAGCGACAACGAGTACGCGCCCTCGGTCTCCGTTATCGGCGTGAGAGCGGACAGTCGCCATGTCGTGGCATCGATTTCCGTCAATGTCGCACCGGCAAGTGAAACCAATTGAGTTCTGCGGACGAGCATCAAGTCATCGAGGCTGAATGATGCCGGATCAATCGCTTCGGAGAACGTGATGTCCAATTCGGTAACGCCGGTGTTTCGGACATCGGGCGTGACTGCTGAAATGGCAACCACTTGCGGCGCTTCTGAATCCGCCAGCTTGTTGCCGAAGTCGACGACCACTCGGTCTTGGCCAGGCGCCAGATCGATCAGATAGCGATTCGGTCGGCCGTTGGAGGTTCCCGGCAGCCCGCCTCCTTGGTCAGTCGTTGTCGCCGTAAATCCATCACCGGTATACGAACCGTCGTATGCGAGAATTGCTTCGCCCAGTGCGACCAAATCCAATCCTGCGAACGTCGCACCGGTGTTGAAGACGCTGTCGTTTTCGTCATCACCGTCGACCAATCGAGTTCCGCTCTCGCGCACCAAATACCGGAACTCGGACGTGGACAATGGGCGACCGAGCGTCGTGCGAGCGAGTTGTTGTGCCCAGACAGCGGCACCGGTGACTTGCGGAGCCGACATACTCGTCCCACGCAGGGCAGACACGCCACCGTATTGATTTGCTCCGGTCAGGATCGCTCCAGGCGCAAACACGTCGAGCGTCTCTGCATCGCGTTGACTGAAACTGGAAATTCGTCCTGCCGCGGTGCTGAAATCAGTTCCGTTAGCACCGAACCTCCATGGGCCACCACGATTGCTGTCCCACACCGCACCGACGCTAATCGTATTCGGATCGGCTGCGGGATAGGCGAGACCTTGGGTGTTGAACAAACCGTAGCCGTTTCCGGCAGCGGCGACCGCAATCACGCCCATATCGGCAAGCACCGCGAGCTCGTCGGATACACCGTAGCCACCGATCGTGTCGGACCAATTCAGACCGTCGCCGATCGACAGGTTGATCGCGTCGATCGAATACTCGTTGGCATTTTGGATGACCCAGGAAAGTGCGCGTTCCACGTCAGCGAATGAACCGCGTCCGTTGTCACCAAACACTTTCAAAGCGATGATGCGAGCATCCGGGGCGATTCCGGGATAAATCGCATCAGCCCCGGCGATCAAGCCGGCGACATGTGACCCGTGGCCGGTGCGGTCGGACGCGTCGAAGTCGTTGTCCGCAAAGTCGTACTGGAACACGATTCGGTCGGCGACACCGTCACCATCGGCATCCGGACCGAAGAACGAATGATCGACGTCGATTCCGGTATCAATCACCACGACAGTACCGGCCGAGCCGACAGCGAATCGCGGATCATTCAGGAAATCGTGCAAGCCGACCCACTGCGATGCGGCTGAACCGTTTGTGCCACCGCCGACGCCAGCGAGAGGCGAAGCGGTTGATCCGGCGGCTGGCCCGGTGACAGCACTGTCCAACGACGGCAAATACAACGCCGCTTGGCTACCATTTTGTACATAGGAGCGATTCGTGGTACTCGCGCCAGCGGTACCGGGGTAGGTCTGCACATAACCAGGTTCGACGATCTCGGCGACCACATACGTTCCCGGTCGCAAATTATCGAACTCGTATTGTCCCGACCCATCACTGATTCGGGTCGGCTCGCTCGCATCGAGAACACCATTGTCGTTGAGATCGAGATAGGTGGTCCAACCGACCAGGTTCGGTTCGCCGGCATCACGGACTCCGTCACCATCGATATCTTCCCAGATGGTCCCGGCGATGGAGCCTGTTCGCACCAGCGCCGCGTCAAAGTCGAGGTTGTCACCGTTGTTGAGCGTGAACACAGCCGTTTTGCCGTCCAACGCAAAATTGCTATCCAGCGCAGCATCGGTTCCTTGCAGCGGTTGGCCCACCAGGTAGTCGACCGGCGCGGCGATCGTCATGAAATAACTCGCATCGGTGGCTAACCCGGCAAACGAATACAAGCCTCCGTTGGCAGTGACGGTCGTCGCGATCTGCGAGCCGTTGGCGGTGCCATCGTCGACGAAGAGCGTGACGGTCACACCGTCGACACCCGGTTCATTCGCGTCTTGAAGGCCGTTGTTGTTGAGATCGTCCCAGACGAAATCGCCAAGCGTGGCAACGCCGCCGGGGAGTGTAACGGTCCAGTCGGCGACATCGGGCAAGGCTTCGAGGTTGTTGGCATTGTCGGCTGCGAGGGACACGAACGCGTAGCTCGAACCAGGTGTTCCGGTGTAGACCGCTTCGGTCGCCGTTGTCTCGTCAAGCCACACCGAGTAATCGCCGCCGTCGACGGAAACGAGAATCGTGTAGCTGGCCAACCCAGAGCCGTTGGCATCGTCATTTCCTTCCCACATCACCGTGAACTCGGGTTGATCTGGCGCCGTTCCCGCGATCACGCCGCTCATCGGCGCCGCGGCATCAAGGGTGTTAAAGATTGGCGGCGTATCAATGGGCTCTTCGGTATCGAAAATAATTCTCGCTTGGGCGTCGATACGAGTCCCGGTGGCGACATTCGGTTTGGCCTTGATGGTGTAGTCAAGGTAGCCTTCGCCGTTGCCATCAGCATCGTTCGGAATGAGCAGACCCAAATCTGGGTTCAGTGGCGGTTGTCCGGTCGCCGGATCGAGCGCGACCAAACGCCAAAACGCTTCGTGGGTCGCGACATTCAGACCGGCGGTGAACTCCACGAGTACCCCAAGTTCTTCGGTCATGTCGATGAGCGTCGTGTAGAACGGAGGTCCATTGGGAACGGTGAAATTAAAGCCTCGGAAGCCGAATCCCTTCAAACTGAAGGACTGCAGCTGCAGATCCTCATCGAGCGGCTGGATCACTTCGACGAGCTGAGCGGCGGCCCCGGCATCCGCCGCATTTTCGAAACGAATGCGGTAGGAGAGCAGATCGAGCGACGGCACCCAGCGTTCTTCGCCGAAACCTTCGGGCCCGAGGATATCATTGGGATCGCGCGGACGTTCGACACAGGGCTTGTAGGTGGTGATGCGGATACAGTTCTCCTCATCGACTTCGGTGCTCGATCCACAACCCTCGTTGGTACCGACGGTGCGTTCATCGAACTTTTCACAGTCACAACAATCCTCCGGCGGACTGAATGGCAAGTCGCCGGATGAGCGGAGATACACGCCGGCACCGTTGTACGCAGCGAAGCCACCGAGTTGTTGGGCCAACATGTAAGCGATGCCGAGATTGTATTGGTCAAATGCTTGTTCGCGAGATTCCTCACGCGATACGTTCTCAGCTCGACGGGTGACCTCGGAGTGAACCATCGACTCCGCCGACACCGCGGCTCCCCAGAAACCGTCGCTGAAGGTAGCGTAGTGAAGTCCCTGGTCGATTCGCGTCTCGGCGCCCGAAGTTCGCCACATGACAACGGTGCTTGCTCCAAGACTCCCCGTCGAGACGCTCCCAGCGACGACATTTTCTGAACGTGCAGAAATCGAATTGAACGTCGCTGTCTCAGGTGACCAATTGGCTGTGAGCAAGGTTTGATTGGCTGAGTCGTTACCCGCTGTCCAAAACAACATGAGCCCGTGATTGACGGTCTTGGCCAAGCGAAGTTGACCGACCGAGCTGCCACCCGAGGCGAGTAGCTTCGGAGTACTCCACGTTCCGGTTTCGATCGAACGCAGCGAATAGTGGACTGCAACTCCTGAGGACCGATTCTCTGGCTGCTCGAGCCACACCGCGACCGCTTGGCCCGCGTCATCGTAGGCGACGGCAGCGGTGTCGATGGCGACCCTTCCGCCGACGCTCAGCTTTGAAGTGGTTGCCCAGTCCAGGGAATCGGCGGATCGCGAAGTAACAAACAGTTCGCCAGCGTCATCAGCAAAAATCTGTGTCTGTCCAGCAATCGCGCTCGAAGCGATGCGAGAAGTCGAGACGAGCCCAGTGAAATCAAAGTCGCCTGGCGCGGTCCAGGCACCATCGGCATAACGTGCAAGTTTAATCTCACTGAGCGATACACCGTTTGCATTACCAGCGGAGCCGGAAGCATCGACTTGACTCCAGATCACGGTCGGTACGCCAGCAACAACCGAAATATCAGGGTCACTTTCAATAGACGTCGCCGATCCCACGATCGTTGCGGTCGACCAAGATTGGCTCGCCACGCTCCAGCGAGACGAATAGATTGATGAGTCGGTTGTCGCATTCTGGTGAGTCCAAACGGCCAGCAGGTCTCCTCCCGCAATCGGTAACATTGCGACGCTGGAGTCCGCTCCCGACAACGCGAACATGGATTGCGACTGCGAGATCACTCCTGTCGCAGGATCGAAACTCGCATAATATAAATCGGTGCCCTCTGCGATCGACGCTTGGACTTCCGCAGGTGTGCTGGAGAGTGTCAAGCCGCTCAAGTCTTGCCCGGCGTAAACCAGCATGCCTTGACCGTTCGAATCGAACTGCAACGTCGCCGAATCGACTCCGAATTCCGCCGGCGGCGT
The DNA here is from genome assembly GCA_041741195.1 of Pirellulaceae bacterium. Lineage (GTDB taxonomy): Bacteria > Planctomycetota > Planctomycetia > Pirellulales > Pirellulaceae > JBBSJZ01. The sequence continues at coordinate 153,551 of JBGSKM010000012.1, forward strand.
CAACGAATTGACCGCCGTCCAGATCCGGTTCGTCACATCGTAGCGACGAATGTGGACTCCATTGTCGTTCGTCCAAACACCATAAAGTCCGCCATCGGGCGCGGTCGCCAAACTCGGCGCCGAATCGACCAATTCGTTCTGTTCAACCAATGAAAACGTACTGGTGGAATAGTCGGCGGTGGTTCCATAGGTGCCGCTAGGTTCGATACCGAAACTGTAGTTCTCGGGAGCATCAGCGGCGAGCGCCAAAATCTGGGTGGTGTCAATGCTGCCGCCAAGAAGACCGAGCGAGTCAGAACCGCTGCCGCCGCTGCCGAAGGTGTGCGTGTATTCAATGAATCGCTTCTTACCGAATAGATTCATTTCCCCGCGTATCAAGACGGCGAACTCCGGACCCGAGAAACTGAGTTTCCCTGGCGCGTCCATTCTTCCGCGACCACTGACAACGCCGCGGACAAGCACCGTCACGCCTCGGCCGAATATTTTGACCTCGCCTTTGCCATACAGGCCTCCGCCGAGGCGGATATTTCCGGACTTGATATCCGGCAGACTCGAGAACGAACTGCCTTCTGGCCAAACCAAATCGAGATTCACTTGGCCTTCGAAGCGAGCCCCGATTTCGACCTTGAGACCTTTGATGAACTTTGTAACGAGTGTCGCAAGCGTCGGGATCTCCTTATCGATCGCATAGCCTCCGCCAACTTTCGCGTAACCGTCGGTGAACTTGTACTCGCAATTGCCCTTGGTACCTTCGGATTTGTAATTACCAGCACCCGCGCCTCGGAAATTGGCTTCACTGGTACCGAGTTTGAAATTGCCTTCCCCGGTTACATTCGCTTTGGCTGAGCAACCATTGGTACTCACCTCCGCCGACAATCGAACCCGGAATTCGGTCGTGCCAATGATCGGAAGGTCTTTCGGGCCGAACGAAAGCGGTTGAATTCGAATTCGGTGTGTCGCGCTGGGATCCAAGAGATCTTGCTCTGCGATCGCTTGTTCAATCATCGCCAACATCGTCGCTTCGAAGTCACCGGTGGGCGTTTCGGACCATGTGTAAAGGTCGGCATCATCGTCTGAAGCGGTCGTTTCGTCGCCGATGTCCAATCGCTGGGACAGAATCACCGGCTTGCCGTTGGAAGCAACCGCTGCGGCGAACTGACCATCGTGGATCGCGTCATCGGTTAACGCGACCGGAGCGCTCCAAAGATATTGCGTGTTCGTTTGGTCGCGTTTTGCCAACGAGTAAACCAACTCCGAATCATTGCCCGATCCGGAAGCGAAGATAACCATCAAACCCGGACCGCCCTCGACGAGTTGGTCTCCATAGATCAACTGTGGCGAATGGCCAAGTGCATCGCCAATCGCCTGAGCCTGGACCCACTGGCCCGATGAATCCGCCACGGCATGCCATAGCTGGTTTTCCTCGATCCAAACGACATGTGAAACGCCGTTGCCATCGACCGCAAACTCTGGCGCCGTGCGGCTAATGTCAATCTCGACAGCGGTTACGTAGAAATCGAGATTGGTCTGATCGGTATTGCTGACCTCGAACTGTGGCGGATCCTCGTCGGTCTCGCCATCGCGATTCATATCAAAATAGAATCCCTCGTAGTCGACCACGGCCACGTATTCACCTGGCGACAGCGTGGTGAACACGAACGACCCATCTGCGGCCGTGACGGTCGAACCTTGCAACTCGTATCCCGTCGGGGTGTTGCGATAGGCGGCAACCGGAATTTCGGCAATGCTCGAGCCATCATCGGCGTTCAGCAGTCGCCCCGAGACGATGCTGCTCGGTCGCCAGTCGGGGTCGTCGGCGAAGACAGCACGGATCATCGAGCGGACGTCTCCCTTGCGAACATCGCTGAGGTCCTTGGTCCGCTCGTGCAAGTCTTGAACGAACCGCACGTAAGAGCCCCAAGTCGCGCCGATTCGTGGTTGGATGCGGGCCCAGAACGTTTCCCACTGATTGGACGTCAAGTCTTGCGGACGGATCGAAGCGGCAATCTCGACCCACTCCGCATCGCTCACCACGCGTGAATCGGTCGCCCGGATCGGACGGATCGGCATGTTGACGATCCCCGTCGCATTGCTGCGGAAGACGAGCGGGATGCTGCCAATGGTTCCCGGTCGCAAGACACTCGTGTCGCCGTCGGGAGCGACTCCGAACACTTGCAGCGGCAAGGTTCGCGCATCGTCCGTCGTGAAACCGATTTGCAATCCATCCGGATTTTCGACGATGAACAACGGGGCACCAAAATCCGTGTTGCCGTCATTGGTGTACTGCACTCGGAACGGATTGAAGCGATCCGGTAGCACGCGCGGTGCCCCGTCGATCGTGACCAGCACATCGCCTTGGATCGTGTCAACCACCGTCACGGCATCATTCAAACTGGCGATCAATCCTTCCTGCTGGGCCACCAAGAGATAAGTGCCCTGCGGGAAATCACTCGCATTGAACGTCACAAAGGCGGTGACGGAATCTTGGACCAAGGCTTGCGTCGCTCCCAGCACGACGGTGGGATCGGTGGGGCTGACGAGCGAGAAAAGCGTGTCACTACTGAACCGAGCCCCCGAAACCTTTACCGTTGCCGGGCCAGCGTCACCGATGTGATTGGCGCTCACATCAAAAATGGAGAGTGGAACGACTTCGGCAAGCAGGCTGAAAGCATTGTCACCAGCAGGGATACCGCCGTACGCCATCACGTAGTAGGTACCGGATACTTCGACCGGAATTACCACCGATGGATCGTTCGTGAACGGTATGTTCGCGGCGAAGTCGAATGCCGAACGACTGGGGATCGCACCACGGCGAATGAAGATCTCGCTCGTGGCATCATTGCTGGCGTTGTCCAATTTGAAACGGACGGAATCTCCGGCAGTGAGTTCGATGGTCCAGAACAACGACTCGTTCGCCGACAACGTTCCCACAGCGGGGACGCCAAGCGTCAGTGTGGGCAAGTTGATATCGAAGGCGTTGAGCGAACCGCTGATGTTGTTGGACTCGTTGGACTCGGCAATCGCATTGCGAATATCGCTGCGAACAATGATGCGGTAGTTGCCCGGGATCACTCCAGGAAGTTTGGCATTGAGGACTTCGGTGTATTCGCCACCGAGTCCCGCGACATCACCGACATGGTTCACGACACCGAGTGGCAAGTCGTCAATCGAGAACGAATCGTCCGCCGAAAGATAGAGCGAATCTTGCCACTGCCCACGTGCCGGATTGACGCCCTGGTTGCGGACTGTGTACGAGATCGTCGCTGTGGCCCCGACATCCGAATTCGGCGGAACCGTAATGGTACCCACCACCAAGTCCGCCGGCGGCAAGAGCGTCACATCGACGGGCACGGGATCATAACCACTGTTGTTCAGTTCCGCCGCGCGCTCAAACACGCTGCCGCCCGAATCGGTTGCGACGAAAACATACAACGGTCCCGCAACGCCCAAGGGAATGTCGAATCGTCCCGATTGCGTGTATGAACCCGCCGCTGCTAGGCCCGTGGCACTCAAGGACGTGGGGCGATTTCGGAAGCCCAGATAGGTATCCGTTGTTCGATCAAACACCTGGTCCGCCGAAAGATAAACCGCGTCATACCAATTGCCCGTCGCGGGTACCGTCCCCGAATTGGTGACGGTCCACTCGATGTCGATCGGTTGGCCACTGAAGGCCGTGAGCGGCGCGTCAACGGCGGACACTCGCAAATCGGGCGTCGGGTTCAACGTGATGCTGACGGTCGACGCCGACGCGGTCGCATTATTGGACTCCCCGGCGCCTTCGATGACTTGACCATTCGCGTCGGAGGCAACGATCACGAAGTAATCACCCGAGATCTCCGATGGGATGGTGATGGTCGTTTGCCGAGCGCGCGTTTGCCCTGCGGCAAGCACCGCGTTCTGCGAAAGCGATGCAATGTGCAGGTCTTCGGAGCCGAGCTGGTTGTCGGTGGACAGGTAAATGCGATCAACCCAGTAGCCTGTGTTGGTCACCGCAGCACCCTGGTTTCGCGAGATCCAATCGACTGTGAGTTGGCCTTGGCTGGTGAGCGTTGCTGGGTTGAACGTTACATTCTCAGCAATCAAATCCGGCAGCATCTGGGTGATCGAGACGGCAATCGGACCGAATGAGTTGTTTGCTTCGCTGGATTCGAATTGTCCGTTGCCCGCGTCGACACGAACAAAGACATGGTATGCGCCGGTTCCCAACGTCAGCGGGATCACGACGTCATCGGCGGTCACCGCTTGCGTCGCCCCAGAAAGTACCGCCGGATTGACCGTGACACTCTTGATCACGATATCGTCGGCATTTCCTAGCACATTGTCTTGCGAGAGAACGAGATCATCACGCCGCGAAACGTTGGTTGATCCGACGCCCGTGTTTTGGACCGTCCAGCTAGCGGAGATGGTTTGTCCGGCCAGCAACGCCGCTGGGATGGTTAAGTCTGTCGGCGTCAAATCGGGCGGCTCGATTGCGAGCGGAATGGCTGCCGCCGTCGCGATCACATTGTTGACATTGTCCAACTCGAACACGCTATCCGTCGAATCCGTCGCTAGGATCAAATAGTAGTTGCCGGGCGCAACCGACCACGGTAGCCGGGCGTCAAAGGAATCGGTGTAGCTTTGGAAGACTCCGAGATTCCCGTAGTGCGTTTTCGATTGGACGAGTAAGTCGTTCTCATCCAGGGTGGCATCGGTTGAAAGGTACAGTCGATCGATCCAGTTGTTCTCAACTGTAGGAGTGATGCCATTGTTGGTCACAGTGAAAGCGACACTGAGATCGCGGCCCGCGCCGAGCGACGTGGGGATACTGTCAATCGCCGGAACCAAGTCGGGCGGAGGGGTTAGGTTTACGCGTGTCACCGCTGTCGAACTTCGTCCGTTGTTTTGCTCAAACACGTTTTCGTAAACTTGATTGAACACGTCCGTGACGACGATGAAGTAGTAATCACCCGAGATGCCCACGGGCAGCATCATGGGTTGATTGACCACCAAGTAACTAGCGTCGGGATTTAATGCTCCGCTGTGTACGACTCGCCCCAGTCGCACGTCCGCTGCATCCAGCGTGGTGTCGGTGGAAAGGTAGACGTCGTCGAACCATTGAGTCTCGAGCGTCCGGCCAGGTCCGCTGTTGATCACGGTCCAGCTCACGTTTGCCGGCGAACCGGAAAAAGCCGAGAAGGGACCATTCACCGACTCGACTTGCAAATCCGGTGGCGGCGTGAGCGTCACGGGGAACGTGGCCGATGCCGTCACATTATCGGTCTCGAATTGGTTTTCGAAAACATGATTGTTCGAATCCGTCACGACGATCAATTGATAATCGCCTTGAATGCCGCGAGGTAGCGTCACTTGCAAACTTGACGCGTAGCTTTCCGCCGGCTCCAAGAACCCTGGGTTCACTTTGGCGCCGAGGTAAATGTCGCCACTGTCGAGTACACCGTCGGTGGAGAGGTACACCGCGTCGTACCATATCGCCGCGGTCGTTGGCCCTGTCCCCGTATTCGTCACGACAAAATTGACGGTCGTCGGTTGGCTGCTAAATGCTCCCACGGGTGGCGTAACACTGGTCACCCGCAAGTTCGGTAGTGGTGCCAGTGTGACATCGAGCGCACTGCTCACGGTCGTGTTGTTGTCTTCTCGCAAGTGCTCGAACACCGCATTTCCGGCGTCGGCGGTGAGGACCAAGTGTCGCAGACCTTCGGTCGCCAGCGGCAATGTCACCAACTGTTGTCGCAGCACGGAACTGCCTGCGGGAATCGATCCGGTGAAGGTAAAATTGGCGAGAAACGTGTCGCTTCCTGGAAGGTTGTCGGTCGACAACCGGATCGCATCAATAGCGCTGCCGTTAAAGTCACCCGTGCCGCGATTGACCAATTGCCACTGAACCGGAATCTGTTGACCGCTGAGCGCTGTCGACGGAATCACCACCGCCTCAATCGCTAGGTCGGGAAGCGGAGGCAGTGTTATCGCCAACGAATTACTCGCGGCGGCATTGTTGGTCTCGTTTGCTTCGGGTTGATTGAAGCCCGCGTCGGTTTCGACAATTAGGAAATACGTTCCGCCGCTCAGTGAACTGGCCAGTGGTAGTGTGACGTTCACACTGCGCGAGTAAGAGGTATTGGCACCACCCAGTGCATCAAGCGGCCCGAGTGTGTTGGTGGTCGGTGAAGTGATCAGTAGTTGATCATCACGATCGAGAATCGAATTGGTTGAAAGGTAGATGCGATCGCGCCATCGCTCCAAGGCCGGATCGTTGCCGATGTTGCTCACGGTATAATTCAAGGTCACCGTTTGCCCAAACTCGAGCGTACCAGTCACGCTATCGACGATGGGTCGCAAATCCGGTGACGCCAGCGAAATCACGCGTGTGAATGTGTCGCTCGTTTCGCCTCCGACGCCATTTTCGTTTTGGTCGATCAGATTTCCGACAGCGTCGGTGATGTTTCCACCGATTGTCAGCGTGTAATCGCCAGCCACGTTTTGGGCAGTGAACGTGAGTATGACATTGGCACCGTCGACCAACACGCTGTTGATCTGGGGAACAAGATTCACGCTCGATGGCGAAGTAAAGGCAAGGATGTCGTTGACGTCAACACTGTCACGGTCGAGCGGTTCGTCGAAAGTGAAGGTGATCGTGGAGAATGGCGCGGATGCTTGTGACGAGGGCGAGGTCTCGATCACCTTGGGACCGACGCGGTCGATCGTAAACGAACCATCGACTGCGTCCGTGCCGGTACCCTGCAAATCGAGCATCGCGCCAGCAGCGACCGAATAGGTCAGGTTGCCATCGATCCCGTTTGGAACGTCCACCAAAAATGCAAACGTACTACCGTCAATGATTTCGACACCCACCGTCGTGACCGCCGCATTCGCGAATACCAAGTCCGACGCTTGGATGGAATCGATGCGGAGCCCTTGGTCAAACGTCAATTGCACACGGGTGGGAGCATTCGCCAGTGATTGATTGTCGGCAGGAACGCTCGCCAACAGGGTCGCAACGGTATCGCGGTCGCCCGTGGAACCGGAGAATTCGATTCGATAGTCGCCGGCGCCATCGCCGAGCAAGCGGACAAGGTAAAGTCCAGAGGAGCCCGCCGGCACGGTGTAATCCAGATCCGTTGTGCCCGCCGCGACGACCAGCCCCGAGGGACCGACCAGTTCCAACTGCGGCATCAAGTTTCCGGACGGTTGATTGCCCATCGAATCACGGGGCAATGCACGAACGCTCAGTGCATCGCCTTCGACCGCGGGGAACGAATAGAAGTCCTCCAGGTCCGCGACACCCGTCACTTCCAAGTCATCGATCTGCCAACCCAATCCGTTATTGGCAACACTGTCACCCGAGGCGAATGAGAATCTCAAGATAACGCTTTGGCCAGCAAAGGCCGAAAGGTCGATCTCGCGTGATGTCCAACTCGAGGCCTGTGAAAAGTGAGTGGCTTTGTCGGCCACCTTGGTGAAGGTCGCGCCACCGTTGGTTGAAACCAAGACCTCGGCGCGATCGTAGGTCTGTCCGGTTTCACCTCCCAATCGGTACTTCATACGTAGTACCGGAGAAGTCCCCGCTCGAAGCCCCAGCGGCGGGCTCGTTAAAGTCCCCGAAACAGTCCCTGCGTTAAAATTGCAACTGGCATCGATCCCAAAATAAGCGAAATTCGGCCCGCCATGTCCAGTCGGATCGGTGTCGCAAGTATCCGTCACATGCCATAGCCCCGTCGCCGTGAATTGATCGAAGGACAGGCCGCCGACAGCGTCGGAGAAATCGACGGTGTAACTACTGGCGCCCACCGCGACGCCACCGAGGACGGTCGTGGCGACTTGCACGGGCTGGGCGGACGAACCGTCATCGTTCGGTTCGACATCGAACGCGGCACCATCGGCGACGATGAGTTGGTAGGCCGTCGCCGCTTCGGCGTCGATGCGGACAATTAGTGGTCCATCAGTCAGGGGAACGAACTCGAGGATATCTTGAACCACGCCATCGGCTCGATCCGAACCGACGGCCAAGACCGTGCCGTCAGCGGCAATCAACGTCAGCCCGCCAGCGGGAAGCCCCGTCGCGCTTGGGCTGAGCGCTGCCGCGAGACTGATCGGTCGACCGGCGGTCGCTGTGAACCGGTAATGATCCACGCTGCCGCCGGCGCCAACGACTGCAGCCTGCATGACCGCGCCCTCCGGTGCACCCGCGGGTTGAACGACAAAGAACGTCAAGTCTTGAGCGTTGGCAATGACATCGTTGCTCACACCGGAGATCGATTCGAGTTCGGGTTCCGCGCCGAGGGTTACCGAAACGTCGTACTGGCCCAAGCTCGTGTCAGCCGATTCGACGACGATGGCATACGACCCATCCGTCGATGCCGTGAGCAGCGAGGTCGAGACCGTGTTACCTGCCGTTGCCGAGCCGGTCGAGATCTCATTACCGTTCGGATCGAAAACACGGACCTGGGGCGTTAGCGTGCTGAGACCATGAACGGCTGCAAAAAACGCTTGGCCTGCGGCGAGCGAGACAACGAATCGGTCGGTATCACCGGGCTGGCCGATGAGAGCAGTGGATTGCGTCTCGTAAATACGACCCCCAATCGGCTGTCGCGCGATCGCGGGCGTCGGGAGCGCGGTCGTGCCCGCATCCACGGTGAAGGTCACCACAAAGTCATCACCCGGATTCCCATCTCCGCTGGGCAAGGGGGACGATGGCGAGCCGTCGAGCAAGTTCCCCACCAAGTCTCGGACGCCGGTGAGACCGCTTATGATTCGTAGCGTGTAAGTGTTCTCAACAAGTCCCTCGAAGGTGACCGTTGCGATCGATGCGTTGGCGTCGTAGATCATCGCGTTTGCCGCTACAGCAAGTCCACCTTGGGCCGTCAGCGTGAAGTCTTCAGGACCGAGGTTGGTCGTTGCTAACGTCTCATCGAACGTCACTTGGTAAATGAGCTGGCCCGGCAAGACAGTCGCCCCGCTCACAATCGTGCTATCGATTACTCGTGGCGAGCTTACATCGACGGTGAACGTGCGAGTGATCGCGTTCACAGGGGCACCGCGAAGCGACGATAACGCACCGGAGGCAATCGCCAGCGTGTAGGCTCCATCACCCGTATACGTACCAAAGGTGCTGAACTCGAGGGTTCGTCCATCCACAATCGATACCGACTGGGCCGGCACCCCGTTGATCTGCAAATCTGCGGCATCGACGCTCGCAAGATTCAAATCTGCGTCCAGGGCAACTCGAATATGACTAGGATACACGACCAAATTTGAGTCTGGTTCGATCTCCGGAAACTCGGCGTTGAGCACATTGATGGACTCAATGTCGCCGGGTTGGGTTGCCGACAGCAGTGCGACGTAATCCCCGGTGGGAATTCCGCCGACGCTGAAACCGTATTGGCCCGTTACTGACGCGCCGACGCTATGGACAAGCAGCGAATTTCGACCGTCGCCGGCCCCGTTATCATCGATCGCCACGGGAGTCGACGGCGTGGCGCCGTCCAGGTTGAACAAGCGGACAAGCGGATCGGCGACGTTGTTCGGCAATCCCGGGGCGACGCCGGGCGTCGAGGTTAGGATCTGTAACGTCGTGGGGTTAATGACATTGAAGTCAAACGGGACAGCAGCGCCGAGCGACCAATTCTGGATCGTCGAGGCCGCGTCAGCCGGAAACGCGTCGAGAGTTCCCACCGCCAAGTCCGCAATTCGTCGGATCGTCGCCTCGGCGCTCGCCCGGTTGTAGTCCTGGACGGCGAAGCTCATCAGCGAGACCGTCTCGCCTGGCGCGACGCTAATTGGAAAGCTCCAATTGATGTTGTCGCCCGAGCGACTGATACTCGACGGTGTCAATGCCCCCGGCCCATAAAACAAGTGGCCGACCGCAGGGTCATTGCCGCCATTGGAGGTATCGTCGGTGAGGATCCAGCGGTCGTCGCTGGCGACATTGAGATCTCCGCTGGACGTCGCGATCACCTGCGTGCTGCTGTCTGAACCGAGATTGGTGCGATACGAGATGGTTGCGGCGATGGTACTCGTGGTGGGGTTGGTAAACGAATCGACAAAACGTGCGAAGGTATCGTCGCTGGGGACATAGATCGAGCGTGTCGCCGACAGTCCCGCCAACGTGCTGGGGCCAAGGAGAAATGACCTTCCACTTGCATCTTGAAAACCGCTGGAGGATGCGGCGAACCCGTCCAAAATCATCCCGCCGTCGTAAGCGTCGCTCGTGCCATCGCTAATCGTTCCGTTACTTTGCATGTCCCAGCGATAATTGCCTGCATCAAAAACTGTCTTATTAAACGAGGTAGCTTGATCGATGGCGACCTCGTTGACAGCGCCACCGATGCCAGATCTACCATAGACCACTCCGGACGGCGGAACGGTTTGCCCGTCAATGCCTGCTGCAAGTGCTAAAGTTGCGTCCCGCGAGATTATCAAGCGATAGTCGTTTGCAGGAGCGGTTGTTGACAACCGGACGTGATAGACACCAGCTGCGGGCGCGACAAAACCTTCGATCGCCGACACGTTGCCACGCACCGACCCGACGGCGATAAGCTGTCCTGCCGGGCTGAGCAATTCCATCGTGACATCGGTGCGACTGAGCGCGAGTGATAACCACTGTCCTGTAGCCAACGACACCTGATGCACGTCAGTCACATCTTCCACTCGCGCCAGTTCGATCCGCTGCCAATCACCAGTCTCCGTGGTCGCTGCCAATGGCGCAAGACTGGATTCGACACCACCACCGCCGGAACTCTGCAGCGGTCCCGTGGCGCGGAACAATTGCCCCGAGTTGTCAAACGCGATCACGACGTTGTTCGGTTCCAAGGTTCCGAAGCGATGAACCACCGAAAAATGCATGGTACCGGTGAAGGGACTTGAACCGGAGAAATGCAGCTCGTGCAGCTCGGCCGAATCGAACTGGGAACTCGATGGAAGGTATCCGTAAAGTTTCCCTTGGGCGTCGAGCGCGACGGACGAATAGAATTGACCTAGTGAAGTAATTTCTGTAATTGCGCCAGACGTTAGGTCCAAATGTCCGAGAGCTCTTCCGACAAGACCGCTGCCTTCAAACAAGATATAGACTTGATCATCAGCAGCGCGGATCAGCGAATGGACACTATAGATCGCTCCCTCGTCTTCACGTGTCATCGAAATGGTTGAGGATTGGGCGCCTGTTATCGCATTTACCACTTGCAGCTGGGGACTGAATGTTCCCAGCACCAAATCGTCGCCGTTCTGGAGCATTGATTGGACGTAGACAGGTGGTGATGTCAGATAGGTTAGCGTCCCGTCAATCGCGACCGAATACAAATCGAATCCGGTCGACATCAGGAACCCGCCGCCGGTCAATGGTGTGAGCGCCAGCGGCGAGTCCAACAGGTTCGTCGAAAATCCAATCTCTTGAACCTGCGACACTCGGGTCTCGGTACCGATGCGACCGGCGATCGCTGTCGTCGTCGCGGTACCCAACAATGCGCGGGGCGTCATCTCGGGCGATTCGGATGTGGCCACCGTGTCATTTTCGCCGGACGATGTCTCGGCCTCGAGTCCCGCGCCAAATGTCACGTCCACGCTGTAGCGACCGAGCGTCGTCAACGACGTGACTCGGACGGTGTAAAGGCCCGCGACGGTAAGAACTTGGGACGCCAAACGCACCCGCCCACCGCCCGCCGCCGAACTTGCCGTAACAACGACGACACCGCTGGCATCGAGCAAATCGACTTGCAACCTATCCGCCGAATACGTTGGATCGACAGACACGGAGACGGTCGCGTCCGCTTCGACATCGATCACGAACTCATCGGCATCGCCAATTTCGCCCGCGACCGATTCGACATGGATCCCATACAACCCGGCACCGATCGGTGACAGTGACGTGGTCGCGCCGACGGAGGGATTGATGTCGACATCGAACGGAAACGCGAGGACGCTGAAGGAATTTCCGTTACCCGCTGCGTCGATCACATTGCCTGCGAAGTCCGTTAGGACTGTTGAAAAATTCGTATCGAGAACGAACTCATATCGACTTTGCGGCAACCCGCTAAAGTCGGCGGTCAAGGTGTTTGTCGCTTGATCGTAGTTGACGTTGTCGGCTGTAAATGTCGATTGCTGGTCGCCAGTCATGTCCAAAGCAACCACGCGAAACGGGAAACTCGCGATGGAATTGGGATCGAGAGGTTCGTTAATCGTCAAATCGAAGGTGACGTCGGCGGTTTGGCCCACGACGGTGGTGACTGTCGCGATGCTGGTAATCTGCGGCGGCGTTCGATCGAGGGTAAATGAAGTATTGAACGGTTGAATCTCAGTGCCATCGAGGCCCGTGATCCCATCGATCGTGACTAAGTAATCACCATCCCCCACATCGAAATTGCCGATGTCGATGATGACGGTTCGGCCATCGACGAAGTCAACCGAAAGGGCTGGCGTCGTCCCGACGACAAAATCAGCTGCCTGGACCGAATTCACCAATAGTGGTCGATCAAACGTCACTGTCATTAAGGTGTCTAAAAAATTCACCGGACCGTTGGGGAAGGTTGTTGACGACACGGTCAATTGGCCTTCCGCACCCAGCGGCGTCGCGTTTGTCACAGTGATGTCGTAATCACCACTACCGGCTGCGGTCCGCACCGTTGCCACATAACGTCCCGGAGTGGACGGAGTGTGAACGAAGCTTAGCACTGGCGGCGCCGTCCCCGCAGCCACGGGACCCACGATAGAAACGGGAGTTGTTGGCGTAGCGCTATCCAAGTCGTAGAGCTCGACGGACATCTCAGCGGTATTCGCTGGCAGCGGGCTAGCACCGACCCGCGGTGTCGCCGTGATCGTGATCTCGCCTTGGTTGGCGAGAAAACCAAAGCTGTCGACACTATTAGCCCGAGCGGCCCACGCCACTGCTTGTTCAAGCATTCGGTCGCCGTTGCCGGATTGCAACTGATTATACGACCAAAAATATGCTGGACCTAGATACGCCGAACGACCACCTCGCTCCGAGACAACGACGGCCGGGGCAGTATTCCCATTGGTTCTCGCCAGCACAGTCGCATCGCTATCGATTGCGCCAAAATAATCGGAGGATCCGCCAAAGGTGAAGCTCTCAACGCCGGCCGTGATGGGATGCACCACGGTGGTTGGTACGACGGCGTCGCTTGCCGTGACACGCCCAGAACCAATGGTGATTGGTAAGATCTCGTTGAGCGGCTGGCCGACGGTCGATCCCGCTGAAAATCCGTCATAGGCAAACGAGAACCAACCCGTTGCGACAATCCCTCCCCCGCCGAGCGAGTAGTCACGCAACGCCGCCGCTGCCACAGGCGTCAATGTTTCGTAAGGCGTTCCCAGGACGACGACGTCATATTCCGACAGCTCTTCAATCGTATCAATCTGGTCCGTCGTCACCTTCTCCGCGGTGAAGTCAAAGTAGCTGTCATCATTCAATTGGTTGACGACACCATTTTCATTTCCGTCGAATGGGTCGGCGTGCACAGCCACTCGTAGCGAGACTGACGTCTCATTGCTCAAGTAACCATAGGCGATCCCGCTGGACGGCAATGGCTGCGCGAGGCTGTATTCGCCGGATTGACCGCCGGACAGTGCGGCGTCCACGGAAATGGCAACGGTGTATGGCGCTCGCTGCAACGAGTTACCGAGAACACGCACGCCCAATTCGCCGGTCGCCGCGGTCGTATATCCGCTGATCGACCCAGCATCCGCAAAAGCGATCGTCGTCCCGTCCATATCCATCAACTCGAGCGACAGCGCACTTGGAAGTCGCGAATCAATGGCGACCGATTGCCCCGCGGTCACTGGGAACTTGTACCAGTCGACATCGCTAGTGCTCGCGCCAGAAACCAAGTAACGTGTACCGACGCCAGCAATCGTGACACCATGGTCAGCTAAGCTCTCGGCAGTCTCGAACGTTTCATTATCGCCCGAGAGCGATTCCGACTCCAATGTCACCGACGTGTATGCCGTGAGCGCAACGTCCCCCGATGACGCCAAGGATGAAACCAGAATCCGATACGTTCCATCGGCCAATATCGGTATGTCGCTGATCGAAACCGGACTGCCAGCCAGCGTTGCCGATCGCGTGGCGATGACTTGATTCGTTGGATCAAGTAATTGAACCTGGGTTTGTAGCGACGCGCTTTCGGGTAACGTACGCAGTGAGAAACTCTGTCCGCTGGTAAGCGGAACCAAGACCTCATCAGTCTCACCAACCGCCGCGAGATTGAATGACGTCGAGGACTCGTAGCCTCGAGCACCAAACGGGCTCGTCGATGTCATCGGGACTGGCAAGTTCAAAATATCGACTGCAAGCAAACGCCGCTGCTCAAGTGTTTCACCCGTCAACCGCGTCGGCCGGCGACGAGACCGTTTGGATGTGGGCTGCTTCCTGGCCGCAGGCGGTGCGTCCGTAAGGGACAACGGATTGTAGAGACGACCTCGTAAATGATCCCAAGCGCGCTTCATAGCAATCATCCCGTTCGATGAACAATCGTTGGGGCAGTGGTCGCGTGTTAATCGCAAAAGTGCGGACAAGACCCCCCCAGAAGCACGCAGTCTATCGGGGCGAGATGCGCGGAAATAGTCCCCTCGACTTTGACTTTTCGAAAAATTAATGTTTTCGTGAGTACCCCTACTCCGGACGCTCACGCAGCCAATCGAGTAGCGCTGAATCGCTGGAATCTGGACGGGCAACATCATGTTGATTGGCAACGTCATGCCAGCCTGAGCTCAATTCAAATTCGCCTTCGCCGTCGCTGAGAATCTCGTCGAGGTTCATTCGATTGACGACTTCGAGTGCATCGACGGCGGTCACTTTGCCGTCGCCGTTGACATCGAAATACGGCGGCGGGCCGATCGGATCGGCAATCACGTACAGCATCGAGTCGACGGGGTTGTGGTTCCGCGGCGAATTGAGCTCCGTGATAATCTCGAGTGCGTCCGATGGACTGACATCACCGGACTGGTTCACGTCAAATCGGTTGATGGGGTTTTGCCACGTCCGTTGCTCTGGGGTCGGTGGCGGAGCGATCGCGTCTGTATTCATCCGATTGATGATGTCCAGCGCATCAGCGGCCGTGACATTGCCGTCTCCATTGACATCCAAGAACGGCGGTGGGCCCACCGTATCGGTGATCTCAAAGAGCTCTCCGGTCGCCGGGTTATGGAAGACCGGGATGTTCAATTCGTTGATGATTGCCAATGCATCAGCCGCGCTGACCCGGTCGTTGTTATCGACATCATGGCGGTCCACCGGATTCTGCCACGACAGCGCCACGGTATCCAATTCCACGTTCGATAGCGTCGCGCTACTTGCATCGTCGCCGAATCCGATCAAGTCGAAATAGAGCGTCATGGCTTGTCCTCGCGCCGCCGTCGGCAGATCCACCGTCACATCGATCGGCCCGGCGAGCGAATCCAAGGTGTCACCGCTGGCGGCGATGTTGGAGACGCTGACACCCGGAGCCATGTACACGGTCCCGTCCGCTTGAATGCTGAGCAAGGCATCGCCACCGCTGAGCCCCGCCATCTCGCTCATCACCGAAGTTGCCGAGGATACGCCGAGTATCGCCACTTCGAAAGCTTCGGGAGGAAACTCGCCATTGCCCAGATCGAGTGACAGTCCGCCGAGCGTGAAGGTCAGCGTATTGATCCCGTGAGGCACGACAAACGTTTGGGACAGATCAGAAATCATTCCGATATCTTCGCGTATGGCTACCGATGCATCGGATACTGCCACATCACCAATCGTCTTCCAAGCAAAACCAGCGTCGACCGGATCGGTCGTCGTGAACTGGGTGTTTCGCAGACCCACGGGCGGGGCGCTAACGTCGCGCACGTTTTGGTTTACTTCACGGAAGCCTAAGTCAACGCCCTGGAGATAGCCGGCCAAAGCGATGGACGGATTCGCAGGGTTAGTGGTCCACGTCGAACCATCGACGCTGGTGTAGCTTGACAATGCCTCCATCACTTGACGGTCCAGTGCACTGATACCCCGGCGGGTTGACGGGGCTAAGCGATCGGACATCAACGCGTTGTGACCACTGCCACTTTCGAGTTCGTTCCCGGTCGCGTCGAGATGGATGTGTTGATCATTGAGCACCAACACTAAGCCTTCGTCCGTAGCGACTGTGTTTGCATTGAATAATGGATTCGCCGACGTGAACCCTAACGCATGACCCAACTCGTGACGCAACACGGTTAGCAAGTCGTACCCAGCAGGAGTTTGCCCAGCCCCATTTTCACCATCCGACGAATACTCACTGTCTGACTCAGGCGTTGAATCCAAGTACCAACCGTATCCTCCAGCATCTTCATCGATGACGATGCGAATATCACCGGTCGGCTTGGATTCGTCGTCCAATCTTACATAGGTGGCTGCGATTTGCCCTGCGTGCATCGAATCTACCACCAATTCGATATCCAAATCAGGCAGTTCCAGGAACTCACTCCAATCATTTGCAGCAGCTAACAGGAGGGCGACCATTGGAGACGTAGATGTCGTCGCGCCGCCAGGTCCAATCAATGATGTATTGGCCACCTGCCGTAGTAACTGGGACCCGATCACTCGATCATCCGGCATGTAGAGATTGGTGACCGGATCAAGCTGCGCCTGCAGGAAGCCGATTTGGAATCCATATCGCTGTTGGATATCCCTTGCCCCACGATTGAAACCAAGTGCGGCGGTTCGGTATCGAGAAGCGGGGTCATTGATCGTGCGGAATAGTAATGACTCATTCTGGACAGTCTTCACGACTCCGTCGGTGTCGACGAAGAAAGTGGTTCCCCCTTTGAGCAAAGGATCGCCAGCGGATCGAGGCGAAGTGATTCGACCAAACTCCGGATTATCCGCTGAATAGAGTTCAATGGGCGGGTTTTTATCAGGCGGCTCTGCGAAAAAGGCGGCTGTTTTCACCCAAGTGGACATTTCCGAACGCAAATCGGGAAACGTTTCAATCGAGTCGACGATTCCTTGGACAATCGGAGCCGCTTTGACTTTCTTAGTAAAATCTTTCGATGGACCGTCATAAAAGACCAATCCTTTCGTATCCAGTTGATTGAGGATTTCCGCACCTCCGCGAACCGAGATGTTCAGGTCCAAGTCGCTCAGATCTCCCATAGGCGTCTTGAACGTGTCAGCCTGTGCCCGGAACGCAGAGCGAAACGAGACAAACTGTGTCGCAAGATAGATCGGATTTGCACCGTGCAGCAATGCCACGCGGTTACCTCGAATCATCAACTCGCCAATCGAACCACCACCCGTACCGCGGGCGGTGATGCCGATAAGCTCACCAGGACCGAAACCGACAGGACCTTTTTCGCCTACTGCCTGGATGCCCTTCTCATAAAGTTCCTTCGCGGCATGTTCGAGAAACTTTGAGTGAAGGTCGGATAAAAACGGTGCTTCAACGAACTTCTGTATCTCGAGTTGAGTCGGTTTTTTTCCTAGATCTAGAATACGGGTCGAAAGCTTCTCATGAACATTCGGCAAATTGAATTGATGTTTACGAATCAGTTCCTCCATCTGTCTTAGGGCAATTCGATCCTCGGGCCGAGCCGCCCGCCGAAGTTGGCTGAGCGCAGCAATTGCCTTGCTTCCGAGATCGGTCTTCGCGGCGAGATCCTTGACATGGGCGATCCCTTCGTCCGAGAGTTTCAATTTGCCTTTGATCAGTTCCTTGTTGATCAATTGTTGTGCAATGAACTCCATACCTCCTTTCGTCGTCTGGTTGACTTTCCCGTCAGCGTCAAAGATTTTGAATTTGTTGCCAACTTCGCCGTACCCTTCGACATCGCGCAGCGGATTTAGCAAGTCTCCGATTAGCTCTTGATATTTCAGCAGGGTACCAAATCGACGGACTGTCTTTTGGTCGAGCTGTTGGCCTTCGGTAAGGAACTTGGCCGACACTTCATGAGCGATATTCGACGCGACCGCACGTATATCTCGATCGAAATTGATGTCATCGCCATAGTTAAAGAATCGACCAAATGCTTTGCTGAGCGAGATGTACTCTCGGTCAAACTTTTTCCCGGGAAGGAGTGGATCGGCCGCACCTTCCTTGCCAGGTGTAAATCGATATTTGAGCGAAGTAACTAATCCGCCCTGCGCTTTGATGTTCTTTCTGAGCTCAGTTGCCAATCGACCGTAACGTTGTCCGAACCCTTTCGCTTTAGCCGGCGACACCGACGAGGCAATGTCAAACACCGCCGCGCCAAATTTCTCGCCATCACCCGTGAATAGTCCGACAGTAAAGTCGATCGGAATTTGAACAACGCCCGCTACCATTCCACCGACCAATTGTCCCGCCGTCATGAGTGGTGCGGTCACGTAGTAAGCAACATCGTTGTCCTTGCTAATGTATTGGCGATTGAGCGTGTTTAGCTGAAAGATTGCTTGGCCGATCGTCCCTTGAGGCAAGAATTCGCCATCTTTGGACACTTTGTAACCGAGTGCTTGTAAGGCGGGAGTTTCTCCGAAATAGTTCAACGCATATCCATAGGCATCGACGCCTGCGCCAGCAAGATCTCGAACGGTGTTGAACCCTTGCCGCGCAAATCCGTAAATCGCGTCCGCACCAAACTTTGCGATCGGAACGTTTTCGTAGGCCGTGGTCGCGACGCTGACTAAACCGGCGTGAACCATATTTCGTTGCGATTGGTTGAAGCCGTAAATCAACGCTTCGCTGGCCGCCAAATCGACACCATACTGTTGTTGAAAGACCGCATAGTCTTCTGCATATCGCGTCATTTCGCCGACCAGTCCCGATGGATCGACGGTGTTGATCGGATCATTCGAGACGTAGCGGTAGAGGTTCTCATCCAGCCCCGCATATCCAGTCGGGTCTTCGCTGATAAACCGGCCAATGATCGGATCATAATAGCGGGCGCGATAGTAAATCAGTCCCGTTTCCGCATCATGTTCGCGTCCGGTAAAGCCGTAGCGCGGGTCAACCAATCCTGAATTCGTTGTATCGGATCCATTGGGAATCAAATTACCAAACGCGTCAAAATCGGCGCGGCCGACGATTGAGCCGTTCGCATCGGCTTGGCCACGCACCGAACGAAGTTGGTCATCAAGCAGCCATGTGATCGAACCGTCTGCGGCGACCGAACCGAGCATTTGATCGGTCAAAGGTCCAGCGATCATGAATCGATCGACCGTTGCCTGCATCGGGCCATCGGGCCCGTCGAGATCGATCAATTCGGCCAACACGTCTCGGCCGTTTCCGTAGACAAAGTAACGCCAGACGCCCGGCGCACCATCCGCGGTATCGTTGTCATGCCCGATCGCGATCCTCCGATCCTCCATATCGTATCGGTAGGTCGTCAACTTCGCTGCCGTCGTCGAGTTTGCCGTATCCGCGACAGCGATCAACCGATTACGAGCGTCCCACGTGAACGTGCGAATGATGTTGGTCGTCGTATCGGTTCGGGTCGCCAGATTGCCAGCAACATCGTAGGTATATCGGTAACGACCATTCGACTCCAAACGGTTGTCGGTTCCGGTGGTGTAATTGCCGGGCAAGTGTGAACTTATACGATTGCCGGCCGGATCGTAGGCATAGACTTCGTCAACGACAAAGTTGTTTTCATAGTCAACTCGAGTGACCTGTCCCGAAGCGTCGTAGGTGATCGTTCGCGATTGACCGTTGACCGTCTCGACTCGGACCCGCCCATCGGTGTCGCGCTGGTACTCGAGCGACAATTGCGGCGTATCGCTACCGTCCTTGTGGATGATCGCGTCCAATAACTTGGTTACCGGGTCATATGCAAACTCGCTCGAGACGTCGATCGTTTCGCCAACGCCGCGATTGATTCTGCTTAGGAAC
Organism: Pirellulaceae bacterium; assembly: GCA_041741195.1. GTDB lineage: Bacteria > Planctomycetota > Planctomycetia > Pirellulales > Pirellulaceae > JBBSJZ01. The sequence continues at coordinate 173,368 of JBGSKM010000012.1, forward strand.
CCGGTTAGCGGATCGTAGACCAAATCAATTTGCACCGTTTGACCGGCGATGGTTTGTTGGATCGTATCTTGCCTGCCTTCGCTGTCGTAACCGAATGTCAAAACGGCCAACACAGCGTCGCCCAGTTTGATAGTTTGCTCGACCAACTGGTTGGCCAAATTGAATTCGGCATCGAATGAGAGAGTGGGTATTCCGGGACTGGCGACCACGACCGAGTCGAGCCGTCGCGCATCGTCATAACCGTAGTCGATCGAGGCAAAGTTGTCGGTGACGACATCCGGCAATTCTGCGGCAGTGTAAGTGTACGAGACGGCATTCTCGACGCTTCCATCGGGACGTTTCCATATCTCGTTGTCGATTTGGTAGCCAGGATCGTAGCTGCGCTCGATCGATGAACCGCCCTCGAACGACGTGTTCTTAAGATTGCCTTCCAAGTCATAGGTGTAATGGCGAACTGATCCCGATGCATTTGTTTGCGAATCGAGTCGGCCCAGCCCATCGTAGGTAAACTCGCTTGCGTTGTTGACGGCATCCACAAGTTGCTTTAGTTGGCCCTCGGCGTCATAGCTGAAAAGCACATCGCCACCAGCCGGAAGCGAGATTTTTTCAACTTGACCGTGCGACGTGTAGGCATAGGTCGTCGTGCCGCGCACGTCATGAACGTCTTGCGGACGTCCCGCATCGTCGTATTCGATCGTGCGAACACCACCCGATGCAGAAGTCATTCTTTCGATTCGCCCATCCACCCCGGTCTGGAAAGTCACCGCCGCGCGTCCCGGTTCGTTGTTCTCGGTGGACTCTCTTAGCACGCCGAACGAATCAAAAAGTGCTGATCCACTGAGGTTGCCGGTGGTAACATCCGCGAAGCCTGCGGCATCGTAGCCATAGCCGATCGTGCGACCGAGCGGGTCTGAAAGACTCTGCAGCTGGCCGTTCTCGTTGTACTCTTGTTTGATGGTACGAGCCGATCCATTGACAGTGTCACTAAATTCGATCTGGCGATCAAACAAGTCGTACTTGAAGTTGACTTCGTAATTATCGGCGCCCGTCATCGAACGAACCCGTCCTGCAGAATCGTTCTCGAATTGAACCGTTCGGTTCATGGCATCGGTCGTCGATGTGATGTTACCCAGAGCGTCGTACGTGTTGGTGGAAGCGTTACCGTTCGCGTCTGTTACCGAAAGTAGCCGCCCGAGCGAATCGAAACTGAACGAACGGCTCATCACCAATTCACCACCGGTGGTCGTTTCTTTGGTTTTTTGGTTGAGTGCGTTATGTTCGTACGTCGTCGTTCTGAAAGAACTCTCCATTTCGAGAGCATTACCAACTCGGTCATAGGTATGGGTGTAAACGACCGCGTCGTCAGCCTGGGCACCGATGGAGTAACGAACCAATTGGTCAAATGAATCGTGTTCGGCGGTAACAAGACGTCCGTCGGCCTGCAACATCCGGGTGGGATTTCCGTAGACGTCATATTCGACCGTCGTCGTTTGGTCGATCGATGTCGTCTTGGTCAACCAATTTCGACCGGAATATTCGTACGATGTCACACGTGCCGGCGCATCCGGTGCCGAGGCCGATTCTTTAATTAGTTTTCCGAATGCGTCATAGTCATAAGTCGTCGTGACCGCTCGGTCCGTTCCCGCATTGTCGATCTTGGAAATCAAACGTCCAATGCCGTCGTATTCATAATCCGTGACACTGCCACCCTCGCCAATGATCTCGACTTTGTCGACGTACAATCCGGCATAAGTTTGCTTTTCGGTGAACGGTTTATCGGTTCCGACGCCGAATGTCGTTTCGGTGATTCGATCGAGCCCGTCGTATTTGAATTCACTGATTCGCGCGGTCATTTCACCACCAAAGCGAATCTCTTCGACTTGCCGGATCAAACGCCCGGCTTTGTCATAGGTGAAGTGGTTAATCGACGGTGTTGCGGACCCCGCACCTTCAGTTCGCTTCTTGGGAAAACCTCGTGAGTCAAATTCGATCTCGGTACGCTCCACCACCGTTTCGTCGTTGACACGGTTATGAACCTCAGTCGCCAAGACGCGACCGATTTTGTCATACTCGTACTTGGTAATGAACTCTTGCGGGGTTCCTTTGGCGTAGGTCACCTCGGTGATTCGACCAAGAGCATCGCGTTTTAGTTCTGTCCGTCGACCTTCGGCGTCTACCTCGGCGGACAAGCGACTATCGGGGCCATATTCATACTTCGTGGTCCGAGTCTGTTCGCTCTTGGTTCCAGAGATGGTGACTTGGGTTTTCTGGCCCAATGAATCGTAGGTGTTGGTGAGTGTTCGAACGTCATCACCCCCGAAATACTTGACCTTTTCGAGGTTGCCACGTTCGTCGTAGGTGTAGGTGGAACGCAGGGGCATGCTAGTCCCGACTCCGACCGTTTGTTCGGATACGCGATCGGCCTTGTCGTAGCGAGTCTGAGTGACTATCCCCGCGCTGTCGGTTTCGCGTTCTGGGTTTCCATTTGCATTGAATTGTCGCGAGGTGGTTAACGTTACACCGTCGATTGAACTGATCTCGCTCTCACTTTGTTGCATCGCATTGAGGTTCATTTTGTAACGCACGCCATCTTCGACTCGGACGGTGCCATTGCCCGCTTTGTCAAATTCTTCGTAGGTGACTGTGCGCAACCGAGTACCGTCAGCGTCGTAGTAGCCGAATTCGGTGATATGCGACGCGGCGTCATATTCGTAAGTTTGATAACGACCGATCGGATCCGTAATTCGAGTGGGACGCCCGATCTTGTCGTATTCGTAACTTTCGGAAGTTTGCTCGTCCTCGGACAAATCGGCTCGATAAGTCACTTTGCTGATTTGACCGTCGGGTCGATATTCCCATTTCGTTTCCGCACCCATCGGATCACGTTCAAGAATTTTTCGACCATTCAGATCGTATTGGTACTCAAATACGGCCTCCAGCGCGGTGCCTGCTGCGACTGTACGGCGAATCACTCGACCTCGAAGATCGAATTCTTGCTTGACTTCCAGTTCGCCGTCGGCGCTCGGTTCGAAGTTTTGCAGGACTTGGCCGGCCGCATCGCGGACCATGCGATTCGTCGTCGCTTGGGATCCGGTGCCGGTAATGACTTTGATCGCTCGATCGAGGCCGTCGTACTCGGTGCGAGTCATCGGACCGCTAAGTTGCTGCGAGCTGTCTTGTCGACCAAACGCATCATACGTGAAAGTTGCCGTTCGCCCCTGCGAGTCAGATTCAGCAATCAGTTGTCCGCGAAGGTTATAAGTTTTCGTGAGTGAATTTCCGCGAGGGTCAACTTCCAGACGGATTTCGTTCTCATCGTTGTAATCAAAACTTGTCGATGTTTTGTCGGCAAAATTGATCTGCTTGATTTGGGTGCTGCGTGGTTCATCGACATAGGTGTAGGTTTGGAGAACCACGCCACGTCCATCAGTGATCCACTTGATGCGCCCATACGGATCGCGTGGCGTTTCCATCACCACACCGACCGGATCGGTCGTACGAATCGTCTCGTTCATCGCGTTGTACTCAGCGCGATTGACGTTTCCGAGCGCATCCGTTGTTTCACGCGGATTGCCAGCCGCGTCATAGCGATACGTAACGGAACCGTTCGCGTTGGTTTCCGTTTTCTTACGGTTCATCTCGTCGTAAGTGGTTCCAAACACATTGTTCATCGCATCGGTAACTTTGTTGACGTTACCGTAAGTGTCATGTTCGAACCGATCAATGGCTAAAGGTGTTTTAGTATCCGACGGATGCCGGACTTCCGTCGTGTTTCCGGTTGTCCCGTGATGCGAGTAGATCGTGGTTCGTCCAAGTTCATCAATACTGTGCGTGATCAGGCCTCGTTCATCGAATCGCTGTTCGGTGGTCACATCGCCGTATTCAGGTGTCGACCGAATGGTGCGAATGATCTGTTCATTTGCACTATGGAAGTAAGTCGTCACACGTCCAAACGTATCGGTCTGGGTTTTTCTTACCGAGTAACTGAACCGACTGTCGGCAGGATGCTGTCGCTGTTCGTAGGTGAAGCCGGTCGTTTCTCCATTGGGGAATGTGATCTTGATCACGTTGCCAAAATCATCGTAGTCGTATTCCGCTTTTTTCTCGGAACCGGAGGCGACGTTGAATAACTCGCTACGGACGCGGTTGTTCACATCTCGGCTGAGAGCAGGTCCGCCATCGGTATCTCCGGCGTTTTCTTCGTACAAACCGAAGACGTCAATTTTTGATTCAAACTTGACACCCAATTCGTCGGAATGCTTGGCAACCGGATCGTCCAGCGCAACCAATGGCTTTACGATATTGTCTATATCGGTGGTGAACTTTGGCTCGTACCAGCCGGTCATTTGTGCCGGAGTGACGGTTAGCTCAGCGCCATCAACACGACGTCCCGATTCGGCTCGGCCTGCTTTGTTGTATCGGATTTCGTCGATGAACGAAGTGCCCGTCGGTTCGCCGACGCCGGCGGGGTAGGGGTTGCCACGTTTCTGGGTGATTGAGCTAACGAGTCCGGGAGCCTTGGGCACTTGGTAGGAAAAGCTTCGCTTGGCACCATCGGCATCGGTGATCGACGTGACGACGCCTTTCTGGTTTTCAAGTTTGGTTTTTCGTCCGGTGTGATCCCCAATCTCCGACAGATGATTGCCGCTATATTTGAATTCGTAGAACCCTCCAAACGGGTCGGTGATCTTGACGAGCCGATCGCCTTCATAAGCATACGTGGTGGTTTGGCTGTAGACGTCGATTACCGAAGTCATCAAGCCATCGGAAGTGAATTTCCACAGCGTCCCGTTACCGTCGGCCATGGTGAATCCACCATCAGGGTCTTTGCGGAGCCGCGAAACATCACCGACTTCGCGCTGCAAATCGGCATCGGTATCGGACGTATAGCGGCGAATCGATTCGTTGCCATCGCCGTTTGCGAGCAGGAGAATACCGTTACCGCGATCAAAGATTCGATAGACGCCTTCGACGCCCCACCCGGCTCCGTAGTGGTTGCCGACGGAGTCAGGTTTTTGGCCTGGTGCCTCGGGTGAATAATTGACGATGGGTAGGTCGCCCGCGAACGTGCCAAAGTCACCGACGAATCGTCCGTCACCGGTTTTGTAAAAAATGCCCGCTTCCAATTCGTATCGATAAACGCCGCTGGGCGCGTCGGTCATGTCAATTTGGATTGCACCGCCAAGGTCACCGCCTGCACCAGGAACCGCAAACAAGTGATCGTTGCCCTTGAGCCCGCGTTTGGAGCTTTCGATCGTCAAAGGAATTCCCTCAGCAACGAACTCGATCGTTTCGCCGAACTCGTCGATGCCGAATGCCCTCAACTGGGCGATGGCGACTCGTGTGCGTCCTAGGTCCGCCGGGACGTCTTCAAATTTGAAGTGGATGATCGGTTTTGGATCGGCACGCAACGAGTCGTAGTGCAGGAACAAATCACGAGTTTGGTTGCCCGTTCGGTAGCTGGCAATCAATTGACCATCGTGAACGGCACCGCTGTGGAGCTCCACGGTGGCGGTCGTCGACAATGAAACCTCCGCCGAACAATCCAGTGCTCCGGTCTCGCAAAGGTTGACGCGTTGGTTGTACGGATTGTCTTGGGGCTCGAGCACTTGGCGTGGAATTTGGGTCGCGATTCCAAACGGTGCACTCCCGGTCGCAATGGGAGCGAAGGGATGGTCGTTGGGTTCACGGGGGAAGCCGAACACATCCACACTCGGAACCCCAAAGAATAAATCGGTTTTCGTGACGTTGGAATCGATCGGCTTGTTCACACGCGAATGAAAACGGAAATCGCCCTTCACATCAATTGACGGGAACAGATCATCGATCGGGATCGACATGAACGCGCTATTCTCAAACGACGGGTTCAACGCTGATTCCTGGAAAACTGACCCAACGCCGGAGTAGGTCCGATTGGGGCCGGCGAACCCGTCTTCGGCCAAGCGAATCATCGTGCTGAGCGAAAATGCCCACACGCCCCGCTGGCCTGGATAAGGCACCAAGACATAGCCATCGGTGAACTCGGTGGTGAATTTACCTTCCTCGCCGCCTACCGGAACCTGTTTGAGAAAGCCGGTCGTAAAAGCGAGTTCGGTTGGAAACGCCAGCGGGGTTGGTCGAGTTGCCGCGACTACCTTGGGATTCTCGAAAGTTCCATCGAGATCGATCCCCAGCCGAATTAAGCCGACATTGCCACCTGCGGCGGCCGGGAATACTTGACGCACGTTTCCGGTGGGACCCGCGATGGATACGTTCGGGTGTGACAGTAAAGCCAATACCGGGAAGTTCGGATCGCGTAACGGATTTCCCTCTTCGAATTTGTTGTAAGCGGAGACGACTAAGTACGCAGGATGCTGGTTGGTCAAGTTGCCGTCTTTGTCGCGTGATGCAAATTGGTCACTTTGCACATAAGCCACGCCGGAAATGTCGTTCAGCCCAAACGGTTGAAACGCGAGCGAATTCTTGGGATCGCCACCGAGCGGACGGACATCCACCGCGTCGACCGAGTAGGACTCTCGGCGACGACCTTGACTATCCGGTGGTGAGATCTCATCAACGATTCGCCGCAGGATCGACACCCCTTCGACCCTGGCGATCCTGTCGGTAACGAACACTAAGGTCGGATCATCCGAGGCGGTGGTGATCGCATGCGGACTCGGGCCAGTAGGAACGATGTCGATCAACGGGAACTCTTCGTCCGGTGTCAGATCAAAGACCAAGACACTACCGAATTCGGCATTGGATTCGTTGAATAAATCCGATGCCGGCGCGGCAGCGTACAATCGTTCCCCGTCGATACTGATCGCTAGATCGCGCAGACCGATGGGAGCCACGGTGGAACTGACATTGATCGTGCGAATGACCGTGTGGAACGTATTGCTGTCTTCATTGACATCGACCACATAAATCGACGGTCGAAAGCGATCCGTTAAAAACAGATACTGGCCGGCCGGATCGATCTCGGCGCGGAATGGTTGTGCACCGGCGGGCAATTCGATCGCGTCGATCGGTTCCGAATCGGGTTTGATATCGTATTGCAAGAACGATACAGCATCGAAGACCACCACCTTGTTGGTTCCACCCGCAATGCCGTAGCCGCGAATCGCTTGGGGACCTAACACGATCGAGGTCACACCCAGTGGCTCGGCGCGGTGTTGAGTGCCGAATCGAGCAACTTCGGAAGGGTCGCCTAATTTCGGGGGCGGATTCTCGGGATCAACTGGAGAGCCGTCAAGAATTCGTTGCGAGGCCGCAACATCGATCACAGAAATCTTGTCTTCTTGCGGAAGACCCACAAATGCGTAGCGTCCCGACAGGTTACCTGATGCTTCCACACCAGCGACACGTGCGATGTTGCTCTCAAAGACTCGCGACTGGCCAAGTACTTTGGTTTCAAACCGAACACGAAGAGTTGATAAGCCGACCAGAACGGTCTGCGGGACATCGAACTGGATTTGTTTCTCTGAGACGTTGATTTGATCGTTCTTTAAAACAACGTCGCGTCCACCGATCGGGATGACGTTGCCGTCCTTGTCAAACTCGTCGCGATCACCGAGTTGGAACAACACTTCGACATCACTTTCACTCCATTCTTCGACCGTCGGCGGCAATGGACCGGCGGGTAGAAAACCGCTTCCCTCAATCAGCACCGCCGCTCGACCCGACGCGAAACTAAGAGTTGTTTTTTCAATGACCGGTGCAACACCGGCGCCTTGGGTACCCCGAGGCGAAGGTACCGATACGAGGCCCACGTTCTCAATTTGCCCTGGTTGTAGCAACAAGTCGATCCCGTCCGATGCACGCACCAAACCATGACCGTCGTACTCCAGTCGCTTAAGCGTATACGGTGCGACCGGAGGAATGGGGACGCGAAATCCTGACGGAAAACTGGCAATGCCATAGAAGCGGTTGTCGGCCGCGTCGGTCACTTCGACCGGTGAACGACGTGTCGGACCTGCACCGCCGGTCGCTAAACCGCTCTGACCCGAGTATCCGGCTATCAGTTGACCCGACATGATGCGGTTATTGTCGAGCGTGTTGGATAAGGTGCCTGTTCCCGGGAAGCCCAGCGAAGCAGTCCGCATCACTCGGTCTTCACCAACCACCATGTGATCGACGATCACCCACGCGGTCCGAACCACTCCATCACTGCCTAGGATTTGGCCCTGTTCCATCAAGTAGACATCGCCACCGACCGGGACCGTATCGGGAGCCGGAATTGAAACGGAAAACGGAACCGATACATCGGCGGACGAATACTGGAAGCTGCCGACGACGTCGAACCCACTGGGCGGCGGGATCACATTGGCAGGGTCAAGGTCCCCGATCGTCACCATTTGTCCCGATTCGATCCCGCCGGGACCAATCGATAGCTGGATACCGCTTGGAGTGGTAACCGTCGCACCACTGGCATCTGCGACGACAGTCCCGGTCGATGCGGCCGTCGTATCCACCGCGATCGGCACAGTGACTTGGAAGTCGCCGTTGATCACGAAGACTTCGGTTACGCCATCCGCAATCGGTGTCAACAATCCGTTCTCATCGATCGATGCGACTGCCGGATTGCCGACCACATAGACAGTCCCGGATGCGGCCGCCGAGCGATCCAACAGATCGTCTCCGATCAGTTCTTCCACTTGAAACTGACGTGCTTGGTTCAAGCGATCGATTCGATAGCTGCGCGGAAATGCTTCAAGAATTCGTCCACTAACATCTCCCACGGATATGGCGATCGCCGAAAACAATCCGCGATACTCAGCTCGTACGACCGTCGATCCCTCATTGCCGGCAATCACCAATCCTTGGTCGGTTACCGATGCGACCGACGTATCATCAACTGTCCAAGTGACAAGGTCGTCCGCGATCGGAACTGACTGGCCAGATAAATCCTTGGCCGCCAGTGTCAAAACAGATGTGTCGCCACGTTCGAGCTGCTCTACTGAGCTGGATAGTGAGAGAAAAATTGGCGTGGTGTCGAGAACCTCAATCGGACGCTCGATCGATTCACTCGCAATTAGTCCGTCGTCCACGGTAAATCGGATTGTCGGATCGCCTCCCATGGGAGTCACCCGGACAATTCCACCTCCAAGCCGCTGCGTGACTACGTTGTTACCGCTGATGCTTGCCACAAAAAACGAGTCGTCCTCCGGATCCGTCGCCCATGAATTCACGCTAACGAGCGTCGCTGTTCCGTCGACGCTAACGATCGGTTCGCTTCCGTTTGACGCTATGGGTGCACGGTTGGCAACAAAACCAAACATGGCATTGAGTCCAGCTCGATCGAGTTCATCAATGTCGCCGTCGCGGTCAAAGTCGCCACCGAGGGTTGCGTCGGCGGCGTCGACAACTGAGTCGCCATCAGTGTCGCCGATGAGATAAATGTCAGCGGTGAAAGTGCCCTCACCGCCACCGATCGACAATACGTACGTTCCCGGAAACTCAATTAAAAATTGAGAGATGCTTCGTCCGCTTTCTTTGAACTCGTATCCATCGGATAGGCCTGCAAGCGATATCGTCGGATCGAATTGAGCGGAGGTCACATCGACGCCGATGGCGATCGATCCGGTTGGAGAGGTGCGTAATTCTCCCTCAGTGATGGTAAAGGCATAGCGGTTCCCGGAACCAGTAAGCTCGCCAGTGACAGGATTGGCGAACAAGGCACGCGTGCCGCCGAGATGTGGAGCTAGGTCTCGTAGTTGTCCCAAGTCGTCATAGCTGTAGAAAGTTCGCTCGCCCGACGATGCATTGATTGCAAGGGTCAACTGCCCCGACCCGTTGTAGCGATAAACCAAATGCTCTCCCGCCGGGCCAACCAATTCGGACACTCGTCCACCGGAATCGCGGACGATCGTCAATCGCGATCCATCCGGTGCGACAATCGCACTGTCGGTCACTCGCAAATCACCGATTCGGGTCGTGAAAAAGGTGTCGGACACCTTTTGTGATAGTTCGTGCCGAACTCCCTCAGGTGAAACGAGAGTCAGGGTGGACGATTTGTAAGGCAAGCCGCTGCCGACCACAAAGTATTCATCACCTGCTTTGCGAAGATTGGCACCGGTGGATGCGAGCATCCAATCGACGCCGGCGTCAGCAGTCCACGCGGGCGCGAAGATTTGAATACCGCTGGAAATATTGTTCTCAGTCGGCGTGAATGTGAAACCCACGCGCTCGCCGGTGGGCAGTGTTAGATAGACGCGAGTCCCGTCGGCGTAGCCCCTGAAGGGGTCACTGGTATCCACGCCGACGGCGACTTGCGGATCGACCAGTGGCCATGTCCAAGCGACGCCAAAGTTGGATCGGAGGTCGTTGGAACTCAGAGAGCTATAGAATCTCGTGACGTCGAGATCGATGCCGGCGAGCGTGATGCTCGTGTCGGTACTGGAATCTTGAACGGCACCAAGTTTATCCGCAGAGTTGATCTCGAGTTCCGTCGTGGCGATCGTTTGCAGACCACCGAAATCGCTCGCGGTGACTCGCAGGGTGTAGAAACCGTTCACGAAACGAGCTGGATCCAAGATGATGTGATCGCAAACGTTTGTGGTTCCGGAACTCAATCGGATCGCCTCGCCACCACCCTGGGGCACGAGTTCGACGATGTATTGCGCCAAACCGGCATCGCCGATTTCGATATCCAGCTCGGTGGACGTCGTCACGATGGGCGGCCGGATGGCGGTGATCGTGATTTGCGGCGCGGTTCGATCGGCGGGATCACGAACCAGAATCGTTTTTGTCAGCGTGGTCGTTCGGCCTTCGATGTCCGTCACCGTGGCCGTCGCCTCGTAGCGTCCTGGCGCGACCGCGATGAACTGGCCACGGCCTAGTTCGTCAAGCGTAACTTGCTGGCCATCGATCTCGAGGACCGTCGACTCGATCGCCACGTCGCTATCCGCGATCGGTTCGACGAGCACCGTTTGCCCCGGTGATGCGGGGAAGCTAGGGGTTGTCACGATCGATAGCTGTGGGCCCGCCGGTTGCAGTGACGCGACGAGTGTCATGACGCGTTGCGTTTGGATCGCACCGTCGTCGGCGATGAATCGAACCGTGTACGTTCCTGCTTGAAAACTTTGGGGTGTCCAGTCAAAAACATTCTCGCCGGCGACGACGTTGAGCGTCGCTCCGTCGGGCATGTCGATGGCGGTGAGCGTGACTGCATCCCCATCGGGATCGAGTGTCGAGATGACGAGCGAGAATGTTTCACCGATTTGCGCATTACGCAATTGTGGCAAAGTGACGGACGGCGCGCGGTTGGTTGCTAACACCATGAGATCGACATTCATCGAGTCGCTACCGCCACTCGGATCGGTGACACTGAACGGGAGCGAGTAGATCCCACTGGAATCGAAGTCGACATCCCAAATGACGGTACGGGACAATGGATCAAAATTGAAACCGTTGATGGGATCGCCGGTGTAGCTGTAGACGAGCGGTTCGCCGTCGGCATCTCCGCCGGTAATCGAGAACACGATTTGATCCCCTTCGCGAACGAATAACTGGGGCAATCGATTGAGTACCGGTGGCTGGTTCGTGTTATTCACGGTGATCAGCACATCATCGCTGCGCGACCCCGCTCCATCGGACGCCGTGATACGAATCCGATATGTCCCCGACTGGTTCGACGACGGAGTCCATGTCAACTCGCCGATGGATTGATCGAAGGCTACACCCGTCGGGAGGCTTGTGGTGCCCGCGCCTTGCACGAGCGCGGCGCTGAAGAACACCGGATCGTTGTCGACATCGGTCGCGGTGGCGGTGAGCGTTAGGGTTTGGCCTTCGGCCACCGTCTGGGCCCCGATCGGTTGCAGTTCTGGTCGTGAGTTGGTTTCTCGTACTGTGAGCGTGATGCTACGAGAATTGCTCAAGACGTCACCGGCGCCGTTGTTACCGCTGTCGGAAACGCTGAAAGTGATCGATGTGGTGCCAATGTCTGCGGCGGTCGGTGTCCACTGGAATGTGGCCCGTCCGTAGAAGTTGTTTTCCACCAAGGTCGCACCCGCGGGCAGCGTGCTGGTGGAGAACGACAGGGGATCTTGGTCAGCATCACTCACGTCGAGAACGAGCGTAAACGGCTGCCCCACCAAGGCGACTGAATCAAAGATCGGAGCGAGCGATGGTGGTTCATTCACACTGGTGGCTTGCAGGATGAATTGTACCGATTCGCTCAGCGGTAATTCGCCGGTCGTTTCCGTGGCCGATACGGTCACTAGGTAGTCATCGCGATCACCAGGTTGTGGCGTCACACGTAAATTGCCAGTGCCGTCGCCGTTGTCGGTGAGGGTAGCCCACGACGGGAGCGTCGCGAACTGCCCGAGTCTGACACTGAGCGCGATCGGCGTCCCGTCGGGATCGCTTGCGACGATGGGAATATCGAGGGTCGTGCCGACGGGGACGACTTTATTTTCAACGGCCGTGATGGTGGGTCGGAAATTGGCATCGCGAACATTGATCACGAGCGTCACCGTGTCGCTGGTGGCCACACCAGTCGTGTCACCGTCATCCGTCGCCGTGAAGGTGAGTTCATAGCGCTGCGTCGCGCTGTCGCCGGTTGCATCGAAGGCGGGTGACCACGAAAAAATCTGGCGATCCGGGTCGAACGTCGCGCCCGCCGGAAGCGTGCTGTGCGAGTAAGCCAAGCTGGGCAAGAAAGATCCAAAGTCGACAAAGAAGTCGTCGCTGGTGGTGAGAGGGTTAGTCGGTGCGATAGGAAACTCTGGATCAAACGCTGCGACACGAACTCGCAGCGGTTGGCCTTCAAAGATCGTGAACTCACCAATCTCCGGAAACTCGACGGGGCCGTTGACGTTATTGACCGTGAGTGTTGAAGTCAGTCGGGCGAGCGATGTACCATCGTCGACCACGAATGTCAGCGGGAACACACCGTGCTGGTCGAAGCCAGGCGTCCATTCGAACAAGCCGGTGTTTGGATCGAGATAGGCACCGGGCGGCAAGTTTGGCGAGCGGTAACGCAGCCGATCGCCGTCTTCGTCAGAGCCAAACAAGCGGAACGAGATCGCGTCACCTTCGTTGATGATTCGATCGGCGACGGGCGCGAGGACCGGTGCGACGTTATTGTTGGCAATCACGATTTCAAAGGAAACTCGAGATTCCACAAACCCGTCGCTGGCGATGAGCGTTACACGTTCATAGACACCCGCATCGTTACCGCCGGGACGCCAGCGGAGAGTTTGGCTAAATGAATCGAACACGGCTCCCGGGGGCAAGTTGTCGGCAAAGTAGAACAACGAATCGCCGTCAGGGTCAAACGCGCTCACTGGAATCTCGACCAAGTCACCTTCGGTCGCGAACACGTCACTCACCGGTGCAAGGATTGGTGCTCGGTTGGCACCCGTCACATCGACGGTCCAAACTTGACGTTCGAATGTGCCGCGAGCGTCGTAGGCACGCAACTCGAATCGGGTTTGAGGCGTCGCACTTCTTGAGGGCGTCCAATCGACGCGTCCCGTTGCGGGATCAACCGCCGCCCCGTCAGGCGCATCGGCCAGCACGTAGGTCACTTGATTGCCATCGGGATCGCTCGCCGATGCGGCGTAGATATATTCAGCTTCCGCGGTCGCCGATAGCAACGGCGACGAGTCGAACTGCGGCAGCATGTTGGGCGGAAGGGTCGCTAAGACACGTGGGTTGAATGCCAGATCGAATAGGTTCGGATTGGCGATCACGACGGTTTGCGGAAGCGACGACGTGCCTGCCGCCAAGATCACACCGTCTGCCAAAATTTGGAATCCATTGATATCCGCGGGGGCACCGCTATTGCCAAAAAAGATTACCGAGTCGTCGCCGAGATCGTCGAAGACGATGTTGATCGGTCCGGCGATATCGAAGTCTGCGGCGTTGTTGATCACCACATCCATCAACAACGTTCCGTCGACCCGGTTCACTCGCGTGTTGGAATACGACACGCTGGTGCTGAGCGAAACGTCGTCGAAAACACGGAACGTCGTGCTGAATCCGCTACCGCCGATCGCAATGCCTTGCTCGCTTTGAACGGACGGTGAAACGATGAGTTCATACTGGGCCGGAGCCAGCGATTCGAACAGCAACTCACTGGTGCGTGTGGTCGCATCGTACCTCACCGCGCCGATCGTCACGTCTTGGCCGGTATCCCGGTTGAGAAGCGTGTAGTTGGCACCGCGAGTGGCACTCGTCGGCTTAGTTGGATCGCTCGCATCGAGTGCGACATCAAACACCAACGACGCGCGATTGTTTTCACGGATGATCGTGTCGACGACTCGCGGCGCGGCAACCGTAAAGAACAAATCGACTTGGTCGCCTTGAGTGACAAGGAATCGGCCACCCGGAAGTGTCTCGATCCCTTCGACGCGGCCGCTGCCGCTTGTCGCGACAACCAATTGCCGAAGCGACAACGGATCAATCACGGTGATGCGTCCGTTGTTTTGGTGCCCGACCAATAGCACACCTTCGAGCAGCGAGTCCGGTGAACCGATGGCGAGTGATTCGGCGCCACCATCAACTTGTGCAATCACTTCGGCGCGTCCACGGAAGTCGAAACGAAGGACATTGCCGGCGGAGGGCCAGGCGGTGCCGTACAACGTGCCATCGGCGGTAACGGCCATCGCGTCAACGCGAATATTGCTAAAGGGGGTCAGCGTACGCGTCACGGTATCGAAGCGACTAATGCCTCCAGTTGTGGCGACATAGATCGCGTTCTGGCCGGGGATTGCGGCAAGACCCAACGAGATGCCGGCGCTGATCTCGTCCAGCACTGCGCCGTTGCTCGGATCGAGTTGCAACAGGCTTTGCCCGCCGGTCGATGCCCACAATTGGCCCGCGGGATCGAAGACGAGTTCGTAAATCGGTGCTTCGGCGGGATAGGATTGAAGCTTTTCGGGAAGTCCCGACGAGAGGTTGGAAACACGGTACAGTTCATTGCGGCCGGCGCCACCGGAGACGTAAACACTTCCGTCAGGTCCAATGGCCATCGCCAACGCACCGATTCCAGCTCCGGACACGCCTGGGATCGTCGCAAAACGTTCCGCCGCGAGTGGTCGGATGACGCGTGAAAATCGACTCGGCTGTGTCGCGCTCGTTCGCGACGGAACGCCCAACTCCGATTCCTGAAATAGGCGATCGGCGACGGTTGTCGGCTGCGGCACCGCACGTGGTAAAGGTTCGGCTAGCGCGACCGTGATCGCTGGCGTACCGCCGAGATTGATATCGGGGACTAGGCGTGGCACTCGAACACCATCGGCGACGCGTTCGACATTGCCCGCGGCATCGATAGCTCGAACCAAGAACGTCGGCTGTTCACCGACCGCCGCTTCGTAGACGTACGACGTATCTTCAGTTCGGTAGAGCACGTTTTGGAATCGAGCTCCTCCATCGCGCGACACCAGCAATGAATAAGAGTTCACACCGCTACCGCCCGCGTCGTCCGCAGCCGTCCAATTGACCTGATAGCGATTGCTGCCGATCGGTGTCACGGTGACGGTGCTCGTCGGTGCATTGACGTCAAGTGTTGCCGTGGTGACTTCGGAGTCCACTGGGACATTGCCGTCCATGATGATCCTCGCGGCCATTTCGATCGTTTCACCGGTTTGCAGATCGTCGGTTTGGCCTGCCGCGTTGGTGTCGTTCACGCTGGCAAAGAAACTCACCTTGACGGATTGTCCGGGCTGGAGCAGTCCAACGGAAGAATCGACCGGTGGCAGACCATCACGAGGATCGATCGCTCGCAAGAAGTACGATGCGACCCGCGTATTCGCGTCCACACCCGCCGTGACTTGCAATTGATAGCCCTCGACGCTGGTCAGATCAAACTCGCCGACGAAATTCGGTCGCCCAGGTGGCAATTCAATGGTACGACCACCGAGCGTGATATTGCCAAGCTGAAAGCTGCGCTCATCAATTACATCGTCCAACGGTACAAGAATTCGGAGCTCTCGGACGGCTTCCGCAGAGTTGTTGTCGTAGGTGGCCGTGACGTTGTAGGGCAGCGGCGTCGCGAATGGGACAAAGTTGGCGTCACCGACCCCCGTGGGACCCGAGATAGTGATCGAGTCGCCGGTCTGTTGGCCAAAATCATCGAGATTGAAAACGATCTCGTCAGCAATCACGCCGCCATCAAAGCGCGGTGGTGGTCCGCCGCGTAGCTTGAAAGCGACAAACGAGGTCGGATTGGGCAATCCAAGATCGTACTCGTCAGGCGTCGGCACAATGCCGCCTCCATGGACATCCGCGGTGTGACCAAAGTATCCGCGCAGCCGCTCGATCAGATCATTCAACTCTGCTTCGGCTGCGGCCAAGTTTGCCGCAGCATCATCAACGATGCCCGAGCCAGCGTCGCCACCGAGCAACCCACCGAGGGCGCTGAAGAACAAGTTGACATTGTCCGATGAGGGCTTCGCGGTCGGCGGCGTGTCTTCGGGGCGGAGCAGTCCCAGGTTGGCGAGTGCCGTCAAGAAAAGTTCGGCAAACGCGTTACCGTCACCCGCGATCGAAACGAGTGCCGATGGCGCCTCGTCGTCGGCAAGAATTGCATCGCGCAACCGGCTCGCTTCGCCGCGCTGGTACTCGAGATACTGGGCGGCCGTCAGTGGCGTCGCCGAGGCTGTGACGTAGAAGTCGAAACCGAGCTCCTCTAGTTCCAGCGGGCTTAGCTCGTTGAGGAAGTTCGGATTTTCTTCAAGCTTTTCCCGCAAACCTGGATAGACCGTGACGAGGCTGCCGAGCTCGGTGGTACTGCTTGCTGGCAGATCGATCGCAACACCTCGCGCGGTGAGCACGCCGCTCAAGTTCACTTCGGGGACAATATCCGAGGTGCTAAACGTTGATATCGAGTCGAACAGTGGTGAGATGGTTCCGGCGTCACCTCGCAACCCGGATACGAATTCGACCGCTGGGCCGGGAATGAGATCGGGGCGTCGATTCTCGATATTTGGAAACGCGTATTCGAAGATTGTGTAGGGCGTATCGACGTTCGCGAGGTTTTGGATAGCGAAGCCGTAAGCTCCGCTGGCGCCGATATCAATTTGGCTTGGCCCGCCCACTCCCACGTTGACTTCGAGCGGATCGGCGGACTCGACCTGGAAACGATACGGGTCAACGGCGAGTCGACCATCCGGATGCAACACTTGGACGTCGTATAGCCCGTGCGGAGCGTCGCGCAAGTCAAAGACGGCGATGATCTTGGTCGCGTCGACGCGTGTGACGGACACGGGAGCAAATTCGGCCAACGTCGGTCGCACGAGACGCACCGCCGCTTGCTGCGGAAACTCTGCACCTGAGATGGTGACGGTCACATAACGATCGTCGCCGCCGGCATCGGGTGTGACACCGGTGATTCCGAAGGGAATTCGCGTGGCGTGCATCTCGATCGGATATTCGTTGCGAGCGGTGGGATCGTACGTCTCGTCTTCCAAGTCGATGCGGATGCCGGCGCGGGCCAAAACGAAATAGCGACCGCCGAGCGTCTCGGGAATCACGAGCGACTGGTCGGATTTCAAGTAGCCTTCGTACGCCGCGTCGAAATTGAACGGACGCGGAAGTGCCTCGTGCTTGGCGTACAATTCGTGCGACCCGACGTCGTTGACGCTATCCAAGTCGATGCGAATCGTTTGACCCGGAGCGACATCAAGCTGGAACAGTCGCGAGACACCTTGGGCGAGTTGATCGGCCAGTGGGAGGTCCAGTCGAAGCAGCGGTACCGTGACGTTGATCGTTTCGGACGAGGGTAGATCGTTGTTGCGGTTGTTCTCGCCTTCGAAGACATCATCAAAGATGTCGGTGCGAACGATGATCCGATAATTACCCGGTAGCGTCGCAGGAATTTCGAAGTCGAGCGACGATGAATAACTATCGCCTGGGTTGAGTGTTCGCACACCGATCGGATCGACACGACCCAGTAATAGATCGCCAACGTCCCAAACATTGTCGGACGAAAGGTAGACGGCATCCGCGATCCGGGCCCGCGCACGCTCGGTCCCCGTGTTGCGAACGTTCCAACTCACGGACGAGATGTCACCGACTTGACCCGACGAAGCGACCGAAACGTCGACGACCTGCAAGTCCGAAGGCGGTGGCAAAACGACCAACATCGGTGTTTCGCTGATGATGACGTTGTTCGTTTCGTCGGCCTCGAGTACTTCCCCATCGGGTCGCGAGGCTCGCGGCACATCGGTCGCGACGATCACGTAATAGTCACCGACTAACCCACGCGGCACGGGAACGGTGAGAGTGACGGCCCCCGTTTGTCCTGGTGCGAGCGGCTGAGTTTGAAGGATCTCGCGGACAAAGTGGTCACTCGATACGTCCAAGAACCGATCGCGCGACAGGTAGACGCGATCGAAATAGGGAGTTTGACGTTCTGGGATCGCGCCGCCATCGTTGCTGTAGACGTACGTGAACGTAAAATCTTCACCGACGGTGAGCGTGGTGGTGTGAGATAGCGAATCGAGCACCAGGTCCGGCGAGGGTACGAACTGAACATCCAGCTGCGTGGCAACTTGATTGTTCCCTTCACCGTCAAACTCGAGCACCGTGTTCTTGGTGGATAATAATCGTGTGGGTCCGGTCGTCGCTGGGTAGGGTAGCGGTCGACCGAAGCCGCCGGTGGCGAAAGTGGCGTCGGCAAAGGCGATCAGGTTGTAAGTACCATCGATGTTGTCGGGGATTCGCACTTGGAAGTTGACGTTGTAACTTTCGCCGATGCCAAGAATCGCCTGGTGGCGTTGGTTCCCCAGTTCAATGTCGTAGGCATCAATGGACGTGTCCGCAGAAAGGAAAACACGATCGGTCCATTGATCAACTCGCGTCGCCCGGCTACCAGAATTCGTGACGGTAAAGGAGACATTGAGGAGGCTGCCGCTATCCGGGTCCACCGGCAATGCCGTCAACCCGCTGATTGTTAAGTCGGCTTCGGCATACTCGACCGCGATCGGATTGGACGCTTGAAAATTGTTGTTTTTGTTGCCGTCTTCCCATGGTTTGTCTTTGAGTTCTTGGACCCAGTCAGGGAAGGCACTGCGGCCCCAGCGATTGAGGATTGGATTGCCGTGTCGGTCCAGGGGAACGTTGGTAAAGACGTGGGCGTACCAGGTTCCGCTGCTTCCCGGTGGCGTGGCAACCACGAGGCTGTCCGAGAACGACTCGCCAGGCCCGAGTTGCTCGGCAAAGACATGGACCTTGGATCCGGCATAGAAATCTCGACTGGCGTCGTACACAGGGTCCTTTGACAGGAACACGTGTTGCAAAACCGATTCCGTCACCTCCGCGACCGCGTAATCACCATCGTTGCGGATAGTCCAATTGACGGTGATCGGCTCGCCCGACTTGCTGGTCGGGGACGCCGTCACAGTGTCAACGACAAGATCCGTCTTTGCGTCAATCACGGGGAGTGTCGCCGAACCGACGTTGTTGCTCGTGAATGGACCTTCGTAGACGAGTTGCAATGTGTTGGTGGGGCCAGCAAGAATCGCTCGCAGTTCCGATTGCGAGAACTGTTTCAGATCACTGATCTTGGTCTCGCCAAGTGGTTTGCCGGTCGCGCTTTCGATCCGCTGCAATACCGCTTTGACTTCGTCCAAGAACTTGTCTTCATTCGTCAATGCGATTCGCGGATCGACGTTCGTTCGCACCAGCACGTGGTTACCGCGGGCCGTGGGCGGCAGCGTGAACTCGGCCTCTTGCGTGTAGGACTGGCCAGGTTGCAATCGACCGGAATGCGGTAGCGCAAACACCAGTTGATCACTGCTGTCCCAAATGTCGTCGGTCGAGATGTAAATCGCGTCGGCCCAAGACTCGCGGTCGGTTGCCGCGGCGCCGATGTTGTCGACGGTCCACGAGAGTGAGAGCTTTTCACCGCCAATGATTTCGACCGCATTGCCGCTTGAGTCCTGCGGCACGGTGACGGTAGAGACTCGCAAGTCCGCTGGCGGTGTCAACAATACATTCAGCGGTGTGCTGCCAAAGTTGCTGCCTTCCAAATCATTGGGTGCGTCGGGGTTCACGTTCGAGGCGAATGCGGCTTCATAGACTCGCCCATATCCGTCGGCATACACGGTGACGAAGTACTGGCCCGTCAATCCGGCCGGGATCTTCACCGCCGTTTCCGCTTGGTAGCTATCGCCGACCTCGAGCACGCCCGAGTGTTGGTACGTGCCGATCAATCGATCGCCGCGGCTTGGCTTGGGTCCGTCTTTTCCCAGCGTCAACCAAATTTGGTCCGTCCACGATCCCGGGTCGGTGGGGCCGGCGCCGCGGTTAGCGACTTCATAGCGAACGGTAAACGACGATCCATCGAACGCGTCACCGGGACCTTGGATCGACGTTACCACAAGATCCGGTGGCGGGACCGGATTGGCGTCGATCGCCACGGCTTTGGCACTACGGTTGTTGTTCTCGCTGGGAAATTCGTCAACCTGATTCCTCGCGTCCGTTTCTACTAACACAAACCAATTGCCCGAGATGGCTCGCGGTATCAGGAAGCTTGCGGTGGTAGTGTATTCGGTCGATAGACCGTTGGGTGAACCTGGGAAGCCCAGTGCCGAACCGTTATCGAGTTCACCGAGCAACAATGCGCCCGCGGTGCTGCTGGAGGAAGACGACAACCACACTCGATCTCTCCAACGGCTTCCCGCCGATGGCGTGTCGGCCGTGCCGAGATTGCGGACGCGAAATTCGACATCAAGAATCGTACCCGCGGTGATCGCTTGCGGATAATCGCTGGTGACAGTGACCTGCAAATCGGCGCGGGGTTTCAAGTTGATTTGAAACGGATCGCTAAAACCGGTGTTGAGTACATTGTCGGTTTCGAAGATGACATCGTCGGTATCCGTGTCGACAAAGAAGCGGAACTGGCCCGTCGTACGTGGCAACAGCACAATCTCGGTTCTCGTGATGGACTTGCCCGCGTCGAGGGGCTCATCGACGTTATATTTTCCGAATTGGTAGGTTTCGCCGCCGCCAGTCGATTGCAAGTAGAGTTTGTCTCGCCAACCGGTCTCCGTTGTCTCGCCCTCGTTCTTGACCGTCCAAGTCACTTCCACTTGCGTCCCGTCGGAGAACTCGGTAGCTCCGCCGATTGAAACATTCGTCACGACGAGATCGGAATTGGGTGGTGGTACCAAGAACACATCGATCGCGTCGCTACGTGCTTGATTTCCGCCGCCACCACCTGCCAGTGCGGCAATGGAGTTGTGGATGAACTCGTAGGGGCCGCCGGTCCGCACGAACACGTATTGTTCGCCGCCGGTAGTTCGCGGCAGCACGAAGTTTTCCGTTCGCGTGTAGGTTCCACCCAACGACAATGCGCCGCCATGAGTGCTTGAGCCAATCAGCTTGAGCCCCGTGGCACCGGTGGGATCGGGAGAAATGTAAATGTAGTCCGTCCAGGAATCGCGATCCGTAGTTGCGATCCCACGAGCGGAGTTGTTGCGAACGGTCCAGGTGACTTCAAGCGGCTGGCCCGATGTCGGTTCGCCCGAGGTGCTGACGGAGTCAACGACTAAGTCGCTAAACGGTGTCGGTGACACATCGACAAAGTGCTCCGGCGAACCGATGTTCGATGCATTGTCGGCCAGCTCGTAGACGACATCGGTCGCATCGGTTTGGACAAACAACGTGAATCGACCGCTGGTGCGATTGGCAAGCTGAAATATTTCGGTGCGCGAGTATTCGCCGTCCGCTGGAACCGCGCCGGTATGCACGAAGCTACCCAGGATGATGTCGTCGGCATCACCGAGAATATCATCGTTCGACAAGATCACGCGGTCGGTCCAACTGTTGACTCGCCCCGGGCCAGCACCGACGTTCTCGACTGTCCAAGAAACCGTCAAATCGACGGGATCACCCACGATCAACTCGGGTGCAACGACTTGTGTGACCGTCAAGTCCGCGTAGGGAAATAGCGATACTTCGACGGCGTCGCTAGCGGCCGGTGGAGTGTCTTCGCCGTCACCCTCGTTGACGTTGTTCTTGGCGTCGGGAACGACGATGAAATGATAAGGACCAGAAATACCTTCAGGCAAACTGACTATCAAGGACCTCGCCAATGACGCACCGACGCTAAGATCATCCGTGGTCAATCGCTCGCCAAGTTTAAGGTCATCGGTGGAGAACGTCGCGTCGGTGGACAGATAAACGGTGTCCGTCCAATCAGATGTAGCCGCTTTGTCGCCTTCGTTGGCAATCGACCAATTGACGGTGACAGACTCACCGCTGATCGGGGCTTGCCCGCCCGCGAGTGAGACCGCGCTGGCAACCAAATCGGGCAGCGGTGCGGTGCTGACGCTGACCGTTCCCGTCGACGCAGTAAGGTTGTTGTTTTCCGCTGTCGGTTCTTGGACTTGATTCGTAACGTCGGTTTGGACAAGTACAAAGTAGTTACCGACCGCGACGGAGGCGGGGATCACCAACGAGCTCGTCATGGTGTAGGAAGCGTTGGAGCCGAGCGCACCGTTATGAGTCACGCTTCCTAGTAACACGTCGCCGCCGAAGTTCACATCACTGGACAAGTAGACGCGATCGACCCATGTCGTCGCGATTGTGGTCGCGGTTCCATCGTTGCGAACACGCCAAGTGACATCGATACTATCACCAATGAAGCCATTGGCCGGTACCGTGATCGCATCGACGATCAAGTCCGCTGGTGGATCCGCCAGCGCGATGGAGATCGGTTGGTTGGAGGTGTTATTGGATTCACTGATTTCAAGTACTTGATTGAATGAGTCGGTGCGAATAATGACGAAGTAGTCACCCTGGATGCCAAACGGAATGCTCACATCGAGCGAGGCGGTGTAGTCACCACCCTCGATCAACTCGGTGCTGTGCGCCAGCGTTCCCAAGAGGATATCGTCGGCATTGCCGTAGACGTTATCGATCGATAACACGATGCGGTCGGTCCATGGATTGACCGCACTGGCGTCACCTTGGTTTTGTACGACCCAGGAGACAGTGATGGTGTCTCCGTTTTTGCCAGACGTGGGCAAATCGAGCGACTCGATGACCAAGTCGGGCGTTGAGAGGGCGATGACGGTGGAGAACGCATCTTCCGACGGTTCGCCAAACATCGCATCGCCGTCTTGATTCATCAAGTTGCCGGGCACATCGGTGATGTTGGGACCGATGGTAAACGTGTACTCGCCCAGAGTCGTCTGCTCTGAAAAACGTACACGGAAAATGTTTACATCACGACCCACCACTTGTGTCAATGGAATGACGCCGCTCGGACCGACCAGGGTCACGTCATCGATCGTGAAGGAACTCGGGTTGATTGGCTCACTGAAAATGACGTCAACGAAACTGAAAGATCCTCGGACGTTTTCGGACGGATCGGTCGCAAGGACGGTCGGGCCAACCGCATCGATGTCGAATGATGACGTGTACACGTCATCGTCGGTTTCGCCAGCGATACCGTCTCGATCTTGGTCCATCGCGGTCCCCGAGACGTCGGTAATCGCGGATCCAATCTCAAACGAGTACGTCCCGTCCACCGTTTGTGGCAAGAAATGGATGAGAAAGTTGCGATCGCCCGTCGACTCGATGGACTCAATGGCTATTTCGCCATCCGGGCCAACCATCCGGACGTCGTCGGTCGTGAACGTGCTGGAGTTGATCGGTTCACTGAAGGTCAACTCGGCGGTACCGACGGGACCTTTCCGTGAACCTTGAGGCGAGAACGCAATGATTCTCGGTCCTCCGATCGCGATGCTGAAACTACCTTGATATCGGTCGCCTACTTCTCCTGGGACTCCGTTCGCGTTGCCATCCATGGCAATTCCTTCCGGAGTTTCGATGTCTGGGCCCACGAGTAGTTGGTAATCTCCATCCTCGATCAACTCGCCGACGGAGATTCGATAGCGAGTGTCAGTGATACGGGTGATCTCGGTGACTTGAATGTCGCCCTCCGGTCCCGTGAGGATCACATCGGTAGTCGTAAAACTCGCTGGATTGATGGGCTGGTTGAACGTCAATTCGATCGAGCTGACGATGGAGTTTGCGGATCCTGTTGGAGTCTGGGAAATGATCTGCGGTCCGGGTCCATCGATCATGATCGTCGTCGTGAACAAGTCTTGCGTCAGTTCGCCTGGTGTTCCATCACCGTCCTGGTTCATGACAAGACCGCTTTGGCCCGTGACATTGGGACCGAGCGAGATTGTGTAGTTACCGGCGCTGGTGAGTTGTCCGCTGAGCTGGATCAGTGCCGTGTGGCTGCTCAAAGGTAGAATCTCCGCGACTTCAACAGTCGATGGACCACTGATGTCGATGTCATCATTCGTTAGTGTCGTCGGATCAATCGGCTCGTTGAAATGGACGATGAAGCGATCTTTGGAGACAAACGGTAGTGGGGTGCCGATGTCCCGAAGCGACACGATGTCCTCATCACTAGCGGACCCTTCGATGATTGAGACTTCATCAATCCTGCCGTCAAAAAAGCCGGCGTTGTTGAACGTGGTGCTGCCGATTCGAGTACCAGCCGTCGAGGGCGCGTACGGGGCGCCGATCGATTCGGAGGCTCGCAAAATGCCATTGGTAAACACTCGCAATTCACCGTCGCGAAGCGTCGCTGCGACGTGCGTCCATTCGCCCACCGTTGCCGCGATACCGCTGTCAACGAAATCCCCAGATTTGAAAAACGCGACGTAGTTACCGTCTTGGATTCCAATGGACCAATCCGTTCCAGACGCGTCGGCACCCGCAATGCCGACTCGCCCCGTGGGAACCGATGATGGATTCACCCAAGCGGCGATCGTCCATTCATTGGCGGGAGCCCATGTTCCGAGATTCACGTAGTCGCCGTTGCCATCGAGCAAGAACGATTGGCCGGTGTTGCGACCGGGGGCGAATGAAACATCACCTACCAGGGTTCCGTTTCTCGCGCCAGAAGAATCCGCGGCGGTACCGTCGCCTTCGTATCGATGATGCGGCGGCGCGACGATCGGGGAAAGTTTCAAAAGCTGGTTGACTCGAAGACCACCGGTGCGGGCGGGCGCGGCAGTAAGGAAGTCCGAGTAGTCGACGTGGTTTGATACCGGAGTGCCGGCGGGGTTGTCGTTGATGAAACCATCCGCGCCGGACGCATCGTTCGGTCCACCGGCGCTTCCCCACCAGTTGTTGGTCAGCAATGCTTTGGTGCGATCGGTGCCTGCATGAGTTGCGCCGGTCGCCGTTTGATTGACAAAAATGGAACCCATCACGCTTGCTGATGATCCATTGTCGATAAAGACACCGTGCTGGCCTGCGTAGAAATCGGAATCCGTCACGGTCGCACTACCGCCATTGATCCACAAGCCGATCTTTTCCACACCAATCGTACGCAGGTGATCGATCGTCACGTCGGCGCCCGAGCGGACGCGGACGCCCCAGTCCGACGCAGACGCAACCGTCACGTGTGACAAGACCACATCGGCGCCGGCATCGATCGCCGCGACATCGAATCCGCGACCCGGACCCACGGCATCACCCGCGTAGCGAACCTCGACGTTTTGGAGAGTCGAATCGGCGGACAAAAGACTGATGGACTCCCAATGTCCGGGAAAGGGGACGGTGGCGTTGCCATCACCGTTGCTGTCGCCGCCGACGGAATCGTCAAAGACGCTCGTAAAAACGATGGGATTTGCTGCCGAACCGATGGCCTTCAGAATCCCCGGACTCGCCGAGATCAATGCGCTTTGGGGTACTTTGATGACGGTGCCCGGCGCAATCGTCAGTGTCGCTGGCGCACCGTCCACATCGTTGACGATGGTCAAATTGGTCGTCAAATGAATCGGTAGTCCGCCAACGTCCCAGGTACGATTCTCGTTGAGCGAGCCGCCTTGTTGCAGGATATGATCACCTCCGGCATTGTTGGTTGCCGTGACACCTTGGTACCTTGGGTCGGTATCGAGCTCTTGATAAATCGGTGACACGCTACTGCGTTCAATGTGAACATTGTTCAACAGTGGGCTACCCGTGGTGATCGAGAGACCGTAGTGGTCCGTGTGCTGAATCAAGACGTCACGCAGGGTCGCACTCGCGCGCATTTCAATCGCTGCAGTATCGAATCCACGACCCGGGCCAACGGCATCGCCGGCGTAGCGAACTTCTGCGTGCTCCAGAATCGAGTCATCGGAGACGAGGTAGATCGATTCCCAGTGACCCGGAAGTGCTGTGGTCGCGCCGCCGTCGCCATTACTATCACCTCCAATGGTATCATCAAAGATACTGGTGAAAATGATGGGACTTGCCGCGGTGCCGACCGCGTTCAGAAACCCTGGGTTTGCCGAAACGAACTCGCTCTGCGGCATCTTGATGACGCTGCCGGGGACCACGGTCAGCGTGACGGGTGCTGAGCTACTATCGGCGCCGATGGTCAGGTTTCCGGCCAAGTGCGCCGTCAAACCGCCAAAGTCCCAGGTGCGATTTTCGGTGAGACGTCCGCCTTGCAACAACACATGATCGCCGCCCGCGTTATCGCTGATGGTGACGGTGTTGTAGACGGGTGACGTATCGAGTTCCTGGTAGATCGGATAAACACTGCTTCGCTCAATGTGCACTCGATGCAACTCAGGCACGCCGACTGTTAGGGAAAGGCCGACGTGGTCGGTATCCCGGATGGTCACATCGCGCAGTGTCGCACCAGCACGCATCTCAATCCCGGCCACATCGAATCCCCGACCCGGGCCGACGCTGTCACCGGCGAAGCGAACTTCTGCGTGCTCTAGAATCGAGTCATCGGAAACGAGATAGATCGATTCCCAGTGACCCGGACGTGGTTCGGTCGCGTCACCATCGCCATTACTATCACCTCCAGCGGTATCATCAAAGATACTGGTGAAGATGATGGGACTTGCCGCCGTGCCGACCGCGTTCAAGATGCCTGGGTTGGCTGAAACGAACTCGCTCGGTGGCATCTTAACGACGCTGCCGGGAGCCACCGTCAACGTGACGGGTGTGGAACTACTATCGGCACCGATGGTCAGGTTTCCGGCCAAGTGAACCGTCAAACCGTCAAAGTCCCAGGTGCGATTTTCCGTGAGAAGACCACCTTGCAACAGCACGTAATCGCCGCCCGCGTTTTCACTGACGGTGACGTTATCGTAGATGGGCGACGTATCGAGTTCTTGGTAGATTGTATAGACGCTGCTTCGCTCGATGTGCACTCGATGCAATTCAGGCACGCCGACGGTCATCGATAGACCAACGTGATCCGTATCGCGGATGGTCACATCGCGCAGTGTCGCACCGGCGCGCATCTCAATCCCTGCCACATCGAAACCCCGGCCAGGGCCAACGGCATCACCTGCGTAGCGTACTTCAGCGTGCTCTAGAATCGAGTCATCGGATACAAGATAAATGGATTCCCAATGCCCGGGCAGCGGTGTGGTAGCATTGCCATTACCGTTCGTGTCACCACCCACTGTATCGTCGTGGATACTGGTAAAGATGATGGGACTTGCCGCCGTGCCGACCGCGTTCAAGATGCCCGGGTTGGCTGAAATGAACTGACTCTGCGGCATCTTAATGATGCTACCGGGAGTCACCGTCAACGTGACGGGTGTCGAGTTGCCATCAGCACCGACGGTCAAATCTCCCGCCAAGTGGGCTGTTATACCGCCAAAGTTCCACGTGCGGTTTTCCGTGATCGTGCCTCCCTGCAACAGTACATGATCACCTCCCCGATTGCCGGTGGCGGCCATGTTTTGGTACGTCGGATTGGTATCTAGCTCTTGGTAGATCGCATCGACGCTGCTGCGTTGGACGTCCACGCCCGACAGCGACGGCGAACCGGTCAAGATGGCGATACCAAAGTGATCGGTATCGCGAACCAAGACGTTGTTGAGACTCGCACTGGCTCGCAGCGAGACGCCAGGAGTATCGAATCCGCGTCCCGGGCCTACCGCGTCGCCAGCGTAACGCACTTCGACGTTGGCAAATTCGCTGGCACTGTTGTCGATGTAGAGTGATTCCCAATGTCCGGCAAGCGGAACGCCGTCGCCGGTGGTCAAATCCTCACCGACCGTATCGTCTTGCACCGACGTGAACACGATCGGGTTGGCTAGGCTGCCAAGGGCGCTGATAGTGCCTGTGCCAAAGATCGCTCGTGCCGTCTCGAACTTGACGACCGTTCCGGGATCGATCGTCAGTCGAGCGTCCTGAGCAATGGTCACATCACCGGTGACCCGAATGGTGCCACTCCAAGTATCATCGGCGGAGATCACACCGGAGACATCACGGGCGAGCAACCGCCGCGGCTCGAGTTGTTCGAGTAAACTTCGCCGATTCCGCTCGCGCTGGCGACGCTTCCGCTGCGAGGGGCTGGATCCTTCAAACCGACGCTTCCGCGCACCCTGCCAAAACTCAAACATACCCGTTTTTCCGCTATGCTGTTCAACTAGTCACGGCCCACCAAGCCCCCATTGACTGGACATGCTACTCCCCAGCTGTGGCGGGTTTCTAGCGTTCGGTGGAAAAAGTTGACTCTTTATGCGAGCTTCGAGCGTCCATGCCGCAGAATAGCGTAGCGTCATGTACGCATGTTCGCTAAATGCCGTTCACAGGCGACAGCGTGGCGAGTGCCGATCGGCACGGTACGAACTCATCGAGACGACCGCTCGATGGAGACGACAGGTGAGTGCAGCGGTACCACCGTGACGGCATCAAACGTGCCTTGAGTCGGCACGCTCACTCGAACTCGAAGTGCTCCCAAAACGGGATTGAACGGAAAGTCGGGACCAACAAATCCGTCGGTCCGCGTGTAGCGAAAACGATCGGCACTGGTTAACCGCTGGGTCTCAAACGGCGAGCCGGAATGATAGACGGTTTGCGATCGCGATGGAGTGCTGAGGGTCATCTCGGGATGTCCCACCGATGTTCGCTTGTGGCCCTTTAGTTCTAAGCGGACTCGCGCGGCACCATCGGCGTCAAACTCCAGCGGTTGTGACCAACGCTGGGTAACCGATTCGCCAGCCACGAAGGTGACGTTGTCGACCGCAAAGCGGCCTGGTCTCAATTCGAATGTCGCGTGGGACCGCATCGTAACGATGCCGCCGCCAGCGTCTCGAAGCACGATCGTTGCGATCCAGCCGTCGGTGTCCGAGTCGCGGTCAAAGTTCGCGAGCGTTGCGATGAGCTCAACATAGGCTGGACGTGAACGACTCGAATGATGCTGCGTGTCCTCCCCGACGAGCCCCACCAATTCAACGGGCCCCGGCACGACAGCGTCCAATTGCATCGTCACTGGTGCTGGCAACATTTCTGGCATTGATGATTCTTGTGCCTCGGTCCGCGTACAAAGTCCGATCAAACAGGCGGCCATCATCGCAATCCACCACCATCGTGGTAGCGTCGCAAAGCTGGGAGGTGCCGATTCCTTGGCCATCGAATCTTGTTTAGAAACATTGTCGGCCATTTCACTGCTCTTGTCGTGGGTCGTGCCTAATATCAACGACTCACATCAAAAGCAAACGCAAGACCACCCACGATGCGTGGGTCAATTCCGAGTCGACAAAGAGCGACTGGTCCTCAAAACACGCGGGATTCCAAAGCCTCGCTTTTGAACTCACCGTGACCGACGAGCTCGTTCGAGTGGCAATTCTGCATCGTGGAAGTTGCATGAATGCGACATCCGTCGAGGCCGAGCAACGTGCGGAATTGACTCAGCACCCCAATCACCGTGTCCGATTGTGCGGGTTGCTTAGAACATAACGTTCGATAACCCCCAACAGAGAGGCCAAAAATTCTAAAGTCACTAGTTTCTTGACGGCATCGTCAGCAAAGGCGGTCTACGTTTCGTTGATGAAATTGTGAGGTCAGGGAAATGACCGCTTCGTACGCCACCGGCGAACCAGTTTACTCGGGCAGAGATTTTAGATGAGACGACAACTATCCACCCAGCCACGACCCGGCTTCTCGCTAATCGAGATGGTCATCGTGATCTTGATTCTTGGAATCATCGCCGCGGTGGCAGCTCCACGGATGTTCGACACCGCTACCACGGCCGAAGAGAACACGACTCGACAACAGCTCGCTGTGTTACGTAACGCAATCGAAATGTATCGAGCTCGAAGCGGAATTTATCCGCCTGCGAATAGTCTCGTTTTGGCCGTTGCACCGATGCTCAATGGCCCCTTCCCAGCACCGAGCATTGGCTCGGCACGAGCGGATGCGGATGTGTATTACGATTCCAATTCGGACACCATCTCGCCAGCGTCGGCCGATACGAATCAAGCGGGCGGTTGGGTTTACAAGCCCGCTAACGGCAACCTTCGCTTGAACGTTGATCCGGCCGAAAAGGGTGCCGACTGGTAGGTCGAATCGATTGACCCATCGCAAGAACGTGTTGCCGCGTTCTCGCAGATCGACGAGCGACTTCAATCATCGAGACGTCAACGCGCGTCGTTGTCGCGAGTCTCGAATGAAACCCACCAATCCCACCTCGCACCTTCGCGAACATCATGCTCAACGGCAACACTCACCCACCGCAAGATCGCATGCCAACGGTACTGATCGTCGAAGACGACGCAGTGTTTCGCCGAGTGATGACATTCACGATCGCGCGTGCGGGCTTGAATGTCGAAAATGCGACCAACGGAATGGAGGGCTACGAGCGGTTCATGTGCGGCGGCATCGATTTTGTCGTCACGGACCTGCAAATGCCCCGCGCCAGTGGAATCGAAATGTTGGAGCGAATGAAGTCCCAGACTTCGATCCCCATGGTGCCGACCATTCTGTGCACCGCGAAGGGCCTCGAGCTAGATCGCGACGAATTGATTCGACATTTCGGCCTTGTCGATGTCCTCCGCAAACCTTTCAGTCCACGACGTCTGGCCGAGTTGATCAACGAAGCGTTCGCGGCAGGGTCGTCCTGTGACTCGAGGTCGCAGCCGACGGGAGTATTCGTCGATGGCTAAAAAAAAAGAATTGACCAGCGCCAGCGAACAAGCATCGCGACAACGCAAATCGTCCGTCAAGGTCCACTGGCGATCGCTCATAAGCCGCCACCGCCGGATCACCAATCGCATCGGCATCGCTTTCCTTTCGGTCACGATCGCGATGTTGGCGTGCGCTTGGGTCGCGACCACCGACAACACCCTCCAGATCTCGACGCCTCTCTATTGGCTAGTCACGATCGCGTTCTGCAGTTTCGCTGGTTTGGTATCGATGCGGACCGCACGAACGTTGCGAATCGTCGAAGACGAGTTGCTTCGTTACACTGCCGCATCGGACATCGGTGAAGTCAACGCGGTCGCCCGAACACCACGACGAATCCTTGCCGAAGACCCCATTTGCGATGGATGGAACCGATTGCTGGACCTTGCATTGTCCAATGCTTCGTCGGATACCGAACATCGCGCCGTCGCCCCCCTGGATCGAGAGGCCGTCACCCTAGCCCGCGCGATGCGCGGATTGCCGGTCGCATGGGTCATCACGGACGCGGACGCCAAGATTCGCTTTGTTTCACCCGTCGCTCTCGGTTTGCTCGGGATCATCGACGAAGCCAAACACGAGGGACGCAACCTCCTGGAATTGCTCCGTATCGAACCGTCGACTGAGCCGAAATCCGACCGCGATCCCGACTTCCGCGACGACTATCACCACCTGCTCGGGCCCGTCCGGATGGTGACCGTCCGTCGTGATTTGACCATCGCCGGTTCAGTCATCAAGCTTCGCATCGTCCGATCACGAATGGGCGGACGCACGGGCGATGGTGCCGGGATTGCTTGGGTGCTTCACGATGTTACCCAGCAACAACTGGCGACGGAGGCCCGAGATCAGTTCTTGATGACGGCGACTCACGAATTTCGTACTCCGCTGAACAACCTCCAAGCCTATGCGGAAGCCCTCAATAAGCAGGACGGGCTCAACGTCGAACACCAGAAAGAGTTCTGCAACATCATCTATACCGAAGCCAATCGACTCGGTCGGCTGGTCGATCATTTGCTCACTGTTAGCCAGATGGAAGCGGGGTCCATCGTGATCCATCGTCACGAATTGGAATTGCTACCCATGCTCGGCGAGATCCTTGAACAGAACGCCGCACCGGCTCAGCAGAAAGAGATCAAGCTCACGCACACGCTACCGGCGAAGTTGCCGACGGTGCTCGGCGACCGGGACAAGCTTCAAGCAGCGATTTTGAACGTGGTCGGAAATGCGATCAAGTACACGCCGGACGGTGGGGATGTCACGGTTCACTGTACGGTCGAAAACACCTGGATTCGGATCGACGTTATCGACTCGGGTCTTGGAATACCGCCGGATGAACAAACACGCGTGTTTGAGAAATTCTTTCGCGGCCAACAGGCGATCCAATCGACCGACCGGGGCAATGGCTTGGGGCTGGCATTCACACGTGAAGTCGTTCGAATGCACGACGGCGACATCACGTTGGAGAGCAATCCGGGGCAAGGTTCCATGTTTACGATTCGATTGCCGATTGGCGGACAATCTCGTTCTGGCGTCTAAGCAATCATCGCAATCACAAATCACATTGGACTCGTCACGAGTCGGCGAAAGGGGGAATCATGGCATCCATCGAACGTAGCGGCAGTGTCACGGTTGTGCGTCCCAATCGTCCGCTCCAGCGCGACTCGTTGGTCGCATTGACGACCGAAGTCAACGAGTCGATTCGCTCGGGCGTACCGCTCGTTGTCATGGATCTCGCCGAAACGCCGCTCATCGATTCCGCCGGACTGGAGTGGCTTCTCGATCTTGATGATCAATGCAGCAATCGCGGTGGCTGTGTTTGCGTGTGTCATGCGAACGAGCTGTGTCGCGACATACTTCGCATCACCTGTGTCGGTGCGTCGATGCAACAATTCCCCGATCTCACCTCTGCGCTGGGGAGTTTCGCCTGATGCCACACACTCACATGCCGGATTTTGAAACCGATCACCGGCCGAGAATCGTCGCTCCGAATTTGACCCGTCGCCAGCCCACGTTGCCGCTTGGTAAACGTCTGATCGACGCCGGGCTGTTGCGAGCCGATCAGCTTGATTCGGCGCTGGCGCATCAAAATTCCGAAGCCGAACGAGCGCGAATTCGCAGCCTCAAAAATCCTGAGTCGGCTCCGGCGCCGCCCAAAAAGCTAGGCGAAGTCGTTTCCGAGTTGGGGCTCATCGACGAAGCGGATCTGTTGCCATTGCTCGGCGAACAGCTAGGGGTGGAGGGGGTTCGTCTGCGCGAAGGCTTGATCGATCCCGCGGTCGTTCGGTTAGTTCCGCGGGAGTACGCCGAGCGGATGAACGTCTTGCCGCTGATGCGTGTTCGGAACGAATTGACCGTCGCGATGGCGGACCCGCATGACTTGGCGGCGATCGATACGCTCTCGCGATTGAGCGGTTGCCGCGTCCGAGGCGTCTTTACGCTAGCCAGTGGCATCGAGCGTCTGTTGCCTCGCTGCTATGAAGCGGATTTCTCGGTCGATAGTGTCACCGCCGACATGGACGTCGAAGAGCTGGAACTCGAATCCGAAACGATCGACTTGGATTTGCATTCGGTCCAACAGCTCGCCGACGGAAGCCCCGTCATCAACTTGGTTAATTACGCGATCGTACAGGCGGTGCGCCAGGGTGCGAGCGATATTCACATTGAACCGGGTGCGAAAAGTACATCGGTGCGTTTTCGAATCGACGGTGCGCTGCGAGAAGTGATGAAGCCGCGCAAGGACATGCACGCGGCACTCGTCTCTCGAATCAAGGTGATGGCCAAGCTCGACATCGCTGAACACCGGCAGCCACAAGATGGTCGATTGCACGTTCGGCTTGCCCGCCGAGACATCGACCTCCGAGTCAGTACCTTGCCGACGGTCCTCGGCGAAAAAGTTGTCATGCGGGTGCTCGATCGCCAAAACGTCACGTTCGATCTCAACCGTCTCGGTCTCCCCGACGATTCGCTGGTTGCTATGCGTCGAATGTTGGCGCGACCCCACGGTTTGGTGCTCGTTACCGGGCCTACCGGAAGCGGCAAAACGACGACTTTGTATTCGGCGATTGAGCTGATCAAAGGGATCGAACGAAACGTCATCACGGTCGAAGATCCTGTCGAGTACCAACTCGAATTGATCAACCAAGTCCAAGTCCAAGCGGACATGGGGATGACCTTTGCCAAAGCGCTACGAAGCATCCTTCGCCAAGATCCCGACGTGATCATGGTGGGCGAAATTCGCGATCGTGAGACAGCGGAAACTGCGATCCAGGCGGCACTGACAGGTCACCTCGTGCTCAGTACATTGCACACCAATGATAGCGCATCGGCGATCACTCGTTTGATCGACATGGGCATCGAACGTTTCAAGATCTCTGCGGCACTCGTCGGTGTGGTGGCACAACGCTTGGTGCGAAACCTTTGTGAACATTGTAAAGAGCCATACTATCCTTCGGCGTCATTATTGGCGGAGCTGGGATACCAAGGTGACCCACGGCACGCGTTCGCCAAAAGTCGCGGTTGCTCCAATTGTTTCGAAAGTGGTTATCGATCACGAATGGGCATCTACGAACTGTTGGAAAGCGATACGGTGCTGCGCCAGAAAATCACCGACGGCGCGTCGCTTGACGACTTACGAGCTTGCAATCGTCATGCTTCGCTTCTCAGCGAGGGAATGAGGCTTGCCGTCGCTGGACGTACGAGCATCGACGAAGTCAGCCGCGTCGCGATGGGAGAATAACATGCTCGCTGCGTATGCCCACGTCGACCCGCTCGAGTCGGCGGACACACTTGTCGTGTCCGGCGATACTGAGGATAGCCACGAACGCCCAGCTCATCGGGGCGGACTGTTGGGCGTTTCGTCAACGCGAGTATTGTTGGTCCTCAACCAAATGGCGGTGATGAGTCAAAACGGAATTGAGATCGTCGAGGCGCTGGAGTCGGTAAGCGAGAATTGCCCAGACCCTCGACTCGCCGATTCCTTGGACGCGATTCATACCGCCGTGAGCAGCGGCCAACCATTTTCTTCAGCCGTGATGACTCACGGCGAGTACTTTCCGCCGACACTCGCACCGATGCTGGCGGCCGCCGAGGCGACCGGCAAAGTTCCGGAAACGCTCAAACGCGTCTGTGACCGCATGCGAGGCGAAATGGCGATGCGTGGGCAAATTGTAGGCGCCCTGATCTATCCGATCATTCTATTGGCGGCCGCGACCACCGTGATGAGCGCGTTGATCGTTGGAGTCTTGCCGCAGTTCAGCAAGGTCTTCGCATCGATGGGGAAGCCGGTCCCCGTATCGACCCAGTACCTATTGACGCTGGGAGAGATCAGCCGCGCCTATTGGATGTTCCTGCTACCGGGCTGTATCGCAATTGTCATTGGGCTCGTGATGTTGCGTCGTCACTCGATCGTGCATCGTCCCTGGTGCCAGTTTCTCATGTACGCGCCATTGATTCGCGACGCCTATCGACCACTCGCCGCTGGGCGGAACTTTCGCACACTCGCCGCGATGGTCAGCGGCGGCGTCCCGCTTTTGCAAGCGGTTCGTCTCACTCGCAATACGACACACGACGTGTATTGGCATCGGTTGTGGGGGCAAGTCGAAGAAATGCTCATCGATGGTGAACGCGCCAGCGAGGCATTTTTCGACGTCGAATTCATCCCTCCGGAGGCAGCTCAAATGGTTGCCACCGCGGAACGCACCGGTCGTGTGGGTGAAGTGCTCGAGGACATCGGCACTTTTTACGAAGAAGACGCGAGCCGACGCATCAAACGACTTGTCGTCGCGCTCGAGCCGGTCATCATCCTCGTGATGGGTGTCATCGTCGCGGGTGTCGTGATGTCGGTCATGCTGCCGCTGCTTGACGTTTCAACCATCAGCTCTTAGCGATCATTCGGTCGTTTCGTCAAAGACCGACTGTTTTTTGCGAAAGTTCGGTTGATTGTGCCCTCGGCGTGACGTAAATCCCACTGGACCCATTGCTCCGCCGTCTAACGCACCCTTCCGCCGTATCACGCTTCGTCATGACATCGATCTTACAGCGCATCGCTGATCGAACACGCGTCCAACGCCAATCGCCCGCGAATTGGCTCGGTCGCAGCTCGACTCGCTGTATCGGGATCGATTTGGACATCGACATCATTCGTGTGTCGTCGCTCGGTCGCAGCTCCAGCCACACAAAGCATCGCGGTAAGTATGTTTGGAACACCTACAACCAGATCCAGTTGCCAAGTTTAGTGGCCGACGGGCCATCGGTCGGTAGTGAAAAATCCGCGGCCAACAACGAGATCGATTCACCCCAGCGATTGGGCGAGTGGATTTCGAATGTGATCGAGTTGTTACCACGTAGCGTCGATAGTTTTCGCAACGCGGTGTCGATTAGTCTGCCGCCGTCTTGGACTCACTATGGCATGGTGCGACAAAGCGAGTTGGCCGCTGCCAATGAGAATTGTGATGCGATGTTTCGAGGATCGATTTTTCGAAGTGATGCACACACTCGGTCATGGGATGCTGGCAAGCAAACCGACCATGTGATGATGGCCTCGGTCGCCAAACAGCCCACGCTGGATCTGGCGCGTCGCATACGAAGTCTTGGCTACGAGATTTGTGGCATTTTTGCTCAAGGGATGGCGCTCGGTGGTGCCGCACATTCCTTGACGACACTCAATCCGCGCTGCGTGGCGGTGTTGGGAAAGGATGGTGGAACCATCAGCATGCTCGGTTGCGATCCCGACGCCGGTAAACCCACTGGACTGTGTCGCCAGTTGCGTGGCTTGCCGCCGGCCAGTCGCTCCTCATTTAGCCAACTGATGTCACTGGAAGATCTCCAGCCTTGGTTGGACCAAACGGCACAAGACATTGGTGCGACACTCGACTATGCGAATCGGCTCAACCAAGTCTGGGAGGACCATGCGGTCGACGCAAGGCCGGTGATGATCGCTGGCGACCTGGCACCGATTCCCGGACTTGACGTTGCGATCGCGTCGCGCATTCAAAAACCGGTGGCGGTGTGGCGATTCGCGTCCGACGAACGTCCACTTTCGACAACCGTACCGACGCCGGCCAGTGTTGACGCGACGGCCGCCGTCTCACTGTCGCTCGCACATTTGTCCGCAAGTCTTTTACGTCGAGGCTCGCGATGATACATCACCATGCGAAGCTGCTTGGAAAGTTCGCCTTACCGAGTTCCTTTGTACGGCAATTGGATTTGTTGCCATGTGAGTTCTACGAGGAAGTCGAAACGAACCGTGTCCGCGGTTGGTGGGCATTCGTACTCACGCTGTTGCTCATCGGTTTCGGCAACTTGGTTTTGACGGACTGGTTGCGAGCCGAGTCATCGCGTCGCTATGCCAAGTTGTTGAAAGATAAAGTCGCTCCGGTTCTCGAGATCCGAAATCAAGCATTGCAACAGTCTGTCATGAACCAAAAGCTGCAGCGGTGGATTGGCCACGTCGAATCGGCTCGACCCGATGACAGTCTCGTCCAAACACTTGCGGCCGTCACGACCGCAGTCCGAACGCAGAGTCGTGAGGCGATGGTCGACTCGATTGAAATCGCGTTGCCGACCGAAATTGTTGCGATTTCTAGTGCGGCGGATGATTCCCCGAACGCACATCCGCATACGGTCGGCAAATTGGCGATTGATCTTCGCGTCAGCCAAACGGAGATTGTTCAGCAGCTACTTGCCCGCTTGGCCGAGCAGCCACGCCTGGACGATGTATCCGTCCAGGGTGACACGGTAGCCGGGGATGGTACTCGACTGAAGATATACGCTGTACCTCAAGCCACGCGAGTCCAGCCATGATGAGCCCGTCGACCAAGCACCCGCGAGCCACGCGTTCCGGCCTTCGTTGGTGGCGGCTGGCTAGTCTGCGTTGGCATGTCGGCGGAGTCGTCGCCAGTCTCGTTGTGGTGACAGCCATCGTGCATGCGTATCGCTTCGGAACGGTCCAGCACACGATGCATGTGTTTCCGAGCGTTAGCTGTGAAGAAGCCCTTGAAGTTCTGCGGCATGCAGAATCGTGGCGTGATGTCCACGACCAGAATCTAGTTTCGTATCGCCAAACCGTCCAGCGGATCGAGTCCATCGCCCAATGGCTTCCCGAGCGAGCCGATTTCGACGGGTTGAATCACCAGCTCCGCGAACTCGCCGATGCTCACCAGTGCAAGCTGCTCGCGCTAGAGAACACAGAAACTTCGGTCGGGAGTCGCGTGGGGGTGATGATTTGCAAAGCGCACTTGCGTGGTGACTTTGCCATGATTGTTCGTGTGCTGAATCAATTGCCGAAGCTGGCGTCGCCGGTTAGCTGTGACGGAATCTTTATCCAACACGGCGCGGAAACCGATTCGATGTCGACTTGGTGCGACGCAACTGTGTCGCTCAGAATCCCCTACTCAGCCCCCGGCACACTCGCGGCAAGATTGGTGGCTGCGAGTGCCACGGATACTTCGAATTTGGGCAAATGATTCTATGGCTGAAAAGAAGAAACCAAGCCGCTCGCATGCTCGCAAGGCATCCACATCCAAGTCGCCCAAGCAATTGGCGGTGATCGCGATTCTGGTCGTCGTGCTCCTCGTTGCCATTGCGACCCAGCCTAGGACCGATGACGCAACGTCGACGTCAACAAGCGGTATCCAATCGACCCAGCTCGTTTCGACCGGCGGGTTGGCGATTGTGGCTCAGC
Organism: Pirellulaceae bacterium; assembly: GCA_041741195.1. Classification (GTDB taxonomy): domain Bacteria; phylum Planctomycetota; class Planctomycetia; order Pirellulales; family Pirellulaceae; genus JBBSJZ01. Next base: position 211,928 of record JBGSKM010000012.1, read on the forward strand.
CCCTGGAATTGAAACTCGGCTCCGAATCTGCGCCCGCGGAATCTGCGCCTCACCCGCTGGTTGTGCAGGTACGACCAATGCCCTCGATCCCGCTGGACGAGTGGATTGACCACGATCCATTTGCGACGGCACAAATCGACACGCTCGATCAAGCGATTAGCGATGTCGATGGCGTGTTACAGATTCGAGCGATTTACGGCCAGGGTAAGAGCCGAGTCGCTTTGGTCGGACGACGACTGATTCGCGTCGGTGAAGTGCTTCCGGACGGTCGCCGGGTCGTCGATATCACGGCGGAGGGAGTCGAGTTGGCTCGATAGACGAGTTTCACACGCGGGAACTCAGCAAAAACGATTAGCTCCATCGCATTCCATCTGCGGACGGCCGCCGCTTTCTACCGATACCGGTTGTAACGACTGTATCGAAACTGAAGGCGGAAAGTCGAATGACGAGTGGGTTGACTCAGGGATTAGTTTGCGCCGCGCTGATCGCGCTGGTCGCCGTGCGCCCTGAGGTAGCTTCCGCACAGACCGATGCATCGTCGAACTCCGCCAGGTGGGGATCAGTGCTTCGTGCTGCTGGTGCCGGTGACGTCGCCCGCAGCGGCGATGAACCGGTGCGGCTGCCAACCCTCGAATTTGATGCTCAGCAGTCGACGTCGGGTGTTCAGTTGGTGTCCGGCCAGCGGCAATTGATCCAGCTCCAGCAAGCACCGCATATCGACGGCGTACAACTGGAAGACGAAAACGGGCTCGTGACACTCGTGACCACCGGGGCCGATCTGAACAGTGTGCTGCGTATGATTGCAGACGAGCATCATTTGAATTTGGTGGTGGGGCCCGATGTGGGTGGCACGGTGAACGTAAGCATCCGTGGGGCGGCGCTCGAGGAAGTGCTTGATGCAATCCTGGGTGTCAGCGGTTTTCGCTGGAACCGAAACGGAAACCTGTTGTACGTCACCGGTTCCAGCACCTCGGCGATGGACCCGAGAACTCAAGGTCGTTCCGTGCAGGTGTATCCGCTGAATTATGTCGCGGCCACCGATGTCCAACCGGTCGCCACCGGATTACTTTCCGATGTCGGAAACGTGTTCGTGACCAGTTCCGATCCCAAAGACCAAATGCGCACGCGGGAAACGTTGGTGGTCGATGACATTCAAGCCGCACAGGTGCGAGTGTCTCAATACCTTGCCCAAGTCGACGTGCCGCCACGACAAGTGCTGATCGAGTCGCACGTCTTGCAGGTAGCGTTGACAGAGGAGGATCGACACGGCATTAACTTGCGCAATCTGGCGCGGATCCACGGTAGCCGCATCACGCTGGAGGGGACCGGGTTCGCCGAAGACCAAACGGGACCATCGATGGCTTTGCGTTTGGATGGCACCGACATGGGGGCGTTCATCGAGTTGCTGCAATCGCACACGAATTCACGCACCCTGGCCTCGCCCAAACTCTCGGTCGTCAACCACCAGGAAGCTCGAATTCAAATCGGTCAACGTCTTCCCTACACCGTTGCCACGACGACTCAGACGACGACGGTTCAAAGCGTCGAGTTTCTGGATGTCGGAATTGTGCTTACGGTGGAGCCCATCATTACCGATGACGGCAACGTGTTGATGACCGTGTTACCAAAAGTCTCGGGCGGCAAGATCACCGAGAGCGGATTCCCCGAGGAAGAAACGACGGAAGTTTCAACGACGGTGTTGATGCCTGACGGTGGGGGTCTAGTGATCGGTGGTCTCATTCGCGCCGACGACGTGCACACTCACGCTTTCACACCGTTTTTTAACCGAATCCCGTTGGTCGGAAAACTTTTCGAACGACGCAGTGACACACATCGACGAAACGAATTGATCGTCGCGTTGGTCACGCATGTGATGCCCAGCGTGTGTCCGGTCCGTCCGAAAGAGAACATGGATCTCTACACGGTGCTACCGGAGTACGCCCAAGAAACCTTGAAATTGCCGACGTTGAATTACGTCGAAACCGACGAAGTTTTCGTCGAGTCGCGGTAGCGGCGCTGCCTGCAACTAAGGCAGGTACGGCCAATAGGTCAATTTGTCACGATGGTGCGCGACGAATCGGATGGCCCCGTCTTGGGACACGATGATCGCGATCGCATCGCGGCACCCGCTAACCAATCGGTACGCCGAGCGGTGTCGTGTTCCCGAAGCGTCCGCAGCTTCCGCGACGGTTCGGTTAGCTTCCAAATCGAACGCGCGATGCACCGTCGCGACGTGCGAGTCACCCAGTATCTCGGCGCCGAATCCGACGATGCGGAATCGATGGTCAATCACCAGTGATCCGTCCACGCTCATGAAATCCGCCAACAGATTCGCGAATTCGACAAACGCCTCATCCAACTCAGCAAGTTCAGCGTCCCGCATGTTGCGATAGTCCTCCCAGCTCACCACGGCGAGTCGCTGGGCCTTGGCGATCTCACTCAATCGCATCAACAACGTTCGCATCAATGTCTGGAACCGACCGATTGATACCTTGGGTTTGACGGCAATTCGAAATCGGAACCATTGCCCGATGTCTGGCCTTCGCCAAACGTCGTCGGGCACATAGATCAACATACCGCCGTGCCCGCGCGATCGCACCAGACTGAGCGCGCGTCGGATCACGCTTTGCGCAGCCAGCTTCACGAACTCGTCGCCAATGAGCACGGCCGATTCGTTCTTCATTTGTTGGCTGTGCAAGTCCAACAACGACGTTCTCGCTTGGCGAAAACGTTGCGGCAACCAATTGGAACGAAAGGGATCGACGCCTTCGTTGAGAAGGTATCCGGCGGAACATTCGAGCACTCGTTGATACCCACAGGCGACGATGATGTGCCCGGGACCTTCGATTTGTAGTACCAAACGCTGGGGCAGGGGGCACCCGTCAAAGCGTCCACCTTCGACTCGATTGACCCATCGCGTTCCGGCGCAGATGATCGCCCACACTTTGAGATTGGACTCGGTTCCCAGTCCGGGCTCAGCGCCCGATCGATGCGATACCGCTAACAAAGATCGGTAGTATCCGGCGGCCGCGGACAGTTTGCGAACTTCGTGCGGCGTCAGCTCGCGGGGTTGGTCGAACCGCAACGTTTGAAATCCGGTCGGCGGGCCGGCGTCGTCGTCGGTGAAGTCGTCCGGTTCCGCGACGATGACGCGACAACGAATCGGTTCGCCTTCCTCACGCAACAAGCTCGCTTGATAAATCGATTCGATCAAGCGAACGAGTTCATCCTTGGGAGGCAGCAGTTCGTGGGAAAACTCCATCGATTCCCATCGACGCACAATCTCCGTCGCTATTTCTGCTGGATAAACCGTCCCCACCGCAAGCGTCTCCGTACAAGCAAAATTGGATTGACGCAGCATTAAAATCTGCCGCCGTCCAATTGCCCAGCAGGCTTCGCGGGCAAGCGATCGGAATGTTACCGACTAAGGTTTTTGGGCAGTTCTCGGTGAGTCTTCGACAATGTTTTCAGTCATCCGCGAACGGTATTCCAGTAAGCTGTTTGCACCCTGGAATCCCACCACGGTCTCGTCCCAGTCGAGTTGCTTGCTGAGCATATGACCATTATCGATATCGAAGCGAATAGTTCCGTTACTCAATTGTTGAACGACCTGGGCGCGAATCGATTCGGTATCGATTGGCGTGAGCGGTTCGCTTTTGATCGCGATCGTGGCCACACCCGTTTGTACTTTTTCCAACGTGTAGAGCTCACGAATCTTGATCGGCTGGACTTCACCGCTTTCAGTGCGAACTTTGACTTCGCGGGGGACCGACCAAGTACCGCCGACCGCGATCGCTTCCTCGGGCAACGTGAGCGTCAATGAACCCATCCCCAAGTTCGCCTTGGTCCCACCGTGATCTTCGCGAGCGATTTCTTCTCCGCGAGCATTGATTGTTAATGTTGCCAACTTGGTGCCCATTTGCTCTGCGACACTCCGGAACTCACGTGGTGGATCTTCACCCGTGCGACTATCCCAGCGAATTTCTTCTTTGTCGCCCTGTTGCTGGGTCATCTCCACGGAATCGACGACATGATCAAACACCATTTCTCCACTGGGTGTCGGGTCTAGAACTTTCCAGTGGCGTCGGCTAATCGTGTGCACTTGGGAAATGTCTTCTTGGCCCTGCATTCGCGTCTTTGTTTTCGCGACATGTGTGACTTCGTAGTGAATCGTTTCGTTGTCGTTGAGCTTGTAGCGGAGTGTGAAAGTTTCCTTATCGACGATGCTCTTGCCCGCGTCTGTTTGGGCTGGCAATTCGCCAACGCGACCAAACATGGCGGTCATGAAACAAAGCCCCATAACGACGGTGGTGGAAAGACCGGTCACGTTTGCGAACTCCCTTTGCGCGAAAAATTCCTAGAGCGAAGATCTCTTCAGCCAAGCACCGTCGCAAAACAGCGGTTTCACGGCAAGACCGAAAAATCCTACTTGGCCGCCGTCGCCACGTCGTCAGCAAAGAACTGATCGATTTGGCGGGCAAGAAATCGAGGAATAAGCAGCAATGCTCGATCACTCTCGCGATCCACGACCAGCCTTAAATCGCTGCCGATTTCTTGTTCGGCCACCAGTTGGAACCGCTGCAGCAAGAGGTCACGCTGCTCGCCGAGCGGTTCGGTCCACACGAGGACTGGCAATCGATCATACGTGGCCTCGGTTCCGACCCACCAGTGCCGGGCGTCAACTTGCCGAACTTGCATGCGAAACGGTGCCAGAGTCTGCGCCAGCATCGCTTCACCCGATTGGCCGGAATAGGGCATCACCATTTGCTCGGGTGACATCCCCCGTCGCCGAGAGTCGTACCCATTGACTAAACAAGTCGCTTGGTTGATTCGAGCCGTTTCACGCAGCACGGCGGCAATGGTGGTGGGTGCGTCGACTTGGGGAATCGACTTGATGTCCTGGAGCATGGGCCAGGTTCCCGGGGATACCTCCGGTTGCACCGGAGACTTGGATGCTTTAGCGACCCAGCGAGACAGCCGCTCGTCAGGGATTCGTGGTTTGATCGCTCGCATCCGCCGGAGCATTTCGACGGCTAGCGACGCGAGCTGTTTGTCCTCACGGCCGGCGATGGACGCCAACTTCGCTTGCGGTGACTCGTCACCATCAAGCTGGAGAAACTCGACCAATGTCTCGGCGGCCGAATCAGCCCCGCTACCGAAATCGGTGAGTTCCACGATGGGCTCATACGCGGCATTAAAAATTGGATCCGAGAGCGTCAACTGAATGAGCGAATCCTCTCGTCGTGCTTCCGCATCGACGCTCATCGCGATCGCGTCGATTAACTCGCCAGCGCTCATCCAGCCACTGGGCACGTTGATGGCTTGATCGATATCACGCCCTGCGATATCGAAACTTGTCCAATCCAAGTGAATGGGGACTCCCGTGATTTGCGAGAACACGAGCGTCAAATCGGTGAGGGGATAGCCGGGGCTGTCCAGCGCCAGGCGAATGGCGAGTGCTTTCTTGAGCGAGATCGGCGCCGGCGGATTGGCAACCATCATCGGATCGATTTGCTCCTCCGCCGGAGCATCCAGCTTCATATCGCGGATGGATTTGGGCGTTTCCAGTGTCGGTTTAAGCTCGAAATTTGCTGACGCCAAGTCCAGCAGTTTGGTGTACTCGGCAAGCTCCGCCGGCAACTCCCTCATTTTGCCGCGATCATCTTGGTGGGGACCTTCGCCCTCAGTCGCAGTGCCGCCGGACGAAGGAAACTCACGTCGTGAGATCGCTGCCGGTCCACTAACGCCGGTCTTGTCTGGTCCAGCAACCTGACCATCGGACGGAGCGCCCGTCTCGTCGTCCATTCGCCACGGCTCAAATAGCGATGAGGGCGGCGTGGGCGGTGCCGTTACGGGCGCCGGCGCACCGTCCGCCGAATCAGTAACTGTCGCATCAGTAATCAGCGACGGTGAAGGCTCGAGCGATGATGGTTCCTCGCTCGGTGAATTCGGCTGTTCGATCGAGTTCTCATCGTCGGGATCAACGACTGTCGAATCGTCTGATGTGGACGGGGCAGTCGTTTCACTGCCCGCGGCTGGAAAACTAGCTTCGGATTGGTGCTCGACGGAGCGAGGAATCTTCAGTTCGCGACTGGCGGTCCAACTTTTCACAAACCAGCCGAAGGCCAATACGGCGACTAGCAGTCCAGCACCTGCAATCGTTGCGACGAACGCGATATGCCGTTTCCGCTGAGTCGACTCGCTCTGCCATTGGGTGGGCAACGTCGCCGGAATCTTGTCCGGAACTTGGCCTGCGACCCCGTCGTCATCAAATCCGCTCCTACCGACGACACCGTTTTCGAAATCGTCCGCCGGAACGGCTTCCTCGGTGATGGCTTCGCTATCCACGACTTCGCCAGCGACGATCTGGCGCTCATTCGAACGCTCGCTCGCGATCGAATCGGGCTGGATGATTTGCACCATCGAGCCACAACGGGGGCAGGTCGAAATGGTACCCACCAGCCCTGGGTCTTGGACTCTCAAGCGGCTGGTGCAGCTCGGGCACTCGACGGTGAAGGTGGTAAAGCTCAACGGGCCACTCGGGTACGACGGGGCAATGATATTGCCTTCAACGTGCCCGATGGCGAGCCACTTTGCAAGTCATTAGCTCCACAAGCCGGCAACATCATCCGCTAACAAACTCAGCAAGACGTCATCCTCGTCAGCATCGGTATCGGCGTCGTCGGACATGACGCTGCCGAAATCGATCGAGGAGGATGGTTGAGCCGAGTCAGCGGAAATGTTTGAATCGTCATCCGACAGGGTGACGATCGCCGCGTCATTGATATCCGAGGAAGCCGCAGCCGACTCGTTTCCATTGACACTGGGCAACACGTCCGTCGCAACGGCCGAGCCAAATTCGCCTTCTGCGGAGAGTCGAGCAAGCTCACCCGAAGCCTGGGCCAAAGCCTGGGCGTTCAAGTAGTTGATCACGGTCAACGCGTCCAATGCGGTCACGTTCTTGTCGGCGTTCACGTCGGTGTAGAATCGAGCAAGGCCTTGATTCGCTGCCGGTGCTTCACCTTGGAGCTCCGCGAAGAATTGACGGTTGAGCTCATTGATGATCACCAACGCGTCGATCGGCGAGACCACTCCGTCCGCGTTGACGTCGGTAGCCATAGCCGAGTTATGCAGTGGGAATTCACCTTCGGCGCCACCAATGGTGACTTGCAGCGATCCGTAATTGATCAGCGATCGTGGCACAGGTTCGTCGCGATCCAACAGCAACGTGTCCTGGCTCGGCGACGCATCCGCCGGTGAGCCGATGATCGTCGTCGTTCCGGCTTGCCTGGCGACAAAGAAAATCGTTGCTAACGTTCGTGGGTCTTCGAGCGGAGTTCCCGGAGGAATGGCACCGCGGACGTCTTGGGTTCCGAACTCGTCGATGATGCCGGGACGAGCGGCAGTTCCGACTGCCGAGTTGGGATCAAAATTGGTGCCAAAGGTCACATCGAAATCAAAACGATCCGCGGTCGACGAATCCGAGACGCGAATCGCATCGGCATCGTAAAGGATGTCTTGGAACGCCGCGAAGACCAACGTCTCGTCGAAGCCGCCACGAACATCGTCCACCGTGATCCGGACGCCAAAGCGATCTCCCACGTTGATCGTCGGGTTGGAAACAAGATTGCCCGCCGCATCGGTTAGCGAGTACTGGATCCCAACCAGGTAGTCGATGTCGTCTGGATCGCCCACAAAGACCGAGACATCTGCGGTGCTGCGCGTGCCGTCCGCAGTCACGATAAAGTAGGTGAGCGTATCAAGGCCACTTGCACCGGTGTTCGGTGTGTAACTGATGAAATCATCGCCGGCGTTGATTCGCGCAAAACCCAACGACGCCGAATTCAACAGCCCAAACTCGATGATATCCAGCTCGTTGCCGAGCACGCCGCCACCAAGTTCTTCGCGGCGAATCAAATCGTTCGTGAGCACGTCCAACTGTGAAGTCGTCGTCCCGGTGTTATCGGTAACTCGATAAGCGTCATCAATCGCCGAGGTAAAGTTGTCCGACGCTGGGCCGATCACCAACTCGGTTCGACCCAAGAACATTTGGCTCGCGGTCAATCGCACGTCTTGATCAATCAGAATCGTGTCGCTGACGACGTTGTCCGGTGGATCCGCCTGGAATACCGCCACACCGGCCGCCGTGGCACGCATCGTGACGGTGAACAACTCCGCGGTGTCCGTGAACGAAGTGGGGTTCGCTACGTTGGACTGGACGGCGCCGATATCATCCAACAACCCAGGGGCGAACGAGTCCTGTTGTTGGAACGATCCACCACCGGTAAACAGCGGACCGAAGGTGATATCGAATGGACGGGTATCCGACGGATCGGAGTCGACCGGCGTCACCAATTCATCGGTGTAGAGCAAGTCCAAGAACGCCGAAGCAACGCCTGGGTCACGGAAAGCGGCACTGTCCAAGTCTTCGACGAACACACGAAGCTTGAACGTCTGGCCCGCTTGGATCGACGAGATCGGCGTGTTGTTCAAAGCATCCAGCGTTTGGAACGTGAACGCGATTTTGTCGTCCGCGACCGAACCAGGTGAAAGATTGACCGTCACGGTCGCCGAATCTGGGTTCCCCTGGCCATCAATGACACTGTAGGTGAACTGTTCCGTTCCCGTAAATCCAGGCAACGGTGTATAGCTCAACGATTGACCGCCGCCGATGATGCGAACGGTGCCGCCGTTGTCGCCCGTCGTCACGCTGGCAATCGTCAACCCGCCCGACAAACTGGGCACGTCGTTGTCGAGCACATTGAGCGCCCGATTCACACTGCCTTGTGGCACGACGAACGAATCGTCGATCGCAATCGGCTGGTTCGATTGGAACGTCACGTTGACTAAAACGCGTCCTTCGATCGGCTGACCATTATCGCCCACGACGACCGTGTTCCCGTTGCGAACGGTATATCCGAAACTGGTTTGACCCACGAAACCGTTCGGCGGCGTGTAGATCACACTGCGACCATTGGACGCGACTCGCACAGTACCAAGGGTACCGACGGTATTCAAATTATTGATCGCGAGGGTGCCACTGGGATCAAAATCGTTGCCCAAGACGTCAATCGTGACAGGCGTGTTTCGGGGAACCGAGACGTCGTCGTCATTGACAATCTCTGCCGCATTCAGAATTTGAAATTGGTAGTCTTCGACCTCGCCGTTATCGGCATCGCCGCCGGGGCCGAGATTCTGGGCACTGCTGTATCGGAATCTGGCAAATACATTGCCGACGGTGGTACTGGCCGGAACGTTGACCGAGATCGCGTTCGTTCCGGAACCGAGTTGACGATTGGTGATGACCTTTTCGCTGGATTCAAAGACACCGTTTTGATTGAAGTCCATCCACGCTTGCAGATAAGCTGCCGAGCCGGTGGTGTTTACGGTTGTGACCTGGAACGTAGCCGCCGCACCAGGTGCGAGTGGTGACGCTAATTGCACGCCGTCTTCATCGTCCACCGAACCGTTGGTATCGTCGCCAGTCGCATTGGCCGTCGGCTGCCCATTCGAATCGCGATCAATGTTGACGCCGAGGGTCAACCCAGTCGTGATTCCGTGGCTCGGTCCACCGGCGGCTCGAGTCGTGCCGTACGATTCGGGCGCGTCGCCGTAATCACGTGCTTCAAAATTGCCAAAGTTGTAATTGTCGGTTAGCGCCGAGCCATTGAAGAAAACAATGTGTTCGCCAGTGGCCGGCGATGTCTGCTGGATTCCAGCGGGTAGCACCTGACGAATCGTATAGGTTCCAGCACCTGGGAAGTTGATTCGGTACGAACCATCGCTTCCCGAAACCGCACTCGGTTCGCCCAAGTCGGCTCGATTGTCGCCGTCGAGATCCAGGTAAACGTAGATGCCTTCCAAGGGTCGATCACTGGCGTCCAGAACTCCATCCTGGTTCTCGTCGATGAAGGTGAATCCGGTGACATCAGGCTGGACTCGCACAAAACCGAAATCGGCACGTCCCGACGTTGCTGGTTTGCTGGTCGGCGTCGTCGCCAGGAACGCCGTCGGTGCGACGGCAATGATGTTGAATGTGCCGCCCACGTTCAATGTGTAGGAGCCATTGGGACCCGTGACGGTCGATGCTTCGACGCTGTCCTGAATGCCGTTGCCGTTGACATCGGCAAAGACTGTGAAACCGCCTAACCCAGCTTCGCTGTCGTTGATACCGTTGCGATTGACGTCGTTGAATATCACCCCGGTAACGGGCGAGTTTCCACCGCCGCCAGTGCCGCCACCGCTACCGACCTTGCCGGTAGATAGCACCCACGAGAGAGATTCCGGAGCGCGGTTGATTCCGAATATTCCTTCCGCGGCGTCATAGCGATCAGGGCGGAACTCAATTCGCTCGTCATCGAGCGTGCCGAAGACACCATCGGGGCCGAGTCCCAATCGCTGGGCCGTCACGTTCGGAATACCGCCGGTGTCAATGATCGTGGCGACGGTGTTGGTGTTGTCCGTATGTCGAAGCCCTAAGGCGTGAGCCGCTTCATGGCTGACGGTGGACGACAATCGTACCGCGGTTGCCGTCAACAAACTTTCCGACGTGGAAATCGGAACCGAGCTCGCCTCTGCAAACACTCCTTCGACACCAATGTAAACCACGTCATCCAATCGGAAATTGCCGACGTCGATTGTCTGAGCGATACCATTGGTCAGCTGGCCGATCGTGGCCAAGCTGTCGCCGCCGATCAGCAGACGCGTCACGAACGGGTCGTTGCCTGGATCTTGGTGGTCACGGCTGTTGAGGATCGTGACGCCGAATTGGCCCGGCACTCCCGTGGTTGCAAAGTCGCCGTTGGTGCCGTTCTTCGCTATGGTGCTATAGTGGAATTCGACCTCTTCAACTACGCGATCGATCATCTGATTGAGCGCTGCGGTGTTCTGTTCTTGGATCCCCAAAATCGGAAGCGATTCCTGAAGCGATGGGACCCGGATCACACCAAAGTTGGGCAAACCAAAGCTTGTCGCGGGTACAACCGCACCGTCAAAATCCAAGAACAGGACCTGTTGTGAACCGATCGGCAATTTCTCAGTAATCGGACGGTAGGCGCGCAGGCCCAGCGTGTAGTTGCTGTTGGTATTGCCTGGTGCGACCGTCAAATAATAACGCCCCGTCTCCGGAACAACTTGGGCGATCGTGATATTGCCCGCCGTCTGTAGCGGCGAATTGATCGGGTAAAATGCGGCTTGTGGCGTATCGGTCGAGAACCACGAGCCGCCATTGGCGTGGAACGAGTTGGCGAATCCGTAGAACATGTTGACCGAGCCAACCGCTCCGGTGCCCGAAATGTCCAGAATATCGCCAGCTTGCAAGTCAAACGCGTAGGTGTCCAAATCGGACAAGATCGCCGGTGACCCAGTCGTAAACGTGAACGGCAGCGTTCCGCGGATATCGATCGTATCCCGTTTGCCAGCGGCAGTACCCAGCGGCACGAACTGGGCAGTTGCAAATGTGTCGTTGACGCCCTGTTCACCCGTGCCTTCGGACTCAATCACCGAAAACGCTTGGACAGAACCGACATTGCGTGGTCCCGAAAAGATCGCACTAGTCGGCAATACGTTCGCCGCCATCAGTTGACGCTGCTCCAGGCCTTCCAGCGTAAGGCGGCGTTTTCGCTTGCTCGTGCGAGCAGCATGACGGCGATTGTCCGACTGGAGTTTCGATTCGCGTCGTTTGAACATCGAGGGTCTCTACCATGCAGTCCGATTCGTGGGTCGTCGCTTCGTCATGCGAAACCAAAAATCCGACAAGGTCGCTGGGTGGGGGAGTGAATTTAGACCCATTTTGTCAACGGATCCAACATTGGCAAACTGCGTTTCGCGGGCTCGTTCAGTCTTTCTAAGTCGCATTCTCACCGGCGCCGCGCGGTATGCAGTCTCACACGTAAATCTGCATCGGCTAGGACGGTACGAGACCCTTTGACATTTGGTCTGACGCGTCCTATTCCGTAAAATGGGAGCATTGGGAAACATGGAACGAGTTGATAAGTCGCGACTGCGATTCTAGTTGCACCCCTTACAGTGTCAACGAATCGCAAGTGATCGGACGCGACTTGCTGGCGAAAGTTCCCCGTCAAAGTCCTAAAATTCGGTTCCGACGGCGGTTTTTAGCAGCGATTACGCGTCCCTGGGACGCGAGAATCATCCCAAAACTCCTGGATTACCAAATAGGCAAAAAAAACCCGGCCTGAATCGCTTCGGCCGGGTTTCTAGAGGATTTTCGCGAGCCGCTCTTCGTGGCGCCGTTACCAGATGTATTCCACGCCCGCGGTGAGACCTTGGAGCGTGACGGTATCGAATTGGAAGTTACGCGTGGGAGCGGTTCCGCCGACCTGTAGCGATTGGCGGATGAAGTCGCCACTGAATTGTGGCGTTGCAATGTCTTCCATCGCCAGCAAGTAGTATCCGGTTCGGACTGACCAGGAATGCGTCAGTCGATAGATCATGGTCGCTTCGAACTCGGCGGCGAGTGTCGAATCGTGGTCGTCGCGAACTTGGGCAAACGATCCAGGCGTTGCGCCGGGGCCGATCGAGTTCGCAGTGTACGCCGAGTTGCCACGGATATTGTTGTTCAGCCACAGTCCTTTGGCAGCAACACCCAAGTTAATTCCGGGGATCACATTCCACCAAAAATCGCCGCCGATTTGACCACCGAGCATCGAGTTCTCAACGCTTTCGGAGCCATTGAAAAACCGGAGTGTTTGATTCGGAATGCCGGTACCATTGTTATTAAGACCGACGATGTCCAGTCCCAACCCGTTGTCGTAGCGAAGGTAACGCAATCCGACCAACCAAGATCCTTGGAACCGTTGATAGGGTCCGACGGTTCGGCGTCGGTAGTTGATTTCGCCACTGTGAAAATCCGCGAAACTACGGGCGGTTTGCGATGTCGAGCGGTCGGTGTCATCAAAGCCTCCCGGGGTGGGTGGATTCGCGTTGTTGTCCGGCGCAGGGTTGGTACCAAAATCGGTGATGAACGAGAACAGGTCAGCACCACCAATGAGTGTGGGCGGTGCTCCCGCAAACACGGCTGGTGAAAGGACCGTCACGGAGTCGTCCCACTCATGGCCACCGAGGTACGTGGCTTCGATGTTTCCACCAGCTCCGAAGATCAACGAGGCCGAAGCTCGCACGCCACTTTCCCAGTCATCGTTATCAAGGTCGCTCGCGGAGATCACAGGGACTCCATTGACACCTTGGCCCCGTTGCGTGATGACGTCAACACCCATGTCGCTCGACGAGCGAGACAGGAAGACGCCTTCGACGGACAAGTCATACCAACGTTGTGCACCGAGTCCTGCGTCTTGGTAGGGAAGCAAGAATCCGAGTGCCGCCAGCGCTGCTGCCGGATTGCACTGCGAGCGACAAACCCCGCAACCGGTACCGCGACAGAAGACGCAGAAGCGACTTCGATCGAGTTGACCCGAGCGAAATTTACCAACAACGCCGCCTTGCATCATGCCGCAACCACAGCCGCCAATGCTACCGCAATGACCGCAACCGCCGTTGAATAAGCCGCCTCCCATACCGAAGCTATCACAACCCGCGTCGCCACAGCCACCCATGCTGTCACAGCTACCGTCGTAGTATTGAAATTCACCGCCACCGAACATGCCCATGGGTGCGGAATCGCAGCTGCCATCACAGGACGGGTTGCCGCAGCCGTGAACACTTTGGGACATCGCGACTTGAGCGATATCGCCATAGCCACCGGACAAGCTCGGGACGCTCGACGACATCAGGGGGTTGCCCATCATCGCCGGGTTGCCAGCCATCGGCGGCTGACCAGAGTACATTGCCGGCGCGACCATGCCCGCCGGTGTGACATAGCCGCTGGCGGCGTAGTCGATGTTTGCATTGACGACACGAGGCGGTTGGGCGTGAGCTGTAACACTCAACACCGCAAACGCTGCCGCAGCGCTCAACGGTCGGACAAGCCGCTTGAGCATACTCGACAAGCGGCGTTGTCCCCAACTCTGTGGCTGGATCGCTGTTTTTAGTTGACTCATTCGGTGCATCGCTAAAATCTCCGCGGCCGTTGTGCCGCCTCGCTGTGGGCCGGTCGTCAGTCCCTTTTGAATCGAATCCGCCACGACTGGACCGCGCGGAAATATCGCTCCAGACGGACTTATCGGCACAATCGATCATCAAGGTTTGGTTATTCCGGCGGATCCGAGTAGGAAAAGTTTGCCGGTCAAGACCAGTCTTCAGCCTTGGCCGGCTGAATCTCGCCAGTCACCCCGTTAAACTCGACGGCCAACGCGTATCGTTGCAGCCGGTGAATGGCCAACGTTTTCACGGTATTGGACGTGCTCCCGACGAGACTCATCATGACGGACGACAGCAAACCCACCGACGAGTTTCACGGTCCGACGCTCAGCGAGTTGATCGAGCGTCTCGGACCGCCACCGGATGACGTCGTCGAAGCTTGGCGTCAAAAATCGCTAGTCGCATTGCCAAGTGACGTGCGAGACTGGGATCTCGACGCGCTCACGCTCTCGCCCTCCGCCGTGCTGGTCGCGCGAGCCACGAACGTGGTGGCGACGACGCCGCTGGTAGCTCCCCAAGCAAACGCACCCGCTGCTGCTGCGACGAAACGCCAATCGACTCGCCCGATCGGACGCTGGATCGTTGCCAGCGGATTGCTGCTTGGTTTAGTCGCCGCGCTAGCATGGGCGTTTCGTCCCCAGGACGAACCGATCGCCGTCGCATCTTCTGATTCGATTGTGACCACGCCGGTCGTGCCTCGCCCCCAGCCTGAGTCCACGTCGGCCCGCCGAGCCGCGACGCTACCGACGACGGAGCCGCTGGTCACACTTGATTCGCTCGACGAGTCCACTGCGGAAAACGAGTCCCCGGTGAGCGAACTGATGTCGAGTTCATCCACCGAACTTGGCGTGGATCCGCAAACGCTGGCGCTGGAAAGTTTGTTGCCATCGCTTCCGCTGGAAAGCACCGCTGGCGACGATCACGATGCAAATTCTCCGTCCGCCGATCCGACGACAACCATGGATGACGTTCTTGCCAGTGGGGATGATTCGCCGCCGCCGGAATCTCCACAAGCGACTCGCGAAGTGGCGATCGCGGACCAGGGCGACTCGTCATCCAGCGAGGTCTCCACCGATCCGCTCGCGATCACCTTCGGTCAATCCGACCAGCAACCGACCTGGGATCTGGGACGTGTGATCGCGACGAACAGTACGACACTCACAGTAGCACTGACTCTCGCCGAAGATGTCCAACAAGGTTGGGTCGAACCGCTGGATGATGTGCCCGTCAAACGTGCTCGCGGTATCGTGGTGATCACACCGACGGACGAAGAGTCAGTCGCGATCGGTATTCGCATCGACGCGCGAACAAGCTCCAAATTGTCGTTGCGGATTCGTGTGGCCGCGAGACTGGATCCCTCGCTACCCTGGCAATCATTCACGCGCCAGTCGCTTTTGAATTCTATCGACTACCTCGGACAACAATCGCTGCATGCCAGTGCACGAGCGGAACAAATCGATGCGTTCTACAACAAAAGCGATACCTCCCAGCGACGCGTCATTCGCGACCAGCGTGACGCGGCCAAGACACAATCGGAGCACTACAAAATGCTTCTTAAACGTTGCGGCGAACTATTAACGCTCGTCGACAAGATCGAAGCCAACGGCAAACTTTCGATTCGGCTGGTCCAACGCGGACCCGACGGTGCCGCTGCGATTCTAGAAACCGTAGCGACTCCCTGATGGTCGCGTCATCCGAGCTTGAGCCAGTCGAATCGTTGCCCCAATCGGCGACGCGAAGTGCGGCGCAGATTCTGGGACGTCAGCATCAATGACGTCACAGTAAAGACGCCCCACATCCACGGGCGTTGGGTGTTGTTCGCGTCAGCACCTCCGGGTACGGTCGCGCTGGCATCCATCGATTGACTCGTCGCGACCAATTTGACTTCGGCCAGCGAGCTCGCGCTGCCGAGAACATTCGTCGTGCTCGCCTCGTCGTCCACAATCAAATCCAGAGACTGTAATTCGGTCATCGCTTTCTCAATCGCCGCTTGGGTCTCGGGACTCAATACCGGTGCGGCGATCTGCGATGACTCTGCCAAGCGGATTTGGTCGGCCGCCCCAGCATTGGGATGTCGTGTGCCTTTGGCGCGGTGTTGTCCGCGCGATCCATGTGCGGCTCGATCCTCTTGGGCCGTCGCGTCGCTTCGCGATGTCAACAGTGACAGCGTCATGTAGGTGTCATGCGTGACTTCACGACCCAGTGGTTGATTGCGCAGCGAAGGGCCACTCATTTGCGATTGGTTTGTCGTTACGAAATAAGTGAACAATGATCGGCGTGACTGGGGCGAATCCTCCGATGCATCACGCTCCGCGATCTGGTTATCGGAGTTCGTCGCGGGTGCAAGCAATGCGATCGTGCCGGGTCTTGAATTTTCCGACCGATGCGAGTTGTGTAACTCGATCGAAGGACTGCTGTCGGCCCCTGGGTCCAGGAGCACGTTGGGGTCCCTTGGGTCAACATCGCCTTCGGGTTTGTCGGTCTCATTGTTCGATTCGCCCTCAGTGATCGTCTTATCTACTTCGTCTTCGCGCGGTGGCTCCTCCGTAGGCTCGGCTTGATCCAACGGCGATGGGGTCGATTCAGGATTCTCGCCACTGAAATTCTCGCGAGTCCATTGGTCCGTCGAAGCCATCGCGTCGTCCGTCGCCTGGGACAGGCCACTGGACTGGACCGGTCCAGCCACGGGCAGCGCTGGGTCCAAGGGATGACTTACCTGCGGACCAAACTGACTCGCTGGCTGAAGCTCAGTGTCTGGCGGGGGCTCGTTCGCTGGAGCCTCCTTCGCTGATTCAACATTGGGTGACACCTCGTTGACTGGTGCGTCGTTGGTTGGCACCTCACTTACCGGTGCCTCATTCGTTCGATCATTCGTGTCGTTGGTGACACTCGCAATCGTATCGCTATTGAAGTTGGCGGGAATCAAGTCGATAAACGGCGCGCCAACATCGGCGACCGCCGCCAGCATGGCGCGCGATTCCAAACGTTCGAATTTCCAAATCCGTGCACGCCGGGATACCGATCGACGTGGGTGGGTAGACCTATTAAGCGGCATCGTTCAATTCTCCCCAATCCGTTGCGGAATTTTTCGTATCAACCGAAGCTCGATCCACCCGTGGCGAGTGATTCGTGTCGGTGTTCTTGAGTGCGGGTAACTCTCGTGGATCGACTTGCAATCGCTCGAGGACTTGGTCCAGTTGTTCTCGATGTGATTCGAGGCTGCGGCGATAGATCACATTGAGTGGCGCTTTCTTGATTGCCAAGGCTTGAAATTCGATCGCTTGGGCGACGTGTTGCATCGCCGCGTCACAATCTCCATTGCCTTGCTCGACGATACTTCGATTGTGTAACACGCCGCCGAGTCGACTAAGAGTATCTGGAGGCACGCGTGGTAATGACAGTTCATCCCGCAGCAACGACTCGGCCCGAGAAAACTGTTCGCTGGATTTTTTGATTTCATGGTTTTGCCAAAAGAGCTGACCCAGATTGTTGTACGCGATCGCCAATTGTTGACGCGTCGCGGAGTCGATCGGCGCCGCTTGGCTCTCATCGTGCAACGACCGAATCGACGCGTTGCACAATTCGATGGCTTCGTTCAATTGACCTCGCTGGCCCAGCAAAGTTGCCAAGTTGTTTCTCGCGACGGCCAATTGGCATTCGAGCGATTGATGTCCAAATACGGACCGGTTCGACGGTTCATCCGATTTCTGGTCGTACCTGACGAGAGCGGCAACGTTGGATCGCAACAGAATCTCCGCATCGTCTGGGGCGCTTTCGAGCAATAGTCCCACGCGGGCATTGCGGCATTCGACCAATTGCTGAAAGGTCTCCTGGTCGGTCGGTGAATCATGCAACCGGCGCTGCAACGTCTGCTCCGCGGCGGCCAGCCGGCGCTGGGCTTCTTGCGGTTCGCCGCAAGCCCAAAGCAACATCGAGTAGTTCGTCTGTGTCGCACCCCATTCGCGGATGAAACGCTCCGGTGGCTCCCGCGACACTAGCAACGACTCTTGGATCTTAATCGCTTTTCGATAGTCACCGAGCGCCGCATCGTAGCGACCTTGTTGTTTTCGAAGGGCCGCGCGATTGTGAAAGCACAGCGCCAAATCGGCTTGAAGAGTTGTCTCGTGACGCGTCGATAGCTTGGAGTAGCGTTCGATCGCGTATTGGTACTGCGTCTCTGCCATCCCCGTTTTGCCCAACCGTTCGTACACAGCTCCCAATAGATAATGGACCTTCGCCAGCTCAGCCTCCAGGTTGGATTCTTTTCCCGCATACTGAATGAAGTCCAAAAAATAATGTTCGGCTTCGGCGAGTATCTCGGCTCGCACGCGTTCGGTGCCGGGAATCGGCGTCAATCCTTCTACCGATATTCCACTGAATAGGTCGACCGCGAGAATCGCCTGGGTCAAGTGCAAGTGCGCCTCTTGACGGGCTTTGTCTTTCAGATTGCTTTGATGCGAAACGAGAATCGTGGCCACCGCCATTCCGACACACGCCAACAACAACATCGCGGCTACCGAGCAAACCAAGCGTTGTCGTCGCATGGCCCATTTAAATGCGCGATCCAACATCGTGGGTCGGCGTGCCAGCGTCGGTCGACCCTCGAGGTAGCAACGCAAGTCGTCAGCGAGTTCGCCCGCTGTCGTGTACCGATCGTCTTTTCGCTTGGCGATCGCTTTGAATACGATCGTCTCCAAGTCGGCGGAGATGGTCGGATTCAATCGCCGTAGCGAGGGCGGATCACAGGTTTCGATAGCCGCGAGCAACTGTTCACGGTTGATCCCCGAGTAAGCACGCTCGAGTGTCAACAATTCGTAAAGCGTGATTCCGAGCGAGTAAATGTCGGTGCGATGATCGACTTCCTGCGAACGGCCTGCGACCTGTTCTGGGCTCATATACAAAGCCGTGCCGATGATGTTTCCAATGGCGGTCAAACTGCTGGTCCCGCGACATCGAGCCAAGCCAAAATCGGCGACCCACACTTTGCCTGCGGCGTCCAACAACAGGTTCGACGGTTTGATGTCCCGGTGAATCACACCCTGTTCATGTGCATAGTCCAAGGCCTCGGCGACGCAAATCATCAACTCGACAATCGCGCGAACATAATCGCGACTGCGAATCGTCGCGACCGTGGTGGCGCAGCGGGTGCGAGGTCCGACGGTCGATGCATCCATGTTGACTTGACGATTCGGCTCGTCGGCGACATTCCCCGTGTTCGCTTGGGGATAAAAATCCAAGGTGGGGTCGTTCGCGACATTCGCAGCCTGGGACAGATCAAGCTTGGCGGGTTCTGCTCGCAACAATTGCTGCGGCATCTGTTTGATCACCTGCTCGAGCGTTTGGCCATCGATCAATTGCATGCTGTAATAGTGCACACCACGTTCACAGCCGACTGCATAAACCGGCACGATGTGCGGATGATGCAGCGAAGCCGCTGCTTGGGCCTCGTTGCGAAAACGCGCGACCTGCTGTTGATCCAAAACGGCAGCAAATGGCAGTGTTTTGAGCGCCACGCTACGCCGAAGTGATATTTGAGTGGCGGCGTAGACGATTCCCATGCCACCGCGGCCGATCTCGCGTTCGATGCGATAATCCCCGAGTACCGAGGGCGTCTCGTCGTGACCGCGGTACGGCTTGCTACCGCCGGAAGATTCTTTTCCACTGCCGCCCGACGCGTCGTGATGACGTGAACTTTGGCGTCGCGCTTTCGCTACCGACGAAAAAATCGAGCTGCTGGGACGTTGCTGGGATGCTCGGCAAAGCAATTGCAAACTTTCGACATGTCCGTGGACTTGATGAGAAAGTTCGGGGTGTTCATCCAGGATGTGCTGGGCACCGGTTTCGTCGCCGACTTCCAACCGACACGCGTAACGATCCAACAGCTCCGCTAATCTTGCTTGCTGGGTTTCCGATAGATTGTGCCACGAGTTCAATAAAGATTCGTTCGTTAATTTCATAGTTCACTTCGCTGGTACCATGATCGGGTTTCAATCGTGGGGTTGCATTCGTTGCCGTAAATGCTCGATCGCTCTCATCCAAAGCATTCGCGTCGCTCCGGGCGTACGTTTCATCCGTTGTGCAACCACCGGAAAGGCAAGCCCCTCGATATGCCGCAAAACGATGACGTCTCGATAGTCACACGGCAATTCGGCGATCGCGTTTGCTAGTCCCACTAACAATTCCTGTTGATCAGCACTGGAGGATGGCGACCGACCGTGGTCTTGCAGCATGGATTCGAACCGACCATGCGACTGACTCAGCGACGCGACCATTTCCTCCAGTGACTGCTCACGACGCACATCGCGTTTCGCCGCCAACAAGTGAACTTCAACTGCCTGAGTCAAATTGTGAATCAGGATCTGCCGTAACCATCCGGTGAACTCGGGGATGGAATTGCCAGCAAACGCTCCAAAATCGCGGTGCGCTTCGAGCATTGACTCCTGCACCACATCCGACGAACTCAATCGTCCGCGAATCCGAGAATCCAATCGGGCATACGACAAGACCTTCATGTAGTTGGTGTAATGATGCAGCAGAATGCCCAAACTCGATGCGTCACCAGCCTTCGCCAACCTCAACAATTCTGAAGACGAAAGGGTTTTCGAATCGTGGAGCATTCTTCCCTACCTAGTCCTGGCTGACGAATGAATCGATTGTCACTCGAATTGGAAAGTTTTCTTCAAGACCCGCACAACCAAGGCCGACACGACGCTCCGATTGACGTTCCATGGTCGAGCGTTCAGCGAAATGTTCAAGCGAAGACCACTCCGGCGAACCCGCCCTCGTGAAGAGGCGAATTTTACGATCACCAGACCATCCCGGGTAGGTTCGCGTTGGGTGAGTCAACCAAGTTTGAGAAGCAATTCAACATTCTCTATGCCGTTTGGGCGCAACCGACGAGTGGACGTTTGTGCCAAGTCGATTTATGATCATTGCCCACGAGGGTTGTTTGTCGGCGGCAAGACAGGCGGCAGAATTGCATTATTGAAAGCATAAATCCGGTTCACTCTTTCTGGTCAAACTCACGATGACTCGCAAAACAAATATGAAAACCTGTCGTCGACGACGGACGCACGGTCTGTCCATCCAGCGTCTTGAGGATCGACGATTGCTTGTGGGTGAATTGCTGGAGTTGCACCTTACGCCGAGAAACGCAAGTGATGTCTCATTACTTGACGGCGCGCGACACGCCAGTGTCCAAGTGGGTGAGGTGTTCGCAGTCGAGGTTTCTTATGACGACCTGAGGCCGTCCGGCGATGGAGCCTTTGGACTGTACACAAACATTGCGTCGTCGCAATCGGAGGTACTCGAACCGTTGCTAAGAGAAACTCAAACCGTTCGTTTGGGTGCCGAGATCCAGGACGCGGCCGCGAACGAAGTCGTCACGTTTTCGATGGCGGGAAATGCAACTACCGTGACACGTACCGTCGCTGAATTGACGGCGGCTTTGCCAACACAGTGGCTGAAAGAGATCTATTCCGATCTCGGATTCGCTTCCAGTGGCCTACGAGTATTGGACCAGTCCGTCGGTACCACTGAATCTGTTTATGACGTAATCTTTACTGACATCGTGCTTGCCAATACGGATGTCCCCAATCTATCGATCTCCACCGAGGCGTTCGCGGCCAGTGTGACAGATATCCCAGCGATCCTTCCCAGTGGCGAGCTCAATCCGGACGCAGTCCCCAGGAGCTTGGACCTCCGAAGTCGAACTTTTGTACTGGATGGCATCACCAACCAAGAATTTATTCTCAATCTAGTGGAGGGTTCGATTGACGACGTTGACGGCAGTTTGATTGGCGTCGGAGGGATAGGGCAACCCGCGTTGAGCGTTGATGCGATCGACTCTCGCGGCGTTTTCGAAACTCCGTTTGATATGTTCAGCATTTACTATCGAGCGTTATCGCCAGCGACCAATGTTGAGTTTTCTGTCGAGTTGAACGCCGAAGTCGAATCGGTGCTCTATCCAGGGGTAGCCCTCACGCCCGATATGGTCGTGACGGATGCCAAAAGCAAATTCACATTGGATATTACCAGCGATTCGCCGTATACGACGAATCCTATTGATCCTCGTGATATCAACCGGGATGGGTTGGTGGGACCTTTCGACGCGTTTTTGGTGCACAGTCGATTGAACCTTCGCGGAAACTCTCCTGCGCAGATCGGCGTTGAACCCAGCGGTGCCAGTCTCGATGCCAGCGCGGATGGTCGGTTGAATGCGCTGGATTTGGGGCTAGTTATCAACTTCTTGGTGAACCAATCCGGGGGCGAGGGAGAATCTGGCGCTGGTGGCGAAGAAACGGATACTAAGTTGTTGAGCTACACCATTGACGCCAAGTCGTTGGACGGAGCCTCGCTACTTGACGAAGATCGTCACTTGGCATTGGCGGTGGGTGATCGCTTTACTATCGAAATCGGGTACGTCGATCTCCGCACAGGCGATGATGAACTGGGAGCGCTTTCGCTATTTGCCGATTTGGTGGTATCCACCGGAGGCGTGATACGTCCTCTCTCGCCCGAAAGTTTCTTGGCGGACATCCAAACTTTCGCCGCGTACTCCGTTAGCAACACCGCTTCCTTCGCTTCGGCAGCCACAGCGATCTTTGACGAATTGGGTGGCGTTGGTCAAGTCGTTCCACCCGATGACGCATCCGGACCACAATCCGTGCTGCAGTTTGTCGTCGAAGTCACCGAGCGTGGAAGCGATATCGTGTTCGGGCTGGAGTCGGCGGATGATCTGGATAGCGTGAACATGCTCTACGGTCGCGATCTGCCGCTCGGGCTTGGCAATGTCGAGTTTGGCAGCATGAGTCGATTCACCGCCACCTTTGGGACTTCGAATGTCACGGCTCTCGATGATGACGCTTCGACCAAAGAGGACTCACCGGTCCTGATTGACGTACTCAGCAACGATGTCATTTCGGACGCTACCACGGTCGAGCTGGTGGTTGCGAGTGCTTCAGCGAATGGGGGCGTGGTCGAAGTGACCCAAGACAACCAAATTCGTTACACACCGCCATCGGACTTTGGCGGCGACGACACCTTTGAGTACGAAGTCATCATCGATGGCGTTTCGAGTGGAATTCGAGATACCGCGACGGTGACCGTGCGAGTCGCTTATGTTTTGGAACAGGGTGCGATTCAGGTGAATGTGGTCGATGGGAACTTGGTCGTCCAGAATGAAGACGGCGAGACCATCACCACCTCTGGCAATACCCTGACGATCGAAGCAAGTCTGAGTCAAGTCTTCGAGTCCGAAGCGACTTGGGTCATCGAAGGCACCGAAGTCGTCAATGGCGTCTTGGTCCAGATCGCCCAGAGCGGCGATGTCATTGTTCGCGTCATCGGGTCCGGTTGGACAAACTTTGTCGCGCCCACCGACGTCGACGGGTCGGGAGAGAGCACCGCCCTGGATGCCCTCGCGGTTATCAACGAATTGAACGCGTCACTCTTTTCGAACTCAAGCAATTTTAGTTTGCTGGACCCCGTGACTGGCGTCGAGATGTTTCCTAACCTCTTCTTTGACACCAATGGCGATGGTTTCGTAACGGCGATCGATGCGCTCGAGGTCATCAACCGCCTCCTCCGACAAGACCTGGAGGGGCCGGAGCCTGAACTCGCGAGCGAGCCAGCTAGTTTCGGTTTTGTAAGTTCTGCAACGGCACTCCATTGGGTGTCAACCTCGGGAACGCCTTCGGCCGAAACGACCATCCACGAAGAAGCTTCCGATCATGCCGTGGGTGAACTAAGCATCGAGTGGGATAACAACCCGCATGATCGATTCGATGAGCTGAGCTTCGAAGACGAGGTGTCAACCGTTCAAGGGACGTCGAACGAAAATGGCACTTCAATTCGATTGCTCGACCAGATTTAAAGCAGTCGTCAAACGGCTTGAGGAAATGTTCGCTCGTGTGATCGAACTTCGCTAAGCTTGAGCGAAGATCGAAACCCACATGGTATCTCGACCACCAAGTCGTCCCGTCTTCGTAAAGATGATCAAGAATGTCCGCCCATCCCGGCTCGCAATCGCTCGAATTGCAATCTCGGACGCCGATCATCAGTCGGCGCTGCGCCCTGTCGCAGCTAGCCGTCCTCGCGGGCGGCGTCCACGCTATGGCCGATACCGACCCCGACTCACCGCCCCGTGCATCCGATGCGCGTCGAAGCAAGATGGGCATCGTGATGTATGACTGTGGTCTCCGGCGACGCTGGCTCAAGCAACGCGACCCCTCGTCGGATTTGTTCGAACCGATGACGTTCTTGCGGCATTGTCACTCCCTAGGCGCCGGCGGTTCGCAATGCGGCTTGGGAATCCTTGCCCCAGCCGTGTGCGAGACGCTTCGTCAATTTGCTGACCAACACGGACTATTTATCGAAGCGATCGTTAGTCCACCGCAGAGTGATGAGGATTTGCCGCGGTTCGACGCCGAGATGCGTACGGCGCGCGATGCTGGTGCCAAGGCGGCACGGACCGTGATCATTCCGGGGCGTCGCTACGAACATTTCAGGTCATACTCAGAGTTTCAACTGGCGGCGAAACTGGGTCACGCGATGGTCAAGCGGTCGATTCCCGTTGTCGAGAAGTACGAAGTCCCGTTGGCGATCGAGAACCACAAGGACGAGCGGATCGATCAACGCATCGCCTTGCTCGAAAGCATCAACTCGCCGCTGATCGGTGCTTGCGTGGACACTGGGAATAGCTTTTCGCTACTTGACGACGTCTACGGTGCGATCAAGCAGCTCGCGCCGTTCGCATTCTCGGTGCACTTCAAAGACCAATCGCTCGCTGAGTATGAAGACGGATTCTTGCTGGGCGACACACCGCTGGGCCGCGGTAGCTTTGATCTTCCACGGATCGCGACGATTCTGCGAGCCGCTAAGCCAAAGCTCCAATTTTGCTTGGAGGTGATCACTCGAGACCCGTTGAAGGTTCCGTGTTTGACCCCGAATTATTGGAAATTGGTTCCGGAGCCGAGCGGTTTGGAGCTTGCGAAAACATTGCAGTTCGTTCGCCAGAACTCCAGGAACTCGATGTCGGTCGAGTCGTTGACGCTGGCCGAACAAGTGCAACTCGAGGACTCCAACATTGCCACGTGTCTCGAGTATGCCGCTAAGGTCTTGTCAATCTAAGAACCTATTTACAAAACACCGTTTCTGTTGAAACGCCAGTTTGCTTGAACACACATTTGGCGAAAAGGCACGCGGTTCGCATCGTCGAGCGCCGGATCAAGTTGAACGAAATGCGCAGGAATCAGCCAACATGCTGAATGAGTCAGTCCAGTGGTACCTTTTTATCGGCGGATTATTAGTATCCGTGGCGATATTCGAATCGCTGCTGAAGAAAACTTGGTTTACGCCAGTTCATTTGCAATTGCTCGGAGGAATAGCGGCAGGGCCTCTCGTGCTCGGACTTGTCGACATTGACTTTGTTGGGAATTCAAAGCTGATCGAGATCGCGAGCGAAATAGCGGTAACGATTTCGCTGTATACCGCTGGCATCAAGATGCGTGTTCCGCTTAGCAGCGACCGCTGGATCGCACCGGTCGTCTTGGCGAGCGTGACAATGATTGCCACGGTGGCTCTCACAGCGGCACTTGGTAGTTGGCTATTCTCGCTTTCACTGCCGGCCGCGGTTTTGCTGGGCGCGGTGCTAGCCCCGACCGATCCGGTGCTTGCGGACGAAATTCAAGTGGAACACTCGCGGGACGACGATCGTTTACGACAAAGTCTGACGGGTGAAGCCGGACTCAATGATGGCACTGCCTTTCCATTCGTACTACTCGCAGTCGGGCTGAGTGACTCCAGGCTTCACGAACTTGGTCCCGCGTTCGTGTATTGGATCATGGTGGATTTGTTGTGGAAAGTCACCGCCGGTCTACTCTTTGGCGCGGCAGCTGGCTACGCACTCGGCAAGCTGATTCTGTGGGTCCGATCGAAGGACGAGAAAGTCAGCGGTAGCGGTGAAATTCTGACACTCGGATTCATTTCGATTGTCTACGGCGTGGCGCTGATGATCAACACCTACGCGTTCTTGGCAGTATTCGCCGCTGCAATCAGCCTGCGGCGAATTGAGATGCTCGGCCTCGAACGGCAACGCAATGCGAGAGAGCTTTCGCATTCGCCCCAGACGCTTGCGACTGATCCTAAAGAGTACCGCCCGGATGTGGCACTGCTAAAAGAGCAGACTGCAGTGGGGTCCACACTCGAGAAGATTGTCCAGGTCTTTCTCGTGGTCATTGTAGGTGTCTTGTTGACGGCGGAGTCGTTCATTGATTGGCAAATTTGGCTTTTCGCGCTGGCAATGCTATTTGTGGTGCGTCCGCTCGCTGTGCTTGCCACGCTTCACACGCGGACGATCGATCGAAGCCAGCGAAAGCTAATCGCCTGGTTTGGTGTTCGAGGCATTGGGACCATTTATTACCTGGCGCATGCCCTGTCCTTAGGAGTCAATGAATCGATCGGTGGCGAAATTCAGTTTCTTATCGGTTGTTGTCTAGCGACAATCACGGTGAGCATTCTGCTTCACGGTACCTCCGATACGCCACTAATGCGATGGCGAATGAGGTCTTCGCATCGCCGCGCAGTCGCGGAGCCGTCCCAATAAGCAATCTGGTGCACGTGGCTCGACTTTCGCCCGCGCGTGATTCACATTGGGCTTGCACGCGGCCTCCTTTCGGTAGAACGATCCGGCACCCCTCTCTCTCCAAGGAGCCGTGCCTTGCGAAATGAGGTACTGGCGACATTCGAGAAAGATCATGCCGAACTAGAATTGCGAGTTCGGCTGAATAGTGGCCAAGACAGCGGCGTTTCCGTTGCGGGAAGCGGATTGATATGGAACAAGCAGGTGTCGACACCGCTAGTCGCTAGTTCATTCGGGACGTGGTTGAGGCGCAACAACTATCCCACCTCATTGGACCGACTCGAAGAATTTGCTCAAGCAATGAAGAAGCTCAACAACACCAAATGACACAAGTGTTTCGGATCGAAATCACTCGCGGTCCCCAAGCGAACGCGGTGAAGTTTGAGACGCAGCGGCACACTCAGTGAACGGCGAGCTTTGGCTGGTGCAACTGTAACGGTTGTTCTTAACAGCGGAAGTTTTCCGCCGCTTTCTGGAAGCCAAAAGGAGCCAACGGTTGCAAACCGGGTCGTACATTTTTACTGAAGCCACCGGATTGGGCGAAACACTTCGCGATAATCGGGTCGGCTTCCAGGGGCATTGGATAATCTCGGGGCAAACATGTTATCTCTATCTAGTCGCCAAGCGGAAACGCTTGGGCGACTTTCACTTTTTGATGTTCGCGACATCGTCAAACGAGACGTCAGCGAATCATCACTTCTCAAACGCATCGTCGATGATGCGTACGCTTTCGGTGGCACCGAAGCGTTAATCGTCTAACAGCGTAATTCAAGAACCTGCGATCGCTTCGCACGGACTTTGAATGATGTGCGTTCATCCGAAAACCGTGAGCCGACGGCGCTAGCCGCGGGCCTCGACCTTCGCACGGCCTTTGAACGATGTGCGTTTATCCGAAAACCGTGAGCCGACGGCGCTAGCCGCGGGCCTCTCGATCGTTTTCGGATCGGCTCTTGGGAATGTCAACATTGATGTTAAGAAGTTTCGTTCTCACACAAAACCAATTTCGAAAGGAAACTGATGGATTCACCTCCACGGGAAAATGAGAATGGTGCTGGTAGCCAATCATTGGACCAGGATCAATATCTCACATTCACACTCGCCGACGAAGAATATGGCATTGACATACTTCGAGTCCAAGAAATCAAAGGGTTCGCCAAAGTGCGCCCTATTCCGCAATCGCCGCCGTACGTGCGTGGCGTATTGAATCTGCGTGGCACCGTCGTACCGATCGTCGATTTGCGTGTTCGATTGGGCATGGACGAGGTGGAGTACAACTCGTTCACCGTCATCATCGTCGTTAGTGTCGGCGACAAAATCGCTGGGCTGGTCGTGGACGCCGTTTCCGACGTGCTCAACATCGCCGCGCATCAAATTGACGATGTACCCCAACTGCAAGAAATCGATGAGTCCTGTCTCTCCGGCATGGGCAAACTGGATGACAAATTCGTTTTGCTGTTGGACATCGACAAACTCATCTCGTTCGAACAACTCCAACCACCCAACTCTGTCGCCGCTTAGATCTACCAAGCGACGAATCCAATCAATCGTTTACGAAAACACCATTTAAGAAAAACAAGAGGGGCCGACATGAATTGGTTCAAAAATCAAACAGCGTTCAAAAAATTGATCATCGGTTTCAGCGTCGTCTGCGCTATTATGGCCGGCGTCGGTTGGGTCGGAGTCACTCGCACGGGCGACGTCAACAGAATGTTGAATCGAATGTACGAGCTTGAGTTACTTGGCATCTCACGCTGCAAAGAGGTGAACGTCAGGTTGATCGCCATTCGAAGTGAAGTGCGGAATGTGTTGCTCGAAGAGCAACTCGCGGACAAGCAAATAGCTGCCGCCGCAATGGAGTCACGCGCGGCTGAATTTGTAACACTCCTCGAATCATGCAAACTCAACTTTCTCACCGCCGAAGGGATCGCTTTGCTCAAGCGAATTGACGCAGCCTTTCCCGAGTATATGCAAGATGCTCGTGCTTGTGTCGAATTGAGCATGCAAGGCAAGCAGGATGAAGCATTAGGATTTATGCGATCGGGGCGTTCTAAATCCGAACGACTTGACACCGACTTGAGTGAACTTTCACTGCTTAAAGAAAAAATTGCCGAACAGGCATATGAGGAAAGTGACGTCGTTTACGAGAACGCTCGATGGACGATTCTAATGGTGACTTCGATCGGTGTGATCGTCGGTTTAGTCGTGGGAACGTTTATCTCGAGGCTGTTCTCGGTGCCGTTGCAGTTAACCGTCGAAACGCTCAAGGCGGTCGCCCAGGGTGATTTCACGGCTCGGTTGAATGTCACCACAAAAGATGAGATTGGCACCATGGCCATGAATCTCAATGAAGCCCTGGGCAATATCCAATCGGCATTGTTGGAAACCCAGACCGTTGCGGATAGTGTCGCGTCGGCGGCTCAGCAGTTGTCGTCGGCTTCGGAAGAGATCTCCAGCGGTGCACAGGAACAAGCTTCCGGATTGGAGGAAACTGCCGCCAGTTTGGAAGAAATCACGTCGACGGTTCGCCAAAATGCGGACAACGCCCAGCAGGCCAACCAGCTTGCCAGCAACGCTCGCGAAACGGCGGAGAAGGGTGGAAAGATCGTCAGCGATGCGGTCCATGGAATGACCGAGATTAACGGAGCTTCTAGAAAGATCGCGGACATTATCACCACGATTGATGAAATCGCCTTTCAAACCAACTTGTTGGCACTGAACGCGGCCGTCGAGGCAGCACGTGCGGGCGAACAGGGTCGCGGTTTCGCTGTAGTGGCCGGTGAAGTGCGTAACTTGGCACAACGTAGTGCAGCCGCCGCCAAAGAGATCAAAGGTTTGATCAACGACTCGGTCCAAAAGGTTGATGTCGGTAGCAGTCTCGTGAATCAATCGGGTGACGCACTCGAAGGAATTGTCCAGTCGGTCAAGCGCGTTACCGATATCGTTTCGGAAATTGCCGCGGCTAGCCGCGAACAAACTCGTGGTATCGACCAGGTGAACAAGGCGGTTAGTCAGATGGATACCGTGACACAGGCTAACGCGTCACAAACCGAAGAGCTTTCGGGAACGGCCGAGTCGCTAAGCGCCCAGGCAGAACGACTGCAAAACTTGATTTCTCGTTTCAAGCTTCATGATCAAGGCAACGATTCAGCCGGGCGTCCTAGATCGCCCCAGTCGCACTCGCGTCCGACGGCTCAACCCAAGAAAAGCTCGGTCGCAAAGAGTGCGGTGACTCGAAAGAGTCCGCGAGTCTCGACCGAGGCTCGCGACGATTTCTCCTTCGACGACCGACGTGAGAGTGAACTCGTCACATCCGGTAGCACATCGTCGACGCACGGTGGCTTTGAAGAGTTCTAACACTTTCAAGTTAAGAAGTTTCATTGACGGTCCCTGCCTTGCCGCGGGTGAGGCAGGGACCTGACGATCCAACCGATTCAATTGCATCCAATATGTCCGTTGCTGTTCTTCCGACAACTAGAAAACATAAGCCTTTTTGCAATAGTGATATGACTAGTCAGGATGGTATCACCGATCGCGAATTCAATGCGATTCGTCAATTGATCTACCGAGAGGCTGGTATTTCACTGTCCTCGGCGAAGCGATCTTTGGTACACTCGCGACTCGCGCGCCGACTCCGCGAGCTGAACTTAAAGTCTCATACTCAGTACTTAGAGTACTTGGAGAAACAAGACCCGCAGGGGGTCGAGCGGCAGATCATGATTAACTGCCTGACCACCAACAAAACCGACTTCTTTCGCGAACCCCATCACTTTGATTTCTTGCGAGACGTCGTTTTTCCTCAGGTGCGAAGAAATGCCGCGATGGGCGGACCCCGTGAACTGGCGATCTGGAGCGCCGCCTGTTCGATGGGCGACGAACCCTACACGATCGCGATGACGGTGCTGGAACACTTTGGTTCGATTCATGGCTGGAACGTTCGAATACTCGCGACGGACATCAATACCGAAGTTTTGGATACCGCTCGGAGCGGAATCTATGCCGTGGACAAGATCGAAATGCTCTCGGACAGCATGAAACGCAAATACTTTTTGCGTGGCACCGGTGAACATAGCGGGATGGTGCGAATTCGTGATGAAGTGAAACGACTTGTTTCGTTTCGTCAACTAAATCTGCTAGACGAACCGCTCCAGGTACGCGACCAATTCGACGCGATCTTTTGCCGAAATGTAATTATCTATTTCGACGAGACGACTCAGCGAAAATTGCTGCCGCGTTTTGCCGATCGGCTCAAGCCACAGGGACACCTCATGCTTGGGCATTCGGAGAATGTACCCTGGTTAACAAACCAATTCGAACCGCTCGGCGGAACGGTGCATCAATTGAAGGTGACGGCGAGTACGCGGGTACCGCTGGCGCCGACACCCAAGCCGAGCGTTCGAGAGAGGTCGAGTCACCCGGAAATGGAACGGGTACGTTTGAGTCGGCGACATTCGCTCGTCGCTGGTGAGACATTTGCCTCGCCGGATGCAGTGGACGTGTCAACGGTTTTGGGTTCTTGCATCGCAACCTGCCTCTACGATCCCATCGCAAAAATCGGCGGGATGAATCACTTCATGCTGCCGGTCCAGGAGATCGGGGACCAGATTTCGGCACGCTACGGAGTGCATGCGATGGAGTTATTGATCAATGGAATCATGCGGTTAGGCGGTGATCGGCGTCGATTGAAGGCGAAAGTGTTTGGTGGCGCGAACGTATTGACGCTCGGTCCGGACTCGCCCGCAATCGGCCAGCTCAACATCGAATTCATCCGCCATTTCTTACAACTCGAGCAAATCCCGATGATCGCCGAGAAGGTCGGCGGGGATCGGGCGCTTCGAGTCCACTTTCATTGCCACAGCGGCAAGGCATTTGTCAAACCGGTACCGATGGCCGGTGGTGTGCTGAGTAGTGAGCGACATCTGGCGCTCGAATCGCTTGTCCAGGAAGCGTCAACCGCAACCGAACAAGTCGTGCTGTTTTGAGTCGAACAAGCGGCTTCGCTGGTGATGACGCGATCCGCTCGCTAGGGTGTCGCGGAACATCGAGCCTGCGTCGCAGCGACCACACCAGTCATGGCCGTTGCGTCGCAAAGACTATCATTGCGGGTTCGTGTTGTCGTTGAGAGTGGGGGCTTGGAATTCGACGACCAACGTTCCGTTGACTTGTTGAACTGAATTGATTCTTGGCGAAGCCTCTTTGCTCTGTGTGAGCTTGAGGGTGACTCGTGGCGGAGTAGCGGTAAGGTCGAATTCTAACTTGCGATCCGATGCATGGGTCACCTCATTTGGCAACCAGCGTGCAATGGTTTGAAGCGGAATGGGAAGTCGGCCCAGTCGACCGCCGAGCAATTCGATTCGTAAATTGCCGTTGGCTTCAGTCACGAAATTCAGTGACGCAGATATCGTCAGCACCGGACCGCCATTGTGCAACTCGAAACCTACATTCGTGTGTTGATCATTGAATTGAATGCAAAAATGATGGAGCTGCTTGGGCAGCCCTTGTTGTTTCGTTGAGAGGTAGGCATTCAGTTGCTTGTCCGTCAAGCGAACGGTGTACGTGTCGTCGAGCGGTTGGTAGGAACTCACCAACAATTGCTCCATGACGCTAGAGTTGTTGCGCATTTTCGCTTTCTGAATCGCAATGGATGTGTGGAGCCATCGGTCCAGCGAGGCCATCGTCTGGTTCAACGAGTTCTCAGCGTCTTGTTGTTCTGCTGGGGTGTAACTTTGTGCTCGCAAGTCGCTGTAAAATGCTGGTTGACTCACCGCGAGCAACCCGACGACGGTCACCAGGGTGATGACGCCGGCACCCAGCAATGCGCCAGCCAGTAACAAACGAAGTACAATTTTGCGGATCATGCGACTTGGACCATCAAAAGTGACAATTGCATTTGCGATTCCTGCAGCAGCAACGAAGATCCCGGCGAAGTCATTTCGAGTACGGAGATCGCCGGAACTCAATGAATTGCCGGCGACTCGTCACGCAGGGACGTGATACCCGTAACGATAGGTCGCAATTCGTTCACGTGTTTTGCCGTCAATGTGAATTTTTGACGTAACTCGGTTGTCATGCAACAAAGCACGTGTGATGGAACCGTACAAAAATCAGAGCGACATTAGGTATTGAATGAGATCGTCGCGTTGCTGATCCGTTGCCTCCGCGGGCATTTGATGGCCCATCCTGTACACGACGTCTCGCAACGATCTTGCACTGGCATCATGGAACAGGGCGTTCTGTCGCTGGCTCACCGCTTCAAGGCTGGGCGGATTGAATTCTCGCATTGAACTTTCGTCATGCAGTCCCACGTCATACACGCCATCGCTTGTGAAGTGCGGTTCACGGTGACAATCAACGCATCCAGAGGAACGAAAAAAATCGGCGCCTCGTTTCACTCGATCATCCAAGTGGACATTGCCCTCGTCGCCGGAACGCGCCGCCAACAGACTCGGTGGTCGCTGGAGTGATCTCACGTACTGGGCAATCTGTTCGACTTCGTTTTCAAACACGGAATCATCGCTCGCCATCGTCGACTTGATCGAAAAGCGAATTTGATCCTCAAGCGTCTTTACCGTCCCCGCCCAACTGTAGGGTGCGGTGCCGGCTTGCCCCAAGAGCGATAACACTCGCTTGGGCGATTGGTAAGAATGGTCGGTAAAGTTGTCCGTGAGCAGCCCATTGGAATGACCGCCGACGTGACAGCTTTGACAGCTCATCCATCCGTCGTGCGAAAGCGACGAGTCGTGGAACAGTTGTTCGCCACGCTCGATCGTTGTGGGCGGCCGAATGTCACCCAGCGCGATATGCGTTGCTTGCAATGTTTCCATCTCGATCAAGGTGACGGAATCGCTAAATTGATTCACCACCACCAGCGATTTTGCATCCGGCGTAAACTCGCAGTCGACGGGATGGAGACCGGTATCGACAAATCGCAGCGGGCCGCCGCTGATCGAACCCATCGCGACTTGATTGGTACCGCCGATGGTGGTGGCATGGATACCGAGTCGATTGGTAGCGACGCTTGTCGGGTCGCCTGCTCCATTGCCCACGCGGCCGAGCGACACAATTTGGCTGTCGACATAGACATAGTCGCCCGACGCGTTAATCAATCGCTCTGTTTTGATGCGACGAAGATTGTTGCTGATGAAGTTGCCCCAAGTGATTTGTCCCTGGACCGCTGGAACAAGGTCGATCAAGAGTTGGTGAGTCAACAACACCGAGTCGCCATCATCGATCGAAGCCAAGTCGCCGAGGTTGTGTTCATAAAGTCGGTCGTGATTGATGACCTTTCCATCGCTTTGGCGGACCACTGCGAAATGCGAACCGAATGCATCGGACACCAGCACGGCGTCGAATTTGGGTAAGCAGAGGACGGGACCGCCACACATGGGCAAGTCAATCACGTCGATCGGCTGCAACCCGGTTTCCGTGTTCTCGTCGACAGCAAAGCGATGAAGCCGCTGGCCCCATACGCTTGAGACCCACAGTTCAGATTTCTGAGGTTCGTAACTCAGCGCGTTTGGGCGGCCGGCGACTTTGGCAACCGCCGACTCGCTCCAGCGATCACTGGCATCGTCAAATCGGAGCACGATGACTTCATCGCGAGCCGTGTCGGTAACGGCCAGCCGGCCTTCACCGAGCGTGATCAGACGTTGGAACTGGCGACCGGGTGCGGCGAACACAACCCGTAGACTGTGATCGAGCAAATTGAGTTCGTAGATTTCACCGGTCAGCTTGGTCGCGATCAGCGCCCGAGTGGAATCGAGGATCACCAACGAAATCGGCTGGCGGTAGTCGCCGTGCGAAACATACTTGGGTTCCGGTCGCGGTGAGAGCGCATTGTCGTCTCGCTCGTATTTGCGATACGACTCATCGTACGACTCCCTGTCGACGCCGGGGGCGGCGGCGTATTGTTGCGCATGAGTCGATAGTCGTGGGGCCGCGAGTGCGAGCACCGAAAGCATCAGAATTCGAAACGACATTGCGACGCTGCTAGGAAAGGCCGGGGGAGAGGTGGGCGAATTAAGTATACACGGTTCTTTCGACATTCATTGGTGTTGAAGTATCGATCCCTGCGACAGCGGAAACCGCTGATCGATTTCCTGGGCGACTCGGTTGGCCGTTTCGATGACCGGGGCGATCCCGACGCCATGCAGTGAATTGCCGGCAAGTGAGATGCCCGGTAGTTTGGCCACTTCCGATTCGATGGTCGCGACGCGTTGAAGGTGTCCTACATGGTACTGTGGCATCGCATGGTTCCAGCGGACAACGTGGCTCATCAACGGCAAGCCCGTGTAACCGATGAGCTCTCGAAGCTCTCGCGTGGCAATATCGATGAGTTCTTCGTCCTCGCGCTCGAGCAGTTCACTTTGAATCGCGCCCCCGATAAAGACGCGAGCGATCACCGTGTCGTCATCGGCGCGACCTTCGAACTTTTCACTCGCAAAACTGCCAGCCAGGATTTGCCGGTTTTCTTTGGGCGGGACGACAAAGCCAAACGCCTGGGGAGGTTCGGCGATGTCGCTGCGGCGCAGGCCGAGCACCACGATTGCGGTCGACGCGGTTTCAATGCCAGCAAGTTGTTCGGATGCCACGGCCGAGTGTGCGGCCAACAAACGTGACGCACTCATCGCCGGTGTCGCGAGCACGACGTGCGCAAATGGATTTGCTAAGGCATCGACGTGATCTCCGTTGGATTGCAACCGCCATCCGTCGGCGGTCGCGTCGAGGGAAGTGATGGCACGAGACGAATGAACGCAATTGGCGGGAAGACGCGATCGGAGCGTTTGGATCAGTTCGATCATGCCGCCGGGGAAGGCGCGAAACTGGCCGTACCGAGCGCCGCTGCTGGATCGTTCCACGCTGTCTTCGCCGGTCCGACGTCGTGATATCGTCGCGCGGGCGAGCGATCCGTGTTGTTGTTCCATCTTGAGAATCGGTGCCATGGTCGCCTGCATGCTCAGCTTCTCGACGTCGGCGGTGTAGATGCCGGCCACGAGTGGTCCGACGATTCGATCGAGCATCTCTTGGCCCATTCGTCGGCGAACAAAATCAGCAACGCTCTCGTCGGCGGGATCATCGCGTCGTGCGACCAGTGCCTCGACAGCCAAACGCAACTTGCCGCGTAGCGACAGCAGTGGCGTCGTCAACATCGACGTCAACCGTGTCGCTCGCATCAGCACGAATCCATCGGGGATCGGGACAAGTCGACCGCGATGGACGATCATCGCACCGCGTCGTTCCTGCTTGGGCGTTAGCAATCGATCCGCCACGCCGAGCGATTCGCACAGCCGGATTGCGGCGGACGGTTGCGTGGCGAACATGTCGGCGCCGTAATCGACGAGCAAGTCGCCGTGCCGATGCGTATCGATCACCCCGCCCAGGCGTGGCTGGGCTTCGAACAACGCGATTTCGAAATCAGGCCGACGCTGGTGCAGTTGCACCGCGGTTGCCAGCCCCGAGAGACCTCCGCCGACAATCGCAATGCGGGTCGACGTGCCACCAGGCGTGTCACGGTTTGTCAAAGAACGATGCTCGAAGTTTGAAGGCAACGACGATCCCCACTACCCGACTAGTTGCCTGAGCCCTGCGTGCCGCTTTGCGATGCCGCTTCGGCAGTACGTCGGCTCGCTTCCATCGCATTGGTGGGCGGGCCGCCGCTCCCGTAGGAACTTCCGCCTCCACTTCCGTAGGAGCTTCCGCCGCTGCTTCCGTCGTAGCCCGATCCGCCGTCGTAACCGACGTCATCGTAGCCCATATCACCATAGCCATCCTCTGCACCGTAACCGCCGGCGGCGGCGCCACCGAGTCGGAATCGGCTGGTGTCGACTGACGCGAAAGCGTCCATCACAGGCTGCGCGTTTTGGAACATCGTCTCCATCGCCAAATGAAACTGGGTCGCATCCTTGGCTTCCTTCAGCGGTGCAGTGATCGTACCAAGCGAATTGACCAAGATCGTTGCCAGTCCTCCGGAAAGGATTTCACCGTTGGACTTGGCATTCAAATCGGCTTTGGCTTTGGTCATGTCGTCTGCCCACGTCTTTGCCCAAGCCGAGGGAACCCAAAAGCCTTCGACCTTGGTGACGGCAAACTTCTGTGGTTGAGCACCGACCGTGATTGACAGCGTCGATGTTTCACCGGTGGTCGCATCAACGACGATTTGCGACATCGCTTCGGATTGTTCGGCGAGCTGTGCCAGGTATGGCGCCAGTGCCTGGTCCTGGGCAGCGAGAAAGTCACGCAGTTTCATCGCACGGATCTTTTCGAGCGAGCTTTGATCAGCGGCGAACCCCGTTTGCAGAACCCCAGCGAACGCGAGCAGGCTGTCGTGCAACTTCATCGAAGACGTTTCCATCGCAGCCATACGCGGGTGCGAAAAAATCCAGTTCTGGTGAGAAACCATCAGATCACCGAAATCATGAAGCGATTTGGCGAGCGCCTGCCAATTCGATGGGTCGATTTTCGAAGTCGCGATCGAAAACAGTTCATCGACATCCTTACGATAGCTCGGCGGAAGTCCGTCGTAGTAGACGACGAAGTGATGACCGGCGCGAGCTTGATCATTGAGCAATTGAAGAAAGGCATCCGGGTCCATGTC
This sequence comes from Pirellulaceae bacterium, assembly GCA_041741195.1. GTDB lineage: Bacteria > Planctomycetota > Planctomycetia > Pirellulales > Pirellulaceae > JBBSJZ01. The sequence goes on from JBGSKM010000012.1 coordinate 249,214, forward strand.
CGGTTGCGGCGCCTTGTATGCTGACGCGGCCGCGGGAGGCTTGATGTCCTTGGGGGCGGCTGCATCCGCTTCGGCAGCGACGGTCTTGAGCTCTTTGACTCGTTCTTGACGATGCTTGTTCAAAGCCTCGTTCAGTTTTTCAGCCTGAATGCGGCTATCGGATCTCAAATCCAGCAGCTTGATGCTGATGCGAGTACCGTCGGCTCGTCGCAGGATCGCATACTCGCCCCAGATCCCAACCAAATCGGCCTGGATCGTGTGCTCGCCGCGAAGATCCGTCCATGTCGCCGCGTCACTCGTGCTCGGCCGAAAAACGAGCAGCACCGCGAACACTGTGAGAGTAACAACAACGAATGGAGCCGTGCGAGGAACGCTTCGCCAGCGTGATGCGAGAACGGGCATGGTCATACTTAGGGGTAAGTTGGGTGATGACGAAGGATGTCGATAAATTCTAAATACTGAGGCGGGCGTGGTGGGAACCCGTGTCTCGGAGCTCCACAGCATCCAGTATATTGACCCGAAGTGGTCTGCGTCGAACGATTCGCCGCCCATTTTGCTTTGGATCGCTCGATTCAATCCGAAAGCCTCCCCCCCTAATCTCCTCCATCGCGAGTCCAACGTGAGCGACACACTCGACTCAGTCCCCGTCGCCGGCGACGCTCCTGGATCGAAAGAGAGCCCCATGTCTCAAGAAATCTTGCTGTCCGACCAAGAAATCGCTGGTTTGCGGGACGCACACTACAACGCGACCATCATCGAGCGAATCGATGTCCACTCGGACTTGGCACGATTCCGAGTGCGACCCGATCATCCGGTTCCCGCCTTCGAGCCGGGGCAATACGTCGCACTGGGCTTGGGATTGTGGGAGCCGCGCATGCAAGGCACTCAAACCGAAGACGTTCCGGCAAAAAAAATTACCAAAATTGTTCGACGTGCGTACTCGATCTCGTGCCCGATCCTGGATGCCAATAGTCAATTAGCCCCCTGCGACGAAATCGACTATCTCGAGTTCTACATCACGCTCGTTCGCCGCGCCGGATCCGAGGACCAAAAACCTCCGGTGCTCACGCCACGCTTGTTCCTAAAAAACGCGGGAGATCGAATGGTCGTCGAGAGTCGCATTGTGGGCCATTACACGCTCGGCGACATCGATCCCCAGCACACGGTGTTGTTCATCGGCACGGGAACTGGCGAGGCACCGCACAACGCGATGCTCACGCACTTGCTTCGACACGGTCATACCGGCAAGATTATTCATGCGACGAGTGTTCGAAACCAACATGATCTCGGATACGCAGCCGAACATGCGGTGCTCGCCGCCCGCTACGCCAACTATCGATACATCCCGTTGACCACGCGAGAGCCACACAACTTGGACGAGGCGCATCCAAAGTACGTCGGCAAACAATACATGCAACAGTACTTTGCTAGCGGTGAACTCGCCAAGGTCGCTGACGATCCACTGGATCCCAAGTCGACGCACGTGTTCCTGTGCGGCAACCCCTCCATGATCGGCTACGTCGCCCCAGGCACCCAGCCGCCCAGAGATCCGGGCATGCTCCAGATCTTGACGGCTGCCGGGTTCACCGACGAACACGGGTGCCACGGCCCCGGCTGTATCCGCTTTGAGAAGTATTGGTAAGCTGGCGATAAAACGAATCCACCTCCATTCACCAACTTGGATCCCCGATGGACCTTAGCAAAACAGTCGCGCTCATTTTAGGCGGCGGACGCGGTACACGATTGTTCCCACTGACAAAAATCCGCGCGAAACCGGCTGTGCCGCTCGCGGCCAAGTACCGGTTGATCGACATCCCGATCAGCAACTGCATCAACAGCGGCTTGAATCGTGTTTACGTGTTGACGCAATTCCTTTCAGTCAGCTTGCACAAACACCTGCGGCAAACCTATTTCTTTGATCACTTCAGCGGCGGTTTCGTCGAATTGCTCGCCGCTCAACAAACCGTCGAAGAGGGCATGGAGTGGTACCAGGGAACCGCCGATGCCGTTCGCAAAAACCTGCGTTACTTTGACCAAAAATGGGTCGAGCATGTGCTGATCTTGTCCGGCGACCAACTGTACCGGATGAATTTTGCCGACATGATGAAAACGCACATGGAGTCAGGTGCGGATGTCACGATCGCTGGCATCCCAGTATCGCGCAAAGATGCGTCCGCCCTTGGCATCATGCGCGTCGACGATGACGGTCGCGTCCGCGGCTTTGTCGAGAAACCGCAAACCGAAGAACAACTAGCCCAAGTCCATACCGACCCCGCGTGGATCGATACGCGTGGTATCCCCAGCAACGGGCGTGATTGCCTGGCCAGCATGGGTTTGTACATCTTCAACAAGTCGGTGATGGTCGATCTGCTCAAAAGCACGGACTACGAAGATTTTGGGAAGGAAGTGTTCCCTGCGGCGATCGAATCGCATCGCGTCCAATTGCACTTGTTCGACGATTACTGGGAAGACATCGGCACGATTCGCTCGTTCTATGAAGCGAACTTGAGCTTGGCGAGCGACAATCCGCCGTTCGCGATCCGCGACCCCGATGCGGCCATCTATAGCCGCCCCAGATTTTTGCCGCCCACGCTCATCGGTGATGCAAAGATCCAAAGCAGCCTCATTGCCGACGGTTGCAAGATCGGCAAGAACGTTTCGATTACCAATAGCGTGATCGGTCTGCGAACCGTGATCGGTGACAATGTTACCATCAAGGACAGCGTGATCATGGGTGCCGACTACATGGAAATGGATTCACCCAAAGAGACTGATGTCCTGCCGCTGGGGATCGGTAGCAACAGCGTCATTTCCGGTGCCATCCTCGACAAGAATTGTCGCATCGGAACGAACTGCAAAATCGTCAACACCAAAGGCATCGATCACCAGGGCGAAGAAGAGGCACTGCAGATTCGCGACGGGATTCCGATCGTGATCAAAGACAGCCAAATCCCCCACGGTTTCGAAGTCTAACGGACTAGCATTGGCCCGTCGTATGGCGAAGTCACACCGACATCATTTCATCCAGTCCCCCGGGACGTCGCATTGGAACCATGGGCGTAGTGGCCCATGGAGCGTTTGGATTGCTTCGACTATCCCCGGTAGCACTAAGCTGCTCGCCTACGGTGATGATCCGACCGTCCGGGGCGGTGGCGGATACCGATTACGAAAAAAAGCGAGCGATCTCTCGAGAACCGTCATGACAGCGGACTCGATCAACGAAGGCCGCGAATGCTGGCAAGTCAATGACTCTGCGGATACGAGACCGTGAGCCAGCAACTACCGTGAAAGTTGTAATAAGTTCCTGACCGATGCTGTGAAGAAGGTCCGAAGCGGCGTATATTCCGGTGTGGACCGTTTCTCAAATCAAGCAGATTGAACGTCAGAGTTACCCTATGCGTCTTGCGGATTTCATTCTATCGAACGAAGAACAAATTCTGGTAGAGTGGGAGAGTTTCGCTCGTAGTATCTGCGCCGGTGAGCAATTGGATCAGCTCGCCTTGCGCGATCACGCCGGACAAATTCTGCAAGCTACCGCGCGAGATATGAAGTCGCCCCAAACGACCGCCGAGCGGACGAAGCGATCCAAAGGCCTTGAGAACTCTCGCGATAGTGAGGCTCTCGATGGTGCGTCCGATGCTCATGCGATTAATCGTCTGGGCCTAGGATTTGACATGCTGGAAGTGATGAGTGAGTACCGCGCTTTGCGCGCTAGCGTGCTTCAGCTTTGGCACGATAGCGGCCCCGGTTCAGACGACCGCGACGTCGAGGATCTCACTCGCTTTAACGAATCGATCGACCAGTCACTTGCCAAAGCCACCCAAAGTTACACCAAGCGAGTCGATCAAGCACGAGATATGTTTCTCGCGATCCTCGGTCATGATCTGCGCAATCCGTTAGGCGCGATTTCGATGTCGGCTCAATTGCTACCGATGGTGACCGATGATCGGGCGGAAATTGTTGAGTGTGGTGCGACGATCGCTTCGAGCGCTTCGGTGATGGAACGGATGATAAACGACTTGCTCGACTACACGCGTACCCGGCTTGGAACGGGGATGCCCGTGGAACCGTCTCCGATGGATTTGGCCAGCCTAGGGCGTGAACTCGTCGCAGAATTTCGCACCTCACACCCGGAACGTGAAATTGCCTTCCACATCGTCGGCGATCTTCATGGTATGTGGGACAGCGATCGCATTCGCTAAGCGGTATCCAACCTGATGGGCAACGCCATCCAGCATGGTTCGGCAGATTCTCCTGTGTCGCTATCACTTCGTGGCGAAGAGACGAACGTCGTCATCGAAGTTCATAATGGTGGTGTTCCGATCCCGCCCGGTGAACTGCCCAAAATCTTTGACCCGCTTATTCGTGGATCAAGCGCCGAGCACCCCAAGAGCAACCGCCCAGGAAGCATCGGTATGGGGCTGTACATCGCGAGAGAAGTCGCAAAATCTCATGGCGGACGAATCGATGTGACTTCGACGGTCCAAATGGGCACGTTATTCATTATTCGTTTGCCCCGTATGACTGCACCCCGAGTCGGCCAGCCCATCCTCGATGCCGTGCATATCGAAAAGATGTGATCCAACCAATTTTGTTGACGTAACTCTGGCAATCCCGTTGCGAGTGGTTCAACCGCCCTTACCGACCATGTCGTTTGTTGTTTGTCGCTTTTCCACTTGGCCACGAAAGCAAGTGGCAATGGGTGCTTCTCGCTACTGGTTGAACTCAATCACACTACTAAGGTCGCCCGATGATCCTATCCGTGCTCGCCAACATCCGGTTCTTCCTAGCTGCGATTTTGGTGATTCTGTGTGTGTTAGCCGGGCTACCCGTGAACGGTGATGAGCTGACCGGCGGCACGGTGGCGTTGGTGGATGGCGAAGAGGAAAGCGCGATCTTCGTGCCGACGCCCCAAGACGTCGTTGAAAAAATGCTGGAGGTCGGTAAGGTCACCAGCGGCGACTTGCTTTTCGATCTGGGGTGCGGCGATGGTCGAATCCTGGTCGCCGCAGCAAAGATCCATGGCTGCCGTGCCAAGGGCTACGACATTAGCGAGCGAAAGGTCCGTCAGTCCAAGGAGAACGTCAAGCGACATGGACTTGAAGAGAGAGTCGATATCGAGCAACGAGATATATTCACGCTCGATTTGACGATGGCCACCGTGGTGACCTTGTATTTGCTTCCCGAAATGAATGACCAATTAGTGCCGCAATTAAAGCGAATGAAAGACGGTTCGCGCATTTTGTGCCACGAATTTGCGATCGACGCCTATGAGCCCGATCGAGTGGTCCAGCTCAAATCGACGTATGACGACACCTCTCACGACATCTATCTCAGGAATTCCCGGCGAGCATCTCTTTTGGTTGTTTTTGTAGCTGTGGGTTAGGTTCGAACAATGCTTTCATGCAAGCTTGGCGAGATAGCTGCGACTGGGGTATCTGCTGCCATTGGTTTTGTTGCCCGATGCGATTGCG
>JBGSKM010000013.1:0-248185 GCA_041741195.1 Pirellulaceae bacterium
ACCGCTCTCGCCGAGGACTCCGCTTGGAGTCGCTCGAGAATCGAATGTTGCTCGCGTCCGACAGTTTTCACAATTTCCTTTCGCCGCACGACGTCAACGACGACAGTCGTGTGAGTTCTGCGGACGCGTTAGCGGTGATTAGCCATCTCAATCGTGGTGGTTCGCGTGATGACAGCAAGTTCGTCGATGTCAATGATGACGGTCGAGCTTCCGCACAAGATGCTCTAACAATCATCAACGCACTGAACACCGAAAGCTCGCGATCTCGAAACAACGACGATGCGATTGCTCAACTCAGTCGAAACGATGGAGTGCGAGTGAAATTTGAATATGAAGTCGAGAACTCGAAAGCAAAACTCGAAGTCAAAGTTCAAAACGCTGCTGCAAACACCGAGTACGCTGTGCTGATCGATGGCGTCATGATTGGCACGATGACCACGAACAGCCGAGGCCGCGGAGAGCTGGAGTTTGGTTCCAGACGCGGTAGCCAACCGGTGCCGAGCAATCTAACAGCGATTCATTCCGGCACCGTCGCTGAAATTGTTGGAATCGGCGGAACGTCGTTTACGCCTGGCTCGTCGTCCAGCAACCCAATTTCAGGCAGTAGCTCCAGCTCAACCGTCGAAGACAACCCATCTCGCAGCAACGATGACAACTCGTCATCTAGTAGCTCATCGTCAAACAACTCCTCATCAAGCAGTAGCTCCAGCTCTGGCGTCGAAGACAATCCATCTCGCAGCAATGATGACAATTCATCATCCAATGGCACCTCATCAAGCAATAGCACATCGACGAGCCCCAGCGTTGGATCAGCTTTAGAGCTAAAGGCAAATCTGAGCGGAGACTCGTCAATTGAAGCCAAGGCAAGCTTCGAGCGAACAACGTCAAGCGTCGAATTCAAAGTTGAACTGCGGGATGCACCATCCAACTCGACGTACGACGTTAACGTCGCTGGTGTGCTTGTCGGCACACTGCGAACGGACAGCCGTGGACGAGGAAAATTAGCATTCGAACTAGGTGACAACTCGAAGCCATTCCCTAACATTTTCCCAATTATTGAAGTGGGCACAACGATTACCGTTGGAAACGAACTTGCCGGAACGTTTCGTCGAGATTCTAATTAGCTAGTAGTAACCAGTCGCGTCTTTGCGTCAGCGTAACCCAAGCATTCAACATGCTGTTCTTTTGGCCTCAACAACGATCCACTCGATCCGCACATGCGAAACGTCGCTCGTTGCGGGTTGAGTCTTTGGCTGCGCGAATCACGATGCACGGTTCTGCCTTGGGTGTTTCTGATCCCTTGCCATGGTTTGATCCCGGCGCACTGACCTATAGCTTCGCGCCTGATGGAACCGATGTTGCTGGTCAACGGAGCAGTTTGTATGCCTTGCTCAATGAATTGGGCGAACCGAGCTCCTGGCAAGCGCAAGTCGATGCCGCCATCGACGCATGGTTACAGCCTCTCGGAGTGGAAACGCAAGCAGTGACGGATTCTGGCGCACGGTTCGGTGTCGCTGGGTTAACGCAGGGCGATGTTCGCTTCGGTGATATTCGCATCGCAGCGATCCCATTGTCCCACGACGTGATCGCCACGTCAGTTCCTCACAGCGCCATCGTGCAAGGAACCTGGGCTGGCGACATTTTGCTGAATTCCAATTCCAATTGGGCCAGCCTGCATGATGTATTCGCTGTCGCACTTCACGAAGTGGGACACGTTCTCGGTTTAGAACATTCGCTCGATCCGCAATCGCCGATGTTCGTCCATGGCGTACATGATGCTGTCGCACCGACGGAAGCTGACTTCGCGACGCTAATGAATCTATACAGCGGTATTGAATTCAAAGAGGATCACGATCCCCGAGAGCCACGAGCAGACGGCGACGGCGAAGCATTTGAGTCGGCGATCCCATTAGCGCCACTCCTGGGCACAACGATTCGCTACTCGTCCGGCGGAACATTGACGGCTGACCAGAACTCGCTGTTCTTCCGACTCGATCCCACATCAAGCAAAGCGCCCGAGCTTGAACATCTGAACGTTGCGTTGCAGTCGATTGGCGCCCAGCGATTGATTGCCGAAGTCGACGTATTCAACGAAGACGGCCAGCTTGTGGATTCTCAAGTTCTTCACCACAGCGAAGGAGCGGTGGTATTGCAGGCGCGAAATATCAAAAACGATGAGCCTTACTATGTACGCATTCGCGCCGCAGACACATCGCCAAGTTTTCAGATCGGCGACTTCGAGTTAATTGCCGAGTACGGCCCCAAGCTTCGTGAGTCTCGCGAGATCGCCGACGTGCGATTGAGTTCATTCGTGCCGACACTAACGCAAAACGTCACAATTGAATCATCGCGATTTGTCCATCTCAGTTTCGACGCCGAGTCACACGACGGACAAGGGTCTCACGTCTGGGCGTCGCTACGCGATGCCGATAACCACCCGTTGGCCCAGGCAACGCTGATTCCTGGCCAATCCCGTTCGATGCCAATCGTCTTCTTGCCGGCCGGTGTTTACACGATCGAGTTGAGCGTACCGGCCAGCACCACACTGAGCGAAGGCGAAACACGAGTGAATGTTTACGTCGACGAAATCTCGCTCGACGTTGGCCCAGGTGTCACGAACCCGACGGGCCAGCCCTACTTGATGTGTGACGACCCCGACGCTGACCCACAGTATTGTTATGTGTACATGCCAGTTGTCGTAACGGATCCCTACGTCCCCGACTCGTTGCCAAACTCGCCTAGCAATCCCGATTGGTGGATTTACTACGGATACAGCTGTAGCGACTACCTCGGCCCAGATCTCCAGTACGCACAACAGCACGACCCATCATGGTGGGAATTTTATACGTTGGCTTGTGTGGTGACACCACCAATCACCAACCCACCAATCACCAACCCGCCAATCACCAACCCGCCTATCACCAACCCGCCTATCACCAGCCCGCCTATCACCAGCCCGCCTATCACCAGCCCACCAGTTAGCCCGAGGCAGAATCCACTTAACATCTATGATGTTTCTGGTGACAATGTCGTCACTGCTCTCGACGCGTTGCTTGTGATCAACGTGATGAACCAGAGTCCTAGTTTGACCGTGAATGTCGCGAATGCATCGTTCAGCGAGTATGCCGACGTGAATGGGGACTTTGCAGTGAGTGCATTGGATGCGTTGATGGTGATCAATGCACTATCTCTGCAAGACTCGTTTGGTGAAGGTGAGGACTTACTTCATTCGTCAACCGACTTGCCTCAGTCGCAACGTGATCGCACGACGCCGTTGGGGCGACTGAATTCATTGTTATTCTGAGAGGACAGTTGCTCGCCTTGCATTGAAACTTGACAATGATTTCCTGTTATGTCGCATCGCTTGTGTTAGCGCCGCGCTTGCTTCAAATGGTTCCTAAACGCTCGCTCTCGCCATTTACCTTGATGTCTCCGGCGCGAACGACTTTAAAAAATCTTGGTCGAGGATCAATTGAGTCTGGATCATGAATAGCTGGCACTTGGACCGGTCGGCCGCGTCCGCTGGCTTCGTGTCATTGATCGCGTAAGGCTTAGGCGAAAACACCAATAGCACTTCGTCGTCGGACAGCATGCTCGTGACAGCGATCGAGTCTGATTGGACGATTGGCACTTGAATCGTGACATCGCCCTCCGCTGGGCCACCTGCCATGCTGGGCAGACTCGCGAGTCGGACGTTATCGATGTGCGATTGAGTGAGCACCATTTGTAAATCCGTCTTCTCATCCGCGGTCGCTGTTGGTTTGAGCCGAAAAGTCCAGCCCAACTCAAATACCGAAATGACCGGTTGCAGCGCGTTTTGGATGTCCCCATCGATCACGGAGACATCCGTTACAAAAGGACGCTGCACCACGTCCTGGACGAACCCACATTGCCCGTTGAAAAACGTCACTTTAGGAGCATGGAGCACGTTCGAGCGGCGATCGGCCTGAATTCGATCCAACAGCCGCTCGCTTTGCCGTTGCGTGATTTTTGCAATACGAAGTGGCACTGATACAGAATGCTTGACAGCGAACGGAGCTGAAGCGTGAGTTTGAGATGACGATTCATCAATCGCAAACGTCGCCGCCCACTCGCTCAAGTCACTGATATTCGGCGGCTCGCTCAACCGCTTGCAGTACGTCTGCGGGTCGTGAGTCGTCCAGTCGACCTGGTTGAGCAACCGGACATCGGTTTCGATCATCCTCACCTGGACGACGATCTGCCACAGCCCCGACTGCTCGAATGCGGATAGCATTTGTCTCATCACCGCTTCTTGTTGCGGACTGGCCAGTGTCGTCATGACACCATCGACGATCTTTGTATCGCGATTGTCTGCATTCTGGGGACACCACCCAAAGTAGGTCGTCACAAATTTCTCGGCGTCCACGCCCGGCTGCAACTCGGTCGCCTTGCGAAGAGCGTTCTCCACATTGATCGAGACCTTTCGCGTATCTCCGTCGGCAGGCATCACGGCAAGCGGATTCGTGCTGCGCCAATCGGCACCGGCCAATGCGAGCTCCAAATCGAGGGCCTGGCGTGGCGGAGTCACTGCTGATTCGATCGTCTTGCCATCTGTTAAACCACTCACTCCAATCATCATGATGACCGGCAACATCGCCATTCTTCGCAGCCAAATACGTTTCGGACGATTGCACGCCAGCGAGTGAATGCGATCCTGGATTCCACGAGGTGCCGCCATGGCGAGTAGACCCACCGTCGCACTTCGGTGAAACTTCGTTTGGCCAGCAGCGAATTCCAACAGCAGCTTCCCGTACTCACGAACTTTTGACTCACTCAAGGTTCGCGTCGCCAGCTCATCAGCCGCTCGCTCCATCCGTTGCTGCAATTTAGCCACGGCGATCCACGACAACGGGTTGAACCAGTGCAATGATTTGGCGAGATTTGCAACGAAGAGCAGCAATCCGTCGCGACCCTTGACGTGTGCCATTTCGTGCCGAAATACCCAGTCGAGACGTTCCGGTGTGAGTCTTTCACGCCATCCGCAAGGTAGACAAACAACGGGCCGAAATAGGCCAAACACGGCTGGCGAGTAAAGCGATGGAACCTCCTTGATTCTTGGTCGTCGCCCAACACCGAGTTCATCACACACTCGAAGCAAGCAATCGACGGTGTCGCGACCCTCGACTGTTGGCATGAACCGCAGATTCCAAGCGAATCGGATGTGCGAGACGACGCCACGCATGAACATTGCAATCGCGGGTAGTCCAAAGAAAAACACGACGATGTAAAGGATGTGATCAGAGGTCATGCTTGTCTGAAATCCAAACGAACGGTCTGCCCCAATGTAGTTGGTTTGTGTTTCAGGTGAGGATGATGCGTAAGCCGCGTTGTCGTGATCAGTTGTTCCGGCAACGTCGACATCCGCTTCGGCTCGTTCTTTCGCTGTCTCATCGGCCGCTAGCAGTGCGACGGTCTCGGTCTCCCCGTGCTCTCCTTTGACAGCAGCACTATCATAAATTTTGGATTCGACAGTGAGTTCATCGTCGGCTGCAAACAGCTTCTGGACACGCTCGTCGACCACGGAGCCCATCGCAACTTTCGACTCGACGGACACCGGTAGCAACAATCGAGCAATCACAATCAGCCAAAGCCAGCACAGATAGCGTGCGGGAACGCGTTTTCGGACCAAGAGTGACAGCCCAGCAACGACCACAAAAACGGGTATCGCCCGCCAGCTCGCGAGCAACACCAGCTCGAGCACACCGACACCCAGTTCAACGAATTGGTCAATCATTCCCTTGATCCCTTGTTTCGAGAGCTCTTTGATTTGGATTCCAAAAGTTCGCGCAGTTGATTCAACTCGTCTTCACTGAGCTTCGCATTCTTGACCAGATGCAAGAGCGCCGGTGCCGCATCGCCGCCGAAGACGCGATCCAAAAAAGACCGGCTGGCTCGACGTATGCAATCTGTTCGCCGGACCGCAGCGGTGTACCGATACTTTTTTCCGATCGGCTGGGTTGTCAAAGCCCCCTTTTTTACCAATCGATGTAGCATGGTCTTGACGGTCGCGTCGGACCACTGGTTTTCCGAGCCCAGTGACGCAATCACGTCACTGGCCTCGGTGGGTTGCGAATCCCAAATAAGATTCATCACGATCCATTCCGCGTCCGATAGCTGCACCCAATGCTCCTTTTGCCGATGACAGATGTAAACAGTTTACATGCGTAAACGGTAAATAGACAAGAGCATTTGGAAATCGAAACCCAAAGGGCCCAAACGGTGCTGAATTCGCTCGGTGACAGCCGCACGCATGATACCTTACACCGAACAGCCAAGCCGAATCGCTGCGACGAATGCTTCAGCCGTCCACGCAACGATCGATGTTGAAGTCGGTTTCTACCCGCATGTCAATACTCAAACCAAGCCTCCTTGCCTCATGGCCCCCTTGAGAAAGCCAACCCTTCGACAACGCGTGTCAATCGTGTTGCTTGCTGCCCTGTTCATCGCGGCGGGACTGAACCACTTCGTGTCACCGGGTATTTACATGAAGATCATGCCGGACTATTTGCCGTTGCCACTGGCATTGGTCTACGTGTCGGGATTCTTTGAAGTGCTCGGTGGCTTCGGATTGGCGGTGAAGCCCTTGCGTCGCTCCGCCGGGTGGGGATTGATCGCACTGCTGATCACCGTGTTCCCAGCAAACGTGGATATGGTGTTGAACTCCGACGAATTTCCATCGATTCCATTCTGGATGCTGGTCGCACGGTTGCCGCTGCAAGGTGTGCTCATCGCTTGGGTGTGGTGGGCGGCGGTGAGATCGCGATCCTAGAAACGCTGTATCGACATTAGCGACGACTCAAGTTGCTCGACACGCTGGTCGATGATCGCCTGCCGAGACTGAAGCCGAGCTTCAAGATTGGCTTCGATCGATCGCAGTTTCAACTGCATCCGCTGAGCTTCCAATGTTTGCAGTCGTTGCCGAGTATCAAAGGTCTTTTCCACCAATTTGCGTAGCCGATCTCGCTGCTCGACCTTCGACTCCTGCGAATTCGATGCAGTGGTGCTGGCAGTCACCGTTCGTTCGAGTTCATCAAGTTCATCGCGAAGTTGACTCAATCGCGGCTCCAGTTCAGCCATTTGGTCGCGATCCGGCACTGGCTTCGCTATTGAGCGAGTCGCGGTATTTGGGTCGGCTTCGGCTCCGTTTAACTCCGTCGCAAAAGCTCCTCGATGCGCCTCAATGGTTGCCTTGATCTCATTGAGCAAACTAAGACGATCACTTTGAATCACGGCGACGCCTCGCGAGACGTTCACACTCGCGGCGCGGGCCTTGTATTTGGGTAATGATTCAAACCATGCGTCAATAATTGACTTTAAATCGATGCTTCCGGATGCTCCAACATTCACGGAGACGCTCGATGCTCGGTACTCGGGGTCCGTCGGCGAAGTCCACCGGCCCTTGGCAGAAGAAAATGTGTAGAGGTGTTCGTTGTCTTCGACGGTCACCAAGTCACTGCTCATTATCGGGTGTGCGCTACTTCCTGGGCTCAGCCGCAACACATCCCACCATCCCTTGACGCTGCTGTAGGCAGCCATCGAATTGCCCACTCGCACTGCGGCAACTGTCGATCCAACCATGGGAATGACTTCTTCTTGCTTTTCGATCGGCAACGTTTCCCATTCACCGAGCGAACTGCTGAAGCCTCGCAGTTCATCGTTGTTCTCAGGCCAGGTGATGATGACATCATTGCTGGAAACCTGCCTATGCATTCCCATAGGTCCGGCAAGTGATTGACCACCAAAAAATCCACCCGTCCCGCCGCCGAGTTGTTGCGCCTGGGATGGAGAGAAATAGCCATGGATCAAGAAGAGCATGATCAGTAGTTGGAACGAAGTCTTTCTCATGGTCGCTCACGGGGTAAGTGGTTGCCGAAGTCAATTGGTTTCGAGGGTCAAGGAAGTTCGGTTGCTTTCAAAAGTGTTTCCAAATCGGTTTCCAGGTCACGTAGACTCTCATCCACGCCATCCTGCCAAGCAGAGGGCTTTGGCGAAGAGTCCGTGGATGGACTTGAAGCGGTGGGTGCCGAACGCAATGAATCCGAAGCTTGGCTTTGTGCCGAATGCGGTATTTGGTTCGCCCAGAGCGTGATCGCCGACAGCGTCAACGCGAACAAGGCAATCAAACCACCAACGACCAGGCGGCGTTGCAATCGTTTTGTTCTTGACCTTGGTAGTAGCGATTCAATTTCCGCGGGCAAGCGAAACGCCTGGGGCTGCTGGCAGTGAGCCAAGCATCCTTCAAAGAGCTCGGCGACTCGTTCCGCTGACTCAAAGCGATCCTCGGCGGACTTCTGCAAGAGTTTCATGGTGACGCATTCGAGCCAACGAGGCAGCTCGGAATTCAATTCGCACAGCGACCGCGGCTCATCATCGGTAACCCGACGCAAGATTCCGTAGGTCGTCTCGGCGCGAAACGGCGGCCGTCCAGTACTGATCGCGTAAACCACGCTGCCGAGACTGAATAGATCGCTTCGAACATCGACTGTATCACCGCGAGCCTGTTCGGGCGACATGTAGTGTGGAGTGCCCGCGATCAGACCGCTGTGAGTCAACGTGGCATCGTCAACCGCTCGGGCCAAACCAAAGTCCGTCAACATCACGCGTTCGACACCGCGCTCGAGCAAGATGTTCGCTGGCTTGACATCACGATGAACGAGACCCTGGGCGTGCGCGGCTGCCAAGCCACGCGCGACCTGCAGCGTGATACGCAACACGTCCGAAAGTTGCATCGCCCCGTCGCGATCCAGCCGCTGTTGCAGCGATTCACAATCCACGTAAGGCATCACCAAAAATGGCAACTGGCCGCTGGAGTCGACTTGCAAAATCGGCATGACGTTCGGATGCGTGATCGCTGCCGTCGCCCTGGCTTCGCGAGCAAAGCGTTTCCGGGCAGCCACGACGGAGGCCAAATGGGGCGCCATCACCTTCACCGCTACGAGACGATTCAGCTCAGCTTGGAACCCTTTGAGTACGATCCCATGAGCACCCTGACCGATGAATCCGCGGATCTCGATATTCGCTAAGCGGCCGAGCGATTCGGTGGATTCCGCGGGTTGGAGGTAGTCGACAATGAAGTCACTCGGTTTGAGTTCCGCACCCTCGTAGAACTCGCCATCGTCAGGATTAGAGAGATGCGGATTTGGAATCAGCGATGTGGGTGATGCTGAGCTGGAATGCTCGCCGCTGGTTTCGTTGCGCAGCACCGCGCACACACGCTGCCAGTTGTCGTGATCACCTGCAAAGGATTCCAGCTTCCCACGGCAAACATCGCAATATGACAAGTGACTGGTGAGTTGTTCTTCTTGCTGCTGGGACAACTGGTCGCTGAGCGATCGTTGCAGCAATGTCACATCGCAAAGCGATTTTCGGTTTGACTCAATCATCGTCGCTCACCTCGGCAACTCTGGTGCGAATGCGGGCCATGATACGACTGCGAGACATGTAGATACTTCCCGTGCTCAGCCCCAGTTCCTTGGCGACCACGTCGACTGGCCGGGCCTCGATCGTCGTCGCCCAAAATGCTTTCCAACTCGATTCCAAGAACTCGTGGCGAACCTGCTCCGCCGCCCACACGATCAGTTCATGTTCGTACATGCGAACGGATTGTTCATCGGGCTTGTCTTCGATCTGTTGCAATTGCGCGATCAAGTCGCTGCCCCCGACCGCACCGGCCTGTTTGCGTTCGCGGGTCATGAAGCGAATGGTGACGTTTCGGGAAACGGTGGTGAGCCAGCGACGAAACGATGCAGCGTTGCCATCGTCTTGCCAGCGATCAATCGATTTCGCGATTGTCATCAAGATTTGCTGGATGACGTCGGGGACGTGTCGATCGGGAACGCCTTGTCGACGGATCAATTGCGTCAGAAACCGTTCGTACGCACAGACAAAGTCTCGCCAGGCGAGTTCGTTCTGCTCGCTTTTGAGCCTGACAATCAAGCTGTGACGGGTTTCCAGCGGCGACATCGAATAAGCTCCTTTTACCAGTACAGTACCGCCATTCTGTCAAATCTCACGCGGCGAAGAAAAAACATCACCATTTTTGCCGTGGGCCGGATCAAGGAGCGACAGCGACGCCGATCCGGCAAGACGAACCATGCGGTGCTGCCGGATCGGCGCAAAGCCTTGATCCGGCCTACGCTGGCGACGTCGGTTATACTTAACGTCTTGTGACCGATGGTATTGCCGAATTGCCAAACGTCGGTTGACGCCAGCCACACGTCTGCTGCGAGTTATGATGGACGACAACGAATTGCGAATATTAGCATCCGAACTCGAAGTTGCATCCGATTCTAACGCAGCCCAGTCACGGCTTGCCAAGGGAGTGCCGGGGGATGGAATGCCGGGCCTTAATCTTATCGGCAACCGCGACGCGCTATTGCAAATTGCGGCCAAGCTCATCCGTGCTGCTGCGTCTCCGAACTCTAAGAATGATCGTCGAGGCAAGCCCTTTTTTTTGGAGCACAACCAAACCGTCGGTGCCAAATCAGATTATTCACTTTTCGCTGTGTGGCGGATTGAGGAATTTGAAGAAAACTCCGCTGTAATCGCTTACCGAAGACGTCAAGCTTGGATCGGTGATGTCCTCGGCCTATTCGGTTGCCTCATCGTTTGCTGCATTGTCATGAGTATGGCGGGGGCCGTGTTCGCATTGTTGCTGAACGTCATTATTGGTACCCCTCTTTGATAGCGATTGAGATGTTGGCCGGATCAAGGAGCGACTGCGACGCCGATCCGGCAAGACGAACCATGCAGTGCTGCCGGATCGGCGCAAAGCCTTGATCCGGCCTACGCGGATTGAGCCCGGTGCGAATCCGTAACGATTCTGACGATTGGACGAAACGGTTACACCAATTTCACCGCCTGTGTGCCCAATTCGAGAGGCCATTCGATCCGCGCGGACGATACGAAAGGCACTGCCCCCAGTATCGGATCACTGCGTCGATCCATCTCATTCGCCAAGCACCACTGGGTCACTACGTTGAACAAGTTCATTTCCAAAACAACGTTCTTCTTCGCTATTTTGATCATGACCACGGTGTTAAGGGTCGACGGACAGGGCCCCGTGATTACTGGGGTGGGCCCGATCAACCGATCCATGGGTGGTGCTGGGACTGCCGCGCCCTTGGATGCCATCGGCTCCTTGCACTGGAACCCTGCGTCGATCCAATGGCTGGCTCAGTCCGAATTGTCGTTCGGGCTGGAGCTCATGGATGTCAATGTGGACTTGTCATCGACCGTTGGCGGCGCGACCAACACCACGCGCGGTGATGCTGGGTTTTCACCTGTTCCCAGCATCGGTTGGGTACACCACGTCGAAGACACTCCGCTCACGCTCGGGCTCGGCGTTAGCGCGATCGCGGGATTCAGTAACAACATGCCCATCGATTCGGCAAACCTGCTGCTCGCCGGTGGGCCTGCGTTCGCAAGTGCCGAGTTTCTGCAAATCGCACCCACGTTTGCGTACTCGGTGACGGATCAACTTTCGCTCGGCATTGCTCCCACTATCACCACGGCGACACTGACCTTTGATCCGCTTGGTCCCTCCGTGATCACTCCCGCGTCTACAGCCGGAAGCGGAAACCGCATGCATTGGGGTGGCGGTTTTCAAGCGGGTGCGTTTTACCAAGTTAACCAAGCGTGGAGCTTGGGACTGAGTTACAAAAGCAAGCAGTGGTTCGAGTCGTTCAACTTTTTCACTCCCGGTGGCACGGTCCGATTCGATTTGGATTATCCCATGATCGTATCCCTGGGAACCGCGTACACCGGCATGGAACGATGGACGATTGCTGCCGATATCCGCTATTTGGATTTCGAGAATACCGACGGATTTCGCGAGCTAGGGTTTAGCAGTGTTTTTGCGCTGGCCGTCGGTGCACAATACCGGCTGAACGAAATGATCGCTCTGCGTTGCGGTTACAATGCCAATGCGAATCCGATCCATCAAGACGACGTATTGACCAACATTTTTACACCGCTGATCCAAGACCAAAACGTTGCCGCCGGCGCCACGATCGGTTTGGCAGAACACGTCGATTTGAATCTCGCCTATGTCTATCTTGTCGAGAACGAGATTACCGGTCCGCTACCTTCGCCACCGTTCGGTGCCAACGACACTTTGACGAACCAAATATCGGCGCACTCGGCGATCTTTGGAATCAGCGTTCGCTACTAAGCAAAGGCGAACAGGATCGATCAATTCGATCGCCTGGTTAACTTCAGGTGCTTGAAATCCATCACTTCAGAACCTGGCATGGTGATGGGGTCAATCACTATTCGCTGAGTTCCTTGATTCAGCGACAATGTTCCAATTCGCAGTGTGCCCCATTGGCGATTTCGGTATTTGGATTTCCCTTTCTCATCGCGGTGAGCAAGCGCCAACTCCGCCCCCTCAGCCGCTTGAACCGAGGCTTCGATCGATTCCTCATCGCCGGACTTGTCGATCGCACTGATCCGCACTTGTGAGCCGGCATCGGTTTCGGGACAGGCAAACGCCAACTCCACCGCGTACTCGCCGGCTGTGACGACTTCGACTTCGAACCATACTTTCGCGTTCGGGTCGGTCCAATGTGTCAGCCAATCGTGGGCAAAGCCGGGTCCGTTGGAAAAGGCGAGCGGTTTATCGTAATAAGCTTGTGGCGCTTGCAGGGTGACGGGATCATGGTTGGGATACCCGATCGGAATCGGTATTCGACTCAGTCCCTCCGTCGAAATGTCGGCGAACCATCGATCGTATTGTTGACTCAATCGCTCAACAATCTCTGGATGCTGATTCGCGATGTTGTCGTTTTGGCCCGGGTCTCGCTGCATATCGTAAAGTTGCCACGGGGTCGCGCTGGCATCATTCGCTTTGGCGCTTGAACCGCCCGCGGGACCACGAATTTCACAAACCAGCCGATACTGCTGGGTGCGAACGGCGCCCGGGAATCGGTTGGTTTCATCGATCGGGTTGTGAGTAAACAAGGAGCGCGCTGGCCAAGCGGACTCATCGGAACTCTCGAGCAACGGTCGCAGTGACACTCCATCAATCGCTGGGCCGGCCGGCGGAGCCACATCACACAGATCCAAGATCGTGGGGTACAAGTCGATGTGCGAAACGATCGGTTTGACGGTGTGCGGTTTCCAATTGGCTCGTGGCCAGCGAACGAACAATGGGACACGGCTGCCGCCTTCGTGCACGCTGGTCTTGCCGCCCCTCATTCCGGCGTTGTAGGTCTTGACGCCCGCGGTGCCACCGTTGTCCGTAAGAAACAGAACGATCGTGTTGTCGCTCAATTGCTCCGAGTCAAGGTGTTCCAGCAATCGGCCAACGTTCTGGTCGACGTTCTCGCACATTCCGTAGTAGGCCGCGAGCGTGTCGTCGAACCCTTTCGCTTTGAATTTGTCAAAGAACGGATCGGGCACTTGGAACGGCGAGTGCGGCGCGTTGTAGCTGACGTAACAAAAGAACGGTTTCGATTTTCTGGACGAAATGAACTTCATCGCTTCCGTCGTCAACACATCCGTGATGTAGCCCATGGTCGGCTCCGATTGCGTTCCCCGCAGCAGCGCGGGATCGAAATAGTTGTTCCAGTGTCCATTGTTGAAACCGAATGCTTCATCAAACCCCTGCCCTTGTGGGGTGAATGGATACTGTTCGCCATTGTGCCACTTGCCGATGCACGTCGAGTAGTAGCCGCCCGAGCGGAGCGCCTTCGCGATGGTGACTTCGGTCGACCTCATCACCTCACGATTGTGCGTGACTCCATGACAGCCCGTTCGTAGCGGCCAGCGTCCCGTCAGCAGCGCCGCTCGCGTCGGCGCGCAGAATGAATTCACAAAGAATCGGTCAAACCGAACGCTCTGGGCCGCGAGCATGTCGATATTGGGCGTTTCCAGGTGTGGGTTGCCGTGTGTCGAAAAGTCTCCAAACCCCTGGTCGTCCGTGATGATCAATACGACGTTGGGGCGACTGGCCGGTTGTGCCCGAACAGACGGGGCGAGCAAAAGCGGCATCACGATGATCGCGCAGGTCATGATGACAGTCACCATTGCTCGGTTGAACAAGCGCGACGGGGGGAGGAACGTTTTCATGATAAATCCAACTTCGTCAATAGCGAGGAACGAGGACGATAACGCGTCAGGTGACTTGGTTTCGTTTGCCACGACCATGTGTTTTTGTGACCATGTGTTTCCGGCAACCATTTGTTTCCGGAAACAATGTCGACGTTCACGCTACCCATGTCAAATTTGGGCGGCCAGTATCGTCTCGGTTCGGTGCACCCGTCGATAGCTTGCCCATCTTGGGGTGCTGGGCTACAATCCTGCGCATGTGTCCGCCATAACCATCATTCTTTGTGCTCGTTTCAAACGCCGGTAAATTACCAGCGTCGTCTATGAGCGGTTGGACACGATCTTTGCAGCCGCGATAGGCACATGCTGTTGACCCCCGTGCCAGCCCGTCGGGCCGTCGATCGCCAGAGATCGAGGCGACGCATTCACCGAGTTTCCCAGTTTCGATTTGTACCGCATCGACATCCGCACTTTAGTGAAGAGAAGGTTTCATGACGCGAATTGATTCGCACATCGAACACGAGCGTTTGCGACGGCGGACGTTTGCGATTATCTCTCACCCAGACGCCGGTAAAACGACGCTGACAGAAAAGTTGCTATTGTTCGGAGGCTCCATCGAGGTCGCCGGTGCGGTACGCGGGCGAAAATCTCAACGCGCGGCCAAGTCGGATTGGATGGAACTGGAGAAACAGCGTGGTATTTCGGTCAGCTCCACGGTGCTTACGTTTGAGTATCTGGACAAGCAAATCAATCTACTGGACACGCCCGGCCACCATGACTTTAGCGAAGATACCTATCGCACCCTGATGGCGGCGGATGCGGCCGTGATGGTGATCGACGCTGCGAAAGGGATTGAGTCCCAGACCGAAAAGCTTTTCCGAGTCTGTTCGGCACGCAAGATCCCGATCATCACGTTCGTCAACAAAGTCGATCGACCAGGTCAATCGCCGCTGGAAACGCTCGCGGGGATCGAAGCGAGTTTTGGCATTCAAACGATTCCGATGAATTGGCCGGTCGGCAGCTCTCGGGAATTCTTGGGGATCGTCGATCTCGCCAGTGACCAATTGCATCTATTCCTGGATCAAACGGGTGACCGCCGGCGTGATACCGAGCGAATCGCTTGGAGTAATATCGCCAACCCGGACGGAGGCGTGCGGGACTTGGCAAACGTGCCACTGATTATGGAGAACGGCTTGGCGTTTACGGGCGAAGTGATCGTACAAGCGGCCGAAGAACTCGAATTGGTCCGGCATGCGGGTCACGAGTACCAACATGACGATTTTCTTGCGGGTCGACAAACGCCGGTTTTCTTCGGCAGCGCACTCACCAACTATGGCGTCGAAATGTTCCTCCGCGGGTTCATTGATCTGTGCCCGCCGCCCGGCATGCGAGCGATCGAGTCGGGCTTTAGCAACCACAGCGACAATTTCTCGGGGTTCGTTTTCAAGATCCAAGCGAACTTGGACCCGATGCATCGCGATCGAGTGGCCTTCGTGCGAATCTGTACGGGCAAATTCGAACGCGACATGGACGTGATTGTCCAACGGACCGGTAACAAGGTTCGACTGCCGCGTGCGCTTCGCATCTTTGGACGCGATCGTCAAACGATGGACGAGGCCTATCCCGGCGACATCATTGGTGTGGTGTGTCCGGGTGAATTGCGACTGGGCGACACGATCTATCAAGGTCCACCGGTACGTTATCCCGGAGTGCCACAGTTCTCGCCCGAGGTTTTTGCGAGCGTCACGTGTCCAGACACCTCTCGCCGCAAACAGTTTGATCGGGGACTCGAGCAATTGGTCGAGGAAGGTGCGATTCAGCTCTTTCACACCCGGGGACGCCAGCGAGATGCAATTCTGGCGGCCGTCGGAGAGCTCCAGTTCGATGTCGTGCAGTTCCGACTTGAGACTGAGTACAACTCGCCTTCCCGAGTCCAGTGGTTGCCCTACAAACATGCTCGGTGGTACCAGTCGGACGATAAGACGACGGACATCAAGACGCCATACGGAGCAAAGCTTGTGGTCGACAACTTTGGTAGCGATGCGGTCTTGGTACAATCGGAATGGGATTTAAAAACACTCAATCGAGACAATCCCAACACCAAGTTCGAGTCGATCCACGAATCGCGAGTCGCACTGAATGAAATCGCCGGCGGTGACCAATAGGCGAGCCCCGTTGGATTCGCCTGGTACGGTTGATGGGAGTCGATGGGGATACCGAGTCGCCACCGTGAGTATGGCGATGTCTTTCACCGTGTTTTATGCCTCGTTGGTATTGGGGCAGAAACCGCCGAGTCCGGTCGTGGCGAGCGTCGAGTTTGATTTCTCGACGCATCGTCGGCATGCCCCGGGCAGCGACAACTGGCCGGTCACGTGGGCCGACGACGGACATCTCTACACCGCATGGGGCGACGGCGGAGGATTTGGCGGAAGCAACAGCGACGGACGAGTAAAACTGGGTGTCGCTCGCGTCCAAGGCGACGCGGACCACTACACGGGTACGAACGTCTGGGGCGGATTCGATCCGCCGAACCCTGCTCAATTCGATGGCAAGAGCTACGGCATGCTAAGTGTGAGCGGAGTGCTCTACATGTGGGTCGCGGCTCAACCGGCGCGGCATATGGAATCGTCCGCGATAGCCCGTTCGGTGGACCACGGTGCGCACTTCCAGCTTGCGGATTGGAAGCTCACGTTCGAAGACGGATTGACTGTCCCAACATTTCTCAACTTCGGCAGGGATTACTCTGGTGCACGCGATGGTTACCTCTACAGCTACCTGATCGAGCCCACATGGGGACCGGATTCGCTTCCCACCACAACGCACGGTTTTGATGTGCACAAACCAGGTCGCATCCACCTTGCACGCGTCCCCAGTAATTCGATTCTCAAACGCGACCGCTACGAATTCTTTGCTGGCCTTGGTCCCGACGGCTCGCCGATGTGGACGTCAATGGTGCAAGCGAAACGCCCCGTATTCGAAGATGCCAATGGCGTCGGTTGGAACGTCAGCGTCGTCTTCAACCCGGGACTGGGCCGCTACCTCTTGTGCACAGAACACACAGCGTCACACGCGGGACGCCTGGGGATGTTCGACGCGCCCGAGCCATGGGGACCGTGGTCAACCATCGCTTACGAAGACGCCTGGGGAACCGGGCATGTCGAAGTCTCCACGTTCTTCTGGAACTTTACTCAGAAATGGATTAACGACGATGGAACCAAATTCACCATAATCTTTACCGGAAAAAACACGAATGATTCATGGAATTCCGTCAACGGCCAATTCGTTCTCCAAAAGTCGAGCGCCACTGCATCCCAGTGACAAAGCGGCAGCCATCGGACGAGTGGAAAATCAATCGTCCGCTTGGTCAGTTTGTTGTCGGCATGTACAAATTGAGCGTCTAGCCGTGAACCGTCAGGCGACGTGCGGATATTGACGTCGGCTCACGGATTTCGGATAGGTCTAAAGGTTCACGGCACGGTGGGCTTAGCAATCACGGCAGCATCGCAATTACCGCAGGAGCAAGTCACACGTGAACCGCCGTGCTTGGATGCGTTTCGCCGTTCGCGTTCGCCGCTTTGTGATGCGGGGGATCTTGCATGCCGATGATCCGCCGCATGCAATCGCCCTTGGAATTGCTTTGGGGGTGTTCGTCGCGCTGACCCCGACGGTTGGCTTCCAGATGATTGCAGTCGTCGCGCTTGCGTCGCTGCTGCGGGCCAACCGTGCCGTCGGCATTCCGCTGGTGTGGATTAGCAATCCGGCGACATTTGTACCAATCTATTATCCTTGCTACCGAATCGGATGCTCTTTCCTTCAAGTTCCGCCTATCTCTATTGACTGGTGGATGAGACTAGCCACTCCTCCGGCAGGCATTTCTACAGCAGTGACATTCTACTGGAGGAATGTCATGCAAGTGATCGCGCCACTGACTCTGGGCTGCGTGGTGGTTGCAACACCTATATCCATCGCGGTCTACTTTATGAGTTACCGCTGGGTTCACAACTATCGCCGCCACAAGCGTGAACGCAGTGAGCTCGCCAGTTGACTTCGGAAAATCAGAACGTAGGCACTGATTCTGAGTCGCATCGGTTTCAATGCACGTGCTTGGTGCGATGTGGTGCAGAAGTGCTAAGTTTGCCAGCTCATCACACGATTGGCCGCAAAAAAGAGCCGGCTGCAGGAATTCTGATTCGTGTGCATTGGCGCTATTCGCGGGCAAACTATTTCTAGCGCCCCCAAACCTCCGAGGTTTTTCAAGATCGATTTAAAAAAGTCTGAATGGTTACGTTCATTCGTTCGCCGCATTCACGAGAGCCTCCGCTGGCCACGGAACCGCATGACCGCTTGATTGGATGATTGGCATGGGCGACTGATACGACTGTAGTTTGCGAGTGAGTTTGTCGGCCAATTCCCGCACTCGTGACGGATTCTCGGCGGCACAGTTTTCCTTTTCGCCGATATCTTTGGCGAGGTTGAACAACTCGAATCGCTGATCTGTGTGGTAATAGATCAGCTTCCAATCGCCATGTCGGATTGTACTGGACGGTCCCAGGCCGGGACCTTCGACTGGGCCAACGTTCGACAGCGGCCCCCAGAAATTTGGGAAGTGCCACACGAGCGAACGATCCGCGGAGGTGTCGCTGCGACCTTCCAGTAGGAAGCGCAGATCGACTCCATCGATATTGCGAGGAGAACCCACACCGGCAGCACTGAGCAGTGTTGGAAACCAGTCGTAGATGGCAACCGGTGTTTCGTTGGTTGTGTTCGCGTTTGTGACACCGGGCCAACGGACAATCAATGGCACACGAATGCCTCCTTCATGATGAGCACCCTTGCCGCTGCTTAGCGGCGAATTGTGCGTATGAGGCGGGTCCATCGTTCGGTACTTGTGACTGACGGCACCGTTGTCGGAAGTGAAAACGACGATCGTCTCGTCACCAACCTCAAGCTCATCGAGCAGCATCAACAAGTCGCCGACGCTTTTGTCCATCCCTTCGATCAACGAGGCGTAGGCAGCTTCGGTGTTGTCCAAACCTTTGGCCCGGTACGTTGGGGCAAACCGTTCGTCAGGTTCAATAGGCGTATGAGGAGCGTAATGGGCGAAGTAACAGAAAAAAGGTTGATCGGCTTCGACACACTCGCGAATTTCGCGTTCCGCTTCGCGAGTCAGTGCTTCAGTCATATGGATGTCTTGACCAAAGTACTTGTCCAAATCCCAAGCTCGCCAGGGGCCGTTGGGGTTCGCTTTCGCGCCGAAGTTCTTTGTACCCCAATAGCTACCGCAACCACCCGCGTCGCGACCGCCGATTCGAACATCAAAACCGAGGGTCTTAGGATCGGCTCCCGGTGTATCGGCAGCTCCGAAATGCCCTTTTCCAAAATGCATCGTGCGATAGCCAGCTTGCTTGAGCAATTGAGGAAGTGTCGGTGCAATAGTGCTGTTGCGCACGTTCGTTCCGTTGGGCTGTAGCCCATTCCAATTCCAATCGGCCGGCAGAAGCGTCGGATGCGCCAGATCCGTCGACGGATGATCGCCGCCCAGATAAGTCCATTGTGTCACGCCATGTCTGGCTTCATTCTGGCCGGTCAAGAAACTGACACGGGTCGGCGTACACACCGAGTTGGAATAAGCTTGCGTGAACTTCATTCCCTCCCGCGCGAGTCGCTCCAGCGAGGGCGTTTGAAAGCGGTCGTTCCACTTCGTCCGCTCGTTCCAAAACGGTACGCTCGTATCCTGCCACCCCATGTCGTCGGCGAGGATGAACAAGATGTTCGGAGATCCCGCGGATGCGACTGGAACTGCGAGTATGGAACTTGCAAGAAGTGCCAGCCAAGAGAACAGGTTTGCATTCCTATTGTGCATTTGATTGGATGACCTTCTATAAACCTGTAGATTCTCACGTGGCGTCGACTTTTGTCGTCGTTTCTCCGCTTGGCGACCAAAAGTCGCCACCACGTGTTGTTTGCTCGTTGCTTCGATTTCGCAGTCCGAGTCGGAGAGCTTCGACGACGCGCGAGGTGGTGGACTTAGGCATGCCGAGTGATCAAATCGCTAGCCGAGCGCGCGGCCGCTCGGCGAAGCGGATCATGGGTCCGCTGTGTACGGATCCGCGAACGCTCCGAAGGCTCCGAGTCCGCCGTCAACTTCGAGATCGGTCGCCGTCACGAACGAAGCGTCATCGCTGGCTAGCCACAACACCGCGGCAGCCACTTCGCCGGGTTGTCCAATGCGACCGAGCGGGTGTCGATTGGCGATCTCACTCGCACCACCTTGTTCGTTCAAAGTCGCCCGCACCATCGGTGTATCGATCGCGCCCGGTGAAACTGAAAGGACGCGTATTCCGCTGCGAGCGTACTCCACGCCCCATTGTCGCGTCTGCATCAAGTTGGCTGCCTTGATGGGACCATAGGCCGGTACTTCCCGAGCCGTTCGATGTCCTTGACCGCTGGCCATGTTGATGACGACCCCACTGCCTTGTCGGAGCATCTGTGAAATGGCGTGTCGGGCGAGCAGTGCATAGCCGGTAAAATTGATGCCCACCATGCGGTCCCATATCTCCATCGACAATTCATGCATGGGTGCGTAGGAGGCCTTGGGCTGAATCGCGGCGTTGTTCACCAGAACATCCAACGCACCGTACTTTTCGACCGCCACTGCGACGGCGCGTTGGCAATCTTCGTTACTGGAGGTATCCCCTTCGACGAACCGGATCTGCGGTGAAAGCTCCTTTGCCGCATCCGCGTTGACATCCATGCAAATCACCGCCGCACCGGACGCCGCAAACGCGTCGCACGTCGCACGACCGATGCCGTTGGCTCCACCACTGACCAGCACCACGCGACCGTCATTCTGGTAGCTAACTTTTCCTTGCGGACGAATGATTGGCATCGAACCACCTTTCAAAATTCAATAAGTGTCACGAACGAAACGTGGCGTCAGCTGTCCGTCGACGTTTGGCGAGTTCTCGGCTAAAAGGTTAACCACTTTGCACGGCGTGGTTCAACCCGACAGAGGTCCGTTGAGCGATATTGGCGGCTGATGCATCCATCCATGCTGCGGTGGCGAATGAGGTTTCGGAAGGGTTGAAAGACAAGTACTAAACTTCCGCAAGCTGCTGAGTCGAATCGCCGAAGGATTCGAGTTTGACACCCATTTTTTCCATCAGCGACAGATACAAACTGCACATTTTGCGATTGGGCTTGTCCATGTAATCCAAGATGCGGCCGGTTTGAATCTGCCCGCCGCCGCTGCCGAGCATTACCACGGGCAATTGGTCGTTGTTGTGACTACCCGTCATCATGCTCGACATGTACAAGATCATCGAATTGTCCAGCAAAGTGCGTTCGCCCTCTTGGACCGCATCCAATTTTGCAGCGATGTAGGCAAGTTGCTCGGTGAAGAATTGATTGACTTTCAACCAATCCCCGTTGTCGGTGTGAGAAAGCAAGTGATGGATCATGTAGTCGATCCCTTGGGTCGGCGCACGATCTGATACCAAGTTGGGAAACCTCAATGACGAATGATCATTGTTGAGCTTCAACGTGCATACTCGAGTCGTGTCGGTGCGAAAGGCGAGCACCAAGATGTCACACATCAACCGCATGTGTTCATCGATATCTTGCGGAATTCCATCGACGGGTCGCGCGGAATCGGGGGACGCCAGCGTCGGTCGCCAACCCTGCAAACGCCGTGATTTGCCCGCTTGATCGATGCGACGCTCGACTTCCCGTACCGATTCGAGATACTCTTCCAAACGCCGCGTGTCGGAAACACTGATCCGATGTTTCAACCCACTGGCTTCTTCCAGCACTGCGTCGAGCACACTGGCATCCGCCCGTCCCTCGTCGTCTCGGAACAAACGATCAAACGCCAGTGCCGGATACAGCTCCAGCGGCGTCGGTGTCGTCGCGGAGCTCCAAGAAATGTGAGAGCTGTAAATCATCGAATAGTTTTTGTGCAGTGCGGCGATCGAACGCTCACATCCCAGCACAAGACTGTCGACTTTGGTTTGATTCGCGTGATGCCGAGCGACGACTTGGTCCATGCTAATTCCCGACCGAATTTCGCCTCCGTCGGCCAAGTGGGCACCGGTGAGCAAGTTACCTGTTTGACAACTATGGATACCGCCAATCCGGGCTTCCTCGTTGTACAAACCTCGCATGAAAAGCATCTTTTCGCGATACGGACGCAGTGACTCGAGGACTTTTCCGAGCTGCATCGAATTGCCGTCGCCCTTGGCCCACCACTCTGCACTGTGAAACCCATTGCCTGCGAACAAACACGCCAAACGAACTGGCGGCTCCGATCCTGAACCTTGGGACGATGACGAGAGCGATGCCCCGTCGCCCCAAACACGAATCGATTCTAGCCACGGCAGGGCCATCGTGACGCCGATACCACGAAGCAGGGCTCGTCGGTCGAATAGTTTCGCTGTCATCGTGTTTGCTCAGACTTAAAAGAATCGCTGGTGTTAAGTTGGATTGACTCGTGGTCAAGGAATTGATGTGCCGTTGGACTCATGCCGGCCCCGAATGCGACCAAATTGCGGGCTTTGGACAATCGCGATGACAGCATCCTGGACTCCGGTAGTCCCATTTGCGGTTTTTGTCATCATTTCGTCGATCAGCACATGATCGGAGATCGTTACCGAACGCCCAAGTGCATAGCCGAGTAAACGACGATAAAACAAACGCACAATTGCTTCACTACGCTGTGAATGAAGGTAGTGACGCAATCCGTCCAAGCCGTCGATAGCGGTACCGTCTCGCAATTTCGATGTCGCATCGATCGGCAAGCCGTTCAAATCGCTTTCTCGATACCGACCGATTGAGTCGTACCGTTCAAACACCATTCCGAATGGATCAATTCGGCGATGGCAGGACGCACATTGTGGATCTGCCACATGTCGCTGGACGATCTCGCGCATGGTCAGACCATCATTTCCCAGCTCGCTTTCCGGCAGTTGGGGAACGTTCGGTGGAGGTAGCGGAAGCTTTTCACCCAGCAGCGTCTCGACCACCCAATTGCCTCGCAGCACGGGACTGGTTCGCGATGACCCCGCCTGTTTCGCATGGACGCTTCCGAATCCCAGCACACCACCACGTCCCAAACGTCGAACGTCATCGACGCGCCGAAAATCCTCGCCCGTCACATCAGGAATACCGTAATGGCGAGCGAGACGCTGGTTGAGAAACGTATAATCCGCATTTACCACATCGACGACCGGTTCGTCGTGCTGAAACAGATGTTGAAAGAACTGAATCGCCTCCTCATACATTGCGTCTCGCAGCTCAAGATCGAAGGTGGGAAAAAGCGATTCATTCTTTTCGGAAAAGCGGTCAAACTCTCGAACGTGAATCCATTGCGTTCCAAATTCGATCGCCAACGAGCGGGCGCGAGGGTCATTCAACATGCGCCGGGTTTGGCTGGCGATCTCACTCGGCTCGTGCAATCGCCCATCCGCGGCCACGACTCGCAAGTCGTCGTCCGGCATCGAGGACCAAAGGAAGTAACTCAAACGACTCGCCAGTTCCCAATCATCGACGGGCGCGACCGTCTCCTCGGAGGGCGAGGTCTCCAGGTGCATCAAGAACGACGGCGACAGCAACACGCGACCGAGCACGCTACGGAATGCTTCTTCGTGCGTCACCTCGTTTTCTCGTAGCGAGTCATAAAGTCGACGCAGCCCTGCGGCATCGCTCGGAGTCAGCGGGCGACGATACGCTTTCGCCGCAAACGCAAACAACTGCTCAAATTGCCCTGGTGCCGCTTCCTCAAAATCACGCTCAAAATCGTCCGCCCATTGCTGAAAAAGCGGTCGCATGTTTTCAAATTTCTCCAGCAGTTCTTTCGGTTGATCTTGCGTGACAAAACCAATAAACAGCGGCAAATACTCGTTCTCCACCAGCGGAAACTTGGATATGAAACGATGCTCACTCCAAAGCCGCTCAAGTTCCGCTGTCTGCGTGTCATCGAGAAACAAATCGACCAGTGGCTCATCTTCACGATGGAATGTTTTTAAGCAAACCACTTCGTCCGTCGGTATGATGTGTGGGTAGCATACGTGGGGCGGAAACAGACGTCGAAACTCTTTCAAGCCTTGGAGAAAATTCGTCCGACCGCTACCATTGGCCGCCGCTAAAATCGGACGCGACATGTCCCACGCACTGGTCTGGGATAGCGGTGCTAACGAGACTTGATATTGCAACACCTGATCGTCGGAATCATCACCTAACTTGCAATCGACCGCGAAGTAATATTCGCTCAGCAGGGCCGCCGGCAATCGAATCTCAACGATTTCGCCGGATGATGTAACGAGATTCTGCGCCGCGGTCATTTGATCATCAGGTCG
The DNA here is from genome assembly GCA_041741195.1 of Pirellulaceae bacterium. Taxonomy (GTDB): domain Bacteria; phylum Planctomycetota; class Planctomycetia; order Pirellulales; family Pirellulaceae; genus JBBSJZ01. The sequence continues at coordinate 24,423 of JBGSKM010000013.1, forward strand.
CATGCCGAATCGATCGAGCGGCAAGCCCCACATTGACTGATTTGCGGCTGGCGCGAGTGCGCGCAGATCGACGCCGCCGAGCAACTCACTGTACGGCGACACCAGATGATCGTAAGTAATTTGGTCCAGAGAATCGTCCGCCGGACGTGGTCCCGTCAGTAGCGTTTGCAATTCTATTGCCAAGCGTTTCGCAAGATCCACTTGGTCAATGTCGGCGGCTGACGCACGCCAACGCTCCAGCAGAGTTTCACCTTCGGACATGGTCTCAAGGACACTTGCTCGCTGGTCGCTTGGACCTCGCACAAAGCTCCAGACGACCTCCCTCCCGTCGCGACCGGGCAACGGATTCCCACGGTCAATCCTCCCTTCGACGTCATTGGTCAAGTCCCAACCGCGATTACCCTCGCTTGCGATTTTCTCGCGCACACGGAAATCGACGCTCGTCAAATCACAAACATGATTTGCCTCCTTTGAATCGATCGCCAACAGCATTCGATCACCGACCTCGACCTCCCATTCGCCCACGCGCAGATCGCTCGATCCGCCGATCCCCGTACTGCCGTAGTCGATGATGCGAGTCTGTGATTTTGCTTGAAGCTCGACCCACCACACGACCCCGTTTCCGCATGCCGGATGCACATGCTCGACACGACCGCTCAACTCGACGATCCCAGTAACCGGACTCGTCCACACCACCGCAACAAACTCCGTCGGCGTCGGATGAACCGCAATCGAGTGAGGCGCCACGCGTCCCGGAATATGTTCGGTCGCATCCGACGCGTTCGCGACCACCATGGGCAAGTCAGCGCCGACCGGCTTCCAACCTTGAATCGATGGACGTTCAAGACTCGACGCCGGCTCGCTCAATAGATTCAATGTCACCATTGGTGCAGCAATTCCGCTCAACGATTTCGATTCAGTGGTCGTTCGAGGAGCAATATCGAGCACTTGAATCCATCGCTCCAACCATGGCGGATCGAGTCCATAACGCACCGCCAATTCGGATGTCGATACGCCCGGGTTGTTGGCGGCATCGATGGTAGCCTCGAGGTACCGCGTGGTCTGGGCAAACAGAGCTTGATAGTCGATCTCGAACCGCGAGCCCCACGAATGGTAATCATGCAGCATCAAGTCGGCTCTGCCGTTGGCCACGAACCGCGGATTGTTCCAGACCACGCTCTGGGGCCTTCCCGTCAATTGACGGGCCCTCAAATGCAACGTCACTTCGTTTTGCCCGGCCTCGGGTTCGGCCATGATCGCGATCGCATCGGACTCGGCGAGCTTCGGATCGCGAGCTACTTGTCGATGCGAACTGCCGTAGCTTCCGATGCGAGGAAACTCCCATAGCCGTTCAGACCAAGACGTGACTTCGGAAAGGTACTGGTCGACAGCACTGTAATTTTCCGATCGCCAGATCGATTGCAAGCGATCAAGCGGGTACGCCGCATCGTCTTGATGAAGTGCCAACCAGAGAAGAGCGAGATACTTTGGACTGAGGCCCTTTTCGCGGGCCACGTCTTCGGTGGACTTTTGCCGGGCCTCGATAACGTCACGATGTTCGACAAGTGCGGCCATGTAGGCTGCCAACGGAAGTGTGCCGTCTTCCGAAAACGCACGGTAGAAAGACCGAATCGCTGCCAAGCTATCATCCGTCCAATCCCGCTGGGTCGCTGACTTCGAAAAGCGAAATCCGTTTGGCAGCAGTATCGCGTGGCTGGCAATTTCCTTGGCCGCGCCAATGTACTTCGTCATCATCGCTGGCGACATGCTGAGCGATTCCGCAGCGTTTGTAAAACCTTCGCCAGCCGCACCATCCGATGGAAAGTCGCGTGTCGGCTTTAGATCAACACCGGTGAGGTCACGGATCGTGTTGTCGTATTCAGCATTGCTCAATCGATGCAAGGGCACATGGCCAGGGTCGCCCGCATGACGTAGGGCTTCCACACGGAGTATATCTCGAATCCACCTCAGCAATTCGGTCCGCTCTTGGTCGGTCGGCTGAGGTTGATCCTTGGGTGGCATTTCGCGAGTCTCCAGTTGCTGGATCATCGCTTCCCAAGGTTTTAAGTCGCTTTGGACACTGTCGAGCGAGTCGAACCGTCCCAGGTCAAGGTCGCCTTCGGTCCTCGTCGCCGAGTGACATTCGAAACAATACTTGGAAAGAACGATTCGATGCAAACTGAAACGCTCAACGAGTCTCAGTGCCGACTCACGTTCGACATCGTCGGCGGCGAGCAGGTTGAGCGGACCCGAAAAACTCAAGATCAGCGCCGGGCATAACAACTGCATAAGAATGCGTTGCGGATGGCGAGAATTTGCCTTGGTTTCGTCCATGCGTCCCGAACCATGAGTATCGATCGTTCACAATCGGGGCGGCGTTGCACCCGAAAACTCATTCTAGTCGATTCTTCGTCTCCCATCGCGAGACAATATCTGCGTTGCCGCCCTTCGACGGGGATCGGATTCACCAGCGAAAGGCCCGGTGGTCCGCTACAGTGATGGGGCAGGATCACTGTCGTTCTACTTCGACTTTTCACCCAGGAAACACAATGAGTGCGCACGATTCAGTATCGACGTCTCAGTCAAGTCAACCTTTTCGGGCCGAGCTGATCACTCGGCCCGCTACGGCGCTCATTCGATACTACATTCTTTGCAGTTTGCTATCGGGCCCTTTGATTCCATTTACCTTGATTCCACTTTTTTGCAAATATCTCACGCTGCGATACAGGTTCGATGAAAGCGGCATTGCCATGCAGTGGGGAGTGCTGTTTCGAAAGGAAATCTACCTGACGCATCGTCGCATCCAAGATATCCATCTGACGCGGAACATCGTCCAGCGATGGTTTGGATTGGCAACGGTTGGGGTACAAACCGCTTCGGGCAGCGCCACGCCGGAGATGAGCATCGAGGGAATCTTGGAAGCGGACCAGCTTCGCGATTACTTGTATGCAAAAATGCGAGGCGCGAAAGGCGAATCGGTTGAAACGGAAGTGAGTGATGACACCTCCGGCGACGAAGCATTGAAATTACTCACGGAGATTCGTGACTCGATGCGCCAACTCGCTGAATCAAGGAGCCCACAATGAGTTTGTCCGCTAATGAGATGTCAACCAACCGTACCACATGGATCTACGAAGGTGTGTGGGGAGTGCTCACCAGTGTCTTCTGTGTGCCTCGCCATGCTCCGGATCTTCCCACGATCGATGCCGAGCAGATTTCGTCGCGAAAGCCGTCAACTCGCTACATCAGTTACTTGACGTTCCAGCTGCTTCTGTTGCTTGTCGTCATCGCGGTGCCATCGGTCGGCGGCTCCATCGCTCTCGCGGTGGCCGAGAGCCAATGGTTCTTCGCCGGAACCATTGCCATCGTCATCGTACTCCTATCGATCGCCGTGATTTCCTACTTGGCGATTCATTTACGGTACGACACCACGTGGTACGTCTTCAGCGATCGAAGCATGCGGCTGCGACGTGGAATTTGGGTGATTCATGAATCAACGATCACCTTTGAAAACATCCAGAACGTCAAGGTGATGCAGGGCCCCCTCCAACGCTGGTTCGGAATTGCCGACGTCGTTGTGGAGACCGCGGGTGGCGGAGGCTCAAGCCAAGAATCGGGCGGCGGCTATGGCTCGCACGCGGGCGTCATCGAAGGAGTCGCCGAGGCCAGCCAAATCCGTGACGCGATCATGAACCGCGCGAATCTTTCCCAAACGACAGGTCTCGGAGACGAATCCGATGAGCCGAATGCGCTTCATCGAAACTGGTCACCGGCACACATTGAATTGCTCGCCGAGATCCGAGACTTCGCCAACCTTGCGGCCCGGTAAAGAGTGAGTGCGGGAGCCGGATTGGACTTCCCGGTATGCCGACACTGTCTCACGAACCACTCGGACGCATCAGCATTCGCGCCAGCTTGAATGCGAGCAGAATCCACGGTGTCGCATGCAAAACCAGATCGAAAAAATCGATGGGTTTGCGAAGTGTACCAGCCACCAGCATCTTCAGCTTTTCCCAGATGTGTGGCTCGGGGACGAACGGTGCCAACCCCAAGGTCAACGCCGCCACCACGAACATCAGCAACGGCGCCCTGTCCAACCAGTTCATGGATCATTCCGATCGGGAAACAGCCTGGCGACTGGACACAAGTCACGACACACTGGTGATTGACTACCAACGCCACGGGAACTCATTGGAGCCATCGCGATTGGGGTCCGCTAGCTGGGCAAATTAAAATCGCTTCCGCTTGGCAGCCCCGGCGATACATGTCCAGTCCACGTCATTCTTGGGGCGGAATCGCGGCAGGATCCATCCACAACGGTTCCCACACGTGACCGTCGGGGTCCGCGAAACTGCGGCTGAACATGAATCCCAAGTCCTGTAGCTTGTTGATGTCAGCGGTTCCGCCGTTCTCTGCGGCCAACGCGTTCATCTTGTCCACCGCCTCACGGCTGTCGCACAAAACACAAAGTATGACTTCGCTCGACGATTGAGGTGGAATAGGCCGACTGGTGAACGTTTTCCACTTCTCGTGCGTGAGCAACATGACGTGAATCGCCTCGCTCCAAACCATGCAAGCTGCGGTTTCGTCTGTGAAGTGCGGATTGTTCTTGAAACCAATCGCGGTGTAGAAACGCATTGCAGCGGCTAAGTCTGCAACCGGAAGGTTCACAAAAATCATTTGAGTCATCTTAATTATCCATTGCTAAGGAAACGAGAGTGCGACACGATCGATGAGAATGCTTGTCTGGACCAGGCAAATGCGAATGTCATTGTCGGCGATGCGCTCCGTCCATGATCATCGTCCAAGTGCTGTCGTTGTTCTGTAATTCGCCAGTGAACCGCCAGTGATCTGAGGAGATGATCTCGATCGTGTCGCGATAGTTTGAGGTACCGACGCCGTCCATCTTGGGGCCGTTTGTGTCGAGCACAAGTCGCTTCCTAGACTCATCAAGCGTTCCTTCGTAGGGCCACAAGTACGACATCATCGAACCGATGAACGTCCCCATGTACGCATTGCGTTTCGGATCGAAACCGACGGTCATCACGCAAGTCCACTTATCACCTTCGTCCGACTCACCCGAACTCTCGGCGAACAACCAGAGACCGCCGATCATCCGACATGTCATTTGGCCTTCTGTACGGTTTGTCGCCCCACTGGGCATCGTGCACTGCTGTTCAATCCGCCAATTGCCAACGAGTTGTTCGAGCCACTTGTGTTCCGCTTGCGGTTTGTCAAACATGAACGTTCTCCGAGTATGATTTTGATTTGGATTCGTCGGTGCGTTGTCGGATCATCGGCTGCGGCGGCAATCGGCTGCGTCGACCCTCGGCTGCGGCGGCAATCGGCGACTCGAATCTCCGATGGTCCGTCAAAGTTCCGAGACGGACTTCTTATGATCGATCCGCATCCGAACAAATCGACAGCAGCAAAAAACTTAAAATCAATTCTTTCGCTTGGTACGCGTACCCCGGACACGATGGCGGCCAGTGCCGGATGATCAATACTCGGAACTTATTGCCGTGTCGGTCCGTCTCACTCGGTGGATCGCGACCGACGCGTCCGTTCATAGCGAATGTTGCAGCCAATCGGCACCGTTTCCGTCACCTGAATGTCGCCAGCATCCAGTAGAGCTTGGACCGCGCTGATCACGTATTGATTACCAACGCTCGTTCCATCGGGGCTATCGTCCAACGAACCTTGGTAGACGAGTTTTCGGTCGTCGTTGAACACAAAAAACTCAGGCGTTCGCGTGGCACCGAAGTCACGAGCGATCTTTTGTGTCGGATCAAAGAGGTACTCAAAAGCAAATCCTTTCGCTGCGGCCCGTTCTTTCATCGCCTCGAGCGAATCTGCTTCGCCGGTGTTGACATTGATCGCCACCACTTGCACTTCACTCGGAGCATAGCGACCATCGAGTTTGATCAACCGTTCTTCGATATCCACCGCGTAAGGACACGAATTGCAGGTGAATGCGATCACCAAAACCTTGGATTCACTGAAATCGGCCGTCGAATGCTTAGCTCCATCAACTCCTTCCAAATCCGTCCAACTCGGAAGCGGATCACCGATACTCAATACTCGGTTGAACTCACCCGCGCGAAGCGAGGCGAAGGGCACGCTGAACAAGGTGAACGCGATTAAGACGATAAGCTTGTCGATGTAGGCGGACTTCATCACGATATCCGGATGCGAGCGAGTTCAATGGACAGAGAATTTGCAAGAGTCACCGGTGGGTGCTATTTGACGCAAGGCAATCGATCGGCAACTTTGGAGTTCGATTGTTTGAAATCATAACCGAGTACGGCAGCGACTGTCGCGGCAACTTGTGATTGGGTCACTTCCACTGCTCGCGGGCTAGCGGCATCAATGTTCGGCCCCATCGCTGCGATCCAAATCGCATCGCATCCCGCGATCGATTTGCTGTGCGATTTCCACTCGTCACGATTGTCGCCGCGGCCGTGGTCAGTGGTGACGATGAGCGTGGTCTTGTCACGATACTCTGGGATCGATTGCAGCGTCTCCCAGAGACGGCGAATGTAGTCGTCGTTGCGTCGCGCCGCGTCGAGATACAAGTCGTAGCGTCCCTCGTGCGCCCAATCATCGGTCTCGCCCAATGAGACGTATAGCACTCGCGGTCGTTGCACGCGCAGGTACGTTTCCGCGGCCAAGTATGTGAAGTAGTCGTAGCGAACACCCGGCCACAGGTGCGGAATCTCGTTCGCCAGTTGATCAATCTGTTGCAATTCCGCCCGACTCCCCTTGGCTACCGTTTCAGCCACGGGTACCCAGCCGGCGTTGACGAGTACGCCGCTTCGCTTGTCATTGATGATGTATGGAAAGACGTCCCACGAGCAAAACGATGCGACGTGTCCGGCCAGTGGCGACTGCCCGTTCAACCATTCCAACACCGTCACATTTTCGTTGTACTGTTTCGCGTTGGAATCGATTTTAGAATCAGCGAAACCGCAAAGAATTTCGCTGTAGCCGGGATACGAAAAATGCTCGCGGTTGCTCACCACGACGCGCGAGCCATCTTCGGGATCGCCGTAGATCACTCCACCTGTGGCGACGGTGTTCCACAAGAACGGCATCAATTTTTCTCGCCGGGCACTCGTGCCCTCGGCAACGAAACGCCGCTGGATCGCGTCAATGTCCTTCACGCCAGCGTCCGTCGTGATCAATCGCGAATCCACTCCCCTGAATACCTCCTGCCAACGCAAACCGTCGAGCGTGACGAGTAAGACGTTTTGCGAGTGGCCGGGAGTTTGCTGACTTGAATCGAGTTTTAATTCGGACTGTCCTTGGACGACTCCGGCAATTCCGATTGAGCTCCAGAAAAAGACAAGGGGCGCGAATCGGTCGTACCGCATGAGACAAATGAATCGTGGAAACATGAGAGATTGAACGATTTCAGTGGGGAAGGTGAGGTAGGGAATTTGCCATTCGTAGGGAGTGGCCTAGGATTCATGGTACTGTCGCGCGGACGGAGGTTTCCGTAAACCGCCGCGACGTGAGGGTTCCGGCACTCGCGGAGCCCCATCTCTCACTGCGGAAAAAATCAATGTTGATCTCGACTCGACAGCTTGCGTTGATCGTGTGTTTGGGTTCATCGCTGTTCATGATGAGTCAACCCCCTGCGAATGCCCAGCATCGCCATGGAAGCGGACACCCCGGGGGCGCTTACTCCGGGGGACATTATCGCGGATCAAGTCACTATCGCGGAGGCTACGGCCGAGGCTACTCCGGCAGCAATTTTAGTATCTCGATCGGCAGCGGGTTGGGGTATGGCGGCTTGGGCTATGGTAGTTTCGGCTACGGCGGTCTGGGCTACGACGGTCTTGGGTATGGCGCTTTCGGTTACCCAGGTCCTGGGTATGGCTACGGCGGGCTCGGTGGAGTTGGTTACAACAACTACGGGCTGAGCAGTTACGGGTTGGGCTTGACCAGCGGTTTGGCGATTGGCCGATTCGACGGCGTGTCGCCTTACGCCTCCGCTTACCGAGGTTTCTACGGCAGCACTCCCTATTATTCGCCAAGATACGGTTTGCCTCTTTCGGAAGTCGACGTCAACGTTTACGCGAGTCCGCTGAACGGCTACGTTCCAACACCTCGTTACGGCGTGCCCGGCTACAGCAGCGAATATTCGCACCAACCGTCATCGAGCCCAGAACCATATTCGGCTGGTCGATTTGACGAGACTTATCCCGACTCGCAAGCCGCGACCGGAAGCGTTGACGGAGAGCTACGTCCCGGAATGATCCTTCCCGACGGATCCAAAGTCATTTCCGTCGGACCCTTAGGCGCGCCGGGCGAGTCGCAGCCGACGGAAGTTGCGGAACCGGCGACCGGCGAACTGTAGCGCGAACGAGGTCGACGCGCGATTCGGCGACATGCCCTACTTGGGCAAACGTTTGATCGCTATGTTGCGAAAGTGAACGGGTTCGTTGTGTCCAGCAAACCCAAAGTGACCTTGCTGGAGTCCTTTGCCGGGATGCTCGAGGTCATCTTTGAATTCGTTCACCTGACTCAGATCCGTGTCAAGAGTTTTGGTGCCGTTGAGTTCAACACGAATCGTTGAACCTTGGACGGTTACCTCTTGATAATTCCATTGGCCGGTGGGACGCAGGTAGCCGCGATGCGCGGCGACCATCCCGTACGCCGACCCATGATATTGGCGTGGATCGAGCTTGCCGTACTTTTCGGCGTCATCGTCCAGAACTTGCAGTTCGGTCATGCCGTCGTACGCTGCCCGCCCAGTACCTGGATATCGAATTGCCAAGCCATTGTTGCCTGCGGGTGGAAGTTTGAATTCGAGTCGCACCACAAAATCATCGTAGACGTCGTTGGTGAACAGCACGCCGCCGTGTCCTTGTCGACAAGCGATCGCTCCATCGACGACCTCGTAGCCTTCGGTCGCGCCGCTCCATCCGCTCAAATCTTTGCCATTGAATATCGACGTGAATCCTTGCGTTTCATCGTCGCCTCGCAAAATGGACGTCGCTTCGTCGCTATCGATCTCGCGAACCAGGATATTTTTCCACCGAATTTCACCACCGTGTGTTTGCAAGTGAATGGGACCGCGCGGCGATAGCGGTTGACTTCGATCCCAATAGTTCTCCATGAGCGCGTTGTCGACAACGAGTTGATCATTGAGATAGACCGTCGTTCGGCTACCGACCTGTTTGATTCGAAATTCATTCCACTGTCCAAACTCGCGGTCGGCATGCGTCAGCGGCGTTTGTCCCGGTGCATCGGGACTGTTATTGAACAACCCACCCGAACCTTTGTCTGCTTTTAATTTAAATTTTCCGCCTGCTTCGGTGGTATCCCAGATTTGAACCTGCGGGGTGCCACGCAAGTAAATGCCACTGTCGGCTAGCGGGACGGTTTTGTAATCGATCCGCAACTCGATATCGCCGAATGAGTCATCGGTGGTCGCATAGGGTCCGTGACCGTCGTTGACGAGTTCATCACCGTCGATGGTCCAGTGGGCGTTGAATTCAGGTTGCTGCGTCTCGATCACATTTGCTCGTTCCTCGCCGCGCACCTTCGGTTCAGTGTGTGGATTGTCACCATGCCATCCGGCGAGACCATCACCACCTATTAGATTTCGATAGCCGCCGGGAGCGGTCTCGTCAGCATGGACGACAGGAACCAGGACGAAGCACACGGCTACGCAAGCCGCCATTGAAAATCGCATGGGGAGCCCCCTGAGGACGGGAAGGTGGGAAATGGAATCGTGGTTCACCATCACGACGCGCTAGTGTAGCAAGATTGGCCTCGTTGTCGGACGTTTCGCTTCGACGACGGAGGATCTCTATTCATCGATCTCACTGTCACGACCACCCGATCACCGGTTGTCCACTTCATCTACTTTCGTTTATCGGTAAACTTTTGACTGGGGCGGCCGCAATCTACATAACGGAATCGCACGAGTCGTTGCCATGAAGGACACGTTACCCAGGGGCGCTTTTCCATCGACAGAGCCGCACCGTTGGCTGGTGCAACTTTGCTCCGTTGCCCTCTGCATTTGCGACACGCGGACCTGTTTGATCACCCACGCCAATCCGGCGCTGTGCAAGCTTCTCGGTTATCGTGAAGACGAGATTGTGGGCGAATCGTTTCTCGGGTTTTTGCATCCCGATGATCGAGACTCGGCGAAGGCGACGATGTGCGAAGCGATGGAGGACGGTGAAAATTGCTGTCCTGAGCTTCGCCTGGTTCACCGCAGCGGAACGGTGATCCACGCGCGATTCAATATGTCCTTTCTACAGCCATCGGACCAAGAGTCGCTTTGGGCTGTCGCGACGGTCGAAGACATCACCGAGCGACGACAACATGAGCAACGTCTGCGAGTCAACGAACAGCGATTGGAAGACGCGCTGGCCATGGCGCGACTGGGAAGCTGGACTTGGGACGTTGCCACCAATTCCCAGTGGTGGTCAGATGCCGAGTACGCGCTACTGGGTCTCGATCCCGCGAAGGCCAAGGCGAGTCATGACACGTTTCTGGCCGTTACACATCCCAATGATCGCCAGTGGGTAGAAGAAAACTTCCAGGCTGTGTTGGCGGGATCGGACCGTTACAATTTCGATACTCGCGTCGTACTTCCCAGTGGTGAAGTTCGTTGGCTGCACACGATCGCCCAGATCGTGCGTGACGACGATGGCAACGTCATTCAACTCGTCGGCACCGATCAAGACATTTCGGATCGTAAGGCAACCGAAGAACACCTGCGTTCCAGCGAACAAAAATTGCGGCAGCTAGCCGACGCGATGCCCCAAGTCGTTTGGATCGCCAATCCCGATGGCACAATTCACTACGTGAACCAGCGAGGCACAACGCTTTTTGATCGAAACGCTCTGGAGAACCCGGCAAGCTTGCTGCATCCTGAGGACGGCGTACGAACGAAGACGCAGTGGGACAAGAGTATGTCCGAGCGATCGACGTTCGAAGTGGAACTGCGTCTATTGCACGGTGACGCGGGCTACCGTTGGCTACTTGTTCGCGGTGTCCCGATCTTAGAGGCGGACGGTTCGATCGCCCGCTGGTACGGAACGGCGACGGACATTCATCGACTCAAAGCGACCGAAGAGGCGCTCCGGGATCAACGTGAACGCTTTTGGCAGTCCCAAAAAATGGAAGCGATCGGCCGATTGGCCGGTGGCATCGCCCATGACTTCAATAACCTACTGACCATCGTGCTCGGCGAATGCGAAATGATGTTGGCGGCCGAGTCATCCGGCGCGTCGCCAGCACATCGGCGTTCGTTGCATGCGATTCGAGACGCGGGATTGCGTGCGTCGGGCTTGACCAAGCAATTGCTAACATTCGGACGCCGCGACCGCTCCAAAACGGAAACGCTTGATCTCAACCACGAGACGCGCCAACTGGCCCATCTGTTGGGCCGAATGGGTGGCGATGCCATTGCGTTTCGCTATGAGCTCTCCGACACGACGCCTTGGGTGCACACCGATCGGACTCGACTCGAACAAGTCCTCTTCAATTTAGTCGGCAATGCCGTTGATGCCATGCCCTTTGGCGGGCTCGTCCGTGTGCGGACAAGTGTCTTGGCCACGCACGAGCTCGCGGAAAACGACCGCACGCGTTTTCGGCTAGGTGCCGTGGAACTCAGAGTCATCGATACCGGCCGTGGTTTCACGGGCGAAACCGCCGAGCGCATCTTTGAGCCGTTCTTTACGACCAAGGATGTCGGTCGCGGTACCGGGCTTGGATTAGCAGTCGTACACGGGATTGTCGAACAACTCGGCGGCCGAGTCTTTGCCGCAAGCAAGCAGGGCGAAACGACGTTCACGATTCTGCTACCGCTTTCAGAACCCGATCCAGTGGCTGACGAGTTGCAAGCGTAAAGAGTCGCGTCGGGTCAGTCGCAAAATAATCGATTTCGCTCGGCCATCGCCGCCAACTCGGCCACCGAGTCTACATCCATCGTACCAGCACCGTGCGGCGCCTGCGATCGAGCGTACGGGCGCTGATGAAAAGCTGCATCGCGATCGCTTTATTGGTTGTACCGCTGATCATCTCACGCATGACTTCGCGTTCTTCGTCGCTGAGTTTGCTGAATCGACCTCGAACCGTTTGCGCTTCGCTCAGCTCCAGTTTCTTGCGAACCGAGACACCGATCGCCCGCTCGACAGCCTGGACCAATTGCGCCGCAACGAAGGGTTTCTCAACCAATGTCACCACTCCTCGCTCCATCAAACAGACGGCCGTCGGGACGTCCGCATGACCAGTCAGCACGACCACCGGGATCTGTATCTGTCGGCGGGCAAGTTCGTCGAGCAAATCAATTCCGCCGGCCTCAGGCATTCGCAAGTCCGTGACGATGCAATCGATCGACGGGTCGAGCGCGATGAGTAAATCACGAACGGTCGAAAACGATTGACAATCAAAACCGGCGGCAGCAATGACTCGACAACTGAGGTCGAGTACGGCAGGTTCATCGTCAACGATAAATACCTTTCGTTGACTCGTTAGCATGGCAGAAACTCGGGGGGGAAACGCGGCGGGTGTGGAGATCGTAACGCCATGGCCGGTCGTCTTCCAACGGCTGGATGTTCGCACACTATTTTTTTCTAAGAAGTGGTGAGCGCAAAGCAACCTCTTTCGATCCGCGCTGTTGCTCTTCGTGGGGGCCGCGTTTCAACAATAGCGACTGGACAAGTGGCTCGCAAAAAATTGATTCTAGCGTCGGCGGCTTTTCCGCCGTGGCCACCGTGAAACCGCCGATCCTCGCGGTGTGCACCTCGAGCAAAAAAAAAGCCGACCCGCAACCAAGCTATTGCTGCGGGTCGGCTTCGAGTTGCCACCAGTAGTTGCCCCACTAGTCTGGCGACTGTACCTCATCAAAACCAGCTCTAACCAGCCCCTTGGTTAGTACTGTGTTTCTAGGTGTATAATTCGTCCGGATTCAAACAGAGGCGCTGGCGAACTTGCGTCAAATTGCCGGTTTCTCAGGCTCAGAGAAATTTTACCCGCCGCGTTGGCGGGTCTTTAGTGCCGTCGCGGTCCATTGGAATCCTTTACCAATGCGTGGCGAATTCTTCGGCTGGACACCAAACCCGATTCAGTTGCTACAACCGGACCTCTACACTTTTGGTTGCCAATCGGGATGGTACTCCCGTTGCCAAAGTTTCTGCGCCTCGGCGTGATCGCGAATATGACCATTCGAATCGTCGATCGTCAGGACACTGGAGGTCCGGTAGGCGATGTTTCCAAGGTGACAGAGCAGGGTGCTTTGATGTCCCTGTTCAATGTCCGCATTGGGCAATCGGCCAGTTCGGACCGCGTCAATGAAATCGGCAAAGTGGTCCTGGTCACCGGCGGCACCCGATCCAGAACCGATTTCTTTTTGCTGCATATCGTACATTTTGTACCCGCCTCCACGGATGATGATCGAGCCCTCGGTGCCATGAAAGCTGATCCCAAATCCATCGTCGTGCGGCCCCAAGGGTGACCAGCTCAGTCCTTCCCAGGTAATGGTCTTTTGTTCTGGAAAATCGAAAGTGACCATCATGGTGTCGGGAGTTTCTTGATCGTCGTCGTGTCGATACTTGCCCCCACCGGCCGTGACCCGGATTGGGTATGTCACCTGCAGTCCCCAACGAGCGACGTCGAGCCCGTGGATACCATTGTTGCCGAGTTCACCGTTGCCCCAGTGCCAATGCCAGTGCCAGTTGTAGTGCACGAGATTGTCTTTGAGGGGACGATCCGGCGCCGGCCCTTGCCACATTCGCCAATCGAGCCACGACGGGGCGTCGATCACTTTGCCGTGGCCGATTGACTTGCGGCGGTTGTTGTACCAAGTGCGGCTGTAGAGCGCCCGGCCAATCTCGCCCGAATGGACTTTGCCGATGGCTTCCTGGAGCGCGGGCCAGGAGCGACGTTGGCTTCCCATTTGAACAATGCGTTGGTGCTTGCGCGCCGCCTGGACGGCAAGCTCGCCTTCCTCGGGCGTCTGGCTGCATGGTTTCTCGACGTATACGTGCTTGCCAGCCGTACAGCCCAGGATCGCCGCCGGTGCATGCCAATGATTGGGCGCCGCAACCACCAGTGCGTCGACGCTTTTGTCATCCAAGATGTGACGAAAGTCGGCCACGATTTTCGGCTTGTTGGATTGTCGTTTTGCCACCAGTTCGCTGGCACGTTCGGCCGCCCGCGAGTCCACGTCGCACACGTAAGCCACTTCGGCCTGGCCGGTCGCCATCATGCCTTGGGCGATCGCAGCCCCTCGACCGTTGACGCCCATGATCCCCAGTACCAATTTTTCGTTGGGACTCGCCCCCGGGGATTGAGCCAATCCGAGTCGATCGACGTATGACACCGTAGCGGCGGTCGCGGCAAGCCCCGTTTTGAGGAATAGTCGGCGGTCGCGTGCGAGATCGTTATGCATGTTCATCGGCTTGCTCCGAGGTGGGAACTGGGTGGGATAGTGGAGGCGAGCACAGGGAGGGAACCCCGAGCGACTAGTCTAACCAGTTACGATGCCCGCGAGTGTCCCTCACCCAGCATTGCGACGTCTTTTCAACGAGCGACGGAAGGTTCAAGATGAAGCGTCTCAAAACCAAGTTGACGGACACGCCCCTTCATCACTCCAGGATGCCCTCATGTTGCACCGTCGATTTCAAAACCTCATCGCATTCACGCTTGCCGTTGTGCTCGCATCGCCGCTTACCACTTGTTCCAGCCAAGATTCTCGTGAAATGACAGACATCTCGAAATCGGTTTTGCTCCAGCCGTGGCCGGGTCCGTTCGGCGGAGTTCCACCGTGGAATCAAATTCGCAGCGAAGAGTTTGTGCCCGCATTTGACAGCGCGATTCAATCGTCGCTCGACGAAATCGACAAGATCGCCAATCAGGCCGAGCCAGCCTCGTTCGAGAACACCATCGCAGCGATGGAGCGAGCGGGAAAGAAACTGCAGCGGCTCGAAACCATCTTCGATGTGTATGCATCCAACCTGAACGTCGGTCCCATTCCCGATATCGAACGCGTGATTGCACCTAAGCTTGCCGCGTATCAAGACAAAGTGACTCAGAACTCTAAGCTTTTCGAACGAATCGCGGCCGTCTACGAGTCCGACGAATACAAGAATCTCGATGTGGCCCAGAAACGACTAGCCGAAGATCGCTACAAGTCGTTCGTGCGACAGGGCGCGAAGCTTGACGATGGCCAAAAACAACGGCTGTCACAGATCAATCAACGACTGGCTCGACTGTTCACGGATTTTTCCCAGAACGTCCTCGCCGAGGAAGCCGGACATGTGACTTGGATCAGTGATCCGGCCAAGTTGCGTGGGTTGCCCGACAGCGTGGTCCAAGCGATGGCCAGTGACGCGGAGGCCAAGGGTCGCAAGGGCGAATGGGCGGTCACCAATACACGATCGTCGATGGATCCATTTTTGACGTATGCGGATGACCGCGAGTTGCGAGAACAAGTTTGGAAAAACTACTACAGCCGCGGTGACAACGGCGACAAGTACGACAACAACAAAATCATTGCCGAGATTCTGCAGCTTCGAGCGAACCGCGCGAAGCTGCTCGGATACGAGACCCATGCGCATTGGCGTCTCGAGCCTCAAATGGCCAAAACTCCTGACGCTGCCATGCAATTGATGTTGAGTGTTTGGCCCAAGGCTGTCGCGCGTGTCAAAGAAGAGGTGGCCGACATGCAAGCGGTCGCCGACGCCGAAGACACCGATATCACTATCAAACCGTGGGACTATCGTTATTACGCCGAAAAGGTCCGCAAAGAAAAGTACGACTTGGACTTCAACGAAGTCAAACCCTACCTCCAACTCGACCAGCTTCGCGACGCGATGATGTGGGCATCAGGCAAACTGTATGGCCTGCAATACAAACGGCTGACTGATTTACCAGTCTTTCATCCCGATGTCGAAGTGTGGGAAGTTCTCGACGCGGATAACAACCATGTCGGCGTCTGGTACTTTGATCCGTACGCTCGAGAGGGCAAACGAAGCGGCGCGTGGATGAATGCGTACCGGTCCCAAGACAACCTTGACGCGCCCGTCACGACGATCGTGTCCAACAATTCGAATTTCGTCAAAGGCCGTCCCGGCGAACCAGTACTGATTTCTTGGGACGACGCGGTCACTTTGTTTCACGAGTTTGGACATGCATTGCACGGATTGCTTTCCAAGGTGAAGTATCCTTCGCAATCGGGGACCAACGTCGCCCGTGACTACGTCGAGTTTCCGTCGCAGGTAAATGAGCATTGGTTGAGCACACCCGAAGTCCTCAATCGATTTGCGGTCCACGTCGAAACGGGCAAGCCGCTGCCCCAGGTGCTGATGGACAAAATCGAGCGAGCGGCGACGTTCAACGAAGGGTTCGGGACTGTCGAGTTTCTTGCCAGCGCGCTGATCGATATGAAGCTGCATTTGGCTGGCGATACGCCAATCGATCCCGACCAATTCGAACGAGAAACCCTCGATGAGCTCGGCATGCCCAGCGAGATTGTGATGCGACACCGAACGCCGCACTTCTCGCACGTGTTCAGCAGTGACGGGTACTCGGCGGGCTATTACAGCTACTTGTGGGCCGACGCGCTAACCGCAGACGCCGCCGAAGCCTTCGTCGAAGCAGGCAGCTTTTATGATTCCACGGTGGCTAAGAGTTTGCACGACAACGTGATGAGTGTCGGCGATACCATTGATCCGGCGGAAGGGTTTCGGCGTTTTCGAGGTCGCGACGTCGATACATCAGCACTGCTTCGCAAACGGGGATTCCCGGTGGACTGATTGTCAGTGCAAAACTCGCCCAAATATCTCCTCCACGAGCGAGTAGACGATCCTGGCAATCGCGGGATCGTAACGATGCCCCTCGTCACGCATGAACGCATGCTGGCCGTTGAACTCGTGCCAAGTGAATCGTCGGTCGGCGGCAACGAGCCCTTGGTAGATTTGCTGGCGACCTTCCAGCGGAATGTGCGGATCTTGTCGTCCCCATACGAACATCATCTCACCTTGAATTTCGGCGACTCGCGCGAGTGAATCGTCGTTCTTCCCCGCACCGAGACTGTGTTGATGAATGTCAGTGGCGTAGAGGCACGCGGTTGCAAGAATTCGCCGATCGAGCGCCGCACGATAAGCAAGATGGCCGCCAAGACAGATTCCCATCGAGCCGATTCGACCATTGGACTGGGCATCGTGGCTGAGAAAGTCAACGACCGCTCGGGCATCATCGTCGAAACTTGCAAGCTGCTTGGTCGTTTTCAGTTCGTTCCCGCGCGCGGTCCCTTCGCTATCGTAGGCGAGCGCGGTACCGGCCGCTTCGAACTCGTGGTAGACCTCGGGCACGGCGACCAGGCAACCATGACCTGCCAGCCACGCCGCGGTGCGCGAGATCGGGCCAGTCATCTGGTAGATTTCGGAAAACAAAACCACCGCGGGGACAGGCCGGTCGTTACTCGGACGAAACAAGTGCGTTCGCATCGGCCCGGATGAGGTGGGCAGATCGATAAATTCAGCGGGTCGAATCAACATCGTCGATCCTTCGTAGCGGGAGGCTGTAATCGCGATAGAATGCGGCTTACTTTAGCGTTTCTTTCTCGAAGTGGTGAACGATATGTTCAAAGGTCGCAGTATCGCCGTCGTGGGCGGCGGCGTGATCGGATTGTCGGTGGCATATCGGCTGGCTGAGCAAAACGCCACCATCACTCTTTTCTCGCCTCAACCGATCGACGAAATCACCTCGTCCGTCGCAGCCGCCTACTGGGCTCCCTACTGGGTCGGTGATTATGACCGCAACTTGGCAACCCAGACGCTTGCCGAACTACAACGACTAGCGTCGCAGAACGTTGACGGCGTTCGTGCCATCGGATTCGAAGAATGGCTTACCGATAACGGATCGCGAGAGTTGGCACGGGATCTTGAAACGGCATATTGGTGGCGTGAACTTCCCGGTGTTGATTTCGCTTGGGAAGCGATGCCGGAACCGAAGCCGTTTCAGTGGAATGGCGAGGATCTCGCGTTTGTCGAACGAGTGCGATTCACGAGTGTTGTGGCTCGCATGCCAGACTACCTACGATGGCTCGAAGCGAAACTCGGCCAATTCGATCATGTCACGGTTGTTCGACAATGGATCGACTCGCTCTCAATGATCGAGGGCAACTACGATGATATTGTCAATTGCACCGGTTGGGGTGCGAAAGCGCTTGTGACGAACGATCCGGCAACGGACGCCATGCGGTTGTTGGCTGGTCACGTCGTCATCATCGATGCGCCCGAGATTGATACGGCGGTGTCGCTCCATCGATCTCCGTTTCATGACGCTCCGGTGTACATCGTTCCTCGTCACGGCAGCCGCAATGACGTGCTTTGTGGTGGAACCGCGATCGAGATATCGGAGCCGCTGGATGCCCGGTCGCCGGTGACGTTCCAGCTCGACCGCCAATGCGATGATGTCATCGACCGCACCTCGCGCGTTTTGAAGTCCGTCCAAGGAAGTCCTGAACTGACCCGCGGTGTCGGAATACGTCCGATGCGTAACAGCGTTCGCATCGAACACGATCCATTCCAATCGAACCTCATTCATTGCTACGGCCACGGCGGTTCTGGTCTGACGCTCTCCTGGGGTTCTGCTGATCGGGTCGCGCAGCTATTGGCCTCGCGAGTTCAACGAGTCGGCTAAGAGCGGCGCGTGCTGGCGAAGCGACTTGATGAATCGATCGAAATTGGCGTCATCGAGCTGGTCCACAAAAAACTCGATTCGTTCCGCCGTCAATCGCGTGGCGACTTCGGGACGCGGAAGAACGGTCTCGATCATGTAGGTCCAAAGTTCATCCAGGGTCCCAGTGGTACCTCGAGTACTCGCGAAACGCACCATTTTGGAAAGTGATTCTTGTTCGTACAAAGTCGCGGCCCGCGCCAAGCTCAAGAAGCGAACGAACAGCTCATGTCGCTCGACTTTGCCGGGTAACCGATTGATGTATTGAAACATGCGATCCAGTTGGTCGACCGACGAATAGAAATCCGTGAACTCGCGTTGGACGAAAAGCCGTCGCAGCAAGCGATTGCGGTTTTCGTCGGTCGATTCTTGGTCGATCGCCAAATCAACAATGGCCAAGTTGTTCTGGCTGGCGAGCGTCGCCAACACATTTTGGGACGTCAACCACTTGGAAACCACCTCGTGTCGCGGCTGGACAAACCCGTCTTGAGCCATAACGCTGATCCAAGCATCCAGTTCATTCCGTTCAATCATTCCCATCATGATCGGCGTGCTTTGGATCGATTGAGAATACACGGCATGTCGAGTTCCTCGATCTTTGGCATGTTTCAATAACCGTTGAACATATCCGAACTCACCACTTTCGATCAGCATCGAGAAAACTTGCGAGCGTGTATCATGCGTGCCGCTGCGATATTGTCGAAACAGCTTCGCAATGTGAGCGGGCACATCGGGCGTGATTCCGAAATCGAAATCAGCCAAGATCTGTGCCGCTCGTTGGCGTGCTTCCAGACGATTGCTCTCGGCGACTTGACGCAGTACCGGTTCGGCGTCGGCGCCGAAACTCCAAAGTTCGCGTGCCGCCCGTTCGCGCGTTGAGAAATTCGGGCTGTCCAAATCTTCAACCGCGCTGCGGATCGCAACCTCCGGCGGCTCAGCGGCATTCACCCAGACGCGACTGACCACCGTGAGCAGCAATACCATCGCTCGGCATGTGTTCGCGTCCCTGCACCATCTCCCTATCAAGCTGCACATCACTTCGACCGATATGCCTCGAGTTCAGTGGTAAAGCCGAATTTCACGTCGAAATCGCCAACCCTCTTGTCGTAATTATTCTTGTAAGTCAGCCGGACGTATCTCGCTGGCGTTACCTCAAACGCCACCGTCGCTCGCTCGGGTTTTCCGAGTTGGAAGACGTGCTCACCCACTTCGGTAAACGACTCACCATCTCGGCTGAGCGATACGGCGACTGTTTTGGTGGAACCAATGTCCGGTGTTCCGAAGCGAACCAAATCGATCGGTTGGACCGTTTTCAGATCCACGGTGACTGACTTTGGAAAATCCGACGCGATGCCCGTCGCAAAACACTCGGGTGATCGCGTGCCCCAAGAGCCGTCGGTGAGCCCCGTCGCCCAGCCCCAGACATTTGGGTCACTGCTCACGTAAGAACATCCACGGGCGAGGTTGGCTCCCAAATCGGGATCGCTCGGCCAATGCGAATGGAACGCCGCCGCCGGCAGTCCGTCCTTGTCCATCAAGTTCGGCATTGCCGTCTTGTCCCACGCGAAGCGAACTTGCCGAGGTTTGGAAACCGATGCCGATTGAACGACAACGGAATCGCCACGGATCGTGGCCACAGCGGGTTGGAAATCACCATCAATGCCCGCGACTTCAAAATGCGTTAACGCTTGACCGTCGCGCGAATCCAAGCCTTCGTCGGCAAAGTTGAACTCGACGCGAATGGAGTCACCTTCAACTTTAAAACTTTTGAATGTGGGGCCATTGGGGTCAATGTTTTTCTTCTGATAGTCGTTCGCAAGTGCATGCAACACTAAGCGGCGTGCGACCTCCTCCTTGTGTGCCGGATGAATATCTGCGATTTCAGCGATGTCGGAGATGACGGCCATTCCGGTGCCGGGAATTTTTGCGCACTCGCGCTGCGCAACCCAGAAACGAGGCAAGATCTCGCCGTCTTCCTCGCCATATTGGTAGGGTGCAATTTGGACAAAGTAGAACGGCAGGTCGTCCTTCCTGAAAGCGCTTCGCCATGATGCCAGCAGGGCACGTTTTTTATCGACGTATCCCAAACCTTCGGCGTGGTTCGATTCACCCTGGTACCAAATCGCCCCCGCAAGTGACATGGGAACGAGCGGGTGAATCATGGCGTTGTAAAGAGCGGTGGGGCTTCCGGGATTGAGCGCCAACGTTTCTGGTTGAACGGGCATTGGCGGGACCGCTTGTTGATTGGCGATGGATTGAGTAGCCGAGTCGGCCCACGATCGCACAGCCTCTATATGTTGCGAGTGTGCTTGACGATAGTCCTCACTCGTGGGAATGCGACGACGAACGCTTGCGGCGATCTCGTGCGTCGCGTCCACCGATTCCAAGCCGTCGAGACTCGTCCAAGGTTCGATCCGTGTCCCGCCCCAAGCGCTTTGAATGACACCGACGGGCACCTTCAATTCTTGGTGCAATTTCAATCCAAAGTAGTATCCGACTGCCGAAAAACTTGCGGCGGAATCTGGATTACTCACGGCCCATGAGGCGTTCGTATCGCTTTGGGGCGTTAATGCCGTCGTCAATGGCACTGCGAACAATCGCAACTGGGGGTGGTCGGTGTTGGGGATGTCCGCCTTGGTGTCGTCCTTCATTTGCATCTCCCATTCCATATTCGACTGGCCGGACGCCAACCAAACTTCGCCGACGAGCACGTCGCTGATACTAATCGGTCGATCGGACGACGACGAACGAACTTGCAATGTGCGTGACTCTGCGCTCGCGGCCATCGGTTCCAATTTCAACGACCAACGACCCCGCTCGTCGGCCGTCGTGGTACGAGTCTGGCCAGCAAAATCGACCTGAATTTCGGATCCCGCGTCGGAGGTTCCCCACACGCTCACGGCGTCGCCCTGCTGGAGCACCATGTGGTCGGTGAACACGGAAGCGAGTTTCACATCGGCGGCTGTCGTTGGCACAACGAACCCAGCGATTAACCACGCGATCATGCGAAAGGTGGCAAGGGTATGGCGAGAGAATGGATTCATGTCAGTGAGAAATCGGCTGGAGGTGGGGTGCGAAGTTTTAATGATTGTAGCGGTGACTCACGATCACTGGTGGGGTCGCAACTCGAGTAGCGATTGTGCCGATAGTAACTGAGTGCCGGATGTGTTGCACCAATCTTCGGCCCATTCATACGCTAAAACCGCTGAACATGGCCTCTCCCACGCGACGTGACGTTCTGAAGATTGCGGTGGCGACCGCGACCACAGCGGCAACGTCGAAGTCACACGCCGACTTTGCACCCATCCGCTCGCTGCCAGTCATCGCCCGGCGGACGACAACCAACGTCAGCGATTACAAGCAACGCGCGATGGCGGACTATGCTGCGAACATGCGACCGTTCGGCGGGTCACTGGCCCAGCACGGCCGTCAATTGTTGGCCCAACCTCCACGTCAAAACGCCCCGTGGGACTTTGACGTGCTCATCATCGGTTCGGGGTACGGCGGCGCCATTTGCGCCGCCCGACTGGCGATGGTTCGCAAGCCTCACGTTCGCATCGGCCTTATCGAGCGAGGCAAGGAATGGATCCCAGGCACTTTCGCGGACACACTTCGCCAGATCACGCGAGAATCACGTTACACCTTGTTGGGTCCTCAAAAAAACACCATCAACAACCCGGTGGGCCTGATCAATGCGATGCAAAATGATGAAGTCAACGTACTTTCGGGAAACGGCTTGGGTGGCACTTCGCTGATCAACGCGAACGTGTCGATACGTCCTGACCGCGAATGTTTTGCACAATCGCAATGGCCCTTGGCACTGCGTGATCGATCCGCTCTGGATCACTACTACAACCGTGCTGCTTGGGAACTTGGCGCAACGATCGAGCAGGTCGATGCAAGTCCGAAGATGCTGTCCCAGCGACTTGCCGCCCAAAATCTCGCCGCTTGCGGCGCTCGCTATGAAACCGCGGCACTCAACGTCACACGCGGAGTCGACGGTGACGGCGAGATTCTCAATCGCCAAGGAATTCGGCAGCGAGCGTGCATTGATTGCGGCGATTGTACATCGGGTTGCAATGTCGGAGCCAAGAACACCTTGGCGATGAACTACTTGCCGCTCGCCCGGCGGTTCGGCGCCGAGATGTATACGCACACCGAGGTTGTTCGCATCGAAAAACTCAGCGGATGCTATCGAGTTCACTTCAAAAATCATCAACTCGATCGAGATGGCGAAACCGTCGCATGCGCTGGGTCGATCACCACTCGGATCGTCATCGTCGGCGCCGGCAGCATCGGTAGCAACGAAATCTTGCTTCGCAGTCAGGGATGCGGAATGGAGCTTTCGGATCGTGTCGGGCAACAATGGACGATGAATGGCGACGCGGTGGGCTTTGTGCGAAAGAGCAAGTACCTCACCAACATCGCGGGGTTCAGCGCCTACGAACATGCGGGCGCGCCCGTCGGTCCGACGATTCAATCCAATCTGACTTATCCCACGCGGCCCGATCTTTATCAAAGAGTTCTTATCCAAGACGGCAGCGTCACGCGTGCCTATGCCAACATTCTCGGGCTGCTCATGCGTGACATGGACTTTGACCAAACACTCGTCATGCTCGGCATGGGTCACGATGGACAAGCGGGACGCGTGGTTTTGGGCAGCGACGGCTTGGGAAGCGTCAAATGGCCAGGACTGATGGACAGCCCCTATCGATCACTGATTCGATCCGAGTTCGCCAAAGTCGCCCGCGCCCACGGCGGCGAGTACAAGTACCTCAAGATTTTCGGCGACAATTTCATCACCGTTCATCCGTTGGGCGGTTGCGCCATGGCCGACGATCCTCAACAGGGCGTGGTGGATGATCGAGGAAGGGTGTTCAACACGCACGCGCCGACCAAGATCGATCCCGTGTCAGGTCGCGACATCCCAGCCGTGCATCGAGGGTTCTATGTCGCCGATGGCTCGATCATTCCGACCTCCATCGGCTGCAATCCGCTACTCACTATCTCCGCACTCGCCGAACGTATCGCGGACGGCATCGTCGATGACCCCGCTCACGCCGACTTGTTTTGCGGATAGGCAATGCGTGCGGAGCGATCGACGGCGCCGCTGAGACTTCTTAAAAGCGATGTTCCGTCACCTCGCCGCGATCCAAGTGCGCCTTGCCAACCAACAGCGCGACCAAAGCGCCGACAACAAAGCCGCCGATATGCGCCCACCACGCGACACCGGTGGTTTGATCACCGGTGATGCTCGTGATTCCGGAAAATGTCTGTAACAAGAACCAAATCCCTAGAAAGATTGGTGCCGGTAGCACGAAAGTTTGGATGAATACAAACAACGGCAAAACAGCCAAGACTCTCGCGTGCGGATAGAGCAGGGCGTAAGCGCCCATCACGCCCGCGATCGCCCCACTGGCGCCGATCGTCGGCACCGGACTGTAGCGAGCACTCAGGTAATGCGTGAGACCTGCGGCAACACCGGTTCCCAAGTAGAGCAGGGAGTAGCCGATATGCCCGAGCCGATCTTCGACGTTGTCACCGAAGATATAGAGGAACCACATGTTGCCCAGAAAATGCATCCAACCGCCGTGCAAAAACATGCAAGTCACCAATGTCATGACTGGCGGGATGACCGACGGAGCCAGTGACCGCGTGATCGTGCGAACTTCACGGCCGAAGGGCGTTTGAACGAGAACTTGTTGATCAAACTGTGGTTCTGCGGACGGATCGCTCAGCCGTAGCGGAACCATTCCATAACTTTCCACGATTCGATCGGATTGATCGTCAGACGACAACTGCATCAGAAACGCGAGACTGCACAGCGCAATGATCACGTAGTTCACGATGGGCGTTGTACGGCTCGGAATACTATCTCGAATCGGGATCATGGTATTTGCAGTCTAGTAAAGTGGTAACCAACATGCTCACCCATTCATCGTTGGCCAGCGACAAGTCGGGGATCCGAAAAAGAGAGGTGCAATCGAACGACGTCCAAGCCGATTCGATGACCAGTCGCCGTCAGCACGAGAAACACACGATCGACCTTATAGTGTAATTGAAGCAAAGGGATGATCGAGGTTCAGCGGATAAACGAAACGAGCCGGTCTTGCATCCTGCGAGACCGGCTTCGTTCGTAAACTGCGATCGGCGACAATGAAGCTGCGATCCATGCGAACTTCAATCGTCACGGCGGTATCGTCACACGAAATCGAGCGGTTGCTCAACTCATGTCGCGATACCGTTCCCGCAGCAACTAATCAATGGGAGCGACGTCCATGTCAGCAGGATGCTGGTTTTCCTGCCGGCTCGGTCCATCATTGCCGCGTCCCCAATAACAACAATCGCTTCCATTGCGATAGATCCAAGCGCAAGTACGAATCATTCGTGACCGCCTGGAACATAAAATCGAGAGCACTCCGTTTGACTCGATCAACTGAAGCAAAGCGATGGCAACGTTCCGAACGATCCACGCCATTGGCTCAATGAACTCGATGAAGTAACCCTTGGGTCACTTCAATGGTGGGGATGGCACAAGGTATTGTCGTGCGACAAGTAAGTAGGAAGCACGGTGTGCGGTGGAGAACCAACTGGTACAAGCAAGCTTGTGTAAGCCGGTCTTCGCATTTTCACACACTCCAAAGGAGGAATTAACTTCGCACGGAAACCATCGCTATGGCGGTGCGACTGACAAGCGTGATGTGCGAGAATTTGGCGTTCATCTCGATCGCTGTCAACAACAATCCAAGCCAACTTTTTCGTTTCATCGATTGCAAACTGAGAATGACTTTGGAAAACACGAGACAACGTTCACCAAGAATTTTTTTCGCGTTCACGAAACGCTTACTGGCGAGCCGCTGCTGATGCGATCAATGACGTTCAAGTAAACTGAGTCGATCGCATCGGACCGCAATGAATCACGTCGCTCGCGATGCAGCGAGTTTACCTGCTCGCGAGTGCACGCGACGTAAATCCCGAAGAACGCTTTGCAGAAACGAACTTGTGAATGACGGACACCGCATCGCCACTTGCCCCCACGCGACCGCAAGACCCCGCTCACGTCGAGCGAGTCGTCGACGCCCGATCCAAGTGGACGAACGAGTACGTCCGCCAAATGCAATCGCTGCTGGGACACGATGTTTGCCGCCGCTTGGGAATCTACGAATTGCCTGCGGGCTTTCTGTTGTCGGTGATTGTCCCCGTGTACAACGAAGCGAACACCATCGCCAGTGTCATCATGCGACTGTGCGAAACTGGGTTGCCGATGCAGATCATCATGGTGGACGATGGGAGCACCGACGCGACCTTGGCCCAGATGCAACAACTCGAGCGAGCCTATGGCAACGTCCCGGCATCTCCGCCAGAGACCAGTCAACAGAATCGCACTGATGGCGCATCCGTGATCACGCCCATCGTTGTTTGTTGCCATGAAAAGAATCAAGGCAAAGGCGCAGCAATCCGCACAGCCATCGGCGCCGCGCGAGGTGACGTCATCGTGATTCAGGACGCCGATCAAGAATACGACCCCGCGGACTTTCGCTACCTGCTGCAACCGATCCTGCGAGGCGAAGCTGACGTGGCTTACGGAACGCGTTACGGTCACTACGATCGCCAGCTATCGCCTTGGTGGCACCAAGCGGTCAATGGGCTGCTAAGTTTCCTTGCGAGCGTCGCGGTGGGGATTCGTCTCAGTGATGTCGAGACATGCTACAAGATGGCTCGACGCGAACACTTTCGCGCGGTCAGTCCACGGCTCCGTGAGAACCGATTCGGAATCGAGATCGAGTTGACCGCACGTTTCGCTCGAAGTGGACTGAGGTTCACAGAACGGCCGATCCACTACCAACACCGCTGGTACGACGAAGGCAAGAAAATCGGCTGGCGCGACGGAGTCAGCGCGCTGCGATGCATCCTCAAATACGGGCTTTTTCGCCGCTGATTCGGTGCGGACCCACACGGCATCGGACGCAAAACACGCTGTTTTTTCGGAATTTCGACCTGTGGGCCAGCACTTCCGTTATTTCGATCTTGATGGAAAATGCTTGACTTTCGCGGCCCGAAAGCGTTAGCTTGATAGCGGTGGGTGGAATTGTTGATGAGATCACGATGCGGCTAGATGGCCGGTGACGAAAGTTGCTGGGTGCCCCATTCACCCCTTTTCGATCTCCATTCCATTCGTAGAGATTCAGGGAGGCTGTGCCTGTGATGGTTACGTTGACGTCCTCGAAGACCTTGGTGGTAAACTCGGCTTTTTTGCAGGAGATCAAAGACAGCAATCCCGAACTTTGGCAGGCAGTTCATCAACTGCGGCAACTATGCGAATCCAGCGACGACGCAGCGACGGTCGCCCGACGATTGGTACGACTGCTCGACGATCTGCGCGATTTTGTCGCCATGCAGTTCGCTTTGGAGGAGTCGTTCGGCTACATCGAAATTGCGTCGACAACGCCCGTATCGCTTGTCGGAGAAATGGCAAGCCAAGCCAAAGCCCAGCATTGTGCATTGTACCTCCAGTTGAGTGAGCTGGCGGAATGGGCGGAAGAGGTACAGTATCGCGGTGTGGTTCGAGAACGGTTGTCGTCGCTCATTGCGGCCGCAAAAGATTTCGACGAACGACTGCGTGAACATGAGGCGCTCGAATGCGAATTGATCGAGCGAGCGTTTGGAGTACCAGTTTGTTCCCGACTTTGATGGTTACCCGACTTTGACGGTTATTTGTGCAACGCCCGCATCACCATGGCGAGCGTTTGATGACGTTGCTCAAGCGTGCTTGAAGATCTTCCACGCTCGCTTATCCTGATCGCACGGTTGCGCCGCCCTACTCTCCGATAGCTGAAGGAGTTCGAGATTGATGTTCAGTGACTTCAAAACCAAACCCATGGAAATCTTGTTGGTCGAAGATGGGCTGATGGATGCACGGGTGACCATTCACGCGTTGCGCCGCAGCCACATTCATCATCGACTGACGCTCGTCCGTACCGTGGCCGAAGCGATCCAGTTTCTAAAGCGTGATGGAGTTTTTAGCCGAGCGCCGCGACCCGACTTGTTACTCTTGGACATGATGCTTCCCGATGGAAGCGGCTTGGACGTGTTCGAAGCCATGAACGAAATTCAGGCGGATTCGATCAAGACGACTGTCGTGGTGCTGACGGCGTCGGAGGACGAGGCGATCCAGAGTCGTTGCGAAGCGCTGGGTGTTCACGATTACATCCAAAAGCCGGTTCACGAAGACGAATTTTTGCGTGTTGTCCGCGAGCACAAACGTTTGATGATTCACAGCACCCCGATTTTGGAGCCCGTCTAAGCCCTCGGCCCACTCGTCCACACTGCATAGACTTTCTTGCCGACCGCCCCCATCCACAGCGTCACCGGGCGGTCGCCGCAATTTCGTGTCGCGCGAATGTTTTTTTCCGGATCACGCTGGACGCCGCGCAGCTTAACCACGGCGGCGTAAACCCCGTGGGAGCGCATTTCTCGCTTCAGTTTGCGTTCGTCACTCGACCCAGACCATTCGATTCGGCCCACGGTCGCCATGGCAAGAGAACTCACGTCATGCGAACTCGTCAAGAAACCGCTCGGAGCTCCGATCGCGTTCATGCCGTGTCGAAGCGCGAATGAATCAGTCAGTCCCCCGGCTCGAATTGCTGCGTCGGGGTCAATGATCCACTGGCTGGGCCCGTCAACGGTGCTCACACGTGCTCCGTCCTCCTGTGCGACGAAACGGTCGAACGTCGCATCGCCACGAACGACGATCGCTGATAACGTGTCGGGTGGCAGGTCAGCAAGTTCCATCGCCTTGCCCACCAGCAACGATTGCTCACGCACACTGCCTCGAAGCGAGATCCAGGTTCGATGAGATGCCACGGCGAGTTGGGAACTTTCGACGATGGCTGCTGGAGCCAATTTGACAACCGCGGATGGTGATCGCTGGACAATCGTCGCAACGTCACGCCAAGCAGGATGATAATAACCGGGCGAGCTCGTACGCTTTTCGTCGGGGCGTCGATCCGGATCAATGTGCACCGCATGCGACCAGCGGCTCGCGAAATCGACGGCATCGTCACAGATAAACTCGATGCGATGAGGCAATTCGCCTAGCTCATCACAATTCGCTCGGGCCAGCATCACCATCGTCGGGTCGCTATCGATCGCGATCGTGGGGCCTCGCATTGCCAATCGCATCGCGTCCCCACCGATGCCACAGCAAAGGTCCGCCACAGGCACATCACCAAACCAGCTCGCTTTGAGACTGGCGACTTGGTGCGGCGTCGACTGCTGGAGGGCCCGCTCGGTAAACCACCAGTTTCCGGCACCGAATTTTGCTCGCGCTTTTCGCTGCAATCGTTCGCTGCCGCGAAAAGCGATATCGGGTGTGACAACTGGATCGTGCATGGGAGATTCCATCATAGCCAACGCGCTGCGGAAGCGAATGAGTCTCGACAGAGGTAATCTCGCGCGGCGACCTGATTGGCTGGATTGCCATGGTCCCGAGGGTTGTGCACGAGGCGATACTTTTTCGGTAAGCGTCGGTTGTGCGGCGACGGCGGTTTGTACCGAGCAAGCAATGCAATTGCAAAGCTAGCAAATGCGCCGTCTGGGAATGTCGATGATTCACGATGGTGAACAAGCCGACCTCCCAACAAAAACCGACATGATACCTCGACCTCGAATTCTCGCGTTGCTTGCTGCCGCCGCAGGCGGCCCCTACGTCGCCTCGGAGACTGATGTCGGACGTTGGTCGATCAGCCAGTTTGGAGACGTGATCTCGATGGAATCGGTGTCGCCCAGCGGCGCTGCGGGATACGCCAATCATGCGCACCACGAAGTGGAAACGCTCCGGGCCGTGAGTACGCAACAATACCGATATGACGATGAGCTGTGTGCGAAATTGGGTGCGATCCCCGGCGACCCGAATGCGAGTCCGACGTTGGTGGGCGCCCAAGTTCACGATTTGCGAGACGTTGTCCGATTCGATATTTCCCCTTACTGGGTGACGCAAAAGTTCGCCCGGGTGAGCACCGTGCTCGCTGACCTGCGGCTCGAGGGCCTACGGGTTCCGATCGTTACCGGCACGCGAGCCGATTCACTAGCCGGCACGCTGACCTACTACTTTGACAGCTCCGGAGCCGTCCAGCGGGTGATGTTGCACGGATTTACGGGCGACCCGACCGCAATTGCCCAGCTGATGTCCGGACAATATGGGATGACGCACGAGCCGACACTGGAAGCAGGCGTCATGACCAGGCGTTGGAACGGACAACCAATCCATTTCATGCGTCTGTCGCACGCGCCCGTGGTCTATTCGGACGCGGTCCACCAAAAGTACACGGTGTTTATCGAGCTGAATCAAGCAAATTTGCCGTTCGGAATCAGCGACGAGGCGAGGCGAATTGTCGAGGCCGATCGATTTACCGGCCGCTGGTAGCCAAGGGTATACGGATTTGTCTGCGTCGCCAAAACTGGCGACTTGACACTTCCATTGAACTTTGGGCCGCTATTAAAATGAGGGGACCCACGAACAGCCCGTCAACACCGCTTGCTCGGAGTACCTCAACGATGAGTGCCGAATGGTACTACATGGAGAGCGGATGGATTCGCAAGGCCAAACGCATTGGCCCCATCACTGAAACGGACCTGCTAAATCGAATCGAAAACGGACGAATCCAACCCCACACGCTGGTTCAAAGTAGCAAGACCAAGGGCAAGTGGGTACCGATGAGCCTGATCGAACCGGCGATGGAGCGGTACAAGGCGATGTTGGCCAAGTCCGACAAGCAAGCTTAACACCGTGCAGAAACGTTCGCACCCGACGGCGGCTGACTACGCAGTGATTGCGGTGTCCCCCTTTCTGATCTTCCTCATGATCACGGGGCTCGCCAACTTTGTGGTGCTGTTGTTCTATCACGGTTCGTTTCCAGCACGCGTGAACTGGAACCTTTTCTTTTACACCATGGGGGCGGTCGCGGTTTCGCGCGTCGCGATTGAGCAAACTCGAAACTACGCCTACGGCTATGCACTCGCGCTGGGCATCGCAGGCTTCATCGGCATGTCCGGAATGTTTGGCTCGGCGTTGTTTACGCTCGCCATCATCTTGCTCATTTCATTTCTTGCCGATCGGATTGTTTACGACTGCACGTTGATCGATGAATCTGCGGACTCCAGCGGCCAAGGATTGATCGATGTCGGACGTGATTTGGTCAAGTCACATACCAAGAAATCTTCGCCCCCACCCACGCCTGAAAGCCCGGCAGAGACGACCGCCCCAGACGCTGTGACGAAATCACGCCGCAAGAAGCCACATCAACCCGGGCGCACCGTACTCTGGTTGGCATTCGGGGCACTACCACTCTTTGGGCTTGGACAATTTTTTTTTCGCGGAAGCAGCTTCGCGCTGGAGCGAGGAAATTTTTATCTGAGTATGTATTTGTTCGCGAGTCTATCGCTTCTTGTCACGACCAGCTTCTTGGGGTTGCGCCGCTATCTGCGACAACGAGGTGCGGAAATGCCCGCCAATGTCACGGTCGCGTGGCTCGCCGTTGGCTTGGTATCCATCTTAGCGATCTTATTCACCGCGCGACTGGCCCCCGTGCCTGGTCAATTGCTGGCGTCATTCCGCCTTCCCGATTTGGCCGAATCCAGAACCGATCGCCAAGCGAGCCGATACGGATTTGGGAATGAGGGAGCCAAGCAAACGTCGCCTGACGACGCGAAAGCAAACCAGCCAGATCAGGGTCAAGACGCTCCACCATCTGGCCAGACTCAAAAAGGCGCCAAGCCGGGCCAGGCCGATGGCGGTGATGCCAAGGACGCACCACCGGGCAAGCAATCCGGTGGCAAGAAATCCGGTGGCGGTGACTCCAAGAAAGAAAGCTCAAAATCCGATTCGGATGCAAAACCCAATCCCGATTCGGCCCCGTCCCAGCCACAACCGTCAAGCTCCTCGAAGTCGGAACCATCGAAAAGTGATCAACCGAAGAGCGAATCCGACAATAAGAACCAACCGCGGCCCAAAGACCCAGCGGAATCCGATCCAAGTGGCGAATCGAATTCGAACGATCAGCAAACTCCCCCCCAGCAAACGCCGCCGGATAAGTCTGATCAACAGCCAGATGCCGACGATCCGGCGAATCCCCAGTCACCAGATTCTGAAAACGCTGCAAACAACAACACTACGAACAAAGCAATCGAGACCATCTCCAACGCCTTGCCCGACCTCACCGGGATTCTCAAGTTCATCGTCTTTGTCGCGCTGCTTGGTGTCATCATTTTTTATGTTTGGAAAAACTATGATGCGTTGCTCGCTTGGTGGAATTCCCTTTTCGCACCGCCGTCAACGAACAGCAACGGCGAACAAGCTGACACCAGATTGACGGTTCCTGAGGAGCCTTCAAGACCATTTTCGTCCTTCAACAATCCGATAGGCCGCGAAACCGATTCGCGACGCACCATCATCATCACGTTTCAAGCATTCGAAGCCTGGGCCCGCGAGCAAGGTTGGTCCCGCACCAAAGACGAAACACCTAGCGAATTCTTACGCCGGATCACGGTTGAGTTACCCCAATCGTCACGACCCGCATCTCAGCTTGTCGACGCTTACAACCGCATTGTGTATGGACGAGGCAATGCGAATCAGTCTGATATCAATGCGGCAACATCCATTTGGAAAATGATGACAAACGTGTCGTCGGCTTTGTGAATGGATCGCGATCGCGTTCGTTTGCGGACGAAACGCGATAGTTAAACGAGACGCTGCTACGAGTTCAATTTCGCAAACCCGCGAACATCTTTCTCGAGAGCGACGATTCGCTTGCTAAGCAGGTCATCGGCTTTCGCCAAGTCCGCCGATTCCTCCGGTGACACACGTGTGAACACGTAGAGTTTGATCTTGGGCTCAGTGCCGCTCGGACGCACTGCAACGTAGTTCCCATCATCCGCCAAATCCATGATGATGAGATTGCCAGTCGGCCCATCGAGCGATTTTGACTCTCGCTGGTCGCCTGAAATTACGGTTTGGGTCATCGCTTCGTAGTCGCGAACGCGAGCGATGGGGATACCCGCGAGGCTCGACGGTGGAAGATCGCGAAACGCCTTCATCAAACGCTGCATCGCGGCCATGCCCTCGCTTCCCTCCATCACCAAATTGATGAGCGACTCGCGATGATAGCCATGTTGCTTGTAAATACCCGCGAGATATTCGTGCATCGAGCGACCCTCGTGTTTGAGCTGAGCTGCTAGCTCACTCATCAACATGCAAGCGACCGCACCATCTTTGTCTCGCGCATATTGACCCACCAAGTATCCATGTGACTCTTCGGTGCCAAATACAAACTCGTTCGGCCCTTCGCGATCGATGACCTCGGCGATGTACTTGAATCCGACGAGCAAGTCTCCGACACAGCGGACGCCATAGTGGGTCGCGATGCGTCGAATCAATTCGGTCGTTACCAACGTTTTCACAACGTAGTGTCGCGGCGAAAGCGACCCAGCGGCGGCGCGACGACTCAGGATGAACTCCGCGAGAATGGCTCCAATTTGGTTTCCGTTGAAT
Organism: Pirellulaceae bacterium; assembly: GCA_041741195.1. Taxonomy (GTDB): domain Bacteria; phylum Planctomycetota; class Planctomycetia; order Pirellulales; family Pirellulaceae; genus JBBSJZ01. Next base: position 57,679 of record JBGSKM010000013.1, read on the forward strand.
GTGCCCCACTGCATCGATGCGTCAAGTGACAGCGGCGCCGCCACTCCAAGGCGATCACAATCGGGATCAGTGGCCAGAATCACGTCTGCCAGCGTCGATCTTGCGTACTCGATGGGTGCCTCGAACACCTTGACGTTCTCGGGATTGCTCACGTGTCCCGGGACATTGGGAAAATCACCGCTCGGTTCAGCCTGGGGGCCATACACTTCCACGTCCGCAAATCCGTCTCGCGCGAGTAACGGAACGACGGCAGCGGCACCGACGCCGTGAAGCGGCGTGTAAAGAATCTTTGCATCGCGCGGTCCAGGGAGTGCACAAGCCGACGCGGCATCGAAATACGCTGAATCGATTTCGTCGGTGACGATCTCCACTCGCCCGTCCGCCAGAGCCGTGGCAAACGGTACCGTACGAATTTCCTGGCAATCCATCACGCGATCGATGATCCCCTTGTCATGTGGCGGCAATACCTGAGCACCGCTGGACCAATAGACCTTGACCGCATTGTCACTCGGCGGATTGTGGCTCGCCGTGACCATGATTCCACAGTCACACTGCTTGTATCTCACCGCAAACGACAACTGAGGCGTCGCGCGATAGTCGTCCAAGAGAAACACTTTGAAGCCATTGGCCACCATGATGCTTGCGCATAGTTCGGTGAAGTGCCGCGATTGGTGACGCGTATCGTAAGCGATCGCACAGGAGAGCTCTTTTTGTCCGCCGTGAAATTGCACCACGTAGTTGGCAAGTCCCTGGGCACTTTCGCCGATCGTGCGATCGTTGATCGCGTTGGAACCGATGGGGTACATTCGGCCGCGTCGACCGCCTGTACCAAACGGAATGATTGTCCAAAAAACGTCGTCGAGCGTCTTCCAGGCATTGTCGCGAATGTGACGGATCGTTTCGTCACGGTAGGTCGCGTACCGTTCTTGGGTCAGCCAACTTGTCAGATTCTCAGCAGCCGAAGCCGTGATTTTTTTGTCCGCCAGCGCTTGCTGGACCGCATCGAGTGCGAAGGTGACGGTCGTTTCCGGATTGCTCATCGGTGCGGTATTTTGTCAGGCGGAAGTGCAGTTCGCGTCGGAACTTGGAATCGAACTATTTCGCCCGATTCTAAATCGTACCAACGGGGACTCGCAACACGCCTACCGCGTTGGGTGATCTTCGCTTCCTTGGTCGATCATCCGATCCAAAGCATCAAAGACCAAGCGGCTTGCGGATTCCATACTTTCAAGCGCCGATCGCAACTCGCGGGTATTGCCCCGCGTAAGTCCGTGTTTCAACCGATCAAACACTTTCTGGGTCGCGTTGTGAACCATTGCGTGCGGCGCTTCGAGATCTTGGTAGGCAGGGGTGTGCCGAAAGTCGGACTTGCCCTCATCTTCGTAGTACCATTTCCCCAAGCGACAATGACGTGAATCAGTGAACGGAAATGTTGCTTTCCCGTCGAGGACGCTGAAATACGTGTTGACTTTCCAGATGATATGATCGAGTTTGGCAAGCGTGAGAAAGACTTGGCTCGTGGCGTTTTTGGCAACCGCTGCCGCATTGTGATTGTCTTGGTTCGTCTTAGCGAGCTGAATCACGTGGCTCTCGATCGTCTCGCCCATGTGCCGGGCGCGAGCCTCGGTTTCCGACAACAAATCGGTCGCGCGACGTGAACACGCAAGGACTTCGTCGATCGACTTGCGAATTTCTGCGACTGCGGACTGCGTTTGCACCGAGAGTTCTTTGACTTCGTGTGCCACTACCGCGAATCCTCGACCGGCTTCTCCAGCCCGAGCTGCTTCGATCGTCGCGTTGAGCGCAAGCAACTTGGTTTGGTCAGAGATTGTTTCGATGAGCGAGGATACTCGCCGGATCAGGGCAACTTTCGTGTCTGTTTCCTCAATACTCTCGCGACACTTTAGAATTGCTGTACGGAGTTGATCTGACTCGGCAGCCAATTCGACTGACGAGCCCGACATCTCTTCGCAACTGCGTTCAATACTTTCAAAACGAGTCAAATTCGCTCGATTGCGTTGGACCACATGAGCCAGACTCTCTTGGACGCTTGTCAATCCACTCTTGAGATCGAGATGTTCTTGGTAGAGAATCGCCAGAATCTCGGCCGGGTCCGTTGACTCTGGTTGGGCCGCGGCTTCCACCGCGAGTTCTGCAACGCGATCGAGCTGGCTGAGGGCGTTGAGCTGATCGGGACGCTGAGTACTGTGTTCAAACTGAGCGATGGACATGAAGTCGACTTCGATGGGGGCAATGATGGTGATCGGGCGGGAAGATCGGGCGGTCGAGCAGAATGATGGTCGTTCGATCCCGCACTTCCAAGAAAATACCACGTGTTTGTGGGGCTGAACGGGCGCAATCGTTTTCTCGACAAGACACTCGTTCGCAATCCTTCACGCCTGTTCGTTGCAATCGGTATCTTTGATGCGATTGAATATTTTGCCGGTTCACGACAGACTCTCGAATCCGGCAAAGCATTGTGACATTTTGATATCCCACCCGAGGCGATAATCCCGAATGAGCGAGTTAATCATCAGCGTAAGTGGTCTGCGCGGGATCATCGGAGAAACGCTCACTCCCGACATTGCGTGCCGATACGTCGCCGCTTACCTGAATCACCTACCACCCGGCCCAGTCATTGTCGGACGAGACGGTCGTGACAGTGGCCCGATGCTCCGACGCGCCATCATCGCCGCGATCACCGGTTGCGGGCGTGATTGCGTGGATGCGGATGTGATCGCGACGCCCACGATTGGTGTACTGGTCCGGCAACGTTCCGCCGCGGGCGCCATCCAGATCACGGCCAGCCACAATCCTCCCCCGTACAACGGGATTAAATTGTTCGGTAGCGATGGACGGGTGATTGATGCGGAACATGGCCAGCAAGTTCGTACGAGTTTTCTGGAGAACCGTGCTCCATGGGCCCGGCATGACGCGCTGGGGATGTTGATCGAAGAATCCGAGCCGCATGAGCCGCATTTACAGAAAGTCTTGGAGACGGTCGATTCCATCGCGATTCGAGCCGCAGGCTTTCGCGTTCTGCTGGACAGCAATCACGGATCGGGCAGCCAACTTGGCACACGACTGCTGGAAGCGCTGGGATGTGATGTCGTCTTACTCGGCGGAACACCGGATGGCAAATTCGCTCACGTTCCCGAACCCACTGCCGATAACTTGAAAAGCATCTTTGCACGAGTCAAAGAGGAAGCGTGTGTTGTCGGTTTTTGCCAAGACCCGGACGCGGATCGATTGGCGATCATTGACGAAAACGGCCGATACATCGGCGAGGAATACACGCTCGCACTTTGCGTCCGTCGCGCACTCACGCGCATTTCAGAACCGGGGCCGATCGTGATCAATTGTGCCTCCAGCGCGATGAGCGAGCGACTCGCTCGCGCTGCCGGACGCGAATGTCTGCGAAGCAGCGTGGGTGAGGCGAACGTCACTGGCATGATGATCCAAACCAAGGCGATTTACGGCGGCGAAGGAAGCGGTGGCCCGATCGATCCTCGCGTCGGCTACGTTCGCGATAGTTTCGTCGGTATGGCCCAAGTCTTGGATTGGATGGCGACGACCGGTCGACCGATCAGCGAACTGGCCGACGAGCTTCCGCGACTCTCGATCGTCAAACGAACCGCGACCGCGACCGCCGACCAGCTTGCGATTCTGATCGATCGACTCAAAACAAAAATGAGCGATGCGACCGTGTCCGAAGGCGACGGGCTACGACTCAGCTGGGACGACCGCTGGCTACTCGTTCGCGGTAGCAACACCGAACCGATCGTCCGCTTCATCGCCGAAGCAGAATCCGAAGTCGAAGCCAACTCGCTTTGTGACGCAGCCGCAAAGTTGTTGACGTAACCGTGTTTGGATTCCTTTGTTGTCACAAACCCGTCGGATTCACGTCACGCGATCTCGTGAATGTGGTCTACGGTCGCGTCCGAGCGGAATATAACGTTCGCAGCGTTAAGGTCGGTCACGCTGGCACGCTCGACCCGCTTGCCGAAGGAGTACTCGTCGTCGGCGTCGGCATTGCAAGTCGGTTGACGCCGTACATTCAAGAACATCCCAAACGTTACCGTGCGACCATGCGATTATGCGCATCGAGTGTCTCAGGTGACTTGGAAGTGACTCCGGACGAGCATCCGGAACTTCCCATTCCATCGCTAGAGAACCTGCGAGCCGCCGCGTCACAGATGATCGGAGATGTGCAACAAACCCCACCGTCACTTTCCGCAATCAAGATCGATGGTAAACGCGCTTACAAGCGGGCTCGTCGCGGTGAGTCCATCGAGATGCCGACTCGAACGGTCAAAATCCATTCGCTCCAGGTCAACTCGCTTGTCGGACGAGATGCTGAACTTGACGTCGTGTGCGGCAGTGGCACTTACATCCGCACACTCGTCATGGACTTGGCGGAGTCCGTTGGCAATCGAGCCGTGATGACGAGCTTGGTGAGAACCGAGATTGGCTCGTTCACGATCGATGACGCATTGTCACTCGAACAAATCCGAATCGGTCCGCTCAAGCCACACCTGCGACCGCTACTTGATGGAGTCGACTTTCTACCTCGGTTGCAGGTCGACGACACCGACGTAAATCGCTTACGCAACGGATTGTTCGTGGATGCGACTACGCAAACGTATGACAAGCAAGGCGTTCGGACCGATGGCGACGAAGCCATTTTTGTCGATTCCGACGGCAATCTACGAGGTATCGTTCGGAGGGAAGTCGGCTTTTGGAAGCCCTACCGAGTGTTCCATGAGCCGTGAGCAAGAATCACCGTCATGCCCCCAGCGGCAGCGGCGATTCGCACAACTGATCCCACAATTGTTGGATCATTTCGTCCGATGGCGAACCGAGAACGATCCAGGGCCGAGCTTTTCGAATCACACCTTTTTCAAGAAACTCGCCAAACAATCTTAGTCGCAAACCCTCACTGTTTGAACAATCCGTCGTGTGTGGATAATCACGCGGGCCCAGCAAAATCGAAGCCGTGTCACTTAAGGTGATCGCGGCGCATGCCTCGTGTTTGGATGGGTCACCGATCGTGCGAGCGCGACGAACACTCTTGGACGGCACCACAAGATCGATCATCGGATGCGAATCCAAGAGCGATGTGTGGATGGACAAAGTGGCTTCGAGTACCGCGCATTGCCCAGACTCGCTCGACAACGATTCGACAATGGGTCGAAACACGATGTCGAGCGAATAAGTTCCTTGGTCCTGTGGTAACGCGACATGCCATTCGTCGCCGCGAACAAATTGATCCGCGATGCGGGGCAGCGCTTGTTGTCCGACCGGTTCAAACCGAACATTGGCGGAGGATGTGTTCACCACCAACCGATTGGACACGCGAAAGCCGATACCGTCAGCTCCGCCCCGCGCGTCTAATTCGAATTGGAATGACCCGACTTCAAGCGACGCGATTCCCAATTCGTTCGTCAACCACATTCCAACGTTCCTTTAGTATTTGCCAAGCAAAATCAGCCCATAAGCTGTCACAATTTTTGTCGCTGGGCTGATTCCATCGAGCCGTTTAGCCGGCGTACTCGGCACTAAAGAATTCCTTGCTGGAGTCGACTCCCGGCTTGATCGAGCGACTGCCCTCTTGCCAGTTTGCGGGGCAAACTTCGCCGAACTTTTCGAAATACTGAAGTGCCTTGACCATCCGCAGCGCTTCGTCCACGCTGCGTCCGAGCGGCAGATCGTTAACCACTTGGTGACGCACAATGTGGTCTTTGTCCAAGAGAAACAGCCCGCGAAGTGCAACTCCACCGTCGAGTAGCACGTCATAGTCTCGCGAGATTTGCTTGTTCAAGTCGGCGACCAGTGGATAGGCCGTCTTGCCAATTCCGCCCATGTTGCGAGGCGTATTCGTCCAGGCCAAGTGGGTAAAGTGGCTGTCGATCGATACGCCGATGATTTGGACACCCAGGGCAGCGAAATCAGCCTCGCGGTCACTGAATGCAATGATTTCCGTCGGACAGACAAAGGTAAAATCCAGCGGCCAAAAAAACAGCAAGACCGACTTGCCCTTGTAATCGTCCAGGGAGATTTTCTTGAACTGGCCGTCCGGCATCACGGCTTCAGCGGAGAATGTCGGCGCCTGCTGGGTCACTAAAACGCTCATAATCAGTCGTCTATCACTCGAGGGAGGTTCGAATCATTGAAATTGCGGTTGAAACCGCCCTCCACTATCGAAACTTGTCGAGTCTTGGGCAAGCGGTGGCTACCCACAAACTCGGCGGCGACAATCGAACCGGCTCGACACTCGGTCAAATCGAGCTAACGCGGGGCGTATCCAGACTAAGTTACCGGCCGTGTAACCAACATTTGACACTGTCGGATTCCAATTCCTCGTGCTCTTCCAAGCTGTCCACAAACAACTCGACTTCATTGGCCGCGATGCTCCAGTCGTCAATCGCTGGCGAAGACTCCAATTTGCGGACCAAGGCCTCCAGCCGATTGAGTATCAGCGAATGGTCATGGTCGGCTTGTCGACACATCGCGCTGAGCTCCAATTCGGCCGTCGGATCCGATTCCAACAATTGTCGCCCTAAAACGTCCTCGCGAGCAAAGTGCTCCAACAACCGATCCTTGAGGGCCCTGAGCTGATCGGCGGTTTCGCGATGCAACGGCCGGCTACTTTGACTGGCTTCGAAAATCCAGCGGCGTAACTTGTCAATGCTCAATTGCAGGTCGCGATGCTCCAGTTGCCACTGCGCGAACAATTCGCGAATCGTCACATTCCAGCTATGTAGTTTCGTTTCTTCGTGACTCATTGAACGGGCTCCCTTACCAGACGTGATCGGACCGGAAAGAACCTCGGATGACACATCGAGTTCTCAGCACATTTTTCAATGCAATGCCAATGCCAACACGATCTTTACCTGTATGGTAGGGTTTCACCGCTGGTGGAGCTAGTTTTTCGCGTCAGGAAAGCACATCACGGTGTGCGGTGTGCGGAATGGTCATCTGGTGGCAATCGCCCGACCGAGCTGAGAGCTCGAGCTTGGGGGCTAGTAGCTAGAGCTGGCGCCGCGCTTCAGCCGCGAGTTCCCATTCGCCTAGAGCCTCGTGAACTTGAGCGAGACTCTCGAATGCTCGCGTTCGAACACGTACTTTTTCGGAGGCGGTCGCCATGATGAGATAGACCTTCGCTCGCTCGTACTGCTGATTGTAAGCCAGCAATTCGCCGTAGGGTAATATCGCCCGCTCGTAGTCCGTTTGCTGGAACAAAATTTCATACTGCTCAATCGCTTCGTTGACGCGGTTCAACCGAGTCAAACAATCCGCGAGCACATATCGGCTTTCGGGATCGTTGGGCAATATCTGCAGAGCGTCCAGTGCCCTGCGTCTCGCTTCGTCGAATTTCCCGGACCAATGCATTACTTTGGCGAGATTCCGTAAGCTGACACCGTGATCCACGGCATCGATTTCGGATCGAACTTGATCGTCCACCTTTTGGATCGCGGCTTGGGTCAAACGGTTCCCGTCAATCCAGCCTGACTCCGAAAGCGAATCGATGATCCAGGTCGCCAAATCTCGGTGCACTTCGATGGTCGGATGGACGTGGTCGACAAAGAACTCGTCGCCAAGACATTGATGACCGTATTGTGCCTCGCACGTCGCGCGCAGCCGTCGCTCCAGCGGGACACAGGGAACATGATTCGACGACGCGACGCGACGCAGAATCGCACCGATGGCGGTCGTGGCCCGCAGCGGACAAATGTCTCGATCGATCGCAGCTTGGAAAGCAATCCGAGCATCCTCAAACAACCCCAACTCGAACAAATCTCGACCGTCTTGATAGTAAGGCTCGTCGCTCTTAAACGGCGAGCAATCTTTCTCGTTACACGCTGGTTCGACAAACACGATTTCCGCACCGCAATCACGCGCAATCCGAACCATCCGTTGGAGGTTGAATTCATAGTGACGCAATACCTTCGCCGTCCAATCGTCGTCACGCTCGTAATCACTCGGACCAGGCGTGTGGTTGAGTCGTTCATCGACTTCGGTGGACAAGATCTCCCCAGCTCCGTCATCTTGCCGCATCGAAATGAGTTTCTCGACTGCGGTCCAGCTTCGGGTCTTGCGAAGCCACGACTCGAGTGACATCTGCCATTGCGATCGCTCATACATCGATGAATACGTCCGTCGCTCGAGAAATTCGTTGTGCACGGAGTAGACAATGAACAAATCGGGATCGTACTGAGCAAACTCTTCCATCACCGCGGCGACTCGGTAGCTCGCATAGCTGACACCGCCGGCGTTGATCACTTCGTAGGCATGGCTTGGATCGGCAATCGGCAATAGCTGTCGAAGAAATCCGCTGTACGATGTCGGATCAGCAAACGGGCGACCATACGTGGTCGATCCGCCCACACAAATCACACGGCGCGTCCCAGCAGGCTTGATGCGAGGAAAACTTTGTCGGTTGAACCACACCTGTTTCGCCGGAACCGTGGTGAGAACTTCGCGACCGGACGCGTCACGCTCTGATTGCATCACCGGGGCGTAGTTTGAAAAACCCACGTACGGATCACGGGTCACATCCGGGCGAACTCCGACGATGGCGAGGCAGCCTTCGATGCCGACGCAAAAAATCGCTAATGCGATTGCGGCAAAACAAAATTTTTTGCGAGTCGATAGCGCCGAACTTCTCGATCGGGGACGTGGTGCGGATGGCATAAAAACTGGTTCTGACCCGCTAGGACGTTGGACGTGGCGGCTTCTTGGGATCGTCGACAACAAGTCCTGGTGGTGCTCCGGCCATCGCTGGATTTCCAGCAGTGGGCGTGGCAGTCGAGGGAGGACGAACTCGAGTTGCAGGGCGGCGTTTGATCGGGACCAACGCGTGCTGCGCCTGGTGAGCGACTTCGGCGACGAGCGCATCGACGCGATTGCGACATATCGCAAAGGCGCCCAACGACGGAATCGCCACGAGCAAGCCACCGACCGTCGTCACCAAAGCTTGATAGATGCCTTCCGCCAAATCTCCAGCGCCCGCGGCGCCACGCGTGCTCGCGACCTGCTGGAACGTCAAGATCATCCCCGTCACGGTACCGAGCAATCCGACCATCGGCGCAATGTTTCCGATGACCGACAGATATTCGATGCGACGCATCAACCTCGCGGCCTGTTCGGCGAGCGAATCCTCGACGGCTTTCTCGACTTCGCGCCAACCCAAATCCATTTCACTTAGACCAGCCAGGACAACCAAGCTGAGCACGCTGGGTGAACGTCGACATGCCGCGTCCGCTTCGATGGGTCGGCCAATCAACAACGCCTGGCGTACCGTTTCACTGACACCGTCCGGCAAGATTTCGGCTCTCTTGAGCGTCATGAATTGATCGAACACCAAATACGCCATCGCGATGCTAAGTGCGAACAGCGTCAGCAGGATCAACATTCCAAAGACGCCACCACTGAACACAATTTCCAAAAGACCACCAGTCCCCGGCGGCGATCCGGCGATATCCCCCTGGGCCAAGATCCATTGATGTCCGCATCCGGCAATTAGGTTCGTCATGAATCAATTTCCGCGCCCGCCGATCCAGCGGAGAGTAAAAATTCAGCATCCGCGAGTAACGGATCATCCCATCGTAAAGCCAAGACACCGGATTGTTGCAACTCGCGAATCGCCTTGCGATGGGCACTACGTATCGCCACCTCGGCTTGATCGACACGACTTCGGCTCTGTGCCCATGACACCACCAGCATCGAAAAAATGCCGAGTGGTAACAACGACAACACGATACTCGTGAACATCATCCCCGCGCTGGGGTGTGGGTAGGCGTCCAAATCACCACCCATATCACTGAGCGTTCTTAAACTCGCGTCAAAGTACTTTCGATAGAGGGTCACGATCGGTCCGCTCAGCAAACCCCAAAATAAAATCGTTCCCGCCAGTCCACCAATGAATGTCGACGAGCGTGGTACGGCCACACGCTCGATGACTTCATCAAAAATCGCTTGCGATCGCTCTTGGAGCGTATCGATACCGGCCAAATAAGCGACATTGGATCGGGCGCTGTCGTCTCGCAATTCGCTTCTTTGGTTGCGTGGCTCATGACGCAATTGGGCGAGCTCGTCGCGAAACCGAGCGGCCAAAGGCGCGAGTCGATCGGCGACCGCAGCGGCACTGCGAACCCGCAAGCCCTCACGTATTGTTTGCTCCGCACTACGTCCTTCGCGAAAATTTTGGGCACTCGTCCAAGCAGCCCCAATCAAACTCGGGAGTGACCCGGAAAGCGATAGCGCGACGCGGTCCCAAGCTCCGTGCGTTAGGTTGAGGACTCCCATCAGTGATCGGTAGGGAAACCAAATCGCCAATGTCTCGGTCAACAACGACGCTCTCAGCCGCGATCGAATGACAGCGCGCAGGGGACCACCGGAACCGACCAGCGACTCAGCGACCTGGCCCGGCAGTGTTACGGCTTCGTCATTGAGCCTCGCGACGGCCGATGTCAGCCCCGGCAAATGCTCACGCAACACGCTTTGCAGGGCGGCACGAAACCGGACATCCAAAGCCGCCAATCGTGTCGATTTTCGCTGGTCGCCGTCCCAACCATCCGCCAATTGCTCCTTCAGTCGACCCGCAACGGTAGCCGCGGCAGACTCGCCGATGGCACTTTCGTCGCGCTCCTTCAATTCAAAGTCGTCGACGATCACCGGCTCGGCGAAAGTGCTGGTTGCCGCGACCCGTCGCATTTTGGATACGAGCGCATCAATGTCCGCATCGAGCTCGGCGTCACGCGTGCGAACCGCATTGATCACGGGCACCACCAACGTACCCTCGGTCGCTTCCGTCAACATTCCGACCGCTTGGCTACGGATTTGATCACGGCGCACCACGAGAATGATGACCGAAGCAAGCGACAATGCCCGTGCGGCGACCGACGCGATTCCTCGTCGATCATCCGTGGATCCCGGCGCATCGACGATGACATACGGAACCCCCACGGGTTCCATACTCGACGCCTCGCACGGCAAATACTTCTCCATCCGGCTGTCCAAATCCGCCGGCGGTTGCGGGCCGATCCACGTCAACTTCTCCGTCGCCTCATCCAGGTTGTTGCCACTGCGGATACTCGTCGCGACCGGTGATCGCCGAACGAGTTGGCGAATCAACCAAGACTTGCCTTGTCCGGTCGCCCCGACGACGGCGATGACGGTCGATCCACTGCTACGATCGACCAAGATCATCTCTCGTGCATCGGCGTGTTCATCGCACAAGCTCAGCACTTGTCGCCCAACTTCGCTGTCACCGAGAACGCCCGCGGCGGCCGATCGCACCCGCCGTAAAAATCGCTCATCGGGATCAAGTCCATCGCTCAGTTTGGTGGACTTCGATGATTCATCCATGAGTCGAGCTCGGCTTGAAAAATGCGCGTTCATGGTCGGCTACCACCGCTGCGAGGAATCAAACGCTGGAGTTCATCGCGGAACTCGTGGCGGACGATGTGAACTTCGAGAGTTGGCCCCACAGGACCGCGCGAAGGAATTTGTGGCGATGGCAACGTTTGCCTCATTTTCGAAACATAGACGTCCAACGGCTCGCTGACGCGCGAGATCCCGAACACGTCGCAAAGTACCGCATGAAAATCGGCGATTTGCTGTCTCGCCGCCTGTTGACCCACGTTGCGGGTACTCTGGCCGCCCGCCCACATCGCCGACATGGCGGCCAATCCCATCGCACCAAGCAATTCCGAGATCGACGCCGAAGCGATCACAGTGCTCCCAAAATCGACGGGTATCATCAGCACTCCGCCAAACGCCGCGAGCGTGGCTGCCAAGGGTGTGAGTCCGGCGACGAGCTTTTTGTGCATCGGAACTTCGCTCCACATTTGCGACACGGCCTCGTCCAATCGCCGAGGGTCCAGAGCCGTGAAATCATCACGCTCGAATCGCAACATCGCCTCCGTGCATGGTTCCTTCCAATCATCGCTCGCGCGCCAATGCGGCATCGACTGGATGCCTCCGAAACGGTCGATCGCCGACTTCAAACGATCGGGCGTCAGCAATCCTCCGTACTCGCCGCGACTGAATTTGTCACGCACGTCGTTCGCCGCCCTCTGGGCCATCGCTGTCGGCGTCAATTGTTTTACGAAATCCGATGCGCCACCAAAGATCCGACGCACGGTACTGTTTAGCCGCACGCTGAATCTCGCGTACCACGGAGCGGTCGCGGCAAAGGATTCCGATAGCTGGCGGATGATGCGCTCACTTTGGTGAAGTCGCAATTCGATCACGTCGCCTCCGGGCTCTCGCTGCGCGAAAAACTCCAGCGCCGCATCCAGCATCATGCGTTGGGCCCGCCGGGTCGCTTCGCTCGCATGATCCGTATCCGCAACAAGCTTCGTATAACCATCCTCCCAAATCGCTGATCGCAATCCGCTTTCCAGCGCGATACGAAACTTGTCGAAAAGCTGGCCACGGTCAAGCCGCTGGGGCAGAGCCGAAAGCAAGCGATCGGGTTCGATGGCCGCCGGCGGATTCTTGTCCGGATCTGGTTCGACGGAAAAAAACACTGGCATCGATTCCTCGTCCGGACTGGCAACCTTGACCGTCGAGTCGGTGCGGGGAATGAACGGGCGACTCGCCGGCACATCAAAATCATATGCCGCAAAGATCGACTCGATTCCGTGGCTTTTCGCGAGTGGCTCGAACGTATGCAGCACTTGTTCGGGTGACTGGCGAGGCCGCACTTTATTGACCGCCAACATTCGCGGCACTCCGGGCATCAAATCCGCGGCGATTCGTAGCAAGTCACCCAACGTCGCATCACGCGACGACTCGGCACTCGTGACCACCAAGAATGCCGAACACAGCGTCGCGGCCCGACCCAGCAGCGCCCGTCTCGCTTCTGGCGAACCGAGTCCGAACTCCGCATCGGAAACAATGTCCGGGCAATCCAGAAGCCCGATCCCCACCGCATCGAGCTGGGGATCGGTCGCGACGAGGGGAATTGCAAGTGTATTGGCATCCCCACCGCGATTGTTGTACTGGGCGTGCGCCTTCGATGGATCTTCGTCGAGCAATTCGGGCGCTTCACCGAGGGAATCTTTCAATCGACTCATCAGCAGACCCCAAACTTCGAGATCTTGTTTCCAAGCACTCGGAAGCCATAGCACAAAGCGATGCGTCCCTTCGCTGTTGTTGGTCCCGCGGAGCGATCGTGCTCGCCCGAGTTCGCTGAGAAACGTCGCCACCAAACTGGTCTTGCCGCTGTTGAGCATCCCCGCGACAGCGACGGTGGGCCGATCAATCAACTGGGCGGCCGTATGCAGTTGGCGTCCTGCCGCAAGCACTTTGGATTCGGCCTTGGGATCGATGCGCCGCAGTGCCTTGAGAAAACTTTCTCGACCTTCGGCGGGAAAAACTCGCTCAACCGCTGCGCGACGATCGTCGTCCTCCATCAAGGAGTGCAAACTTGGCCACTGCAAAGTCGCCGCGTGGGTGCTCTTTCGGAGACCGAACATCATTGCGTCCGCGTCCGATCGAGGTCCAGACGATCATCGCCAATGTCGGTACTGCGATCCAGCGGGATGACAAGGCTTTCACCGCTAATCAACGTCTCGTGACCCGGTTCGACGTCGGCAAGCGTGTCCGAAGCTTGGTAAACGTGTTCCCACCAGCGTCGCGCCTCGCCAATCGACCAACGCGCCGAATCCGCGCAGTGTTGCAGCGTCTCGGCCAACTCGTCGACGCTCCGGGGCCGCTCCTCCGGGAATTTTCTCAAACAGCTCATCAAGACGTTTTGCAAATCATCGGGCAATCGCTCTCCGATGCGCTCACTCGGGCGAATCGGTTCTTCGTTGAGCTGTTTGACGCAAATGTCAACCGCCGAGCCACCGTCAAAGACAGGCAGCCCGGTGAGCAGCGCGTAGCCGACGGCGCCGAGCGAATAAATGTCGCTGCGGTGATCCACCTTCGCGGCATCTCGCACGGCCTCCGGCGACATATACGAAGGCGTGCCGGTGAATGATTCGGTCAACGTTAGCATGGTACTATCGCTATCGACTTCCTTGACCAATCCAAAGTCCAATAATTTAATCGTGTCATAAAGTCCCGAATGCGCCGTGATCATGATGTTCGCGGGTTTAACGTCGCGGTGAACGATATTTTTGTGGTGGGCCTCCGAAAGCGAACCACACACTTGCAGCAGCAAGTAAATCACTCGCTCCGGTGGTTGTCGACCATACTCTTTGATCAGTTGTTGGAGCGTGATTCCGTCAACCCATTCCATCACGTAGAAGAACTCATTGTTGTCGGTTCGACCGTATTCGTAGATGGCGATGGTGTTGGGATGGCGGAGTTTGGCCGTCGCTTGCACCTCTCGCTCGAATCTGGCGATCGCGCGAGGCGAAAATTCACAGCCTTGCAACACTTTGACGGCGACGTCGCGTTTGAGCAATTGATGCCGGCCAAGATGGACCGTCCCCATCCCACCGGAGCCAATCTGTCGTCCGATCGAGTATTGGCCGAGGCTACGTGTTCCAGGGACCAATTTGGGCGCACGCCGAAATGCTCCGCGATACTGGAATGTGATCGCCATGATCCCGACCGACGCAAGCGTTAAAAGGCCGAGCACGCCGAGCACCGCTCGTTCGAGCAAGCGAGTCGCCTCGTAGGCCTCCGCCACGTCCGTTTCGGTCGCCATCCCAAAATCGTATTCGTCAAGCCAACGCCAAACGCCCACGACGGGAACACCTCGATAGTCATTGTAGCCATCAAAATTTTCACCTTGGCTACCACGAATCGCCATACTCGCCATGAAGGTAAACGGTTGCGATGATCGTTCGATCGACGAGCGTCCGCCGTTGGTCAAGTTGGCACCTGGGTCACGAACCTCGACGTTCAAGACGCTCGAGGTATCCGGGTCCGCTGGCAAAATTCCCGCGGATCTTAGCTGGTCTTCAAAACGACTTTGCGAGATCATCTGACCGGCGCGGTTGAACGCGTAGGTTTCTCCGGATTGGCCAGTCCGCGCGACAGAAAGGATCGACGAAAACTCGGTGACTGGATCGACAACGAATGCCAAGCTTCCCACCGTGGAGACACCCGTTCGAATCGGCGACATCACCAGCATGATCGGTCCTCCGCTGCGAGATTGGGGACCGGTGGACGTGAGCGGAACGGGCGAGCGAATCGCCGAACAGATCGCGGTTTGACCCCGATTGAGTCGACGGGTCACCTCCTGGGGAATCGCCAATGTCGATGTGATCATTCGCTCATGGTTCGACCCGATGACAACGCCCTGTGGATCCAGCAGCACCCAACCGAGATGCTCGCTGGGCAATACCGGCAAATCCAACTTGGCGGCTAACGCGAGAAGCGATTCATCATCGAGAATCTCCGCCAACGATGGCTCTCCCTGGTCACCATATTTGGCGACCAAGGCAACCGCCGACCCATGAATCGTTGGATCCAGAACCAACCGATCAACCTCGCGGCATCGATTCACCAACCAAATTCGGGTCGCTTCGACATTAGCAGACAATATTGCGTGCAGTGAGTTGCGCGAAAGTTTGGTCAACTCACGATCGAAGAGCATGCCCAGCCAGACCGTTGCCACGATCAGCGATACGGCGAGCAGCGTTGCCGAAGCCACCACCCGACGGCGATGACGTATCGTCGAATTCGGCGTGCGACTAACGCTCGAACTTCCGTAACTCGAATCGCTAGGGGAGGACGTCTCGGCCATGGTTCTACTATCGTCGAAACGCCGGGCTTGGAGTAGCTCTCAGGTCTCGAAAATCGATCAAGGGAACCGATATTCGGGGTTTTTGGGATCAAAATCGATCGCTCCCAACCCCACATTGGTTCGAATGTCGTGGTACGTGTAGGATTCGATCAACGGCGCGGAATCCGCGGTTGCCGGCGTTGCCGCACCGTCACTGGGCCAGCCAAAGCTGCGGTATTGCAAAATCAACATTCGCTGTCGATCAATGACGATCTCGGCCAACGAAAAATCATTGGGTTTGCCGCTCGGTTTGGATCTCCGAACCTGGATCAATTCCGCTTCGGTGTCGTCGATTTCGAATCCTGGTGTGATCGTCACGGTGATATCGGGACTTTTCAAATCTTCGGTACCACGTTCGATGAGCAACTCGACGAGTCGGGTCAGGCCAATTTGGCTAATCGGGAACCGTTGCCCCTGCATCGCGATCAATCCGTTGGGGTCCAAATGCACCGTCAGGATTCCCATCCATCCGGCCTCGTGAACCACCAATTGGGCATCGTGCATGTCCTCCGCCCAGATCACTTCGCGGCCCCGTTGTGACTCCGGTTGAACGAACTCGAGATAAACTCGCATCGGAGCATCGAGTTTGCCGTCGCGATGCCGTGGCATCACTTTCATGTTCATCTCGGTCTTTTCGCCGAGGTTCCCCGATGCGTCTTGCTCGTGTTTGACGAAACGGCAGGTGTAATCACTGACATTCTGCCGCATCGACTCCAGCGACTGGCGTGCAAGCTCGAGGACATCCTCCATCGACGATTCATGGGTCGCCGCTCGCGACGCTTCGTCAATCACGTCAAAATTCGATGCCACCACGTCGTGCGCGTCCGTGGTCGACAACCGCCGTTCACGAATCGCGACGAGGATGAACAAAACCGCCAAGGTGACAAACACGAACAGCGGTCGATGGTGACTGGCCAATGGACTCCTCCATAGGGGGCACAGACGCAACATGATTCTAAAAAATGGGACCCGGGGAACCATGTTGTTCCGCGGGTCCCATCGTGAGGGTAAACGGTCCGCAAGCACGTCAAGCGGAGACGCACTCGACCGGTCCGATCGAAATCAAAACCTAGCGGCCATTCTGCTGCATTCGCTTCATTTGGGCTTGGTTGATCGCGGCGCCAATGGCCTTCAACATTCCTTCGCCAACGGACACTCTTGATTCCAATCCGCCCGGGATCGAATCGCTCACCATTCGAACGGTTCCGGGGTCCGGTGTTCGCGACAGCGCATCCATCATCGCGCTCACAGCATCGTTCGGTTTGACCGATTGGATGAATTGCAAGATCGGCAACATGTGAACTCGCATCTGAGCGATCGGACGACTACCACCATTGTCGGCAGCACCCGAATCGATAAATGACTTGAGCAGCTCTTCACTGCCTTTGCCCACCGCCACATAAACCGCTTTGGGCGCTGTTCCGATGTGCAACACCGCTGTTTCACCAAAGACCTTTTGAACCTCCGCTGCCTTGGCCGGAACATCAAATTCCACCGCGTGCATGGTCACGTTTTTGTAGGTGCCCACGTTGAATTTGAAACGCGGGGCATCCTTTTCGCCTTCGACCTTTGACGCAATGTCTTTGGCGATTTGAGCCGCTTCGTTTCCATCGGATACGAACGCGCCAAATACAAATTGCATTTTGTTAGCATCGGCCAACAACAGTGCGCCGGTGTCGGCTTTGCCCTCAGCGATCGAGTCCACGGCCAAGTCGGCGATCCGATCGATCATCTGCTGGACTTCCGCGGCTTGCTCCGGCGTCAGCTTGTCTTCGCTGGCGATCGCATTCTTCACGGCAGAGATGGAGGTCTGGACGCTCGAACGAGTCTGTTCAATCATCTGGGGGCTGATCGATGCCGCCGCATGATAGAACGCTGCCGCGTCATCTCGAATCACCGAAGCGAAACTCGACGGGATTGAATGTTGGCCGCTGTACATCTCCGCCAACTGGGAACCCGCGACTGCGGTGAACGAACCATCAAACGTGACCTGACTACCCGCTTTGTCGATATTCCAACCTAACTTTAATTCGTCGGTCTCTTGAATCAGTTGTTCGATCTGCTTGATCGTCGCTTCCGCCATGTCGCGATTCGAGTCCGCGCCGCCAGCGTTCTGGCTCTTCATGGCTTGCTCAAAACCTTGACGAAGCTGGGCCACCAACATCTCGCGGGTTTGGGCGGGCACCAGTTGCATCTTCAACCGAACCGCCAAGTCGTAGTCGTTCCCTAAACCCGTAAGCAAACCGGAGGGATCGGCAGGTGCGGCATCCAGCAACGCACGATTCCTCGCAAGGACCGCCCAATTCCCAGCTTGACGGACATAGACGGTACTGGCGCCAATCGCGATCACGAGCGTCCCATCGGGTTGCTCATCCACGGGTCCGGTTTGAGCTTCGAGACGCTTAAGCACCGCACGAACATCGGTCGTTGGGACCATTGCGATCGGTTCTGGCACGCCATCGACCAGTGGCACAAGTACCGCGATCGGCGAGCTGGGATCGATGCCTTGGGTCATCGAGCCAGCCATCATCGAAAACATTCCGCCCGCTTGGGGTTGGCCGAGGACGCTGCTGAGATAATTGACGTCTTCCATCAACTTTTGGATCGATGCCAGCGTGACAACGACTACCGGCTCGGAAACGTCGCTGGGAGCGACTGCACCACCGCCACTGGGCTGCAATTGTTCTTGGGCGTGGGCGATTGTCGGCACGAAGCCCGCCACCGCAGTCAGTGCGACCATCGCGACGGCCGCGAAGCTCTGGCGAAATGAAACTGTTAGAAAACCCATCTTTTACAATCCTCGGGAGGGTAGGTGCCACTGATTTGGTATCGGGCGACTTGGTGCGATTCAGAGTCGTCGGGAGTGCGTGCGAAATTCAGACCGAAAGTCAATACGATTCTAGTCATTTGAACAGTCGCGCGGGAAGCTAGATCCTCTAGCCCCGCGAACCTAGTTTCGCGATTCTCGCTCTTGGGAGCAACCGGACTCTTCGTAAGATTCAACGCCGCGCGGCGCTTTCAGTTTCCTTGCGATCGGGTAAAACAGGCGATTGGTCGAAAATTAATGATCGAGTGCCGCCGGTGTGAACAATCGGCCGCGCTCCGATATCACACGCATCGGAAATGACAGAGATGGTTCAGCGGAAGGGTTCACAATTCGCAGGTTTGTCAGTCGCCATCATCACCCCGCTGGTGGATGGCGAGGTTGATTACGCTCGGCTGCGCGAACAAATCGAATTCCAAATCGCTGCTGGCACCGGCACGATCGTTCCCGTAGGCACGACGGGAGAATCACCCACGCTGTCTCACGATGAACATGAACGGGTGATCGCTGAAGTGATCCAGTGCGTGGCGGGGCGCGCCAAAGTCATGGCTGGCACTGGCAGCAATAGCACCGCCGAGGCACTTCGGCTAACCAAGCGAGCGGCGACCGAGGGGGCCGACGCGACACTTCAAGTCGCTCCCTATTACAACAAGCCGACGCAAGAAGGTTTTTTCCAACACTTCAAAGCGGTCGCGGAAGCCGTTGACATCCCCGTTTGTGTTTACAACATTCCCGGACGCACCGCCAAGAACATCGAAGTCGAAACGATTTTGCGGTTATCCGATGTGCCCGGTATCACGATGGTCAAAGAAGCCACGGGGATGCTTGACGCTTGTTCGGCCATTTGCGGGATGACCGACCTCACCGTGCTTTCCGGCGATGACTCGTTGACGCTTCCCATGATGAGCGTCGGGGCCGAAGGCGTCATCTCCGTCGTCGGCAACATCGTGCCCGAAGACATGCTGTCACTCGTTCGCGCCGCTCAAGCGGGCGACTACCGCACAGCCACCGAGTTGCATCACAAACTCTTTACGCTCTGTCGCAACATGTTGGGCTTGTCGACGAATCCCATCCCGGTCAAAGCAGCGATGGCGATGCTCGGTCGCGACACGGGTGAACTGCGATTACCCATGACGCCGCTTGATGAAGCGAGCGAAGCGAAATTGCGAGAGACCCTGGCGACGTACGGATTACTCGACGCCGTCGCGTTGTCATAATCGTGATCGGCAACGTATTTGTCGTGACCGTCGTCGCGTAGGGCACTACAGTTGGTCAATGCTCGTGGGAATGTGTGCGAATTTCACGAGCAGTACGGTGTGCTGGTTCTTGCCGTCGAACAACGATCCGGTGAACATGCTCGACCCGATGCCTGCCATCGAGTCGAGCGCGGCGACGACAAACATGTCACCTTCGTTACCCACCAGATCGATTTCCAGGTCTTCGAGTGACCACACGCTGCGACGCGAATCGATCCGAATCGCGGTGTTTTGTCCGACCCAAGTTTGCTTCATCGCGCCGTGATGAATTTCCGGTCGTAACCTCAACCGCATCTCACCTGAGGAGTGTCCCTGGGCCAACGACATCGCAAACAAATACTGCGGGTCAAGCACGGTTTCGCCGATCGTTTCGCCATGAAGTCGCACCATTGCCACATCATTGCCCTTGATTTGATTGCGGACGGGTAACTCATAGCGTCGCCCGACTCGCATTTGAATCCTTTCGCTGCCTTGCTTGACGTCCGTTGCGACGGATGTCTTGGCCAAGAAGGTACCGATCTCGTCTTGTTGAGGACTCATTTCCAGAAGTCGTGTTTTGAACCGTTCCTGCTGGGTGACGCGGCCAATTCGCAATCCATTGTCAGCCAATAGCCGCCGAAGGGTCGGATCGATGCACGTTTCGTCCACCCATTGCCACATCGATTGCAACCGCTGCTGCGGCGATTGGTCCGAAGAGGGCTCGATCGCCGATGTTCCGGCTGCGGCAATTGCGTCGTCCGCGGTCTCTTCCAAGACGGATGTCAGCTTGGGCAAGGACACCGGTACAAATTCGAACTCGATCGCCGCCGCCGTCGCATCTTCCGTAAGTGGTGTCAACGGTGACTTCTTCGACGTCGTGGCGCGATCGCTCCATGAAGCGCAGCCGCCAACCAGCACGCTCGCAATGAGCGTGAGACTAAGCGTCCAGCCATGGTTAACGATTCGCAGCATGAGCACCCTACTTATGGAAGTCGCACCCTACGAACCACCGACTGGCGGCGTCAAGACTGTCGTGCCCGCCACCCTCCAACTCGAGTTTCACGACTCGATGGCCAGTCCCTTCAATGCCCAGGCGTGTTGATGGATAATCGTTGCCCGCGAAATCAATAGTCTCGTTTGCGATAGGTAAGCAATTGATAACCGCTGGCGCTGGTCTCACTTTCGAGCCAGAGATTCGACCAGCGATGCTCGTGGTAGGCATCGCGATCTTTGGTCACCACCACCACACGCCCGCCCTCCCGAACGAGTGTAGAGGCAGTCTTCATGAAGTGGATCGCAATCGTGAAGTCACCGTAGTAAGGCGGATTCAAAAGTGCTAAGTCACAATCGACGACGCCGGGCAAAACGCCATCATGATTCACGATGCAGTGGACGTTGTCGGCTCCGTTGAGCTTGGCGCTCCGGCGGGCACAGTCGACCGAGCGTGCATTGCTATCGATGGCGTACACGTCACCCGTCGCCGAACGAAGCGCCGATGCGATGGCCACCGCGCCGCTTCCGCACCCAAAATCGGCGACGCGATCACCCGCTTGAACGTTGCTGTGAGTGACCAGCAACCGTGCGGCGACGTCGAGTGAACGATGGGAAAAGACACTGGGCCGAGTGACGATGCGAATCAAGCGATCCTCATCGCGAAATACAAACTCCGCTTCAAACTGTCGTACCTTCTTGAGTGCAGTTAACTTTCGACCTGAGTAGACCCAGCCCTGCGGCGACTGGCGGCAGTGGACCTTCTCGAACAACGTTTGCATTTGCTCTCTCAGCCAACGATCCTTGCCATTGTTGACACTCGCGATCATCACTCCATCAATTTCAAGCCGCTCATGGGCTTGTTGCAAAATGTCTCGTGTCATTTCCGCTTCGCCTCGCTGCAAAACGGGAATCAGCGCTCGTTGCACCGGCGATTCCGGCAAGTCCGGCGAGCAAACGACGTCAACTTCGATCCCTGCGTTGGCGGCGGCCTCGGTGGCTTGCGCTGCGCGGAACGAGTCGATGTACCACAGCGTCACATCGCCCCCGGGCCATTTCTGCTTGGCATGCCAACCGACTTGCCCCCGGCCTGGGGAAACGACAAGGCACCGTGAGAATTCAATGGCATCGATAGCTTCAATGAGCAGTTGTTCGCTGGGCAGCGGTGGTAGCGGTTCGCGCAACGGAATGATTCTCGAGCCAGAACGAGGAATGGAGGTGCACCGTAGGATAGCCAGCGCAGTCGACAACCGCCCAGCGGTCGAACTTTCGCTAGAATGCATGTTGACTCGTTCTCCTATGGCACCGACGGAGTGATCCCTTGCGACTCGGCTTTGACCACCCCGGCTACCTTTGGTTGCTCATTCTCGTGCCACTTTTGTGGTGGATCGGGATTCGGCGTTTCCGGGCACTCGGTCCCTTCCGAGCGTTTATCGCTATTTTGTTTCGATCGCTGGTGGTCGTCGCGATTATCGCGGCCATCGCGGGAATCCAAATCGCTTGGATCACTGATCGAGTCACGGTGATGTACCTACTCGATCAATCGGACAGCATCGATGCGGGTCGTCGCGACGAGATGCTCGAGTACGTCGTTCAAAGTGTCCGCGCGCATCGCGACCGACAGCGTGAGGACTTGGCGGGCGTCATCGTGTTTGGCAAAGACGCATCGATCGAAGTGCCCCCGTTCAACGATGATTTGCCCACGTTGACTCGCCTCGAGTCGACTCGCGTGCGAACCGATGCCAGCGATCTGCAATCTGCAATGGAGCTCGCACAATCGTCGATGCCCAGCGACACGCTGCAGCGGATCGTCATCGTGACCGACGGAAACGAAACGATCGGACAGGCTCAATCCATGGCCAAGCGATTGGCAAGCGCCGGCGTCGGCATCGATGTGGTACCCGCGCCGACACAGTCGGGGGCGGATGTCTTGGTAGAGAAGATCGATTTGCCATCGGAAGTTCGACGCGGGCAACCGTTCGAGGCTCGCGTGGTGATGACCAACTTTGCCGACGGGGATTCCGACGAACCGGTTCGAGGCCGATTGAGCATCACCAGATCGATGGGTAACGACGAAGAATTGTTGCTCGACGAAGCCATTGAGTTGCTGCCAGGCAAGAACGTGATCCCGCTGCGCCACACGATCGATCGGCCGGCTCCCTACACGTTCGAAGCCAAGTTTACTCCCGCCGGCGATGAAGACGATGCACGTTCCCAAAACAACCGCGCGATCGCGTTTACCGACGTTCGTGGCGAAAGTCGCGTGTTGCTGATCGAACCGTGGAACGAACCCGATGCGTGGAAGTGGTTCGCCGATCAATTGCGGGACGAAGAGATCGAAGTGATCGTGCAACCGAGCAATTCAACGTTTTCGTCGCTCGCCGAGTTGCAAGCTTATGACAGCGTCATTCTTGCCAATGTGCCTCGCACCAGCGGTGAATCGGCGGAATCGTTGGCGTCGATTTCGGACCAGCAAATTGAGATGCTCGTTCGAAATACGCAACAGCTCGGCGCGGGACTGTTGATGGTGGGTGGCCCCGAATCATTCGGCGCCGGCGGATGGACAGGCACTCCGATCGAGGAGGCGATGCCAGTGGACTTTGAGATCAAGAACTCGGTGGTATCCGCCGTCGGCGCATTGATGCTCGTGATCGATAGCTCAGGGTCGATGAGTGGCGAAAAGATGGACTTGTGCAAGGCGGCTGCTCGCGAAGCGATCAAGACGTTGCGATCGAGCGACTACGTTGGTGTCGTGACGTTCGACTCCCAGGCGCGCGAAGTCATTCCCATGCAGAAAGTTGCCGGGCGCTCACACATGATTCCGATGGTATCTCGGATCAGCCCCGGTGGTGGCACGAACATGTTCCCAGCGATGGAACGCGGCTTCCGAACACTTCGGCAAACGACGGCCGCAGCCAAACATATGATCGTGCTGACCGATGGCCAAACCGAGCCCAATGATTTCGCTGGGTTGACTCGCCAGATGAAAGACGCCGGCATCACCGTGACCTCGGTCGCCATCGGGTCGGACGCCGACAAGAAATTGCTCCGTGAGATCGCACAAGCCGGTGGTGGCAAAGCTTACGAAGTCAACTCGCCCCGCGCGATTCCCAAAATCGTGATGCGCGAGTCGCGACGTATATCGAGGCCGCTGATTTATGAAGACGTGAATGGATTCGATCCGAGAATCGAGATTCCACATGTGATCTTGAATGGGATCGGCGAACCGCCACCCCTCACCGGATTTGTGATGACGACGCCTAAGGACAGCGTCCTGGTGCAAACGCTGATGACGTCCCCGGTACCGACAAAGAACGAAAATCCGGTGTTGTCAGTATGGCAATATGGCCTCGGGCGATCGGCCGTTCTCACCACGGATGGGGGACAACGATGGTCGAGTCAGTGGACGACTTGGCCCGGCCAGGCAAAACTCACGTCGCAACTCGTACGCTGGTTGATGCGGCCAACCGGCGAAACAGGCAATTTTTCGATGGCCACGGTCATACGCGACGGGGAAGTCCAAGTCGTGATCAACGCGCTCGACCAGCAACAAAACTTCCTCAATTTTCTCGAGATGGGTGCGTCCGTGCTCGATCCGCAAATGAAGCCGATCGATTTAGAGATGCGTCAAACCGCGCCCGGTCGCTACGTCGGCACGTTCCCGGTGGACGAAGCCGGTAGCTATTTTGTTCACATTGCACCGGGCGGTGGCGCCGCACCACTGACGGCTGGCGTCACGGTTCCGTTCAGCCAAGAGTATCGGTCGCGAGAAATGAATATGGCACTCCTCGAACAACTCGCCTCGGTGACACCGACGGGTGGCGAGCCCGGTGAGTTGTCACCCGTACTTGGAACTACTTCCGATGAAAGCCGCCCCTCGATCAACCCGTTTCGCGGCGGATTGAAAAGTGTTCACGCGATCCAAGACGTGTGGCCGTTGCTTGTGCTCTTGGGAAGCTGCCTGTTCGTGGGCGATGTCATGGTTCGCCGGGTCGACTTGCACCTGAATTGGCTAACACGATGGTTCAAGTGGTGGCGAAACTCGGCGGTCGCCGAGACACCCAGATTGACTCGACTGGACTCACTACGTCAATCCAAAGACAACGCCACGCGAGAACGTTTTCGACCCGCGTCACTCTCGTTGGATCCGGTACTCGATCCCGCGAAACAAGCCGCCAAAGACATTTCAAATTTGTTCGACGAAACACGTCCCTCCAACTCTGGCATCGCCGGATCAACCCCATCTCCGGATTCGATGTCGTACACCGAACGACTGCTCGAAGCCAAACGAAGATCCAAATTATGAACGTCTCGTCCCAACGTTACTCATTCTTTTGATAGATCAACCAATACGTTGCAGGGATCACAAAGAGTGTAAACAGCGTCGATGCGATCAACCCAAATATCAACGACCATCCGAGCCCCGAAAAGATCGGATCGAGCGTGATCGGTACTGCCGATAGCATGGCTGCGCCGGCGGTCAACAGGATCGGACGCAGTCGGATCACTCGGCTTTCGAGAATCGCATCGAATAGCGGTCGCCCTGCCGCAACGGCTTGTTCCATAAAGTCCACAAGAATGATAGAGTCTCGCGTCACGATTCCCGCCAAGGCGATCATTCCGATCATCGCGGTGGCGGTGAAGAAAATCGGATCCGGATAACCTCCGACGAAGCCACCGGAAAACTGGTTTAGCAAATAGAATCCAGGCATCACGCCCAGCACCGTTAACGGAATGGCGAGCATCACGATCGATGGGATGATGAACGATCCGGTTTGCGCGACCAAGATGATGTAGATCATCACCATCGCGGCTGCGAACGCGAGCCCTAGATCTCGAAAGACGTCGAGGGTGATTTTCCATTCGCCTTCACCGGCAAAATCGACGGTTAGCTCGCCTGGCACTCCCCACGCGATGCCGCTTCCATTGTGAACGTAGTTGCGATCGGAAACCGGTCGTGGGGTCGCGGTGGCGTCCGCGACAACCGTGGCCCCGTCATCCACTTGGTCTGCCAACAGGTCGACGATGCACTCCGCCGGCGGACGCCCGGCGCACTCTGCCATCACGTAAGCGATCCGCTGCAGATTCTTGTGATAAATGGTTTGGCTGGCCCGAGTTTCCTGCCACGCGCCGAGTTCGGCGAGCAACACGGTGTTACCCGACCGGCCCTTGACCGGCAACAGCAACAAATCCGCTTCGCTGCTTCGCAGCGCCCGCGGCAACTGGAACGTTAACCGCAGCGGTGCGCGTTCATCATCCACTCGCAGCGTTTGTTGTCGGTCTCCGCCGAGCGAAACGGCGATCGTTCGTGAAATCTCGTCGACGGATACACCCGCGATCGCTGCCTTCTCTTGATCCGGAACAAAGGTCAACTTTCTGACAGGAAACTCGCGCATCGTGTCGACCTCGAACACACCCGGTTCGAGCGACATTCGATCCGCAACTAAATCCGCACCCGCAAGAATCCGTTCGTAGGATGTATCCGGTTTTCCTGTGACTTCCGCGACGAGGGACGCGAGCACCGGTGGTCCGGGCGGCAACTCCACAATTCGCATCACGCCCCCGGCATCCTCCGCGATCGCGGTGAGTTCATCGTGCATGCGAAGCGCGAGACCGTGGCTTTGAAGCGAACGGTTTTTCTTGCTGACAAAGTTGACTCGCAATTCCGCTTGGTGCGGATAACCACGCAAGTAATAGTGTCGTACCATGCCGTTGAAGTCGATCGGCCCGGCGGTACCGACGTAGCTCGTGTAATCAGTAACCTCTGGCATGTTTGCAACAACCGCTTCGAGTTTTCGCAGCACCGCGTCGGTTCGTTCCAACGATGTCCCCTCAGCCATGTCGAGCGTGATCAGAAATTCATTCTTGTTATCAAACGGCAACATCTTCAGCGGTACCATCCGCATGGCGCCCAATCCCGCGGCAGCGACAGTGAGCAGTGCCATCGCTGCTAAGAAAGCGACCGCGCGAAATCGCGTCTTCAGCAGCGGAACCATCAGCGGCCGAAAGAAACGATACAGCCGCGTTTGCTTGACGAGCTCGGGGTCATAGGAAGCGTGTGAGATCGGCCCAAGCGTTTCACCCTCGTCGCGGATCGTCGCGGTATCGATTGCCGATTCGTTGTCGAGTCCCGATTCTTCGTTGGGATACCCTTTCTTGAGCACTTGGTAGGTCAGCCAGGGGGTGATCGTAAATGCGACCACCATCGACATCAGCATCGCCACAGGCACATTGAGCGCCATCGGCGACATGTAAGGCCCCATCATGCCCGTAATAAAGAACATCGGCAGGAAGCTCACAATCACTGCCAATGTCGCACTGATCAGTGGTGGACGTATCTCCGCAACCGCATCGAGCACAATTCGCCGCGTCGCCTTCTTTCGCTCGTGAAAATGCCGAGCAATGTTCTCCACATCGACAATCGGATCATCGACCAAAAGACCCAGCGACAAAATCAGCGCGAACAAGGTGACTCGATTGATTGTGTAACCGAACATCAAGTTGACGGCCAACGTCAAACCGAACACCACGGGTACCGCGACCGCCACAATCATGGCTTCGCGATAACCCAATCCGATGGTCAGCAAAAGCACGACGATGATGATCGCCACCCCGAGTGCTTCCACCAACTCATTGACCTTGTGATTGGCCGTTTGCCCACTGTTTCGCGTGATCACCAACTCCACGTTGTCCGGCAAAACTTCCGCACGCAGTTGCTCCGCGCGGGCAATCACCGAATTCGAAACGCCGACCGCATTAGCCCCCTTTTGTTTCGAGATCGCGATCGTCACGGCGGGAACGCTCGCGTCGTGATCGCGGTTGGCGGACGGATCATGCAAATGCGTCTCCGAGGAATCACCGATGATGGAACTTGGACTTCCCTGGTGAATCTCGAAACCCCGGGCCGGTCCCCACCCATGTCGCACGTAGTCGGTGACCTCCTCCGCCCCATCATGAATTTGGGCGACATCTTTGAGGAATACCGGCCGATCTTCTTTGACGCCCACCACGACATCGCCGAGCTCCGCGGTCGTCGTTAATCGACTCAGCGTTTGAACTTGGACGTCGACATCATCGCGTGAAAAGGAACCTGCCGGCAGCGAATGATTGGCACCGCCAACGGCTTCGATGACTTCCAAGGCCGAAAGATTGTGCGATCGAAGTCCTTCGGGATCGAGCGATACCGTGACGGTACGTGATTCGCCTCCAACCACGTAGGCACGATTGACTTGCGGAACCACCGCCAATCGTTCCACAAGCTCCTCGCCGATCCGACGTAGTCCAAAACTGTCGTCGCCACCTCCCTTGAGCGCAAACGTGACGATCGGCACATCGTCGATCTCCACGGGTTTCATCACCCAGCCCGTCACACCCGGCGCGATCGCGTCGGAGTTCTCATTCAGCTTTTTGAATAACTTGACGAGACTCCGTTCGCGATCTTGGCCGACGTAAAACCGAACGGTGATGATCGCTTCATCATCACGCGACATACTGTAAACGTACTCGACCCCGTCAATCTGGTAGAGCATTCGTTCCAGTGGCGTCGAAATCAATTGCTCCACTTCCACCGCCGAATGTCCTGGAAAACGGACATAGATGTCGGCGAGTGGCACCACGATCTGTGGGTCTTCTTCGCGCGGTGTGATCACCAGCGCGGCAACGCCAATGATGATCGAAAAGATGATCAAGATGATCGATAAATTGGAGTTCAAAAAAACTCGGACGATCCCCGACAACAAATCCGTGTGTCCATCGTCGGGCAGGTGGCGGTGTGTCATTCACCCGACTCCGATATTTCCAATGTTTCTAACGACTTGGTGCGGGCCGCACCGACGACAACTTGTTCGCCCACTCGCAAACCGGTCAACACTTCGACGTCGTCACCGAACGAACGTCCCAGTTGCACACTGCGACGAGTGAGCATTGATGGGCCACCATCGCGGGCGTCGACCACATCGACCAATCGCAACTGGCCCACACGTTGGACAGCGCTCGATGGAATCAGCATGATTTCCTCCTCACCCAGCGGCAAATTGATTCGACCAAACATCCCGCTGTAGATCCCCGGCGGACACGGGCCGGTGACTTTGACTTGAAAACTTCGGCTTCCCGCCTCGGCTTGGGGGACCACTTCACGCACCGTTGCCGAACACTCGTAGTCCATCGATTCCAACTTGGCGGAAACTTGCTGACCAATTTTCAATTTCATCGCGAATGATTCACGCACATTGGCGACCAACTGCATTTGGCTGGGATCGTACACGGTTAGCAACGTTTGGCCCGGCGAAACGGTGTCGCCGGACTGGACTTGCTTGTCCACGATGATGCCTTGCATTGGCGCGGTAATCGTGGAGTAGCTAAGCATCACGCGAGCTTCGTCGACCGAGCGATCCGCCTGGTCCAAATTGGCTTCCGATGTCCGAACGGCCGTCTGCGCCGCTTCAAATTCGGCTTGAGAAATGGCGTTGCCGCGCACCAATTGTTGAGCCCGCTTGAGGTTCGAACGCGCCTGTTCCGCGCTCGCTTTCGCCGCCTCGTAAGCCGCTTCGGATTGTTTCAATCGAGACTTCAGGTCTTCGTCGTCCAAACGCACCAGCACATCGCCGACAGAAACGGCTTGCCCGGCGGAAGCGTTCACCTCCGTCACCTTGGCCATGATCTTCGATGCCACCGAGGACTGGTGGATCGGTTCGATGGAACCCACCGCCGACTCATAGCGTGGTCGCTTGACCAATCGAACTGTCGCGGTCTGGGCACCGGGAGCCATCTGTCTTGCGCTGCTATCGGTCACGGTCGAGACCTTCTTGGTGAAAACCCCGGCGAACATCATCAAGAGCAACACCACACCGGCAGACCCAAGAATTGCGAAGGTCCATCCACTTAGTCGTCGGACTTGTTTTGCAACATTCATCTCAGTGGCTTTGATTCCAGGGCATTTTGGCCAAACACATCCCCATCAAACATGAATTGGTGATCGCCGCGAATGCCAAACCACCGCCCATCAGCGCGGCGATGATGGCGAATCTCGGATCAACCACCAGCGCCAAGAGCCCGCTGGCCAGCACGATCAATCCGGCGGTCAGTCGCACTTGGCGTTCGAGCGACATGCCCACTTTGCCACGCGTGACCGGTAAACCGGCCGAGTCCCATGCCGAAGTTCCTCCCTCCACATTCACCACATTGATCAAACCTGCGTCCATCAATCGCTGGCACGCCTTGGACCCGCGGGCGCCGCTTTGGCAAATGACATACAGAGGTTCTTCCGCGGTGGTCGTTCGTGACTTCGCCACACCGTCGGCGTCCAAAGAGTCTAGCGGAACGTTGCGGGCGATCGTCGCATGCACTCCTCGGAATTCCATTGGCGTGCGAACGTCGATCAAATCAATCGGCTGCCGCTTCTGCAGCTCAAAAAGTTCTTTCGCGGTAATCGTCTTCATACGAATCTCCTTCGGAATCCCTGGCCTCGAACATCGCCACCTCGTAATGTGGCGATATGTTTAAATAAAAAACGGCGATGAACGTTGATTCGGTCGGTTGCGTTCGCTGCCGTTCGCTCGCTGATTGTTGGCGACATTCAATCCCTTGTGGCGAGCTCTACCGCTTCCCATCGACCGGAAAACGGCTTTCGATACACGCCATCAAGTCATTTAAGTGCGTCTCGGCCACGTGGTAATAAACCCGCCGTCCGTCGCGCTCGCTGGTGAAAAAGCCACAACGCTGCATCAAACGTAAATGTTCCGATGCCACATTGTCCGGAACCGCGCAGTCGGCTGCTAACTCGCCCACGGTGTAGCGACCGTGAAGCAGCATTTTGACCATTCGCAGCCGCACCGGATGCGCCAGCGTCTTCAAGCACTCCGCCGCTTCATTGAACTGCGACGTATCGCCCGCGGGTTTCGTAGGCGGCTTTTTCGCGGCACTCGTTTTGTTTCGTGCGATCATGTTTCCCTCACTCCCCTTAATATATCGCCATGTAGCGATATGTCAATGAATATCTTTTGCGACTCGGAGGCGACAAACCAGTTTCACAAAGCCGGGCCGGTGTGCCCGACCTTTGCTTTCGCGTCTGTCGGCAAAGGATCGATGAACACGAGGATCGCGTCACCAGCATTCTTACAGCGGCCGGACCACTGAGGTGCTGCGGAGATAGTCGAGCAACGTTTCCGGTGAAAGAACGCCACCGCCCATTCCGCTTTTGTTGACGCCGCCGTAGGGAACTCCATGAGCGAACACGTTGTGCGCGTTGATCCAACTGTTTCCCGCGACCATGGATTCGGCGACGCGGGCGGCACGAACGAGGTCATTGGTCCAGACGCTGTTGGCTAACCCGTAATCCGTACGATTGGCCATCTCAATCGCTTCGTCTTCGGTTTTGAATGGCGCCAGGAACGCGACCGGGCCAAAGATCTCTTCCCTCGCCGCGACATTGTCGATCGATCCGGCCAACAGTGCCGGCTTCACGTAGTGTCCGGTGTACCCATCGACGCTTGCCGGTCCACCCTGAAGCACGCACTCGGCTCCCTCGGCTTGGCCGCGCTCGAGGTAACCCAACACACGTTCACGCTGTTTCGCATTGACGACCGGCCCCATTTGCGACGCCTGATCGAGTTGATAACCGACACGCACTTGTTGCATGCGGTCAACGCATTCATTGACAAATTGGTCGTAGATCTTTTGGTGCACCAACCAACGAGTCGCGTCACAGCACACTTGACCGCTGTGGAAGGTGATCGCGCCAACCAGTTTCTGGGCTGTGGCAACGACATCGACATCGTCGAATACCACCGCAGCCCCTTTGCCACCGAGCTCCAGCTTGACTGGAACCAGATTGCGGCCGCACGATTCCGCCACGAGTCGGCCGACTTCGGGCGATCCGGTAAAGGACATGCGTTTGATGTTTCGATTCGCAGCGAGCGCGGCGCCGGCGACGCTACCACGTCCCGTCACGACATTGATGACTCCGTCGGGAATCCCGACCTCCTTGGCAAGTTCTGCCAAGTAAATCGCTGACAGCGGCGTGTCCTCAGCAGGTTTGATCACCACTGTGTTGCCCGCGGCAAGCGCTGGCGAGATACCCCAGCCGATCAGCAAAAAGGGAAAGTTCCATGGGAAAATGAACCCACAGGCGCCCCAGGGCTGGCGAATCGTCCATGCCTCGTGGCCTTTGACGGCCAGGGTTGTTCGCCGCTCCATGTGCTGGGCCATGTCGGCAAAATACCGCATCGTGTCCACAAAATTCTGGACGTCGCCACAGGCTTGGGATTCAATCTTGCCGGCGTCGAGCGACTCGATTTGTCCGATGATCGACTTACGAGATTCGACCGCATCCGCCAAACGGTGCAGCATCGCGCTACGCTCATTCGCCGGCAGTTTGGCCCACTTGGCATTCTTGAACGCTGCATTGGCGACATCCACTGCGCGATCGATTTGCGCGGCGTCGAGCTCTTCCACATCCGCGAGCTTGTTGCCTGAGCCAGGATCATACGTCGCGATCGATTCACCACGTGCGGACGCCACCGGCTTTCCACCAACAAAGCTCGCCAAAGTTCCTCGCTCCAAAAATGCCGTGACTTCGGGAAGCAGCTCATTTGAAAGGGTCGTGCTCATGGTGTTTCCTGGGGGGATGTTGGTCGTTTGCGATGACGCGGGGATGACGAGAGGACAAACAACCAATTTAGCGAATGATGACCGTCGCTGCCGACATGAAAAAACCTCAGCCAACAATTGTCGGCTGAGGTTGTTTGGTTAAACGCCAGAAAGCGGTGTCGCGATTAGCGGCGGAAAAGTCCGCAGAGCTTACGCTTTGGCGCACAGCACGAAGCGACTGGCTCGCAGCAGCTCGGTGCAGGGGCGTCACAGCAAACTGGTGCTGGAGCTGGCTCGCAGCAAACTGGTGCTGGGGCTGGCTCGCAGCAAACTGGTGCTGGGGCTGGTGCACAGCAAACTGGTTCCGGCGCACAAACTGGCTCGCAAGCTGGTGCACAATTCTTCTTGGCGCACAAACGAGCGAACAGACCTTGGCGGGCTGGAGCACATGCTGGCTCACAAGCGGGAGCACACGCTGGCTCGCAGCCGCGACGATGATGGCCGAATGCCGATGCCGGTGTGACTGTCAAAGCGGTCAACAACAACGCGGCTGCACCGCCAAACAAAACGTGACTCAAACGACTCATACGACTCTCTCCTGGTGAAAGTCAGAAACGGGGGGTAACAGAAGGTGCGTAGTTTGCCTGGATTTCCCATCGCGTGCAATCGGTAGGAACTGGCTGGTCGATTTAAGTTCCGCATCTCTCTCCATTGGGCGATTATTTTACCCCCTCAGTGTCAGATTTCTGAAGGACTTTTTGGCTCCCGACGTGATCTGACCCGTATACTTAGGCTGACTCGGGAAAAGACGAGGCTTTATGAAGATTCTCGAGTCACAGTATTGCGACGTAACGGCCGGCCGGCCGACGCCACTGACACCCCCCAACAAAGGAAGTTTGCCAGCCTATGATCTTCACGTCAAATTCTTTGGTGGCGACTGTTCAGGGTTGGTTCGGAGCGGCGATCCTTAGTTTCGGCGTGATGAATTTTGCCAATGCCCAGGACGTTGCGGGACCTGAGATTGCCCCAATCCCAGAATCGTCCAATTCAAACAAGCTGGATGATACGACCCTTGAATCGATCCGGCTTTCCATTGACGCACTTGGATCAGCCGAGTTTGCGGAACGCGAGCGGGCGGCGGAGCGGCTGATGTCGATCGGTCTGGATGCCGTC
The DNA here is from genome assembly GCA_041741195.1 of Pirellulaceae bacterium. GTDB lineage: Bacteria > Planctomycetota > Planctomycetia > Pirellulales > Pirellulaceae > JBBSJZ01. Next base: position 91,238 of record JBGSKM010000013.1, read on the forward strand.
CCGGCGCTTCGCCAATTGTCCACGCACGATGACCTCGAAGTGCGATCGCGCGCTGCTGATTTGGTGCGACAGCTCGCCGAAGGTGATTTTCAAAAACGCGTGGAAGCTTTTTTGTCGGGGAAAGATGTCCACTTTGATGGTTGGGAATATTTTCAGTCCCGACTTGGCTCTTCGGCGGCGACCCGCGAGTTGTTCATTGAATTGACCAAGGGGTATCCGCAACTCGTCCAGGCGCTCGAAGGCACGTCACGCGACCGAGCTCTCACGCAAGAATCGACGGTGCAGCGAATTCAAACGGCGATGTTCGTCGAACGACGATGGCCCAAACCGGTGGATGCCGTCGCATTGTTGCTTCCCGTGGCCGACCCCGACGTGCCGATATCGCCGGCATTTGAGAATACCTTGATTGGACTTCTGCGGCGTGAAGCGGGGACCCTCATTCGCCGCGACCAGAATCTTCACGAGCCGTTCAAATTGCTGCTTGGCAAATGGGTCGAGCGGAGTTCGACGCACATTCGTGGCGAGATCATCTGGTTTTCGCTGGACTGGGGTATTCCGGAAGTGTATCCGCTGGCGCTCGGCACCTTGAATGAGAATCCCCGTCCCGATGTGCTCGTGCTGGCAATGCAAGCCATCGCTCGATATGGAAACAAAGAGGACGCCAAGCAAGTGGCAAAGTTTTTGGATGACCAACGGCCTGTCGCGGATTTGGGGCAAGTGATCGGCGGCGCGCCTCCACCACGGGTGGGCGATGCTGCCATGGCAACTATCGCCATGATTTACGATTTGCCGCTCAGTGAACTTGGATGGCCAGGCGTCATCGAGCACCCGACTTTTTCGTTCATTGCTGACGATTTGGCTTTTCCGGCCGACTCACCTGAATCGCGAGAGAAGGCTCGGGCCATGATCGACGAATTGTTGGCCACACCGATCCCCAAGAGCTAACTGGCGTCCAACAGTCAACGAGCCGAGCAACTATCGAAGCGTTAATGCGACGTGTGATTAGTACATGTTGCTAGTCGGCTCGAACATTCGCTGGCCCGGCGCTCGATCGACGCGCTGAATCCCTCAGCACGCATTCATAAGCGCTGACCATCGACGGCCAGTCGAATCGCTGAGTGACACTTCTGCCTGCAGCCCCCAATTGCTCTCTTGATTGGGGATGATTGATCATCCATTGAATGCCGCTACTCAAACCTTCGGTGCTGTTTTGCACCAACAGACCGTTGATGCCGGATTCGATGATCTCGCGTGGACCGCTTTCGCAATCCGTTGCCAACGATGGGACGCCGAGCGACATGGCTTCCAGCAGTGCCGACGGAAATCCCTCATAACGGCTGGGCAAAACATAAAACGTCGAACGCGCGAGTTCGTCTGCGACGGGACGCACCCAACCCAGAAGCTTGACGCGATCCGCGAGCCCTCGCGAATCAATAAGTGACTGTATTCGTTGACGCTCGCTTCCTTCGCCGAGAATGACGAGCGTCCAGTCCGAATGAATGGCGGTAGCATTATCGAAACTTTCAACGAGTCGATCGAAGCCTTTCTCAGCAGCGAGACGCCCGATCGCGATCACGCGTTTGGCGTCCACTGCTTGAGGACTTCGCACCATAGATGGTGTGTCCACGGCCGACGGGATTACGGTCACACCCCGCGGGCACATCGGTCGCAAGTAGTTGGCCGACGATTGTGTCAGCGCGATGGTGTGCACCGCCTGGGGATAGAATCGCCGACGGGCACTTTCCCAAACTCTGCCGAGCTGTTGCTGTGACGGGTCGCTTCGTTCGCTGATCACGATCGGAATCCCCAGTCCACGTGTCGCTGCTAGAACCGCGATGTTGGTTTGATCGCAAAATGACAGAACAACGTCGGGTTGTAGCCTGCGGATGCAATTGCGTATCGCTCGCAAACGTGAAAGCGTATTGACGAGCCGCTGGAGATGACCGTGACTTTGACGCATCACATCCAAACAGACTCGATCGACCGACGCGTCGACATCGTGCAACTCGACGCTGCCATCATCAAGGGTAACGAGCGTCACGTGGTGCCCGGCGATCGCAAATCGCGACGAAAGTTTCGCTATAACGCGTTCAGCACCACCGCCGGCGAGCGAGTGGATCACCGCGACGATCGTGAGCGGTGGGTCAATCAAAGTTCATCCCCAGCGGGGCTCCGGTGGCAGCGATTGTAACGCTTGCACAGCAATTGTCGGATTCTAGGCATCTTGAGGATTAGCGCAGTTGAACCGTTTGTCCGGCGTGATTAGCGTGGAGAGTGCACGGGGGATTTTTTGTCCCAGAGTCTCGTTCGAAACCGCGACTCTTACTCTCGGATCATACACCGACGCACCATGAAAAAACTCGCCCTCGCATTGTTGTTCGCTTTCACAGTCATCGGGCTTGAGGCTCCATCCGCTTCGGCCCAGGGCTTTGGCTATGCATTCCAGCCATTCGGTTTCTACCAGCCCTACGGTGTGGAGTATTCCACGTCGATTCCGGCTCCGCCTTATTTTGCACTGAACCCGCCGGTCTATTACGGGACTCGCTATGCCCGGCCGTACGGGATCAGCCCCTTCGCGGCACCACCGACGACGGGTGCACCGTCGGACTACCGAGCTCACCCGGCGGCCCAGATTTACACGCCGCCGCAGGAAGTCCAACCGTCGTGCAATCCCTACGTTTGCAAAGCTCCCGCGAGCGCTGCGAAACCCAAATTGACGCAGGGTGAGGTGCGGTTCAACCCGTTCGTGGACGAGTCGGATCGCATCGCGAAGCGCTAACGTTCAACAGAACTGCCAAGCGGTTCGACACTGGCACGGATGCCGCCAACATCAGACGCGTCTATCGCAAAATGACATTGCGCGGTATCGTCACGGTCGCACCGAGAGGGGCTCGAAATCGATCCAGGCGGCTTTGACGAGAAACTCCGATCTCTTTCATTTTTGGCTGACCGTTTGATAGTGCTTGATGGCGATTCTTGGCGTACCTCCCCACGGCCCTGGCGGGCCACCGATTCCCGGAATCATCGGCAACTCACCGACGATGCAGGAGGTCTACCGCATCACTCGGCGAGTGGCCGGTAGTAACGCGTCGGTACTCATCCTGGGCGAGACCGGTGTGGGCAAGGAATTGATCGCCGGTGCGGTTCACAAGCTCAGCCATCGCAGCGGTGGCCCGTTTGTTCGGGTCAACTGTGGGGCACTCAGTGAAAGTCTGCTGGAGAGCGAACTATTCGGACACGTCCGTGGCGCGTTCACTGGCGCCGTCGCCAATCGTACGGGGCGGTTCGAAGCCGCACACCAAGGCACGATTTTCCTCGACGAGATCAACAGCACCACTCTGACATTGCAAGTCAAACTTCTGCGCGTTCTGCAGGAAAAAGAATTCGAGCGTGTCGGTGACACCAGCACTCTCAACACTGACGCTCGCGTGATCGCCGCCAGCAACCGAGATCTCATGCATGAAGTTCGCGAAGAGCGATTTCGCGAAGACCTTTATTGGCGTCTGAACGTGGTTCCGATCGAGATCCCACCACTCCGACGACGCCGAGAAGACATCCCGACACTCGTGTCCTTCTTTCTGGAACACTACAACGAAGTCAACGATCGATACGTCGCACATATCGACCCCAGCGCGATCGCGGCGATGCAGGACTACCACTGGCCGGGGAATGTTCGCGAATTGCAAAATTACATTGAGCGGGCAGTGGTCATGAGTGAGACGGACGAATTGACGATCGACCTGCTGCCCCGCTGTGTGACGTCGGGCGACTCGCCATTCGCCGCCGAGCAAGTACTCGCGAGCGATCTTGATTCGTTGACCAAACAGGTCGTGCTACAGGGACTCAGCGAAGCCGGCGACGATGCCGAGGGCGTTCACAGCTTGATTGTCGAACGAGTCGAAAAGGCGTTGATCGCACAGGTTCTCGAAGCATGCAGTGGCGTTCAAACCAAAGCCGCAACGCGTTTGGGAATTAACCGCAATACGCTTCACAAGAAAATCAAAGACTTCGGGCTCGACGACGGCTCCAGCTGAGCAGGGTGAGTCGAGCACATCTCAAAACGGCGTCGATGTGGCCTCGTCGAGGACGTCCTCGCTGACAAAGATCGGCAGCGCCGGTGAGAATGTGACGGCGACCGCGATCGCGTCGCTCGGACGGGAATCGATTTCGAGCATTTCGCCGTCACTTTTACGCAAACGCAACTTAGCAAAATACGTGTGCTCGCTGAGTTCGCTAATCACGACGCTGTCGAACGTCGCGCCGAGTTGTTCAGCAACGCGAACGATCAAATCGTGCGTCAGGGGCCGGGGCGGCTGGTAATCTTCCTTGACGCGACGGTCGATGTTTGTCGCTTCGAAAATACCGATCAAGATCGGGAACTCGCGTTCACCGTCCACTTCGCGAAGATATATCACTTGGTTATCCGTCAGCTCCGAAATGATGATCCGGGCCAAACGCATTTGAACGGGCATGAAGCTAACTCGTCGACAAGGAAACAAACCCGCAGTCGCCCACAATCGGGGATCGCACTGCGGGTTCGATTATATGCGATTCATCACGTGATGAGTCGACCCCCTCGGAATCAGGCTCCGAAACGAAAGATCGTGGTCGCCAGCGGTGGCAAGTCGACCAGGATACTGTCGGGTCGACCGTGGTGGCCGACCCCCGTGGTCTCGCGACCGGGATAGTTACCCACATTGCTACCGCCATAGGTGCTGCTGTCGCTGTTGAAAATCTCGTTCCAATATCCTTGTACGGGAACACCGATTCGGTATCCGCGGCGGACGACAGGGGTGAAATTACAGCAAACCAACAGCGGCGCATCGCCCTCGCGACCCTTTCGCAGGTAAGCAAGAACACTGTCTTCGGCGTTCATGCAGTCGACCCATTCGAATCCCTCGCCGGAGAAGTCAAACTGGTGTAATGCCGGATTCTCAATCACGAGCTTGTTCAGATCCGCGACCAGTTGTTGAACACCCCGGTGTGTATCGAAGTCGAGCAATTCCCACTGGGGACCGATTTCGTGATTCCACTCGTTCCATTGCCCGAGTTCACCACCCATGAACAACAACTTTTTGCCAGGGTGAGTCCACATGTAGGAGTACAGCAATCGCAGGTTCGCGAACTTCTGCCACATATCGCCCGGCATTTGACTCAGTAGCGCACCCTTGCCATGGACCACTTCGTCGTGCGACAGCGGCAACATGAAATTCTCGGTGAACGCATAGATCAAACTGAACGTCAATTCGTTCTGGTGATACTTGCGATAGACGGGTTCGTTGCGCATGTAACGCAGCGTGTCATTCATCCATCCCATATTCCATTTGACGGTAAAGCCCAGACCGCCATCGTAGGTCGGTCGCGAAACGCCGGGCCAAGCAGTCGACTCTTCGGCGGCCGTGATCGTACCTGGAAATTTTTCATGGACCGCGGAGTTGAACTCTCGCAAGAAATCGATCGCTTCAAGATTCTCGCGACCACCAAAACGATTCGGGATCCAGCCACCGTCTTCGCGGCTGTAGTCGAGGTACAACATGGATGCGACCGCGTCCACGCGAAGCCCATCGATGTGGTACTTGTCCAGCCAGAACAACGCGTTGGCGATCAAGAAGTTTCGAACTTCGTTACGTCCAAAATTGAAGATCATCGTTCCCCAATCCGGATGTTCGCCTTGGCGAGGATCCGCATGCTCGTACAACGGCGATCCGTCAAAACGTCGAAGCCCGTGAGCGTCTTTGGGGAAGTGAGCCGGTACCCAATCGATGAGGACGCCAATGCCCTTTTCATGCATGTAGTTGACAAAGTACATGAAGTCATCGGGAGACCCATGTCGGCTTGTGGGTGCAAAGTACCCGACGGCTTGGTAGCCCCATGAACCGGAGAACGGATGCTCGTTGATCGGCATCAACTCCACGTGGGTAAAGTTCATGCGATGACAGTAGTCCGCCAACCGCTTGGCGAGATCGCGGTAGTCGAGCCATCCATTGGCACGTCCCGGACCTTTTTGCCAACTGCCCAAGTGAACTTCATAAATGTTCATCGGCGAGTGCATAGGGTCACTGTTGCGACGTCGTTCGACCCATTCGGAATCGCTCCAGTGAAACGATTGGATGTCGCTGACGATCGACGCGGTCAGCGGTGGGAGTTCCGCCGCGAACCCGAGCGGATCAGTCTTGTCGATCCACTCACCGTTTTGCATGTGGATTCGATACTTGTATTTGTCGCCGACTTTCGCACCCGGAACGAACAGTTCCCAAATGCCAAGACTCGGATGAACCCAGGCGACGTGTTTGCGACCGTCCCAGCCATTGAAATCGCCGACGACTTGCACACTACGAGCGTTGGGCGCCCACACGGCAAAATTCACGCCCTGTTCGGAATCGACTTTGCGAAGTTGTGCCCCGAGTCGTTCGTAGAGCTGGTGGTGGCGTCCCTCGCCGATCAAATAACGATCAAAGTCCGAAAGGATGGAAGGAGCGGCGTAGGGGTCTTTCATTTCGATCATGTCACCGGAGCTGTTGGAAATCTGGATGCGGTATCTTGGCTCATTGCTTTTACAGGCATCTTCTGCGCCAGTGCGGGTCGCGTCGACCTCCGTCGAGCAAATCGCCTCAAAAAAACCGGCCGGATGCAGTTTTCGCATCGGTCGGCGTGTCGCCCCATCGATCAACCAAGCAGCTTGCGCATCGGGCAGATAACTTCGCACCGCGGTGGCTGGCTGGCCCAAATAATCCACTCGATGTGGCCCGAGAACGCTCGAGGGATTCTCATGAGTGCCGTCGATGAGTCGGCCAATGCATGAAAGTGATACTTGTGTTTGCATCTCAACTGTGCCCGGATCGTCAGAGTAATGATAGGGTGATGTGATCGGCGTCGGCGCGCAGCTAGCTGCCGCCGTGAAGTTATCAACGCCGCCTTTCGGAAAAAACTTCTGGGGAAACCGTTCAGCTGGTTTCGATTAGATCGGCCGATGTGAATCGCCGGCCTGAGCGAGATCCCGTCGATGCTCCCCCGCCAAGCAGCCAGGAGCGCAATCGATCCGGTGAACCGGCCGAAGGGGAAAAATGCGGCCGAACCGTGGACGCGTGAGCTGGGTCAACACGCCACTCCGATTGGGGTTTCGCCTCGACATTGCCACCGTCGATCGCCCCAGAGCTGATCAATCGTGACGTCATCAAACATGCTTCGACACGGTGGATTTGAAGGGCTCGATCCACCCGACGCCACAAATCGGCGTTTTGGATTTCGATGCGCCGACCGAAATGCTCCCACACAAAATCATTGCTACGCCAGCGGGGCAACGAATCGGTCAATGAACGAATCAGATAGCGATTGTTGCTGACCAGAGTCACCGAGGCGGCTCCCTCGATGGCTTCCAGTCCGCGGACCGCGGCCAACAGCGTCAATCGATTGAGGTCACCGTGTTCTTCATCGGCAGCTTCAAGTACTGGAGTACCATCTGCGGTTTCCAGCGTGAATCTCCATCGACCATCTTCGAGATGGGTCGAACGCGCTTCGCAAACCAGCAAGAAGTCAGACCGAAGCGAAGCCGTTGACTCCGAATCGTGTCCAGTGGGCGAAAGAATGTGCATATCGCTCGGCGGTGGGCGGGTGGACGGGAAGGGTGCTACGATCCGTCGAAACAATTATGCACCTCAAAGTCACTCCATCACCTAAGGTGCACCGTTTTAGTCGGAATTGTTTCGCCCACCGTCTGAGTCGAGTTAATCGAAAACGTCGCCCCGGCTTCACATGCGATCGCACGACCCGCACAGCCCGTACAACGCGCTCGCTAAACGTTTGCATCACACGCTTGATGACACCAACGCTCTTCCACCGATCGCTCGATTTGGACGGTCGTATGAGTGATGCCGAAACGATCATGGATCTGGTCATGCAACTTTGCAAGGAACTCGTCATCACCGTCCTGCGACGGCTTCACCAGGTGAACTGTCAAAGCAGTCTCACTCGTCCCGATCGCCCAAATGTGCAGATCATGAACGGCAACGACCCCCTCCACACCTCTCAAGTGCTCGAGCACTAAGTCTGGATCGATGTTCCGGGGCACCGACTGGATCGCGAGGTTGAAAGAATCACGAAGCAGCCCCCAAGTGCCGGCAAAAATGATTGCCGCAATCAACAAACTTGTCACGGGATCAATCCAGTTCAGCCCAGTCCACGCGATTGCGAGCCCGGCGATAACGACTCCCAACGAGACCCCGGCATCGGCCGCCATATGGATGAATGCGCCACGAAGATTCAGATCATGTTTGCATCCGCTCACAAAAAGCAGTGCCGTCACGGTATTGATCACCACGCCGATCGCGGCCACCGCGACGATGGTCATGCCCGCTGGCTCCACGTCGCTGGTCAGTCGTCCGATCGCTTCCCACGCGATCGCACCAATGGCGGCAAGTAGCAATAGGGCATTGAACAGCGCCGCAAGCGTTGTCGTTCCGCGCCATCCATAGGTGCGGCGAGGCGTGGGTGAAACTCGAGCGAGAGAGTGGCCGGCCCAGGCTAACAACAGCCCAATCACATCGCTGAGGTTGTGCCCCGCGTCGGTCAACAGCGCGAGTGATTCGGACCACAGGCCAAACCCAGCTTCGATCGCCACGTAAGCCACGTTGAGTCCTACACCCAAGGCGAACATGGGTCCAAAGTTCTTGACGGCGTGATCGTGACCCATTGAGTTCCCTGGTGGTTTATGCCGATTGCGTTGAGTTTGACGGTTTTGCGGATTTTTACGGTTTTGATTTGAGTATTTCGCTCGTCGTGGACGATACCGCTAAGGAAATACGCTTCACGGACCGGTTGCGCCCTTTTTTCGGGAATGCCACCGGGCCCGCGTTGCCCTCCAATTTCGGTCAATCGATTGTCCAGCAAAAGCCACCTTGGCTGGTGCGACCAACGATTCCACAACGCTAACATCAATCCATTGGTGAAACCCGTGCGAACCCCCCACTGCACTCTCTGTTTCACGCTGCTTGCGGCGACGCTCGTCACCGCCCACGTGACCGCCCAAGATACACCAGTACGCCGGAGCGTTCGCCAAAGTGAACAAAACGCACGAGCCCAGTGGCAGCCGGTTCGCCAAGCTTCGGTTTCACAAGAGCCAGCGGACGTCGGTGCTCGAACCGCTCGCGCTCAGCAAGCATCTGGCTCCGTTCACCAAGCGTCCAATACGAGTGCGGCACAGCGACGCCCCGCGACGACGAGTCCCACACTCAATCAGGCTCGCTCGTCAACGAGTGCCCGTCCAGCTGCTACCGCTCGTCCCCAAGCTCGATTGAAACAGGTCGATCATTCGACCTACGACGGTGAGTCGGTTCCGGCAACGCATGGACCATCGATTGTCGAAATGCCGATGGACGGCCAAATCATGTATGAACCGCTTCACGACACCGGATTTGCCTGTGACGCGATGGGCGGCTGCGGCTCACCGGTATGCGACGGTGGTTGCGATAGCTGCTCCAGCGGCGGTTGTGCCGTGGGCGGATGTGGTGGATGTGCAACCGGTTGCGACAGTTGCTGTGGCGAGCTTTGCGGCAGCGATCCCTGGAGACCCTGTTTGACACTGTGCTTGCCCCAGGACGGCTGGGTATCGTTCGAATACCTGGCTTGGTGGCAAGATGGGATGAATCTGCCGCCGCTGATCACAACCAGCACTGACAACACGACGCCCCAAGCCCAAGCGGGAGTGTTGGGCCAAGGCAGCACTCGCACTCTTTTCGGTGGCAACCGCGTGCTCACCGATCCCATCAGCGGCGGTCGATTGCGTTTCGGCGTTTGGTTGGACAAGTGCCACCAGTGGGGACTTGGGGCTGAGTACTTCCAAATCGGTGAAGACACGGAATCGTTTCGAGCAACCAGCGGCGGTACACCGATCCTTGCTCGTCCGTTCTTCAACACACAACTCAATCGCGAAGACTCCGAGTTGATCGCGTTTCCGAACGTCGTATCGGGCACCGGCGGAGTAGACGTGAGCACTGAATTGGTCGGCTGGGGCGTCCACCTCCGACACCTGCGTCAGTGCAACGAAGGCTGCAATTCGGGATTATTCTGTGGTTGCCCGGAACACTTCTGCAGCCGCACCGAAGTGATGGTGGGCTATCGAAACTTGCAACTCACCGAAGGTGTCGGCATCTCGGAAGACTTGGTGGGTATCAACCCAGCAAACAACTTCGCGATTCGAGATCAATTCAATACGCGCAACCAATTCAGTGGTCTGGATCTCGGTTGGATGTATCGTCGCACGCGTGGCTATTGGACGTTCGATTCGACCTTGCGATTGGCACTGGGAAACACGCGTCAAACGATTCGAATCGATGGAACTACACGGATCGACAACGGACCGGTTCAACAAGGTGGATTGCTCGCCCAATCATCCAACATCGGCTTCTACAAGAACAACGAATTCTCAGTGGTGCCCGAAATCGACCTGAACTTGGGCTACCAACTCACCGATCACCTGCGGCTAATCGGTGGCTACACGTTCATCTACTGGTCCAACGTGGTTCGCCCGGGTGACCAAATCTCGCGTGATCTAAATACCGATCTTCTGCCTCCGCCCAACACACCCATTGCTGGTGCCGCTCGCCCGGAATTCAAACTCGACACCACCGACTACTGGGTCCAGGGGCTCAACTTTGGCGCAGAATATCGCTGGTAAGCTGCAATCGACAGAGGCATTTGTCCGATAAACCGGTTGTGCGTAGCGAGACGATTAACCCGTTTGGCGCGTCAAACTCGGCTTAACCGGTAACCGAGCCCCCATCGCCGTGATCCATCAATCGCATCGCGACATGATCCATCACTGCGACGAATAGATCACGAGAGCCCAAGAGATGTCCACCATGGTTTGGCAACGAATCTTCAATCATTTCGCCAAGTCGACTCGACCCGTACGTCGTAAAGAACAAAAGCGACGTTTGCGGCTCGAGCGTCTCGACGCGCGCGCTTTGATGGCAGCCGACATCGGGATCATCGAGGGGATTGCGTTTACCGACAACTCCGGTGATGGCTTGACGTCTGACGACGTGCGACTTGGCGGAGTCACCGTTTCGCTTTATCGCGATACGAACAACAACGGCACTCTCGAGACAACGGGTGTCGGTGCCGACACGCTGCTCGGAACCACCACCACCGACTCGCTCGCTTCGGCTACTCCAGGTCGATATCGCTTCGGCACCGGTGCGCTCAACCTCGGACCCGGTCAATATCTCGTCGAACAAACCGCCAGTGGCACGTTAACAGCGCCCGCGGTCCAGTTGGTGACGTTGGCGACAGGTAGCGTCCAGGCCCAGGCGATTGATACGTTCGATCAAACGGCCGTACCGCTAACTTCGGCCACACTCGTTTCAACTCCAATCAATCAGTCGTTTACGGCAACCGAAGCGCTCGGCGGTGAGCGTGACGTGGTCATCACCGTCGCGACCGACAACGGCAATATCGGTGTTCAAGTCACACCCGCGAACCAACGATTGACGATTGGTAGCAGCGATACCGCCGGCACCGTGCTCGTTCAATACGACGGCACCGATGGCTCGACCACGCTATCACCCACCGGTCTTGGCGGTATTAGCCTCAACGGCGGCGAGACCAAATCAGGCATGAACATCAGCGTGAGTACGGACCAAGTCGCCAATGGATCATTTCAGCTTCGCGTCTACACCGATGCCACCAATTTCTCAACGGTGACGTTGAACTACCCAGCCGGTTCGGACGTGGCTCCCGTGGAGCTGTTCGTTCCGTTCTCATCATTCACGCAAGGCGTCGGCGCCGCGGGTCCAGCTAACTTCAACAACGTCGGGGCGATTGAACAATTTGTTGACGTCGAAGCGGATCAAGACGTTCGCGTTTCGCTACTGGAGTCGATTCGTCCGGAAGTCGCGACGGCGAACCTCGCCAACGTTCAATTTGTTTCACTGGGCGGCCAAGTATTCCTCGACAACGCCAGTGGAACCAACAACCAGAACAACGGCATTCGTGATGCGAGTGAACCTGGACGTGATGCTGTAACCGTCGAACTCTACCAAGTCACCGATCCCAGCGGCACGGTCGACGTCTCCGCAACTGCGGCGTTTCGAACCACGACGACCGGTGCTAACGGAGCGTACAACTTCGATAATCTGTTGCCCGGAAACTATATCGTCGCGATTCCATCGAGCCAATTCGCGTCGGGACAGCGGTTGTTCGGATTTGGCACGAGCACTGGAAATGATCCCGCGCCGGATCCCGATACGAACATTGTTGGCGACGACAACGGAACCGTCGATGTCAACGGAAATGTCGTCACGCTTCCGATCACAATTGCGGCGGGCGGTGAGCCCGATACGGGAGTCGACGGAAACGACACGAATATGAACAACACGGTGGGATTCGGCTTCGTTCCACTCATCAACCTGGTGATCACCAAAACGCTTAACGCGACAGCGTCCACGGTGAGCCCCGGCGGTACCGCGGTCTTTGACATTCTCGTCGAGAACCAGGGTCCCCTCGACGCGACCGGTGTTCGTGTCTCCGACGCGCTTCCCGATGGCTTGACGTTCCAACAAATTACGAACGCGACGGGTACATTCACGACCAACGGAACTGGCACGACGGCGAATCCGTTGATCGTCACCCTTGGCAGTCTTCCGTCGGGCACATCGCAAGCGTTCCGCATCGTGTCCGCAATCGGCGCGACCCAGACAACTGATTTGACGAACGTGGCGACCGTCACCGGGAACGAAGTCGAAACGGACATCACGGACAATACCGATGACGCGCTTCTCGATCTACCTAGTTCGGATCTGCGAATTTCGAAAACGGACACACCGGATCCGGTGAGCGCTGGCGGTACACTTACTTACACGATAACAGTGACGAACGATGGACCCGACGCGGCCGCAGGTGTTCAGGTCACCGACCCGCTGCCAGCCGGGGTCACGTTTGTCCGTGGTTTCATCGGAACCGATCCTGGGGCAGCGAACCCGGACAACCGCGTGGCCTTCAACGCGACCACGCGCATTGTGACTGCCAACATCGGTGCTCTGGCAAATGCCGCTGCTTCGACGATAACGGTCATTGTCACGGTGGGGCCAAGCACGGTCGGGCCCTTAAGCAATGTCGCGACCGTCACGGCAACTCCGAACACAGACCCCGATCCCGACAACAACGACTCGACTGCACCGACGGATATCAATCGCGTGGTTGACGTTGCCGTTACTAAGACCGCTTCCACAAACCCAATCGCCGGCGGTCAAGTGACCTACACGATTGTCGTGACGAACAACAATCCCAGTGCGCCCGGCGACGCTCGTGGTGTGGTCGTCACTGACACTCTTAATAGTCAGCTCACGTTTGACTCATTCAATGCCCAAACCTCCGGCGTGACGCAAACCACCGGAGCAACGGCACAAGACCTGGTCTTCACCGTGGGCGACCTCGCCTTTGGTCAATCCAAGACATTTAGCTTTGTCGCCGATATCGCCTCCTCGGCCACTGGAACGATTCCCAACACGGCTGTCGTAACCACCACGGACAACGACATTCTGGCATCCAACAACACCGAACAAGAACCGATCACGGTCGGTCGCACGTTCGACTTGCTCATCAACAAGACGGTTGACCGGACGTCGGCGACACCCGGCCAGGACCAATTGGTCTATACGATCACCGTCAGCCACGACACCGATAGCGTCTCGGATGCCCCGGCGTTCTTCGTCGAAGATATTTTGCCCGCTGGATTGAGCAACCAAGTCATAGCGGCAACGACCGCATCGAGTACTCCGACATTCAACTCGGCCACGCGCACTGCCCGCGTCGATTTCGACGGCTTGGCGTTGGGTCAAACGCGAACTTTCACGATCACCGTTAATGTCGATAGCAATGCGGTCGGAAACACATCGGGTGCTATCGTCAACCCTGCGACCGTCAATGCGGGTGCCACCGAAGCGGATACGACCAATAACTCGGCATCCGCGACGACCACCTTGACACCCAACTTTGACGTCACGGTCAACAAGTCAACCACTTCGACCAATGTTGGTCCAGGCGACACGATTACCTACACTATCGGCGTGACCAAATCGGGTCCAAGCCAAGCTCGCAACGTCACTTTGACGGATGCGATCCCCACCGGATTGACCTTTGTCAGCGGTACGCTCAACGGCGCGACGGCAACCTCGACTGGCGGAACGATCTCGTTCCCCGCTTTCAATCTCGATAATAACACTCCGCTGACCGGAACGCTCGTCTTCACCGTCGGTGCGTCGGCGACGGCGGGAACAATTACGAACACGGCCGTTGTCGCGGCGGCTGGGGAAAGCAACACGAACAACAACACGGCAAGCGCCGACGTGACGGTGGTACCGCGGGCTGACGTTCGCGTTTCCAAGTCCGTCTCGGCCGCATCTGCCAACACGGGTGCCACGTTGACTTACACGATCACCGTGACCAATGATGGTCCGTCGACCGCCGCGTCGGTTCAAGCGATTGACACGCTTCCCGCCGGGGTGACGTTTGTCAGTGGCACGGGACCAGGCGGCACCGCACTTTCGGCTCCCAACGCACAGCGGCAAATCACCGTCGCCGGAGGTGACTTGGCTTCTGCCGGATCGTTCACCTTCACCATCAACGCGACCATCGACGCGAACGCCACGGGGACGCTTCAAAACAGCGTCGCAGTGACCACGTTAACGTCCGAAGGCAATAATACGGCGAACAACTCCGCGACCGCGACGACGACGGTCAATCCGCGCACGTCATCCCTGTCCGGCGTCGTCTTTGTCGACAATAACCGCGACGGAATTTTCAATACGGGCGATACGGTTCAATCCGGCGTGACAGTGCAATTGACCGGTACCGAGTCGTCGGGCACTCCAGTGACTGCATCGCAAGTTACCGGTGCCAACGGTACTTATAACTTTCAAAACCTAGCCGCGGGCACTTACCGAGTCCAACGAACTGACAAGCCAGCGAATTTGCTCAGTGGTGCCGAACAAGTGGGTAGCAATGCGACCGCCAACGTCGACGCCGTCGACAATGCATTCACTCAGCTCGGGCTGGGAGAAAATATTCAGGCCACGAACTTTAACTTCGGGCTCTTGAACGAGCCAGTTTCGAAACGACGTTTCTTGGCATCCACGGTGCAATAGTGCAATCGAACTCGAGCGATCTGATCTGGGAGCCGGTGCTTGTTGATCCTCAGGTCGCTATCCAACGAGACTCCATTGCAAATCATCGCGTGAGCCAATGAAACATAAACGCTCGGCCTTCGGGGGGAGGCCGAGCGTTTTTCGTTTTGATGCAAGTGAGCAAAGAAGTGGCGACGTGTTCGTGAGGACTACGGCACTGCAACCTTGATCGGCTGCTCCAGCACTCGATGTTTTTCCGAGTCGCCGACGATGACACGACCCTTCTCGTCAACTGCGACGCCGTGCGGCCGCAACAGGGGATCCCCTGCGTCGCGACCGCCCATCAACGTCGTGACCTGGTCCGTTTGCAGATTGACGTAGCGGATCGCATGGTTCTCGGTATCCGAGACCACCAAGTTTCCTCGACTGTCGATGGCGAGACCCTTGGGGCCATTGAACGTAGACGCAAGCGCCGAATCACCGTCACGGCTGTATCCTTTGGCGCCCGTCCCCGCGATGTGGTGAACGGTACCCGAAGCTCGGTCGAGTCTCCAGATACTGTTGCCTTCGCGCAGCGCAATCCAAATGGATTCGGAATCGACGGCAAGTGATCTCGGCCCAAACACGGGTGATGTCTCAGCTCGGCTTCCGTCGCTCGGAAGTTTCTTTTCGCCGGTGCCCGCGATGGAGGTCACGATACCTGTCGCCAAGTCGATCCGTCGCACGCGATGATTGAGTGTGTCGGCCACTAAGATGCCTCCGGCTCGGTCCAGCACGACACTGTGGGGTTGATTGAATCTCGCTTCCACTGCTTGACCGCCGTCACCGTGATATCCCGCTTGGCCCGTACCGCCGATGGTGGACACAATTCCGCTAACCGCGTCCACCCGTCGAATGACGTGGTTGCGGGTGTCGGCAATGAACAGATTCCCGTGGTCGTCGATCCGAACCTCATGAGGCCAATCGAAACTCGCGTCAGTCGCCAATCCGCCATCGCCCGAGTAACCACGTCGTCCGTTGCCCGCGATCCGTCGCAATTCGCCGCTGGAACGATTGAGCTCCCACACGCAGTGGTCACTCACCGTCGTAATCAACAGATTACCGCCGCTGGGTTGAACGCCAAAGGGATTTCCGAGTTTGATCTCGGTCGCGACTCCCCGGGGCTGGTTGGGCTGATAGGCGTTGTCGTCAGACGAGTTAAGACCGTTACCGGCGATTGTCACCGGCAAAGTCGTCTCAGCTTGAACTAATGAGATACAGCCAAGAATCAGGACCGCGAGGGTCGATAGTCGTAAAGTTTCCATAATCGAAATTCTAACTACGTCCGCCCGCTCCAGCCTAGACGTTCAAGTCCGTGGGGAAAATCGGTCCCCGAAGATTCGGAATCATAAGCACAACCGCCCGACATCGCGTCTTCAACAGGCGAAATCCAGGTTCGAATCGAAAAGATCCAGGATCAGCGATGTTTTTCATGGTACCTCGACGATAGCAACTCCTGAACACCAAGAGTGTGCACGCCAGCAACGACGAGTATCCGAATCCGTTGTCGAGAACTTCTGTCTTCGACGACTGAGACAAAGCGACCTTCCAAACTTAGATTGCAGAGTTGGACGCGACGCGGTGCTGGCGAGAACCTTCCCCCTTCCTGAATCTATGGAGACCTAGACGATGCGAAAAGTATTCGTCCCCGCTTTGTTGGCAATCGCTTTTGTTGCCTGCACCTCCTCAAACGCCAGCGCCTTCGGTCACTTGGCAAAGCTCCTCGGTCACGGCGGATGCGATGCCGGTTGTGACACGGGTTGCTACTCGGAACCCGCTTGCGGTTGCGAAGTTGCTGCTCCGGCTTGCGGATGCGAAGTTGTCGATCCGTGCTGCAGCGCTCCGAAGTGCGGCTTGCTGCACAAGCTTTTCCACAAGCATCATGGATGCGACAGCGGCTGCGACATGGGCTGTGCAGCCCCTGCGTGTGGCTATGTCGAACCAGCTTGCGGATGTGAAGTCGCTGCACCAAGCTGTGGCTGTGAAGCTGCTCCTTGCTGCGGACCGAAGCACAAGCTCGGCGGCTTCCTCAAGAAGCTGTTCCACAAGCACGATTGTGGATGTGGATGCGAAGTCATCGAACCAGCTTGCGGTTGCGAACCGAGCTGCGGCTTCGAAGCTGCTCCTAGCTGCGGCTGTGGCAGCTAATCACCACCTGAAAGGTTAGATCAGTTAGGTCCAAATACTGAACCCACCGAATCAACCGACCAACCGTCCCCGGCAACGTCAATCGATGTTGTCGGGGATTTTTTTTGCTCGCAAACGCTCATCCCAATTCGCTGGTAGCACTTGTTGAACTCATCGATGAACCGCTGAGGATCTTCCGCCGGAAGTCGAAGCGGCCCCGCGGTGTGCTCGCGATACACGAGGAATCCGTCGCAATCATCCGCTCGTCGATTGCTACTCACTCGCTCTCTCCACGCCATACGACCGACGGATGCGGAAACCCAAGCCGCTTGTCGACTCGATTATACGGCTCTTTGGCTGCCAAGAATCGTTTCAAATTGACACATGCCAAGTCGTTAGTGTCGTCGACGCGCCGGTACGACTGGGCGCCCACGTGCGGTGTGATGACCACTCGCGGGTCATCCCACAGCGCACTCGATTCAGCGAGCGGTTCGACCTCCGTCACGTCAAGCCCAGCACCGGCAAGATGACCGCTGTCGAGCGAGTTGACCAACGATGATTCCACCACAACGCTGCCGCGTGCCACATTGACCAGGTACGATCCACGCCGCATCTGGGCGAATCGCGCGTCATCAAACAGGCTTTCCGTTTCCGCGTTCAATGGAAGGGTCAAGATCACGATGTCGCTCTCGCCGAGTAATCGATCAAGTTCGTCATGAGCCCATAACTCATCCACTTCATCCGGTTTTTGCGTCGGATAATAGTCCGTCGCCAATATCCGGACATCCCACGGGGCCAGCATTCGTGAGATCATCCGGCCGTTTCCGCCCAGCCCCACGATGCCGACGGTTTTTCCGCGCAAGTCGTCCGTGGGCCGGCGAATGAACTCTCGCTTTGCCTGGGCGCGAAAGAAAATTGGCAGCTTTCGCAGCAACCCAAACAGCAATGCGAATGTTTGCTCGGCCACCTGCGGCGCGAACAAACCCGACGCACTCGCCACCGGAATGTCCGATTCGATCACCCGCGGCACCAGGCAGTGATCCAACCCGGCCGCCGACGATTGGATAAACTTCAACTTGCCGGCGTCCATCACGCGCTCCCAATTGACCGGAACTTTCGCGTGGCCGATGAAGATGTCCGCCGTCGGCAAGAGTTCGTCGATGCGTTCTTGACCCGCGTTGACGATTTCACAATCGGGTGCCGTAGCCTCGATTTGTGCGATATGTTTCGGTTCGACGGGGTAACAAAGGACGACTCGCATGACGATTCTCAAACGTGGGTGCTGCAAACTGCTCCTCGAGTCGTTGTGGCGACGACCAACGCTTCGCAGAAAAACTGCGGCGAAGAGGCTTGCGATCTCGACAGAGAACTTAACGATTCGTCGACCGTTCGCGAAGTCGTCATGGTGGCGCCACCGTCCTATCGCCGCTCCGCTCGCGGTAGCACTGCTCCTTGTCGGTGCAAATGTGACCGCCGCCGCGGAAACGACAGCGCTGGGCGAGTCGTCCACCGACCTGGCATTCGTTCAAGCATTTGCGGACACCCACGACGGCTACAGCAGCGATGAAATCCTCATTCAACCGGATCTGCGAACGTCCTTTCTCACCGCGGTTTTGACGCGCGCTCCCGACTCCGATGAGCGTGACGCCCTTCTGCGACTCCTGAAACTTCGTAAAGCCGGCAAGTTGAATGTCCCTACCACCAAGCGCGGTACCACGGCGGACTCGGCCTACGCCTCGGTCGCCGAAGTCGCCGCGAGGGTGGTCACGGACCGGCATCGATCCAGCACCGATACGATGCTCGCCGACCCAGTGTTAAGAGACGAATTCTTCGAGGAAGCTGGTCGACTCGCTAAGGACCTCGATGAATACCAACTGGCCAAGAACGTTTTACGACTTCGCAAAGTCCGCCAATTGAAGCCTGAACTCGTCCTGAGGGTTGCCGATTGGGAAAGGCGAATCGAAACCCACTCGCTGGACTCTCTCAACGATCTACTTTCAAAGAATCTTGTGGCCACCACACCCGGAATCTATCTCTTTCGCGACACCAGCGGCTATCTCTACGTCGGCGAAGCAAAAAATCTCGCTCAGCGTCTCGCTGAGCACACCCATGGAAGCGATCGATTGCAACTCGCCCAGTACTTGCGATCTAACGCCGCCGACCCAATCAGTGTCGAACTTCACATCTTTCCCAGCGACTCCCCAGCGGCCCGCCTTGCGGTACGTCGGGCTTACGAAAGCGACTTGATTCGCAGCCGCCAACCAAGATTCAATGTGCGACCCTAGGAAGTTTCGCAGTACGGTCGGCCCCAATGAGGACGGCTGACACACGGCGAGGGCGTTGGTGCGTCGGCCGTCAATCTACTCGAAAATACGTTTGAACCTTTCCAAGTCGATGCAAGGGAAGTCAGCAAAACGTGCAGCATTAACAATCACGCACGTGACGATCATTGATGGCGTTTGAACGCATGTCGAGTGATCGCATAACGAGCAAAATCGAGTAAGCCAGCGAATCGATAACTCGGGTCGACGTAGTGCTCGATGACGTAGAAAGCGAAGTAGTAGAATCGGCAAAAGGCCCAAACTGCGATCGAGAAAAGGACGACGATTCGGAGGTTGGGAACTTCAAGGATCAACATCGCCGAAGCAATGATGCCCAGCAACAGAAACAAAACTCCCTTCGCCCAAATGACCTTCGGGTTTTTTAAATCAGACATCACTAGGGCTCATCTTGAGTCGAGATTGCCGGAACCATCACATCGGGTGCGACCTGCGGAGACTATTTTGCGTTTTCTGCCGCCATCTCGGCCGCCTCGCGCTCGTACAGTCTGCGGATCTCTTCCAAATCAGCGGTCACGGGTGGCAACTGGGGATCTAACTTTTCAAGAGTCTCGCAAACAATTCCTGCCACGGCCGCGTCGCGGTACCACTTGCGATCAGCCGGTATCACATGCCACGGGGCGTGTTCGGCATTGCATTTGGCGATCACGTCTTCGTAAGCCTTGCGATAAGGCTCCCATTTGTCACGCGCCGTGTAGTCACCGGAGTTCAGTTTCCAATGCTTGTCGGGCTCGTCCAAGCGGGACTTGAATCGTTCGAGCTGCTCCGCGGGGCTAATGTGCAAATAGAACTTGAGGATCGTCGTTCCGGAGTCCGCAAGCAACTCCTCAAATTGATTGATCGTTGCGTATCGTTTCCGCCAAACTTTATCCGCGACCAGCTTTTCGACTCTCACCACGAGCACGTCTTCGTAATGCGAGCGGTTGAAAATGGACACCATGCCCGCGGCTGGAACGCACTTGTGGATTCGCCACAAAAAGTCGTGCGACCGTTCTTCTTCGGTGGGCACTTTGAACGGATGCGTTCGGCAACCTTGGGGGTTCATTTGGCCTAGAACCTTTCGGATCAAGCCATCTTTACCAGCAGCATCGGGAGCCTGCAGGACGATCAGCAGAGATCGTTTTCCTTCCACAAAGAGTTTGTACTGCAATTCACGCAATCGCCGGATCGTATCGTGGGTGAATTGGTGGGCATCGTCCTTATCCTTGAACGGCCCATCGGATCGCGTATCGATCTTAGCGAGATTGGCTCGCTTGCCCGGTTCGATCCGGTGCAGTTTTGTGAAATTCATCGCGACTCATGGAAGGCAAACGAGGCTGAATCATCGTCAGCCTCGAATTATACCTCGCCAGCGACCAGCAAGCGCTACGCCGATTTCGAACTAGAATCAATCCACCAGCGGTGCATGGATCTTGCTGAGCTCATCCGCGGAAATCTTGATCACTTCGCGATCGTAGCTAATCAATCCATTGATTTCGCCTTCGACATCGGTCGTTTGCGTGTACACACCTCCGGCGATGCCTTGCTCCTTGAGATCGATCAAGCGACGAATCGATTCGCGATAGCGTTCTTGGTATTCCGCCTTGTTCTTTGGCAAGCCACCATAGCCCCAGTTGTCGTTCTCGTTGTTCCACAGGTGGCCTTCGCTCGGTAACCCGTGGCCACCGAATTCGCCGACCACCGTGATGAAGTCCTTGTAGCGCTCGGCATCAAAAGGAAAATTGGGGTGAGGATACGCATGATGATCCGCGATATCGCCCACGGCCCAGAAGTTTCCGCCACTGGCGATGTTGACCAAGCGGGAGGGGTCTCGCTTGACCGTCCACTTCCCGACCTCCATCGTCCGGTGTTGTCCCCAAGCTTCGTTGAACGGCGTCCAAACGACGATTGACGGATGATTCTCTAACGCATCGATCATGGCTTCGAATTCGTTCATGAATTGTTCGTGATCCGCATCGCTCCACTGGGCGTCCTTGGGATTGGCGTCCATGCGTGTCCACGGCGGGTTTTGGCCGCCGCTGACTTGGTCCTGCCAAACCAACATGCCGATTTTGTCACAGTGGTAGTAGTAGCGTCGCGGTTCGACCTTGATGTGTTTGCGGATCATGTTGAATCCCGCGTTCTTTAGGAACTCGATGTCGAACAACATTCCCTCGTCCGACGGAGGCGTCAGCAAACCGTCTGGCCACCAGCCTTGGTCCAACGGACCCCAGTGAAAGATCACGTTGCCATTGAGCGTAAAACGCAAGTGACCGTCCTGCCCGCGAGTCTTACCGACGCTGCGAATTCCTGCATACGAATCGACGCGATCTAGCACACCCCCGTCTTCGCCAAGCAGTGAAATTTCGAGACCGTATAGCTGGGGCGAATCCGGTGACCAAAGTTTTGCCTGAGGCACCGTAATGGTCATTGGTTCGAGCGTACTACTCGCTTCGGCAACCACTCGATCGCCATCTTTCACTGCGATTCGCAGGGACTTGACCGCCGCCGATTGCCCAACTTCGGGTTTGATCGTGATCGAACCAGCGCCAGCGTCGGTAGTGATTTTCAAATCGGCGATGTAGGCGGCGTCAACTTCTTCCATCCACACGGTTTGCCAGATCCCCGAAACCTGCGTGTAGAAAATTCCTTGAGGATTGATCGACTGCTTGCCACGAAGTTGAAAGTCTTCCGTATTGTCGTCCACACGAACGACGATTTCGTTGCTTCCCAATGCGAGTGCGTCGGTGATATCAAAACCGAACGGCACATTCCCACCTTGGTGGCTTCCGACTTTCTTGCCGTTCACGAATACATCGCATCGATAATCAACCGCTTCGAAATTCAACAATGTCCTTTTACCGGCGGCCGGAGTGACGTCGATCGAGCGATGGTACCACAGCGATTGTTCGTCGCTCAGAATCCGCTGCACACCCGACAACTTCGATTCCAAGGCGAACGGAACCAAAATCTTGCCGTCCCACTGGGTTGGTTGTTCGGATTGATTGCGGGGTGTGATTGCGTAGTCCCACTCACCATTGAGGTTCAGCCAATTCTCACGTGACATCTGGGGCCGCGGGTACTCTTGCCACACGTTTTCTGCCGTCACCTGTTTGCCCCACTTGGTGATCAATTCCGATTTGAACGGAGCCGTCGGTCGCTTTGGTTTGGGCAACTTGGGGACGTTGTCGGCGTCGATGACATGAACATCAATCGCTTGTCCTCCACCGGTTTGGTGACAATGCACAGCCACAACATTCTTTCCAACGCGGAGAGCGGCTCGTCCCTCTTCGTCAAGCGGAAGGGTGGTGTAGCCATCGAGATAGCCTTTCACCTCGACCACTTTTTGGCCATTGATATAGACCTCGGCGTCCTCATCGTGATTGATCAGCAGCGCCACGTTTTTTGGGATAGAGGAAAGTTCGATGGTTCGGCGCAGCCAAATATCCGGTGTTCGCCAAGTGGTGCTGATCCGAGCTCCCGGGGTTCCGCGAGTTCCGAAACCGCCATGGCCTTCTCGCCATTTCGAATCGTCAAAGTTCGTGGAGTACCAAGTGTCGCGAGGCTTTCGCAGGATGTAACGCCACGCCGGGTCCGAAAACTCGGTGGTTGCTTCCTGGGCGACCGCGCTTAGTACAACTGCCGTGGACGCGATGGTCGCGGCGACAAGTAAGAATGCGAGATATCGTTTCATGATGCATGATCTTTCATGGAAGTGAAAATTATGTGCGGTTGTCGGATTCAGTCACGGTGAGCCTCGGGCTCAATCGCGTGAACTGGTTTCGACCTTCTCGTTCGCTTCGGTCAACGATCGAATGAGCGAGACTTCGGACTGCGAATACGGCGTGCCGTCAACGCGAAAGATATCGTGGTGCCACGGGCTGGGGTCACCCAAGATCGGGTTCTGCCACGTCGACCAAGGCTGTTTGGTCTGGGATTTTCCATCGACGAGTCCCCAGCAATAGGCACCGATCTTGTTGTCTTTCAAGACGGGCAAACAGTCGGCAAAGTTGCTGCCGTTCCCGCGTGCCATGTACTCGGTACAAAGAAGCGGTCGACCATACGTTTTCAAGGCATTGATCCGCTGCAGCAACATTTCCGGCTTGTTGTAGTCATGGAACGAAATCACGTCGCTCAATTCCAAGGCGGCTCGATGGGTGAGATTTAACTTTTCAGGTTGATCCCAATCAAAGCCGACCCAAACGCCGACCGTCAACGGTTGCATCGGTTCGGCCGCTCGTGCCCAGGCGAACGACTTGCGAACGAGCTGCTCGGCGCGCTCGTCTTTGTCCTTGAGCTCCTCGGACCCGTAACTGTTTTCGTTACCGTTGTCCGGTTCGTTGAACAAATCCCAAACTTGAATCCGCGAGTCGTTGCCATAGCGCCGAACGACCGATGTGACATACGGCTCGAGTTCATCTTGCAATTGGGGGTCGGCAAGAATCGTCTTACCCGGGCTTTGCACCCAACCGCTGTTATGAACCCCGGGTGTGGGAGCTCGCTGGGTGCCGAGCTTGGGATTTGGATCCCAAACCCCATCAAAGATCACCATCATCACACCGATATTGTGTTTGTCGGCAATCTCAAGAAATTGGTCGACCCGCTTGAAAAACCCCTCGGAGTCTTGTTTCCAAACCAAGTCGTGAAGGAAGACTCGCACACTCGTGAATCCGATCTCCTCGGCCCATCCCAACTCGCGATCAATGGTCTCGGGGTCAAACGTGTCCGCTTGCCACATCTCCAATTGGTTGACCGCCGAACTTGGCAAGTAATTGCAACCGACGAGCCACGGTTGGGTAGCTGACCATTTCTCGGCGCGCTCGGGACTCCACCGTTCCGCTGCCGAAAGTCCACCCATGACGAGCAAGGATGAGAAAAGTACGCCAAGCAATTGAACTCTGTTGCGCATGTCATTTCGCAGTGAGGGAGGATTCAGATCAAATAACAACCGTCCGGCGACGATTGTAGCAAGAATCCGCCCCGCAGCCCACTCGGTGGCTATTTAGTTCGCTGAGTTTTTTTGCGCCGTCGAGACTTCTGCCCATCGGCTAGATCGCGAGTTCCGCTTCGCTATCGCCGAAGCTTTCCAAATCGATTCCGTGTCGTCGAAGCATCGCAAGGTACAAATTGCAAAGCGGAACTTGTCCTTCGGCGGCGAGATGGCGACCGGGGGTGACGGTGCCGCCGCCGCGACCCGCCACCAAGATCGGCAAGTTATCCGGGTCATGTCGATTGCCGTCGGAGAAACTCGAGCCAAAGAGAATCATGCTGTTATCCAGCAGCGTTCCTTCGCCTTCGCGAATCGACTTCATCTTGGCAATCATGCGAGCGAATTGTTCCACGTGCCATCGATTGATCAATTGATATTGGGCGATCTTGGAGTCGTTGTTTTCATGATGCGAAAGTTCATGGTGACCACCCTCGACACCATTCAAGAACGAAAAGTTGCGACCGGATACGTCGTTGGCAAACATGAACGAGCACACGCGAGTGGCATCGCTCTGCATCGCCAGCACCATCAAGTCCAACATTACGTCGATGTGTTCACGAAAGTCTTCAGGCGTCCCGGCTTCGGGAATCGCGAATGAGTTCGGATCGAAATCAGGTTTCCAAGATCGCGTTTTGTTCTTCGATGCGAACTCGATCCGTTTCTCAACGGCCCGGACCGCGTCAAGGTACTCGTCCATTTTGAACTGGTCATCGCGTCCGAGCGTGTTGCGAACGGATTTTGCGTCCTCCAAGACATAATCGAGCAAGTTGCTGTACGACTCAGCTTGACGCATGTCATGGTTGGCTCGTCGACCGAACAACCGCTCGTAGACGACTCGCGGGTTAATTTCTTTCGCAACGGGCCGAGTCGCGGATTGCCAAGCGATGTGCGATCCGTAGAGCCGTGTGTAACCAACGTTGCTATCGATGCCGCTGATCACTGGCTCCGTACCAAGCTCGAGTGAGGGAAGCGGTGTGAACTCGCCGACCTTGGCCGCAATGAGCTGGTCGATCGAAACACCTCCACTACTGATATCCTTGCCGGTCGTCTTGGCGACAGGCATCCCGGTGAGGAAGTTTGCCGTCTTGGCGTAATGTCCGTCTCCACCATGGCTGTGTTTTTTGTCGAGCCCCGAGAGGACCAGCACCTCCTCCTTGAGCTCCGCGAGCGGCTCGAGAGATGGAGTCAATTCATAGTCCGCCCCGGTTTTCTCTGGCACCCATGCTTTCTCCCAAACACCATTAGGAAAATACAAAAACGCTGACCGTAGCGGTGGTTTATCGCCGGGTGAGTCAGATCCCGCGCCGTCTTGACCGTGCAGCAATGACGGTAGGAAGGGCAACCCGAAGACGGCGCTGGAGCCTCGCAGAAATCGGCGCCGCGATAAACCACGATGCTGGCGATTTTGTTCTCGATTCATTGCTCAGCTGCTTTGAAGTATCGGTTCTGGAATGGGAGACTGGTGACGATCGTTTCCAACACACCTCGGGCGCGATGTTCGTCGTCGGCCAGTCGCTGGAGACTTGCGGTCACCACACAATCATCAAATTTATTTAGCTCGCGTCCTAATGTGAATCCTAGCAACTTACGTACAAAGTGCTGCTCGAACTCACCGCTGCGGCGCACGATCAATTGTTTTAGTTCGGCGGGACCTTGAAACGTTTCTCCGGAGGGCAATGTGCCACTCGAGTCGATCGCCAGCCCCTCGTCGGCATCACGCCAGCGTCCCAACGCGTCAAAATTCTCCAGCCCAAAACCCAACGGATCCATGCGTTGATGACACGCGGCACAGTCTGGCTTCTGGCGATGCAACTCCAATCGCTCGCGAAGCGTCATCGCCTTTTCCGCGACCGCTTCCTCGAGCGCCGGCACCCCGGGCGGTGGTGGCGGCACTTGACCCCCAAGGACCTCTTCGAGAACCCATCGACCGCGCAGCACCGGGCTGGTCCGTCGCGGGTAAGACGCACTGACGAGCACTGCACCGAGCGTCATGACGCCCCCGCGCCGACCGCCGGGCGATTCAATTCGCTGCCAATGCGTTTCATCCGATGGCAACTCTAGCCCATAGTGAGCCGCCAAGCGTCGGTTAACCACCACATGATCGCATCGCAACAAATCCAGCAGTGATCGGTTTTCGCGAAACACGTCCGCGACCATTCGCACCGCTTCCTCACGCATGTCATGAGCCAGTGAATCGTCGTACTGGGGATACTTTTCCTGGTCCGGTCGAACACTGGCAAGGAAATTGGTTAACCCCAACCACTGCAATCCAAAACTCTCACCCAGCGCGATCGACTTGGGATCGTCCAACATGCGATGCATTTGCGCGATCACTTGGTCATCCGTGTCGAGTCTTCCCGCGTCGGCTGCGGCGAGCAATTCCGCATCAGGAATGGAGGACCAAAGGAGCAGCGACAATCGCGTCGCCAACTGGTGTGGCGTCAATCGTTGCACGCCACCGCTGGGAGCTTCCGCCTCGATGACAAACATGAAATGTGGCGATACCAAAATCGCCTTCAGCGGATCGCCGAGTGCCGCTTCAAACGCTAGCCCGCGATCACGACCGACTTGGTACAGCGTGAGCAAACGGTCCACTTCGTCGTCCGAAACCGGACGCCGCCAAGTTCGGTGCGCGAACCTCGCTATCGACCCTTTGGCTGCCGCTTGTTCATCCACATCGGAGATATTCGTCCGATCAAGCACATGCGAATTGTTCGGATCGCTGAGCGCCTGATCAATTACATCAGTAGCGACAGCGAGATATTTCTCCACGTGGATGGCGGAGGTGAACAACGAAGCCCCATTGGTATCGAAACCTTCGCCGCCCGCTCCGTCGGAAGGAATCTCCAACGATGCATCGATATTGACGCCGACCAGATCTCGAATCGCATTGGCATACTCGGTTCGCGTCAGCCGCCGACTCATCACGTAACCGCGGTACCATGAGGTCGTTTCATCGGAAGCCAGTTCGGTGCAGCGGTCTTGCTTGGGACGTGAATCAACCCATCGGTGGAACGCTGACTTCTGGTCATCATTGAGCTGAGGACTTCCCTCCGGTGGCATCTCCTTCAAGCGAACTCGTTTTGCGACTTCATCCCAGACGTCTAGCTTCCCCACGACCTCGCTGCCCGTGGAGTAGACGCCGATATCGAAGCCTCCGTCCGGGTCATCGCCCTGGTGACACTCGACGCATTTCTCGCGCACGATAGGAAGGATCTCTCGCTCGTACCGCTGGCCCCACTCGTCGAGCGCCGCAGTCTCGTCGGCCATTCCCACACACGCTCCGGCGCCGAGTTGACACAGTGTCATGAGCACCACAAATCGATGCGGGAATCGAAAGCGCATGAATCAAGAGCTGCAAGGCGGGAGGGAGAATTGGTGGGACCTACCATTTTACGGTGCACGCTTGCTAATCGCCAGTCGCCCGCGGCTTTCTATTGGTGATCCCCTGCTTTCGGTTACAATGCGTTACACTATGGTGGCCTCCCGCGCCCCCTCCCGCCTGAATACCCCCACCGCTTGTCGAACGACGTTTCAAGTCACTCCATGCAGGAAACCTATCCAATGCGTTTTCCAGTCCTGTCAGCGATGGTTGCATTGATTTGGAGTGCGTTGACTTGTTGCGAGACGATTGGAAAGGCATCGGAACCCGCGCCGCCGCATGTCGTTTCGAATTGGCATTTTGATGCGGACGATGCTTCGCGACTTGTGCCTCATGGCGGCGTCCATCGGGATCAGGCGGGCCCTCGTCCGCCGCACTTCCCAAACTTTGGTCCCAACAATACCGCGGTCTTGTTTGACGGCGATGGTGCTTACTATTCGATCGACGATCCGGGCGACGACAGTGATTTTGATTTTGATCTCGGTGATCGGCTGACGATCGATGCGTGGGTGGATTTGCACTCGATCGGATCGGGAGAAAACGTCTACGTCATCGGCAAGGGGCGAACGGGTAACAAACGATTTGCGCGAGACAACCAAAATTGGGCGCTGCGGCTTCGCCAAATCGACGGCAGCGCTCGGCTAAGTTTTCTGTTCGCGACGAAAAACGCAGATTCCGGGAAATCGACCTGGCATCGCTGGACGAGCAACCAAGGCATCCAAGCGCTCAGCGGGTGGCATCGCATTGCAATCAGTTATCGCTTTGGGACTCCCGCAAGTATCGAAGGATGGATCGACGACCAAGCCCAGACGGGTAGCTGGGACATGGGCGGCGAGACCAGCGAGGCACCTGTGGTTGACAATGACAGCGTGTGGATCGGATCGAGCATGGGAGGTTCCCGAGCGAGCAGTTTCCGAGGATTGATCGACGAGGTGACCATCATCCGGGGTGAATTGCCCAGCGACTTTTTTTCTAAGCGTTTTGAACGTCTAGGAACCGCGCCATCGAGCCAGCTTCCCAAACCAGAGCTACCGACCCATTCGATCGAACCGCAATCGTTCTCACTCACGATCCGCGAAAAGATCCCTTCGCATAGCCGTTGGCCTTATCCCAAGGAGCTCGGTGAACCGGTGTCGGTAACCAGCGGAGGTCAAGAGTGGTCGTCACCTTATTTGTTTTTGCCTCGGATGCCCCGTCGATTCGACACTTGGGGCGTTCGAGACTCGTGGAAGCCGCCGGTTCTCGTGCACCTTGCGGGCGAAGTGGAATTCCCCGCCGCGACGATTTCCATCCTCGTCCGCAATCGCGGGTTGGGGCGATTGTGGATCGATGATCAAGTCGTGCTGGAAACGCCGCCGCACCAGGGTTCCACCGACGGCCACAATGATGTGGACCCGTTGGCTTTGCCGCCGCTGCCGGGGCATCGCGTGGTTGCTTATGGTGACACCGAAACGATCGCCAAGGTGACGTTTGATTCGCCGGGTACACACCGAGTCGTATTGGAAACGATCGTGGGTGGTGACAAGTTTCGAGTTGAATCGGGTGAGACGTTGGTCGCGTTTTGGACCGAGGGCAGCGACTCGATCGAGTTGCTGCGCGCCGCGGGTTCATCCTCGCCAAGGCGATGGTTGACGGACCGCGATATCGACGTGGTCACACGAGACAGCGAAGCATTGCTCGAGGCGTTTGATGATCGTGTTCGGCGTCATGCGAGCCAGACTCACCGGGATTATTGGACGGACCGGCATGAGTACGCTCGCGAGGTTGTCGCCATGTCGCAACGCGCAGCACACGAGTTTGATTCGATCGACGGATTTCTCGACGACCGCATCGAGACGGCTTCGGCAATGCTTTCGCAAGCAACTTCGCCGCAGTTCGAAGCCTTTCATACCGAAGTTCTACCAATCTTGCGGGAGCATTGCTTTCGCTGTCACAACGAGAGTGCCGAAGGCGGATTGGCACTGACGTCGCGCGAGTCGGCGCTGGCTGGTGGAGACTCCGGTGATGCTGCGATCGTCCCAAATCATCCCGAATCGAGTTTGCTGGTTGACCGAATTTTCGCTACCGATGAAGACGAGCGAATGCCTCCGTCAGGCAAATTGACTGGCGAACAAGCCAAACGGTTGGTCGATTGGATCAAGTCCGGCGCGGTGTGGACCGAAAAGATTGATTCGGCAAACTTAGAAATCTCATCGATCATCGACGATTCCCAATTCCTTCGTCGAGCGTCGCTGGATACCGTCGGA
This sequence comes from Pirellulaceae bacterium, assembly GCA_041741195.1. GTDB lineage: Bacteria > Planctomycetota > Planctomycetia > Pirellulales > Pirellulaceae > JBBSJZ01. The sequence continues at coordinate 121,459 of JBGSKM010000013.1, forward strand.
GTGCCGCCAAGTGAAGCGGAATTGCGAAAGTTCTTAGATAGCCCCGATGCTGACAAACGAGCCAAGGCGATCGATCGTTTGCTGGCCGACGAAGGCTATGCCGATCATTGGGTCAGCTTCTGGCAGGACCTGTTGGCCGAAAACCCGAACGTGCTCAAACCAAGTCTCAACAACACCGGCCCTTTTCGTTGGTTCTTGCATGATAGCTTGCGGGACGATTGGCCGATCGATCGAATGGTCACGGAGTTGTTGATGTTCCGTGGAAGCGAACGAGAGGGTGGCAGCGCTGGTTTTGCGATGGCGGCTGACAACGATGCTCCGCTCGCATCGAGGGCGCATGTGGCCGCCGCATCGTTGCTGGGGATCAATCTCCAATGTGCGCGATGTCACGACTCGCCGTACCACAGCACCACGCAGCAAGACTTATTCTCGCTTGCCGCGATGCTGTCCCGGGGCGAACTCACCGTTCCACCGACCAGCACCGTTGCCCCCGGTTTTTTTGAGAACAAGGGAGGTCGCGAGTCGCTGATTCGAGTCACCTTGAAACCAGGCGTGCCCGTGAAACCCGAATGGCGTTTCGCGGAGTTGCTGGGCGTGACCGACGACGACAACGTGGATCGTTGGCTGCGAGACCCTGAGGATACTCGCGAACGTTTGGCCGCGCTCGTCACGTCGCCTCACAACCGTCGCTTCGCCGAAGTCATGGTCAACCATTATTGGAAGCGGCTTGTCGGTGCCGGGTTTGTCGAACCAGCCAACGATTGGGAAGGCGCTTCGCCGAGCCACCCGCAATTGCTCGGCTGGCTTGCCGATGAATTCATTGCAAGCGGGTATGACGCCAAGCACTTGATGCGTTTGGTGATGAACTCAAACGTGTACCAGCGGGAAGCAATCGGTCACAACCAGGATGCGGCGCCCGCCGATCGCTTTTTTGCCGCGCCCGACCGCCGCCGGATGAGTGCTGAACAAGTCGTGGATTCGCTGTACTTTGCCACAGGGCGTGAAATGGATGTCGAGCAATTGACGTTTGATCCCGAGTCGCGACGGCCTGCGACGACGATGGTTTCACTCGGTTATCCGAAGCGAGCGTGGGAGTTTTCGACTTTGAGCAACGAGCGCGACCGACCGAGTTTGGCGCTGCCGCGTGCCCAGGCGGTTACCGATGTTCTTGAAGCGTTCGGTTGGACGGGCTCTCGCCAAAACGCCATCGTCGATCGCGAGCAATCGCCCAACGTGTTGCAAAGCGGCATGCTCGGTAACGGCGTGATGTCGAGTTGGCTGACACGCGCGTCGATCGATAGCGAGTTGGCGATCTCGGCCATCAATGCGGCTTCACCCGAGTCATTGGTCGAATCGCTTTACCTTCGCCTGCTCAGCCGCTATCCGACCCCGACCGAACGCACCAAGTTTGTCGATCTGTTGCGGGTGGGATTCGACGATCGCTTGCTGCCCAGCGAAGAGATCGTGATGCCCAAGCCCCCAGCACCGCTCGGGCACGTATCATGGTCCAATCACTTGAAGCCAGAAGCGAACCGTATCCAGGTGGAAATGCAGTCGCGGGCGAGAATCGGTGATCCAGCGGATCCGCGATTGCGTGACCAATGGCGAGAAGCCTATGAGGACGTCGTGTGGTCGATTGTTAATTCGCCCGAGTTCGTTTTTGTTCCTTAGATTGATCGATCGGAGAGTTCGTCGATGAACCATCAAGTCGCACGATTTTCACGCCGAGATTTCGGCCGACAGTCGCTCGCCGCGCTGGGCGCCTCCACTTGTATTGCCGCCGCGAACCCACTTGTCGCAGCCGCTTCCACGCTGCCTCCAGTCGGAACAGCGGAGCACGTGATCTCGATTTGGTTGGGCGGTGGCATGGGGCAAATCGATACTTTCGATCCCAAACGACGTGGTGACCCCAAGGCGAAGAAGCCTGGGTCGTATTACGACGCGATCGATACTTCGATTTCGGGTGTGCAGGTTTGCGAACACTTGCCCGGAGTCGCGCGACTGATGGAGCATGTTACCGCGGTGCGGACCGTGAATCACGACGTCATCGATGAACATGCCGCAGCAACCAACCGAATGCATACCGGCCGAACGGTATCAGGAACCATCGCCTACCCATCACTCGGTTCGGTGGTCGCGAACCAATTGGGAGCCGCTCAAGAGAACGCGCCGCCGTACGTTCTCATTGGGTATCCGAACGTCACGCGTGGTCCAGGATTTCTTGGTTCCGCAAGCGGTTACCTGTACTTGACCGATACGAGCCAAGGCCCCGCGGGGCTGTCGCGTCCGGACGGTTTAAGCGCCACTCGCCAAGCTCGTCGGGAACAGTTGCTCGAGATCACGCGTGCTGCTGCGAAGACGCAACTCGACCCTGATACCGTCCTCGCCGATTACGATGCGACGATCGATCAAATGATTGCTTGGAGTGGTCCCGAGTTTAGTCGTGTCTTTGATCTCGACGAAGAAAGCGATTCGCTGCGTAATCGTTACGGTGGCGAACTAGGGCAACGATGCCTGCTCGCGCGGCGATTGACCCAGCGAGGTGTGCGATTTGTCGAAGTGTCGCATAACTTGAACTTTCTCAATGGAACCGGATGGGACGTTCACAATGACGGAATCGTCAATCAACATGAACTCATTCGCGAACTCGATGTCGCGATGTCGTCACTGATTGACGACCTGAGGCAACAATCTCTGTTGGACAAGACCTTGATTGTGGTCACCACGGAATTTGGGCGTCCGCCCCAATTCGATGGTGGTGGCGGTCGCGGTCACCAGGGAAGTGTCTTTAGTTGCGTACTCGCCGGTGGTGGGCTGAATCATTGTGGTGCCTTTGGTGTGACCGACGAGTTGTCCCAGCACGTCGAAGCGAATCCGGTCAGCGTTCCTGACTTCTTTGCAACGGTTCATGCCTCCCTGGGACTTGATCCCGCAAAACCGCTTTACGATGGTGATCGTCCCGTCCCGATTACCGATGGCGGCCGACCAATCATGAAACTGTTCGGTTGAAACGCTGGTGAATCACTTGCTCCGTTCGCTTGGCCAAGCGGCAACCGACGAAGGCTTTATGCTTACGGGAGTCGCTCCGGCGGTGAGCTCGTCCGGGTTCAGTCGTTTGGTGGACTGGATCGAGTGCGGCTACGCGGGTTCGATGGACTACTTTGCTAATCGATTGTCGGCATATGAGCATCCACGGTCTGTGCTCGACGGCGTCCGCAGTTTGGTCGTTCTGATGTACCCTTATGACGCGTCGTCACGCTCGGTACCGGTTTCGGGTCACGGTCGCATCGCTCGCTACGTGGGTGACGGACGGGACTATCATGACGTCATTCATCCCAAGCTGCGACGACTCGGCAAGCTAATCGCGAGTGAACATCCGGGGGCAACGGTGCGTGGAATCGTCGACACGGCGCCGCTCATGGAACGCGAAGTCGCCGTCACGGCGGGCATCGGATGGCAAGGCAAAAATACGCTGCTGCTCAACCGTCACCACGGAAGCTACTTTTTACTCGCCTGTTTGTTGACCAGCGTGGAATTGCCGACCAGCGAGCCTCACGCATCCAGTCACTGTGGAACTTGTACGGCGTGTTTAGACGCGTGCCCGACCCAAGCCTTTCCCAGACCCGGAGTCCTCGATGCAACTCGTTGTGTAAGCTACCTGACGATCGAACACGATGGACCGATTGCCGAAGATCTACGCCACGGCATGGGTGATTGGCTGTTCGGTTGCGACGTGTGCCAGGACGTTTGCCCTTGGAATCGCAAAATTTCCCGGCGGTCCATGACGCTTGATCGAATCACTCAATCATTAGCGGCGCACCCGACGTCGGGGGACTCGATTCATGAACTGGCGATCGCGAGTCTATTTGAGCTTGACGACGCAGAGTTTAGAGCTCGATTTCGCAAAACTCCGTTCTGGCGAAGTCGACGACGCGGGATGCTACGCAATGCGGCGATCGTGCTGGGTAATCAACGATCAAAGTCCGGCATCCCGCCGTTACAACAAGGACTCCACGACGACGAGCCACTCGTGCGAGGCGCATCGGCATGGGCGCTGGGTCAAATTGGCGGCGAATTAGCCACCGAATCGCTGCGATCTCGGGGCGAAATGGAAACCGATGGGGATGTCGCGAGTGAGATCATCGCAGCCATCTCAGTCGCCGAAAGTCAGCAAACTTCGTGAAAAAACAAGCCTCTGTCCCTTCCCAAACGGTTGACATTGCTAAAATCAGATTCGGTTTGAGTTCCTCCTTCAACCAAGGCGACCGGTGTGGCGATGACAAACATTTCTGCAAACAACTCGACGACCACGCCACTATTAACTCGCGACGACGTCCTATCAGTAGGCGAAGTGGTGCAACCCACGCCGCTTGTTGATCTCGCTTTCGAGATTGTTGCCGATGCGAGTTCCAATCCAGTCGAGTACCTGTTGCGCTGCGACACGGGTCACGACGGCGAATGAGACGCCGACGGAGAGTTCGTCGTGGCGTGGTGAATTCAAAAACCCGACGTTCCAAGGCTCGGCCGATCAAGTGTCGACCATCTCGACTGTTGAGTCGGTTGTTGGGGATGGAGACGGAATATGCGACAACGTTCATGGATGGGACCTCGCACCAGTCGGAGGAGCTGCCGAGCGCGCGAGAGGTTTATCGTGCAATCGTCGATCGAATTCGAAGCTATCAACCCACCGCGATCGGCCTTTACGATCATGACCAAGTGTTTCTCGCAAGCGGTGGTGCCGTCAATTTTGAATCACACCCATCGCTGCAATCGCAACCGGGCGGGTTGATTGAAATTGCGACACCCGAGGTGCGCTCGATCCATGAATTGATCGCGTGCCAGCGTTCGATCGACGATTTAGTCGCGATGGCTGCGTCGCAAACGGAGTTTGGACTCGACCTGCGAGTGCTGAAAAATAGTAGTGATGCGAGAGGTCACACTTACGGTTGCCAGGAGAACTACGAGACGGAGGTGGCTCGTGGGGTATGGTTGGTCATCTACCGAGCATTTGTATTGCTGTTATGGGTGATGCAAGTGCTAAGCTTTCTCGCGGCGATCCCTCTTGTCGTGGCGGCGACGGCGATGACGGTGGCTGCGAGGTTATTTTCGTCGGCGACCGATCGCCAGCGGACGGAAGCGTTGGACGTGTTCACCGAGATGCCGCCCGGCGTGTTGGCGCTGCTCGTCCACTCGCTCCGATTGGTCAATCGACCAATCGTCATTGTCTTGCGCTTCGTAGGGAATCATATCGCATTTCGCCCCCAGCGCAGGTATCTCGCTGCACTGCTGGTATCCCGAGTGGCGGTTGCAAGCACTGGCGAACTCGACCAATGCGGTCGATTTCGCCTGAGCGCCAAAGCAATGACGATCGATTCGGTCGCCGACATGGGCGGATTCAATGGCGAGCGTCCCATCTTTGTCTACGGTCACTGGCTCAGCCAACTTTGTGCGAAGTCTTTTTTTTCGCTGTCGTCGACGAGGTCGTTGTTAAAGCGTTCGCAACGACTGCAAATCGGGCTTTCCGATTCGAATCTTTGCGACTTAGCGGAGTACGTCAAAGTTGGTTCGGTCGCTCTCGTGCTCGATATGATCGAACGTGGATTTACCAGCGGGCTTCCGCAACTCCATCGCCCGCTGTTTTCATTGCATCGAATCACTTGCGATTGGAACTTGGTGTCGCGTGTCCCCACCAGTCGCGGTGAGATGTCGGCGATTGAGATCCAACAGCTATTCCATCGCGAAGCAACACGATTCGTTGCAACCATCGATGGACCCTCCCAGGGCGAGGCGCAAGACGTGTTGCAGCGATGGGGTGACGCGATCGAGTTGATCAAACGGTTTCGTCGCGACGTGAATGACATCGAGCCGTCGCTCGGACGAATTGATTGGCTCAGCAAGCTGTGGATGCTACGGCAACTTGACAGCGGTGCCGGTTGGGCGGTTCGCAAGAAAGTCGATTTGCGATACCACGAACTGTCACCGGACGGTTACTTTCGCAAGTTAATCGTGACCCAGCCCCAGGCGCGAATCGTGACACATGGCCAAATCGACCAACGACGTCACTCGCCACCGTGCGATTCACCCGCGGCGCGCCGCGGGTGGCTGATTCGCGAATTTGCTGGTCTGGATGCGGAGCTACGAGCGGAGTGGAGTCACGCCACGGTCACCGATGGCGCTCGCACACGTCGCGTGGAGTTTGATTCGGTCGCGAAATAGGGCTGCTACCAATGACGATCGCCCGATGTCGCTGCTAGGAAACCGATAGGTCGCCCATCCGCCCGATCGTGTCCTTGACCTGTTGGGCCGAGTGACGCAGTGACGATTGTTCTTCATCGGAAAGTGGCGGATGCAGTATCCTCGTGACACCTTGGCGACCGATCACCGTCGGTAGGGACAAGCATACGTCGTTGATTCCCAAAAAGCCGTCCATGAGTACGCTGACGGGCATTGTGTGACGTAGATCGTAGACGATCGAATCTAAAATCGTTGTTGTTGCTAGGGCGATTCCGTAGCAGGTGTGTCCCTTGAGTCGTGATACTTCATAGCCCATGTTGACGGTTTCGCGAAACATTCGGCGCGACGTATCGCTCGGGTAAAAACGTTCACCGCCCGTCATCGCGACCGAGTGAGCCGCGAATTGACTGTCGCCATGTTCGCCCAAGATGTACGCGCGAATATCGTCTGAGTGAATCTGCAATTCGGTCGACAGCAGGGCTCGATAGCGGACACTGTCCAGCAATGTCCCCGTGCCGATCACACGTTCGGGCGGGAAGCGAGACAGTTTAAGTGCCGCGTAGGTCATCGGATCGACCGGGTTGGACACCATCACAAGAATCGCGTCTGGGCTTGCGGTTGCCAATTCAGGGATCCATTGCCTCAGGATCGCGAGATTGTCCGTTGCCAAATCGAGTCGCTTTCGATTCGGATCGCCGTACGCGACCGAGGCCGTGAACACGATGATGTCGGAGTTCGCTGAATCGGCGATCTCGCCGGCTCGAATCAGCATATTGCTATTCTGCAAGGCGCTGGCATGTCGCAGATCCATCGCTTCACCGTCAGCCTTCTCGCGTGAACGATTGACAAGTACCAACTCGCTGGCCTTCGGTTCCATCACGCTGGCAAAGGCAATCGCCGCACCGACGCGGCCGATCCCCACAATCGTAATTTTCAAAGTCGTTTACCTATGAATTCATCTCGGGGTCCTGGCATCGCTTGGAACCGTTTCCAAATTTCGCTAAGTGCTGTTCCCGCGGGCATGGCCAGACGATAGTCGACGAGGTGAGAAACGGCTGTCTCGCTCGGATTGATCTCGATGGTGACGTTACCCGCTGACTTGGCCATGTAGATCGGCGATTGAATGTAAGGGAACGTGCTGGTGGTCCCAATGCTAAACACAACATCAAACCCCTTTTCAAGTTCTGCTTGCATGTGTTCCACACCGGGGCCCTTGATCACCTCACCGAATAGAACCACATCGGGACGCACCAATGCGCCACAATTTGGGCACAACGGCGGAATCTCGATTCCGTCAAAATCGTCCACCATTTCTTTGTATTGGCATCGAGTGCAGGACAGCGAATGCATGTTGCCGTGAGCTTCGATCAAGTTCTTGGAGCCCGCCGAACGGTGAAACCCGTCCACATTTTGAGTCAATGTCCAGACTCGATGAAAACAGTTCTCCATGGCTGCGATCACTTCGTGAGCTCGATTGTGGCGAGCGCCCTGGACAGCCAAACCGATTTGCGCCAAGTACTTCCACGTTAGACTCGGATTGGTCGCCAGCATCGATGCCGACAGCGCTTCCTCGATCGCCACTCCATCCTCGGTGGTATCCACGTTGTACAGACCACCAACGCCGCGATAAGTCGGTATACCCGATTCGGCGGAAATCCCTGCGCCCGTGATGAACAAGAGACTGCGCGACTTTCGCAGAATGCGCACCACAGCATCCATCGTCGATTCATCGAGTCGCATGATTGCCATTGCCGTCGATTTGTTGTGTAAGCGGCCAAAGAAGTCTGTTCGAGTTGTAGTCGCCTGCGAGATCCATTACAACGTTATGTCGTACCAGGGTTCGTCAAAGGGCGGTGTTAGTATGACGTTGAGCGAATGTGAAGCGACGCAGTTTGATGAATCCTTGGCTGCGGCCTCGATCGCCGGTGTTCGATTGCCTGAGCCCCGTGCAAATCCGCGGCAGTACCAAGCTGCGCACGAGATATTCTCGCTCACGCAAGCGATGGACATTGTTCTCGAAGGCTTAACGTCGAAAAAACATATCCGTCGCGAACTACTCCGAACGGTTCGACGCACGTTGATCTACTTGGTCGTCGTGCTTTTTGTTGCAAGCACGCTGTTGGTGTTTTTCAACGAAGTAATCGTAACAGAAATTCTGCGGATGCGCGTGGACATGACGCTCGTCCCCAAGGTCGAAAATCAACAAGCGGATACGACGCGTTGGATCTCCGGCTTGAGTGCGGTTTTGTCGGCGGCTTGTCTAGTGCTATTGACGATCCTAGTCGTGGGAAGAAGCCATTGGGTCGCTCGCATGTTTGGGGGCAAACAATACGAAGCAAATCTTGAAACGGCAATTTCGCTCAAAATAATCGATCGCCTAGTCGCTGCGAATCAGCCGATACTTCAATCAACGAGTCTCGCCAGTGATCTTGTGGACGCGAGTCCGCCGGTTCGAGCGCGGCTAGATTTATTAGCTCGCGGTAATACGGGTTCGGCGAACGATGCGACTTGGCCAGGTATTCGAAGCTTTGCGGACGACTTCCAATCGATCGCGTTGGATCAACTCGCCGCAGCACAAACTCTGATACCGATGTTATTGGTTCCGATCGTCGGCGGCTCAGCCGTTTTGGCATACTCCGTCGCCGTGTTTTGGCCCGTCATAACATTGATGAAAGACTTGGCATTCCCGGAAGGCGGCGCATGACCCTGGTGCCAAATGATCAAGCGATGGGCGATCGCGATTCGAAACAGGATGCTTTAGAGCGAGTGAATCGTATCCTCGTGCGCAGGGCGGAGATCAGTGCCGCAATTCGTGAGCGAGCGATTAATTATCGTGGCACGCAACGACGCCAACTACTGCAGTTGGGTGATTGGTTTTCACGAACCGTGAATGCGAGCGATGTACTGGCAAGGCCGGATGCCCTAGCCTTGTGTACCCCGCTGCTACAGCATCGAGGAAGCGATGTTGCCGATGAGCCGATGACCAAAAGCGGCATTAAGGCTACTGTTCGCGACGGATGCGATCGATTGCGGGAATCGACGGCCATGAGGTCGCGTTTCGCTTTGATGATGGTTTATCCTCTTTTGCTGTTAGCAATGTGCTCCGGTCTGCTGGTAGTTTTCAGTCTTTATCTGAGTCCAGAATTCGAACGCATGTTCCGCGAGTTCGGATTGCAAGTCTCCGCAGGTACAAAGCTTGTGTTTTTTATCTCAGCGATGGTCCGGAGATTTTGGCTCGTGGCCGCAGTGATAATGGGATTGGCAGTGACGGTTTGTATTTGGATGACTTTTCGATCTACCGCCGGTTTGGGCGGACAAGGTCGACGGTATCCCAGCGTGCGAGAAGCCTGGGCGGTGTGGGCTGCGCATGTTGCGTATCTGATCGAGGCTGGGTTGACCCCAAATGATGCCATCGCAATTGCTGGTCAAACGACACGCAAGCGACAAATCGGCCAGTTCAGTGAAATCTGGGTACTCGATCGTCGTGATGAATTACGACCATTTACTTCGTTCAACAATCATAACGCGTCAGGAATTTCCACGATTGATTATGCGCTGCAATTAACAAACCCCGGCGATCAAGCGTCGCTGTTGCACGACGTTGCAGCAAACTATTGGGACCGACAACGCAGTCGATCGGGGTGGTGGCTTAGTTGGCTGACGCCGCTTGTCGCGAGTCTCGTTGGCACGGCGGTTGGCTTTGTCATTCTTTCGCTGATGGGTCCGATGATCAGCCTCATCAATGGACTGACATGATGGATGATGAACACGTGCCAGAGCCAATAGGACCTTTTGCAGACCCAATGCTTCACGTCGATGCAGTTCCCCAACGAGCGCTGTTGCGAATGTTGGCATCATCGCACCGACGTGGATTGATCGAGCCAAAACTGGTCGCGAGCTTGGCGAGTGAATACTCAGGCGAGACGGCACGACGAATTGATCAACTCGCGTCACTTATGTCGCAAGGCGTCCCTGTCGTCGAAGCGTTGGGGCGAACGCCATCGGTCCTCGACCCGTCGACGATGATGGCGCTCCATTTGGCGGAGAAAGATGGACGCGTCTCAGAGATGTATCAAACATTACTGCACAGCCGGCCTGGATTGAGCCAAGAGTTAGGACTGTCCCATGAAAGCCCGGAAAACGAGTTGATTCGTTCGACCGTGGGAATCATTTTTGCGTTTTTGATCCTGACGTTCTTGACGATCTTCGTGATGCCGACTTTCAGCAAAATGTTTGAAGAGTTTGGTCTCGAACTTCCGGCTTTTACGCTGTTACTTTTCGTGACGGCTCCCTATGTGCCGATGATGTTTTTGACGTTCTTGGTCCTAGTCTTTGTCTATTGCATCTTCAACTTCAACGCTGTCCTATGGACATTGTTGAGTCGGTTTCGTCCGTTGGCGTGGCGTCAACGACTTGTGCCTCAACGAATCAAATTGCTCTCACTGCTGGCGATCGCCGCGCGTTCCAGTGAATCGATTGATACTGGAATCGCTATACTCGCAGATTTGCACCCCAACGCGCGGATCCGAGTCCAGTTGCAGAAAGTGATGTCACGGATTCGGGATGGGCAAAACGCGTTTCCGGCACTCGCGGCAGAAAGGCTATTGGCCAAGAAGGAGTCTGCGGCGTTGACGTTGACTCGCTCGATTTCCGCTAGAGTATGGTTGTTGCAATGGTTTGCGGCTCGCCGTTGGGAACGTTCGCAGGTTTGGGCGCCCTTGTTCGCGCGAACGCTCTCCGCCATATCGACCTTGTTTTTGGGTTTGATCGTCGCATGGACCGCGGTGGGTGTCATGGCCGCGCTCACGTCGCTTATCGCAGGGCTAACATGAACCGAAGTGGCTTTTCGATGATCGAACTCGTGGTTGCCGCCGGATTGCTTCTGGTCGCGATGAGCTTTGTCGTGCAGATGACTCACCGGGTCGATCATCTTTGGAGCGATACATCGGAGCATCGGGTTGCCATTCATGAGTTATCCAGCCAATTAGACCGCCTGTCACTGCTAGCACCCGACGAGGTGTCACGTCAATTGGAGACGCTTCGTGTTGCACCGCAGATTGCAATGACATTGAAGGACGCAAGCTTGTCGGGAAAAATGATAGCCGACGAGCTGGGCAATCGCGTGGTGCTGCGATTGAATTGGGCGAGACGCCATCCAGGCAACCCGCTTGAAATGTCGGCGTGGGTTGCAAACGCGGACGAAGTACCATGATTCAGCATCGAACCCCAATTCACGGACGAAACTACCCGCATTGGAGGACCGCCTACACTCTGATCGAGCTTGTGGTTGTACTTTCCGTATCGTCGACATTGTTGGTCGTTGCTACGCAATGGGTCCATCAAAGCATGAAGTTTGGGGCCATCATTCGTTCGCGGGACACGCATCACCAAAGCTTACTTCGACTCGCAAATCTACTTCGCGACGATGTAAATAGCGGGCAAGCGATATCGATTGAGCAACCTGATGATTTGATGATTGTAACAACGTCGTCGAAGCGAGTGCGTTATACGATCACGCCAATTGGAGTGCGGCGAGCGATGATGGACGGCGAGCGAACGATTGCCCAGGATACTTTTTCGGTTGCTTCCACGTCCGCCATCCGCTGGATTGTCGACGAAATGCCGCGATCAATCGGCTTGGTGATTGAGCGAGGTAATCGGCTATCACCGTCGCGCGTTGCCTCAGCGCCCGACGAGTCCCGATCACGAATCGTCGAACTGTGCGTTCGTGCGACAGTGAATCGTTGGCCAGCTACACCCGGGGATTTCCCTTGATGTCAAGCGATCGCTCGTTTCGTCTGGGTTCAGTCTTGGTCTGTGTCATCGTGTGCCTCGGCGTCGCAACGTCCATCATGCTCACGTCGGTGGTGGGAAGTCTGCGGGCGAGGCGTCAAATCGATCGCGAACTGCAGATGGAGCAAACGCGATGGCTTGCCGACGCGGGGTTTATGCGGGCCGTGCAACAGATACGGGTGAACTCAGACTACGTGGGTGAGATTTGGGCTGTGTCACCAGCGATTGACGAAGCACACGAGGCGACGATCGAGATTGTGGTCAAATCCGAAGACGCGAAAACTCGTGTTGAGATTGTCGCGACGATCCGAGATCGGAGCCCTCAATCCCATCCGACACGTCGAGCGGCAGCAAAAGAGTTCATTGGCCCTGTCGTGAGCCAACCGACAACCAACACCGAACCGCCCCTTAACCCCTCAGGCATATGAATATGAGTCCGCAAGGTTCTGTCCAAAAACATCCGCGTCACTTGCGTCATCACGCATTCACCTTGGTGGAACTATTGGTCGTGATCGCGATCATCGGAGTGTTGGTTGGGCTGCTGTTGCCCGCAGTGCAAGCGGCTCGCGAAGCCGCTCGTCGCTGTTCTTGTTCCAACAACTTGGCTCAGCACGGACTGGCACTTCACAATTTTGACTTTGCCATGGGGCACCTACCAGCCGGCGTCATTAATCCCGACGGACCGATTCAAAACGTCGCGACGGGACAACATGTCAGTTTTCTGGTGCAGGTGCTGCCGTACATCGAACAGCAAGGGATTGCCGACCACTTTGACATTGTTGCTGGCGCCTATGCGGCTGAAAATGCCGACGCCCGTGCCCAGGACATACCGACATATCGCTGCCCATCGGATCCCGTGAGAGGAAACTTCTTTGACGGTGCCGGTGTTACCAACTACGCCGGCTGTCATCACCATGTGGAGTCACTCATTGATTCCGAAAATATGGGCCTGTTGTTTCTCAACAGCCAAATTCGCTACGGTGATATTTACGATGGAAGTAGCAACACGATCCTTGTCGGTGAAATGCTTCCCACAGAACGCAGCCTTGGCTGGGCATCGGGAACAAGCTCGAGTCTCAGGAATACGGGCAATAGTATCCAATCCGGAGCGATGGTCGTCGACTTCACAATCGAGCCCGATCCCGACGTGGTCGGCCCTTTCGGCAGCCGACACCAAGGCGGTGCTCAATTCTGCTTTGCGGACGGTTCGATCCGATTCCTTGTACAATCGATTGATCCGCAACTGTATCAAAACATGGGCCATCGCGCTGATGGAGCAATGATGGGTAACGACATGGCGGCGCGGTGAATTGCTGATCGCATTGTTGCGTATGTAGCATCCGTTTCAAGGTCGAGTCGCCCGGGTTTCATGATTTCTCCTCCCAGCTCCGACATGTTGCGAGATTTCGAAGCGGTCACCGCGAGGGGCGAAGCATCCGGTTTTGTAAGGGATCAAAACGGTATGCCGGTCGTTGGTGCGACCGTCAAAGTCCGCACCCACGTTTTTTTGGGTGACCCAGCCCAGCAGGGCATTGCCACGACCGATGCGTCGGGAGCCTTCCAATGGATTGGGTTGCCTGATGGAAAGTTTCGGCCCAACGTGACAATCCACGGCAAGGAATACCAACCAGACGTGTTCGTCGAAACGGGGACAAATGACGCATCCGTCGTGGTGAACTTGCCGTAGACCATTTCACGGGTCACGCGTGGATTACTGCAACTCGCGTTGGCACGAGCGACGAAACGATGGATACCCGAATCCGATCGAGAGGATGACAAATAACAGCACGCTCATCCGACTGGCACCAGCGTCAAACAGTCGATGCGTGTCCAACAGGCGATCGCCCGAGAACCAAGCCGTCGCCAAATAAGCGCCATTGGCGAGGATGCAAAAGTGGGCAACGAACCATAGCCACCGATGCGGCATCGCCAAGGCAAAGATCACGGGAACAAGGCAACCCAGAACCGGACCCGACCACAGCGTGACCAATGGATGCGGGTCCGGTGCAAAAATGCTGTGAGGCAGCCGCCACGGACGAAGCTCAGCGCTTTGAAGAATGGCTCCGCTGCACCATCCGCCCACCAGATGACCGAGCTCATGAGTCGACGTCATCACAACCCAGGAAACCGCAACTAGACCGGCTAACCGCAAGTAATTTGGCCACGATACATGAGATAACCCGTCCTTCGGCTCCGGCGACCCAATATCGCTTGGTGGTTCACTGCGATCGGCGCTGGACACGGCAAGCTCTTTTGAATCACGTTGGCCGAAAAAACCGGGCGCACGCTTCGGTCCCGTTCATCATCCCCGAGTTAAGCAGTGAAAGCAACTAAAAGTGAGACCTGGGAGCACGATCAACGACGACTCGGCTCGCCGTTGTGCGGTGAGGGCACGATTTTGGGCCGATTCCGGTGCGGTATCCTGTTTGCGTTGGTACTGTGCACCATTGGAGACGATTATGTCCCAATCCCGCCATTTGATTCCTACCACCAAGTCACGCTGGCTGAGCCACGAACATGTTTGGGCTACATCGAACGAGCACCATGCCGAAGAACCGTCAAAACGAAAAGTTCTTTACCGATCTGGAGGACTTGATTGTCACGCGACTAAAGACGCACTACGGGTCTAAGCAAGGACGCGATGAGCTGGTTCGCAGCACAGGCATCCACGACGAGACGCTGATTAGCGAACTGTGTCAACTCGGCGTGGATGCTGATAGCCTCATCGCGCTACGTCTGTTCCCGCTCGTGATCGTCGCGTGGGCGGAAGAACGAGCCGATGAAGCTGAACGCTCCTCCGTGATGGACGAAGCCAAGCGAATGGGGATTGCAGAAGACTCGGTTGCTTGGTTGATGCTTGACTCTTGGTTACGTCGTTCGCCACCGGGAATTGGTGTGGACGCCTGGAAACGGTACACCCACGAATTGTTTAGTTCACTGACGCGAGCATCCAAAAAGCAGTTGATTGAACTTACGGAGCGACAAATGATTGCGGTCGCTAAAGCGTCGGGCGGCTACTTTGGACTCGGCAAAATCAGCACTCGGGAGCAGCGGGCGATCGACCAAGTTCGCGACGCCATGCTGCGTGAACTCGGTGAAAACATGTCGATTCAAGGCGATTGTTAACCGCACAATTCGGCACAGGACTTGCGTAACCAAGTAGCGTTGCTGCTGGTCGACGGAATTCCGTTACCGACTCGATGCAGCATTCCCAACACAAGAATGTTACGCAGGTGCATGATGGTTACTAAGCAAGAAATAAGCGGCAAGTGGAATGCGATTTCGGGAGCCGTCAAAGAAAAATATGGCCAGATCACCGATGATGATCTTAGTCGCGTCGAGGGCAACGTGGACCAACTGGTAGGTCTCGTGCAACAGAAGACTGGCCAAACACGCGAGCAGATAGAAGCGTTCTTGCAGGAGTCATGTGAGTCCTGTGAGTCCACAGCAAGCCGCGTGTCGGAGCTCGCATCGGAATACGTCGGTGCGGCGAGCGAGAGCGTCCGCGAAGGGTACGAAGAGCTAGGGCGTCGAGCACGCGAAGGCTACGCACACTCAGCCGACGTGGTTGCGCATCGGCCAATCGAGTCCGTCGTCTGCGCCCTGGGCGTGGGTCTGATCGCAGGCATTGCAATCGGAATCTCCATCGGCAGCCATCAACACCAACCGACTTGGCGCGATCGCTGGAGCCGTTAATCGACGAGATATTGCTTGTAGAACCGCCGCGAGCATGGAGAGAACGCCACTCCTGCCGTGGCGGATTTCGCGATCTCAGGTTCCGATTCCGCATGCGAGGGTTCTGATTCAGCATCCGCGGGGGGCCGATGTGCCGATGGGATGGTAGCGAACCATCGAACTTGGCATGCGTATCAATCTGACATGAGCACCCCCCGGACCATTCGCTGCAGCAGTTGCTCGCAACTTCTGTCGGTAGCCCCGAATCCACAACCGGTGCGTGTCAAGAGTCCGGGATGCCATGCGGTGCTACAGGTCCCCGGGACCGCTTCGGCGCCCTTGGCCCCGCGGCCCAAGGCGGGACTGGATTTTGGCGATTTGCCGCCG
Organism: Pirellulaceae bacterium; assembly: GCA_041741195.1. Classification (GTDB taxonomy): domain Bacteria; phylum Planctomycetota; class Planctomycetia; order Pirellulales; family Pirellulaceae; genus JBBSJZ01. The sequence continues at coordinate 137,548 of JBGSKM010000013.1, forward strand.
CCCCAAGTTCTAAGGGAAGTGGTCCAGCAGCCACGAGGCTACAAGCTTCCGACGCCTTCGCCCGAGCCCATCTACGCTCCCAAGAGAGCTTCGCCGACCGTGGGCCCGCATTACCAATCGACTTCGCCGCGTCCATCGCGATCCGGTGGACTTCCCGTTTGGCTGTACGTCCTGGTCGGTAGTTTAGTCGGTGTTCCGCTGCTGTGCTGTGGCGGGTTAGGTGTGATTGGATTTGTCGCACAAAGGGTCGATCTCTCCGCGCTGGGCGGATCGCTCAACTCGACGGTGGACACATCCGTCGTCGCATCGTTCCCGGAGCTTGGGCCCAGCGAGCAATCGTTTCCGTCAGGTGTGACAAGCTACTTTGTCCAACTGGCCGGGCCCAGCAACGTTCCGGCCAGCCAAATGGTGATGCGGATCTATGTTCCTCCGGGCGATCATGCCGCCGGATCGTTACCGTGCATGTTGGTCGCGCCGGCGGGTACGCCGCTGTTGCACGGAGTCACCTTTGCGCGGGGAGAAGATTACCATGACGAGACTCTGCCTTACGCCGACGCGGGAATGGTCGTCATCCAATATTCACTCGACGGGCCGGTTCCCGAGTCCGCTCAAGCGAGCGAGGAAGCGACAATGCGAGCGATGGCGGCTGCCTATCCGATCTTTCGTGCCGCGGGTGGCGGTGTCGTCAATGGTCGTGTGGCGGTCCAATACGCTTTGGAAAAACTTCCGATGGTGGATTCCAATCGCATCTATTGCGCCGGACACAGTTCCGCGGGCAATGTCGCACTCTTGCTCGCCGCGTATGAGCCCAAGATTAGCCGCTGTGCCGCCTATGCCGCCGCTTGGGATTTTGAATCACGGCTGGGCGACGCATTGTCGGATCCCAGTCTATCGCGGGCGTTCCCAGGCATTCAATCGTTCGTCCGGCAGTCATCACCGGTGCAGTTCGCGAACAAAATCGCCTGTCCCGTGATGGCGTTTCAAGCCAGAGATGATGACAACGTTCCGTTCTCTGACGCACAAGCGTTTGTCGATAAAATGAAGCTCGCGGGCAAAGATGTTCACTTTGTCCAAGCGAATCGTGGTGGCCATTACGATTCGATGATCAGCGCCGGTATCCCTGCGGCGATCCAGTGGTTGAAAGATTGACGATCCGAGGGCCGAGCCTTCACGCCACACATGGCTCTCATTGGCTTCGCCGACCCTTTGTCGCTCGTGCTGTGAGGACGACTTGATGCGGCATCGCAACCCGACGCGTCAGAGGGAATCGCGGTAAGTCTCTCGCTAACGCCTCGGGTTGTGATTCTTGCGAGCAACTTAAATTCGTTCTCACGGCACTAGCCCAGTGCCACGTCAAGGATCATCATCACGGTGAATCCGAGCATGAGAAACAAGGTGGCGAGATCTTCGTTGCCTTCCTGTTGGGTTTCAGGAATCAATTCTTCGACGACGACGTAGACCATTGCCCCGGCGGCAAAGCTGAGTGCGAACGGTAACACCGGTGCCGCGACCACCACAATCGCAGCACCAATCACGGCGGCAATGGGTTCCACGACTGCCGAAGCTTGACCCCACATCCACGCCTTGAATCGACTCATCCCTTCGCCTCTTAGGGGTACGGCGACCGCGATGCCTTCAGGGATGTTTTGCAGTCCGATGCCCAGCGCGAGTGCGGTCGCGCCACCCAAGTTCACTGTTTCCAGCCCACTCGCGGCGCTCGCGAAGGAAACACCCACGGCCAGTCCTTCGGGGATGTTGTGAATGGTGATCGCCAGGATCAACAGAACGCTTCGTTGCCAAGCCGTCTTGGGGCCTTCCGCCGATGCGTGTGGCATCCCCCGGTGCAAGTGTGGAAGACTACGATCCAGAACGTACAAGAATGCCCCGCCCAGCAAAAAACCGAGCGCTGCCGGAAACCACTTGGGCCATCCTTGCTCAGCGGCGACTTCGATCGATGGAGCCAGTAAACTCCAATAACTCGCCGCCAACATCACCCCACCGGCGAACCCCAACATCGCGTCAAACAGCTTGCGATGAACGGTGACCAAGCCGAATACGACCGAAGCACCCAGCGCGGTCAGCGCCCAAGTGAATCCGCCAGCCGCTAATGCCTGCCAGACGGGATCGAGTGTGCTCAGTCGATCGATCATCGCTCGCTGAGTTGCAGATAGCGTGCCGCGTTGATACGTGTTTCGCAGTTCCCGGATACCGACCTACGTCAGTAGCTCACGAAGTTTTGACATCGACATTTTCGCCACACGGGCGTGCAAGATATCGGGGTGCCCAGCGATCTTGTGGTCCTGCTCGTGCCACCGATCCAGCGCATCGAGCACATGGATGCGAAACTCGGTGGGTGGCAACAATGCATCTTCGCCGGATGGCAGCATGGGATAGCGATCGACAAGCAATGCCCACTGGGCGCCCGATTGCGATTTCAGTCGACGTAGCGCATCGGGAAGCGAAGGTTGGCCCGCGAAGCTCAATAGTTGCTCGGCCGATGCGAGGGAGATGCCGCCGCGATATGCGGGAGTATCACCGAGTGTCGCAAACCAGTCGCCCAGCGGCGCAGCGTATCCGAGTTCGACAATCAACAGCGATTGGTTGATCGCACGGAGCATCGCGTCGATCGCGTGATATTGTTCGAAGTCTTCGCCCTCGCCAAAGTACAAATCACCCACGCGCTGCATGATTTCGCGGCGTGTCGCGTCGATCAAAGATTGGCATTCCGATTCGCTTTCTCCCATCGCCGAAATTCGCAAAGAAAGCGTCGCGGCACTCACGGTGATCCCGACTCGAGGAACGTGATCGCGCGAGATCATTTCGCCGAGCCGCTGTTCCATGTCGCTTTCGCCCGTGCCAAAGAACTTCATCACATGATGGCGAATGTGCGAGGCGTTGCCGAATTCCTCCATCAAGCGCGGGGCGACGGACTCTTCGAACATTTGTTTCATTTCCGCTGGTACACCCGGTAGGGCGAATATGCGACTAAATTTGCCCGGTGGCGTGGAGCGAGGAAAGTCACATTCGATTCCCGGTGCAGTCCCATGCGGGTTGGCGATCACTCGGCTGCCTTTGGGAAACATCGCTTGGACTTCGTTGCGATGTGCCATGACGCGACTTCGTCGAGCAAACATGGCCGCGATCTCCGCCAAGATCTCCTCGCGAAGCTCCAGTGGTTCACCGGTGAGGATCGACAATGCCTCTCGTGTTAAGTCGTCTCGCGTTGGCCCAAGACCGCCCGTCGAGATCACCACATCGACGCGTTCGCACGCGGTTCGAAAAACATCCATATTGTTGGACAACGAATCACCGACTGTGGTGTGAAATTCGACATTGATGCCGAGCGAACCGAGTCGTCGCGAGAGCCATTGGCCATTGGTATCAAGCCTCGCGCCGCTGGTCATCTCGTCACCGATCGAGATCACCTCCGCCGTCCGGTTCACCGCTTGCTGGTTTTTCATGTTTGATCGCTTGAGGGCTCAAATCCATCGTGGGTCGAGCGATTGTAAGCGTCTGGGCAAGCTTCGGAAGCCGCGATAGCACGACGACTCGGTTGACATAGCCTGGATGGTGGTCGAACAGCATCGAATGTCGCAGGAAACGCGGTTCAGACTCATCCGCGGGTTCGATCTCAACGTACCACCAAACATACGCGTCGTCCTCTTCGCGCCCGATCCAGTGGTATGTATCTCGAGTTTTTTCAGTCGTCGTCGATTCGGGACCACTTCCCACGCGGACGCATTTCTTGACATAAGCAATTGCCACATCGCTCACGTCGGCTTCACGATCCGCTTGCCGCCGGATCCACTGCTCGTCCAAAACATGCATCCGAATTGCCACTTCGAGTCGTTTGGACTGGGGATTCCATTCGACTTCCGAGACGGTTTCATGGACCGGATGCAATAGCGCGGTCATGAGTAGGATTGCAATCATCGGGGAACTCGCCCAAGGTACTCGACAAGATAAAAAACGTTCTCACCCGAAATCGGTCGTCAGAATTTATTCGTCCGACTCTTTTTTGTCCGATGTAGCATCGCCACTGGAGGGAGACTTGCCGTCGTCGGCCGCCTTCTCGGCATCCTTTGCTTTCTGCATCGGGTTCTTGGGCTTATCATCCTTGAACAACTTGAATCGGCTCGGCTCAAGCTTGGGTGGCCAGTGGTTGTTGGAACGTTCGACGTCGGCGGTTTGACGCTTCGGATCGAGTTCGATTCGCAACAGCTCCTTGTCGGTGATGAACAACTTATTCACGCTGCGGCTGTCATGACGCCAAACTTGGGCGGGAATGGTCACCAGTTCGTTGGAGCCATCGGTGTAATGCAGTCGCACGATGATTGGCATCACCAATCCACCCAAGTTCTTGAACGTAACAACGTAAAAATTCGTGCTTCGACGCAGCAGGGAGCGTTCGTCCGCATCGAGCCCATCAATGAACTTGCGGAACGACTTGCGATCATCCTCCTCGACTTTGAACTCGTCGTAGTCCGGGCTGTTGTAGAAATCCTTCAACCCAGGTTGCAAGTTGATTCGTTTGGGAAGTGGCTCGTTGAGTTCCTTGCTTGGCGACGCTTCTTGGTTGTCACGTTCGGCTCGTTTTCGCTCAGCCGATTCGTCGGGGTCACCACTGTCGATTTTGTAAAGACGGACGCTATCGATGGCGATGTCGACATGATCGGTGCTGTAAAACCAACCACGCCAAAACCAATCGAGATCCATGCCGCTGGCGTCTTCCATCGAACGGAAAAAGTCTGCAGGGGTCGGACGTTTAAATCGCCAGCGACGCGAGTACTCACGAAAGGCAAAATCGAATAGCTCGCGCCCCAGGATGGTCTCGCGCAAGATGTTCAGCGCGGTCGCCGGTTTGCCGTAGCCGTTATTGCCAAACTGCAGAATCTCTTCGCTGCCCGTCATGATCGGGCGCTGTCCACCACCGCGCATGTAGGGAATGATTTTTTCCGGCTCACCACGGCCGGACGGATAGTCGTCCTCCCATTCCTGCTCCGCGAGATATTGCAAAAACGTGTTAAGCCCCTCGTCCATCCACGTCCATTGGCGTTCATCGCTATTGACGATCATGGGAAAAAAATTGTGACCGACTTCGTGAATCACGACGCTGATCAAACCGTACTTGGTCGCTTTTGTGTAAGTCCCATCCTCTTCGGGACGCGGTCCATTGAAACAAATCATTGGATACTCCATCCCATACACGGGCCCATTGACGCTGATCGCGACCGGGTAGGGATAGGCAAACGCGTACCGGCCGTAAACTTCCAGGGTGTGTGCGATCGATTGCGTCGAGTATTGGAACCAAAGCGGGTTGCCTTCGCCGGGGTAGAACGACATCGCCATCACGATGTTGGGCTCCGTCGATTCGGCGGCGGTGGTGGTCGAGTCGTTACCAGCACTGGTGCCGTCGTCGGAGGTCGTCTCGTCCTGCGCGTTCAAGGCTTGGTCGAGATCCACGGCGTCGACTTCAACGCCCATCGCGTCCCATATGAATTTGCGACTGGCTGCGAACGCGACGTCGCGGACGTTCTTGGCTCGAAACACCCACGTCTTGGTTTCTTTGGTGCGACTGGACTCGTTCGTTTTGGCTTCGTCGGGAGTGATGATGTACATCGGCGTCTTCGCAGTCCGTGCAGACTCTAGCCGCTCAATCCACTCGGGTTTCAGCACTTCTTGGGCATTGAGAAGTTCGCCGGTCGCACCGACGACCATATCCGCCGGCACCGTCAACAGCATGTTGAAGTTACCGAGTTCGAGCGTGAACTCGCCGGCACCGAGAAACTGCTTGTGCTGCCAACCGGTGTAGTCGGTGTACGCCACGACGCGCGGATACCACTGGGCAATTTCATAAATGTAATTGTCGTCTTTCTTGAAGTGTTCGTAACCGCCGCGCGCTCGAATGACTTTCGCATCGACGATTTTAAATCCGTAATCGATGCTGAAACTGGTGATTGCCCCAGGTGCCAAGGGTTCGGGCAAGTCGACTCGCATCATCGTCTTGACGATCGAGTGATCCAGTGGCGTGCCGTCGCTCGATTGAACCGACGTGATGTCGAACCCACCCTGGAAAGATTGGTGAGCGAAGATCGACTTCATATGGTCGAACGAGGCTCGTGAATCCAGTGACGGTGCCGTGGATGTCGTGACGGCATCGGCATCCGGACGAAAAATGTTTTGGTCGAGCTGGAACCAAACATAACGCAGCTCATGGGGCGATTTGTTGAAGTAGCGAACGGCAACATTGCCCGTAATCCGCTGCGTTTGGTCGTCCAAGGTCGCTTGGATCGTGTAATCCGCTCGCTGTTGCCAATAGTCTTGTCCCGGAGCGCCCGATGCCGTGCGATAGGTATTGGGCGTCGGCAACCATGAATCGAGCTGATAAAAACGATCGACCGAGTCACCGTGCTTGGGATTCGCCAGCGGTTGTGCGTCGGCTCGTTTCGCAACCAGACTCAGCATGACGACAGACACGATGAGGGCGGCAGTATGGATTCGATGGTGCAAGGTATTGGGCACGTGCAAGGGGAATTTCTTGGTCAACGGCAAGCTGATAGTTTAATCACGTCTCGTCCCGCGTAACGACTACGGCAATCACTTTCATGACGGCATCCGTTCCACGACCACTCGCGAGATCCACGTCGGATTTGAGCATCGGTTATTGCACCAATGTGCATGCCGGCGTCGATTTACCCGCGATTCGCAATAATTTATTGGAGTATGCGGTCAAAGTCCGTGAGATGCTGGGCGATGGTGAATCGCTCGGCTTGGGGCTGTGGTTGCCGCACCAGGCCGCACAGGAACTGCAGCGGACCGGTACCGCCGATTTTGCCGATTTTTTGCGCAAGTTGCATCTTCGAGCCTTCACGATCAATGGATTTCCATACGACAATTTTCACCAGCCTGTCGTCAAACATCGTGTCTACGAGCCGACATGGTGGCAAAGTGAACGGCTCGAGTACACCAAATGCCTGGCCCAAGTGCTGGTAGGATTGCTGCCCGATGACGAACCCGTAGGGTCCATCAGCACGCTACCGATCGGATGGCCCATCTCGCAATCGGGAGAATCAGTCACACCCGCCCAATTGGCAGCGGCGGGCGAAAATCTGCGAAACTTGGCAAGCTTCCTGGCCGAACTCGAATCCCGCGAGGGTCGCCAGATCGTTGTGGCGATTGAGCCTGAACCCGGTTGCGTTCTGGATACGAGCGTCGATTGTGTCGCTTGGTTCGACAGGCATTTGCCGGATCCGGTCCATCGAAAGTTCATCACCGTTTGCCACGACGTGTGTCACTCCGCAGTCATGATGGAACCGCAATCCGAAGTACTCAATCGCTACGCCCAAGCCGGCATCGGGATCGGCAAAGTGCAAATCAGCAGCGCGATTGTCGCCGATTGGCAATCGATGGCGGTTGGGCGACGCCAAGAAGCGATCGAACAATTGGCCGCGTTTGCGGAAGATCGATACCTGCATCAAACGGGACGTAAGACTTCCGCCGGCCAGTTCGTTCTCGAAGATGATTTGCCGAATCTGCTCCAGCGGATCGCGGCAACCGATCAAGAGCAGCCATCGACATCCAAGCCAATATCAAAGCCGATGCCGCATGATCCTGTGGATGGCGACGACCGCTGGGTGATCCACTATCACGTGCCGATCTTTTTGGAGCGATTCGGACACCTGACGACAAGCCACAACGAAGTGGTCGATTGTCTGCGAACCTTATTGGCCGACCAAGCGTCGGGTCGAGTGATTCAATTCACTGGCCACGTCGAAGTCGAAACTTATGCTTGGTCCGTGTTACCTGAATCGATGCGTCGCCGCGGTCTGGCAGACGATATCGCTGGTGAAATCCGCTGGTTGAAACGAGCGATTGTGGAAAGCTTGTAGCCCGGCAACGCGAATTACTTGTCCACGAACGAAAGTTGGAATGAGATGATCGAATTGGGTGTAAACATCGACCATGTGGCTACGGTGCGTCAAGCTCGACGTACGTATGAGCCGGACCCAGTGATCGCGGCGGCGCTGGCCGAACAGGGCGGCGCCGATGGCATTACCTTTCACTTGCGAGAAGACCGTCGTCACATCCAAGATCGCGACGTCGAAGTGCTGATGAAAACGGTTACGGTCAAGACGAACTTTGAACTCGCGTGTGCCGACGAAGTGGTATCGATCTGTTGCCAAGCCAAGCCGACTTGGGCGCTACTCGTCCCGGAAAGTCGCCAAGAAGTCACGACCGAGGGCGGATTGGATGTGGCGAATGATTCCGGTCGGATTGGCAAAGCGTTTGATCGAATCAAGTCCGCAGGGATTTTGGTGAGCCTGTTTCTTGATCCTGATCCGGTCCAAATCGAAGCTGCGGCCAAGCTGGGTGTCGATGCAGTCGAACTTCACACGGGACCGTATGCGCTAGCAAAACTTGACGAGCGAATTCGCCAGTTCGATCGGTTGGTCCAGTGCGGAAAGTTGACCACCGCCCGCGGCATGCGGCTGCACGCGGGTCACGGCTTGAATTACACGAACGTGCATGACGTTGCGGCGATCGACAACATGGCGGAACTCAATATCGGTCATGCGATCGTGAGCCGTGCCGTGATGGTCGGAATGCGAGAAGCCGTGGCGGAGATGAAGACCGCGATCTGGAGAGCCGAGAAAAAGTAGGGTCGCCCGAGCCGAGTGTTTTCTCGGCACGATCGATCAAAAGATTTTGAGAATTTCTTTTTCGGCTTTGACCAGACGTGTCATGGGGTCTGCCAAGAATCATTCGTGTTGGGTGAGCGAGTCGCTCGCTTGACCTAGTGACGAATGAAACTTTGTTGGAGACCTGACGATGACGCAACTGTTGCTGTTCGAATCGACAAGCCAAACTCCGTCTTCCACTTCGATGGCGGTAGCGGCGGTTGACTATGCACGCACCGCCAACCGGGCTGGCAAAGCCGCCGCAGTTGCGGCGATGGCGAGTCCCCAATCGCCCGCCACGTCGGCGGCCCAACCGCACCAGCCAGGGGTCAATCACATGGGTGATCTCGCCCGACTGGTTTTGTTGCGCTACGACTTGGTTGCCCAGCGTCGTGCAAAACGAAAGGGCTAAGCGGCTCAAATCTCCTGTTTTTCCGCCGCCGGATGGCTAGCCGCCGGTTTCGAGTGTCTAGCAGCGGGTGTTTTTTTCTTGAGCATCCAAACGGTGGTGAGGGCTCCGAAGACAAAGCTGGCGGCAGAGGTGGCGAGCAACAACAGGGTCAATGGCATGTCCATTTCGAACAACAGCCATTTCAACCGTGTCGGCTGCTGGTTCTGGAGCGCGATGATCACGACGACCAAGACACCGGTGATCAGCAGAAACCAGCGGATTTTCTGGAGCATGAAATCTCTTTTAACCGAAATCAATATGATGATGTACTAGCGCACACTTTATGCTAGCATTTGGATGCTAGCATTACCTGGCTCATTAGTTGAATGCTCTTGAAGGGCACACACTCACTATCGCTGCAGGCGCTAAGATGGCGACTCAACAGACGTTTTCGTTTTTCGAACCCAGCGTGGCAACCGCTGTACCGCTGAAAAAGCGTCGCAGCCGGCCCAGCCGCGCGACATCCTTGGTTCGAACGAGTCCGTCGATCGGTTCGGCAGTCGATTCCGCGAACGCGGGCCTGGCAAACCCCAATCTGTCGGCAAGCCCAAGTCCCTGCGAGACTCGGGCCGAGCCGGGGTCTTCGGGGGACGATCGGTCGGGCAGTGAGCTACCCAACAGCGAGCTACCCAACAATAAACTATCCAGCGGGCCACCCAGCGTCGTGCCAGCGGGGCTGACTCGCGAAGCGATTTTGAACCAATTGCGGTCGCGTGTCGGTTGTATCACCGAAGCTCCTGAGGAATCGGTGCCCACGTTTTCTACGGGGGTTGGTTCGGTCGACGCCATGTTGCCGCAACGTGGATTGAAACTCGATACGTTGACCGAATGGGTCGCCGAGACCACGACGAGCGGCGCCGCGACGCTTGCCATGGCTGCGACCGCCTCGTTGTTGCACTCTCATTCGATGCTCTCGGGCCCGTTGGTCGTGGTCGATCCTGAGGGGACTTTTTATCCTCCGGCCGCATTCTCGCTTGGCATTCCCGCGGAACGAATCGTGTGGGTGCGTCCCCCGCGACATGCGGACACGGTGTGGGCGATCGACCAAGCGTTACGCTGCCAAGCCGTGGCGGCCGTCTGGGCTCACGTGGGTGATCGGCTGGATGATCGAGATGCCCGTCGCTTGCAACTCGCTGCCGAGATCGGCTCCACCCCCGGATTGCTCGTTCGCCCGTCGAGTGTGCGTGGTAAACCCAGCTTCGCCGACGTCCGCTTCCACGTCTCGCAAAAAGGGGTCAGGCCTCTTATTGAAGCAAAGAGGCCTGACCCCTTTGTTCGAGTTTGGCGAGTGACGCTCGAGCGTTGTCGTGGTGCGAGTGTGGGAGCGGGGGCGTGGGTCACGATGGACGAGAATGCGAAGCTGCGTTCTCTGGCGGCAAGCGAAGTTGCCACTTGGCTGGATCCAATGCACCGCACGAAAACCGAACACTCCCATGATCACGAAAAAACGGCTGCTATGCGTTTGGCTTCCCGATTGGCCGATCCAACGGTTGCGAGTGGCAACCAGCACGCCCGGCGCCGCGCGTAATGCGACTCCCATGGTGTTGTGGTACCAAGACCCGCGGCGGGGTCGATTGGTCATCGCTCGCGATGCCATCGCGGCCCAACTGGGCGTACGTCTGGGGATGTCGGTGGCGGAAGCTGGCGAAATGGCATGCCGCGGTCCATTGACTCCGCAAATCCAGCCTCATGATCCCCGCAGCGATGATTTGGCACTTCATGATGTTGCGGCAATGTTGATGGAAGAGATCAGCCCCCTGGTGGCGATCGAGTCGCTCGAAAAAGCAAAGTGGGCAGGCCAAAGTCTGCATCAACCCCAAGCGATTTTGTGCGACGTTACCGGCATCTCGCATCTGTTCGGTGGCGAACCAGGATTGATTGATGCGACGGCAAGATTACTTGCGGAAATGGGATACACCGCCAAGCTAGCGATCGCAAATACGATCGGTGCCGTCTGGGCATTGGCGCATTACTACGAAAGCCCGCACCAAACTCACTGCATCGTTCCCGGCGATGAGTCGATCTCATGGCTCAAGGGGCTGCCCGTCGAAGCGCTGCGAATCATGCCCGATACGGTGGCAACCCTTGCGCGGCTTGGCATCTACCACATCGATGCCTTGTTGCAATTACCGCGAGGCGGGCTCGCGACGCGTCTGGGCAAACCACTCGTCGACCGCATCGCCCAAGCACTCGGTGAAGCGGACGAGCCGATGACGGTGTTTCGGCCACCTGCCGAATTTACCAGCGAACATGAACTCGATTATGCGAGCGACGATCGTCGCATTCTTGCCGATCGAATTCACCGATTGGTTTCAAGCGTCAAGGGCGGGTTGGCGACAAGTGGACGTGGGGCAATACGTGTCACTTGTCGCCTGGACCTTTCAGCCCACCCGCCTTCAACGCTTGATTCGAGGCAGCTTGAACCTGAATCGCGTTTGCCGGCACCATGCGTGATGCTCGAAGTCAATCTCTTCGCACCGACTCAAGACGTGGACCACCTCAGCGGCCTACTTGTCTCAGCCATGGAAAGCAAAACTCTCACATCCACAATTGTTCGATTGTCACTCGCAGTGACGTTGACTAGCCCCATTCGATGCTCTCAAGGAACTCTCTTCGCCGACCCCATCGGCGGCTCCGCTGCCACCGATTGGACTCACCAACAATCGGCGGCTCGTTTGATCGATTCATTGAGTGAACGCCTGGGGCGAGAAAGAGTACTCGGTGTCGCACACAGCAATGACCCCTTACCGGAAAAGTCGTTTCGAACCAGCGTTCTCACTGGCAAAATTAAATGGAATGCCCGCTCGAAACGCTCTCGATCGGCTTTACCGGACTCACAATCAAAACGCGTCAATTCGAATACAGAACCCGCACCTCTGGCACAAAAAAATCAACGACGACCTTTTTGTTTGCTAGCGGAACCAGTCCCGATTGCTGTCACAACCGCTACCACCGGCACCCAGCACCAACCGCCAATAACGTTCCGATTCAAACATCGTAGCCACACCATCCTCAGACACTGGGGACCCGAGCGAATCGAAACGGGGTGGTGGTATGGTCCATGCATCCGCCGAGATTACTACCGCGTCGAAACCGAAGCGGGGTGGTGGTGGATCTATCGAGACTTAACCACCCAACACTGGATGTTGCACGGCCGGTTTGCTTGAACGCACTGGCCACAAGCGACTTGGCAGCGCCGCCAAATCATCGATGAATGTGTAGAGCACTGGGATCGCTAGCAACGTCAATACGAGCGACAGTGTTTGGCCACCGGCCGCAAGCACCGCAATCGAACGACGCTCTTCCGCACCCGGCCCGGTCGCGATCAACAGGGGCAACAGTCCCGCCACGAACGACATCGTGGTCATCAGGATCGGACGCAACCTGTCTCGGTTTGCTTGCATGATCGCGTCGTGTCGAGCCAGCCCCTGTTGCCGCAACGCATTGGTATGGTCCACCTGCAAAATCGCAGCCTTCTTGACCACTCCAAACAACACCAAGATGCCGAGGGCCGAATACAGATTCAACGTTTCACCGCCCCAATACAAACTGACCAGACCGAACGGGATGGCCAGTGGCAACGACAGCAAGATGATCAACGGATAGACCAAATTTTCGTATTGCGCGGCCAACACGATGTACATGAAGATGAACGACATCACGAATGTCCAACCAAAGTCCGTGATCGTTCTCTCTAACTCGCGTCCACCGCCCATCACCTCGGCGTTGAAGCCCAGAGGGATTCCAATCTCTCTCGCCGCCGCCTTGAGTGCCTCGGCGCGATCCGCCAAGGCGTAACCACCGGCCACGTTGGCTCGCACCGCAACCATCCGTTGTCGACTCAGTCGATCGATTCGTCCCGCCGCTTTGCTAAATTCAAAATTCACGACGTTATCGATTCGCGTCAGTGTCGATGGTTCGTCGCCACTGGGCATATCGCCTTGTGCTATCGCCATCGCTGGGACAGTACCCGCTTCGGGAGAGGTGCGGACGTAGAGCTGGGAGATCGATGTCACATCGTTGCGATCCAGTTCCACCAATCGCAGCTCGACGTCGTACGCATCGCCGGCGGAACTATCCAGATAGCGAGACACCCGGTCATCTCCGCCCACGGCCACTCGCAACGTATCGGCAATCTCGCGGACTTCGACACCCAGTGCCGCAGCTCGCTGGCGATCGATCGATACGAGCAACTCCGGATTATCAATTTGTAACGTCGAATATACATCGACCAAGCCGGGAATGGTTTCCGCCTTGAGTTTAAGTTTCTCGCTAAAGGCTAACAACTTGTCGGCGTCGGGGCCGGTGATCGCAAAGTCGATATCGACCGGCGCCCCCTGGCGAAGCGATGTCAAGTTTCGCACCGAGACACGCAACTCGGGGTACACGTTTAACCGCTTGCGAATCTCCGACATTTTATCGCGTTGGCTATAATTCCCGCGAAACGCGGCCATCGGATCTCCGACGATCAATCCACGCCAAAGACGCTCCATCGAGAATGTCCGCTCGCGACTGTCTTGCAACCGCACGAACATCTCCGCCCGATTGACGTCACCGAAACCGCGGGCGCCCACGGTCGTAAGTACGGTTTCGATACCGTCAATGCTCTGAAGATCCGCTTCGATACGATCGATCGTCGGTCGCATTGCCGCCAAACTCGCCCCCGGTCTGGCTTCGGCACGAATTTCGAATTCGGACTCGTCGACGTTCAGCGGCACATAATCCCGTTGGACCAATTGACTCAGTGGGATGTTCGACGCGATCACGACAACCACAATGGCCAGTACGACCCAGCGGAATCGGAGGGACTTGGCGAGCATCCACAGATAGCTAGATTCGACAATGCCATAGAACCCTCGTCGCGACTTTGCTTTTTCATTTGCTTGATCGCTCGTCGTCGGATTTCGCTTGAGCAGTTTGCTGCACATCATTGGCGTCAGCGAAAAGCTAATCAGCATCGAGATCAAGATCGCGACCGTCGCTGTCACCCCGAATTCGTACAACAACCGACCGGTGACACTGGAAAGGAACGAGACTGGCAAGAACACGATGACCAGTGAAAGCGTGGTCGCGAGCACGGCCAAACCGATCTCTTTGGTACCGACGACGGCCGCAACCGCGGGCTCCATCCCTTTTTCTTCGATGCAATGAAACACGTTTTCGAGAACGACGATAGCGTCATCGATGACCACGCCGACCATCAACACGAGTGCGAGCATGGTGACGTTGTTGAGCGTAAAGCCAAACCAATTCATGAATGCAAACGTCGCAATGATCGATGCGGGTATCGCGACCGCCGCGATTAGGGTCGACCGCCACGATCGCATGAACAACAGCACCGTCAAATACGCCAAGATGCTGCCCGATATCAAGTGACGTTCAATCTCGCTGAGCGCCTCGACGATGTAACGCGATTGATCCTGAATCACTTGGACATGGACATCGTCGGGCAGTAACTCTTCCGATCGCGGCAAGCGTTCTTTCACGGCATCGATCACCGCAACCGTGTTTTGTCCCGACTGGCGTTGGACTTCCAAGAGCACCGCCGGGACGCCGTTGAGCCGAGCCAATGTGCGTACTTCCTTGGTCGCATCGCTCACGGTCCCGAGATCACTCAAACGAATGGCAGTCTGCCCGACGGTTGATACCACCAGATCGGGAAAGTTGCGAGCATCCGCGACTCGGCCGAGCGTTCTCAGAGAACTCTCCCGAATTCCCTCGTTGAGTCGTCCGCCGGGTACTTCGGCATTCTGTTGTTGCAGCGCGTCACGCACTTCGAGAATCGACAATCGGTGAGCCGCCAACCGTCGCGCGTCGATATCGACTTGCACCGCCCGATCCGCTGCACCGGCGATTTGGACCTGGCCCACGCCACGGGACGACTCGATCACATTTTTGACGTAACGATCCGCAAGAAGGTAGAGCTCTCGCGAGGAACGCGGCCCCGAGACCGCCAACGTCATGATGGGCGATGAATCGAGATCCTGTTTCTGCACAATCGGTGGATCGATCGCCGGGGGCAATCGGTTGGCGACGCTCGCCACGGCATCCCGAACATCTTGAATCGCTGCGTCGATATTGCGATCGAGTTGAACGGTGATGATGACAAACGAGCGACCGTCCGCCGAAATCGAGCGCAATTCATCGATCCCCGCCACCGTGGCAACGGCATCTTCGATGATCGTACTGACCTCCGATTCGACTTCCGCGGCGGCGGCACCGACATAGGTCGTTCGAACATAGATTTGCGGCAAATCCATGTTGGGAAAGCGATCCACGCCCAACTGTGGGAACGACACAATCCCAGCGACGACGAGCGCGGTGATCAACATCAACGCGAACACCGGGCGCTTCACGCAAACTTCAGCAAGCCAATACAAAATTCAGTTCTTCGTTTCGAGTTTTGCGTTGCTTTCGGGAGCCACGACGGCAACATTCGATTCGACGACCATGGGAACCACCTTGGCGATCTTTCCCTGCGAAGCGTCTCGCAAAATGACATCGCCGACTTCGATGCCTCCGGTCACGGCCCGTTGATCACCGCGCAGCGCACCACACTGGATCTCGTGTTCGGAAGCGATCCCATCGACGACCTTCCAAACCTTTTCGACGCCCGCGAACTCGGTGATCGCGGACGTCGGAATCACAATTTCCGATGCATCCCCATCGATAACGATCTCCGCTTCGACAAACAATCCGGTTCGCAATTGATGATCACTGTTATCAACCAGCGCTTCGAAAGCGAGCGAACGACTGAGTTGATCCAGCGCCGGACTCACCCGGCTGATCTTCGCGACCAAAGTTTCCGTCAGCGATTCCACACTCAATCGAACTTCTTGGCCCACCCGGATCGATTGTGCGTATCGTTCAGGCACCGTCCCTCGAAATCGCAGCGGATGCGTACGGACGAGAACCACAATCGGTTGACCGATCGAAATGTAAGTACCCGGAGCGACTTGCCGTTGGCGAATAAAGCCATCCATGGGTGCGCGAATGATCGCATTGGCAAGACGCTCGCGGGCCAGCGACAGCGTCGCTTGTTGGACTCCGATGGTCGCGATTCGCTCGCGCACCGTGTTGAGTGCCGAGGCGTACCGGGCGTCGGCAACTTGTTTCGCGGCCGCGGCGAGATCGTACTCACCTTGCGAGATCGCATTCTGGCGCAGCAAAGTGGTTGCCCGCTGGAGACTACTGGTCGCTTCACTGAGTAGCGCCTTCTCTTGGCGCACCGGCGGTGCATTCTCGGGATCGAGCTTTTCGACCGCGTCGGTGCCACGCAAACCCACCGCCGCACGCGCCTGTTGCAACTGCGCCGCCGTCTGTTCGACCTGGAGCTTGAAATCGTCTTGGTCGAGCGAGACCAGCGGATCGCCGACGTTGACGAAATCGCCAAGATCAACATGAACGCTGGACACGAGCCCGGCAACTTCGCTGCCCACGACGGATTGTTCGTCGGCAAACAGACTGCCTTGGCTGCGAACCATCGTCGGCCACCGAGACTTTTCCACCCGGGTCACACTCGCCTGGATCGTGTCCAAGGGCTTTTCCGATTGAGTGACCGGGGATTCGGCTGGATCGCTACAACCCGTAATGAACACTGATCCCGCGATGAACAATACGAGGCACGTGACGCACCAAGACCGGCGACCAAACAGAACGAGACAATTCATCGGCAAGCGGGCCGCGGAAACTAAGGGTGGGACAATCGACTAGGCGGGAACCACCATTAAAGACGTCCAACCTGCCCTCAGCAAGTGTTTTTCCTGGGGTTCCACCGCTGTTGTCCAATATCACTGTCGGTCTTTATCAATCGCGGAGATGGTCTCGCTACAGATCCTTGGCGCCGAACGTATCACCCTGGCTCAAATCACCGGTTTGCAAACCTTTACGGAACCATCGTTCACGTTGCTCGCTCGTCCCGTGCGTGAATGACTCTGGAACGACGGTTCCGCGAGAGCGTCGTTGCAACGTGTCGTCGCCAATCGCCGTTGCCGCGCGCAGGGCTTCTTGGATATCCCCCGGTTCAATGATGCTTGCCATCTTGTCCGCATGGTGAAGCATCACGCCGGCGAAAAAGTCCGCCTGCAGCTCCAATCGGACTGAGTAAGCATTGTTTTCAACTTCGCTTAACTTGGGACGAAGCCGATCGAGTTCATCGGTATAGCCGAGTAAGTTTTGGACGTGGTGGCCGACTTCGTGCGCGATCACATAGGCTTGGGCAAAATCTCCCGGCGCATTCAAATCACGCGCTAGCTGCGCAAAGAACGATGTGTCCAGATAAAGCTTCTCATCGCCGGGACAGTAGAACGGGCCCGATGCTGACGAGGCCCCACCGCATGCCGATTGGACGCTGCCGCTAAACAGTACCATCGTCGGGTCGCGATATTCTTTACCAGCTTCGGCAAACAAGCGACGCCAAACGTCTTCGCTATATCCCAGCACCGTTGCGGAAAATTCTCCGGCCTCGACCTCCTCGGGAGTGAGGGCTTCTCCCTCGCCGCGCGGCGCGACCACCGCACCACCGCCCTGCTGGTTCGCTTGCTGTAAAAATTGACGCGGGTCACCGCCGAGCAGGGCGATGATGATCGCGATGATCAACAATCCCGCGCCTCCACCGGCGACCGCTCGTCCCGACATACCGCGGACGTCTTCCACATTCTCGCTTTGCCGACCACCACGCCATCGCATTGAAGCACTCCACTGGACAGAAACGAATCGGTTAGGACACTCTTCGTTGTAAAACCTTGCCATCGACTCCGCCACGGGGCTATACATTCAATGAAACGAAATGCCTTGATCGCGGCGATGGCAACGGTCATTTTGGCGGTTAGCCTCGTCGCCGCGACCATGTTCCAATTTGACGATGCGAAGGCCATGCGAGCTGCGACTGACTGTGTGATGCCTTTGGGGCTAGTTTGGTTTACCGCGTTTTTTACGGCGATTTTCTTGTTTTTAGCCAAGCAACGCCCCTGCGCGGTCGCCTTTTTGGTGACTTGGCTGGTCCTCGGAATGATCGGCAACAGTTGGATCGCCCGCTGGGCGATTCGCCCACTGGAATATCCACGGGATCCGGCGGTGCTTGCGGATCTGACGCCGCTACGCAGTGTCATTTTGCTCGGCGGTAGCGTGTCGATTGCCAGCGACGGGACCGCCGAGTTGAATTCGGATGGACAACGCGTGATGTTGGCCGCACAACTTTGGCACCGCGGCAAAACGCGTTCGATCATCTGCACGGGATCCGGTAGCAGCGGACTGGCTGATCCATCGACCACCGGACGCGATCTACTGATTTCAATTGGCGTGGCACCCGGGGATATTTATGAGATCAAGGGGCGAAACACGACCGAAGAAATGCGTTCGCTCCAGCAATTCATCACTCGCCCTCCGGAAAGCTTTCCCCAGCATGGTGAAATCGGACTGATCACGAGTGCCTTCCACATGCCTCGAGCGATGCGGCTGGCCAATGATCAAACCATGGAATTGGTACCGCTGCCATGTGCACATCGAGTTGGCGCGACGACGAGGTTTGACCCGGCCAAGTTGATCCCCACCGGTGGCGCCGCCAGCACTCTCGCGATCGCTTGCAAAGAATGGCTCGCCCGGCTTCTAGGTCGCTAAGGGTCGCATCGCATTTGGCGACAATGCATGCCCTCAATCGGCCTCATCGAGTTGTTGCACGACGGCGCGACCGCGGACAGGGTTCCCCGTCCATCCGAAGATCGGATCGATGTAGTTCGCTTTGGTGATCACTTGCCAACTCGGCGCGTCCGACGGGATTCGCTTTTGCGATTCAGCCATCTTCTCACCGGCGCTACGGCTGTGTTGTGTCGCCAAAATACCAATCACATCACGCTCGCGATCCCACCACATCATCGTCCCACTGGAACCGCTGTGGAAAATCCAACTCGCCAACCCGTCGTCGCCGGGCGGCCCGAGGGTAAAACCTAGCCCGTAGTACGAACCTGGTTTATTGCGGGCGTACATGCGAGTGAGTGCCCATTGCGACGCCCAGGGTTGATCGCCAAGCTGGCCGCCGTTGCGATGAAGCAACATGAAACGCGCCAAATCATCCAGTGTTGACACGATTCCTCCGCCGACCGAAACATAGTCAGTCGCTGGGACAGGGGGCGCGTCCAGCCGGCGTCGAAAGTTTCCATCGCTGCGCCATTGCCAATAAAAGCTAGGCATGGTGTCGAGGATATCCGCTGTTGGAAAATAAGTGGTCCGTGTCATCCCGAGCGGCTCACAGAGCTCACGTTGCAGCACTTCATTGAGACCGCGTTTGGTGACCACTTCGATGATTCGACCCACGATGTCATAGCCGATGCCGCTGTACGCGAATCGTTGTCCCGGTGACGCTGACATCGGGATATTGGTTTCCAGCTTGACGACTTGCTCAAGCGTTAGCCCCTTGCCGGTTTGTTGCAACCAGGGGCGGCCACCATCATCGTAATCGGTGACAAACCCAGCGGTGTGTTTTAGGCATTCACGCAGTCGTGGAAGCCGACTCGGTCGCTCTCCCGATTGAAGCCGAAGGTTCGTCATGTCCGGCAGATAGGTATCGATCGTTGCTTCCAAGTCGATCACTCCCTGGGCGTCCAGCTTGACGGCCAAGGTCGCGATGATCGGTTTAGACAACGACGCGATTCGGAACGTCGAATCCGCAGTGAAGGGGACTTGGCGTCGCAAATGTCCGTAACCAAACCCTTCGCGAAAAATCACCTCGCCCTGGTGCATGATCAGCAAACCGCCACCAGGCACTTCGCCTGCTTGAACGCTTCGGCTTAAATGGTCGCGAAGATCGGTTTTGGCCGATGCGGCAAAACCATGGGCGACCCAGTCACCGCCCGCGAGATGATCTTCGCCCCAGGCGATCGGCAAACTTATCAATACCAAAAATAGTGCAGCCGCGTGTCGCATGGTTTTGAATGATAGAAAACGGTCGATGTGAACTGCGTGCTACCACAAGCCCTGATGCTAAACGATCCACCTAGGTGGGATCGTGGTACAGGAATCTTTGACAAGACCCATTACCTCGGCAGTTCATTTTGCTCCCTTGACCCGGAGCACCGTATTATGCCAACCGATCGGTGGCGATGTGATAGTGGGGATCTTCGGAAATGTTGATTTCGACCAAATCGCCAGCTTTGTCAAGCAGCGTGCGACATTCGGCACTGAGATGCGTCAAATGCAGTCGCTTGCCCAGGGCCTGGTACTTTTCGGCCAGGGCATTGATCGCTTCCAGCGCCGACTGGTCGTAAACCCGCGTGTAGTAAAAGTCGATCACCACATCGTCGGGATCATTCGCCGGATCAAACATCTCTTTGAACGAACTGACCGATGCGAAGAAGAGTGGTCCATGAAGTTGGTAAACCTTGCTGCCAAATTCGTTGAGCTTTGTGTCCGCACCGATGTGCGTCGCATGCTGCCACGCGAACACGAGTGCCGACACGATGACCCCGAGGATGACCGCCGACGCGAGATCGTGCATCACCACCGTATAACCCGCGACTAAGATCATCACGAACATATCGCTGCGCGGCATCCGACGAAGCATTTTGAGCGATGCCCATTCGAAGGTTCCGATGACGACCATGAACATCACGCCCACCAGTGCGGCCATCGGAATCTGTTCGATAAGTGGTGCTAGGAACAGCACGAACATCAGCAAACAAACGGCCGCCGTGATTCCCGACAATCGCCCTCGTCCGCCCGAATTCACATTGATGAGCGATTGGCCGATCATCGCGCATCCACCCATGCCTCCAAAAATCCCAGAAACTAAATTAGCAGTTCCCTGGCCAATGCATTCGCGATTCCCCTGGCCGCGCGTCTCAGTGATCTCGTCGATCAACGTCAACGTCATCAACGATTCGATTAGCCCGACCCCACACAAGACAATCGCAAACGGAAAGATGATCCTCAACGTTTCCAGATTCATCGGCACCATGTCGTACTGAAGAAAATACAGCGTCGGCAACGATCCACTCATCCCGGTGTCAGCCGTCGGGACCTGATCGGCCGCCATGTCATCCATCATGACGGTCGGAATTGTCGAACTAACCAAGCTGACATCGACCCCATTGTCGACATCGGACACCGAACGAGCCCGAGCGATCGCGACCGCTTGTGAATTCGTTCGCAACATGTCGCCGACGGTCGCCAGCGTGTTTTCGTTTTGCACAATCCCGGTGGAACGATTGATGGCGAATGAAACGAATGTCACGAAAAGGATCGCGACCAAGGTTGCCGGAACGGCCCGCGTGAGTCGTGGCAAGAACCAAATGATCGCCATCGTCACCGCGACCAGTGCCAACATGATCCAAAGACGCGGGCCGCCCAAGTAAACCAGATCGCCAGTGGACGAGAGCGTCTTGAAGCTGCCCAGTTGCGCCAGCCCGATGACGATCGCGAGCCCGTTGACGAACCCCAACATCACCGAGTGTGGCACCATGCGAATGAGCTTGCCCAGGCGTCCAAAGCCGATGGCGATTTGCAACAGTCCACAAAGGATCACGGTCGGAAACAAGTATTCGATGCCATGGATGGACACCAGGCCCACGACCACGACGGCCATCGCACCCGTGGCTCCCGAAATCATGCCTGGACGACCGCCGAGGACGGCGGTGATCAATCCCATGAAGAACGCCGAATACAGTCCGATCAGCGGCGAGACACCGGCGACAAAGGCGAACGCGATCGCTTCCGGAACGAGCGCCAGTGCAACGGTGATGCCCGAAAGGACGTCGTTTTTAATGGAGCCCGATTGGTTGCGAAAAAAGTTGAGCATGTCCTATCCGAATTGCCGAGATGACGGCCGTTTGATGGCCCCGAAGAGGCCGGACTATAGTCGCTTGACATGTTGGGTCAACGCCGATCGAAAGATGCCCAGCTCGAATCGAAATTCGCCCGCTGTGGGTGATTCATGCGGATGGGCGTGGTATTCCCGTTAGCTTGGCAGCGAAGCGGTTTAACTTCACTGTAGACTCCCGTGTACCAATTCATGGTGAACATGGTTGCTGGTGGAATTCTCTCGAAAGCGGCGACGCGATGTCTGCGATTGCCACGCGGTTTTCGCGAGTACACGCCCCCGCCGCGGCCGCTGACGGGGTTGACGCTACGACGTGGGCGGTCCAGAACAACATGACCCTTGCAAACCGAGCGACTTTGATTGGCCATACCGACGCACACTCCCTTGGAGCAATCCCGGCGACACTTTCATCTCGGAGTCGCCTGCGCGGTCGGGGCTCACACGATGTGGGGACTGTTTCCAATCTATTGGCGGCAACTCGGTCATGTCGCCTCGATGGAATTGGTGTGGCACCGGATCCTGTGGTCGTTTTTGCTGCTGAGTATCGTCGTGCCGCTGCTGATGTCGGGCAATCAACTCGGCGGATTCTCGCTACTCCGAAATGCGGTTTCCAATGCAAGGAATTGGCGAGTGTACGGTGCCGCGGCCATCATGATCGCGATCAATTGGTTCGCCTTCATCTGGGCGGTCAACCATGATCGAGTGATCGAAGCGTCACTTGGGTACTATATCAATCCGCTGCTCAATGTTTTGCTCGGAGTGGTGGTGCTCAAGGAAAGATTGATTCCAATCCAGTGGATCGCGGTGTCCATTGCGGCGATCGGCGTCACGATCATGTCGGTGGCTGGCGGATCCATCCCCTGGGTTTCGTTTGCTATGGCCGGATCCTTTTCCATCTACGGGCTGATCAAGAAGCGTGCGACCCTGCCGCCGCTGGTCGGCTTGTGGATGGAGTTGGCGGTGCTTGTCATTCCGGCGGCGCTCGTTTTGGGTATGAAAGCGAACATGGGCACGGGAGCGATGAACGACTCCACCACGTTGACCAAGCTATTGCTCATCGGCGGTGGACTGGTGACGGTCGCGCCACTGACCTTGTTCGCCATCGCCGTTCGCCGCGTGAATTTGTCCTTGATCGGGATTCTGCAATACGTCGGTCCCACGCTTCAATTCTTAGTGGGCGTGTTCCTGTTCGGAGAACCGCTGGATCAAGGCCGCATCGTGGGATTCCTGTTCGTCTGGATGGCGCTGTTCACGTTCATCCTCGGCCCCGGATTGGTGCAACGTTGGACCAAGATCAAGATCCAACAAGCGGGATAGCATTCATCGACTACCCAGCTTGGTTTCCCAGGCTGATTCGATTCGTTCGAGTTCCACTCGAAGACGCAATGGGTTTTCGTCGGCGAGTTCATTGAGTCGCTTGACGACATCGCGAGATTTCTTGGCGAGCGGATGCTGGGCCAGGAATCGCAATGCTTCGAGCTCTTTGCCGTAGGAGCCGCTGTCAAGTTTCGTGATCGCGTCGGACAACTCGGCTCGGGTGGGCATTCGCGTGGACTTGAGCTCTTGCCGCTCTTGGGCCTTTTGTCGCATCGAAGCGATACGTGCGGCCTCGTCGTCGGCTAGCTTGGTTTGTTTCGCGTGGTATTCAGCCAACTCGGCTTCGCTCGCCAGCCGGCAAGTCAAGGTCGTTTGGGCCGGCTGGAGTGTTCCGTCGCGGTTCACGCGAAACACGGTCTGTGACTGGAGCGAGATTGGGCGAAACGTTTCCGCATCCACGATCCATAGCGTCTTGCCAGTCGCGTCAAATGGCATTTCCACGGCGATCGATTGGAGCTGGTACGAAATCTCGATCGTCCGTTTGTCTCGGAGTCGCCGATCACGACTCGCACGTTGCATCGTGAGCTGCGCTTTGCGGGTTGCCGGCCGCAAATCAAAGCGATGATACGGCTCAAATTTGAATAAATTTCCAAAACTCGGTGCGGTCCATGCCTGCGCCGACTTTGACTTCGTCGTCTCGGACTCCGGTTCGGGTGTGCGGTCCACGGGCGATCCGACGGCGATCGCTGATTCGGTTTCCCAGGTCGGCTCCGCGCGCTCACCAAGATTCTCGAACACGATGGTGCGAAGATCGCCAAAGTAAAACGGCAGCGCCGCGGGTTCATCTTCTGCTGGGCCGATCAGTTCGCCTTGACGCGACATTCGGAACGTCGATTCGTATTCGGTCAGACCCAGGAATTGATAATCGCGATCCCTTCGACCACGTTCCACCACAAGCGCATTGGGAAGTTCACCAATCGAACGTTTGCGGTTGGGATCGGGAAAATCACTGCCTTGGGCCTTCCCGCGAAAGTGGATCGTCAGCGACTCGTCGTCCGCCGCGGTGACTTCAAACTCGGCGTATCCACCGTATACATAAACATGCTCGTCGTAAGTGACTTTGCCATTGATCAAGTAACCGAAGCGGTCACCGACGGGCATCTGGTAACTTCGGGGCGGTTCAGCGATGGACTGGCTGATGAGAGAAGAGGTCGCCAGCAGAACCATCGCGAATGAAAGTAAGCCTTTCATGTTGACCCGTCCAATTTCTGCATCACGCGAGGATATCGTCGACGACCCGCCCGTGGACGTCGGTAAGTCGAAATTCTCGTCCGGCATAGGGAAATGTCAATCGTTTGTGATCGATACCCAGTAGGTGCAGCACGCTAGCGTGCAAGTCGTGCATGTGGACGCGATTTTCGACGCTGTAGTAACCGTACTCGTCGGTGTTGCCGTACGCGAAGCCGCCTTTGACACCGCCACCGGAAAGCACCATCGAGAAACCTTGCGGGTTGTGGTCACGTCCATCCTTGCCCTGAACCACTGGCGTTCGGCCGAATTCACCGCCCCAAATGATGAGCGTATCGTCGTACAGACCTCGCTGTTTCAAGTCGCGGATGAGTGCCGCGATCGGCCGATCGGTCGCGTCCGCATTCTTCTGGTGTCCGGCTTTGAGACCACCGTGTTGGTCCCACACTTGTCCGCTGCTCACGGTGATGAACCGCACACCGGCTTCGGCAAGTCGACGTGCCAACAAGCAACCGCGGCCGAAGGAGTCGGTCGATCCGGCGCCGATACCATAATCGGCTTGCGTCGCTGCGGACTCTTTGCCCAAGTCGAAAACATCCGGAGCTGCGAGACACATGCGGTCCGCCAGATCGACGGAATCGATGGCACCTTCGATTTCCGCATCGGGTCCCGTGAGTGCGAGATGATTCTCGTTCATCGCGCGCACGAGTTCGAAACGGCGTCGAGTTTGGTCGTCGGAACCGGTGCTGGTGAGGAACGGTATTTTGCCGTCGCCGAACTTGCCATTTTGTCCGATCACGGTCGCCTGATGAGCCGCCGGTAAAAACGCGGAACCGTAATTTCGTGGACCGCCGTGGGCAGTGGCGGGGGCGATCGCCACATGCGCTGGCAAATCATGGTGACCGCTTCCGAGGGCGTAGCTAATCCAGGCACCGATACTCGGTCGCACCAAGTTATCGCTGCCGGTGTTGACCATACCGACAGCTTGACCGTGGGATTGACCCTGCGTGTGCATGGATCGGATCACACACAACTCGTCAGCAAGTTTCGCCATCTCCGGCAACAGATCACTGATCCACAATCCCGATTCGCCGCGCCGCGAGAACTTCCAGGGACCGCTGAGCAATTTGGGCACGGCGTCCATGTTCGGCGGCAAACCAAACGGTAGCTCTTTGCCATCATCGCGAACAAGGTTGGGTTTGTAATCGAAGGTATCAACATGGCTTGGGCCGCCATGCATGAATAGAAAGATGACTCGCTTGACACGTGGGGTCACATGGGGTGTCGCTACCGCAGGCGTCATCGCCCGCGATTGACACGGCGTTGAGGTGGCCGAGATCGCGAGCGAGCCCAGCGTCATCGTTGCCGTGTGTGACAGGAACGATCGACGTGATGAACCGGTCGGAAGCGTGGCTTGTTGGCGCATCAGTTTCTAATCCAAGAGTCGAAATTCGGTGCTGGCGAAAAGAGCCGTAATGAACTCGGCCCAATTTGCTTCGTCGTTGGGCTGAGTCAGTCCGAACGATTCGGCGAGTTCGATATCGCGCTCGCTGGGCTCGCGCTGGAGCGATGTGCGATACAACCATCTCAGCCGCTCATCAAAAGCCATGGTGTGGTTCGTGGCCCGCGTCGCGGCGGCCGTGGCCCATTCGCGAATTTCGGGGCTGTTGACCAACACAAGGGCTTGCGAAGGAACATTCGTGGTCGGTCGGCGTCCCACGATCAAATCGGGATCGGCAGCGTCCAACATCGTCATCAGCGGCGGAATGTAACCCCGCACGACGCTTTGGTAGATCGATCGATTTCCCAGGGGACCACCATCGACGCTCGCAGAATCGCTGGCGCTATTTCCGGAGACCAACACACCGAACGATTTCATCGGTTCCGCCATGGCGCGAGAATCGAGTCGGCCCGCGACGACAAGCATCGTGTCTCGGACCGATTCAGCTTCGATCCGTCGCCGAGGCATTCGCCACCAAAGGCGATTTTCTGGATCCGCCGACACGGATTCTGCGGAGTAATCCGAGGATCTCGCGTAAGCACTACTGCAAACGATCTCGCAAATCAGCGGTTTGAATTGCCAACCGCCACGAACGAACCGGACGGCCATCGCATCCAACAATTCAGGATGCGACGGTCGTTCACCGCGCGACCCAAAGTTGTCGACCGTGCGCACGATTCCCTCGCCCATCAAGTGCATCCAAACGCGATTGACAATCACGCGTGACACCAGTGGATGGTCGGGGTCGGTCAACCACGCTGCCAGTTCGAGTCGACCGCTACCCTGGGGCGACGAGATCGTCGCGCTACCACCGCTGCAAACTTGCAAGAAACCACGGGGAACGATCGGACCAAGATTGTTGTACTCGCCGCGGATACACACGGCACAGTCCGCGATCTTTTCCTTCGAGTGCTCGGCTACCGCCATCGCGGTCGGTAGCGGTGCAGGCGCTTGCGATTCGAGATGCTTGATTCGCGAAGTGAGTTCAGCGACTTGGCCGGACAGCTTGACCACAAGCTCTTGCGAGTAAGTATCGACATTCGCGGTGTTGGCATCCTCAGCGATGAATTGGACCGCGTCCGCAATCACGTAACCGTCGCTATCGCGGTTGGAAATCGTCACGACGGCGTCGTGCGATTTGGAGAACGCAAACTTGCCCAGCGACGACCACATCGGCGGCAGGGTGTTTTTTCGTCCGTCCAATTGCAGCTCGACATCACCTTGGGCGGTCGCGATCTTGATTGCGACACGCGACGAGCGGCTGTCGCCAGGCGAATGCGACAATCGCACTTCGTACGTCCCGTCCGTTGGCAACCGAGTCGAGAACACGATCGATGACTTGCCACGATCGGAATTGTTGTCGTGAACGTAACCTTTTCCGATGAAGTGTTTGTAGAACGTCGACTCGACCCAATTGCCGACCTTCTTCGCATTCACATCGTCGACGATCACACCATCAAGGCTCGATTGCACGGATCCTTGTGCGGTCTTGAGCGAAGTCTCCGCTTCTTTCAACGCGGTGCGAAGTCGCTTGAGCGCCTGTTCATGTTCTTGGAATGCGGTGCGGACTTCGTCGCTCACCGGGAGCGTGGTCTTGGGCCAAGTGCTGACATATTTTTGGCTTTCGCCCTGGAGCGATCGAGTGCTGCGAAAGATCCCCGCGAGCGCGTAATAGTCTGTCGTCGGGATCGGATCAAATTTGTGGTCATGGCATCGTGCACAGCCGAGTGTCAGGCCCAAGAACGCGCGGCCGATGGTGTCGATTTGTTCGTCCACCACATCCATCTCGAGCTTTGGTTTGTCTCGCTCGCTGAGCATCTTGGTGCCCAGCATCAAGAATGTGGTGGCGACTATTTGGTCATAGCGTTGTTGATCGTTGCTAGCGCTCATCAAATCACCGGCGACTTGTTGGGCGACGAATTCATCGAAGGGCCGATCGCGATTGAACGAGTCGATCACATAATCGCGGTAACGCCACGCGTCATGAAACGTTGCATTGAAGTCGCTGCCGTTGCTATCGGCGTAGCGTGCGACATCGAGCCAATGACGACCCCAATGTTCTCCGAATTGCGGCGACGCCAAAAGCATGTCCACAATCTCGCGCCAGTTTTCTGGCGACGGATCGGCAAGCCAACGGTCTTGAAGTTCAATGCTCGGCGGCAACCCGATCAGATCAAACGTTAAACGACGCAGGCGAACCGAGGGCGACGCGTCGGAGTTGGGGACGGTGTTCGCTTGACGCAGTCGATCCAACAGGTAGGCGTCGATCGGACCGGCAACCGCTTGTTCATCGCTCGCATCGCCGTGAGCGGAAGACAGGTCCGCGACCGGCGGCATGGTGGTCTGCAGCGGCTTGAATGCCCAAAACTCGCGAGCGGATTCGAGATCGATATCGGTGGGTGCCATTTCGCCGCGAGTTTGAGTCGGCGCTGCCTCGCGTTTCCGCGGATCGATTGCGCCCGATGCGACCCACGCTTCAAAGTCCGCGATCACCTGCTCGGGAAGCTTGCCCGTCGGTGGCATCTCCGACGATTCGTAGCGGATCGCGGAGATCAACAAGCTCGCGTCTACGTCCCCGGGCTGGATCGCGGGACCGCTATCTCCGCCTTGGAGCATTGCGTCGGCCGAGTCCAGCCAGAGCGCTCCGCCAATTTCTTCGGCGTCCGAGGAGTGACACTTAAAACAGTGCTCGATGAGTACCGGACGAATGCGGTTTTCGAAAAATTCGACGGTTCCTGCGGGCTCTCGACCATCGGCAAGCGACGTCATGGCCACCACCCCGATCATCCCCACCAGCACATGGGGCCACGATCGAGCGGCGGGCGCTAGGCGAGAGAACAACGAGTCAGGCATGGGTGGGACTCCCGTCGGCACCAACTCATTCGATCGAGCCAGTGTCCAAGGTTGCTGGGGGCGGGATGGTCGCGGTAAAGCGTCGTTCCGCGACCCCACCAGCTTAGCCGATCTCGCTGGAACATTGCAAAGGAAAACTGAGCCCCCTTGGACAGACATCGATGGTTTTACGACGGATGGTCGGGCGGCGCAAACTACGCCAGCGATTTCACCCAGCGATGGCCACGTTCGTCGGAACTCATGCCCAGCAAGAGGAGCTGGTCGGTCAACTTCGCTTGAACGCTGTCGATGGCCGTTTCCACGCAAAACACGCGGCGATTGGCGAGGGACTGAATCACGCTGGAGATCAAGAAACCCTCTTCCGTCGTGATTTCGACGCGAGATTCGACCTCAGCAAGGTCTAAAATCGCTTCGGCGCAACTCATCACTTGCGCGTCGGGGTCACTCGTCCAGATGCTGATCGAAGCCAGTTCTTTGCTGCTGCGGTGATCGACGAGCCGGTGTTGTTCAATGTCCAAGTGAGCCATCGCCGACGCGGTTCGCGCGTCGGTCGGCATCACCACGAGTCGGTCCATGCGCGTGGTGCGGCGAAGTTGCATCCAATCACGGTTGATCGCCGGACGGTAAGTACTTGTGGAAACCACCAATCGATTGACGACACGTCCGGTGGAATAGCCACGACGAGACAACAACGACGATGTTCTCGCATCTCTGGTCGAAACGCCAATTCCGTGTCCCAGCGGGGCAAGACCAGCGTAACCACAGTGGCAATCGCGAAGCGGTCCGATCGCAATTTTGAGAAATCCAGCTTCAGCAATGCGCGACTCAGCGGCCATCAACAATGCGTCGCAAAGTGGCAAGCCATCTGGACCAAAGCAAATCGCGGGTATAATTGCGGTTTGCGAGTCTTCCGATGGCACGATATGACACCATCCGACGGTGACATTGTCGCGCTGGGCCACGAGTAGATTCTCGGCGCTAAAAAACGTGCGAGCAAAAATCGCTTGCTCGATCATCGCGACGCTAACTTCCGGCGGTTCCATGACGGCGGACCAGTGCCGAATCCAAACATCCGCGATGTCCGGCAAATCGGCATTTTGAAATGGTCGGATCTGATCCACCCGTCTGTTCCGATTCCGGAGTCAATGATCTGCAGCGCCCTCGGACAATTTCCATCATGGCATATCATACCCGTGGCTGACAGACGGTGTTGACATCGCACCGACTACACGGTGAATCCATGTAGCCACTTGCACCGATTCATTTCCGCGATTACTGAAGTCAATTATGTTGCGACATACAGCCACGCTCGAACCCGACCGCCGATTTCGCCAGGGTGGTTATTTGTTCTTGGCGTCGCTCGTGATGTTTTTTCTCGCCACGATTTTGCTGTACGGCTTGTACGCCTACTGGCGCCGCGGCGATGCACAGTCTCAAGTCCCGTTGCCCGCCAGTTTCTTGGTGAGTACCGGGTTGCTCGTGTTTGTCAGTGTCATCGTTCACATGGCGACGCGAACGATCCGTCGAGAAAAGCGTCGACTCACGAGCGTATTGCTGCTGGCCAGCGCCATCGCCGCAACGATTTTTGTTTCCGTCCAGTGCTACTCAATGGAGAACTTGATGACGGGGCCGGGGCTGAGCGCGGGAACCAGCCGAGGGATCGCCGGGATGGTCGTCGTGCTAGCGATCTTGCACGCGCTGCACGTCGCCGGCGGCATCATCGCGCTGGCGATCGTGTCCGTCAAATCCTGGCTCGGCTTCTACGATCATGAACGTCATTGGCCGATCGACTTTGCCGCCCAGTACTGGCACTTCCTGGACCTTGTCTGGCTGTGCATGTTAGCAGCCTTTTGGGGAACCTCGGGAGGGTTTTAGGGGAGGGAGTCAGGAGTCAGAAAGTAAGCTGAATCTTTTTGACCCCTGATACCTGACCCCTGATACCTTCCGCCGATTAGTCCCGCATGCTTGGCTCGTAGGGGATGTCTTCGATCATGTCCATCGGTCGCGGCGCGACATGCAGTCCGGCGTCACGGAACAGACCATCGATCGCTTCCTGAGCTTGGTTCACGATACTTTCGCGGGTTTGCCCCTTGTATCGCTTGGGTGCCGCCGAAGGGCTGATCGGTCCCTTGAAGCCGGTCGTCGAGAGGTGTTTGACGACTGCGACCAAGTCGAGCGAGCCCGTCTTCTCAGGCAACACGCGATCGCCGGAGGTGGCTTCGGCCGGCGACACATCGCTGGCGATGGATCCCAATCGAGCGGCCACGATTTCTTCGCCCTTGATGGCGGTCAATTGGTCCATGGTGCCCGAGCCGATGACCCAATCGCAAGTGTCGATGATGTAACCGACGTTCTTTGCGGCCACCGCTTTGACAAGTGCCACGAATCCCTCGACGTCGCGGACAAATGCGAATTGCTTGCCCTCGGCGAGTTCTTTTCCGGCACGGAAACCGACACCGAGCTTGACGTCCTTGGTCGCGAGAACTTCAGCAATTTGAGCCAAACGGCCGCGAATCGTTTCGAAATACTCATGGTACGGAAGCCGATCGGTCGCCGCCGGGACACGGATACTCGCACGACTGGCCCCGAGGTGCTGGGCCATTTCCGAAAGCGGATGCAGCGTGGCGAGCTGAACGGCAAAGGCGTCGTCATCGGCGTCGAGGTTCACGTCCAAGTCAAAAGCGCCGATCTTGATTTCCGCAGCTTTCAAATACTTGGCGGCGTCATCGACATCGGTACGACGTGAACGGCGAAACATATCGACCATGTCCACATCCATGCCGCGAAACCCGTAGGTCAGCGCCAGCTCGATCAATTCGCTCTGGCGACCGTTGATACCCAAGGCTTGGGGGGCAAAATTCTTAAACATTCAATTTCCTGTATAACTGACTGGGCCAGCGAAAGATTCGTGCTTTCGCCATTGGTTGTGGGTATCGTCTGGGTGGGTGCTGTTAGCGGGGTCAAGAGTATCGCAGAATCGGGGCCTCGCAGCCAAGGGGCTTTCCCTTGACTAACATCGAGTCTTCATTGACCGCTCCCACGAACACGAAAAATCGCCCGATTCTGCCAGCCGCATGAGCCGTCCAAAGAACTTCCACTGTCGCCGGGACATCACGTGAGCTGCGGAAATCATCAACATCGCGGCACCGTTGTGTTTCTTGGCACGGGGACGAGCGTCGGAGTCCCCGCGATCGGCTGCACTTGTGAGGTATGCCAGAGCGACGATCCGCATAACAAACGGCTGAGATGCGCGATCCTCGTTCAATGGACAAGCTCGGCGGGTGATGAACAAACACTGCTCGTCGATACGCCCCCCGACTTGAGGACGCAATTGCTCCGCGAGCAAATCGCATTGGTCAACGCGGTCTTGTTCACCCACGAGCACGCGGATCACGTCTTTGGCTTAGACGACTTGCGATTGTTCCCCTTCCGTCTGGGCGGACCCGTGCCGCTGTATTGCCAGCGGAAAGTCGAAGAGCGAATCCGCAAGTCATTCGATTACGCCTTTCATGAACGCAAAGTCACTCATGCTGGGGCGCGTCCGCAATTGGAATTTCAAGCCATCGATACCGACCCTTTCGAAGTGCTGGGGTTGCGAGTGGTGCCGATTCCGATGATGCATGGTCCTCACTTCGAAGTTCTCGGGTTCCGGTTTGGCGATTTCGCCTACTGCACCGACACCAACGGCATTCCCCCATCATCAATGCAGCGGCTTCGCGGACTCAAGACGCTCGTCATTGGGGCACTGCGACATACGCCGCACGTGACGCACTTTAACGTCGAACAGGCCGTAGCCGTCGCGCAAGAACTGGGGGCCGAAATGACGTATCTCACGCATGTGTCGCACGAACTGGATCACGAGACCACCAACGCGATGCTGCCACCGGGAGTGCAACTCGGCTACGATGGGCTCCGCGTCGACGTTTGCTTGGACGCTCCGCCACCGGCGATCGCAGCATTACATGTTGCCAATCCGATTCACTGACGTTGTAAAAGACTGACTGCCAAATGACTGACGAACCGACTCCCTCGCCCGTGCCATCAGACCATGACCGCTACAACGCGCGGCTCGGTATTTTTTCGTTCCTGCTGTACCTCGCGTTCTATGCCGGATTCGTGCTCATCAATGCCTTCCGAGCCGAATGGATGGATATGGTCGTGCTTGCCGGTTTGAACTTGGCGGTGGTCTATGGATTCGCGTTGATCATCGTGGCGATCGTGCTGTCGATGATCTATGGCTTGTGGTGCCGAGTCGACTCGCCCGGTCGTGATGGAGATGCGTCATGATCTATGAGCCATCGGTCTCCGCGATCGTCATTTTCTTGGCCTTTGTTTTGGGGGCCGTCGGCTTGAGTTTTTATCTCGGTCGACGCACTCAATCGTCCGAAGCCTATTTTGCGGCGCACGGCCAGATCCCTTGGTTCGTCAATGGAATCGCGTTTGCCGGCGACTACTTATCGGCGGCAAGTTTTCTGGGGATTTGCGGCATGATTGCCGCCTACGGTTACGACGGTTTTCTTTACTCGATCGGATACTTGGCCGGCTGGGTCGTCGCATTGTTTGTGATCGCCGAGCCGATGAAGCGACTGGGGCGATTCACCTTCGCCGACGCGCTGGACGCAAAATTCAACTCACGCGGTATCAAGGCCGCCGCAGGCGTGAGTACGCTCGCCGTCAGTATCTTTTACTTGATTCCACAAATGGTGGGTGCGGGCGTATTGATTCAGCCATTGCTGGGGCTTCCGCATTGGGTTGGCGTGGTGATGGTCGGCGTGGTCGTGATCATCATCGTCGTCACCGCCGGAATGGTATCTACGACGTGGGTCCAGTTTCTCAAAGGGTCGTTACTGGTCATCTTCAGTACCGTCCTTGTCGTCCTGGTGCTCAACCGCGGCCTATCCACGGATCAATCGCCCCGTGAAACGGTGGGGCCGCTGCCACTGAGCGAACTATCGACCAACCGTATCGACGACCGCGCGGTGCTGGTGCCCGAAGGCGGATGGCTCGATCACCCGGAGCTCATTCGCTTGGCGTCTAACGACGATGATGGATTCGATGTGTTTGTCGTAGCACCGACGGATGACGCGAGCACCGTGCTGCTGCGCCGCGGCCAAACGCTGACGAAGAAAACGACCGGCGAAACGCTCGTCGGCGGACTTCCCTTGGGCCAGGGCCAAGGCGAACGCCAATTGCGTGGTGTGGGAAGCGTCTCCAAGTTACCCGGTGGATCCAGTTCGACGGGACCGCTCGGACCTGTCGAATATTTGAGTCAACTGCGCCAGAGCGAAGTGTTACTGTGGTCCAAGCATGACTTCCAAGAGACCGATGGTTCGTCGACCACGGTTTATTATCCCCGCCCCGTGGAAGGCTCGCGAATTCTTCGTCCCGGTGAACACCCCACATTCGCCGGCATTCGCAGCGGCAAGACGATCGACCGAATCAATTTTCTTTCGTTGATGTTGGCATTGTTCTGCGGAACCGCGTCGCTGCCGCATATTCTTATTCGCTACTACACCGTCAAGGATGCCGCGGCGGCTCGCAAAAGCACCATCGTGGGGATCACCAGCATCGGGTTCTTCTATGTCTTGACGCTCTATCTCGGGTTGGGCGCGATGACCAGCGGAGCACTCGACGTTACCGATTCCAATATGGCGGCACCGCTGTTGGCTCGCAGTATCAGCCAATGGTTGTTTGCCGTGATCTCGGCGATCGCGTTCACAACGGTTCTCGGGACGGTAAGCGGTTTGATTCTTGCCAGTAGCGGTGCGGTTGCCCACGATCTGGTCGGAGGATTTCTCGGTATCGAGTTGACGGGCACCGCGCAAGTGCGTCTAGCGAAAATCGCGGCCGTGATCGTCGGTGCGATCGCCATTGTCCTCGGGATTCTGTTCAAAGAAATGAACGTCAGCTATTTGGTGGGTTGGGCATTCAGTGTGGCGGCGAGCGCAAATTTGCCGGCACTGGTGATGCTGCTTTTTTGGAAACGGACGACCAGCCAAGGAATCATCGCAAGTGTAATCGTGGGGATGGCCAGCTCGCTGCTCTGGGTACTGACCTCCGCGGACACGTACCAAAAAGTATTTGGATGGGACCCGGCCGATGCGATCGCGCCGTTCAGTCAACCTGGGATCGTGACGATTCCATTGGCGTTCGCCACGTTGATCGTGGTATCGCTAGTGACATCACCCGCCAAGCCCGTCGCGGACGCGTGATCATCGGCAAATGATCATTCGTCATCCGAGCCGACTCGCAGCATCTTAAGACTCTTCGCGGCAGAGTCGATCTCGAATTTAAAGTTGCTGAGGTAACTCATTCCCAACAACGGTTCGGCGCCGATCGCCGCGGCATCCAGGATCGCGGCTTCGACATTTTCCGCTTCGAATTCGCCAACGCGAACGCGCTCGAGCGTCACCGCGCGGGCGTCGATGGTGCGTCCATCGGCCATCGTGAGCTTCATTTTGCGCGCATCCGCCGGGACTTGGATACCGAGTTGCTCCGCCGTGGTCGCTGGCAGGCTGACCAATGTCGCCCCGCTGTCGACAACCATCCTCGCGGTTTTGTTGCCCACGGAAACCGTGACGTAGAGCGATCCGCCGTCGACGTCGAGCGTAATGTTCTCGCTGAAGATTTCCTGTTCGATTTTTTCGATTCGCTTGTTGAGCGATACGAGCACGCTATCGGCGGTAACCTCGGCCGGCGTATCAAAATTGGCGTGCATCACGCGCAGCGCGATTTTGACGGGTTCCTCCGTCAATCGCTTGGAAACACTTTCGTGCAACTCACGATAGCTTCGTCGGATCGCGATGACCAAATTTGCATAGTCGGCTTCCGCTTGATTGAGCGCATTGCGCTTCTCCGTCAGCTCAGACTCTTTCAAACGGTCACGTTGGCACGTCAGTTCACGCATCTGGGCTCGCGTCGCATTGATCATCCCGACGTAGCGGTTGTTGGTCGCGACGTCGTTGCCCGGAAGCGTCGCGAGTTGGAAGCTGAGTTTTCCGTCTTGGGAATTAAGTTGTTCAAGCTGTTTTCGAATCGCATCGAGTTGGCTGACCACCAATTGCCAATCCTGCTGGACCTTCTGCAAAGCCCGACGGTCTTTGGATAGACCACCAAGGGCGCGGGCCACATCACCCGTATCGGTAACCGTGATCATCTTGCCACTGCGACGTAGCCCCGCTTCGGCGAGAATCGACTCGGCCTTCGCCACGACCGCATCGCTGTAGCGAGTGACCACCGCGTCACCAGGAACCGGCTCATCGGCACTCGTCACATGGGGCACGGCAAGGAAAAAGCAAGTTAGCGCCGTGGCGACGCAAAAACGACTGCGTGTCGACGGTATTCTCGGTGACGGAAGCTTGAACGTCGACGATATTCTGACCAATGGTAAGGTCATGGATCGAAGCTTGCATCGTGTCATTGAATTCGACCTTAAATTACCTGAGTCGCGCTAGTGCTCGAGAAGTTCCCTGCATTCCCGCACGCGGGACAAAGATCTAGTGAACAAATTTAGTTTATCAGCTGTCGTCGGGGCTGGTGCGTTCTTGCCCAATCACGTTACCTCATCATAGACTACGCGAACAAAAGAACAGTGCCGGCTGTTTGCTCGTCCGCGTGACCACGGAGTTGCATCATGTCGCATCCACGACCAACACCTCGACCCCAATCCAGCCTTTCGTGCCCGACTTGCGGTAAGCGATTTTTGTTTTCAGAAACGAAAACTCCGCCGTTTTGTTCGGAGCGGTGCCAGATGATTGATCTGGGACGGTGGCTGAATGAGGAAGTTTCGTTGCCGGTGGAATCGGAACCTGATCCGTCGCGAGATGACGATCAGGGCTACTGAACTTTTGCCAAACAATGCGTTGCCACCTGCGCGGCCGTCTCCTCGCTTTGCATTTGAAGCGAACGGGCGATCGCTTTTCGAAGAAGGATTTTGAGAATGAGTTTGATCAAAGAGTTCAAAGAGTTTGCGCTCAAGGGCAACATGATCGACATGGCGATCGGTATCGTGATCGGCGGGGCATTCGGCAGCGTCATCAAATCGTTGGTGGACAACGTGCTGATGCCGCCGATCGGTTATCTCACCGGAAAAGTCGACTTCGCGACCCTGTCGGCAAAGCTTCCTGTGCCTGACGGCGAGCCTGTTGAAATTAAATTCGGATTGTTCATCAACGCGATGATCAGTCTGTTGATCGTTGCCGCTGCCCTATTCATGGTCGTCAAAGTGATGAACCGTGTACGCCAACAATTCGAAGCGTCCGCGGAAACGCCTTCGCCAACTACCAAATCCTGCAACGAATGCATGATGGAGATTCCCATCACGGCCAGGCGTTGCGGTCACTGCACCTCACCCGTCGTGTGATCGCTTTCACGTGAATGTGACGGTATCGAGTGAATGAATGTATTGATCCTGACCGGCGCCGGCATCTCCGCTGAATCGGGCATCCCGACTTTTCGAGGACCCGATGGACTTTGGGAAGGCCATCGGGTCGAGGACGTCGCGACGCCCGAAGCGTTTGAACGTGACCCCACATTGGTTCACCGGTTCTACAATTTGCGCCGACGCAAACTGTTGGAGCCAACGATCAAGCCGAACGCCGCGCACCGGGCGCTAGCAGACTTTGAAGCCGAGCATGACGCTGGTTTTCTGCTCGTGACTCAGAACATCGACGACTTGCACCAGCGAGCGGGCAGTCGGCGCGTGTTGCCCATGCACGGCGAGTTGCTCAAGGCTCGTTGTTTGGATAGCGACGAAGTTTTTGACTGGACCGACGACCTCGATTTGGACACTCCCCATCCCCGTGATCCCATGCGTCTCGGACGATTGCGTCCGCACATTGTCTGGTTTGGCGAAGTCCCACTGGGGCTCGATCAAATCGAACAAGCAGCCAGTGCGGCGGATGTGTTCATCGCCATCGGGACTTCGGGTGTCGTTTATCCCGCAGCGGGTATCGTTCGTGCGACGCGACCCGATTGCTATCGCATCGAAATCAATCTCGATGCGACGCCGGGCTCATCTCGGTTTGACGAATCCATTCGCGGCCAAGCGACTGTCGAAGTTCCCCGTGTGCTGCGACAACTCGGCGAGAAGGTGCAATAGTCGCCACCAACACGGTGTAGGCACCGCCAACAATGGTGAGCCATTTCGCCGCTCGCGAGCTGGGCTCTCGCTATGGAAAGTGAATCTTACTAGTGGCGTGTCGACACCGGTCGAGTCGGAGCATTTCGCTTGGGATTGAAGATCTTGCGAGTGTGCTCGGGATGATACGACTCGCCTCGCGGCGACACCGAGATCGACGATTCATGTGCCAAAGTGGGCTCGCCTTGCACGAACGATTGGCCACCGTGTGAGTAGTTGATGGAGGAGCCGTAATCGCCACCGCCTCCACAGGACGAACAACCCCCATCGCATCCACCGGCTCCACACTCGCCACTACTGCATCCGCCGTCACAGCCGCCATCACAACCGCCATCACATTTGTAGCCCCACAAACTTTTGATGCCGCTAAACGTTTGTCGGCAACCGCCACAAGATTGACCGTTGAAGTTTCCACAACAATCGCACGGGTCATAAGTATCCGCAGGCTCGTTGATCCACGGGTCGATGTACAACTCGCCGCAGCCATTGCATGAATCACAACCGCCGCAATTGCCGGCAAAGAGTCTGCATCCACTGGAGCCGAGGGCGCCGCCACTGTCGCACGGTGAGTCGCATCCGCTGCCGCAGACACCCCCGCCTCCGCAAACAATCGGTCCGCAGGCCATCGGTCCGACGCAGCCCGTTAGAACAGCGAGGGCGAGCACACTCAAAGCAAGCGAGACGCGGTGAAACACCGTCGGACGCGGCGTGGTCATTGAAAACGAGGTCATTGGGAAAATCCTTGCCCACGAGGAAGACTCGACCCAATCGTTATCGTCGTCAAACGCCTCAAACTTCACCCAAATTGCCCGACGAGATGTCATTGCGTAGCGCTGGTGTGCAGGCTTCAGCCGCTTGGCGCAATCCACGCTGTACCGGCCCGATCGTCTCAAGGTCGGGCACCCCCGACCCGCGTCAACTCGACAAGAACTCCGATGCAACCGAGTCGGCAAACAAGATTCCTTGTTCGGTGAGTTTCAAGCGGTCGCCGTCATCGGTGATCCATCCGAGCGACGTGGTGCGGTCGATCGCAGTTTCACACAGGCAGCGCAGATCGATGCCCGTGGCCGTATGGGTTGCGTCCAAGTCGATCCCCTCGATCAAGCGAACGCCAAAGGCCGCGAGTTCGCGACCGAATTGGGATCGTGAAATCGCTTCCGATTCGCCCACGACGCTGGCACCTGATTGGCTGCGACGCAGGTAGGTCGTCGTGCTACGGTGATTCACCTCGCGACGGCCGTCGACAAATCTTGCGGCGCCTGGTCCCGCCGCGAACCAACCTCGGCCGTGCCAATACGCCATGTTGTGCTGGCAACGAGAGCCGGGAATCGCAAAGTTGCTGACTTCGTAGTGCTCCAAGCCTGCGGCAGCCGTCATCTCGCGAGCCGCATCGTACATTTGCAACTCGTCGTCCTCACTCAATCCCTGCAGCAATCCCTTGGCACGTTGACTCCAAAACGAGGTTCCCTTTTCGAAGGTCAACGTGTAGGTCGACAGATGGCGAATGGGCAGCGCCAATGCCAATCGCAAATCCTCGCGCCACTGGTCAATCGATTCTCCCGGCGCGGCAAAAATCAAGTCGAGCGAAACGTTCGGGATCTTCGACGCCGCCAATTCGATCGCTCGCGACGCGCCCGGTCCATCGTGACCGCGCTGTAACAACAATAACTTTTCGCGGTGGAAGGACTGCACCCCGAGACTCACTCGATTGACGCCGTGACTGGCCAAGACGTCCAGCTTCTCAATGGTGATGTCCTCGGGATTCGCTTCGACGCTGCACTCGTACGAATCCGAAAACTGGAACCGCGATCTGAGCATGACGAGCAAGCGATCGAGTTGTTCCACGTTCAAATGCGTCGGTGTACCGCCACCGATGAAGATCGTTTGGACATGCGGACGGTCGAGCGATTGAAGCTCTTGGTCGATCGCCGCGATCACACTGTCAATCAAATCATCACGGTCGGCAATGACACTAAAGTTACAATAGCCACAGCGGTGCCGACAAAACGGAATGTGAATGTAGGCGGACTGTGGAATCGGCCAATCAAACGGGCGATCGAGCTCGGGCATCAACGATTTCTCGCTCACGATGTCAAAGCCACAATTTCAAACGTCCGCCGAGCATCTCGGGTAGCACTTTGGCGGCGAAACGTTTGGCTTGGGTATCGTTGTAACGAGTGCTCAAGTGGCCGCCAATGATCAATTCGTTGTTGAAGCGATCACGGCGATCTCGATAGTCGTCGATGTGCATGTGCCCGTGTTTGTGAATCTTGTCTTTCCGATGCTCCGGGGCCAAGAACGTGATTTCGCTAATCAAGACCCGACACTGGTACATGTCCGGATTGAGGTCCAATCCTGGAGGCGATGTGTCACCGGTGTAACCGACGACCGGAATCCTTGTCTCGTTAGTCACTTCGACTCCGCTCAGCCGGATGTCACGGATTTCGTCGCCGCTGAGCCCCACAAACTCCTCGCGCAGCTTGTTGCGCTTTTGATAAACAATGAAGCCGACGGATTCGATGGTGTGCCGCGTCGGGACGCACATGACTGAATATTCGCGTCCCATTTCGATCTCATCACCAGGCAACACCCCGACGAGCTCACACGGCATCGACCCGCGATCCATGCTCGCGAACAATTGCAACATTTTCCACGATGCATCGACGGCCGAGTCGGGCATGTAGATGATCGGCGGATCCATCTTCATCATCCGCCGCCGCGACACAAAGGCGGGCAGCGCCGCGATGTGATCCAAGTGGGCATGCGAAATGAACAATGTCGGGGTTCCCATGAAGTCCCAAGGCTGGACTCCGACATCGAACAAAAGCTTCAACTCATTGATCCGCCAACAGGTTTGCACGGCCGCCCGCGAGTAACCTTCGATCGTCAATCCGTCATGAGTGTGCGAGAGAATGGGGACGTTTTCGACCATGAAACCAATGTTTTTCTGGTCCCGCCACCAACAAGCGTTCCTGGGCAGTGGGATAGGGAGTTAACGAAATGAGTACCGCGCGAAAGCGAGATCCTAACAGGCATGGCTTAAGAGCCGTAGTCGCCACGAGGTGTTCGCTCAGGTTCACACTACATCGAGACGTTGGCCGCGGGGTTTAACGGGGCCGAATCGGCATGTTGCTGGCTGCGATCCGTTCGGACCCATAATTATCGACTTCGTTGACGTTGAGCTGGTCCGCATACCCCTCGGTGCGAACGACAAAGATTTCGCCATGTTCGTCTTGCTCCACCGCGGCGCCATGGTGCCGAGACAATTCGAGCGTCGCGAGAAACCATCCGATGAGCGACGATTTGTGCACGCCTCCGGACATCAAATCGATGAGAGCCACTCGTGATGCCGTTCGCAATTGCTCATGGATTCGCTGCATGTAAACATGGATCGGAGTGTCGTCGTAGATCACTTGGGTCGGTGGCGGACCGGCTGATTCTCGCATGATTCGGCCGAACGCGCTGACAAGGTCCCAGATCTCCACGTCCACGATGGGCTGGTCACCGGGATCGACACGTCGCGACGGCAAGTCGTCTGCCAGCCGCTCATGCCGCTGTTGCCATCGCTGTCCCATCTCGTCCAAAATCGATGCCGCGTCCCGAATTTCTTTGTACTGGAGCAAACGTTCGACGAGCTCCTCCTGCGGGTCAACGATCGATTCTTCGTCCGTCTCATCGACGATGCGAGGCAAAACGGATTGGCTTTTGATCTCCACTAACGTGCTCGCAAGATCGATGAAGTCGCCCACATCGGTCAAATCCAACTCCTGAAGCACATCAAGATAGCTCAAATACTGGTCCACGATCTTGGCCAGCGACATGTCGACCAACCGCACTTCTTGGCGGCGAACTAGATAGAGCAGTAGATCCAGTGGACCACGATAAGCCGGTAGCTCGATCCGAAAACTCATCGATTTACCGCTGAAAAAGAAAGAAAACGAACCTTGACGCCGCCAGTTTACTCTACCACCAGAGTTTCCGCACGATCGATACCGACGCGCGCCACGGCCCCGCGGGATTGGATGAGTATCCTCTGCCCCTCCCTTGCCCGGTCACGATGCCAAAATTATCATGCGTCGCTTCGATTTTTCGGAGTTTTTCCATTCCGTCCACTAAAAACTTCCCTTCGATGACCAAACCCAACCAGCGACACGTTCTCTCGGCGCTCGTTCAAAACGTTCCGGGAGTACTCGCCCATATCTCCGGGATGCTCGCTTCTCGCGGATATAACATCGATTCGCTCGCCGTCGGCGCTACGGAAAATAGCAAATTGTCACGCATGACATTTGTCGTTTACGGCGACGATCGCGTGCTCGACCAAGTGCGCAAGCAACTCGAAAAGATCATCACCGTAGTGAAGGTCGACGATATCAGTTCGCGTGATTACGTCGAACGCGACTTGTTGCTGATGAAGGTCAAAGCTCCCGCCGGGCAAGCTCGCAGCGAAATCCGTGAGTTGGTTGATATCTTCCGAGGTCGCATCGTCGATGTGGGCCCCGAAGAAATCATGGTCGAAATGTGTGGACGCGAAAACAAAGTCCAAGCCTTTATCGAACGGATGCGTCCGTACGGCATCTCCGAATTGTCCCGCACGGGACGCATCGCAATGGTCCGCAGCGCGAGTGGTCCCGCCCTCTCGATCGATACGGATTCTGCCGAGTCCGCATGATTGGCGGATCCTGCTACCACCCCCCTGAACACTGTTTCTTCATCTCTTAAGAGAACCGATTCTCATGGCTGCTACGATTTACTACGACAACGACGCTGACCTTTCGCACTTGAAGGGCAAGACGATCGCGATCTTGGGCTACGGATCCCAAGGTCATGCTCAAGCCCAAAATTTACGCGACAGCGGTTGTAACGTCGTGATCGGACAACGCCCGGGCTCAGCCAATTATGACTTGGCGGTCTCGCATGGCTTCAAGCCAATGTCGATCGAAGACGCGACGAAGACTTCGGACGTCATCAATGTGCTTTTGCCCGACGAAGTTCAAGGAGACATTTATCGCGCCAGCATTCAACCGAATTTGAAACCCGGCAATGTGCTGATGTGCTCGCACGGTTTCAATATTCACTTTGGCCAAATCGAACCTCCCAAGGGAATAGATACGCTGCTCGTGGCGCCAAAGGGTCCCGGCCATCTCGTGCGTAGCGAGTTTGAAAAGGGCGGGGGCGTCCCCTCGTTGATCGCATTGGGCGAAGGTGCCAGCGAAACGACCAAACAAATCGGTTTGGCGTATGCCAAGGGCATCGGCGGCACGCGCGGCGGTGTCATCGAAACCACCTTCGCCGAAGAAACCGAAACAGATTTGTTCGGCGAACAAGTCGTTCTATGCGGCGGCGTTAGCGAGCTCGTCAAGGCGGGTTTCGAGACGCTCGTCGAAGCAGGTTACCAACCGGAAATGGCCTACTTTGAGTGCATGCACGAACTGAAGCTGATCGTCGATTTGCTCTACCAGGGCGGATTGAGCTACATGCGATACAGCATCAGCAACACGGCTGAGTACGGCGACTACGTGAGCGGCCCACGCATCATCACGGCCGAAACGAAAGCCGAAATGAAAAAGATCCTTGAAGAGATCCAACGCGGCGAATTTGCTCGCAAGTGGATTCTCGAAAACAAGGCCGGTGCGCCGTTCTTCAAAGCCACACGTCGTCGTGAACGTAATCACGGCGTCGAACAAGTCGGCCGTGGACTTCGCCGCATGATGAGCTGGATTCAAGAAAAGGAAGTTTAGGCCGCCAATCCGACGGTGTCGTATGTTCCCGCCCGTTCGTGAAATCACTCAATTGCAATCGGATGCTGTCCAGCGATGGCACCGGTTGCCGTTCGAGCATCCTCCGAACGGGTTT
Source organism: Pirellulaceae bacterium (assembly GCA_041741195.1). Lineage (GTDB taxonomy): Bacteria > Planctomycetota > Planctomycetia > Pirellulales > Pirellulaceae > JBBSJZ01. The sequence goes on from JBGSKM010000013.1 coordinate 181,399, forward strand.
CTCGCGTTGGTCAGCCAACAGCACGAACATAACTTTCGGCTTTGGCACGAGGAAGACAAAGCTCGCAGCCCCACGGCCAACGACGCTGAGATCGCCCAGGTCAAGCGAAACATCGATCGCTTGAATCAACAGCGACACGATTCGATCGAGCGACTCGATGACGCGATCGCCCGAACGTTGGAACATTCCGGGGTGCGACCGCAAGACGACACCGCTCTCAATACGGAAACGCCCGGCAGCGTGATCGACCGATTGTCCATCATGTCACTGCGTCTGTTCCACTATGACGAACAGCTTTGCCGAGACGATGTTGACGCGGGGCATCGTCTCACGGTCACGCAGCGGCTCGCTCGATGCCGCGACCAGCATGTTGATCTTGCCACATCATTGCAACGATTGCTGGATGACTTGGTTGCCGGTCGATTGCGCCACAAAACGTATCACCAGATGAAAATGTACAATGATCCGACGTTGAACCCAGCGATCTATCAAAACCGTTAACGCTATTCTCGCGGCGGCAATAAATAGCAAACGGCTTCGTGGTCGTTACGGACGATCAAATGGCGTCCGGCGATGGTCGGAATGTTCCAGGTGCGATCGCTGAGTGCATCGATTGTCAAGTGCTCACGGTATTCGGTTGGGTCGGCCGCCACGAACACCACAGTCCCAGCTTCGTTTTGCAACACCAGGACGTCTTCGACAAGCAACGCTTGGCCATGCCCGCTTCGTGAAAGTCGTGGTTGTCGCCAAAGGATCTCGCCATCGTCAACACTCACCGCCTGCATCGTCCCGTCGCTCAGCGCGTACACCACATCGTTGTTGACGAGCGAATGCGTAAATTTGGTTTTGAGCACTCGCGAGCTTGTCCAAATCGCGCTGGCATTCAACTCGCCGCTCGCCGACTTGTCGACGGAAACCAGGGCGCTACCACCGCTGTAGCCTTTGCCGATTAGAAACCTGTTTTCTCCAGCCGGAATGGCTTGGGTGCAATTGGCACCGCCGTTGGACTGGCCGGGCCACGGAAACGTCCAGAGCTGTTCTCCCGTGGGAATCTCGTGACCGGTGATCGTGGATTCATTCACGCTCACGATTTGTTCGACCCCGGCGAGCGTCATGATTGTGGGTGAAGCGTAGCTCAATTGGTCATCGCCCGCCGTCCATACCGTCTCGCCCGTATCCACATTTAACGCAATGAGACTGCGACCGTTGATACCCGGCGCGAGTGTCGATGGTCCGCCCAGTGCGACGACACAAAGATCGCCAGCGATCAACGGCGAACTCGCGCGGCCCCAGGTCGCGGCGACCTCGGATTGCGTTTGGTCCCAGCCCGCAATCTTTAATAAGTCAACCGTCCAAATTTCGTTGCCGGTTTCTAGTTCACGGCAAGTGACGCGACCTGTCGCCCCCTGGGCAATCACTTTGCCGCCGGTAATCGTGGGTGTGGCTCGGGGACCGATGCCGCCCATCGCGTTCTCATGACGCGCTCGATGACTATCGATCCACAATAGCTTTCCATCGGCAAGCCGGTAACAGGTCAAGCATTCGTTCTCGCCACGTTGTTCCATCGTCACCGCGCGATCGCCGCTCACCGAAAACGAAGACCATCCTTCACCGATAGCAATCCGCCACAGCTCGCGAAGGTCGCTCGCGGACTGGGGGACCGCAAATTCACGTCTTGAAATTGTCCCGTCTCGATCATTCCCGAGGAATTGGACCGAATCTCGAAGCGCAACAGACTCGGGGGCCCCTAGATCGACGGGCTCGAGTTGTTGACGATCCACTGGCGCGACACCGAGAGGTTGCTTGTCGCGTGAAAAACGGTACTTCAATTGCGGCACCATTTCGCCGCTGAATCCATCGAATCGCACCAAGACCACTAGCGACAATAGTGCCGCGATCGTCAGCCCCACAAAACGCCGACCTCGACTCACCGAAAATTGGTGGCGTCCGATGATGAACCACACCGAAGCCGTACCCACCAAACAGGCCAACATCGAAAGCAAATTCGCGTTCTGATGGTCCCAATAAGGCGCCTGCGACTGCAACACGAAAACGGTGGCCGTTAACGTTAGCACGACGATCGCAATTGTGATGAATGGAAAGCGAGCACGATGTGGTGGGTCTAGTAAATTGGAACCTGCCATGGATGAGCCTGGGTCTTCCGAACTCAAGTTCGTTTCGGTCATTCGTAATCCTAAATCGTGTCTGCGCTTGCCATGACTCGTACACTATCATTGTTCTTATTGTCTCGTCGCTATCGCTCGCTGTCCACCGAGATCATTCGCTGATGTGGCCCCCACTTCCTGACTATGGCTGTTTCAATCGTTGGCCCCAAGATGGCCAGAGTTGGATACACCATGATGACGTTTCGATCGTGACTCGGTTGATCCCCAGCGAGCGAGTCTTTAAGCGAGTCGCATTCGACAAGACGTACTATCACTACCGATACGGTCGTCTTCGATTTCGATTGCGTCCAGCGATGTGGCTAAAGGTCGAATCCGAAGGCTTTGATGTGGGTGATGGAGTCGAGACCGTAGGATTGGGACTCGAGCGAGAGTTGTTCATCGGCGAGATCTGTGGCATGTATTACGTGTCGCGTAAGGGAGCCATTGCATACCGACTGCGCCGTGCCGGCAATTTGGTTCCAGGGCTGTTTCTCGGAAACCAAATGCGACTTCTCAAAGAAAAGTCACGAGTTCATGAAGGAAATGTGAAGCACCCCGAACCGACATGGAACGGTCAAGGAAATCGATTGGGTCTTGCGGGCTCGGAATGAGCCGGAAATCGGAAGCAAACGCTTGATCATCACCGAATCTTGATCTCGACGCGGCCTTACACCGCAGTCGCTCGCGTGCGAAGATTCCCTCTGCTCGGCTCGGCCGAAATACTCGACGAGACCACGAGTGTGTGTCCCATTTCAAACACTGACGAAAGTTGCCAACGATGAAAGCCCAAGATGTTATTAAATCGACGCATGCGATGAGCACCATGGTGCTCAAGAGTTATGTGAACGACCTCACCGATGCGGAACTCATGCAGCGTCCGGGAGCCGGATGCAATCACGTCGCTTGGCAATTGGGCCATTTGATCGCCTCCGAAGTCAGTCTGCTCGAGTCCATTGCGCCCGGCACCGCCTTCGCGCTGCCGGAGGGGTTTGCCGATCAGCATTCCAAAGACCAGGCGGGCTGTGACGATGCATCGAAGTTTTTGTCCAAAGATGAATACTTGCAACTGCTCGACTCGGTCCAAGCTGCAACCATCGCGGCGGTCGACGCGACGCCAGATGACGAATTGGATCAACCGGCACCCGAAAGCTTTCGGTCGTGGTGTCCGACCGTCGGAGCAATGTACGTGTTGATCTCCACGCATTGCATGATGCATGTGGGACAGTTTGTTCCACTTCGACGAGCATTGGGAAAGCCGATTGTCATTTAGAATCGATTCGAAAACCTTAGGTGGACGGCGCTAGCCGCTGGCTATTCGATGTTTTTGGAGAGGTGCGCAATCGAGTCTCGCTCAAGAGACTATGGAAATTGCAGCGAGGGCCGATCCACGCCGGGAAGGTCGCTTTCCGGCCCAGTTTGCTTTTGGCGCGACCAGCGATTTGTGATTGTCATGGAGGCGTTCCAGTAGAACAGCGCGGGGATCATCACCAGCGCCAAAAACGTGGCGCCCAGAACCCCGCCGCCGATGCAAACAGCCATCGGCGGCCAAAAGCTTCCGCCATCCAGTACCAGTGGTGCAAATCCGGCCACCGTGGTGAGCGTGGTCGCAATGACGTGTCGCGAACTTTCGACGACCTCGTCGACGATGCAAGCCAAGTTTCCTGCGGCTGCACGTGGATTGGCTTGAATCGCCGCGAGCACGACGATGGAGTCGTTGATGGCAACGCCAATCAGTCCCATCGTGCCGATGATCGACATGAACCCGAACGGGTAACCCGCGATCGATAGTGAAAGGATTCCGAGTCCAATTGAAAGCACGGCAACCAGACCGATCATCCCCGCTAAGCGGAATGAACCGAACGACAACACCAACGTGGCAATCATGCAAACGGCGAGCACACCGACCGTGGAGACCAAGTTACCCACGGCATCGTCTCGCTTGGAACCTTCGCCACCATATTCCAATCGATAACCGACGGGCAACTCAAAATCACTCGCCGCAAGTCGCGATTGAAAGTCTTGTTGAATCTCACTTGGAAGCACTCCCGCAGTCAAATAGGCGGCAACCTCATTCATTCGTTCCCGATTCAATCGAGGGATGATGGCCGTTTTTGACTCGAGCGACAACGTTGCAAGCGATGCGATCGGAACACGTCGCATCTCACGGCCGTCGTCCACCCGCAGATCCATGCTTGTGATGCGTTGCAGGTCCGAGCGCGCAGACGACATAACGCGCACGACCACGGGCAATTGTTCGGTGTCTTGCAATACCATACCGCCGGTGCGGCCTTCAAGCATGGCGAACATATCGTCGGCAATCGTGCTGGGATTGAGCGACGCCATCCTGGCTGATTCAGCGTCGACGCGCAAGGCGAGCTGTGGCAACGGCTCCGACAACTCCGACTTGATCTGCGTCACATCGGGCACCGATGCGAGAATTTCGCCGATCTCGTAGCCAAGCTCTTGCAATACATCCAAGTCAGGCCCAAATAGCCGCACTTCGATCGGTGCTTCGAACGGCGGACCCTGTTCCAATTGTCGAACGAGCGTCCGTGCACCGGTGACGTTCGCATCGAGTCGTCGCTGCAGTTCGCGGATCGTGTCGGTGGTCGATGCTTCGGGATCGATCGTCACGATTCCTTGGGCAAAATTAGATACGCCACGACGGTTTGCCATCACGTTGTAGTAGAATTGGGGAGCACTCTCGCCATAGAACCAATCGACGTTAGCGATTCCCATTTCCCGCGCGATCGCGTTGACGTGCTCGCTCGTGCGAATCGTTTCCGAAAGCGAACCCGCTGGGGGTAATTCAAGCGAGATAAAAAACTGGTTGCGCCCTGATGGTGGAAAAAACTGTTCATCGAGTTGAGTGAAGGCTAGAAAGCCAGCGAGCGGTGCGGCCAACGATAGCCCAATGCCAACTGACGGACGACCAATCAGCTTCATCAATAGAAGCCGATACCACTGAGTCTTGGGCCGATCGTCACGCGAGTCGACTCGTTCATTTCGCACGGTGCTGGCGAGTAATCGCGTGGCGAGCGAGGCGGTGATCGTCAACGAGAGGACGAGTGACGCCGTTACCGCGAGAATGACGCTAATGGCGATCGCTCCGACAAATTCGCCGGCTGGTCCAGGCATCAGAGCGATCGGTGCGAACGCTAGTGCCGTGGTCAATGTCGAACCCGCCAAAGGGATCGCCAGATGCCGTACCGCCTCAACCATCGCCTGAGCGGGCGTGCGTCCGGAGGTCAGTTTGCGATGCACTTCGTCGACAACGACAATCGCATTGTCGATCAGTAATCCCAACGCAATGATCAAACCGGTGATCGACATTTGATGGATTGGAATGCCCCCGACACGCAGCGCAAATAGGACGATAAAGCTTGCCAGGGGTAACGTCGAAGTCACAACCAACGCGCTTCGCCATCCCATCAAAGCAAAAATGACGAGCGAAATAGCCATCGCCCCCATCAACAGATTCGACAACAGGGAGCTGAGCCTCGCATCGACGTATTCCGACTGTTTCAAGATGGTTCGTATTCCCACTCCCGCGGGAAGCTGGGCGGCGAACGCGTCGATCTTCGCTTGGGCGGCACCTGTCCAATGATCGATCCGATGATTGGGTTGCACCATGCAACCCAACACGATTGCATCATCACCGGAGAGTTTGGCGGATCGTGATCGAGGTTCCGGGGTTCCGATCCGCACCTCGGCAACGTCCTTTAGTCGGACGAAGGATTCGCCGTCGTCGCGAATCGGTATCTCTCCGATTTGGGAAACTTCGTCGAATTGATTTCCAACTTCCATTGGAAAGTTTGTCGTTGCGGACCGCAAAAGTCCGGCGGATCGTTTGGAATCGTGACTCGCCAATCGTTGTGAAACGTCGCTCGGATTCAATCCCAAACTGGCCAAACGAGTCGGATCCATGGTCACTCCGATCTCCTCGCCGGGATCCGCAAATCGGTCGACCGTGTCGGTACCAGGTATATTTTGCAATTGATCTTGGAGCTCGATGGCTAACCGTCTCAGCACTCGCCAATCGGTCGGCGTGGCATGTTGCCATGTCACGCCCAATATCAATGCGAAGGCGCGAACTTCGAGCTCGTCGAACTGCGGACGATTCGCTTCCTCAGGTAGTTGGGGAAGGACGTCTTCGATCCGGCTTCGCACTCGTGACCAAACCGGATCGGTATCAAGCACATCATCGCGAAGTTCAACCACAACCGTGCTGATTCCCAACCGACTGGTTGATCTCAGTTCCTTGATTTCCTCGATGTCGCGGAGTGCTTCCTCGACGCGACTCGTCACGAGCGACTCGACTCGGGCGGCATCCGCGCCGGCCAAGCGTGTGTTGATAATGCCGACACGTCTGGAGAGGACTGGGTCTTCCATTCGCGGCAACACGACCGCGCTGCTCAATCCGGCAACGACGATCAGGGCGATGGCAAGGACGACCAGCCGCGAGTCACGATAGAATCGCAAGATCACGCGGTCAAGAAAACCGACCTTCGAAACTTCCGGCGCATTTGTCATTTGCTAACGATGGGTAATGCGTCTGGACCAGGGGCTGCCGAAGAAGCACGCACAAGGATTCCCGGGCTAACTCGATGAACGCCCTCGCAAACGATGGAGTCACCTGGATTGAGCATTCCGGACACGCACGTGAGATCGCCAGTCGTTCGCTTTATCTGCACGTCACGTCGCTCAATCTTGAGTGAAACGTCACTTGCGCTCGTGTCGCCACGAACGGCTTCAAAGGCGTTATCGTCAACGGGCACGACCGCATAAACCGACCACAGTCCGCGAGCGCCTTTGGCGAGCGCCGTCGTTGGGAGCCAATAGTCGCGGTTGCTTGCTGCGTGCTGAGACAGCGCCGAGTTGTCGGTCGATTGAATCAATTTCAAGCTCACCACTTGGCCCGGTATCAAGCCACACTCCGATGGTAAAGTGACATCGATATGGCGGTTGCGAGTCACGGGATCGACACGCGGAAGCATGCGGACGATCTCTGCCTCGACGCATTCGGCTGCATCGATCTCGATCTGGACTTGGTCACCGACGGCAAGATGACTTGCCCAAGCGACGGGCAATCCGATGCGGACTTCGAGTTTGCCCATTTCTAAAAAGTCGAAAGCTGTCTGGCCGGCTGTCACGATCGTGCCTTCATCGATCAAGCGACTGGAGACGGTCCCGCCGTACGGCGCGACGATTTGACAATCGCTGATGTCCACATCGATTCGCCGAATCGCCGCTTGGAGTACCGCCAAGTCCGCGGCTGCCGCAGCCAATTGCTCCGGTCGTGTCCCTTCGACGAGTTCGTGGTGCTTCTGTTTGGCCGACTCGAGTGCCGCATGTGCTTCCTCCAGGTTGTAGCGAGCATCATCAAGCTCTTGCTGAGTTCCCGCGTCGCGACGATCCAGTGCCCGTTGACGTTGGAAACGCGATTCGAGACTATCCACGATCGCTTGCAGGCGAGTCACCTCGGCCTTGGCCGATGCGATCGATTGTTCGCGAGGACCATTTCGGAGTTCGAGTAGTCGGGCTGACGCAGCCCGCGCCTCGGCTTCCAAACGCTCGCGATCAGCAGCCAAATCCGATACATCCAATTGACCCAATATCGCTGCCGCCTCGAAACGGTCTCCCTCGTTCGCCAAGAGCGAAGTCACTCGCCCGGCTCGGCGAAAGCCCAATTGGCTCTCACGTCTCGGCTGTACCACGCCGCTGAACAGCGAATACGTAAGCGGAGCAGCAATGTCGCCGACCGCGATCGTACGAACCGTCAACTGATAATCATCCGCCGAACTATCGCCGACGGAATCGGGAACCTGCTTCACTTCGTTCGCATTCCCAAGACGCGGTGCAAAATGCCACACCACAATGCCGACGATGGCTAGTGCGGCGACCAGACTAAGGATTCTCGTGGTGATTGTTACTCTCGATCGCACCTTCATGTTCATTGACCACTTGCTGGGTAGGATTCGTCATTCTCCGTGGTAATCAACTCCTGGTCGCTTTGAATCTCGATGACGATCTCGTCCGCTTTCGATGCGATTTTCGGGCGAATTCGACGGACATATCGCGAGTACTTGGACGCGTCATAAAGCGGTTGCCAACCGAGCCCATCGAGCATCGCGTTGCAATTTCGTCGTATCGCGACTCTTGCTTGCATGATTCCCGACGATGCGAGTGAGGGGCTGGTGGCTTCGAGGACCAAGCCACCATAGACGAGCGACCAGAGCCCAAAAACAATGTCTTCGACGCTGCCGCCTCGCGGCAGTACAAGATCGCCGGTCTCGATGGCTGCTTGAATGCTGAACCCAACTTGTAAAATGCACTGACCCTCGCACTTCAACAGAACGTCGCGACGACCCGTCGACGACTTTGGCCAAATCGTATCGTGCCGTACCATTTGCTCGATCTGGAAATCGTCCGGCATCCGGTCGGCGTAAACTTCGCAAGCGATTCCGATCGCCGCAATCCTTTCCCTGGGCTGTGTCGACAAAGTCGCCGAGTATTCGAAAAGCATCAACCGACGCCGCACCGCGCGGGCCGCCAACGACAAAGCGATGTCTTCTTTGTTGGGAAAGTGGTTGTAGATCGTTCCCCGGGCGTAACGCATTTCGCGAGCAATCGAATCCATGCTCAGCGCTGTCAGTCCTCCCTCGCGAATGATCGGCACCGCCAGCGACAAAATGCGTTGCTCGCGAGTACGAATCTCCAGTTGTTTCGGCGTCGGCGTTTTCATGATCAAAGCATAAACCGCCTGTTGAAATTGACAAGCTGTCAAAATTGACAATTTGTCAAAAAGCCAGCGGCCGTCGGAGTTGACCTTGCCAGACGTTTGTTTCGCTGTCCCAGTCGCGGCTCGCCGCTGCGGCCGATGCAGGGGGCCGGGGATCTAGATTCTCGGGCTCTTCATCTCCGTCAACGGCGTAAATTCACAGCGAGCGACGATGATCTGAGAACAGGAAGTTCCTTTCTCCGCCGTCCCTGACGATACTGATTCGTGGAGGTGCAAGTGAAGTCTTCGATGCAATATAGCAACGGTGATGCGTCACCGCCTGCGAACATGGTTCGCAGTATCTTTGTCAGTGACATTCACCTCGGAAGTCGATTTGCTCGCGTGGATCGATTGCTGGATCTGCTGAGTGACCACACGCCCGCGTATCTCTATCTCGTCGGCGACATCGTCGACGGATGGTGTCTGAAACGCCGGTGGCATTGGCCGGAGAGCTATGACAGGCTGCTCAAACGACTGCTTGAGCTAGCAAATGAGGGCACAATCATTCGATTGACGCCGGGGAATCATGATGAATTTCTCCGGCGTTTTTTGTTGAGTAACGACCTTGTTACCATCCGCAATGAGTTCGTGCACGAAGTCGGCGATTCCAGAAAGCTGCTCGTGTTGCATGGCGACATATTTGACACCATCGAGCGAAATGCACCGTGGTTGTGCTGGATCGGAGGTGCGGGATATGAAATCGTCATGCGCGTCGATCATTGGTGCAACCGATTGCTGGATATCTTTGGATTTCGACGCCGTCGAATTAGTCAAACCATCAAGCAGCGGGTCAAGTTGGTGGTGCAATTCGTCAGTGGCTTTGAAAATCGTGCAATCAACTATGCCCGTCAGAGCGGTTGCGACATTGTCGTTTGCGGACACATCCACTACCCAACACTCTGCCAATCCGAGGACGTTCTCTACATCAATCTGGGCGACTGGATCGAGAACGGCACTGCGCTGGTCGAGCATTTCGATGGCGCATTGCAGTTGATTGATATCGATCTCAGCACGCCACTTGGCGAATCACCCTCGCAATTGAACTCTACACATCAGGACTCGGTTATGTACGCGCATCCAGCAGCCGCGAGCGTCGCTTGATTGACCGATCGCATTGGTCACTCACTGTCCCTTGATGGCACGCTCGTGGTCGATGTGTCGCATGTTTCGACAATCAGTCGTTGTCAAAAACATCCAGCCAGTGGTCGTCATCATCATGCCATCGATTGCCTCGTAACAACACATTCGACGCAAATAGTCCAACAACGGCGCCGGTTGCAGACCATCCGATGACTGACTGCACCCAGTGGTAGTCGTATCCGCCGCGATCGGCGTAGATTTCCCAGACGTCGCCGGCAATTCGTTGCGATAACTCAGGTTGCGGAAGAAACCACCATGGTGGGGCGATTTGAAACGCTAAGCTAGACGCTGCAGAAAGGGTAGCGCCCGCAAAAACGCAAGCGATTTCAAGGCGTCCAAATCTCCAGTATTCCTGCTGCACTTGAACACGCGGCCTATCTGCGAGCCAGCCATTTGTTGCCAATAAAGATCCCGACAAAAAGAACACCGAAACCACCTGCCGAAGAAACCATCCACGGCTGGAGCGGATTGAAACCAGGAACCCCCAGTCGTTCGCCGTTCAGCGTGACCACCACTGCAATCAGCGCGACGGGCGTGACGAACCAACCCGAAAGAATTGCGGACATGACCAAGAGCATTCCTGCTACGCCAACCGACCAACCGGTGAACTGAAACCCAAGAATCGACACAGGGGTTTGGTTGTCGGAGAGTTCACCGATTTGACTGCGCAAATCGGAATCCATCGCTTTAATATTGACGCCGCCATTGCGGAAAGAATCGGTCAGTGATTGCACTTGATCGTGTGATACCATTCCAGTTTCGTGAACCCACATACCAAAGTAGGCAAGCAAGACGCAGCCGACGAGAAGCCTTGCTTTGCCACCTAAAATAGGGTTGATCAGCGTCAATGGGTTGCGTTTCCTCGAATACCTACCACTGCGAGCTTCAACAAGCATCGCGAGCGTTTTTTCTCGTTTGATGCGAGCCGCGTCGGCCTTCCCGATCGGCACCGGGGGTAACTTTGCCGCATCCATCACCGCATTTGCCATTTGCCGACCGCGCTGGCGGGCTTCGAGGTTACTGATTCCTTCGCTTCTTAGACCGCGCTCCTCAATTTTGGCCAATCGCCTTCGGTCGCGTGTTTCTTTGTTCGCGACGGCTTGTTCATCCAAGAGTCTGCAAAACCAATCACGTAGATCGCTTTGCGTCCGCACATCACGGGTGGCTGCATCCGTTCGCAGTCGATGCCGGATCTGGCACATTGATTGATAGCCGAAAATTTCTTCGAAGAGTCCCTGCCATTGATCGCCAGAGTATCGAGCGGCGAACCATCGCAATCCGTCTTCGTCAGCGCCTTTGACTCGAAGGTCGCGGACGAATCGTTTGGCATCCACAACACATTGCATCTGTGCTGTCCGAGAGCGCGCTACCACGACAAAATGATAAATGCTCCCCACCATCACTCCGACGGTCGTGCCAGCAATCAACCCAACGCCCAGTCCAGAGACAACGACAATTAGAAGCGAGAAAAGTGAGACGGACGTATAGAGAGCAAGGTTTAGCCAGGACATGGATGCGATCCAACGCCGCAGGCTCGTTGCGACCGCGCTAGAGCCCTTCCATGAACCAAGTGCAGTCGCTGTCAAAATCGAGCTCAAAACCAAAGACGGACCCAGGAGGATCGCCCAGACACTCACCAGCGGAACCGCAACGGTCGCCAGCGAACCGAAAGCCAACAAGGCCGTCAAGAACATCGGGCGTCGTTGCAGCAATGGGCCTGCCGATGCATACGATTGTGCCAATCCCGTCCAGCGCTCAGCTTCATCGACTGACGGAGAATACTGGCCTTCGCTTTGGATGCCGAGAAAACCTTCGAGCTCGCGTATCATTTCGGCAAGCGACGCAAATCGATCTTCGGGGCGCTTGGCCATTCCACATCGAACGATCGTTTCGATGGACCCAGGAATGCGAGAGTTGATCTTGGTCAAACTTGGTATTTCCGCGCTGGCATGTTGCACACGTAGTTCCGAAATCAATTTTCCTTCGAACGGAGGTCTGCCTACCACGAGATAAAACAATGTGCACGCCAATGAATAGATGTCGGCTCGATGATCGACTGACGTGGCATCGACCGACTGTTCTGGTGCCATGAACGAGGGAGTCCCCATCGCCGATCCGTACACGGTTACGTCCGTCCGAGAGTCGCCACGTCCTAGGGAATTGCTGGACACATTACCGACGTCGGTGTCGGGGTCTTTGGGATCAAGCGTCTTGACTAATCCGAGATCAGCAACTTTAACCACCCCTTCATTGCTGAGCAACAAGTTCGCGGGCTTGACATCACGGTGGACCATGCCGTGTTGATGGGCAAACTGCAGCCCACGTGCAGCCTGCAGGACGAAACCCGCGGCCCGTTTGGGATCGATCACCCCTTTCGTTCGAACTAAGTCCTGAAGAGTTCCCCCGCGCACCCATTCCATGCTAAAGAAATGTTGACCCTGGTCTTCACCAAAATCATATATCTGTGTGACGTTGTGATGATTGAGTTGCGCGGCCGCGTAGGCTTCGCGCGTGAATCGTGCGAGCGCCGAGGCATTGTTGGTAACTTTCCCGCGAATCGTTTTGAGTGCGACCTGTCGATCGAGTGACAACTGCTTTGCTTCGTAGACCGCTCCCATTCCGCCTTCGCCAAGCAGACGCACAATGCGGTAGCCACCCAGCTTTTCCGGAATGGGTGCGGTGGATTGGATGTTCTTCGAAGCCGATCCCTCGCGAATAGGCATAGGCGTCTTCGCCGGTGTTGGCGGCTTTCCGTAAGGCGATCCATTGGAGTCACTAACCGAGTTCACTGACTGGCCATTTTGAATGACCAACGGAATCGATGCGGAATTCGTCAGACACTCTTGCGTCGGATCAGAGACTTCGGCACCGGACCCTCCATGAGCGTCTAGCCGCCCATTCGATTGTTTCGCAGTCGTCGCACGCGTCGGTTGCTTCTTCGACGATAAAAAGTGTGGCCTATCAACCGAGTTCAAACCATCAGCAGTCCCATGGATGCGACGCGTCGCGATCGACTCGACAGAGTTGACACCGGAAACCTTGGACTCTTGTTGTTTCTCGGCAGTGCTCTTGGCTCGCTTGCGTTTAATGGGCGCAGGAGACTGGTTTGGCAAAGCAACGTCGCTTGCTTGCTCCTGGATGCGGACTCTCGGACGGTCCCCCCCGTATACCGCGACGCGAAACTTCTGTTTGCACGACTTGCAAGTCGCGACGTACTTGCCCGGTTGGGGCTGGCCAAAATTAAAAACAGTGTTGCATTGAGGGCACTTAAACCGCATCGGACATGCCAAGAACCTATTGCTGTGTGCTAGAACCGAATGAGCAGTATGCCAATGCATCAACTCACTGTCGACTTATTTTCGCCCTGACGGCACCAGCCTGCTCCACAAGTCTGCGAACCATGAATGGATACTATTTGTTGTGTTGCGTTTTGATGAAGAACGAATGTAGGTTTCTGCCTCCCCAAATCTGCAATCAACTGCGTCGGAGCATTCCATCAAGAGTTCACCGATTGTCTCGCAAGAACATAGTGGCTGCGTTTGAACGCTCCATCGGCATTCCCGCAGGACACGCTCACCAAGCTTTGGTGCCAAATTGAGGCAAGATATCGCTACCAGGATCAGTAATTGCTTGACGTCAATTTTCTGACGAGACTCAAACGGCGCCAATCCTTCCGCTGACAACCACTTTTGAATTCCTGAATTTGTCACCGCGTCAAGCAACAACAGTCTTCCTGAGTGGTCGACGATTAAATTCGCATCGTGGACGGCTCCATGCGACGTGCCGTGGTTGTGAGCCGACTGCAAAGCAAAGGCGACCAACGCCAGTTTTTGGAGCTGCTCTCGTGGAGATTCTAGGTGCAAACGCCAGTCGTTTCCATGAACCCAACGTCGAACGACAGCCAAACTCCGCCCATGAATAATGGAGCACTCGGGAGATACCCAATGCGGATTCTGCACACCGCCAGCTTCTTTGCATGCGAGAAGAATCCGTCCACCAAAACTATCCACAACGTTCAACGGTAAATCGATCACTTTCATAGCGAAAATGGTGCCGTCCGTTGTCCGACGTCCTTGATACAACCAACTGTCTTGACAGTGAGCAATCGACTGCAGATCGGACATCCAATTTGGAGCGATTACCGGAGTAGCCCCTTCTCCGTGTGTTTCCGACCGACGGGTCGCTGAACTGCCAGTGTCGTAACTGGGGAGTTCGACGCTGTTCGATTTCCTGAACACCGAATCCGAATTGCAGGTAACAAAGCCCGCCGATGGTTCAATGGCTGACCAACTGACGCACGAGGACGTGTCATCACCTTCAAGTGCAGCATCCGAATCACTGTCGTCGTTCACGGACAGATCCACATAGCAGGTTCACAAAACTAGTTATCGACGACCAGGTACGACGTAGGGAATGCGGTTCGGGCGATTCAACTGTCTTCGACTGGACACTCGGAGCCACGCCTCTGTTCATCCGAGAACGCCTACCGACACGCGGCGTAAAATCAAGGCTTAGCATGAAGCAATCTCAGTGTTACTCATCCATTGATTTCTCAATACGAAGATCAATTGTCACACCCGGATAATCTTGGGGGTTGAATGTGTTGGACGGCATTCCGCCATCCGCCGAAGCGTCATCTGGGAGCGGCTCACCCCCGGGGAGCGGCGGATTCGCCATTCCAAATGGTTGCATCGAGAGACGACCCTCTTCGGCAGACTGAAACAGATTCGAGCAAACCGTGCTTTCCCTAGCTCTGTCCATCTCCAGCAACACTTTCGCAAGCCGCGACAATCGCTGTTTCAGATGCTTGCTAGCGCCGAAGATTATGACTCTCTTCTTTTGTCGTTCAGCTTCATTGCGTATATCGATCAAAAAACGAAGCAACTCCTCTATGTCACTTGGAACCGTTGACAACTGGATGACCAAGGTCCGGTTGGTGCTTTGGACGGCTTCCCACAACTTCGTCCTAAATCGGGATGGATTCAGCGGCGGCCAACGAATTGTGACTCTAACATCTCCCTTCATTGGTCATGAAACTCCGCCATCATTAATCGACGTGCTCGGCGGCATGCTCGAGTTTGCGGCATGGTGTTCGATCGTCAAAAACTCGGTTTGCATGAATGATTGTACATCGCTCGATTACAAATCTTGACCATTGTTGGTCGCAGGAGAACTTCCTCGAGAGCGACTGGCTCCGTCTTCGTCGATGGACTGACAACCAACCTCGCCGGAATAAGTTAGCAGTCGAACGCGCCGGTACAAGTAATCGCCGATCGCCTTCACCAAACAATCATCCTTTGCTCATCTTAGGCTTGCCAGAAACACTCAACCCGCAGGTGGCGCAATGGGCCGGATCTCGGTCAGGGCTGGAATGCGCTCCTGCACCGAAGTGGTTCGTCGCAACTGTTTTAGTACGATCCAGCCACACTGAAATGTACGGCTCGGATCGAAATCACGACCACGAGTAACACTACGATGGCAGGCGCAATGGGATTGACGTTGTTGAGTAATCTAAACGCATTACATAGTAGTCCCACGAGCCGCTGAAACAGTGTCTTAGGACTTTTGCTATATTCCATCGCTGCCTTGACCAAATAGAAAACTGCGACATTGAGTTGGATACACACCAGTCGATAGGGAGTCCATCCAAGGTGGTCAATCAAATAGTTGCACTTAAGCAGGATCCGAGGTGGTTTGTCAGGGTCGTAACTACCATCGACCCAGTGCAATTCTTTGTGAAAATCAAGTAGCCCAAAATTGTATGTCTTCATACTTGCTCGGACGTTGCTCGTTTCAAAAACCACGGAGAGGTTGTCTTCCGAGGAAAGGTAGATCAGTGAACGTACGACGGAAACACCCGGCATGAATCTGAGATTGCCATCGTGGTGTTTGTCGAATAGTCCTTGGTCGCCGCCGCGATCATAATTGTACCGAGAGATGTATAGTTCGTCGGTCATCGGGAGCGGGACGACTTTGCTAGCGGGAAATGTGTCGGAAATCGCGGAGACGATGCGGTTCGCAAATCGGACCTTGTCCACCTCAGCGACAACGTGCTGGGGAAGTTTCTTGACGTATCGATGCATGGAGCAACTCGCATGCAGGTCGCTTCGATATGTCTCCAAACACCACTCACGTAGTCCATCGATTTCGCGGCGAAGCTCGAGATCCGCAAAGGATCCAACTTTTGCGGCGAAGAAATGGTCTGCAAAGTGGATGTCGAAGTGTTCGACAAGAAGCGTTACGAGCGTGAGAAAGAGGTGGCCATAGATCAGATACCCGTACGATTGCTGGAACTCGTGGTTCATCAACAAGACGCCAACGAATTGCAAGAGACTGCCGGTTGCCATCGGATGCCCAAGGACATTGTAAGGAAACGTCGACACAGTGGCGGGAGGCGTTTGACCCAGTTCGTGCGAGTAATAGGTGCGTCGCAGTCCAAGCGTCCAGACCGACAGGAAATGAAGGAATGTGCCGATCAAGAATATTGCGACCCCCGGCAACCGCAGTTGTTGTATCGCATACGGAGCAAGTAGGTAGCCAAGCGTCGCAAACGAAACGATGCGAAAGAGAAGCGATTGGGCGAGGAATGAACCAGCTGACCTCGTGCGCGTGATATATGCGTGAAGATTCAGCAAGTGATAGGTGTAGCTTACCAAGCAAACAAGGAGAGTCGAATTTGGTACGAGCAACCAAACCAACCCGATTGAAAGCAAAATGAAGATAAGGTTTGCATCCGAGAACTTTGTCATGAGTTTTAAGAGCAATTGGTTCCCCCCGCGATTTGCTATTTCGACCAAAGCGGTATCTTGCCCGCAGGCCTTGTTTCTGTAGCAGCATTTTTGGGTTGTGCTAGGCGGTACGCACCAATATTGACCGACACTTCATGATTTCTACAGCATCCGCGTGTTCAGTTGAATCAAATGACATTTCACGCCGTCGAGTCATTTGGCGAAACACAAGCGAGCGAACATATGGCAATCTACGTCTATCGCTGCGAGAACGACTTGAGGCGGCATCGTAACCCGTCGCTTCAGCGAGCGAATCTTGGACAATCCCTTGCTGAGCCGTCTGGTGGTGATTCTTTCACGCAACTTTCAGTCGTTCTCACGACACTAATTAGTTGCGCTCGGCTTGACGGATAGCTTCTTTGATGCGTTCCTTGCTGCTGTGGCTGAGCGACAGTTCTCGGAGTATCGCGAGTCGATGGCTGGCTCGGCGGATGAGACGCAGTTGTTTTTCGACGATCGGGCAACCACGACAGGCGAGCTGGTGGCCGCGCAAGGCGATCCACTCATGCGGGCGAAGTTTTCGATCGAGGGATTCCGAGATCAGCCACGATGCCTTTTCACATCGAAGCGTCAGTATCATTAACAGGCGAGATAAAAACTCAGCCACCAAGGGTTCTACTTTCCAAACCAGTTCTTGTTCAAACAGTCACGAACGGCCATCCGTGAACGATGCAGTCGCATGGAGAGGTTAGTCGCAGAGGCTCCTAACAATTCACGGACTTCTTGCAAAGACTGTTGATTGACCTCCCGCAGGATAAAAGCGTCGAACAATTTGCTCGGTAGCTTGTCGACACATCGATTGAACGTTTTCCAGAATTCTCGGTCCTCACAAATTTTGGCTGGGTCATCGCTCCAACGCTTCGGCTCTAGTTCCACACTGCGGCGTGTGGCGTCGAGTTCCCAACTCATTTGTTCCTCGCTGAATTGCTCCATCGGATGACGCGACTGCTTGCGGTAGTGATCGGCCACTTTGCGTTTCAAGATCGCGAGCAGCCACGTTAGAACAGCCGACTGGTTTCGGAACGAATCACGCCGCGATACTGCGGCGACAAAGGTGTCTTGGACAAGGTCTTCGGCAACCGATGCATCTCCCGTTTTCGCCATGGCATAGCGATAGAGCGAATCTGCAAATTGATCGACCCACAGCGCAGGATCGACGCTGGGAGGCGTTTCCGGATTCGCTTCGGGTTGAGTCTCAGCTTGCTTGGTGGCGATGGGCAATTACAACTTCCCGTCCGACATGAAATTGAAGTAGAGCGAACCAGTGGAAGTGGCGCATGAAATTGGATTGGCGTGAGAGCTCGGATTGAAAGCAAGTTGGCGAAATAATTCTTTTCGATTCGATGTGAAATCGTTCGAACCTGTGCGACTAACAAGCGGGCAAGTACGACTTTGCTAACGCATCTCGATGGTTTTTCGTGCGAATCGTCCGCCAACCGTTGAGATTTTTTAACCAGATTTCGCTAGGTATTTTTGATGCGTGCTTTCTTTCGCCAACCCTCAGCTCGCCCACAATCGCCAGCCTCCAAGCGAAAGATGCGGGGACTAAGACTCGAGTCACTGGAACGTCGACAGCTATTCGCGGCGGATGTATTGCAGATCACGGTTGAGAATCTGTCGGACGAATCCGGGCTTTCTCAGACGCCGTTTTGGATCGCGGTGCACGATGGCAACTTTGATCTGGCAGACGCCGGACAGCCTGCTTCGGCGTTCCCGGGACTAGAGGATTTGGCTGAAGAGGGAAATGTCGCCGGCGTCGTTGCTCGGTTCGCGACGGATGGAGTCGGCAACGATGGTGTGATTGCGGCTCCCGATGGTTTCGCGGGCGCGCCGGTTTTTGAGCCCGGCGAGATTCGATCACAGGACTTGATGGTCGACGATACGCTCCAGGCTCAATACTTCAGCTTTGCGTCGATGGTGATTCCATCCAATGATGCTTTCATCGCGAACTTCGACCCACGAGCGTTTCGACTTTTCGATAACACCGGCAACTTTCTTGGGTCGCGCACGATCGTGATTTACGGATCGCAAGTTTGGGACGCGGGAACGGAAGTGAATAGCCCAACGGGCGGTGCGGCCTTTTCGACGGGCGGTGGCACATCGGTGGATGAGCTCGGTTTGATCACACCTCTGTCTAGTTTGGATGAGTTTGTTGGGACGGGTTTGCCTACAGGCGATACACTCGGCAAAGCGTACGGTGCGAACACGCCGATCGCTAGGATCACGATCGCTCGCGCGGCGACTCCCAGTAATCCGATCGATGAGAATGGCCCGCGGGTCGCCTTGGACGCGAGTGATTTGCTGGCACGAAGTGTCACTCATGAAATCAGAGTCACCTACAGCGACCCGTCGGGAGTCGACTTGACGAGCATTGGTACGAGTGACATTCGAGTAACGGGCCCGTTGTTGACACAGCTCGATGTGGTCTCGGTCAGCGTGGATGCAATCGCGGGAACAACGCCTAACGAAGTCACCGCGACGTACCAGTTGGCACCGGCGTCGGGTTCATTCACGGCGCTCGACAATGGAACGTATACGGTGGTGCTGTTGGCGAACGAGGTTAACGATACTCAGGGTCAATCGGTGTCGGAAATGCTACTGGGGGACTTCACGGTCGCGGCCCCAGTCCAACTCAATGTAACGTTTGAAAATCTGTCGGACGTCGATGGGCTCGCACAAACACCGATTTGGATCAGTGCCCACGATGGCAATTTTCGGATTGCCGAGGCGGGGCGCAGTGTCGCTGGGTTTGGTGGAACCGAGCTGCTCGCCGAGGAAGGAGACGTGAGCGAGTTGGTGGCGAGATTTGCGGCGGAGTCGACGGGTAGTGGCACGGTCATATTCGCTCCGGATGGTTTCGCGGGTGCACCGGTGTTTGAACCAGGCGAAGTGGTGACGCAGACGTTGAATGTGTTTGACCCGGAGCTGAATCGGTTCTTCAGCTACGCGAGCATGATCATTCCATCGAATGACGCTTTCATTGCAAACTTGGATCCACGCGATATCGAGTTGTTCGATCGGTTCGGCAGTTTTACCGGAGCACGCACGATCACGATTTACGGCCAAGACATCTGGGACGCCGGGACGGAGGTCAACGATCCGGCTGGAGGTGCGGCTTTCAGCACGGGTGGTGGTGCATCGGCCGATGAGAACGGTGTCGTTCATCGACATGAGGGGCTTGACGATTTCATCGGAACGGGCTTACCGACGGGAGCCAATCTTGGTTCCGCGTTCGCGAGCATGACGCCGATCGGACGGATCACGATCAGTTTGTCGGATTTACCATCCAGCCCGATCGACAATCGCGGACCACTTGCCACGGCAGATGTTGCAACAGCATCTCAATCGGGCCAAGCGACGCACGATGTGCGTGTCACGTACAGTGACGCCTCGGGTATTGATGTGACGAGCATCGATGTGAATGACATCCAGGTGCTCAGCAGTACCGGCCAGGAGCTGGTGGTGGTTGGTGTAACGGTGGACACATCCGTCGGATCGAATAGCCGCTCGGTCACTGCGACGTACCAGGTTGCGCCGCTTGACCGAGAAGCGTTCTCGACGTTCGACAACGGATTGTACTTCGTCAACGTGGATGCGAACGAAGTCAGCGACATTCTCGGCAACGACACGGGCGTGGTTGCATTGGGCTCATTCGAAGTTCTTGTCGCTCTCGAAGTCGAAGTGACGATTGAAAACTTAGCGACCGATGGCGGGCTTGCACAAACACCGTTTTGGGTCGCGATTCACGAAGGCAACTTTGAAGTCGCTCGAGCGAATGCGTCGGCAAGCGGATTCGGCGGACTGGAGTTGATTGCCGAGGAAGGCGACGCGAGTGAGCTGGCCCAGCGTTTTGCGGTGGAGTCGGGAGGCGTCGCGACGTTGGTAACGGCTCCGAGCGGCTTCGCCGGCGCCCCGGTGTTCGAACCAGGTGAGGTGGAGTCGTCGATCCTTGAGGTGTTTGATACGAACGAAAATCGGTTCTTCAGCTTTGCAAGTATGATCATTCCGTCCAACGACGCGTTCATCGCAAACTTGAATCCGCGAGCATATGAGTTATTCGACACAAACGGATTCTTCACTGGTAAGCGAACGATCACGATTTTCGGTAGCGACATCTGGGATGCGGGGACTGAGGAGAATTTGGTGGGCGGCGGCGCGGCCTTCTCGGCGGTTGGCGGCACGTCGACCGATGAGAATGGAGTGATTCGGCGTCATTCGGGACTGGACGAGTTCATCGGGACGGCGCTACCAACAGGCGAGAATTTATTGTCGGCCTTCAGTGGGCGGACACCCTTGGCCCGGATCACGATCGATATTGCCGGTGGAAGCTCACTGCCAATCGATGACCGAGGTCCCAACGCCACGCTCTTGGCCACACCAGTCACAACGGCTGGAGCAATTTCGCACGATATCCAGGTGACGTACACAGATCCGGCTGGCATTGATTTGACGACGATCGGAACGAGCGATTTGGTGGTGACGGGGCCGCTCGGTCGTGAATTGCGGGTGGTCAGTGCAACGACGGACGCGGCCCCCGGATCGAATCCGACATCCGTCAATGTAATCTATACAGTAACGACTAGCGATGATCAGTTCACTGCGCGAGACAATGGTCGGTATTCAGTGAATCTCGTTGGTGATAGCGTCCGAGACTCACGGGGTCAGGGCATCGATGCCGGTTCCACTGGCGTCCTGACTGTCGACGTCGGGATTCGTTTACAAGTTGAGATCTCTTCGCTAACGCCAATCGGCGGCTTGGCCCAGACGCCGTTTTGGATCGGTTTCCATGACGGAAGTTTTGAAGTCGCTCGCGGTGGTGTCGCGGCGTCACAATTCGGTGGCTTGGAATTGATTGCCGAGGAAGGCGACGTGAGCGAACTCGTAGCCCGTTTCGCGGCAGAGTCCTCGGGTACGGGTGCAGTCGTTGCATCGCCGGCCGGGTTCGCCGGTGCAGCGGTGTTTGAACCCGGTGAAACGGCGTCCCGGATCGTTGAGATCAGCAACACGGTGGACAATCGGTACTTTAGCTTTGCGAGCATGGTGATCCCATCGAACGACGCGTTCGTGGCGAACTTGGATTCGCTCAGGTATGAATTGTTCGATCGGCTCGGCAACTTTACCGGTGCGCGACAGATCACGATCTATGGTCGCGATGTCTATGATGCAGGCACGGAGATCAACAATCCCGCTGGCGGCGCCGCTTTTTCGACGGGCGGTGGTGCGGGAGTCGATGAGAACGGATTGATCCGGCTGCATGAAGGCCTCGATGACTTCATTGGAACCGGCTTGCCGACAGGGGAAAACCTTGAGTCCGCGTTCAATGACTTTACCGCACTTGCGACGATCACGATCTCGTTGTTCGATCCCGAGCCCGAACACTGCAGTGGAGTTTCCGGCGCATGTTCGGTACGCAGTGTCAATTTACAGAATTCGCGTTTGTCACCCGACGTCAACCGCGACGGACGCGTTTCGGCGCTCGACGCACTTCATATTGTGAACTTCTTGAATCAGTTCGGAACACGGGCAACGATCAGCGACGAAGCACAGCGATTCGGTTTCGAAGTCGACGTGAATGGCGACGCGAACGTGACGGCGGCAGACGCGCTCGTGGTGATCAACGAGTTGAATCGTCAATCAACGCGGACGCCGACTGGGGAAGGAGAGTTGACGGAGACAACGGACGCTGTATTCTCGCAGTTCGGCCAACTCGGTGTGAGTTCAGTCACTCTCGACGACGACGAAGCGGATGCAGCGTTCGGCTTGCTCTTTTAACGCACAATCGCAAAGACAAAGCGAGCAAACGATGGAAGCGACGAGCAACAGCCAGCCAATTGGGCTGAGCATGCCGAGCCACCATCGCACCGTCAGTCCAATCGATCGAGCACTGAAATGATTAAGCTTGTCGCAATCTTGTTGGCCCCGCTAGTCATCTGGTTTATAAAATGGTGTCTCTTTGACGACTGAGCGTTCATTTTTCGCGTTCGTAGATCGAGAACAATCGCTAGCCTTGCCGATCAAGAACTCGACATCGCTAAGGCGAAAAGGATGTCCGATCAGAATGGCACCTTCAAACAGGTACCATGCATTCCCCAAATTTCAATTGTCACAAAGCGCTAGCTTATCGTCTGGTCCGCTTCTTCACTCTGGTACGACAGCGTAACGCTTTTCGGCGTGACATCTTCGATCGCAATGGGTAGCTGCCACGACAAAACACTTTGAAGTCGTCTCAATTGTTGATGATAGAGCGGAAGTTCGATAACACCGGGCAAATTTTCCATCAAAGTGCGCGCCGATTCTAAACTGCATCCGCTTACGCGAGCGATGTCACTTCCGGCGGAAAACAAAATGTCAGCAATCAGCGGTTGTTGGACAGTGATCTTGTAGCGCGACTGACGCTCGATCATTCCTCGTTCGATTCGGCGAAGCCCGTTGGTTGACGCTAACAAAACCAGTGTGTCACCAGCGCGGAGCTGGACGTCATCGGGCGGCAAATACTGTCGTTTGGCCCCCGCACCTTCGGCTCGCGTCAACACAATGGGGACCGTCCCATATCCGTACGCAATCTCAGCCAACATGCGGCCCTCAAGATGGTCACCGGTTGCGACTTGATACTCCGCAACCACAATCGTATTCTCGCGAAGGCGAAAGACTCCGAGTACATTTTCTCCGAATGCAGCCGCCGCAAACGCTGCCGCCGAAAGTTCATGTGCGACCAGTATTTTGGCTTGCGGTAGTAGGTCAAGCAAATTGCGACCAAACGAATCGTCGTAGGCTCGTACAACCAAGCCAAGCAGATTGCCTCGTTCGGCCGCATGGGATTTTGCTGCCAATGCAATTTCCATGTTCACCAGCTCATCGTCGGTTAACACCACCAGACTTCTGGCCGTATGCAGATGCAAGCGACTCAGCAAGTCAACCGGGTTTCCATTGAGAACTGGGATGCCAAGCTGATCATCCGACTGGTGGTCCTCATCCACTACGGCAACGACTTCTTGTCCATACGTTTTCAGTAGAAAGGCAACTCGCTTTCCGAGACGTTTCATCCCGATCAAGATGACATGATCATCCGTTGGCAGCTTCGGTCTGCGGAGCATCGAGAATCTTGCATTGAGTAGGTTCTCGGCAAGTACACCGAGCGCGCTGAGCACGTACAGGAAGCTTACCGCCGTAATCGTGAGTGCAACTAAATGGACCCAAATCGGGACCAATACCGACCTGTCAAAGCCGCCGAACAAATCGCCGTAACCACCGATTAATAGCAATACGGCGCTAGTCATCGAGTGCGCCCACGTGATCCCAGCGATCTGTGATTTGAACATCAGCACCGCGATTAACCACAGCAGGATCGCCAACAACATTCCTATAGCTACGAACAGACGTGAGCGTTTTGCGTTTACCCAAAGCATCAATGGGCGAAACTGACGATGGCTGGTACACATCGTCTGGAAGATTGATTTCGCAGAACTGGGCCAAGTGCGAGCGTCCCTTGGTTTGCTAACGCGTCGCACCAGCGTGGATTTCTCGATCACTTCGACCGTCGTCACCGAGTCGCCCACGCCCGCACGTCGGTCAGATTCCCACTGAAAGAATGATCGGTGTGCCTTCGTCGCGTCGTCGGAACCGATTCGTTGAGGCGATTGCCAACCGATGATCCTCAACCCGTCACGCGGAAAGGGCTCAAGTTCACATACTCTTGAATGAGTGTGTTCGCGAACCGTCTGAGTACTGATCCGAATCTCACAATCTTCAAACTCGACGATCCCATGTACGCTTCTTTGCCACGCCGCCAGTGCAAATGCCTGCGCCGGCAGATCCGTAGGATTCAAGGCAACGAAATTCCCCAACTGTTTCGCTAGCAGGTCGGTCAAGTTTGGCTTCGTGCATCGAACGACCAGTCGCACATTCGGATTGAGTCGCCTCGCGGCGATTGCCGCTTGAACGTTGGCACTCTCATCATTGGTCACTAGCAGGATCGCACGTGCTGTTTGGATTCCGGCGTCGTCCAACGCTCCTTCGCCTGTGCAGTCGGCCGTGAGGATGGCGCCATGGAGGAAGGAGCGGAGTTCCTTTTGCTGTCTTGGCGACATTGGCTGACGTTCGATTGCTGTGATTTCCACTTGCAATTCATCTGTCTCATAACGTTTCAAATCATGGACGCAATAGCACCCGAGTCTGCCAAGTCCACAGACGATGAAGTGGTCACTCGAGCTATTCATGCGACGCTCCCCACGATGTCGTGGATACAAGTTAACGGTACCACTATCGGACGCACGTGCATTCTAACTGCATAACGTCACTTTCGCTCAATCGTTCGGCGAAGGCGTACGAACTCGCCATCCGATGTAGGCCTACGACTGACTGTTAAACGAAGAAGGAAACCTATCGCTGCGTTTTTTGGCGGAATCTATGCGGCGGCAGTCTTTGCCGCATCGGTTGGAACGAGCGATGGAGCGTCCAGGTTCGCGAATCTTGCCTCCATCGCTTCGACGAGGGAGGCATACGCCGATCGACCTTGCCGACGACACCTTTCCGATACCGTCAAGATGCGCTAGAGATATAGGCTTCCACCGCTACTGTGGGTTCCGAAGCTTATCTTGCGATAAATCACTGCTGACAACAGTGCACTCTCCGCTTAGTAGCCGTCGGCTCGATTCCACAGGCAACTGCAATGGTCCATAGGGAGTCGCGATGACCAAGCAGCTCACTACAATAACCAATGAGTTTCGAATCGCCGCTACCGCGTACCAGTTGACGCTTCAAGTCTTAACCCAGGCGTTTGCCTTGATAGTTTCTTGGTCAACGAGCTTTTGACGCTTCGTGTCCAGATCGATCCTTCATGTTTTAGTCAAGCTCGTGAACGGAAACATCTCGTTTGATGAGTAGATTTCGGAAAAAAGCCTCGTCTCGGAAGATATCAATTTTGGGGTCTCCAAGTCGGACGATCACCATTTTTTCATTGGGCAGAATGTAGAGCCGTTGCTTCCCTTTGCCCGCAGCAGCGTACAACCCGTCGATCTTGGTTCGGCTCAATGTAGGCATGATCATTTGAGTTTCTGGTGGAAACTCGATATCAGAATCTACTGACATTCGCCAAAACCCCATTCCGTATTTTGGATTGGCTTCGGATCCTTGGAGGATTTCGTCCAACAGGTCTTTTTTAACTAGCTCCTGACCGTCCCACGAACCTCCGTTGCAAAGCAGCACACCAAACTTCGCCAAAGCGACGCCATCGAGGAAAGCGCCGAGTGCAACATCGGCTTCGTTGTTCTCGGTTTTTCGCCAAAACCCGATCTCGATCCCGAGCGGCTTGAAGATTCGCTCATCGAGATAATTGACATAACCCATTGGATCATACTGGCCGTTCTTATCCGCCAACTTGCGGCAGATCAACTCTCCGAAAATTTGGAACGCATTCGATCCATAAGCGAACTTTGTTCCCGGATCGCTAATCGACTTCGCGCGAATCGCGTCGTGGTAGGTCGTCGCAAACGCGAAATCACCAGGCTCAATACCACTAGTCAGCGTGAGTAATTGACGAATCGTCACCGAAGATTTCTTTGAGTCATCCGTCCATTCCGTGATCGTCTTGGAAACGGCTTCGTCGAAGTCGAGCATTCCGTCTTGTGCTGCCAAAGCAGCAACAACTCCGGTGAAGCACTCACTGGCATTACCCAGACTATGCTCTTTCCACCGTGGCCAGCTCGGTTCGTATCGTTCGTAGCCGGGCTTGTTGTCAATGATGACAACCAAAGCGCGTCCATCCATCTTTGCCGAGTAATCAGCCGCCGAACGACACGACTCCAGCGATACAAGTGGGCTCTCAGGAAACTCGTCAAAGAGTTCAGTCGGCCCGAGTTGCTTTTGACGCGTTGGCCCCGTGTCGAGCGATCGCAATCGCATCAGGGCCTCGCTCAGATTCGTCGGTAACGGTTGAACGAATGATTCTTGGCCGCTCACGGCTGAGAGGAGAGCCATGAAAATCGTAATCGTGCCCATCCAGATCAATGACTTAAACTCAATTGCCGACATCGATGGTCACCCCAATTGGCCTGGTGAATAAGTGAAGGTTTTCTAGAGACTCCCGTCAACTTAGCGGAATGCCCCGCGTCGATGGTAAAGGAGTCTCGCTGGGAAATGTAAATATTTGCAGAGGAAATTGTGGACTTACTCCATTCGAACAGTTGCCGATGCCTCGTGCAGAACGCCACCGGCGTCTCGTGTCGACGATCACAGTTTTAGCCACTTGCCAGTTTTACCGCTTCGCATTCTATGTCATCGAGCACTACTTCGAACCCAGCTATCGATTCGCCGGCTTACTCGATTCTGCTCGTTATGCGATCAAGCGCCATTGATGATCGCATCACAAACGTGCTTGAGATCGTTGCACTCTCTATGGAGATGCGCCGGACGAGAGCGTTTTTCGCGTCGCGAACCGTGTCGGCGTCTCTTTTGAGCAAGCGGTACCGCTTTTGCGGACTTTGAACGAATGGATTGTTTTTTAAGCCACCACCAAGATGCGAGACCGTTTCGACATGACCGACTACAGCAGCATTTCGCAAAAGATTGTGTTGATCACGGGAGCGACCAGCGGCTTTGGCCGAGGGACGGCAACTACTCTTGCGCAGCACGGCGCTTCGTTGGTCCTCGCGGCCCGCAGTGTGGATGAACTGGAATCCGTGAGACGTGAGTGCTCGGCCAATGGGGGAACAGCGATAGTGGTTCCCACGGATGTGAGCGATCGTGCGGCAATGGATCAGTTGGCGACTCGAGCGCTGGAGCATTTCGGTCGCATTGATGTATGGATCAATAATGCTGGAGTCGCGGCGATTGGCCAATTCGATGAGGTACCGATCGAAGATCATGAGCAAATCATCCAAACGGATCTGCTGGGGACGATCTACGGCAGCTACCACGCGATGCGACATTTTCGCCAACGTGGCTCTGGGACCCTAATCAATATCGCATCGGTCATCGGCAAAATTCCAGCCCCGTATTACGCGTCCTACGCTGCTGCGAAGTTCGGCGTCGTGGGCTTGTCCGACGCGTTGCGCCTAGAACTAAAACAAGACAACCTGGACGAGATTCATGTTTGCACCGTGATGCCCATGGCGCATGACACAGGTTTCTTTGAAAACGCAGGGAACTACACCGGGCACGAAAGTGCACCGATCCCGCCTACGCATGATCCTCAAGTCACGATTGACAAGCTGGTCGAACTCACCGTCCATCCCGAGGACGAAGTAATCACCGGAGCACAAGGCAAGCTGTTTAACATCTTCCACAAGCTTATGCCTGGTACGATCGAAACGGTTATGGCGATCAACACCGAGAAAAGCCAATTCGAAAATGCGAAACCCGGTCCCGTCACCAGCGGATCGATTCACCGGCCAAAGTGATGCTATGTCGGCGATGTAAGGGGCCGTTTGTTCGTCCGGCACATCCGCGGTGGACGACGGAGCTCCTTTTTGTCGACAACCCAACCGCGGCATGTCGCTGCGCCGCACATGCATGGGACAGCGGCATCCATCGGCCATGCATAGTCAATCGTCAACTCTTCGCCGATCTTGACGTCGCGAATTGCACTAACCCAGATACGACGCAACCGTCGGCCTTTGACGGTTTGGTACTTCCAAAGCAAAAGTTGGCAATTGGGCTCGCAACTGTGATTCAAGAAGCGGAATGGCGCCGCCGGTTCGAGCAATGCCTTGCCTTCGAGATCCATGCAGTAGTTGGATTCGTGATCAAGCCCCATTACTTCGCCATCGATCTCGCCAATCACTGAATCCGCGGCAAAGTCTCGACAGGCAAACACACCGCGTCCGACGCAGGTCATCTTGACTTTCACAATCTCGTCCAATTTCGCAGATTGTGTCTTTCCCGTTTTTGTGCCCAACATGCAGCCTTGTAATCGTTCCACCGAGCATCGTTCAATCGAACACCAAATCTACAAAACGATTCGTCAAAACGCCACACGCCGCTGGAAAATTGGAATTGTGTTCAGGCGTTTGAATCAGGTCGCCGAATCGGCCATGATGTCATGTCTGCTTTGACCACTCGCGAGCATCGTCCATTCCCGCTATCAGGGGCCCCTTCATGCCGTTCATCCGCATCGCATTGCGATTTTCGATTCTTTTGGTTTCATGGCTGTGCTTTTTCGCGTCGCCCAGCTTGGCAGCCGAGCGACCCAATGTTGTCCTTGTCTTCATTGACGACATGGGATGGGGAGACTTCTCGTGCTTTGGAAATACCGAGGCGACGACTCCCAATATCGATTCGCTTGCCGACGAAGGAGTTCGTTTCCACCAGTTTTATGTGAACTACCCGATTTGTTCGCCATCGAGAGTCGCCATTTCCACCGGCCAGTATCCACAGCGGCACCGCATCACGTCGTTCTTGAACAATCGCAAGAATAACGCGGAGCGCGGTGTCGCGAACTGGCTCGACCCCAAGGCGCCCATGCTTGCTCGCACGCTGCACGACGCAGGGTACGCGACGGCACACTGCGGCAAGTGGCATATGGGCGGGCAGCGCGATGTGGATGAGGCGCCACCAATTTCCGACTACGGGTTTGACGTCTCGCTAACCAATTTTGAGGGCATGGGTCCGAAGTTGTTGCCATTGACGGAGGTGCCGACCAAGAACGGTGGCATCAAGAAAGGACGAATCTGGGAAGACGCCGTTCGTCTGGGTGAACCCGTCCAATGGACATTGCGATCCAAGATCACCAGCGGGTTTGCGGACAAAGCGATCTCGTTCATCGATGACGCTCAAGCAAAGAACAAGCCGTTTTACATCAACGTTTGGCCGGATGATGTGCACACGCCGCTGTTCCCCTCCATCGATGGTTGGTCGGAAACGAAGCGTGGCAAGTACCTTGCGGTCCTCACCGAAATGGATCGTCAATTCGCGGCCCTTTTCGACCGTATCAAGAACGACAAGTCGCTACGCGAGAACACGCTGATCCTTATCTGCTCGGACAATGGGCCCGAGAAAGGTGCCGGTTCGGCCGGACCATTCAAGGGCGGCAAGGCAACGCTTTTCGAAGGCGGAATCCGATCTCCGCTGATCGTTTGGGGCCCAGGCCTTGTGGCAGAAGAGTCACGCGGTAGCGTCAATACCGAGTCGGTGTTTGCGGCCATGGATTTGGTACCCTCGTTGCTCAACATTACCGGTGTGGCCGCACCCCAAGGCGTCAAGTTTGATGGCGAAGATTTAGCGTCCACGCTCTTGGGCCAAGACAAACAATCTCGCTCGAAGCCG
The DNA here is from genome assembly GCA_041741195.1 of Pirellulaceae bacterium. Taxonomy (GTDB): domain Bacteria; phylum Planctomycetota; class Planctomycetia; order Pirellulales; family Pirellulaceae; genus JBBSJZ01. Next base: position 211,533 of record JBGSKM010000013.1, read on the forward strand.
ATCTTCTTTCGTCGTCCGCCCGATCGAAAGTCGTATGCTGGCTCCGACGATTTGCCGGATTTAGCGGTTCGAGACGAGCATTGGAAATTGCTTTGCGACTACGACGGAGGACGTCCAGCGCTGTACGATTTGAACAACGATCCTGCAGAATCGGCGAACGTGGCGGAGAAGTTTCCTGAGGTGACACAACGCCTGACCGAGGCAGTGCTGCAGTGGAATTCGTCGATGCCCGCCGATGCTGGTGATCCACGCTTTGAGCCTACACCGTAGCAATCGCGATCACTCCCGCCTTACCAATTCCCACCACTCACTGACTCACGTGGCGTTTATGCATCGCATTCTGTTACTGCTTTGGTGCAGTGTTGTTAGCTTCGCGGTCTCGGCGGATGACGCGCCAGTCAAGTTTCTTGATGCGGGAGAGTGGACCGACAGCATAGAAATCCTTGGACCAGCCACCGTGGATGTTCAACTTTCATCGTCGATTGTAAGCGGTGCTTGGGTGCTCGAATGCGAATACTTTTGCGTAGGCGGTACCGACAAGGTGACGTTTGCGATGCAAACGCTACCTTCGAGTGACTTGTCGACGGTTCAAACGTTGACGTCGTTCGAACATCGTGAGTCATTCACACCGTTTGCTGCGCGAATCGTTTTGCCGGCGATGGATCCCACGCGTGCTGAGTCATTAGGCCAACTTTCGATACAGATGGCGGAGGATTCGGTCCTGCGTCTTCGAAGTGCGCGGCTGCGTCGCGAACACCCCGGCGAGTTCGCGCATCCAGGCAGCTCCCCGAGTCGTACAGCGAATACTCCCTCGATCGAAACGTACCTCGACGCATCGTTCTCGAGCCGAATCGATCAAGTCGACGTCGGCTTAGATGAAGTCACCATCTCCGGAAAAATCGACTCCGGGCAAGTTGTCGGTCCGAGTGGGGATGTGCGACTCGCGGAGTTCCCAATGTCGTCGCCGTCCACCGCGGTCGCCGACGAACGGTCGCTCGTTTCTGTCAACGTCGGCAAGAACAATCGGTTTACTTTGACCGTGCCGAGACGAGTTTTGGACGACGCGGCAGCCGACGAGACCCAGGGCAACAGCGGTAAGCTTCGCGATCGGTTGACATCGAGGTGGCAACTCGTTCGACAGTTAAGTTCCGGATGGACCCCAATTTCACATGCACACTATGCTGACAACGTCGCGTGCCGGTCACCCGAGTTGCCGCCAGCGCAATTCGCCTCCAAAAAAGGATTGGGTGGTTGGTCCGCCCGTCGATCACCGGAGTTGGCCAGCGAACTTGATGAACTTGGGATTACCTCCGTCACAGTGAATGTGAGTTCGATCCACCAATTCGTCTCGTTGACTCCCGAGCCTGGTACGACACCCATGAACTGGCAGGGGCGGACCTATTATATCCACGAGCAACGACTGTCTCGTTTTGATGAGACGTTTCTGGAAGCGTACCAACGCGGCATCGCAGTCTCCGCGATATTGTTGATTGACAATCCGGCGAGGTCGAGTCGCAAATCAGCCAGCGAGGAAGCGGTGTTGTTGGCACATCCCGAGGCAGATCGCGAAGGTACGTTCGCCATGCCCAACGTGATGTCAGAAGACGGACTCGCCTATTACGGCGCGATCCTCAATGTGATGGCGGAGCGGTGGTCGCGTCCGGAGGCAACCTACGGTCGAGTGCACCAGTGGATCGTTCACAACGAAGTCGATTTTGGTTGGGTGTGGACCAACGCGGGTCGCCAATCCGACGTCGCCTACATGGATCTGTATCAGCGCTCGTTGCGACTCGTCGACTTGATCACTCGCCAATACGATCCTCATTCGCGAGCGCTGATTTCGCTCACACACCACTGGTCCGACCGCGGCAGCAAAGACGGCTATGGATCGAAACGCATGCTCGAATTGCTCGTGCGGTTTTGCCGCGCCGAAGGCGACTTTCCCTGGGCCGTCGCATACCATCCGTACCCTCAAAACCTCTTCGCGCCCCGTGCGTGGGAGGATGACCAAGCGACGTTCCATTTCGATTCGCCCAAGATTACGCCTCGAAATATCGAAGTACTCGATGCCTATATGAAGCTGCCGGAAATGCAGTATCGTGGCCAACTGCGCCCCGTGGATCTTTCCGAAAATGGGTTCAATTCGAAGGGCTACGCAGCGACATCGTTGAATGATCAAGCCGCTGGCATGGCGATGGTCTGGAAGAAAATATCTCGGCTCGAGGCGATCCGCTCGTGGCAATACCACAACTGGATCGATAACCGGCATGAGGGCGGGCTACGTATCGGACTCAGGAAATTTCCCGACGACGCCGACGATCCGCTGGGAAAAAAACCGATCTGGCATCTGTACCAATCGCTCGGCACGACGAATGAAGACGCGACTGCGGCACCCTATTTGGACACCATTGGCATCCAATCTTGGGACGACGTGATCCATGTCGACCCGATCGACTGATCGACTATCCGCACTGCCACTTAGGCCGAAAACTACTCGGCCTTTGCTTTACGTTTTTTCTTGGCTTTGTTCGGTGTAGACTTTTTCTCGCTAGGAGAATTCTCGGTGGGCATGGGTGCTTTGATCTTGGATCGCCAGGCAATCAATTGTTCGTGAAGTTGCCGCGCCTTGTCGGGCATGTCCGAAGCCAAGTTATTAGATTCACCGAGATCATCGGCGAGATTGTAGAGTTCGAGACGTCCATCTTCGAGAAACTCCATCAGTTTCCAGTTGCCCGATTGAACTAGGCTAACCGGGGTGGTGCGCCAGGTTCCGCCGCCGGCCCCCAGATAACCCGGAAAGTGTTGATAGATCGCTGGACGGTTGAGCTGAGAACCCGAGTCACGAAAAAGTTTTACCAAGCTTTCACCATCGAGAACTTGGTCGGGCGTGTTCGCCCCTGCGATTTCGAGCAGTGTGGGAAAGAGGTCCACGTGAATAGTGGGGACATCGCAACTGGACCCCGCTTTGGCAACGCCCGGCCATCGAACGATGAAGGGGACGCGGGTGCCGCCTTCATAGAGACTCCCCTTACCACTGCGAAGAGGCGCGTTGTCGGTGACATCCTTCGCCTTGTCGATTCCCTCTCGCAAATAGCCACCCACACCACCATTGTCGCTCAAGAATACCAGGACGGTGTTATCAGCCAACTTCAATTGATCGAGCGTTTGCATGATTCGGCCGACGCTTTCATCGACCGAATCGATCATCGCGGCGTAAACAGGATTGTCGTGACCGCCGGAGCCCTCTTTGGCCTTGTACTTTTCAATCAGTTCTTTCTTGGCCTGGTATGGTGAGTGCACTCCGAAGTGTGGCAAGTAAAGAAAGAACGGCTTCGATTGGTTTCGCTCGATAAAGTCGACAGCCTTGTCGGTGAGGAAGTCCGCAAGATATTGATCATCTGGACGTTCCGTTTCTGGCATTGTCGAGAATCCAAAGTGCTTACCCGCACTGACAATCGCTTCATCGAAACCGCGTTGGCTTGGATGATAGTCATCACGGTCGCCAAGGTGCCATTTTCCAAACATGCCCGTCGCGTAGCCCGCCGCTTTGAGCGGCTGGGCGATGATTTCACGGTCCAGCGGAAGCGAAGTGACGTTGTCGACGGGGCGCAGCGGCCGAGTATTCCAATCAAAGCGATCGATGCTTCCGACTGTGTAGATTCCAGTTCTAGGTCCGTACTGTCCACTCATCATGGCGGCTCGTGTCGGTGCGCAGTTTTGGCACTGGTGGTGGCTCAGCAGTTTCATCCCTTGGCTTGCCAACCGATCAAGGTTGGGAGTCTCGTAGTATTCGCTCCCGAAACACGCCAAGTCCGTGTAGCCCAAATCGTCAGCCATCACAACGATGATATTGGGGCGAGCGTTCGACTGGGCATCAACCGACGTGGCGTCGACCAACTGAATAATAAAAGCCGCCCCCAGCAACACAGTCAACTTTAAGGCGGAGCAACATGTTCCTCCGCGGAACATCGGACTGGCAAGCAACTCGATCATTCGAAAAGACCCATGTTGAAAGAAGATTGTCTTTGACGCATTCGGCTCGCTGGCGCGACGACCGATGTTTGGATGTCATGGTAACGCGAGCAACTGGCGATTCACACTAGCGCTGATCCACCCCAAAAAAGCAAGGCAGAGTGAATTGAATCACCCTGCCTTGCCATGAAATCGATTGTCACACGTAGGAATGTGACGCTGGATAAACGAGTTAAGCGGGAGGTGTGAACTTGGGCGCGGAGGGCCCTGAAGACTCCTCGTCGTCAGTGATAGCCGAGGCTTTCTTCTTCTCGTCAATCGTCAACGCTCGAGTCGCTTCGTATTCAGCCATACGAAATTGCTGTTGAACTTCGTTGAGTCCGCGACGGAACTCCCGATAGCTGCTGCCCAATGAGCGGGCAACATCAGGAAGTTTTCCACCAAACAACACAACCGCGAGCACTCCGATCACCAGTAGTTCTGGGGGACCGAGTCCGAACATCGTGCTACACCTTCTCGTTTTCGTCTTCGTCCGACGTCTCAGCCATTCCGCGCTTGAATTCATTGGCACTCTTGCCAAGATTTCGCATCAAGCCGGGCAACTTTTGGCCGCCGAACATCAAGAGGGCGAGGAACAAAACAATCAGCATCTCGGGCATGCCGGGAAAGCCAATGGCCAGAAACAGAGACGACAAATTCAACATGCTTACGCTCTCGCAAAAGAGGCTCTACGGTGGAGCACCCTGACGCACTTCCGGCGAAAGCGGGTAGGTCGATTGGCCAATCGCGGAAGCATCCTGTCGGATGCCACCTGGCTCAAACACCTCCAGAACCGACGTGACGGGTAGTGGGTGTGCGGCGAAGGGTTCGCCACAAGCACCATTTTATTGCACCAACGTCGGGAGTCAAAGGCAAAAACCGCCGTGGATTCGTCGGGAGGGGGAATGGGGAGTTCGGTCGTTGTGCTTTACGATGCGGCACTCGCATGCCGTCCTCCAGGTAAACTCCCGTTTCACCCATGTTTTCCGACCTTTGGCCGATCGTCTCACGTGTTTTAGGCGTTTTCCTGGTGATGGCGATCGGCGCAGCTTGTCGCAAACGCACCTGGCTCACGCGAGAAGCCGATCGATCGCTGGCCAATTTGACCGCGAATGTGCTGCTGCCGGCACTGTTCATTGACCGAATTTTGGCGAGCGACCAACTCGACTCGTTGTTAGTCGCGTGGATGCCCCCCGTTGTCGGCTTCGCCAGCACCGCCGTGGGATTCTCGCTCGCTTGGGGTTTTGCCCGATCGCTGGGACGTTTCATCGGACTCCACACCGACGCTCAACAACGATCATTCGCCATTTGCGCCGGTGTTTGCAATTACGGATATATCCCACTACCGCTGGCGGAGCATTTTTATCCAGACGCGGTTGTGGACTTGATCTTGCATAACGTCGGCGTGGACCTGGCGCTTTGGAGCGTTGGCTTGGCAGTAATTAGCGGTTCGGCCGGTGGGGGATGGAAACGGGCGCTCGTGAGCCCTCCGGTGTTGGCCGTTGCCATCGCCGTATCGCTCAAACAACTCGGCGTCGACGCTTACATTCCCCAGCCAGTACTACAGGCCATCGGAGCGATGGGTGATTGCAGTGTCCCACTAGGTCTGCTGCTTAGCGGGGCAATCATCGTCGACTATTTTCGCGAAGCCGATTGGCACGGTGCTTACCGGACCATCGCGGCGTCAATCCTTTTGCGCCAAGCCATTTTTCCGGTAATGATGATGGCATTCACGATCGCGTGGATCGGCGACTTGGAATTGCGCCAGGTGATGATTTTACAAGCGGCGATGCCAGCGGCCGTATTCCCGATCGTGCTCGTGCGATTGTACGAACGCGACACCGCCACCGCGCTACGAGTGGTTCTGTCGACCTCGATCGCCGGAGTGGTGTTGATCCCGCTGTGGATGGCGGTAGGCCGGATGCTGGTCGGTGGCCAGTAACAGCAGTTCCCGGTAAAGGACACGACCGCTCCCCAATGCCGATGGCAGTCGTGCTCGATCTCGGTCGCCGACGTGGACGCAAGCTTTGACTGAAATGAATCGGTGGGTTGCGAGTGTCAGCTTCTCCGAATTCATTCACGCATATTCGGGCCAGTTCGTGTGGGCTAAGATGTGGCGAACTTGGTGATTGTTCGCTCACCGTTGGCGTCGTTCATGATAGGCATCAATCCCACTGTCGATTTCGCTTGCAAGGCGCTGCTGGGGAGCCCCGAACATCCGGCGGTGACGTTGCACTTCATCAACTCGATATTGAGCGGCGATCCCGTCATCACCGAAGTGACGATCCTCAATCCGATCGTAGAGAGAGAGTTCGACGAGGACAAATTGTCGATCCTGGATGTGCTGGCCAGTGACGCAGATGGTCGTCGATTCGATATCGAAGTCCAGCGAACGCTGCCTGCGGGATTGCCGCAACCGTTGACGTACTATGCCGCGACTCAATTGGTGGACCAGATCGGCGAAGGGGACAGCTATCTGGATCTGCGGCCGTCGATTGGCATTTGCATCCTGGACGCGATCCTGTTTCGAGACGTACCGGATCTGCACCTAGATTTTCGGCTGATCAACCAAACCCACTCGCTGCGGCTAACAGATTCCCTGCAAATTCACTTGTTGGAGTTGCCGAAGTACCTCGCCCCAGAAGATAATCGAGAGATCAGCGACCCGGTTGCTCAGTGGGCGTTCTTCTTTCAACGTGCCGGTGAGCTAACGCCCGATGAACTTACCGCACGCTTACCCAATCCGGTATTTCGTGAAGCGACAGGAATTCTAGAAATGATTGCCCGAGACCCCCAGCAACGAAGCTTGTACAACCAGCGTCTGAAAATGCAGATGGACGAGAAGGCACGACTGCAGGCCGCTATCGCTGAAGGTGAAGCAAGAGGTCAGGCAATAGGTGAAGCGCGAGGTGAAGCAAGAGGCCGTGAACAAGGACAAGCCATGGGTCGCGTTCGACTGCTGGAGCAATTGCTCGGGTTGCCAGAATCATCACCGGAAGTGCTCGAACAACAATCGCTATCGGAACTCGCGGCAACAGAAGCCGACCTGCAGCGTCGTCTGCGGGAACGCAAATAAACAAGTTGGCTTGTCATCTTGCCGGCGGGCATTGAATACGAGCAGTGACAGAGAAGTACTTGCGTTCTTGGGCTGTCGGAATCATAAAAATGAGAGGCGTTCCAGTGGTGGTCCTCCATTGAAGCATCACTGCCATCTCGCGGAGGCAAAATCAAGCTGTTTCACCTGAGTCCTCGTCATCAAAAAAAGGCCGGGCGTGCCTCGACTCGATGCACGCCCGGCCTATTAGCCGTCCTGACTAGTTTCGCGATTCGCATTTCGACTCACCACAAGAACCTTGCGATCCGTCGAGTTCGTCACTCGTCATCCTGACAAGTGACATCTTTTGTCCCCGCTAATCCGCCTCGAGCCATTGCATCTTGCAGCGGCTGCTCGCGATCCGTGCGATTGGTCAGGCTATTGAGGCCCAAACGATATGATGAAAAAAATACGATTCGTCACCCATCCCTGACGAGAAATGGTACTGAGTGACTAAGCAACCAGTCGCAATTCTTGTTCGCTGCGTTCGAGTACGCCTTCGACGAACTCTTGGAAAATTCGAATGTCCAGTGCCGAGGCGGCGCCACATTCGGGATGAAACTGGGTTCCGACGGCGAACCAGTCCATCATTTCGCTCTCGATCGCTTCGATAACGCCGTCGGGGCAGCGAGCGGTCACACGAAAACCGGGGGCAACTTCATCGATACCCATGTGGTGGCGGCTGCTAACTCGGATTTCGCCGTCACCGTAGACTCGACCGACCAACGAGTCGCTGACCACTTCGAGCGTGTGTCGGTGATTTGGATCCTGCGGATCAAAATGCGGGACCGAATTGGGCAAGTCTTCTTTCAAGTCCAAGAACAGGTTTCCACCTTGTTGTACATTCATCAGTTGCATTCCCGTACCAATTCCCAAGACGGGCAATCGGCGTTCGGCGATTTCGGCCATCAGAAGACGATCACTCGCCTCACGCATGGGGTCCATCGGCCGGACACTGGGGTGCATCATGAAGCCATCGTTGCGGGGATCCAAATCGGCACCGCCGATTAGGATGAATCCATGCAATTGATCGAGTAGACCGCGAATCGATTCCAGGTCGCTCATGGGCGGCATGATGACCGGGATTGCTCCCGCAGCAATCACCGACTGGAAATATCCAGCCGCGATGTAGCTGTAGGCGGGCATGCTACGAACTGCAGATCGATAGTCTGCGTTCAATCCGATTAAAGGCTTACACGTCATCCGAAAGTTCCTTCTCGAACGTACGAGTTGTGAAATGATGCGCTGTCGTGCCACATCGACCAAGGTCAGCAATTGGGTTAGGTCGAGCTTGCCATTGCGTTGTCGCGCATCGCCCTGCGTTATGCAGTTCCGGGCGTTTGACGAGACGGATGCGAAATGGGAATCCAGCAGCAGGGGGGCAGGTGTACGACGATCCACGGGGAGACGCGTCGGGCGGGCTTTGAGTCGTTGATCGTTGGCGCAACCTGGAGGCTGGACAGCGATAGCCGACGATCGCTGAGTGTTGTAGAAAACACCCACCGAAAACGACGTTGACTTGAACCTCGGTGTTCCCTTCCATCCTGGAACGGATTCCTAACAAGTTTGAGTGATTGCCGTTGTTGGTTGGGGAGGGACGACAGTGTCCCACCCGCGAACTGCGTAGGAGATTAGTGGCAAACTTTGACGGATCAATTCCATTTCAACAGATTGCCAAAAGCGTTACGTGCTAGCACTAGCGGCAGTGCTAGCATTGCGGTTTTAAGCTAGCAAAGTTGGCGCTCGTTTTGCCGAGCCAACGTTCGCGACAGGGTGCGACTTCGGCCGAAACCTCGGCTCATCAACGACTTAAGGCGATTTTCACGTGAAGTTTGAAAATGTGTGTCTCGAAGCAATCGGTGCAACATTGCCCGAAGAAATTTGGACAAGTGACGCGATCGAGACCCAACTCAAGCCACTTTACGAGCGTATCAAGCTCCCCGAGGGTCGATTGGAATTGATGAGTGGGATCGCCCAGCGACGCGTGTGGCCACTGGGGACTCGACCCAGTGGCCCTAGCATCCAGAGCGGCCAGCGCGCCATCGAGGCCTCAGGCATCGATCGCGATCGTATCGGATGTTTGATCCACGCAAGCGTCTGTCGTGACTTTCTAGAACCGGCAACCGCTTCGAAGGTTCACCATGGTCTGGGGTTATCCAATCGATGTTGGGTGTATGACGTTTCGAACGCTTGCTTGGGCGTGCTCAACGGAGCCGTTCAAATCGCAACGCTCATCGAAGCCGGGGTCATCGACGCTGGGCTCGTCATTGGAACCGAAAACAGTCGACCACTGCTCAGCGGCACCATCGCGGCTTTGAATTCGGACCAGTCGCTCACTCGCAAGTCGATCAAACCCGCGTTCGCTTCATTGACGATTGGTTCGGGTAGTTGCGCATGGTTGCTTTCGCATCGTCGGATCAGCCGCGACGGGTCCAAAATCGTTGCCGCGATCGCTGAAGCACGCACGGAGTTCCATGATTTGTGTTTGAGCAACGAAGACACCGCGGGCGCCGAGATGATGCCGCTGATGGACACCGACTCTGAACGATTGATGGCCGAAGGCATCGCGACCGGAGTTGCCGCACTGGATGAACTGCTTCGTGAGACCTCCTGGAATCGCGAGTGCATCGATCGCACAATTTGTCACCAAGTGGGGACACGACACCGCGAAGCGATGCTCGCGGCGATGCAATTACCCTTGGATCGCGATAGCGTCACCTTCAACAATCTGGGCAACACCGGCTCCGTCGCCTTGCCCCTTTCGGTCGCGGCCGCGGTCGCGAGAGGCGAATTGAAACCGGGCGACCGGACGGCCATGCTCGGTATCGGCTCAGGCATCAACAGCGTCATGCTGGCGTGCGAGTGGGGCGACACACGTTGGCGTGGAAACGTTGACTCGTTGTAGCAATGCTACTGGATCGCCGCAGCCAACTGTTCGATTCGCGATTCCACTTCGTTCTTGCGATTGGCGACCGCGTCGTGCTGAGACTTGGCAGCGGCTTCCGCCTGTTTCGCATTTGCGAGTGTTTGTTCCATCGGTGGCAATGTTGCGGCCAACGCGGCAGCCTCGTCGCCCTTGGCCTTGGCCGTCTGCTGGTGAGCGGCGACTTGCTTTTCAAGATCAAGGCGGGCTCTTCGTTTGGCCGCCAAGTTTAATAGTTGTTCACCGAGTCGTTGTTCTGCATTCGCTACCTGATCCGCCGTTTGCCCGCTCAATCGGCTCGCGATGATGGCGTCGTGGGCATCGCGACCTTCGGCGACGAGTGCTGGTAAAGCGGCATCAATTTCGCCGATCGCGGTCGACGCAAACGCGGCAGCTTCAGTGGCTTTTGCGGCTTCGGACTGAAGCGCCGCGACCGTTGCCTGCACGTCGGAGACTTGCTTTTGAGATTCGGCAAGCGACTGTTGTGCCGCCGCCAATGCAGCTTCCAGTGGCGCCAGTTCCGACTGGACCGTTACCAGCGTTTGCTTGGTCTTCTCAAGACGAACCGGCACGGGCTCGGGGTTTGACGCCAGCGCCGTCTTTTTTGTGGGATCGTCGACCAGGGTCATCGTCACCACACCGTTCCAATCGCCGGCGATGATACGCGTACCGTCGTGCGAGATTGCGCATTCCAGCGCGGTTTCGCTCATTGGTTCGAATTCTTTGACAAGATTCCCGGACGCGTCCCAAAGTTTGACGCGGCGATCTTTCCCCGCCGTTACGAGTCGACCGGCGTGATCAAATTGAACGTCCATCACACCGCCGCCATGAGCGGTGATGGTTTTGATCGCGGCACCACTGTTGACATCCCAAAGTTTGACCGTGCCATCGTCGCTGGCGCTCGCCATCACATTGGAGTCGTCTCGCCACGAAATGGCGTTGATGGCGCCTTTGTGCTCGGTGAGGTCCAGATACAAACGTCCTGTTTCCGCTTCCCAAACGCTCAGACCCGCAGAACGATCGCCTGAAGCGAGAAGGACTCCGTCGGGACTGTAAGCGACCGCATAAATCCAATCCGTGTGCTTCTTGATGTCAAACAACACACTTCCGTCGGCCGCATCAAAGATCCGCAGCATTCGCTTGGGTCCACCCAAGGCAATGCGCGAGAGATTATCGTTCGCGTCGGCGCCGAACACGGTGTCCAACTCATCGCCGACCGATGCCACGCGCTCGCCGGTCTTGATGTCATAGATCGCGACGAGTCCCTTCGCCGAATGCTCACCACCACCGACAATCAGGTAGGCCCCGTCGCGGCTAAAGCGAAGCGATTGAGCGATCCCATCGGGAAAGGGGATGATGCCGAGCAACTCCGCAGTTTCGGTATGGTAGATGGAAATTTGAAGTTGACCGGCAATCGCCACAAGCGGCGCCCAAGGGCTTGTCGAGATCGCCGTGATCGCGGCCGCTCGATCGGTGATCACCGGAACTTGTTGCGGCAACGACACTGGCATTGCCACTGGTCCATCGGGCTTTCCGCCGGTGGTAGCGACCATCGCCAAGGCGCTCTTCTTTTTTTCTTTGACCTTGGAGCCCGAATTCTCAGGCATCCCTTGTTCGATCCAAGTGCGAATCAACGCCAGTTGGTCTTCGGGCAACTTGTCCTGGTTGGGCGGCATCACGGGCGTATCGGCGTGCGACACGAGTTGCCACAGCCGGCTGCCGTCCGCGTCGCCTTCATAAACAATTTCGCCACTACCACCGCCTTCAATCACAGCGCCAAATGTATCAAGAGCCAGCCCGCCTTTTTGTTCGCCTTGCTGGTGGCATGAGACACAGTGTTGCCGAAAAATTGGCTTGATGTGATCTTCGAAAGTCGTCTTGGCGACATCCGTCGGCTTGGCATCTTGCGCCAGCAACGGAACCGCGGTCAGCGAGAACGCGACAAGACACGCAGAAATTTTTCGTACCATGGGAAATTTCATCGGGGCTAAGTTGAACGATTGATTGGATCCAGCCTCATGCGACTCGGAGATGCCACTGGGCATCCCATGTGCGAAGGGTTGGCCAAAGCATGGGCGAGCGGCGGGCGACTGGACACGAACACCGGATTAATGGTTGAACACAAACTCGCGGCTGTTGAGTACCGCCCAGTAAATATCCTCCAGCTCCCCCGCCGGACTGCCTTCCGCGGGCAGCGTTGCCAATAACTCTTCTCGCTCCGTCGGTGTCGGTTTTCGCGACAAACATCTCACATAAATGCGATCAATGATTTGTTCTGGCGAAAGCTTTTCGGTCTCCAACCAATCGCGTAGCGTATTACCACTTCGGATTTTGTTATGAACCGCGTCACCGTTGAGTAGGTGCAGGGCTTGGGACAGCGACGGATCGGTCGTCGCTTCGCAATCACAAACCGTATTTCGCGTCGAGCGACCAAACGTCGTTAGAAAGTAGGTGGACGTGGTGCCGTCAGCGATTTGAACGGCTCTTGCGCCCAGCGGCAGTCCGCGGAATTTATCCGGCGACTGGGTGACCGCGGAAACACAATCCAACAGACTTTCCGCGGGAATTCGTCGAATCAACGCGTGCGAATAGTTGCGTTCGTCTTGGCGATTGCTGTCGTTGGCGGCGCTACTGCGTTGGTAGGCTTCGCTGTTGCAAATATCTCGCACGAGTCGGCGGAAATCGAAGTCGTATTCGACGAGTTTCTTGCCGAGCGTCTCGAACAACTCTGGGTTGCTGGCGGGATTGCTGATACGAATATCATCGACTTGATTCACGAGTCCGACGCCCATGAAATGAGCCCAAACGCGGTTCGCAATCGACGGTGCAAAGTACGGGTTATCGCCACTGGTCAGCCAATCAGCGAGCACTTCCCGTCGATCCTTGCCTTTGGTATCGGGAGCCTCGCCACCGAGAAACTTGGGTGCGACGTTTTGGCCGCTCACCGGATGTTTGACTTCACCGCTGAAGCGATTGTATATGATTTGCTCGCGATAGTCCTCGGCCTGTTTGCGACCGACTTGGCTAAAGAACGCGGCGAACCCGTAGTAATCGTCCATCGTCCAACGATCGAACGGGTGATTGTGGCACTGTGCACACTGCGTGCGGATTCCCATGAATACTTGGGCAACGTTCTCGCTCGTTTTCAACGTGTCGCGTTCGATTTCATAGAAATTGGTGCCGGGGCTACCGAACGTCCCGCCGCTGCTGGTGAGCAGATCTCGAACCATCTCGTTGATGGGCACGTTGCGTGCGAATTTGTCGGTTAGCCAAGTGGCGTACAAGAACGCCGACTTGTAACTGACTTGGTTGCTGCTTTTGATCATCAACAGCGTCGCGAACTTCATCGCCCAAATTTCGCTGAACTCTTTTCGTTCCAGCAATCGATCGACAAGCGCCGCTCGCTTATCGGGAGCGACATCATTCAAGAACAGATTGTATTCGTCTTCGGTCGGCAATTGACCGGTCACATCGATCGTCACCCGACGCAAAAATTCTTCATCGGAACATTGGCCGCTGGGAACGAGCCGAAGCTGCTGCAGCTTTTTGCCGACGAGTTCGTCAATGTAATTCCCGGTCACCGGACCAGGCGTGTACTGCAAATCAGCTGGCAGCGCGAGCACTTGGCTACCGACGGTCTCGGTGACGAATCGCGCGGTAACAAATGCTTCTCCGCGATTGCCCGCCGTCACCACACCGAGTTGGTCGATCTCGGCGGTCGATGCATTGTTGGTCGCGAACGCGGCCAAGCGGGTCACATCACGGGTGCTTCCATCGCTATACGTCGCCACGGCCACAAAACGCTGCGTCGTCCCGCTGCCTTCGATCACTGCTTGGGGCGGATACAAACTTAATCCAGTCACCATCGGTGGCTTGGCATTGTCCGGATCAATTTTCGCGCCGTCGCTGAGCCATTCCAGCATGGTCGCGTAGTAATCGGAGTCGGCGTCGAAGAGCTTACCACCACTGTGGGGAACCGCACCGATGGATTTCTTGAGAAACAGACTTTCCGTGGGCACGGCCAAGTTGATTCGTCGGACGCCGACTTCGCGGGTGATGCGTTGATAATCGCCTGCGGGATCAAAGCCAAACAAACTCATTCGGAATCCATCTTTGCCACGAGCGGCACCGTGACATGATCCGGTGTTGCAACCCGAGCGTGTGAGCACGGGCATCACATCCTTTTCAAAACTGATTGCGGGACGATTGCCAGCACCAGAAACTTCGATGGGAATGCGCACTTCGGTCCCAGCATATTTCCCGATCAATTCGGTTTGCCCGTCGGCCACCGGAAACAAGCTCCACCCATCTCGACGCACTTTGGATTCATCGGCGATGGACCACTCGATTCGATCGGTCGCATCTTCGGTGATGCCATCATCACGCAGCATCACGGCCACGAACGTCTGAAAATCGCGAGCCGAATTGAGCTTCACGCTGGGCGGATACACCGCCAAATTCGGCTTCAGCGGAGGACTGCTGGAACGAATTGCGGTTTCTGGGGTGACGGCGTTTGCGTTGGAAACGGTCACGACGAGCAAACCGAGCATCGACCATGATGCCAGTCGCCGAATTGCAGAATGTGTTCTCAAAATGCTCATTACTGTCCACTCGCTTTCATTTGGCGAAGTTGTTCCAACCGGCTCAGCGGCTTGGGCTCGGCGGGCTGTGCAGGCTTGTTCTCCTCCGGCTTTGCAGCGGGAGCGTCCACCTTGGGTGGCAACGGTTTGTCGACTCGGATTTCGCCAGAGCCGGTGGTTTGAAAGATCGTTTCACCATCGACGTGCACGCGTGAGATGCATACGAGCGTCTTGTGCGATCCTTCCTTGGCGTCAGCGGCAATCGTGATCGGGAAGGTCACCGATGTCGACTCAGGAGTCAATTTCTGAACGGCCGCAGAGCTCGTCACGCCCTTGGGCAATCCCACCAATTCGACTTCGGCATCACCGCTATATTCACGAAGGACTTCCATCGGGATCGTGATCGATGTTTCGGTTCCAAGTTCACCGGCGGCTTTAGGAAATTCGTACTTGAAAATTCGATCTTGGATTTCGAGGTTGATGGGCGGCGTCGCGATTTCAGCGGTCCCGTTTCCGGAGTCATAACTGGCCACCAAGATCAATGGCCACGTTTCGACGGGGGAGCCGCCGTTGGCCGTGATTGGGATGGTGACTTCCGTCTGGTCCTTGTCGATACGGCGACTGTTGTTGATGCCGATTCCGGGAGGGTTGTAGAGGGCGCGAATCGAAACGGCGCTGGTGAATCCTTCGCCGCGAACAATCCGGACGATCAAATCTTTGCTACCGTCGCGAACGATCGGTGTCTTTGGTTGGACCAACTCAATCGTGAACGGTGCCGCATCGGTCACCGCGATAGGTGCCCGCGAAGTCTTGTAGGCCCACATGTGCCGTCGATTCTGGCCGAGTACCAATTTGTGGCTATGATCAAACAGACTCGTAAAGGCCAACGGCGAGTCTCCCGACGCGGTCAGCGTCATCATGCTTGCCGCGTGAGCGGCGTCCGCGGCCGCTGTAAACAGCACTGGGATTTCGTTTCGTCCATCGGGCATCGGAAACGCGGTCGCGGTCACTCCCGGTGGAAGCCCATCGACGGCGATATTGAATTTCCCGCCGAAGTCACCACGGGCTGAAAGCAGCACCAAGGCGCCTGTTCCACCCTGCGGCACGTTGGTGACAAAAGCTTCGTCACGACGGAGTTCCTTTAAACTCAGACTGATACTGGGCGACGTCGCCGTCACTTCGATGCGATAGTTGTACGTGGGACCTCCGACTCGCAAGTGATCGTAAATCCGCACGACATGTTGGCCATCGGCCGGAGCCGCGAACTCAAGAAATGGGTCCAAGTTCCCGCGAGCATCATCGGACGATTGAAGCGTTTTTCCATCGGGTCCGAACACATTGAGTACTGCATCGACGGGCGATCGAAGCACATCGCGAGAGAATACTTGGACGCGGTACTTGGTTCCTTGCTTGGCTTCGAATCCGAAACAATCGTAATCGTTCTCGGCTTGCAGTACGCCACAATACGCGGCCGGCGCGGCAAACGTCGGAGCCTTGCGATAGTCGTCATTGGGCTCTGTTTCCATCACCACGGGCAACTCGTTGACACGAACCCAGTTGGGCGAGGGGCTGATTCCTGCGGGCGTTTCGGTAGTGAGTCCCCATTGCTCATGCGGTTCGCCGGGAAGTTGCACCGTCGCTTCGCTGGACACGCCATCGACCCCGATCACTTGGGCTTTGAGTTCCGCCCCCGGCGTTCCTCCTCCGGGAATCACTGCCACCGGACGCGGGAAATCGCCCACGTGCAAACGATACCCACAAATCGGATTTCCGCTGAATGCACTGTCGCGAACGAGAACCGTATAGTCGCCATCCTCGGGGGCCACGAACGTGCACAAGCCGTCTTGTTGCAACAGGGCGGAATCGTCACTCGAAGCGACTTCGAATCGGCCGGAATTCAAAATCGCGATGTAGGGATCGAGAATGTTTTGGTTGTTGAGCGAGTAGGCCAATCGAATGCCTTCGATCTCCACCGTCAACGATTGGTCTTTCTTGAGCGACACGCGAAAGTGATCGACGTCTTCGCTGGTCACCACACCCTCGATCGTCCGATTCATCTCGATCGGCTGGGCAGCGTCAAAATCATTGTTCGGTTCGACTTCGTTGACGACGGGCATGGAGCCAACACCGAGCAGCCGGAGGTTGGCGACGCCGCTTTTGGTGACCAGTTGCAATGGGTATAAGCCGGGCGCGAGTTTCTCGTCCGTCTTTAGTTTGACCTCAACCTTTTTGTCATCCACGGGGGTGACAGACAGAACTTCGATTCCGTCGATGGGGCAAAGGACTTGATGCGAATCCTGCAATCGCTGACCAACGAAAACGACGGTCACCTCTTGGCCCCGTACCACGCCAAGCGGTTGCAGTTGATTGACCACGGGGAGTGCGGCGAATGAGACACTGCTAACCATCGACCACACGCCGAAAAGCGAGATAGCTCGAACTGTTTGGGAAAGATAATGCATGGCGATCACTCGACGTGGATGGAAAGGCGTTGTTGGCATCTCAGCCAGAGCGTGTCTGGTCAGCCAGAAGATGGCCAAGCATCGAGATTCAATGCTTGGCCATCCATCGTTCTTGGGCCCTCAAGCTGGCGGCTAGACGATCAAGTCTTTGAGCACTTTGCCGCCGTCAACGATCTCGATCGGACGGTCACCGGGTGCCATCAGTTCTTTGTCCGCGACGATTCCGAGCAGGTGGTACATGGTTGTCGCGAGGTCTTCCGGCGATACGGGCTTGTCATCTGGCTCGGACGCCGTGGCATCCGATGCGCCATAGATTTGCCCTGGTTTGATTCCACCACCGGCAAGCATGATGCTAAAGACCTTGGGCCAGTGATCTCGACCGGCGTCCGGGTTGACCTTGGGAGTGCGTCCGAACTCGCTGCTGACCATCACCAACGTCTCGTCGAGCAAGCCTCGTTCGGACAAGTCATCCAACAGCGCCGACAGGGCCACATCCAGCGGCGGCATGGAATTGCGGAAACCGGCGGTGATGTTGGTATGCATATCCCAACCACCGTAGGTTAACGTAACCAACCGCGATCCGGCTTCGACAAGCCGACGCGCCATCAGCAATCTCTGGCCCGCTTCGTTGCGACCATATCGGTCACGCAGCTTGGCGTCCTCTTTCGAAATGTCGAATGCTTCGCGAGCGGCCGGCGTGTCGAGCAAGTCATAGGCTCGCTCGTAGAACGTATTCATCGCGTTCACTTTGTCGGAGCTCGTTGCCGAAGTGAAATTGCGATTCACCAATTCGAGCGCGGATTTTCGACGGACAAAACGCTCCGCGTCCACACCGCCGGCGAGATCCAAGTCACGAACCTTGAAATCATCGCGAGTCGGATCGGACCCTAGCGCGAACGGACCAAAGCTACTGGGCAAGTATCCCGTCCCCGCGAACTCATTGGGCACGTTGGGAATGCAAACGTACGGTGGCAAATTATTGCGTGGGCCGTACTCGTGACTGATCACGCTACCAAAACTTGGGTACTGCAGCGCGGGGCTGGGCTTGTACCCAGTGAACATGTTGTGGGTGCCACGCTCGTGAGCCGCTTCGCCGTGCGTCATCGAGCGAACGACCGTAAACTTGTCGGCTCGCTTGGCCAGTTCGGGAACCGTTTCGCAGAACTCTTCGCCCGTGTTGGTCTTGATCGGACGCAGCTCACCCCGATACTCCAACGGACTGTAGGGTTTCGGGTCGAAGGATTCCTGTTGCGCCATCCCGCCGGGCAGGAAAACATGAATGATGCTCTTGGCCTTGGCCTCAATGAAGCCGTAGTCTTTTTGTTCGGCCAGCGAACGCCGCATCAAGAATTCGGGCAGGGACAAACCCAAACCGCCGCAAGCACCGGCGGCAAGAAAACCGCGCCGGCTAAATGGACTTCCGAGACAACGCATGATTGCAAACTCCTTGGTTCGTCGAACAACTGATTGCGAGGAATCGAGCAAGCGATCACTTGGTTAAGTTCCAAGATCCACTGAATCGTCCGCAGAAGGCGGGCCGATACGGCAGATCACGAAACGTCAAGGTCGCGGTTGAGCAAGTCGTATGATGAAAGTCGCAGCCACAATACTTCGAAGCGGCGACGCGATTGGCGGGCAAGCAGGGACCTGGAGGCTCGGTGTCATCGACACAGAATTGTTCCGGTGAGCTTGGTAAGTGGAAGGATAATCTTGGGTGGGCAAGTGCGTCTCACAAATTCCCAACAATTCGTTGGTGTCGGGAATCATGACACCGCAGCTTGGTACCTCGGGGTACGATGCAATCATAACGCAGGCCGGACGGGTCGTCAAACACCTGCGGCACAGGCCCGCCCCTTTGGAAGGGGCAACTGAAAATCGCAGAGTTCGAGTCGCCGGATCGCGGTATGATTCGGATCCCGATATGTACCGGGCAAACTTTCCCGGCACTTCGCCAGAACGCGTGGGCAACGCAACAGTACTCCCCGCGACCGGCATATTGTTGGCCGAGGTGTCGGCGGCAGGTAATTGTTAGCCGCGGGTGACATAGTTAACCGGGGATGAAATCGTCATCCGGCGTTAGCGACTGGGCGAAGCACTTGAGCAACTCTGCGATATGCTCGAGATCGTCCAGACAGACGGTTTCGACGGCCGAATGCATGTAACGATTGGGCACGGCGACGAGACCGGTCGCAACGCCGCCGCCGTGGATTTGGAGCACATTGGCGTCGTTGGACGTGGCGCGACCCACCGCTGCCAATTGAAACGGGATCGAGTGCTTTTCCGCCAACTCGATCAGCCGGAGGGCAACTTTGGGATTGATATTGGGGCCCCGGAAGATCACTGGGCCTCCCCCCAGACGGATATCGCCCTGCTGCTGTTTGTCAATCGTCGGACAATCCGAGGCGTGTGTCACGTCCACGGCGATGGCCACGTGAGGATGGATGCTACCGGCAGCCGTCTTAGCCCCCCGCAGGCCAATTTCTTCTTGAACAGTCGCGACGCTGTGAAGATGACACTTCAAACCGTTGGAACCCATGGAGACGCGCCGCAGCGCTTCCATCACCGTCCACATGCCCGATTTATTATCCATTCCTGGGCCGCTCGCGATCGCGCCCAAGAGCGGCCGAAACTGAAGTTGCAGGGTCACCGGGTCGCCCACGCGAACGTGCGAGCGAGCCTCTTCTTGGTTCTTGGCCCCGATATCCAACCACATTTGCTCAAGCTGGACGACTTGTTCGCGTTCCTTGCTGTTAAGTAAATGGATCGGCTTGCGGCTGATCACGGCGGCGACGGGTCCCTTGTCGGTCCAGATCGTCATCGATTGGCCAATCAATTGTTGCGGATCCCACCCGCCGATCGTTTGGGCGTAGACGAATCCAAGTTCGTCGATGTACGACACGAGCATTCCGATCTGGTCGCAGTGACCCGCATACATGAGCCGCGGTCCGTTGGCGTCGCCGATGGACGCGACGAGATTGCCATGAACGTCGATTCGCGTCTGGGTCGCGTACGGTGCGATGAATTCACGTGCCAGTTTCTGGATCGGCTCCTCAAAACCCGAGGGACTGGGAGTTTCGATGGCATCAATCAAGAACTGGCGAGCGGTGGGGTCCATCATATTCGTTTTCAAAAAGGGATCGCGGCAAAGGCAATCGGACGGCTTGTGAAACAGGCGTGGGCAGCGGGGTGTCCGTTGAGCGTGTGTCGGTTGATCGCGAACTGCCCGCGTGACTTGCTCCCTATCGCGATGAATCGCCCTCAACACCGCGGCGGCACTTGAGAACATCCGGGCGGCTTTTAGCGTAAAGCAAAGGGCAAAGCTGAGCGATTGGGGGAGCGGTGCGGGACGTAGGGGCTGGATCGAGCATGGACGTCAAGGCGGATTCGTTGCGGGCGAAGATGTCTCGCAAAATTTTTTCTTGCGAAACGAATCGTGGTCGACGTGTGTCCAACCGTTCGCAGCAATGCGTGAATGTTAAGAATTCAGCGTGATTCCGTTAGTCGTCAGCTCAAATTGCGACTTGGCTCTGATGTGCTGGGCAATCCCAGTGTGCCCAGAGAAACGGTATTAACGCTTGTTCGCAATCAAACACGTTAAAGAGTTGACCTCGATTTACTCGACATTAACTTTCGGACAAGTGCCTCATGGACTGGGTCGTTACGGTGATCGCTGAAGCCTCGTGCTTGGCGAACACAATTTCGATCGGTGGCAGTCTTGGTACCTGTCTGCTTAGGGGGGAATTCTCGGACACGCTCAGGGTGAGCGAATTGGCGCAGCAAATGCTGTTGCTTTTTCGAGCACCTTGGCGAGCACTGTGTCTGCGATCCAGCGACTACCTATGTGACGCTACGAACCGCACGAGAATTGGAAACAATTCGCGTCGGAACGAGTGCCATCCTGGGACGTCGGGGTCGCGATGGACACGGTGGCACCGCGGCTTCTCTCCGCCCGATCACAAGCCCAAGTGATCGATCGTTATTTATTTAAAACCAAAACCGCGAGGATCCCGTTTGGATCGCGTCGCAAGATGCGAGCCGGCTGGCCCCGACCCAGCGTTAGATCTCACGAACCCTTTGAACGATCGCGACCCACCGCAATCGTTTGGACGACCGACTTTCAGGACCGGTTGAGTGGCGAGCGAGAAGTAAACGACGAGTGGGCCGTTAGAGTACTGGTTACCGAACGCACCAGTCCTCTGAGGGAATATCAACGAGGCGTTATGGAGAACCTGCATATGAAGGTCTTCACTACTGGACAGGTCGCCAAGATCTGTAAGGTGGCTCCGCGAACTGTTAGCAAATGGTTTGACTCGGGGCGTTTAAAAGGTTACCGAATTCCTGGAAGTCAGGATCGCCGGATTCCGCGCGAATACCTGATCAAGTTCCTCAAGGAGCATGGTATGCCCTTGGGAGACTTGGAAGACGAAGCGATGGCCAAGTGCCTGATCGTCGCCCAAGACCAGGTATTGATTGAAAACTTGAAGCGTGAGTTACCGCCCGAAAAGGCATTCAAGGTCGCTGTGGCCGCGAGTGGTTTCGAAGCTGGTATCCAAGCCGAGAGCTTCAGTCCTGATTGCATCATCGTCGACTTCTCGATCGGCAAGATCGAAGCTGTGCAGATTTGTCAAAACCTGCGCAAGAACATCGACTTTACGGATGTGATCTTGATCGCGCTGTTGCCCGATGACGGCCAGCCGATGAGCTTCGATCGCAGCAGCATTAACGAAACGTTCAAAAAGCCATTCGACGCCCACTTGTTGGCCGAACGGCTCCGAACGCTCGTCGGCGCTAAGAAAGAACTCGTGTAAATCAACGAGCACGCACCTGGGCCGCCGGACTCGTCCGACTTCCTCAGCGCCTCGATTCCGAACGTCGCACATCACCCGCGGATGTGCGACGTTTTTTTTTGCCTGAGCATCCAACCCCATCTCTCGCTCTTCGCCGACGCACCTACCCTCGCCGAATTTTGCGGCTCGGCTTATCGTCTGGTCCATGAGCACTTCCAACCACTTTGATGAATCCGGTCATGCACGCATGGTCGACGTTTCGGACAAGACGCCCACCGTTCGGATCGCGAAAGCACGCGGCACAATTTCGATGCTCGCCGAGACAGCGGACCTCATTCGACGCGGCGAAACCAGCAAAGGCGACGTCCTTGCCATCGCCCGTTTGGCTGCGATTGGCGCCACCAAGTTGACAAGCCAGCTGATTCCTCTGTGCCATGCTATCCCAGTAGAATCGGTCGATGTCGAATTCGACGATGTCACTAACCTCACACCGGTCGTCACGGACTCAAAGGCGCCCACACAGGAACCCACCCGCGCTCGGTGGCGCTGCACGGTGACCGTCAAAACCACTGCGAAAACCGGTGTGGAGATGGAGGCCATGACGGCGGCATCGATCGGATGCTTGACGATTTATGACATGGTCAAGGGCGTCGATCGCGCGGTGAGTATCGGTCCGATCGAACTGGTGGAAAAAAGCGGTGGTCGCTCCGGCCTGTTTCAGCGAGACGAGTCGTGTTCGAGCTGAAGCGGTGCGAACGGTATTTCGCGAGATTTTTCCCTCCCGCAGTTACGCTTCGACGATTGCTGGCGGTTGGGGTAGAACCGTGACAACCCCAATCGCTGAGAAACGAATGAATCTCGCCGCCCCTGCCGCAAGCCCCATTGATGCTGTTCGAGGTTACGAAAGCGGCAATGCGGTGACAATCGAGCACCAGCACTTGCGTTCCCTCTACAGCAACATCGCTGGCGAATTGCTCCAGGTCGAAGCCATTCTTCGCCGCGAGCTCGATTCGCCCCATGATTTGTTGCGTCCCTTGCTGATGTACGGCACCCAGCTCGGCGGCAAGCGACTTCGGCCGGCGTTGCTGCTGCTCGCCGGTAACCTCTGCGGCGAAATCACCAACGAGCATCTCACGCTGGCTGCAGCGATTGAGTTGGTTCACACTGCGACGCTGGTCCATGACGACGTGCTCGACGACGCAAAATCGAGACGACACAGTCCCACGATCAACCATCGTTACGATCGCCAGACAAGTATCTTGCTGGGTGACTACCTTTTCGCGCAAAGCTTTCGCTTGGCCGCCACACTGTCGTCCACGCGGGGTTGCCAATTGATCGGCGAAGCGTCGCGCAAGGTTTGCGAAGGCGAACTGCGGCAAACAATGCTCTGCGGTGACCTCGCATTGAGCGAGTCAACCTACTTTCAACTGTTGGATGCCAAAACGGCGGAGCTTTGCCGTGTCGCATGCCAACTGGGTGCCGAGTACGCGCAAGCCAGTGAGCCAGAAATACGGGCCCTAGAGGGTTACGGTCGCGCGCTCGGAATGGCATTTCAAATTGCTGACGATTATCTCGATCTTTGGGGGGATGATCACGTCATCGGCAAGACGCTGGGGACTGATTTGATCCAAGGAAAGCTAACGCTGCCGATCATTCATTTACTGAGCAATGTTTCGGCTCGCGACCGTGTGTCCATCGTCTCAATTCTGGAAGGCCCAGCTGCGGAGCGATTCGCGCTGCTGCGACCATGGATTGATACGAGCGACGCACGATCTTACACCCACTCGGTAGCCACAAATTTTCAGCGTCAAGCGATCGACTTCATCCGACCGCTTGCCGAGTCCTCCACCAAGGACGCACTCGTCGGACTTGCGAAACTCGCCGTCGCTCGCAGAATTTAAACTTGAGGCGACCGCCTAGCTCAGAGTCGATCCCACGCGGCAAAGTGCGAATCGTGGGGTGCGAGGCTATTGCTCGTTGATCACTCGATTGCCCGCACTGTCAAAGTACGCTTCGTACCCAACACTGGCCAGGTAATCACTAATGGCGATGTATTCGCGTATCGGCAATTCGTGCTTGATGGTGTCGACCGCACGTTGCATGAGCCGAACCATCCGCTGCACCATCCGAGCATCACTGCCCCGATAGACCTGGCCAGGATCGGCTCGCTTGGCAAATTTTTCGTTGATTAGCCGGGTGTACGGTACGAGCACTTTATCGTCGAGCGGATCCGGCCAGAAAATCTTGCCGGTTTTTTCGTCCAAGTCCTGGCTCGTCAACCGATCCGGCGCTGCCTCTTTTGCGCGACGCATGGCGATTTCTTGGGTCAGCTCCGGACGATCAGCCTCAACCTGTGCGTCGCGATAATTCCTGGCCTCGTAGTAAGACTCAATCCGCTCGCGTTCGTTGTCCAAATGCTCGTCAATGGCCTTTTGCAGATTAATCGCCGATAACGACTCGAAGTACGCTCGGCGTCCCAGGGCTTCTTCCAATGCCCCTTGTCCTCGCAGATTGGAACTCGTGACCGTACCGACTTGGTCACCAATCTCGATATCGCCTCCACCAAGATCCGCGATCGCCGCTCCCGAGTCGCTTGTCTGCTCCCCCTCATCGGCCCGGACCGGGACGGCGGAAAAAACAAATGCGGTGGTGCCCAACGTGAGAGCGGTTGCCAGGCGAAACCGACGTAGTGTTGAACGGTACATGGGACGGGCTCGGTAAGAGGTATTTTGCAGCGCTCGCCAATCGAAGCTCAGCGACGTGTTCACCTCAGACCAGTCGCAACTCGTGTTCCAATCGCTAGGCAAATCCACCATTGGGCGGCTGTGTTGTGGTTTCCTGCTGCGAAACCGATTAAATTGCGGTGACCTCGGCCGATCATCTCGCGTCGACGAATCACTATCCCGCCCACGGAACACCATCTGTGCTCTCCTTTCTGACTTGGAAACATCATCGATGAAACAGAAATTATCACGTCGACAATTCAACGCGGTCACAGCTGCCACAGCAGCGGCCGCAACGTTGACATCGACGCGCCGCACCTCGGCCGTCGGCCCCAACGACAAAATCGGTTTGGCAGTCGTCGGTGTCAACGGTCGAGGCATGTCACACGTCGGTGGCTTCGGCGGGAACGACAAGATTGAGATTCGTGCGATCGTCGATATCGACGAAAAAGTCGGCGGCCAGAAGGCGAGTCAAGTCGCAGAGAAATACGGTGCCCGACCGGCGGTGTACCGCGACGTCCGGGAAGCACTCGATTCAGGCGAAATCGACATCGTCAGCTGCGCCACACCGAACCATTGGCATGCGTTGATCGGTATCTGGGCGATGCAAGCCGGTAAGGACGTCTACATCGAGAAGCCCATCAGCCACAACATTCACGAAGGGCGAGCACTCGTGGCCGCCGCCAAAAAGTACGGCCGAATGTTCCAAACGGGAACACAGTGTCGGAGCAGCCAAGCGTGCATCGACGCCGTCAAGTTTCTTGAAGAAGGCGGGATCGGCGAAGTCAACTTTGCTCGCGGGTTGTGCTACAAGCGACGCAAATCGATCGGCGCCTTGGGCGACTATCCGATTCCGCCTAGTGTTGACTTTGATTTGTGGAGTGGTCCAGCGGCCTTCACGGATCCCAAAGTGACGCGTCAACAGTTTCACTACGATTGGCACTGGCAACGGCTCTACGGCAACGGCGACTTAGGCAACCAAGGGCCTCACCAAACTGACGTCGCTCGTTGGGGCCTGGGCTTGAATCGTCAACCCAATAGCGTGATCTCCTATGGCGGACGTCTGGGATACCAAGCAGAACGCAAGGATCCAGGCTACGTCGATGCCGGCAACACCGCCAATACGGAAGTCTCGATTTATGACTATGGCGATAAATGCATCGTCTTTGAGACACGAGGTTTGAGTGTCGATGATTCAGCCGACGACGAGCTGAACAAACTCTTCGACTCCAAGAGCGGCAACAAAATCGGAGTCGTGTTCTATGGCAGCGAAGGCTATCTCGTTCAAACGAGTTATGGTCACTGTGCCGCGTACGACGGTGACATGAAGCTGGTTCGTGAGTTCAAAATGAAGGGTGATCTCGACAAGATTCACATGGCGAACTTTGTGGATGCATGTGTTTCGCGAGATGCTTCATCACTCAATGCCGACGCGACCACCGGGCATCTTTCCGCTGCGGTTAGCCACCTCGGCAACATTTCTTACTATCTCGGTGAAGAGAACCGTGTCTCGCCGCAAGAGTTGAGCGACGTCATCGCTGGAGTGAAAAGCCTTGATGATAACGTCGAAACACTCGAACGAACCCTCAAGCACCTGAAGTCCAGCGGCGTCGATCCCGAAAAGGAAAAGCTGTCACTCGGACCACATTTGGCGTTCGATCCGGAAGCGGAAAAATTCATCGATAATGACGCTGCCAACGCGATGCTCACCCGCGAGTATCGTCAAGGATTCGAAGTCCCCGCGGCCGAATCGGTCTAGTCCTCGAATTCGACAAGTCGAACCGCTCGTCAGACAACATCGTCTGACGAGCGAGGAACTCGACTCGTGAATTGTCGAAGTGTCGCTGAGCACTGTAGGTCGTGCGACGACAACTTGATCCGATAATCTTACGGTGCGACTTTTCCAGCCGTCACGCCCGCCCAGTCATCCGTGCGAAACGGCGTCACCGGAAGCCCGTCGCTGCTTTGCAAATTGCAAACCGGATTGTCAGCCCAGGCGTAGCGAATTGCGACCGGCGACTTGACTTCGTCACTCCAAACTTCCACGTGCGATTTGTCGACCACGTTGGCTACCGCTTTGACAAACTTCTTGTCTTCGCCCGCGATGGTGAACCCTAGCGGTGATTGGACATCAAAGGTATCCAGCCCGCCGCCCACGTTTTCGAATGTCAAGATAGCGCGACCGTCTTTGACGTCCATCGACGCGAACGTGGGACTGTGATAGGGAATCTCGTATCCGTAATCCTTTGCGAGTGCCCAGCGAGCCAAGCGCTTTCCAACGTCTTGTTTGTTCTTGGGGTGAATGTCCGATGCTTCACCCAAGTTCAAGATGACAGCCTCGCCGGTATTCGCAAGTTTGGACATCGTCTTGGTTTGAGCTTCACGAAGCTCCGCCCACGCGCTATCGCTGGGCACGGGATTCTCTTGCATATAGTCGGCGAGCTGGACCCAGTAGAACGAAAGATCACCCTGTTTCCATTCGTCACGCCAAGATTGAATCATCAGCGGAAAAAGTTCGCCGTATTGCTCCGCGCGGCCCGCATTGCTTTCGCCCTGGTACCAAATGGCGCCGCGCATCGTGTATCCGATCACCGGCTTTAAACATCCGTTGTAGAGATTCGCTGGACGATGTTGTCCGGCCAAGACGTTTTGCGGTTGTCGCGGCGGTTGGCCCTTCTTGTCCGCTTGCCACGCCGCCATCTTTTCTTTCCAAGCCGCGAGCTGGGCTTCGTGATCGAACGTTTCGGCAAGGTCATCCCAGTGTTTCAACAGGGGTCCGTAGGAACCGTCGGCCTCGAGCACGTCGCGCTTGACCCAAGCTTCGCACGAGCTTCCGCCCCAGGCGTTGTCGATCAATCCGACGGGCACGTTCAAGGTTTGGTGCAATTGACGACCAAAGAAGTATCCCACCGCGGAAAATTGGGCGGCGGATTGGGGCGTACACGCTTCCCATTGGCCGTTGAAACTCGATTGCGGATCTTGGGTGCCCACATTGGGAACCGTAATCAATCGCAACTGCGGAAAGTTAGCGGTGAGTGTTTCCAGGTCAGCGTCATTGGCCGATGCGACCGCCCACTGCATATTCGACTGGCCGCTGCAAAGCCAAACTTCGCCGATAAGCACATCTTTAAGAATTCGCGTTTCGTCAGCCGCGATGGTGACTTCGTGCGGACCGCCCGCTGGCATCGGTGCTAGTTCAACATCGAAACGACCAGACTTGTCGGACTTCGCCTTGGCCGATTGGTCACCGATCGTCACTGTGACTTCGAAGCCGGGTGTTGTGGTCCCCCAAAAGTGAATGGGCTTGTCGCGTTGCAACACCATCGAGTCGCCGAAGATCGCTGAAAGTGATAGTTCAGCACTGCACGACGAGGTGCGCCAACTGCTGACGAAGAGGAACAACGATAGAGTGAGACACGCTCGTAACATGGCATGGATCCTACGAGAGGAGTTTTAGGAAAGTATTTCGTCAAGCACGTCATGATAACTCCTCGCACGGTTGAATGCGCGTCGCCAACAGCGAACTGTCGTTTCCAATCCTCGCTCCATCGGTGACAAAGAAAAAGAATCTAGGTGATCGACCAGGTTGGTCACGGCCGCAATACACATTGAAACTGCCATCGGCAGACGGATGCAATCTAGTTCGTCGCGCAACTCGCTATGAACGAGTTCCCCAAACTTGAACGGATTGCTTCGAAGCTGGTTTTGAGACTACACGCGTCACAGTGATCGCTGATCACTGGATCGCAAGTATATAAACGCAAGCTGTCACTGTTCGTGTGAAAGAATTGCTTCCGTTCTGGGCTGAAATGCATTTATCCCTTTTGCTCTCATGGCCCTCAGGGACTCACGGCGAATTTTCATTAGCGCCTCAGCCGCATGGCGTCTTGATTCGACGCCCGGCTGCGGCCAGAGTCCTCCACCAAGCACAAGAAAAGTAAGAATGATGACGGAGAATCGCTCCGATCGACGGCTGCGCAAAACCGATGAAGTTTGAAATTTTCGACCTGTAAAGATTCGAAAATAGGCTCGCATCACTGCGATTCCGTTGAGCATAGCAACGATCACTACAGCAAGGCCGGTAACCGGATAGACACCGACGGCGCCTTCAATCAGCAACTCGAGGCCAACAAAGCCTACCGTGCCTGGAAATCCAATCGACGCTAGCCCCATCAACAGAAATAGGCCAGCAAGTGTCGGAGAGTGCTCGTACATTCCTTGAAAACGATCCAACGATACTCTGCCAATTCTTGATTCGATTGCTCGCAACGTCAGCCCGAAACCGCCAAGTGAAATTGCAACCGAGATCCAAACACAAAGCGCTCCGGTCAATCCGACTGTCGTTACGACTTCTAAACCGATGAGTACGAGAGAGCCGTTACAAAGAAAAAGGAAGCAAAAAAATCGGCGAGCATCGGTTTGGATTGTTGCCATCCCTGCCGCATAGACTGCCGTTACGAGTGACAGCAGTACGACACTTTGCATCGTCCATACGGGCACGAAAGGAACGACCAAGTGGACCACAAGATAAGCACCAGTCATCGGTGTGACGAACAACAGCGCCGTACCAAATGTGGCGTGCTCAAAAAGATTGGTCATCCAAAGGTGCAACGGAAAGACACCCGCACGAAGTATCGCTGCTACCGTAAGCATCGTGGGCGGAACCCAAGAAACGACGGAAGGGAGGCTCTCGTACTGCAACAAGAACAAGCCGCCTGCGAGCATCGCGACAAACAATCCCATATGGATCGAAAACACGCGTGTCGACGCACCGCGGCGGCGCAATTCCATCCAAGGAGGGATGCAGCCAATCGACATGAGAAAGACAATCATCCAGGGGCTATGGCAACTTAGTGTCGCCAAGACAATTGCTTGTGCCAAAAGCGTCCAGCCGAACGAAAAACGCCCAAGTTTGGTGTTCAGAGTTGAAAAAATCGTCAGCAAATATAACAGCGATGTCAATGGAACGAGCGGAGCACTCAGTTCATCAATAACAAAAACATCCTGACCAAATACCCATCGTACAAAGTCCCAATTGTCATGAGCTTCGAACGTATTCAAAAGACTGAAGTCGTACCATTCTGCTAGCGTAAAGGCCAACGTGACCATGCTCACGATAATTGCTACGCGCTGCGCAGCAGCCTTGTCACGCGTGAATATGCAAGCGATTGCGCCTACCAATGGAAAGATGATCGAGCATTCCAGCCACGGAAAATGCATTTGGTCTACGATGGGCATGAAGCACTCAACTCACTCTCAAATGGCAATGCAAAAAACCGGATCTCAACTACGACTGACTTCTGGATTCCAGCGTTTCAGTTTCTTCGGCGATCTTTCGGGACTGGATTATTTCGATTTGTCGGCCCTTCCAGGAACTTTTCACAGCGGAGCTCAATCCGGTTCGCCATACGAAACAAATGGACGAACGGCTGTACAACAAAATCGTCAAGCATTGAATCCATATAGCCACGTTCCCATGCGAATCGATAGAAACGTTCGCGTGTCGAGGGTGTGAGCCAGCGCTGCCAAATCGACGGCGACGGTGGCAGATGATCTCCGATCGCGTTCTCCAAGCTGCTGTAATCTTTTAGAAGCGATGGCGCGCGTACAAGCTGAAGGGTTCGAATGCATGCGTGCCCAATGATGTGAATCAACGGGATATATCGAAGACCAATTCCAATTTCGACGACAATGATGCTAACTTGGATAAGGGATGCGTATGACAATGCGCTCTTCACGTCGGATTGCACCCGAGTTGCCATCGTGGCGTAGATCATCGTCACCAAACCAAGTGCGACGACGATACCGCTTAGAGTCTTCGACGCTTCCAGAACAGGGCTGACACGCAATAAAAGAAATGCACCAAGGTGCACGGATAGGGCGCCGTAGAACACGGCGCTGGACGGTGTTGGGCCTTCCATTGCTCTCGGCAGCCAACCAGAAAAAGGCACCAAAGCCGACTTGCCTGCAGCAGCAATCAAGAGCAATGACCCCACGAGCAACGCTTGCTGTTCAGTGATAGACACCTTGCCGAAGGGCCAGTCTCCGTCGCCCATCAAAACTGCAAAGTCACCTGAGCCCGAGAGGTGATGGAGCGACAAGGCTGCCACAAGAAATGCGGCATCCGCTATTCGGTAGACTGCCCATACTCTCAATCCATTTTGAACAGGTGATGCGCGATCGTGGTAGTAGGCGACGAGCAACGCAGACGAAAGTCCTACCAACTCCCAGCTGAAAAAGAGCGTTTCAATGGTTCCTGCAATCGACGACCAGACCATTCCAAGTTGAAATATCGAATAGAACAAGAAAAATCGATTGTAGCCTGGTTCCAGATGCAAGTACTTCACAGCGAACGAACCAATGACTCCGCATAATACGAACGTCATTACCGCAAACGGAATACTGAGTCGATCGAACACGAACTTCATTCTAAGATGAAACTCTCCTGCATGAGGAGCGACTGAATCCGTCGCATGTTGCGTTGAATCATGCGAACTCGTCGTCTCGTCCGCTATCTCCGATGTGCCAGTAAGGTTGTGAAGTGAAACCCAGTTCCCAAACTCCAGAGGCACATCACGTACACCCGTCGCGAGCATAAATGCCAGAATGCACAGTGATGCGAGTAATCCAGTGAAACTGCAAGTCTGAGCAAATCTGGAGATCGCTACTTCGCTGAGCTTGTAGCGAAATAGCGTTGTCAGGCCAAGCATCATCAGCAGTGCTGCTGGGCTCACGACCACTATAATTCCGGTCAGTGTGAGTAACAGATTCGGCACCATGATTACGGTTTTTCCTTAAAGACCATGGCAAACCCTAAGTTGCCTCGCTGGCCGCGGTACCAGTCCCCTGAACTCGGTGTTACAGGGAGTTCAGATGACAGTGGTACATAGTCAGTGAAAGATCCATCGCAGTATTGCTGAATGCGATTCGAGTTTGGGTCAAGTACTGCGAGTTGTGCCCATCCGTTACGACAGATGCGTGCGATCGTGGGATTTTCGTTGATGATCATCTGCATTGCCGCGGCGGTCGTTTCAATTACAAATAGAAGTCTCACGGGTTCGTGAATATCAACACCCTGCCAAGGAAGACCGGTTCGCAAATCGCTTGCGGCGCCATCCATTACACCAAGCAGCGATGTGATGTTATGAGGCAATTTCGTGCCAGATCCCCAGCCACTATTGTCGATCGCGGAAAGCGTGTAGAGCATATTGATCCCTTCGCAAACCGGAATAACTGCGGCCAGAATCCTCGCCAGTATCCCATTTTGTTGATTGTCTTGACTCGCGTCGTAGGACATCAGAAACGAGCGGCGGTCTAGATACATGCCTCGCAATCGGCCTCGTCTACCCACAAAGCAGATGGCATTGGTGCTGTTACCATATTCTGGCCGCGTTTGGGCCAGATCCTCGGAACGATCTTCCACGTGCTTGAGAGCTTCCAGCGGGGTGAATTGGAGTGATGCCGTCTCAAAGCGACGACATCGTTCGTGTGCGTTTCGCTCCGCCACACGTGAAAAGATCTCCATTGCTGATTTAATGTCTCGCACATGCGAAGTCGGCAGCAATTCTAAATCGTAGTAACGAATGGATTCTGTCGCGGTATTGTGCAATCCGCCGAGGAAGTGTGTTTCGTCGGGAATCGCAATTCCTCGAACGAGCAACTGCGATCGCACTCGACGGTCATTGAGAATCGCTGCCAATGCCCGTGCGTTAGCGGCTCCCGGAGCGCCGGAGCAGGCGCCGCAATGATAAGCCGATTCATGCGGGTTATTGAGGCAATTCGAACCATGACCAAGAATGATCACCAAGCGAGCAAAGTTCGATGTCAACCCAGTATCGCGAAGGGCACGCTCACCCATCGCAATCATTTCTGTGAGCGTGAACCCGATTCCCTCATCATCAGGTCCGGCGGGAGCATCTTCGGATCTCTCGAGTCTCAATCGAGTGACTGGAGGCGTTGCCATGAACCCTCGAGCAGTGCGATGCATCTTGGCTGTCAATCGTGGGAAAATGATGCGGCCAACGAGTGGAGCTGTGAACAACGGACCAAGCACAGCAGTCAGCAACGCACCCGAAATCGAACCGCGTGTGCCGGTGTTAAAACGGTGAGTCGCTGTTCCGAGCCAACGTCTCGCATTCGCCCGTTGTCGATCCGAATCAATTAAAGAAAGGACGACGTCTTCGACAACCCAGTTTTTAGGCTTGATGACAATGGGGCAAAGTGCAGTGAAGTGTGCTTCGCCCGCTCCCCGAAAATACATCGGTACATTAAAGAACCCTGCGTTGCCAAACGTTTCCACATCCGGTGCCACTTCTTCAAGGTGTCGCCGGAATGACTCCTCTCTCGCATCAATGCAAGTGAATACCTGCAATCGGGGAATATCTGGTTTGGCAATTGGCAATTCCGCTCGTGCGGAAATGGCGTCGAGCATTTGGTGCGTAAGATGGCGTTCGAAGGCTAAGTGAAAAACACGACGACGTTCGAAAGGCGAAAATGACTCGACTTCGCGCACAAGCTCTACCCAACTCGGACTGGACAGCTCAGCCAACTGGCGAGGTGTCCAGCCATGGAGCTGTGCCAATTGAAGAATAGGGTAGGCTCGATGTTCGACACTCTCGCCGATGCGATCAGTCGAAACGTGGGGCGTCAAGTAGTTTGTTAGCTGATCGAGTGATTCTCGATAGTTGAGCGAGTTTTGCGCAATCCAACCAATTGCGAACCGGTCCAATAGCAGCCGTACGGCTAAGTATTCCACCAAGCTCCCTTTGGGAGACGGAACATAAACTCGATCGGGTCTCGTTTCCGTTTGCCAAACCATGCCTGCCCAACCACGTTGAGCTAACAATGAACGAGTCAGAAACGCTTCTCTGTCCTGTGGTTGAATCCCCAAAGCTAACAAGGACTCCTCCAAACACTCGATCGCCGTAGTTCCGGCCTGTTGAATCCGCGTGACTTCTTTACCAAGCGGACGAAGCCAGCGACTAGAAAAATGGCCACCAGCACTGAACAGCGACAAGAACGAATTGAAAAAACCTAGGTCTCGTCGTGGCAATTGCCAATGGGCGTAACCCTGGTCCAAGTAGGCTGAACAAAACCGGCCGAGCACTGGGTGCACCAGTTCATCGCTATCGTCTTTTGCGGCATTGAGTAACAAATCACGTGGCCGCAGATACTCAGTCGACTTGCTTCGATACCGTGGAACGGACTTGATCCGGGACCGAGAGATTCGCCACAATAAAGATAAGCAAATCGTTTCCCATGACGATTCCGGTAATGCCGCGGGGTTACCTAAGTGGAAACGCATAATTGATTTTTGCACGGTGGCGGCAAGTTCTTGCCGCGTGACGCTGAGTGGACGTCCGGGCGTTCTCTGGAAATCGCTCTTGACCCAATCGCGTGTTGAATCGACTAGGTTCTCGCGATCGCGATGGGACATATCGAGTCGAAATCGCCGGATCGCCTCGACTCCACCGAGTTCCCAGCGGAGTTCGTTCTCTGTTCCAGGGTTAATCGAGTTCGTCAGCATGCTTAGACGTAACTCGCTGCACTCAATTAGCCCAGCGATTTTGTCGTTGGCGTTTGGACGGAGGTCTTCTGCGATAATTTCGTTGAGGGCACATACTGGAATTCTCCCGTCGGCAAATTTTTTGCGATAAGCACCTTCCTGGAGAAATGGCTCGCAACCGTAGACGTCATATACTTTTCGTAACACGTCGATGAACGGCTGGTCTTCTAAGCCCTGCAATGGATTTTGAAAAGCAAACGCCGTGATCGGTCCCTGCGACGGAAGTAGCTCCGCTAACTTCTCAATTAGGCGTTCTACTTCGGCAGTTTCATGACGATCGGTCTTGTTAGCCGCAAAGGCGTCGTTGGAATTGGAGAATGAAGCGGCATTCACGTTGTGTCACCACTGCCGGAAAGTGGTGCGAGTGAATCGCCTACGGCTGTATCAAGCATGATCTCAACTTTTCCGCTAGCTCCGTCAAACATTGCGCCCACAATGGCCAACTTCTGTTCATCAATAAGGCGGCGAAGTGCGCGGCTATTCTGGACAATTTCACGAACCGCTCGAGCGACGTTCTTGCGCGCTGTTGAAAGTGTTCTTTCGGCAACCTCATTGCCGGAGTTAAGGGCGTTCGTACTCGGTGTCGTTTGCACATCGTCAGATTGTCGAATTTCGTCGAGCAGCAGCGGCAAGTGCTCACAATCATGGACTTGCATCATCGCACTCGATGCACCGTTCTCGCCGATCGAACACTGGACCACACCGCTCCCTAAATGCCCCATGACCAGGATAAGCTTGGCACCACCAATGACGCAGGCGTACTCCATACTTGCGAGTACCGCGGGACTGGGGACGTTGCCAGCGACTCGGATACTGTAGACATCACCCAGTCCCAAATCGAAAATCATTTCCGCAGGCGTGCGAGGATTAATTCCACTAAAAATGACTGCCATTGGATATTGAGAGGACTGGTCCGATAAAGACTGTTGCGTGAGGTCGCGATCTAATCGCCGCCCAGAGCTGAAGCGTTCATTCCCATCTGTGAGAACGCGCAGTACTCGAGCCGGTGTGAGCTGCGCAAGAGTTTCTCGCGTCGCATAGTCAACAAATTGAATGTCGTCTTTAAGTTCGTATTTTTCGTGAAAGCCACGCAAACTCACCTGAACACTGTGCGCGGGAGCGGTGACGTCCTTAAATTCACGAATCAAACTCAATACATCCGGGTCCACATAGTCGGTGCGCCGGGCATCCAGCAATACGTGAGTTCCCGACGCGGCGCTACGAAGGGTCTTCTCTAATGCGGCTCGATTCAGGAAGCTGACTTGATTCGCAAGCTCAATGTGTAGTACTTCACCGCCTACGTGCTTTTCAACAATTTTGCGCACCGGCAACGCTAGGTTGCTTTTCAATATGAAAAGCAAGCTCACTCCCAAGCCGATTATGATCCCGATGAGTAAGTCGGTGGCAACAATTGCAACGAGCGTGATGATAAAGGGCAAAAACTGGTAAAGGCCTTCGCTCCGCATCTGTCGAAACAGTTTAGGGCTGGCAAGCTTGTAACCGGTAAGCAAAAGAATTGCGGCTAAGCAAGACAGAGGGATTTGGTTAAGATATCCCGGGATAGCTGCCACGCAAACCAGCAGCAGGATGCCATGGAAGATAGCTGAGAGCTTTGTTTGAGAACCGGCATTGATGTTGACAGAACCGCGAATAATGACGCTGGTCACAGGTAGTCCACCAACCAGACCGCATGCGATGTTACCCACACCTTGAGCTATCAACTCGCGACTGGGCGGAGAAAGACGTTGCTGTTTGTCGAGTTTGTCAACCGCATCTAAGTTAAGCAGCGTCTCTAAAGATGCCACAATTGCAATGGTCGCCCCAGAAACATAGATCGCCGGATTGGCCCACTGTGAAAACGCAGGGTGTGTAAGAAAGCCCAAGAATTCGCTCATGCTTTCAGCAACGGGAACGTTGACCATCAGCCTTGCTGAATCACTCAACATCCATCCTCCACCTATCGCCCGAAAGAGTTGGCTGATTCCGATGCTGAGAAGGACAACAAAAACGGGGGCTGGCAAAAGTGATTTTTTCAACTTCGGAATCTGATCCCAAAGGATCAAGACGGCCATCGAAAGCAGTCCGATCGCGAGTGAACCCATATGGATCTCACCCGTGAATATCTTGCCAATTTGCGAAACTATGTTGGAATGGCCGTGAGTAGGTCCTTTGGGAACCATGTCATAACCAAGTAAGTAAGGTACTTGCTTGATGATCAGAATCACGCCGATTGCTGCAAGTAGCCCTTTGATCACGCTCGATGGAAAAAAGGCAGACAACGACCCGGCTTGTATCAGTCCCAACGCTATTTGCAGCACACCTCCAACGATGACGGCCAACAAGAATGCTTCGAAAGAGCCCAGAGTAGCGATTTGGGCAGCAACAATTGCGGTCAGTCCAGCTGCCGGGCCTGAGACACTCGTGTGCGAGCCACTGAGCGAGCCGATTAGAATCCCGCCGATGATTCCGGCCACAAGGCCTGAGAAGAGAGGTGCCCCCGATGCTAGG